>NZ_JABMLC010000001.1:0-1688707 GCF_013204925.1 Frigoribacterium sp. VKM Ac-2859 | reverse complement strand
ACTGCAAGGGGGACCTTGTGGGAGAGTAGGACACCGCCGGACTCCTTTTAGTGCGAACAGCACACGAAACACCAGAAAGGCCCCTTCTTCGGAAGGGGCCTTTCTGCGTTTAACACTGACCCACCCACCAACCCCGGTAAGATCGTCAGCGATGTCAGCTCCCTTCTCCACCGCCACCGGCACCGACGTGCGCGTGCGGTTCTGCCCCTCGCCCACCGGAACGCCGCATGTCGGCCTCATCCGCACCGCCCTCTTCAACTGGGCCTACGCCCGGCACGCGGGTGGCAAGCTCGTGTTCCGCATCGAAGACACCGATGCGGCCCGAGACAGCGAAGAGAGCTACGATCAGATCCTCGACGGGCTTCGTTGGCTCAACATCGACTGGGACGAGGGCATCGACGCAGGTGGGCCTCATGGCCCCTACCGTCAGTCTCAGCGCCACGACATCTATCGCGGGGTCATCGATCAGCTGCTCGAGCGGGGGCTTCTCTACGAGAGCTTCGCCACGGGTGAGGAGATCGAAGCTCGCAACATCGCCAACGGTCGCGACCCCAAGCAGGGTTACGACAACTTCGAGCGTGAGCTGAGCGACGAACAACGTGCGGCGTTCCGAGCCGAGGGGCGTCAGCCGGCACTCCGGTTGCGAGTGCCCGACCGCGACCTCAGCTTCGACGACCTCGTCCGTGGTGAGATCACGTTCCCGGCGGGATCGTTCAGCGACTTCGTCGTCGTCCGACCGAACGGAGTGCCTCTCTACACTTTCGTGAACCCGCTGGACGATGCTCTGATGGGCATCACCCACGTCCTGCGCGGTGAGGACCTCCTCTCGTCCACTCCCCGCCAGATCGCCCTCTACGAGGCGCTGGTCGAGCTCGGCATCACCACGTTCGTCCCTCGGTTCGGCCATCTCCCGTATGTCATGGGTGACGGCAACAAGAAGCTCTCGAAGCGCGATCCCGAGTCCAACCTGTTCCACCACCGAGACCGCGGTTTCATCCCCGAGGGCCTCGTCAACTACCTGGCGCTCCTGGGGTGGTCCTTGACTCACGATCGGGACGTGTTCTCGATCGACGAGATGGTGGCGGCGTTCGACGTGGTCGACGTGAACCCGAACCCCGCGCGATTCGACGTGAAGAAGGCCGAGTCGATCAACGGCGACCACATCCGACTGCTGTCCGTCGGGGACTTCACCGAGCGATTGCTGCCCTACCTCGACGGGGTCGTCAGCGTTCCGCCGACAGAGGACGAGCGTGCCGTGCTCGTTCAGGCAGCGCCTCTCGTCCAAGAACGCATGACCCTCCTGTCCGAAGCTCGTGGCATGCTCGGCTTCTTGTTCGTCGCCGACGACGACCTTGTCCACGAGGACGACGCGCTGGCCTCACTGGGCGAGCGGTCCACCGAGGTGCTCCGCGCCTCCTCGGCTGCCCTCGAGGGCCTGGCCGACTGGACGCACGAGTCGATCCAGGCGGTCCTCAAGGAGGCGCTCGTCGACGGACTCGGCCTCAAGCCCCGCCTGGCCTACGGCCCCTTGCGGGTGGCGCTGTCCGGGCGCCGCGTGAGTCCGCCGTTGTTCGAGTCGATGGAGATCCTCGGCCGCGAGTCGACCCTTGCCCGACTCGCCGCTCTCGCTGACCGCTCATGACCGCGCCCTACGACGTCGCCGTCATCGGGGGTGGCCCCGCAGGGTTGAGCGCCGCGCTCAACCTCGTCCGCGCCCGACGACGCGTCGTGTTGATCGACAGCAACCGGCCGCGGAACTCCGCCACGCTGCTCTCGCACGGGTACCTCACCCGCGACGGCATCTCGCCGCTCGAACTCCGCAAGCTCGGACGCGACGAGTTCCTGGGGTACGAGGGAGCCGAACACCGGCAGACCCTGGCGACGAACGTCGTCCCGGTCGAGGGCGGGTTCGAGATCTCGTGCGCGTTCCGTGGGCAGGAGTCGTCCGCGCTGGCAGGGACCGTGCTGGTGACGACGGGTCTGAGCGAGACCCTCCCAGAGATCGCCCAACTCCGTGCGTTCTACGGCACGTACGTCCACAGCTGCATCGAGTGCGACGGGTACGACAAGCGTGACCAGCCACTCGCCCTGATCGGTGAGCACCCCGACCTCGTCGACCGCGCCCTGTTGCTCTCGCAGTGGACCGACGACCTCATCGTCTTCACGCACGGTTCGGACGTGGTGACCTCGGCGGACGAGGCTGCGTTGGCCGCCCGGGGGATCACCGTGGATCGTCGTCGCGTCACGAGCATCGACGGCGATCGTGACGGCATGCGTGGCGTCGTGCTCGAGGACGGCACGGTCGTGCCTCGGGCTGGTGGTTTCGTCCGCCCGGAGTGGTCGGCCGCGCTCGACTACGTCTCGGCGACAGGGGCCGACCTGGACGACGACGGACTGCTCGTCGTGGACGCCCATGGTCACACGTCGGTTCCTGGGCTGTACGCCGCCGGCGAGAGCACCGCGCCCGGCCCCCAGCAACTCATCGTTGCAGCCGGCGACGGCGCCCGCGTCGCTGCCGTGATCAACCGGGACCTCATCGGTGGCCTCGAACGCCTGGCAGATGCTGTACAGTAGACGTCGGTCCAGATGATGGGCCGACAGTGATGTAGACCTGACGGTTGTCATCATTGGGGTATGGTGTAATTGGCAACACGACTGATTCTGGTTCAGTTGTTCTTGGTTCGAGTCCAGGTACCCCAGCAATATGATTCCCCCTGGCCTTGCGGCCCGGGGGAATTGCTGTTCGGGCCTGTCTCGCCGCCTCCGACGGCGTGTTCGGCTTAGCCGAACGCGATCGTCCCCGCTTCGCGCCTCGGGGAGAGTGGTCGGTGTGCCGTCGGGCGCCAGCAGCTAGGCCGGTTGGGGCTCTTCTGACTCGGAGCCGAGCGGGCGCCGGGGGTCGCGTCCTCGTCGGGCGAGAACCCTGGCGATGGGGCGCTCGACGCGACGGTGGATGACGAACGACAGGGCCACCAGGAGTGGAACCGACACGGCGACCGACAGCCAGCCGTCGATCCAACCCAGGCGCGCGAAGAGCTCGGGCACGGCCGGGGCCACCAGGGGGTGGAACAGGTAGAGCGCGTACGACGCGGCACCGCCGGTGAGCACCCAGGTCGGCGTCACGCGGCGAAGGGGACCTTCGGCCAGCACCGTCGCCGCGACGACAGCCGTGACGCCCGCGAATCGGGCTGGTGCGTTGCGCCCGAAGCCCCCGTCGCCGACGGATGTGGCGAGCACGATCACCACGGCCACCAGGGAGACCGCGAGCACGGCCCACAACCAGCCACGGCGGGCGGGACGCGTCAGCTCGGCGATCACCATGCCGATGAGGAAGAACAGGACGATGGGGTCGAAATAGACCGCCCATGCCGGGCGTGCGGCGTCGAAGGCCCACCACAGCGCCGAGCAGCTGACGAGCACCGCTCCGACGGTGGGCAGGACTCTGACTCTGAGGGCCAGGCACAGGGCCACGAGGGCGTAGAACGCACACTCGAAGACGAGGGTCCAGCCGACGCCGAGGACGGGTTCGATGTTGCCTTCGGCGTTGCGGGTCGGGATGAAGAAGTACGACCCGAGCGTGTTGGCCGGCTCGAGGGTGGCGTGCAGCACGGCCGAAGGGACGAGTACCAACGTCAGCACCTTGAGGGTCGTCGCGAGCCAGTAGAGCGGGACGATGCGATCGAGTCGGCGACGCGCGAAGATGGCCCAGGCTCGCGGCGTGCCCTCGAGGCGACGGACGGTGTGCATCATGACGAACCCACTGATGGCGAAGAAGACGTCCACCCCGACCGATCCGTAGCTCCACGGGCGGAACGAGGGGTCGAGTCGTTCGTGGGCGTAGAACGCGGTGTGGGTGACGACCACCAGGAGGGCCGCCACGAACCGGAGGCCCTGGATGCCCGAGAAGTGCTCGCGATCGCGGAAGGGTCCACTGGGGGACAGGGTCGGGGTCTGCACATGAGACATTTTACATGCGAATTATCCGAGGCTCAGGGCTTGCCTCGCAAGACACCGGAGGCCCTCACCTGTGGTGAGGGCCTCCGGTGGCATGCAGGATGGTGACTAGTCGCCGATGGTGGCTCCGAAGCGGGCCGGCAGAGTGCCACGGTGGGTGCTGCGCAGCTCGTCGATGGACACCGTGAAGACGTCCTGTACCTCGAGCGACCCCGACTCGCCGTCGGTGACGCCGATGCGGGCCACCGGGTAGCCGCGGCCCTCACAGAGGCCGCGGAAGCGGACGTCGTCCTCGCGGGGCACCGAGACGATCACGCGACCGGTCGACTCGCTGAAGAGCGCGGTCGCGACGTCGATGCCGTCCCGCTCGATGATCTCACCCAGCCAGACGCGAGCACCGACTCCGAAGCGCAGCACGGCCTCGGCCAACGCCTGTGCCAGGCCGCCGTCGCTCAGGTCGTGGGCCGCCGCGATCAACGACTGGTCGCCACCGGCGTGCAGGAGCTGCGCGAGCTGCGCCTCGGCCGCGAGGTCGACCGCCGGCGGTCGACCGCCGAGGTGGTCGTGGACCACGCCGGCCCAGGCCGATCCGTCGAGCTCGAGCGCCGTGGTGCCGAGCAGGTAGATGTTGTCGCCTTCGTCCTGCCAGCCGGACGGGATGCGCTTGGCGACGTCGTCGATCACGCCGAGGACGCCCACCACGGGTGTGGGGTGGATCGGACGTGTGCCGGTCTGGTTGTAGAACGACACGTTGCCGCCCGTGACGGGGATCTCGAGCTCGAGGCAGCCGTCGGCCAGGCCCTCGACGGCCTGCGAGAACTGCCACATGACCTCGGGGTCCTCGGGGCTGCCGAAGTTGAGGCAGTCGGTGACGGCGGCGGGCACGGCACCCGTGACGGCGACGTTGCGGTACGCCTCGGCCAGGGCGAGGCGTGCGCCCTGCTTGGGGTCGAGCTGGCAGTAGCGCCCGTTGGCGTCGGTCGCGATCGCGAAGCCGAGACCGGTCTCTTCGTCGACGCGGATCATGCCTCCGTCGTCGGGGAAGCTGAGCGCGGTGTTGCCCAGCACGTAGGTGTCGTACTGGTTCGTGACCCAGCTCTTGTCGGCCAGGTTGGGCGAGCCGAGCAGTTCGAGGAACTGCTCGCGCAGGACGGCGTTGCCCGTGGGGCGGGGCAGCGACGAGGCGCTGTCGGCCTGCAAGGCGTCGATCCACGTGGGGTAGGCGACGGGACGCTCGTACACCGGGCCGTCGACGGCGACCGTGCGGGGCTCGACGTTGACGATCTCTTCGCCGTGCCAGTTGATGACGAGACGACCGGTGTCGGTGACCTCGCCGAGCACGCTCGTCTCGACGTCCCATTTCGCCACGACCGCGAGGAACGCGTCGAGCTTCTCGGGACGCACGACGGCCATCATGCGTTCTTGGCTCTCGCTCATCAGGATCTCTTCGGCGGTGAGCGACGGGTCGCGCAGCAGGACGTTGTCGAGTTCGATGAACATTCCGCCGTCGCCGTTCGAGGCGAGCTCGGACGTGGCGCAGCTGATGCCGGCTGCCCCGAGGTCTTGGATGCCCTCGACCAGTTCGTCGCGGAACAGCTCGAGGCAGCACTCGATGAGCACCTTCTCGGCGAACGGGTCGCCGACCTGGACGGCAGGACGCTTGGTGGGCCCGCCGGACGAGAACGTGTCGGAGGCGAGGATGGAGGCGCCGCCGATGCCGTCACCGCCGGTGCGCGCACCGAACAGGACCACCTTGTTGCCGACGCCCCGGGCGTTGGCCAGGTGGAGGTCTTCGTGGCGCAGGACGCCCACGGCCAGTGCGTTGACCAGGGGGTTGCCCTGGTAGACGGCGTCGAAGTAGGTCTCGCCGCCGATGTTGGGCAGGCCGAGGCAGTTGGCGTAGAAGCTGATGCCACCGACGACGCCGTCGACCACGCGGGCCGTGTCCGCCGCGTCGATGTCGCCGAAGCGCAGCTGGTCCATGACCGCGACGGGGCGGGCACCCATCGAGATGATGTCGCGGACGATGCCGCCCACGCCGGTGGCCGCCCCCTGGAACGGCTCGATGTAGCTCGGGTGGTTGTGCGACTCGACCTTGAAGGTGACGGCCCAGCCGCCCCCCACGTCGACCACTCCGGCGTTCTCGCCCATGCCGACCATGAGGTTCTTCTTCATGGCGGGCGAGACCTTCTGGCCGAACTGCCGGAGGTAGATCTTGCTCGACTTGTAGGAGCAGTGCTCGCTCCACATGACCGAGTACATGGCGAGCTCACCGCTCGTGGGGCGACGCCCCAGGATCTCGCGGATCTTCGCGTACTCGTCGGCCTTCAGACCGAGGGCGCCGTAGGGCTGCTCGCGATCGGGCGTCGCCGCGGCGTTCGCCACGGTGTCGGGCACGTGGCCCTCGGGGCGGACGTCGATCATCTCGGCGTCGTGCGGGGCGCGGTCGGTCTGGTCGGTCACTTGGCGAGGGCCCTCTCGAGAACGGACGTGAAAAAGGTCAGGCCGTCGACGCCGCTCGACATCGCGGCGGGGGTGTCGGGGCCGAAGCCTTCTTCGACGGCGTGCTCGGGGTGCGGCATGAGGCCGACGACGTTGCCGCGCGCATTGGTGACGCCGGCGATGTCGTCCATCGACCCGTTCGGGTTCACGCCGACGTAGCGGAAGGCGACCTGCCCCTCGCCCTCGATGCGCTTGATGGTCTCGGCGTCGGCGATGAAGCGCCCGTCCGCGTTCTTGAGGGGGATGGTGATCTCTTGCCCCTCGGTGAAGCCGTTCGTCCAGTCGGTGCGGGCGTTCTCGACGACGAGACGCTGGTCGCGGCGGATGAACTGCTGGTGCGCGTTGCGGGTGTGCGCCCCCGGGATCAGGCGGGCCTCGGCGAGCATCTGGAAGCCGTTGCAGATGCCGAGGACGGGCATGCCCGCGTTCGCGGCGTCGACCACGTCGGCCATGATCGGCGAGAAGGAGGCGATCGCGCCGGCACGCAGGTAGTCGCCGTAGCTGAAGCCGCCGGGCAGGATGATCGCCTCGACGCCCTTCAGGTCGTGGTCGCCGTGCCAGAGGGCGACGGGCTCGCCGCCCGCGAGTCGGACCGCGCGCTGCGCGTCACGGTCGTCGAGGGAGCCGGGGAAGGTGACGACGCCGACGCGCATCAGAGGGCGGCGGGAGCGTCGGCGACGGTGATCGAGACGACGTCCTCGATGACCGAGTTCGAGAACATGTCGTCGGCGAGCTCGCGGACGTCCGCGAGGACGGCGTCGGTCACCTCGCCCTCGACCGTGACCTCGAAGCGCTTGCCGATGCGGACGTCGGTGAACGCCCCTTTGCCGAGACGGGAGAGGGCACCGGCGACGGCCTTGCCCTGGGGGTCGAGCAGTTCAGCCTTGGGCATGACCTCGACGACGATTGTGGGCACTGGTTTACTCCTGCAGAGGCGTCAACGGGTGGACGCGACGAGTCTACGGCAGCCGCGCGCGCCTCCTGGTGGTGCCGTCGTCGTGGACGCATCGGCCGTCGCGGCGATGGTCAGCGGAATGCGGGCCACCTGTCAGCCGGATCATTGGTTCGCGCCGCAGGGTGTTCTCAGCGGACAGAGCGCGGGCCTCGTGATCGGGCCTTCTGTTCCGCGTCCGGTCCCGGGGTTCCTGATCCGCTCCGAGACCGCCGGACGCCCGGCCGAGCCCCCCGTCGGCCGGGCGTCTACCCCGTGTGGGCTGCGTCCGCGGGCCTGTCGCCGGCCCTCAGGGCGGACTCCGGGTCGACGTCGGGGCGCGAGCGGCCGAGCAGCCAGACGGCCAGGGGCAGGCAGATCGCGCCCGCGATCGCGTTGCGCAGGTCGAGGCCCTCGTGCATCACGTCGAACGGCGGCCCGATGGCGAGCACCGCCGCCACCCCGATCGACCACCAGGAGGCGCGGCGCCGCCCCTCGGCGAACGCTCGCGGCGGCAGCTCGAACCGGGCGGTCGCCAGCGAGACCAGGCAGGTCAGCCCGATGACGAGGGCCCAGATCGGGAGGCGCGTCCACCACCAGGTGGCGGTCGAGGGTTGGGGGAGCGGCCCGCCCACGGCCAAGAGGACCCCGAGCACGGCGATCAACAGCGGGAGGTGCCAGAGGTAGATGGTCATGCCGCGGCTGCCGACGGCGAACACGACGGCACGGGCCGCCGACGTGGACATGAGACGCGCCAGGGCGGGGTGCACGAGCGACAGGACGCAGATCTGTGCCACCCCGAGCACC
This sequence comes from Frigoribacterium sp. VKM Ac-2859, assembly GCF_013204925.1. Taxonomy (NCBI): domain Bacteria; kingdom Bacillati; phylum Actinomycetota; class Actinomycetes; order Micrococcales; family Microbacteriaceae; genus Frigoribacterium; species Frigoribacterium sp. VKM Ac-2859. Next base: position 1,680,513 of record NZ_JABMLC010000001.1, on the reverse strand, counting down.
ATGAGCGGCACCGTCGGCGGGTTGAGGTTGCTCAGCATGTCGTCCGACCACGGCCCGGCCGTCGTCAGCGGGACCAGCGAGGCGTACGCCACGACGGTGACGACGAGCAGCACGGCCCGAGGGGTCCGACGGAACAGCCCGTCGGCGTAGGCGAAGCCGAGCTGCTGCACGAAGAGCCACACGAAGGCGAGGTTGAGGAGGCCGACGGCCGTGACGCCGGTGCCGTACCGCACCGCGTCGACCAGGACCGCGGCGACGACCAGGACGGACAGCGTCGCCCACGGGCGGGTCGCGTGCAGGCGGGCCATCACCGGCACGAGCAGCTGCGTGATGCCGTAGGCGGCGAGGAACCAGAACGGCGAGCCCACGCCGGTCGCCACGACGTCGAGCAGTTCGGGATCGGCACCGAGCAGGGTCGCGACGGCGAGGGCGATCGCGAGGACGACGAAGACCGCGCTCGCGGGCCGGGCGAGGCGCAGGAGGCGACCGCGGACGAAGTCGCCGGCGTCGGCGCCGCGGCGCCGTGCCCCGGCCCAGGCCGTGGCGCTGGCGAACCCGCCCACCACGAAGAAGAGCGGCATGATCTGCCCGGCCCACGTCGAGAGCGGGAACCAGGACTGCTCTTGCAGGGGACGGTTCGCCACGACGGCGCCCGTCGCGTCGACGGCGACACCGACCATCATCACGTGGATCGCGACGACCAGCAGGACGCAGAAGACGCGGGTGAGATCCACCACGAGGTCGCGGCCCGGGGGGACGACGACGGACGGCGGTGTCGTGGCGGCGGTGCTCATGTCGACGACGGTAGCGACCCGTGGCCGCTCGGGTGTGGTTGTCCACAGGTGCGGCGCGTCCGAACCAGAGAACGTCCTCCGAGGTGGCCCGGATTGTTTTGATCTGATCAAAAGAGTGGTTCACTTGAAGCATGACCCATCCGACCGACGACCCCCGCGAGGCACTGCGCTCCGCCGGGTTGCGCGTGACCGAGCCCCGGCTCGCCGTGTTGCGCGCCCTCGAGCCGTCGCCCCACGCGGCCGCCGAGCAGGTCTTCGCCCGGGTCGCCCTCGACCTGCCCGGCACGTCGGTGCAGGCGGTCTACGGCGTCCTCAACGCGCTGACCGGCGCGGGGCTGGTGCGTCGCATCGAACCCGCGGGCTCGGCAGCGCTCTACGAGCTGAGGACGGGCGACAACCACCACCACGTGGTCTGCGGGGTGTGCGGCTCGGTCGCCGACGTGGACTGCGTCGTCGGCCACGCCCCCTGCCTCACCCCCTCGCACGACTCGGGGTACCTCGTGCAGACCGCCGAGGTGACCTTCTGGGGCCTGTGCCCGGCCTGTCGGGCGGCCGAGTCCGAGGGTGCGGAGGGCGACGAGCCGACCCGCGCCTCCTCGTCCGACCGCGTGGACGCGGCCGTCCCGGCGGCCTGACCGGCCCGCCCCCCCTGATCTCACACGACGACGAACCACGAACGAAAGAGGACACATGACCGACGCCAAGAAGATCACCACCACCGACAACGGCGCCCCCGCCGCCAGCGACGAGTTCTCGCAGTCGGTCGGCGCCGACGGCCCGATCGTCCTGCACGACCACAAGCTGGTCGAGAAGCTGGCCAACTTCAACCGCGAGAAGGTGCCCGAGCGCATCGTCCACGCCAAGGGCGGCGGCGCCTTCGGGACGTTCGTCACGACGGCCGACGTCTCGCGCTACACCCGCGCCGCGCTCTTCCAGCCCGGTGTCGAGACCGAGATGCTCGCCCGCTTCTCGACCGTCGCCGGAGAACAGGGCAGCCCCGACACGTGGCGCGACCCCCGTGGCTTCGCGCTGAAGTTCTACACGAGCGAGGGCAACTACGACCTCGTGGGCAACAACACGCCCGTCTTCTTCATCCGCGACGGCATCAAGTTCCCCGACTTCATCCACTCGCAGAAGCGCCTGCCCGGCTCGCACCTGCGCGACCACGACATGCAGTGGGACTTCTGGACGCTCTCGCCCGAGTCGGCGCACCAGGTCACCTGGCTGATGGGCGACCGCGGCCTCCCCGCCTCGTGGCGCAACATGGACGGCTTCGGTTCGCACACCTACCAGTGGATCAACGCCGAGGGCGAGCGCTTCTGGGTCAAGTACCACTTCAAGACGAACCAGGGCAACAAGATCCTCACGCAGGACGACGCCGACCGCATCGCGGGAGAGGACGCCGACTTCCACATCCGCGACCTCTCCGAGGCCATCGACCGCGGCGACTTCCCCACCTGGACGCTGTCGGTGCAGGTCATGCCCTACGACGAGGCGGCCACGTACCGCTTCAACCCGTTCGACCTGACGAAGGTGTGGCCGCACGCGGACTACCCGCTCATCGAGGTCGGCACCATGACGCTGAACCGCAACCCCGAGAACTACTTCGCGCAGATCGAGCAGGCCGCGTTCGCCCCGTCGAACTTCGTCCCCGGCATCGCGACCAGCCCCGACAAGATGCTGCTCGCCCGCATCTTCAGCTACGCGGACGCCCACCGCTACCGCATCGGCGTCAACCACCAGCAGCTGCCGGTGAACACGCCCAAGACCGAGGTGCACTCGTACTCGAAGGACGGTGCCGCGCGGTACCACTTCAGCGAGGCGACGGCGCCGGTCTACGCACCGAACTCGGTCGGCGGTCCCGCCGCGGACCCGCAGGCCGCCGGTGACACCGGTGGCTGGGAGAGCGACGGCGAGCTCGTCCGCTCGTCCGTGACGTTGCACCCCGAGGACGACGACTTCGGCCAGGCCGGCACGCTCGTCCGCGAGGTGCTCGACGACGAGGAGCGCGACCGCCTGGTGCAGAACATCGTGGGCCACGTCTCCAAGGTCACCCAGCCCGCCCTGCGCGAGCGGGTCTACGAGTACTGGACCAACGTCGACCCCACCCTGGGCCTGCGCGTCCGCAAGGGCGTCGAGCCCGAGGCTCCCGGTTCGAACGAGGACCCGGCCGAGGTCGGCGTCCCGGCGTAGCCGCGAGTCGCGACAGACCGCAGGAGGCGCGGTGACCGTTCGTCGGTCACCGCGCCTCCTCGGCGTCTCCGGGCTTCGCGCGGTCTCGAGTGCCGCGCGGGTCAGACCATCTGGCCGTTCCAGTGCAGCTCGCCCTGCGGCCAGTCGGCGAGGGTGCGCGTGCCCTCCCGGAGCAGCCAGCCGTGGTCCTGGGTGACCAGCACGCCGGCGCCGTCGGCGCTGAACGCCGTGTAGTGCGCCGTGAGACCGTCGAGCGGCAGCCACCCGCCGCGTCGGTAGAAGCCCTGGACGTCGTCCCCGGTCTCGAGCACGCCGAAGCCGCTGTCGAGCGACGTCAGCGCCGCGTCCACCCGGCGCAACAGCTCGCCCCCGAGGCCGGTGCCCTGGACGGCCGGTGAGACCGCGACCATGCCCACCGCGGTGACGAGCAGGTCGGCGTCGCCGACGGTGACGAACTGACGTCGCAGACCGGCGTGCGCGACCACGACGTCGCCCTGACGCGCGACGACCCGCAGCTCGGGTTGCATGCCCGCCCAGCTGCGGGCCCCGGCGTACCAGTGGTCGTAGCTCGGGAAGGCCCGGGCGAGCATCGCCGCGACGGCCTCGTGGTCGTCGAGCGTGAGGTCGCCCTCGGGGGTCGTGGAGAAGGTGGGGGAGTCGGCTGCAGGCATGCTCACCACCGTAGCCATCGGCGTCGCCGAGGGAGCCGCGCCAGCGGCTCTGCGACGCCAGCGCCGAGGGAGCCTGCGACCGAGGGCTAGGCCGACTGCGGTCGGACGGTCACCTGGAGCTGGTTGGACCAGGGATCGTCGAACCCGAGCACACGCCCGTCGTCGCGGGTGGCGACGCCGTGGTGGCCGAGGCGCTCGCCGAGGGCGCCCAGGTCGTCGGCCGTCGGCACCTCGATGCGCACCAGGCCGAGGCCCAGCGCCAGCTGACGGCGCCCGGCGCCGGCGCTGTTCCAGGTGTTCATCGCCATGTGGTGGTGGTAGCCGCCCGCGCTGACGAACAGTGCCTGCGGCCCGAAGCGCGTCGTCGTCTCGAAGCCGAGCTGCTCGACGTAGAACCGGTGGGCCGACTCGACGTCGCCCACGCTCAGGTGGACGTGGCCGACCGTGGCGGGACGGGATGCCGAGCCGGTCAGCGCCTCCTCCGTGACGTTCTGCTGCACGAACGCGTTCGGGTCGAGGGCGAGGGTGGCCATGTCGACCTGGCCGTGGGTCCAGGACCACTCGCTGCGGCTGCGGTCCCAGTAGAGCTCGATGCCGTTGCCCTCGGGGTCGGTGAAGTAGAAGGCCTTGCTGACGAGGTGGTCCGCACTGCCGGTGAACGTGCCGGGGTGACGGGTCGCGACGCTGTAGACGGCGGCGGCGAGGTCGGCCTCGGTCTCGAACAGGATCGCCGTGTGGAAGAGGCCGGCGTCACGCGGCCCGGCGTGCTTCAACTCGGGAGCGTGCTCGAGGATGACGATCGGGGTCGCCCCTCGACCGAGCACCACGCGGCCCGCGGCCGGCTCGGCGGTCAGCACCGTCAGGGTGACCGCGTCGCGGTAGTACGCGGTCATCGCGTCGAGGTCGGCGACCCGCAGGGTGACGGCACCCATGCCGGTGTCGGCGGCGAGCAGGTCGGACGAGGAGGCGCGCGTCGCGTCGGTCGCGGAGGTGTCGGTCATGGGGGCCCTCGGTCTGGTCGGATGGTCACCGGATCGGTGACGTGTCATCGACAGGAACCGGCCGGTCGGGCCGGGCATTCCCGACCGACGGCGCACCGCGTTCCGTGCACGGCACCGGAACTCGATGCGGTGCAGTGCACGAAACGCGGTGTGGAGCCCGGGTCAGCGGGCGGTCAGGCGCTCGATCAGCTCGCGGTAGCGGGCTGAGGTGCGGGCGACGATGTCGTCGGGCAGGGCGGGGGCCTCGCCCGTGCCGTCCCAGTGCGCGGAGAGCCAGTCGCGGACGATCTGCTTGTCGAAGCTCTGGGTGCGGTCGCCCGAGGCGTCGACCTCGGCGTCCCAGAAGCGACTGCTGTCGCTCGTGAGGACCTCGTCGCCCAGGGTGATCTCGCCCGTGGCCCGGTCGGCGCCGAACTCGAACTTCGTGTCGGCGAGGACGACCCCCCTGGCCTCGGCCACGTCCGACGCCAGGCGGTAGATCTCGAGCGACCGGTCGCGCAGGGCCGCCGCGGTCTCGGCCCCCACGAGTTCGACGGTGCGCTCGAACGAGATGTTCTCGTCGTGCTCGCCGAGCGGAGCCTTGTACGCCGGGGTGTAGATCGGTTCGGGCAACCGGTCGCCGTTCGACAGCCCCTCGGGCAGCGGGATGCCGCAGACGGTGCCGTGCTCGCGGTACTCGGCCCAGCCGCTGCCGACCATGTACCCGCGGACGACGCACTCGACGGGGAACATGTCGAGCGGCTTCACGAGCATGGCGCGGTCCCGGACCTGCGCGGGCAACGAGACGGAGGCGGTGGTCGGGTCGACGAGGTGGTTGGGCACGGTGGTGAGCTGGGCGAACCACCAGAGGCTGAGCTGCGTGAGCAGTGCTCCCTTGCCCGGGATGCCGGGCTCGAGCACGTGGTCGAAGGCGCTGACCCGGTCGCTCGCGACGACGAGCACGTACTCGGTGTCGGCGAGGGTGGCGGCGTCGCCGACCGAGCCGGCGACCGGTGCCGGGACGTAGAGGTCGCGCACCTTGCCCGAGTACACCGGCGTCCACCCGTCGAGGTGGCGAGGGGCGGCGTCGAGGCCGGAGGCGGAGGGCGTCGTGCCGTCGGGGGCGGTCATCGGGCGACTCGCTCGGCGATGTCGTGGCGGTACTGGCCGCCCTCGAGCTCGATGCGGGAGAGGGCGTCGTAGACGCGACCCCGGGCCTCGGTGAAGTCAGCCCCCTCGGCGACGACGCTGAGTACGCGCCCTCCGGTGGCGATGAGCTGGTCGTCGAGGCGAGCCGTCGCGGCGTGCGCGACGTGGACCCCGGCGACGGCGGTCGCGTCGTCGAGACCCCGCAGCGGGCGACCGCTCACGGCGCCTTCGGGGTAGCCCTCGCTCGCGAGGACCACGGTCACCGCGACGTCGGACGAGAACCGCGGCGACTCGTGGTTGCCCAGCGATCCGGTCGCCGCGGCGAGCAGCAGCCCGCTGAGCGGCGTGACCAGACGGGGCAGGACGACCTGCGTCTCGGGGTCGCCGAACCGGGCGTTGAACTCGATGACGCGGACGCCCCGCTCGGTGAGGATGAGCCCGGCGTAGAGGAGGCCGATGAACGGCGTGCCCTCGGACTCGAGCTGCCGCACCGTCGGGGTGGCGATGGCGTCGAGGACCTCGTCGACGAAGTCCTTCTCGCTGCCGAAGCGGTCGGCGAGCCAGGGCAGCGGCGAGTAGGCACCCATGCCGCCCGTGTTGGGACCGGCGTCGCCGTCGAGCAGGCGCTTGTAGTCCTGCGCGGGGCTGAGCGGCACGACCGTGTGGCCGTCGCTGAGGAAGAACAGTGAGACCTCGGGACCCTCGAGGAACTCCTCGACGAGGACGGGCCCGTGCTGCAGCCAGTAGGTGGTGTGCTCGACCGCCGCGTCGCGGTCGTCGGTGACGAGGACGCCCTTGCCGGCCGCCAGCCCGTCGGCCTTGACGACGTACGGGGAGCCGAAGTCGTCGAGCACGCCGAGGGCCTCGTCGAGGGTGCCCACGCGCGTGGCCCGCCCGGTCGGTACGCCGGCTTCGTCCATGATGCGTTTCGCGAAGGTCTTGCTGCCCTCGAGCGCCGCGGCTTTCTTGCCCGGCCCGAAGACCGGGATGCCCCGGGTGCGGAGGGCGTCGGCGACACCGGCGACGAGCGGTGCCTCGGGACCGACGACGACCAGCTCGACGTCGTTCTCGAGGGCGTACTCGGTGACGACGGCGCCGTTCGACGGGTCGAGGTGCACGATGCCGACCTGGTCGGCGATGCCCGCGTTGCCGGGGGCCGCGGTGATCTCGTGGCCCGCGTCTTCGCGCAGCAGGGCGGTGATGATGGCGTGCTCGCGAGCACCGGAACCGAGGACGAGGATTCGCACGCGCTCCAGCCTACCGAGGGCGTGCTGCGATGCCGAGTCCGTCGCCCGGGCCGGGGAGGGCTGGCGCGGGCGGGCCGGGCCGGGCCGGGGCGGGCGGGCCGGAGCGGGGCGCGACGAGGAGGCGCGGGTAGCGTGGGCGCATGGCCAGGGCACGGATCGAGGACGCGGCGGGATCGGCCGCGGTGGGCGAGGTGCGGGCGGCGCTCGCCGCCGACGAGACCGCGCCACGGCCGGTGACCGCCATGGCCGTCCGTTGGTTGCTGCAGGTGCTCGCCGACGGCGAACCCGGCGCGACGGTCGAGGTGCGCGTCCCACCGTTCGGCGCGGTGCAGTTCCGCGAAGGACTCAGTCATACGCGAGGCACGCCGCCGAACGTCGTCGAGACCGACGCCGCCACCTTCGTGCGACTCGCCACCGGCGATCTCAGCTGGCAGGAGGCGCGGGCCGGGGCTCTCGTGTCGGCCTCCGGCAGCAGGGCGGACCTGACCGGCTACGTGCCGATCGCCTGGCAGCGGGGCTGACCCGCGCCTCCTCGGCGGTGCCTCCGCCGTGGTCGCCCTGCCAGGGCCCTGCTCGACGTCGAGAGGGGCGGCGGCGGTGGTCGGCCTCCTCTGGGATGATGGGCGGGTGACGAACGCACCCGACGACCAGCAGCGACCCGAGCCCGTCGTCGAGCCCTCCGCCGATCGCGCAGTCGAGTCGATCGTCGAACGTGACGAGGTCACCGTGCGCCGGGCTCCCAAGGTGCCCGTGTTCTTGATCATGGGTGCGGCGCTCGGCGTGGTCGTGTCGCTGATCGTCACCTCGCTCTTCCCGTTCGACTCGGGCGAGGGCGTCGCGCAGACCTACGGCTACATCTCGCTCTGGGGGCTCACCATCGGCGGGGCCGTCGGTTGCGTCGTGGCCATCGTCGCCGAGCAGGTGACCAGCCGTGGGGCGAAGCGCGTCCAGGTCGAACGCGAACGGCTCGAGATGCCGATCGACGACGAGGTCGACACGGCGCCCCGCCCGGTCACCGACGGCGAACCCGACCGCGACTGACGTCGCCTTGCCGAGCCGAGCCGAGCCGAGCCCAGCCAGGCCTCACCGAGCCGAGCCGAGCCAGGCCTCACCGCGCCAGGCCTCGCCTACCTGCCGCGTGCCCGGCTGACGGCCCGGGTCAGGCCCCGCGAGCCCGCCGCAACCTGGTGAGCAGCTCGGGGCCGCGGGCGTCGAGGAGGCGGCCGCCGCGTCGGATGCCGATGATCGTCAGCACGAGACCGAGGACGACGCCGACGACGAGCGTCGCGAGCCCGAGGATCACCGAGCCCTGGACCAGCGCCACGACTCCGAGCACGAGCTCGGGCAGCGACAGCACGAAGACGATCGCCCACGAGGCGTAGAGCCCGAGGGTCGAGGTGACGTTGGCCCCGGGCGGTGACTTGAAGGGGCTCTCGCCCGCCGCCGGGACGGGCATCAGGTACAGCGCCGAGGCCACGCTCGACACGCCGAACCCGGTGAGCAGCAGCCCCAGGCCAATGCCGAGCAGGGCCGGGGCCACGTCGAATCGGCCCACCACGGCCAGGGGGACGAGCGTGGCGAGCACGACGGAGGGCACCGCGAACAGCGAGAGGGTGAGGACGCGACCTGCGCGGTCGGCCGCACCCGCCAAGCCGGTCGACAGGTGTGCTGCGAAGGCCGTGCCGTCGTACGAGACGTCGGCGGCCAGCGTGATGGCGAGGAGCGCGGCCACGGCCGGACCGATGGCGTACAGCGGCCAGGTCGTCTCGAGGGAGAACGACAGGAAGATCGCCAGGACCGGCATCAGCGGGACGACGATCAGCGACCCGCCGTACCGCGGGTCGCGCAGCCAGTAGACGGCCGTCCGGGCGGCGACCGCACCGGTCGGCGTCGCGGGGAACCGGGCGAAGGGCCCGAGGCCCTTGGACGCCGCGGTGGCCGTGACGGCCGGGGGAGCCACGAGCGCCGTCGCCAGTCCACGTCGCCAGAGCAGGAGGAGCACCCCCAGGGTGACCAGGGCGATGAGGGCCTTGAGGGCTGCCTCGCCCGGTCGGCCGAGGGCGACGTCGCCGGGGATCGACCAGGCGGCGCCGAGCGGGCTCCACGACAGGGCGTGGGCGACACGAGGCAGGTCGTCGCCGACGGAACTGAGCCCCTGGCCGACCAGGCCGATCAGCGGCCCGGCCAGGATGAGGGGCACGAAGATCGCGACGCTCATCAACTCGCGGTAGCGACGTTTGGCACCCAGCGCGCTGGTGGCGGTCTCGACCGCGCGGGACGCTGCGACGCAGACGAAGACGCCGAGCACCCCGCAGAACGGCGCGAGGACGGCCGAGAGAGGGTGGTGCAGCCAACTGAAGGTCGTCGCGAGGGCGGCGACGAGCGTGACGATGCCCGGGATGCCCAGCAACCCGGTGACGAACAGGGCGACGAGGAGCCTGTCGGCGGGCAGGGGGAACGGGCGCAGCTTCGAGACGCTGAGGGTCTGGTCGTAGCCCCGGGCGACGAAGGGCACGACGATCCAGCCGACGACGGCGAGGGAACCGCCGAGCACGCCGGCCGTCCAGGCCCAGCGCTCGGGCGCGAACGAGAGGGCGACAAGGCCGACCACGACGGCGGCGAGAACGCCGAGGCCGTAGAGCCCGCCGATGACGGCCGCGACGATCTGCCAGGTGCTGCGCTTGAAGCCGTTCAGCAGCACCCGCCAGCGCAGGCTCAGGAGGTGCGCAACCACGACGGCCCCTCGTTGTGCTGACGGCCGCCGACGAGTTCGACGAAGCGGTCCTCGAGGGTGGAGCCGGCGCGCACGTCGTCGGTCGTGCCGGCCGCGAGCACGCGCCCGGCCGCGATGACGGCGACGTGGTCGCACATGCGCTGGACGAGGTCCATCGAGTGGCTCGACACGATGACCGTGCCACCGTTCTGCGTGTAACCGTGCAGGATGTCGCGGATGTTCGCGGCCGAGATCGGGTCGACCGACTCGAACGGCTCGTCGAGGACGAGGAGGCGCGGGGCATGGACGAGCGCGCAGGCGAGCGCCACCTTCTTGGTCATGCCCGCGGAGTAGTCGACGACGAGCGTGCCGCCGGCCGAGCGCAGGTCGAGCAGGTCGAGCAGGTCGCCGACCCGCTGGGCCGTCGTCTCGCGGCTCATGCCGTTGAGCAGGCCGTGGTACGTGACGAGCTGCTCGCCGGTGAGGCGGTCGAACAGCGAGATGCCGTCGCTCAGCACGCCCACGAGCGACTTGGCGTGCGTCGGGTCGGACCAGACGTCGACGCCCAGGACCGCGATGCTGCCCGAGTCGGGACGCAGCAGACCGGTCGCCATCGAGAGCGTGGTCGTCTTGCCGGCGCCGTTCGGGCCGACGAGGCCGAAGAACGAGCCCGTCGGCACGGTCAGGTCGATTCCGTCGACGGCGACCTTGTCGCCGAACGCCTTGCGCAGACCGGTGATCTGCAGGGCGGACGCCGGGGGCGTCGCGGTCGGTTCGGGGCGGGGCATGCCGACGTCGCTCATGGCCCCCAGCCTAGGGACGCCTGCCGACACCGCACCTCCCCCGGCGGGTGGAAGCAGGGGCGAGGTGCGGGTGGCGACGGCGGCGCGACTCAGCTGAGTTGGTTGGCCTCGACCCAGGCGAGGTACTCGGGGCTGACGGTGCCGGTGACGTACTCGCCCGTGAAGCAGCTCATCTCGAGCTCGGTGACGTCGCTGCCCTCGGTGATGGCCGCCTGCATGTCGGCGACCTCTTGGTAGATGAGGTGGTCGGCACCCAGTTCGCGGGCGATCTCGGGGATCTTGCGGTCGTGGGCGACCAGCTCGTGCCGCGACGGCATGTTGATGCCGTAGACGTGGGGGAACCGGACCGGGGGAGCGGCCGAGGTGAACGTCACCTTGTTCGCTCCGGCGGCGCGGGCCATCTCGACGATCTCGCGCGAGGTCGTCCCGCGGACGATCGAGTCGTCGACGATCAGGATGTTCTTGCCCTTGAACTCGCTCGACATCGCGTTGAGCTTCTGGCGCACCGACCGCTTGCGCTCGGCCTGCCCCGGCATGATGAAGGTGCGGCCCACGTAACGGTTCTTGTAGAAGCCCTCGCGGTACTCGATGCCGAGCTTCTGGGCGACCTGCATGGCCGCGGGGCGTGACGAGTCGGGGATCGGCATGACCACGTCGATGTCGCCGATCGGCGAGTGCGCGGCGATCGTGTCGGCCAACCGGTTGCCGAGGCGCAGGCGGGCGTCGTAGACCGAGATGCCGTTCATGATCGAGTCGGGGCGGGCCAGGTAGACGTACTCGAACGAGCAGGGGATGAGGCGCGGGCTGGCGTGGCACTGCTTCGACACCATCTGGCCGTCGAGCGAGATGAAGACGGCCTCGCCGGGGGCGACGTCGCGGACGATCTCGTAGCCGCCCGACTCGAGGACGAGCGACTCGGAGGCGGTGATCCACTCTTCGCGGACGCCGTCGGCGGCGAGACGGCGGCCCAGGACCAGCGGGCGGATGCCGAAGGGGTCGCGGAAGGCCAGCAGGCCGTGGCCCGCGATCATCGCGATCGCCGCGTAGGAGCCCTGCACCCGGTCGTGCACGCGGGAGACCGCGGCGAAGATCTGCTCGGGGTCGAGCTCGCTGCCGTTGACCTGCTCTTGCAGCTCGTGCGCCAGCACGTTGACCAGGAGCTCGGTGTCGCTGTTCGTGTTGAGGTGGCGACGGTCGACGTGGAAGAGCTCGCTGGTGAGCTCGCGCGTGTTCGTCAGGTTGCCGTTGTGGATCAGCACGATGCCGTAGGGCGCGTTCACGTAGAACGGCTGCGCCTCTTGCTCGTTGCTGGCCGCGCCCTTGGTGGCGTACCGCACGTGACCGAGGCCCATGTTGCCGAGCAGGGCGCGCATGTCGCGGGTGCGGAAGCCCTCGCGCACCTGACCCTTGGTCTTGTGCACGTGGAAGATGCCGCCCTCGGCGGTGGCGATGCCGGTGCTGTCCTGCCCTCGGTGCTGCAACAGGAGGAGCGAGTCGTAGACGAGTTGATTTGCTGGCTCGTGCGCGACGAGACCGACGATGCCGCACATGCGGATCTGGCTCCAGACCGTAGAGTTGGGGTTACCGCGACAGTCTAGAGCGACACCGAACGGATGAACGAATGGCGACCTCCTCTGCCCACTCGACCAGCGCCTCCTACGCCGCAGCGGGGGTCGACACGGCCGCCGGCGACCGGGCGGTCGAGCTGATGAAGGCGGCCGTCAGTGCCACGCACGGCCCCGGTGTCGTCGGTGGCGTGGGCGGGTTCGCCGGGCTGTTCGACGTGTCGTTCCTCAAGGACTTCGACAAGCCGTTGCTCGCGACGTCGACCGACGGCGTCGGCACGAAGGTCGCCATCGCCCAGGCGCTCGACAAGCACGACACGATCGGGCAGGACCTCGTGGGCATGGTCGTCGACGACATCGTCGTCGTCGGCGCCCGGCCGCTGATCATGACCGACTACATCGCCTGCGGCCGCGTGGTGCCGACCCGCATCGCCTCGATCGTCGAGGGCATCGCCCGCGCCTGCAGCGCGACGGGGACCGCCCTCGTCGGCGGCGAGACGGCGGAGCACCCCGGCCTGCTCGGGCCCGACGACTACGACGTGGCCGGCGCCGCGGTGGGTGCGGTCGAGTCGGGGCGCCAGCTCGGCCCGCACCTCGTCGGCGACGGCGACGTCGTGCTCGCCCTCGCCTCGTCGGGCGTCCACTCGAACGGCTTCTCGCTCGTGCGCCACATCCTGGCCTCACGCGACCTCGGCTACGACGACACCCTGCCCGAGTTCTCGGGCACCGTCGGCGAGGCACTGCTCGAACCGACGCGCCTGTACACCTCGCCCCTGCTGCGCGTGCTCGACGACCCTGCGCTCGACGGCGCGATCCACTCGCTCAGCCACGTCACCGGGGGCGGAATCGCCGCCAACCTCGCCCGCGTGCTCCCCCTCGGGTCGTGGACCGAGGTCGACCGTTCGACCTGGTCGCCGCTGCCCGTCTTCCGGGTGCTGAGCGACCTGGCCGGCTCGACCCTCGAGTCGAGCGAGGGCACCTGGAACCTCGGCATCGGCATGATCGCCGTCGTGGCCGCCGGACAGGCCGACTCGGTCACCGCGGCCCTCGAGGCCGACGGCATCGCGACGTGGCCCGTCGGCACCGTCTCGACCCGGGCGCGTGACCTGTCCGGCTTCGAACAGGGCGCCAAGGGAGTCGACGGAGGCGCGGTGCGGCTCGTCGGGTCCTACGCGGGCTGATCACCGGCGACGTCGCGTGGCGTTCGTCCGGCGGCGGACGTACGATGAAGCCACGCCCCTGCCGGGCGTCCTGACGACGACGTCAGACCGGACGACGAAGGAGTCGACCCATGAGCACCACCCGCATCCCCCTCTCCACCGTCTCGCGCGCGGCGGTCGCCGCTCCGCGCAGCGCCCGGATCAGCCGCGTCCCCGCCCAGCCCGCGCCGCTGCGTTCGCCCGCGTCACCCGTCACCGGCGGGCGCAAGGTCGCTGCTCTCACGGCCGGCGGCATGATCCTGCTGTTGGTCGTGGGGCTGCTGCCCGCGGTCGCGACGCTCGTCGGCGGCTGAGCCGCGCCTCCTGACCGTGGCCCCGGCGCCCGGTCGGCCCGTCACCCGGTGAGCTGGTGACACACGACGACGGCCCCTCGAGATCGAGGGGCCGTCGTCGTGTGGCGTGCGTGGTGCGGACTCAGAGGACGCAGAACTCGTTGCCCTCGGGGTCGGCGAGGACGACCCACGACACGTCCGTGTCGTCTTGGCCGACCTGTGCGCGGACGGCCCCGAGCGACTCGAGCCGCGCGACCTCGTCGGCCTGCGTCGCCTCGCGGCTCTGGCCGTCGACCGGCGTCGGACGGAAGTCGAGGTGCAGACGGTTCTTGACCGTCTTGGCCTCGGGGACGCTCACGAAGAGGAGCCCCGGCAGCGTGTCGGCCGTCGGACGGATCTCGGGCTCGTCGTCGTCGACCGAGACGAACACCCACCCGAGGGCGTCGGCCCACCAACGGGCGAGCCCGGACGGGTCGCTCGCATCGACGACGACCTGCTCCCAGGCGAGGGACGAGGACGAAGAGGTCATCAGCCAGCCGGCCTCAGGCGCTCTTGTTCTGGTCGTGCTCGGTGTCGTATTCGTCGTCGAAGTCGTCGGCCCATTTGTCGACGTATTCGTCGCCGGAGTCGTTCTTCGTCGCCAACTCTTTTTCGAGTGCACCGTAGTTGGTGTCAGGGCTGAAGTACTTCAGCTCTCTGGCGACCTTGGTGTGCTTGGCTTTTTGACGGCCGCGCCCCATGCGTGACCCCCTCTGAACTCGGCCCGGAAACGGTGTCGGACGACCCGGGAACTGCCGACAGGATGCTGGTGAAAAACTGGACCGATCTTATCATGTACCCCTAGCCCCGGCTGCCGCCTCGGACGGGCATGATGGTCCGGATGACTGCAGGGGGCGAAGGCGAGCGGACGAGGGTCCTCGTGATCGGTGCGGGCCAGGCCGGGTTGTCGGTCTCGTGGTACCTGCGCCGGCTCGGACTCGAGGTGGGTCGCGATCTCGTCGTCCTCGACCGGGGCCCCGGAACCGGAGGCGCGTGGCAGCACCGCTGGGAGAGCCTGCGGCTGGGTGCCGCGCACCGGGTGCACGACCTGCCGGGCATGGCCGAGCTGGGGCTGGGGTTCGCCGACGCCGACCGGTCGGCCCCGGCGCGTGACGTCGTCGCCGACCGGTACGCCCGGTACGAGGACGCGCTCGGGCTCGACGTGCGGCGCCCGGTCGAGGTGACCGAGGTGACCGGGCTGGGCGACGGGTTCTCGGTGCGGTGGGCGGGGCGCGCCTCCTCGGGGGTCGCTCCGGCTGTCGGGACCGGGCCGGAGTCCGGCTCTTTGCGGGCCGAGGTCGTCGTGAACGCGACCGGCACCTGGGGTGCCCCGTTCGTGCCGTGGTACCCCGGGCGCGACACCTTCCGCGGGCGCCAGCTGCACACCTCGGACTACCGGGCGGCCTCCGAGCTCGAGGGGCTCGACGTCGTCGTCGTCGGCGGCGGCACGAGCGCGATCGGATTCGTGTTGGAGCTCGACGGCGTCGCGGCCTCGACGACGTGGGTGACGCGCCGGCCGGTCGACTGGCTCGACCAGGGCGAGCTCGACGTCGAGTCGGCCGTCGCGGCGGTCGCCGCGCAGGACCGCGCGGCACGGGCGGGGCAGGCGCTGCCGAGCATCGTCAGCGGGACGGGCGTGCCCCGCACCCGGCGCTTCGTGTCGGGCATCGAGCGCGGCGTGCTGGTCGAGCGGCCGATGTTCGCGACCGTCGAACCCGACGGGGTGCGATGGGCCGACGGCACCTCCGCCCACGCGGACGCGATCGTCTGGGCGACCGGGTTCCGGCCCGAGCTGCGTCACCTGGCGCCGCTCGGACTGCGCTCGGCCGACGGGGGCGTGAGCGTCGAGGGCGGCGCCTCCACCCTCGACCCGCGGCTGTTCTTCGCGGGCTACGGGCCGCAGGCCTCGACGATCGGGGCGAACCGGGCCGGCCGGGCGATCGCCCGTCAGGTGGTCGCGCGGTTGTCGGAGAGCGACGCCGAGCGCCGACGGCAGGGGTGACGCAGGCGATGCCCGTGCGCGGGTTCGCCCGCGTTCGGCGGGAGGGTGCGCGCACCATCGGCGGCGGGGCCAGCGGGGCGAGCGGTCATGGGTGGCGGGGCGGGCGCACGGCGTGCGTGGCGGACCAGACGGCGACGGCGGCTGCGGCGGACCAGGCCTGGGGGCGGCACGAGGCGGGGTACGGCACGGGCGACGGCACCTCGCGGGCCGGGTCGCCCGAGTGGAGCTCGGGCATCCGGTAGTCGAAGGTCGGCGCCGCCGCGAGCAGGCCCTCGGCGAGCACCGCGGCCTCGTCGGCGAACCCGGCCCGGGCCAGGCCCTGCACCGCGATGGCCGTGTCGTGGGTCCAGACGCTGCCCCCGTGGTAGCTCAGGGGCCAGTAGCCGGCGCTGTCGGTCGACATCGTGCGGAGGCCGAAACCGCTGGACAGCTCGGGCGAGACGAGGCGGGACGCGACCAGCGCCTCCTCGTCCGGGTCGAGCAGACCCGTGCCGAGCAGGTGCCCGAGGTTGCTCGTGACCGTGTCGACCGGCCGCTTGGCCGCGTCGAGGGCGATCGCCGGGTAGGCGCCCGCGGCGTCGTCGACCCAGAAGGAGGCGCGGAACCGGTCGCGCAGGCGCCCCGCCCAGTCGCGCCACGCGTCGCCGCCCGCCCGACCGAAGGCGTCGAGCAGGTCGGCCCCGTGCACGGCCGCCTCGTACGCGTAGGCCTGCACCTCGCAGAGCGCGATCGGCCCCTCGGCGAGGGTTCCGTCGCGCCACTGGACGCTGTCCCCGGAGTCCTTCCAACCCTGGTTCGCCAAGCCGTGGCCGGTCTCGTCGACGTACTCGAGCAGCAGGTCGCCGTCGCTGTCGCCCGAGTCGCGCATCCAGGCGAGGGCTGCGTCGAGGTGCGGCAGCAGCGCCTCGACCTCGGCCCGCGGCAGGCCCCAGCGCCAGGCGTCGTGCAGCAGGCAGATCCAGAGCGCGGTCGCGTCGACGGTGCCGTAGTAGAGCGGGGGCAGGCTGACGTCCTCACCGGGGATCGTCAACGTCCGTTGACGGAGTTCGTGCATGATCTTGCCCGGCTGCTCGGCCGTCCCCGGCACGTGTCGAGTGCCCTGGAGTCCCGCCAGCACCCGCAGGGTGCCCCCCGCGACCGTGAGGTCGAGGGGCAGGGTGAAGCGGGCGGCCCAGAGCGAGTCGCGGCCGAAGAGCGTGAAGAACCAGGGCGCACCTGCGGCGTAGAACACGTCGTCGGGTGCCGTCGTCGTGGTCAGCCGGAGCGCCGCCAGGTCGTCGCGGGCACGGTCGACCCAGCGGGCGAGCCGGTCGTCACGCGGCGCCGGGTCGAGGTCGGCCCAGTGCGGCGGCGTCCGCACGCCCCGGACGACGGCGTCGGGGGCGGTCGCGACCAGGTCGAGACCGACCGTCACGGAACCCCGGGCGGGGACGACGGCGACCCACTCGACGACGAGGCCGGCGGGGGTGTCCCGCACCGCGCCTCCTCGGGCCTCGAGGTCGACCCGGACTCCTTCTGCCCGCCAGGAGGCGCGGGTGCCGTCGGACGTGAGCGTCGCGTCGCGCACGGGCGCGCCCACGATCCCGGCCTTCACGTGGTCCATGGGGGAGGCGTCGGGTCGGAGGGTCGCGGCCAGGGTGACCGTGAGCTCGCGGTCGAGCCGGGAGGTGACCGTGTGGCGCTCGTGGACGCCCGTGGTCGTGACGTCACGGAGCGAGCTCAGGCGGACGTCGGGGTCGGCTCCGGCGTCGTCGAGGCCGCGCAGCAGCGACTCGAAGCGGACCGACGAGGCTCCGAGGGGCACCGTGGCCACGTGCTCGGGGACGAGACCGTCGACGGTGACGCCGTGCCCGGCGACGAGACGCACGTCGCCGAGGTAGACGCCGTGGATCGTCGCCGCGCCCATCGACCCGTCGGCGGCCGACCACGCCTGGACGGGAGCCCTCAGCACGACGGTCTCGGCGGCGAGGAACGGCTGGAGGCCGGGTGTCGGGGTCGACCGGTCGGCGTGGTCGGAATCGAGGGGGGAGGTCTGGGTCATCGGGGGCTCCTGGGGCTCCGGGTGGCGGGCGTGGGGTGCGACGGGGTGGGCGTCGCGGCGTGCATCACTCTTTGACGGCCCCGGCGCTGGCGTTCATGATGCGGCGCTGGAAGACGAAGAAGACGATGGCGACCGGGATCGTCATGACCGCGGCGGCCGCGAGCTTGATCGGGTACTGCGACCCCTGGCTCAGTTGCCCCGAGGCGAGGCTCGCGACGCCCTTGGTGAGGGTGGTCAGCTCGGGCGACTGGGTCGACACGATGAAGTGCGAGAGCTCGTTCCACGACCCCTGGAACGACAGGATGATGATCGTCACGAGGGCCGGGCGAGCCATGGGCAGGACGATCGACCAGAAGACCCGGAAGGTGCCGGCGCCGTCGATGCGCGCCTGCTCTTCGACGCTGCGCGGGATCGACTCGAAGAAGTTCTTCATGATGAAGACCCCGGCGGCGTCGGTGAGCAGCGGCACGATCATGCCCGAGTACGAGTCGTACATGCCGAGCTGGTTGATCACCAGGAACTTCGGGATGAGCAGCACGACCGTCGGCACCGCCATCACGCCGATCAGCAGCACGAAGATGACGTTGCGCCCCCGGAACTGCAGCCGCGCCAGGGCGTAGCCGGCGAGCGAGTTGAAGAAGACCCGCCCGAGCGTCACCACGATCGTCACGATCGCCGAGTTCTGGAACCAGGTCGGGAAGTCGCTGTTGAGGAACAGCTGGCGGTAGGCGGCGACCGTCGGCGTGATCGGGATCAACGCCAGCGGGTCGGAGGCCGCCTCGGGGTCGGTCTTGAACGACGTCGCCACGTTGATCAGGAACGGCAGGATGTAGATCGCCGCGATGACGATCAGCACGGCGTAGAGCACCGAGGTGCCGGCGATGCGTCGCGTGCTGCGGGGCTCGCGCCCGGCCGGGTGAGGTGGGGCCGGGGGAGGCGCGACCGGCGAGGAGGGGTTCGTCCGGTCGGCGATCGGTGCGGTCGTGGTCATCGCTCGACTCCTGTCGTGTAGAGCCGGGTGCGTCTCTTCGACACGGCCCGTTCGCGCAGCACGATGCGCTGCAGGATCGTCAAGGCGACGATGATGACGAACAGCACGAAGGCGATGGCCGCGCCGCGACCCCACTCCTGTTCGCCGAACGCCGAGGTGTACGAGAGGTAGGCGGGCGTCAGCGTGGTCTTCTGCGGGCCGCCCTGGGTGCCGGTGTAGATCTGGTCGAAGACCTGCCAGGTGCCGATGAGGCCGAGGGTGAGGACCGTGAAGAGCGTCGGTCGCAGTTGCGGCAACGTGATGCGCCAGAAGCGCTGCCAGCCGCTCGCGCCGTCCATCATCGCGGCCTCTTGGACGTCGCCACCGAGGTTCTGCAGGGCCGCCAGGAAGAGCAGCATGAACGTGCCACTGGTGGTGAAGACGGCCATCAGGATGAACGCGGACATCGCGACCGACGGCCCGGCCAGCCAGTCCCACCAGCTGACGCCGAGGGCGGTGTGGTCGGCCAACAGGGCCGGGGGCTGCGTGACGCCGACGACGGCGAGCAGGTTGTGCAGCACGCCGCTGGCGTCGTTGAACCACGCGGGCCCGGTGATGCCGACGAACGAGAGCAGCTTGTTCACCGCGCCGCTCTGCGAGAACAGGAACAGCCACAGGACGGTGATGGCGACCGAGCTGGTCACCGACGGGAAGTAGAACGCGGTGCGGAAGAACCCGCGGCCGCGCAGCACCTGGCGGTTCACCAACACGGCGAGCAGCAGGGCCACGGCGGTCTGGATGGGCACGACGAGGATCACGTACCAGGCGTTGTTGCGCAGGCTCAGGCCGAAGTCGCGCTCGGCCAGGCCGCCGCCGCCGAGCAGGTCTCGGTAGTTCTGCGCCCCGACGAAGCCGACGCCGGCCGCGAAGGGGGAGCCCCGGCCGGTCCAGTCCGAGACGCTGACCCAGAGGGCCATCAGGACGGGCACGGCCAGGAAGAGGCCCAGGACGATCAGCACGGGCGAGACGAACAGCCAGCCCGAGAGGCCCTCGCCGCGCGAGACGGCGCTGCGCCGGCGGGGGGCCTTGGTCGAGATCGCGGTCATGGGGACTGCCTTTCGTGCGCTGTCTCGGGTCGATGGGTCGCGCCTCCTCGGATGATCGCCGACGAGGCGCGGCCGCGGGGGAGGCGGGGAGCGGGACCGGGGAGGGACGGAGGCGCGACCGCCCTGGGGAGGACGCGTCGCGGCCCCGGCCGCCCCCGTCGGGTGGGGAGTGCGAGGCACCGCGCCGGGGGAGGCGCGGTGCCCCGAGGGTTACTGGAGGATCGCCTCGAAGTTCTTCTGCGCGGACTCGAGGATCGTCTTCGGGTCGCCGTCCTTCAGGCCGGAGAGCTGCGAGTTGAAGTCGCTGATCACGGCGGCGGACCCGTCCTGCGTGGGCGTGCCCTGGGCGAACTCGACCGAGTCGAGGAACGCGGCCTGGTCGGGGTTGTCGGACTTCCAGGTGTCGGCGGCCGACTGGATCGAGGGCATCACGCCGAACGCGTCGGCGAAGGCGAGCTGCTGGTCGGTGCTCGTCAGGTGCTCGACGAGGTCGACGGCGGCCTGCTGGTTGGGGCTGTCGGCGGCGATGCCCCAGCAGTTGGTGAACTGCAACGTGCCCTGGCCGCCGGGGCCGGCGGGCAGCTCGGCCACCTGGTACGACACGTCGGGGTAGTCGTTGGTGAGTGCGCCGGTGATCCAGTTGCCCTCGATGGTCATCGCCGCCTTGCCCGTGCCGAAGGCCTCGCCGCCCCAGCCCGCGCCGAGGTCGCTCGAGAACGCGGCGTCGCCGCTGGTCAGCAGGTCCTTCACGTAGGTCAGCGCCTCGACGTTCTCGGACGAGTCGAGCGTCGCCTCGGTGCCGTCGGCGTTGGTCACCGCGCCGCCGGCCTGCGCCATGAACGCGCCCACCCGGGCGTACTCGGGGCTGAAGGCCAGGCCCACGTGGTCGGCCGTCGTGAGCTTCGCGGCGACCGCCTTCAGCGAGTCCCAGTCGGTCGGGACGTCGGCGTCGGACAGGCCGGCCGCGGCCCACATGTCGGTGTTGATGATCAGGCCGAGGGTCGAGAAGTCCTTGGGCGCGCAGTAGAACCGGTCGTCGAGCGTGAAACTGTCGACGAGGGTCGGGAAGAAGTCGCCCTCGTTGGCGAGCTGGTCGCCGTAGGCCAGCAGGCTGCCGTTGCCGGCGAAACCCGCGAGCGTGTCGGTCGACACGTAGAACACGTCGGCCGGCTCGCCCGAGGCGAAGCCCTGGCTGAGCTGCTGCGGCAGGTCGGAGGCCACGCTGACCTCGGCGCCGGTGCCCGAATCGTCGGACCAGCTCGCGACGGCGTCGGTGACGGCCTTCGTCTCGGCGTCTCCGCTCGAGCCGATCAGCACGGTCAGCGAGTCGTCGCTGCTGGTGAGGGCGCCGTCGCTCGCGGCGCCCGACCCCTCGCTGAAACCGGAGCCGCAGGCCGTGAGGGCCAGGGCCGAGATGGTGGTGAGGGCGGCTGCTGCCGCCAGGCGGGTCGTGCGTCGTCGCATGGTGGGCCTCTCGTCGCGTCGTTGCGATGGTGCGGGTGCTGTGGTCGGGGTGTGGTGCCGGGGTGTGGTGCCGGGGTGTGGTGCCGGGGTGGCGCCTCGGGATGGAGCGGGGGCGGACGTACGATTTGATCGATCAAATCCGTGTCGTCAGAGTAGGCAGGCCGCCCCGTGGGTGTCAAGACCAGAGCGCCGAGAGGCACCCGGGCGCTGGGGTAACGTGACCCGAGGCCGCCGACCGGCGCCGGGGTGGAGGGCGCGATGACTCGGGTTCCGACACCGCGCCTCCCGACCGTCAGCGACGTCGCCTCGGTCGCGGGGGTGTCGCGGCAGACCGTCTCGAACGTGCTGAACGCGCCCGACATCGTCCGACCCGACACGCGGGGCCGGGTCGAGCGGGCGATCGCGGACCTCGGCTACCGGCCGCACGCGTCGGCGCGACGATTGCGCACCCGCAAGAGCTCGACCATCGGCATCCGGCTCGACCCCGTGCAGAACGGCATCTCGGGCGCGGTGCTCGACCGGTTCCTGCACGCGGTCACCGAGCAGGCCGACGCTCGCGACCACCGCATCCTGCTGTACACGGCGGCCGGGCCCGACGACGAGATCGCCCAGTTCCGCCGCCTGCTCGACGGCGCCGACGTCGACGGGTTCGTGCTCACCTCGACGTTCTTCGACGACCCGCGCACCGAATGGCTGATCGACGCCGGCGCCGACTTCGTCACCTTCGGTCGGCCCTGGGGGATCGACGACATGGGCGACCCGCAACACCGCTGGGTCGACGTCGACGGACGCGCCGGCCTCGCCTCGACGACCGACGACCTGCTCGACCGGGGTGCGACGCACGTGGCCTTCCTCGGCTGGCCCGCCGGCTCGGGCGCCGGGGACGACCGGAGGCGCGGGTGGCGCGAGGCGCTCGCGTCACGGGGCACGCTCGACCCGGCCTCGATCGACGCGCTCGACCTGGCCGTCGAGGACTCGGTGCCGCTCGCCTCGGCTGCGGTCCGGTCGGTGCTCGACGCGGGAGTCGCGGTGGACGCCGTGGTGTGCGCGAGCGACACCCTCGCGCTCGGGGCATCGGTCGTGCTGGGGTCATCGGTGCCGGTCGTGGGCTACGACGACACCCCGGTCGCCTCGGCGCTCGGCCTGTCGAGCGTCGAGCAACCGCTCGTCGACGTCGCAGGAGCCGTGCTCTCGCTGCTGCTCGACGACAGCGAGCCGCGGCACCGGCTGCTGCGGCCCCGCACCGTCTGGCGCTGACGCTCCCGGGCGCCGGCGCTACTTCTTCTTGCGGGGGGAGGTGCCGGTCGAGTTGCGGGCGGCCGAGCGGGCCTTGCGTGCGGCGGCGCCGCCTCCGCGGTTGCCGGCCGCCGAGCCCGGTGCGCGCGGGGTCTGCTTCGGGCCGGGTTTCGTGCCGTTCTGCGCGGGCTGGACGTCGAGGCCCCGCTGCACCGCGCCTCCTTCGACCGCCGCCCCGGCGCGGCCGTCCGGGCCCGCGTCGGCGCCCAGGGCCCCGCCGGCGGCGCCCGACCGGCGACCGGCCGGCTCGAGCACGCGGCGCGGCACGGGGCGGGGGCGGATCGGCTCGCCACGGCGGTCCTGGCCGGGGATCGGCCGCGATCGACGCCCGTAGAGCACCTCGGACGAGTCGAGCAGCCACGGCACGAGCGAGATCGTCACGCCGTGCACGAGCATGAGCTTCTGGCGGATGCGGCGGCTCTTGTGGTTGTGCAGCGCGGCCTCCCACCAGTGGCCGACGATGTAGATGGGCGTGTAGACCGTGACGACCTCGCTGCCGTGCTCTTCACGGTGGGCCTTGATGTACTTGATCAGCGGCATGCTGATGTCGCGGTACGGCGAGGCGACGATGCGCAGGGGCACCTCGATGTCCTGCTCGGCCCACTGACGCTGCAGGAGCGCCGTTGCTTCGTCGTCGATGCCCACGTGGATCGCCTCGAGCGACTCGTGGCGTGCGGCGATGGCGTAGTCGAGGGCCTTCAGCACGGGCTTCTGCATGGTGCCGACCAGCACGATCGCGTGGTCGCCGTGCGAGCCGAACTGCGTCGTGGCGTCGGGCTCGATCTCGACGAGCACGTCCCGGTAGTAGCGGTTCACGCCGAGCATCAGCACGAAGAGGATCGGCATGATGACGAACACCAGCCAGGCGCCGTGCGTGAACTTGGTCACCGTCACGACGATCAGCACCGACGCCGTGAGCAGGGCGCCGAAGGCGTTGATGCCGCGGGCGCGGTACACCGCTCCACGGTCGGCGCATCCCTCGCGCAGCATGCGGGTCCAGTGGACGACCATGCCGGTCTGGCCGAGCGTGAACGAGACGAAGACGCCGATGATGTACAGCTGGATCAGCCCGGTGACGCTGGCCTGGTAGACGAGCAGGATGGCGCAGGCCACCAGCGCCAGCACGATCACGCCGTTCGAGTAGATCAGTCGGTCGCCGCGCGTGTTGAGCGCCTTGGGGGCGTACTGGTCGCGGGCCAGGATCGACCCGAGCAAGGGGAACCCGTTGAAGGCCGTGTTCGCCGCCAGCAACAGCACCGCCGCGGTGCAGGCCTGGATCACGTAGAAGGGGATGCCGAACAGCGACCCGCCGAAGACCGCGCTCGCGATCTGCGCGACGAGGCTGCGCTGCGGCGTGGTGGCGCAGTCGACGAACCCCTGGAGGTCGCAGGCGTCCTCGGCGTAGTGCACCTTGGCGATCAAGGCGACGGCGACGAGGCCGGCGAACAGGACGATGGCGATGCTGCCCATCAGCACGAGGGTCTTCTGGGCGTTCTGCACCTTGGGCCGCCGGAACGCGGGCACGCCGTTGGCGATCGCCTCGACGCCGGTCAGGGCCGAGCAGCCGCTCGAGAACGCCCGGAGCAACAGCAGGATGAAGGCGGCCTGCGTCAGCTGGTCGGCCTGCACCGTGTACTCGGCGCTCTCGGCGACGGGCGGGTCGCCGAGGGCGGTGCGCACCAGGGCGATGACGATCATGACGAAGACGCTCGACACGAAGAGGTAGGTGGGGATCGCGAAGGCCTTGCTCGACTCGCGCACGCCCCGGAGGTTGACGGCCGCCAGCAGGACGACGAAGAAGATCGCGAGCTCGACGCGCACCGGCGCCAGTTCGGGCACGGCCGAGATGATGTTGTCCACGCCCGAGGCGACCGAGACGGCCACCGTCATGACGTAGTCGACGAGCAGCGCCGAGGCGACCACGAGCCCGGCCTTCTCGCCGAGGTTCTTGTGGGCGACCTCGTAGTCGCCGCCGCCCGACGGGTACGCCTTGATCAGCTGACGGTACGACGCCACCACGACCAGCAGCAGGACGACGACCGCGACGGCCACCCACGGCGCGAGGGTCAGGAACCCGAGGCCGCCGATCAGCAGGATCATCAGCAGTTCTTGCGGCGCGTAGGCCACCGAGCTGAGCGGGTCGCTGGCGAAGATCGGCAGTGCGAGGTGCTTCGGGAGCAGCTGCCCCTCGAGCTTCTCCGAGGGGAGGGGTTCACCGATCAGCCAACGCTTCGGCGACCGGGTGTCGTTGGTCACGAGCGGCGACTCTACTCCCGTGCGAGGGCCTGTCAACTTCGCTCGTGGACGATTTATTCCCGGTCAGCGCGGGTCGGTCCGAACTGGTTCGTACCGGCCGCGGCTCAGGCGGGCGAGGAGGCGCGGGCCGGGGCGACCACGGAGGTCGCCACCCGGCGCCGGGCGAAGAGCGGCAACGTGATCGCCACGAGCGGGCCGATGAGCAGGGCCTCGGCCGCCGTGCCGATGCCGACCTGCCCGCCGAGCAGCCACCCCGCGGCGAGGATCGTGAGTTCGATGACGGTGCGCGCGACGCCCACCCGCCAGCCCAACCGGGCGTGGAGGCCGAGCATGAGCCCGTCGCGAGGGCCCGGCCCGAAGTCGGCTCCGATGTAGAGGCCGCTCGCGACGGCGAGCAACAGCAGGCCGCCCGCGAAGGTCAGGCCTTGTGCCCACCACTCGGTCTGCTGCGGCAGGACGCGCAGGCCGAGGTCGGCGACCGGACCGATCATCAGGGTGTTGGCGATCGTGCCGAAGCGGGGTCGCTGGCGCAGGGGGATCCAGAGCAGGAGCACGACGAGGCTCGTGACGAACGTGACGGTGCCGAACGTCAGCCCGGTGTGGTGGACGAGCCCCTGTGACAGCACGTCCCACGGGGCGACGCCGATGCCCGCGCGGACCATGAGGGCGATGGCGAAGCCGTAGGCGGTGAGGCCGACGAACAACTGCAGCAGGCGACGCGAGAGGAGCATGGGGTCGATCCAATCGCTCGACTGGCCTGGTGGCAAGGGTCCAATCCGCCTAGGGTGGCCGCGTGACCAACCTCGACCACGGTGCCACCACGGTCTCGTCGCGGGCGCTCGGCGTCCTGCTCGACTCGTGGCGCGCCTCCTCGGTTCCCGGCTACCTGGCGCTCGCCGACCGCATCCGTCTGCTCGTGCTCGACGGCCGGCTGCCGGTCGGCACCCGCCTGCCGTCCGAACGCGACCTCTGCGCGCACCTCGGGGTCAGTCGCACGACCGTGGCCGCGGCCTACGCCGCCCTCCGCGACACGGGGCACGTCGACAGCGTGCGGGGCAGCGGCAGCGTCGTCCGGCTGCCGGCCCGCGCCTCGGTGCCGCGTCCGACGACGACCGAGGGGCTGCTCGACCTCACGAAGGCGGCGCTGCCCGCGGTCGACGGCATCGCCGAGGCGGCGCAACGGGCGGCGGGGCGGCTCGGCGCGTACCTGGACGACCCGGGCTACGACCCGGTCGGGCGGCCGGTGCTGCGCGAGGCGATCGCCGAACGGTACCGACGGCGGGGGCTCGAGACGACTGCCGACCAGATCGTCGTGACCCTCGGGGCGCAGCACGCGATCGCGCTGCTCGCCCGCGTGCTGGTCTCGCGCGGCGACCGGGCCGTCGTCGAGGCGCCCGGCTACCCGCACGCCTTCGAGGCCCTCCGCGGCGCCGGCGCCCGCCTGGTGCCGGTCAGCGTCACCGTCGACGACGGCTGGGACGAAGCGGCGCTCATGCAGACCCTGCGGCGCACCAGCCCGCCGGTGGCCTACCTGATGCCCGACTTCCACAACCCCACGGGCGCGACGATGCCCGCCGACCAGCGGGCGCGCGTGCTCGAGGCGGCGGCCGCCGAGGGCACCGTCGTGATCGCCGACGAGACCATGGCCGAGATGGCGATCGACGACCGTCGCGACGCCCCCTCGCCGATGGCCGCGTACGGACGCGCGGTCACGATCGGCTCGGTCGGCAAGTCGCTCTGGGGTGGGCTGCGCATCGGCTGGATCCGTGCCGAGCGCCCGCTCGTCGAGCGGCTCGTGCGCGCCCGCTCGGCGGGCGACCTGGGCACCCCCGTGCTCGAGCAGCTGGTGGTCGCCGAGCTGCTCGGCGACTTCGACCGCGTGCTGGAGGCGCGGGCCGGCCACCTGAGACGAGGTCGCGACCGCGTCGTCCACGGCCTGAGGGAGGCGTTCCCGTCGTGGCAGGTGCCGTCGCCGGCGGGCGGCCTCACCACCTGGGTGGGGCTGGGGGCGCCGGTCAGTTCGCAGCTCACCCTCGCGGCCCGCCGGGAGGGCCTGCTGCTCGCGGCCGGCCCGGTGTTCGGCATCGACGGGGCGTTCGAGCGGTTCCTCCGCGTGCCGTTCTCGTACGCCGACAGCGACACCGACCGGGCGCTCGCCGCCCTGCGCGCGGCGTGGGACGGGGTCGACGGGGTGCAGGCGCCGACCTCACCCCTGCTGGCCGAGGTCGTCTGAGCCGGGTCCTGCGGTCGGCTCGTCCCCGTCACGGCGACCGGGCAGCGATCTGCACAGCGTGAAAGGAACCGCCGCCAGTTCCCAGAGAGGCTGGTGACAATGGAGGTGCGGTGCACGTCGTTCACCGCGCCTCCTCCGCTCTCCCTCTCACCACCGGAGCACCGTGCACCTGCTGTCCGTCTTCAGCCTGCGCAACCGCGCGCTGATCGCCCTCGTCACCATCGTCGTCGCCGTCTTCGGCGGCATCGCCCTCACCTCGCTCAAGCAAGAGCTCGCGCCCAACGTGCAGTTCCCGCAGATCGCGATCGTCAGCTCGTACCCGGGGGCCACGCCCGAGGTCGTCAACGAGGACGTCTCGACCCCGATCGAACAGGCCGTCCAGATCATCCCCGGGCTCGAGGGCACCTCGGCGACCTCGAGCACCTCGCAGAGCACGGTCTCGGCGGAGTTCACCTACGGCACCGACCTCGACTCGGCCGAGCAGAAGATCCAGTCGGCGATCAACCGGCTCTCGCTGCCCGACTCCGTCGACACCCAGGTGGTCACGGGCAGCCTCGACGACCTGCCCGTCATCCAGATCGCCGTCACCGGCTACGACTCGGCCGACTCGCAGGCCCTCGTCGACCGGCTGACCACCGTCACGGTGCCCGACCTGCAGAAGCTCGACGGCGTCCGCGAGGCCTCGATCTACGGCGACGCCGGCCAACGCGTCACCATCTCGCCCGACCAGACGGCGCTCGCCGCCGCGGGGCTGACCACGGCCGCCTTCCAGGACGCCCTCGACGCCAACGGCACGCTGATCCCCGGCGGCACCCTCACGCAGGACGGCAAGACGCTGTCCATCCAGGCGGGTCAGAGACTCACGAGCGTCGACGAGATCCGCGCCCTGCCGCTCCTCGGCGGCACCTCGGCCACGACGATCGGCGACGTCGCCGACGTGCAGCTGACCGGCGCACCCGTCACCTCGATCAGCCGCGTCGACGGGCAGGACGCCCTCACGGTCGCCATCACCAAGACCCTCGACGCCAACACCGTCGACGTGTCGCAGACCGTGCGCGACGCCATCCCGGGCCTCGCCTCCGACCTGGGTGACGGCGTGGAGCTGTCGGTGGTGTTCGACCAGGCGCCGTTCATCCAGCAGTCGATCGACGCGCTCGCCGAAGAGGGGCTGCTCGGCCTCGTGTTCGCCGTGATCGTCATCCTGGTCTTCCTGCTGTCGATCCGGTCGACCATCGTCACCGCCATCAGCATCCCGACGAGCGTGCTCATCACGTTCATCGGGCTGCAGGCGGCGGACTACACCCTGAACATCCTGACCCTCGGTGCGCTGACGATCGCGATCGGCCGCGTGGTCGACGACTCGATCGTCGTCATCGAGAACATCAAGCGGCACCTCACCGCGGGCGTCGACCGGCTCGAGGCGATCAAGGTCGGCGTCCGCGAGGTGGCGGGTGCCATCACCGCGTCCACGGTCACGACCGTCGTGGTCTTCCTGCCGCTGGCGTTCGTCGGCAACATCACCGGCGAGCTGTTCCGGCCGTTCGCCCTGACGGTCACCATCGCGCTCGTCGCGTCGCTGTTCGTCGCGCTGACGATCGTGCCCGTGCTGGCGTACTGGTTCCTCCGGGCACCGAAGGCCCACAAGCACGCGCCGGGGGGCGAGGCCGCCGCCGTCGAGGGGGCGACGGTCGAGTCGTTGACGACCCGCGCCTCCGACCCGTCCGACACCCGACCGCTCGACCGCCTGCGTCGCGCGTACGTCCCGGTGCTGCGAGGCACCCTGCAGCGTCCGGTCGTGACGATCCTCGTGGCGTTGCTCATCCTCGTGGGCACGGGCGCCGTCATCCCCTTCATGAAGACGAACTTTCTCGGGGCGAGCGGGCAGAACACGTTCAGCGTCACGCAGACCCTGCCGCCCGCGTCGAGCCTGCAGACGCAGTCCGACGCCGCCGACCGGGTCGAGCAGGTGCTCGAGGGCGTCGACGGCATCGAGACGGTGCAGCTGACCATCGGCTCGAGCGGGACGTCGATCGCGAGCTTCCTCGGAGGATCGGGCGACAGCACCGTCACCTACTCGATCACCACCGACGAGAGTGCCGACCAGGACGCCCTGCAGGCCGACGTCCG
Source organism: Frigoribacterium sp. VKM Ac-2859 (assembly GCF_013204925.1). Lineage (NCBI taxonomy): Bacteria > Bacillati > Actinomycetota > Actinomycetes > Micrococcales > Microbacteriaceae > Frigoribacterium > Frigoribacterium sp. VKM Ac-2859. Next base: position 1,651,372 of record NZ_JABMLC010000001.1, on the reverse strand, counting down.
GTCGCGGCTGGACGACGTCACGGACGCGGGCGAGATCGAGGTCTCGGCGTCGAGCGGCTTCGGCACGAGCAACGACATCACCGTCGACGTCACGGCACCCGACCCCGACAGCCTGCAGACCGCGACGGACGCCGTGCTGAAGAAGGTGCAGGGGCTTCCCGGCACCGCCGAGGCCAGCTCCAACCTGCAGGCGGCCCAGCCGGTCATCGGCGTGCAGGTCGACCGCGTCGCGGCCGCGGCCCTCGGCTACAGCGAGGTCGCCGTGGGTGGCATCGTGTCGCAGGCCATCCAGCCCTTCCGGGTGGGGTCGCTCGAGATCGACGACAGCTCGGTCGACGTCTACACGGTCGACCCGACGCCGCCGGCGACCATCGACGAGCTGAAGGCCCTCGAGCTGCCGAGCCCGACCGGGCCCGTGCGCCTCGACTCCATCGCCACGGTCGAGCAGACGACCGGGCCGACCTCCGTCACGACGACCGACGCGGTGCGTTCGGCGACCGTGACGATCACGCCGTCGAGCGACGACCTCTCGGCCGCCGGCATCGAGGTGTCCGACGCCGTGGCCGCCGTCGACCTGCCCGACGGGACCGACGCGACCATCGGCGGGGCGACGGCCGACCAGGCCAACGCCTTCTCGCAGCTCGGTCTCGCCGTGCTGATCGCCATCCTGATCGTCTACATCGTGATGGTGGCGACGTTCCGCAGCCTGATCCAGCCGTTGCTGCTGCTCGTGTCGATCCCGTTCGCGGCGACCGGGGCGATCCTGCTGCAGCTCGCCTCGGGGGTGCCGCTCGGGGTGGCGTCGCTGATCGGCGTGCTCATGCTCGTCGGCATCGTGGTGACCAACGCCATCGTTCTGATCGACCTCGTCAACCAGTACCGCGAGAAGGGTCTGCGCGTGCGCGAGGCGCTGCTCGAGGGAGCGTCGCGGCGGTTGCGGCCGATCCTCATGACGGCGGCGGCCACGATCTTCGCGCTCACCCCGATGGCGCTCGGTGTGACCGGGCACGGCGGCTTCATCTCGCAGCCGCTCGCCATCGTCGTGATCGGCGGGCTCGTGTCGTCCACCCTGCTGACGCTCGTGGTGCTGCCCGTCATCTACTACCTGTTCGAGCGCATCGGCGAACGCCGGGCCGATCGACGGGCGGCGGAGTCGGGCGAGGGCGCCGCGGGTGCCGAGCGTGCCGAGACGGCTGCTGCCCGGGGGTGACCTCGGCCGGTGTGCCCGGCTGCCGGTCTAGCCGCCGACCGACCCGAGGAGGCGGGGCTTCCGGTTCGGGGGAGGCTCGGGTATCGTAGGTGGGTCGGCTCAAGACACCGCGCCTGTGGCGCGAGCACATCGGCACCTGGTGGTGCCGATCATGCACAGCTTTGAACAGCACGAGGGTTTGTAAGTCTTGTGGGCCGGATTCCCGTCGAGTCACGACGGGATGAATTCACGATTGTGAACGGTCCTGGTCAATGGCTGCCCGGGTATTTCTTCGCGTCATCTCTGACAAGCCCGGAAAGAACTCCTCCATGTCTCCTTACGACAACTCCCGCCCGCGCACCGACCGCACCGGCGGTGCCCCCAAGGCCGGCTCGAAGAGCCCCAAGCACCGCGGCCACCGCGCCGACGAGGCCGGGGCCCCTGCCCCCAAGAAGCGCTGGGACGCCAGCGAGCGCGCCGACCGCGGACGCCGCGAGTTCGGCACCCGTGACGGCGGCGGCAACCGTGCCCCCGGCGCGGCCCGCTCCGACGACCGCCGCCCCAACTGGGAGCCCCGCGAGAAGCCGGCCGGCGGCAACCGCTTCGGCAACCGAGACTTCGACAGCCGCAACGGCGAGCGTGGCCGCGACGCCGCTCCTCGCTTCGGCCGTGACGGTGGCCGCGAGGCCGCCCGCGGCTACGGCCGTGACGGTGGCCGCGACGCCGCCCGGGGCTCCGACCGCGGACCCCGCTCGTGGGACCGCTCGGACCGCCCCGCACGCGACGATCGCGCTCCCCGCGACGACCGTGGCGCTCGCAGCTACGACCGCAGCGACCGCCCGGCCCGCGACGATCGTGCCCCTCGTTCGTTCGACCGGAACGATCGCCCGGCTCGCGACGACCGTGCCCCTCGTTCGTACGACCGGAACGACCGCCCGGCGCGCGACGACCGCGCCCCTCGTTCGTTCGACCGCAGCGACCGCCCGGCGCGCGACGACCGCGCCCAGCGTTCGTACGGTGACCGTCCCGAGCGCGGGGGCCGCGCCTCCGGTGGTGTCGACCGCGACGCCCGCCCGGCCCGCAGCTTCGACCGCAGCGACCGCCCGGCGCGCGACGACCGCGCGCCCCGCAGCTTCGACCGCACCGACCGCCCCGACCGCCCGGCACGCGTCGGCGACCGCTCGAGCGACTTCTACCCCAAGCGCGATGCGGCGACCCACTACTCGCCCGAGGACGACGTCAAGCTCGAGAAGCTCAAGGCCGAGGTCGTCACCGCGGCCGACGTCGAGGGCGTGAGCTTCGGCGACCTGGGCCTCGGCGACAACATCGAGCGTCAGCTGGCCTCGATGGGGGCTGCGGCTCCCTTCGCGATCCAGGCCGCGACGATCCCCGACGTGCTCGCCGGTCGTGACGTGCTCGGCCGTGGCCGCACGGGTTCGGGCAAGACGATCGCCTTCGGCGCGCCGCTGGTCGAGAAGCTGATGGAGAACAACGGCGCGAAGAACCGCAAGATGGGCCGCAAGCCCCGCGCGCTGATCCTCGCCCCGACCCGTGAGCTCGCCATGCAGATCGACCGCACCGTGCAGCCCATCGCCCGCTCGGTCGGCCTGTTCACCACGCAGGTCTACGGCGGCGTGCCCCAGCAGCGCCAGGTCGGTGCCCTCAACCGCGGCGTCGACATCGTGATCGGCACCCCCGGCCGCATCGAGGACCTCATCGACCAGGGTCGTCTCGACCTGAGCGAGGTCGTCGTGACCGTGCTCGACGAGGCCGACCACATGTGCGACCTCGGGTTCCTCGAGCCGGTGCAGCGAATCATCCGCGAGACCGCGACGGTCCGCCCCGACGGCGCCCGCGCCCAGAAGCTGCTCTTCAGCGCGACGCTCGACAAGGGCGTGGCGAAGCTCGTCGACGAGTTCCTGGTCGACCCGGCCGTCCACGAGGTCGCCGGCGAGGACCAGGCCAGCGCCACGATCGACCACCGCGTGCTCCTGATCGAGCAGCGCGACAAGACCGCGGTCATCGAGCAGCTCGCCTCGGGCGGCGGCAAGACCCTGGTCTTCGCCCGCACCCGCGCCTTCGCCGAGCAGCTCGCCGACCAGCTCGAGGACGCCGGCATCCGCTCGACGAGCCTGCACGGCGACCTGAACCAGGCCCGCCGCACGCGCAACCTGCAGCTGCTCACGAGCGGCAAGGTCAACGTGCTCGTCGCGACCGACGTCGCCGCCCGCGGCATCCACGTCGACGACATCGAGCTCGTCGTCCAGGCCGACATGCCCGACGAGTACAAGACCTACATGCACCGCTCGGGCCGCACTGGCCGCGCCGGCAAGGAGGGCACGGTCGTCACGCTCATCACGCGTCAGCGCCGCCGTCGCATGGAGGAGCTGCTCGACCGCGCCGAGATCGACGCCGAGATGATCGAGGCCCGCTCCGGCGACCGCCTGATCGACGAGCTCGCGGGAGTGCAGGCGTAGCGAGCCTCCCCCGGGGGCGCACACCGCGCCTCCTGCTCACGGACCCCGTTCCGGACGACGGACCCCGCATCGCGTGGGTGCATCGTTCGGAACGGGGTTCTTCGTCGTGCGGGCGCGCTTCCTTCGCCCGCGAGACCCCAGGGGGTCGCCGAGATACCCGCGCGCGAGGTGGGGTTTCGGCGACGTCCGGGGTCTCGGTGCGGCGGGCGGCCGGCAGCTGGCAGGCGGCTAGCGGCGGTCGAGCAGGCCGCGCACGTAGGAGGCCTGGCCGAGGTGCTGCACGCAGTCGTTCAGGATGCTGACGAGACGGGCGCCGGCCGTGACCGGAGGGTCCCAGGCCTCGTCGACCACGTCGTCGTACGAGGCACCGTCGAGGTCGTCGAGGTAGCCGCGCGTCCGCAGCGTCACGGCCTCGAGGTAGCCGACCAACAGCTCGGCGTCGACCCGCACCGCGGCCACGTCGGCTGGCGACATGCCATAGCCCATCTCGGCGGACGAGAACGGCAGCGCGAACGACTCGGCCCAGCCGTCGGCCGTCCAGACCTGTTGCGAGGCGGCGAGGTCGGCGATCTGGACGTCCTGCCCCCGCGCGGTGTGCCAGACGAGCCAGGCGATCGTGTTCGCCTCGTCGTCGGGGCGCCAGGCGAGGTCGTCGACCGAGAGGTCGGCGACCGCCCGCACGGCGATGGCGGGGAGGCGCGAGAAGGCTTCGACGAGGACGTCCGAGGGGGTCATCGACCCACCCTACGACCGGCCGCGCGCGCCCGTGCGGGTCACCAGGACCATCCGGACGACACCGAACCACCGACGTGGCGTCGAACCACCAGAGTGCGTGGTTCGACGCCACATCGGTGGTTCGACCCGGCGGTGGCGGTGGCGGTGGTGGCGGTGGTGGCGGCGGGGGTCGCTCAGCCGACGGCGTCGTCGCCGGCCGCCGCGCGCGTCAGCGAGTCGCCGATCGCACGCATCGCCGCCGCGAGGAAGTCGAGGTGATTCGGGTCGACCGCGTCGCGGAACGCCCGGCGGTAGAAGTCGTGGATCTGGTCGATCGCCTCGCGCCCGGCCGGGGCCAGTTCGAGCAGCACGCTCCGCCGGTCGGAGGGGTGCGGCTGGCGCGAGATGTACCCGCCGCTCTCGAGCCGGTCGACCAGGCTGGTCGTCGCCCCGGTCGACAGCTCGAGGAACTCGGCGGCGCGCTTCGGGGTCGTGTCGTGGTCGGTGGCGATGAAGGTCAGGCAGCGGAGGTCGGTGGTGCCCATGCCGAAGTGGTCGGCGACGACCTTCTGCACGCGCTCGCCCTGTCGCTGCAGCGACGCGTACGCCGAGAGCACGAGGGTCACGTCGAACTGGCCCTCGTCGTCGAGGGGCGGAGGGGAGCCGGCGGGCGGCTGGGGGGAGACGTCGGACATGGTGGGCTCTCTGCTGGCGGGACGGCGACGCGAGGACGGAGCGAAGACGAGGAGGCGCGGCGACGGACGCCACGGAGGCCACGATACCTCGCCGAGTGAGTTGTTCGAGCTTCGAATCACCCGCCTCCGTGCAGCGAATGCCCAGCGCTCGGTCGTTGCCTTCCCCTTGTCGGGCGAGTATCTTCAAACCCAAGCAACTCGACGACGGTACCGTCGCTCGAGCAGCCCGACCCGCCGCCGATGGTTCTCCCCCTGTGATCGGCGGTGGCCCGCACGGCCCGTGGCCCTGCGCGGATCGGGGTGGTGGTCGACCGTGAATCGACCGCCACCTCCCAGGGGCGGAGGCGGCCCGACCGCCCCCGCCCCGGGGCGCCGCCCCCTACCTCGCGATCGGGTTCGCCAGCGTCCCGGCGAAGATCAGCGACGACGACTGCGCCGCGAGGTCGACCATCTGGCGCGTGTCGCGCAGCTGCAGCCGGTTGAGGCAGGAGTGGTCGAAGCGCGCCGCCCGCAGGTCGACCGACCCCGGCAGGTCGGGGTGCTCGTCCGCGTGCCGCTCGACGCATTCGGCCACGAGCGCCCAGAACCGGGCCGCGGGCAGCACGCCGTCGCCGTCGAGGATGGCGGCCAGGTGTCGGAACACCCCGTCGAACACGTCCGTGAACACCGCCAACGCCTTCTCGCGGTCGTCGACCGGGTGCACGGTCCGCCGCACCGCCTCGGGGACCTCGCGCGGGGCGACGACGACGATCTCCTCGCCGATGTCCTTCATGAACGCGGCCGTCGGCACGCACCCCTCGAGCACGAGGATGACGTTCTCGCCGTGCGGCATGAACGCCAGGTCGTGCGCCCGCAGGCAGTGCACCACCGGTCGGAGGTAGGCGTGCAGGTACGACCGCAGCCAGTCCTCGGCCGAGAGTCCCGAGGCCTTCACGAGGGCCGAGGCGAGTGCGTCGCCGGCGCCGTCGCGGTGCAGCAGCGCCGCCATCGTGGCGAGCCGCTCACCCGGGCCGACCAGCGGCACCGGGCTCTCGCGCCAGAGCGCGGCGATCATCTTCCGGTGCGGCGACGACGTCGTCGTCCGGTGGTAGGCGTCACCGGTGTAGCCGACGGAGGCGCGCTCCCTCAGGACCCGGAACCGCGCCTCCTGCAGGGTCGCGTCGGTGTGCACGAGGTCGTGCACCCAGTCGTTGATCGCGGGCGTCGGCCTCATGTAGGCCGGCGAGAGACCGCGGACGAAGCCCATGTTCTGGATCGCCAGCGCCGTCTTGACGTAGTGCCGGTCGGGCCGGCTGCGGTTCGCGAAGGTGCGGATCGACTGCTGCGCCTGGTACGTGTCGTCGCCCTCGCCGAGCAGCACGAGGTCACGCCGGGCGACGTCGGGGGCGAACGAGATCGAGACGCGGTGCTGCCACTGCCACGGGTGCACCGGCAGGTAGTGGAACCCGGCCGGGTCGAGGCCCTTCGCGGCGAGGGTCGCGTCGAACCGGGCGACGCTCTCGGGGCCCAGCTCGGCCTGCCACAGCGTCCTCTCGTCGAGTCCGGCACCGAGTGCGAGGTGCGTCACCGACCGACGCGCCGCCAACCAGACCAGCCGGACGGGAGCCGCGGCCTCGGGGGAGAAGGCGTGGAACTCGTCGAGTCCGAGGCCGATGCGCCCGGCGTTCGCGACGAAGCCCGGGTGCCCCTCGGTCATCGCCGCCTCGACCGTCTGGAAGTCCGCGGTGGTCAACCGCTCGGCGGTCGGGCCGCCCCGGTGACGTTTGTAGGCGGCGCTCGCCAGGGTCGACGAGACCTCCTCGAGGTAGGTGGCGAGCAGCGACTCGGGGATGCCGAGCAGGTCGTCCAGCTCGACGACCAACGCGAGGGCGTCGAGGGGCTCGGGGCGGTCGTCGATCGTGCGGGTGACCGTCGTGTCGTCGATCGCCCAGTGCTCGAGGGCCAGCCGGCGGGCCGTGAACCGGTAGTCGATCCGGTGGCCGTCGTGGTCGAGGGCGACCCGCCAGGCGCCGTCCGTCGCAGCGGCGACGGCGTCGTCGTCGTCGACTGCGGGGGCGGTCGCGGCGTCGTCGTCGGCCACCGGGGCGATCAGCCGCTCGTGGGCGAACTCGCTCAGCGCCTTGGTCACCAGGTGCCGATGAGCCCAGTCCACGGGGCCGGGGGCGAGGTGCGCCGCCGCCCGGTCGTGTCGCGTCAGGACCGAGAGCCGAGCCGTCTTGTCGGGCAGCTCGACGTCGCCGAGTGCCCGGAACCCCACCTCGTCGTTCTTCGCCGCGATGCGGTCGTTGGCCACGTCGGGCTCGACGACGATGCGCCTCGCCCGCTCGATCTCGAAGACGAAGTCGACGACGCTCGCCATGACGGCGCTGGTCAGGCCGTGCACCCGCTGCCCGCGCGGGGGAGCGACGAGCAGGTGCATGCCCACGTCTCCGGGCTCGGCGTCGTGCACCTCGGTCAGCAGCACCTCGGCCGGGTCGTAGGTCTCGACGAAGAACGTCGGCTCGCCGTCGACCCGCCCGAGCCAGGCCTGCTGGTGCGGGTCGGCGTCGATCGCGGCCAGGTAGGCGCGCACCTCGTCGGTGCTCAGGCCCGCCATCTGCCAGGCGGCCGATGCCGGGTGCGCCAACCACCGGCGGAGGCAGACGGCGTAGGGGTCCGCGGCGAACGGCTCGATCGTGACGAGCCCGCAGGAGGCGCGGCGCGAGAACGCCACGCCCGTCGCCCCCTCGTCGGTGCGGGACGGCGCTGCGGGTGCCGCGGGTGCCGCGGGCGCTGCGGGCGAGGCTGCTGGCGCGAGTTCGGGCGCGAGCGCCTCGGTGTCGTGGGTGGTGCTCATCGGGTGACCCGCGCCTCCTCGGTCGGTGTCGGTGTCGGTGTCGCGGTCGATGTCGGCCCGTCGGGCCGGCCGAAGGTCTGGAAGGCGATGCGGCGCTCGATCGCGTAGACCTCGCGGCCGGTGATCGAGGCGATGATGCTCGAGTTGCGCCAGGCGCCGAAGCCGAGGTCGGGGGCGGTGAGGCCGTGGGTGTGCTCCTCGGCGTTCTGGACGAACAGCCGTCCCCGGCCCCCGTCGATCGAGTAGTCCCGGGCCACTGCCAGGCGGCCGAGGTCGTCCCGGTCGACGCGGTCGCCGAGGGCGTCGAGGAACGACGGCAGCCGTGCGGCGTAGCCCGTCGCGACGACGAGCGCGTCCGTGCGGCGGGTGGTCGTCGTGCCGAGCTGCGCGTGCCGGACCGTGATCTCGAGCTGCTCGTCGGCGTCGACCCACCGGGCGTCGACCAGCTCGGTCTCGGTCAGCAGGGTCGAGTCGACCGGCCCGTCGACGCTCAGCCGGTAGAGCGTGTCGTACACGTCGTCGACGAGGTCGCCGCTGATGCCCTTGTAGAGGCTGCGCTGTTCGCGGCCGAGGCGGTCGCGGGTCTCGCGCGGCAGCGAGTGGAAGTGGTCGGTGTACTCCGGGCTCGTGAGCTCGAGCGTGAGCTTCGTGTACTCCATCGGGAAGAACCGCGGCGAACGGGTGACCCAGTCGAGCCGGTGCCCCGGTCGGTCGCCGACGCGGGTCGTGTCGAGCAGGTCGCGGTAGATCTCGGCGGCCGACTGCCCGCTGCCGACGATCGTCACCGAGCCGGCGGAGCGCAGGCGGTCGCGGGCCGTCAGGTAGTCGGCGCTGTGCACGACCCGGCCGTGGGTGTCGCCCCGGTCGGCGAGGTGCTGCAGCGGCTCGGGGAGGCGCGGCTCGGTGCCCACCCCCAGCACGACGTGTCGGGCGTGCCAGGTCTCGACGGCCTGGTCGGCAGCACGTCGCGAGGTCACGACGTACGTCCCGTCGGGCTGCTCGTCGACGCTCGTGACGCGTCGCCCCCACCGCAGGGTGACGAGCTGGCCGGCGACCCAGCGGCAGTAGGCGTCGTACTCCGCGCGGAGCGGGGAGAACTCCTCGCGGATGTAGAACGGGTAGAGCCGCCCGGTCGCCTTCAGCCAGTTCAGGAACCCGAAGCGCGAGGTCGGGTCGGCCATGGTCACGAGGTCGGCCAGGAACGGCACCTGGATCGTGGCGCCCTCGATCATCATGCCGGGGTGCCAGGCGAAGCCGTCGTTCTCGTCGAGGAACACCGCGTCGACGTCGTCGAGCGGGTCGGTCAGGGCGGCCAGTCCGAGGTTGAACGGGCCGAGGCCGATGCCGACCAGGTCGTGGAGGCGCGAGGCGTCGCGGGGGGCGTCGCGCGGGGCGTCGCGCTGGGCGTCGCGCGGGGTGGCGGCGGCTGCGGCCGCCGTGGTGGCGGCGGTCATCGGGCGACCTCCGTCCCGGCGGCGACGAGGGCGGGGGCGTCGCTCTCGAGCAGGGCCCACGAGGAGGCGCGGACCAGCTCGAGCACGCCCCTCACGTCGTCGAGACCCGCGTCCGGGTTGAGCAGCGTCAGCTTGAGGCAGGGACGCCCGTCGACCACGGTCTTCGCGACGATCGCCCTGCCGGACTCGAAGAGCACGCGTCGGACGAGGGGGACGAGCCGGTCGGCGGTGGCGTCGTCGACGCCGGACGGCTGCCAGCGGAACAGCGCCGTGCTGAGCTGGGTCTCGGCGAGCAGCACGAACTCGTCGTCGCCCCGCAGCAGGTCGTGGGCGCCGGTCGCGAGGTCGATCACCCGGTCGACCAGCTCGCCGACGCCGTCGGCGCCGAGGGCGCGGAGCGTCGCCCAGAGCTTGAGCGCGTCGAACCGTCGGGTGGTCTGGAGCGATTTCGAGACCTGGTTCGGTTCGGGGTCGGTGAGCGGGTTGAGGTAGTCGGCGTGCCAGGCGACCGGGTCGAGGTCGTGCCCGTCGCGCACGATGAGGGCGCTCGACGACACCGGCTGGAAGAACGTCTTGTGGAAGTCGACCGTGACCGACCGGGCGTGCTCGATGCCGTCGAGCAGGTGCCGACGCGTCGGCGACACGAGCAGGCCACCGCCGTACGCCGCGTCGACGTGCAGCCACACGCCCGTGCGGTCGCAGACCTCGGCGACGGCGGCGAGCGGATCGAGGCAGCCGCGATCGGTCGTGCCGGCGGTCGCGACGACGGCGACCGGCAGGTGTCCGGCCTGCACGAGGGCGTCCAGGGTGACCGCGAGGGCCTCGGGTCGCATCCGACCGGCGTCGTCGGTGGGGACGGTCACGACGGCGTCCTCGCCGAGGCCGAGCAGCCGAGCCGACTTCTGCACGCTGAAGTGGCTCTCGGCGGTGGCGACCACGACCATGCGGCCGAGCAGGTCGTGCAGTGCCGTGGCGCGCGGGACGGGTCGGTGGCCGGGGGCGGCGGTGTCCCGCAACCGCGCCTCCTCGTCCCTCGCGTCGGCGCGGGCGCGGGCCGTGGCGTGCTCGCGGGCGAGCAGCAGGGCGTGCAGGTTCGACTGCGTGCCGCCCGAGGTGAAGACGCCGTCGCGGGTGGCGGGGTCGAAGCCGATGCGCTCGGCGGTCCAGTCGACGAGTCGTCGCTCGATCAGGGTGCCGACGGCCGACTGGTCGTAGGTGTCGACGGAGGGGTTGACCGCGGCGAGCACGGCCTCGGCGGCGACCGCCGGGAGGGCCACCGGGCAGTTGAGGTGCGACTGGTAGGCGGGGTCGTGGAACCAGACGGCGTTCGCCGTGAAGAGCTCGTCGACCTCGCGCAGGGCGTCGTCGAGGCCGGTGCCCTGGGCGTCCAGGTCGACGGCGTCGACGAGGTGTTGCAGGTGCACACGGCTCTCGCCCGAGAAGGGTTGGCGCGTCGTGCGGAAGCGGTCGGCGATCCGGGCGACGGCGGCGCCGGTGAGGCGCTCGTACTCGTCGGCGGTCGCGGTGGTCAGCAGTGCGGACGCGTGGCGTTCGGACACGGGTCTCCTTCGGATCGTGGAGCGGTGGGGCAGGGCGCGGTGTCGCGCGTCGTGCGGGTCGTGCGGGTCGTGCTGGTCGTGCGGGTGGCTCGACGTCGGTGTGCCCGTCGGAGGCGTGGTCGACGACGTCGGATGCGACCCGCGGTTCGTTAGGTTAGCCTTACCTTATGTCGACCCGCCGTCCGCCCGTCAAGCCCGCCGACCCCCGAGTGCACCGGCTCGAGGTGCTGCGTTCCGAGCGCGTCTCGCCGAGCTTCCAGCGCGTCACCGTCGTCGGCGACGACCTGCACGAGTTCGGCGGCATGGGCTTCGACCAGTGGTTCCGGCTCTTCCTGCCGGTGCCCGGCAGCGACTCGTTGAGGCTGCCTCGGGCGACCACGTCGCTCTGGTACGCGCAGTACCTGGCGATCCCCGAGGCCGAGCGGTCGCACTGCGCGAACTACACGGTGCGCGAGTTCCGGCCGGCCGGTCGGGCCGGTGCGAGTGCGGGGGCGGGGGCGGCCGGCGCCGGCGCCGGTGCGGCCGGTGCGGGCGGGGCCTCGCGCGCCGAGCTCGACATCGACTTCGTGCTGCACCGCGGCGGGTCCGGCGAACTCGAGGGAGGCGCGGCGATCTGGGCCTGCGCCGCCCGCCCCGGCGATGCCCTCGGCCTGCTCGACCAGGGCGTGCTGTTCAACGCCCCCGACGACGCGACCGAGATCCACCTGGTCGCCGACGAGACCGGGTTGCCGGGGACGGAGGGCATCGTGCGGTCGCTGCACCGCGCCTCCGTGGGGTCGGTGATCCAGGAGGTGCCGACCCGGGCCGACGTGCGGCCGCTCGACGCGCCCGACGGCGTCGAGGTGACGTGGGTGGTGCGGGACGAGCTCGACGCCCGGTCGCTCGGCGCCCTGGGGTCCGGCAGCCGGCCGCTCGGCGGCGACGACGACGCAGACGGTCGGGGTGCCGGGGGTGTCGCGCCGGGGGAGGGGGCGCTCGCCGCACTGCTCTCGCGGTCGGCGGCCGACCCACGGGCCTACGCCTACGTCGTGGGCGAGTCCGCGCTGGCGACCGGCGGACGGCGGCACCTGCACGCGGCAGGGCTGCCGAAGAACCGCATCACGTTCTCGGGGTACTGGAAGCGCTGAGTCCGGGACCCGCCGGCGAGGTCGCACCACCGTCGCGTCGGGGAACCACCTTCTCGCGTGGTTCGACGACGCGACGGTGGTGCGACGTGGTCTCGGACGAGGGCGCTCGAGGGCGAACCGGTCACCAGGCCGCGGGCAGCGGGTCGCCGGCCGCGGGCGGGTGCTCGACGAGGGCGACGGCGTCGTGGCGGTCGACGTGGCCGGGGAAGTTGTAGCGCGCGAACCGGCCGGTGGGGTCGTGGATCGAGGTCGGCATGGCGACGGAGGTGCGGCGCAGCGCCTCCGCCAACACGGCGGTCGAGGTCGGGTCGAGGGTCGCGTCCTTCCGGTCGCGCAGGATGAACTCGACCCGCGCCTCCTTCGCCGTCAGGCGCAGCACGAGCACGCGGCCGCCGTTGCCGACGGGCGCCGTCGTGAGGACGGCACGATCGACCTGCGTCAGCGGGATCGGCCGGCGGGTGCCGGCGCGCAGCTGCCCGGAGTCGAGGTCGACCCAGGGCTGCGGCGCCAGGGCGTTGCGGATCAGCGTGATCACGGCGACGATCCCGACCGTGACGCCGATGGCGATCAGCAGGGCGAGGTCCCAGCGGAAGGTCGTCTCGGCGATGCGGAAGAAGAAGTTGACGCCCTGGAACGCGGCGAGGAACGCGAAGGCCGTCGTCGCGCCGACCCACGTCGACCACCAGCGGCGCTCGCCGACTCGCACCCAGCCGTGCGGGAGCTCGGCGGGTGCCGGGTCGTCGGGAGGCGCGGGCGCGTCGTCGGGATCGCTCACCTCGCCGACGCTAGCGCGTCCCGGGGCCCGAGTCGCACCGTCGACTGAACGTCGCACCGCGAACACCGGCGGTGCGACGTTCAGCGGACGGTGCGATGAGAGCCCACGGCGCGGCGCGGGGGAGCCGAGGAGGCGCGGGTCAGCCCTGCAGGACGCGCACCTCCCAGGGCGCGAGCGTCAGCCCGGCCCCATCGGGCACGTTGCCGATCACGACCTGCGGCACGGACCGGCGCCGCAGCGCCGGGTGGAGCGCCGGGTCGAGCTCGTACGCCTCGCCCGACCAGTTCGCCAGCACGAGCAGCTGCTCGTCGCCGAGCGTGCGGGTGAACGCGTAGAGCCGTTCGTCGTCCGGAGCGAGCAGCTCGAACGACCCGAGCGCCACCACGGGCGACTCGTGCCGCAGCGCGATCAACCGCCGGTAGTGCTCGAACACCGAGCGGTCACCCGCCGCACGGTCGGCGTCGACGTTCACGGTGTCGTGGTTCGCGACCACCTCGATCCACGGGGTGCCGGTGCTGAAGCCCGCCGCCGCGCCTCCTGACCACTGCACGGGGGTGCGCGCGTTGTCGCGGCTGCGGAAGCGCAACGCCTCGAGCAGGTACTCGGGGTCGGCCCCCGCCGCGACCGACTCGTCGAACCAGTTGATCGACTCGATGTCGCGGTACTGCTCGACCGCGGTGAACCCGGCGTTCGTCATGCCGATCTCGTCGCCCTGGTAGACGTACGGCGTGCCCCGGTGCAGGTGCAGCACGGTGGCGAGAAGCGTCGCCGACTCGAACCGGTACCGGCCGTCGTCGCCGAAGCGCGAGACCGACCGCGGCTGGTCGTGGTTGCCGAGGTAGAGGCTGTTCCAGCCCTGGTCGGCGAGGCCCTCCTGCCACCGCGACAGCGAGCGCTTGAGCGCCACGAGGTCGAACGGGAGGTTGTCGAACTTCGAGGCCGGTCCGTGGTCGAGGCCGACGTGCTCGAACTGGAACACCATGTCGAGCTCGTGCCGGTCGGCGGCCGTGAACAGTCGGGCGTCGTCCACCGTCACCCCCGGCATCTCGCCCACCGTGATCAGCTCGCGGTCGGTGCGGTCGGCGAAGACCTCGCGGTGCATCTCGCGCAGGTGGTCGTGGATCTGCCCGCCCATGACGAAGTGCGGGGCTCCGGGCGCCAGCGACGAGGGTTCCTTCGCGATGTGGTTGATCACGTCCATGCGGAACCCGTCGACGCCCCGGTCGAGCCAGCGGTTCATCATGTCGTAGACGGCCCGGCGCAGGTCGGGGTCCTCCCAGTTGAGGTCGGGCTGCTTCGACGCGAACATGTGCAGGTAGTACTGGCCGGTGGGCTCGTCGAGGGTCCAGGCCGGGCCGCTGAAGGCGCTGCGCCAGGCGGTCGGGTGGGTGCCGGCCCCGGGGGTGCCCGCGGCGTCGGTCCCCTCGCCCGACGGCAGCGGGTCGCGCCAGAGGTACCAGTCGCGCTTGGGGGAGTCGCGCGAGGACCGGGCCTCGACGAACCACGGGTGCTCGTCGCTCGTGTGGTTGACGACGAGGTCCATGACCAGCTTCATGCCGAGTGCGTGCACCTCGTCCATCAGGGCATCGAACTCGGCGAGCGTGCCGAACAGCGGGTCGACGTCGTCGTAGTCGCTGATGTCGTACCCGTTGTCGGCCTGGGGCGAGCGGTAGATCGGCGACAGCCAGATCACGTCGACCCCGAGGTCGTGCAGGTGACCGAGCCGCTGCCGGATGCCGCCGAGGTCGCCGACCCCGTCGCCGTTCGAGTCGGCGAAGCTGCGCGGGTAGATCTGGTAGACCGTCGCGGTCGTCCACCAGGCGGGCGGGGTGGTGACGGGCGGGGCGTCGTGCGCCGCGCCTCCGGCGGTCGTGGGGGTGGTGTCGTTCGTCGTCGAGTCGCTCACGCGCCCAGCCTGTCACGGTCGGCCTCGGCCGCGCCGCGGCACCGAGACCCTAGGGGTCTCAGGGGCTCAGGAGGCGCGGGGACGGAGGCGGGGAGGCGCGGGTGCGGGGTCAGGGCGCGGCGCGACCGAGCTCGCGTTCGAGCAGCTCGAGGTCGATCTTTACGTGCTCGCGGGCGATGGCCGCGGCGTCCGCCGCACGCCCGTCGCAGATCGCGGCGACGAGCGCCTCGTGGTCGGCGAGGGCGCGCAGCTCCATCTCGCGCATGCCGTCCGGCCCGCCCCAGAGGTGCGCCGGCGCCGAGATGCTCACCCGGGCCTCGAGGTCGAACAGCACCCCGCGCAGCGTGGCGTTGCCGGCGGCCTCGGCGATCGCGACGTGCAGCGCCTCGTCGGCCTTCTGCGACGCGAGGCCCGACGCCGCGCCGCGGTAGCCCTCGAGCCGGTCGTGCAGCCGGTCGACGTCGTCCGGGGTGCGGTTCTCGGCCGCGGCCTCGGCGACGACGCCGTGCAGTCGGCTGATCGCCTCGCTCGTGTCGCGCAGGTCGGACCAGCGCGCGGCGAGCGTGCGGCGCACGACGTCGGTGCCCGACCCCGGTGCCGGCGCCTGGACGAACGAGCCGCCGCCGCGCCCGCGTTGCGTCACGATCAACCCCTGCTCGACGAGTCGGGCCAGGGCGGCGCGCACGGTCATGCGACCGACCCGCAGCGAGGCGGCGAGGTCGCGCTCGGCGGGGAGGCGCGAGCCGGGCAGGTACTCACCGATCGTGATGGCCGTGACGAGGCGGTCGGTGAGGTCGTCGACCCGTGTCGTGGGCGCGAGAGGGGCCCCGAGGGCGCCACCGAGGCCGCCGTCGACCGCGACGTCCGAGCGCGCGCCGCCCGCGCCTCCTCGGCTGTCGTCCTGGCCCATCGCGTCCCCGTCCCGGCTCGCCGACCCGTCCTGTGCGGAGCCGTCGAGGTCTCGTCGTGTTACGAGCAGATTAAGGCATCGCGAAAGGTCTTGTCGCGAGACCTTAGCCGGGTGCATGCTCACCCGCATGTCCACGATCACCACCGGCACCGCCGCCTTCCACGACGCCGAGACCTGGTACCGGGTCACCACGCCCGACGAGCCGCGCGAGGGTGCGCTGCCCCTCGTCGTGGTGCACGGCGGCCCGGGGATGGCCCACGACTACCTGCGCAACCTCGAGGCCCTCGCCGACGAGACCGGCCGCACCGTCGTGCACTACGACCAGCTCGGCTGCGGCCGCAGCACCCACCTGCCCGACGCGCCCGTCGACTTCTGGCAGCCCAGCCTCTTCGTCTCGGAGTTCGCGAACCTCGTGGCGCACCTCGGCCTCGAGCGGTACCACCTGCTCGGCCAGTCGTGGGGCGGCATGCTCGGGGCCGAGATCGCCGTGACGACGCCGGACGGGTTGGCGAGCCTGGCCATCTGCAACTCGCCCGCGTCCATGCAGCTCTGGGTCGAGGGCGCCGCCGAGCTGCGCGACCAGCTGCCGACCGACACCCAGGAGGCGCTGGCACGCCACGAGGCGGACGGCACGACCACCGACCCCGAGTACCTCGCCGCCACCCAGGCGTTCTACGAGCGGCACGTCTGCCGCGTGGTGCCCATGCCGCAGGACTTCGTCGACAGCGAGGAGCAGATGGAGGCCGAGCCGACGGTCTACCACACGATGAACGGGCCGAACGAGTTCCACGTCATCGGCACGCTGCGCGACTGGACCGTCGTCGACCGCCTGCCGGCGATCACGACGCCGACCCTCGTCGTCGCGGGCGAGTTCGACGAGGCGACGCCCGCCACCTGGCAGCCCTTCGTCGACGGCATCGCCGACGTCCGGTCGCACGTGTTCGCCGGTGCCAGCCACTGCTCGCACCTCGAACAGCCCGAGGAGTTCCGGGCCGTCGTCGCGCCGTTCCTGGCGGCGCACGACGAGCTGCGCGACGCCGCACGCGCCTCCTGACCGGCGCGGGCCGCGCCTCCTGACCGGCGTGGGCCGCGCCTCCTGAACCGACGCGGCCCGCGCCCCCCGACCCCACCCGCACCCCCGACCCGCACCCGCATCCGCATCCGCATCCGCACCGACCCGATCCCCACCCGAGCGAGAGAGCACACCATGTCCCTGCCCACGAAGGCCGCCTCCGGCGGTGAGCTGAGCAACCAGCAGCAGCTCGAGCAGTACGGCTACAAGCAAGAACTCAAGCGGTCGGTCTCGACCGTCGACCTGCTCATCTACGGCTTGATCTTCATGGTGCCGATCGCGCCCTGGGCGATCTTCGGCACCGTCTACAACGCCTCGTCGGGCATGGTGCCGCTGGTCTACCTGGTGGGCCTCGTCGCGATGATCTTCACCGCGCTCGCCTACGCGCAGATGGCCAAGTCGATCCCGCTCGCCGGGTCGGTCTTCTCGTACGTCGGGCGGGGCATCCACCCCGTGGCCGGGTTCTTCGCCGGCTGGGCCATCCTGCTCGACTACCTGCTCGTGCCGACGCTGCTCTACGTCTTCGCCGCCGAGTCGATGATCGGCATCTTCCCGGGCACCGCCCGCTGGATGTGGGCACTGATCTTCGTCGCCGTCAACACCGCCGTGAACCTGCTCGGCATCAGCTCGATCAAGCTGATGAACCGGGTGTTCCTCGCCATCGAGGTCGTCTTCATCGTGATCTTCGTCATCATCGCGGTGACGGCGCTCAACGGCGGCACGATCCCCGGTGCCGAGTTCACGACCGACCCGATCTGGGACTCCAGCAAGGTCACCGCCCCCCTGATCGCCTCCGCGCTGTCGATCGCCGTGCTGAGCTTCCTCGGCTTCGACGGCATCTCGACCCTCGCCGAGGAGAGCACCGGCAAGCGCGGCGGAGCCGGCAAGGCCATGATCATCGCGCTCTTCATCGTGGCGTTCTGCTTCATCCTGCAGACCTGGCTGGCCAGCGCGCTCGCCGGGGGCCGCGACTCGTTCCCCGAGGGCGAGGCCGGGAACGCCTTCTTCGACCTCGTGCGCGAGGCGTCGAACAGCGGGTGGGCGACGGCGTTCTTCGTCGTCAACGTGTTGGCCGTCGGCATCGCGAACGCCATGGCCGCCCAGGCCGCGACGTCGCGCCTGCTGTTCTCGATGAGCCGCGACGGGCAGCTGCCGGCGTTCCTGTCGAAGATCAACACGCGTCAGGTGCCGCAGGCCGCGATCCTCGTCGTGTCGGCGCTCTCGGCCGTGCTCGTGTTGTTCTTCGTCGGCCAGATCGACGTCATCTCGTCGCTGGTCAACTTCGGGGCGCTGTTCGGCTTCATGCTGCTGCACGTGTCCGTCGTGGTGCACTACGTCGTGAAGAAGAAGTCGCGCAACTGGTTGCTGCACCTCGTCGTGCCCGTCGTCGGGTTCCTGATCATCGGCTACGTGCTGGTGAACGCGGCACCCGAGGCCAAGATCGGCGGGCTCGTCTGGCTGGTGCTCGGCGCGGGCGTGTTCCTCTACTACCGCAGCCGAGGAGGCGCGGCGCCGTCCCTCGGGCAGGCTGCGGACGACTCCGCGGTCGCGTCGGTGCCCGCGGCCGACTCCGAACGGCGCGACGCATGACCGCCGAGGACGCCGCGCGCGACGGGATCGACCACTTCCTCGGCAAGGAGCACGGTCGCCCCGGTTTCACCGCCACGGTGCCGCCGGCCCTGCGCATCGAGCCGGGCACCGGCGAACGCATCGGGTTCGAGACGAGCGACGCCGTCTACGCCGAGCTGCACCGACACCACGACCTCGCGAAGTTGTCCGTGCCGATCAACCCGGTCACCGGGCCGGTCTACGTCGAGGGCGCGAAGCCGGGCGACGCGCTCGCCGTCACGGTGCACGAGATCCGACTCATCGAGCACGGCTGGTCGGTCAGCCTGCCCGGCTCCGGGGCCCTGCAGCACGTCATGGGCGACGAGATGTTCACCCGCCGCGTGCCGATCGACTCCGACGGGGTCCACGTCACCGACCGGCACGTGTTCGAGGCCCGGCCGATGATCGGCTGCATGGGCACGGCGCCCGCCGAGGGCGAGAACTCGACGATCATGCCCGCGTACGCCCAGGGCGGCAACATGGACGTCACCGAGAACACGGTCGGGTCGACGGTCTACCTCCCGGTCATGGTCGAGGGGGCGTACCTGTCGATCGGCGACGTGCACGCGATCATGGCCGAGGGCGAGTCGTCGTTCGTGGCCATCGAGGCCGAGGGCACGGCGGTCGTCTCGATCGACCTGGTGCCCGGTCTCGGCCTGCGGGCGCCGCGCATCGAGACCGCCGACGACTGGATCTTCGTCGGCCTCGGCGACCCGGTGCAGGAGAGCATCCGCCGCGGGTACGAGGACGCCTTCTCGTTCCTCGTGGACGACCACGGCTGGTCGCGCGGAGACGCCTACGCCGTGCTCAGCGCCGTGGGGCACTCGAGGCTCGGGGGCCCGACCGGCTCGGTCGCCCCCGACCCGCTGCACCCGTTCGACGCCGTCGGCGCGGTCACGCTGCACCGCGTGCCGAAGCACGTGCTGTAGCGCCCGCCGCGCGTGCGTCGCGCGTGCGCCGCGCGTGTGCCGCGCGTGCGCCGCGCGTGTGCCGCACCGCCGACCGGACGTCGCACCGCCGGATTCGGCGGTGCGACGTCCGGTCCACGGTGCGACAGGTGCAGCAGGCGCGGATTCAGCCGAAGAGGCGCGTCGCGATCGAGCCGATCAGGTCGTCCGTCGGCACGTTCGTCTGGTCGACGGTGACGACGACGTCGTCGCGCAGCCAGTAGGTCTGCGCGCGGTCCACCGGGTACAGCGGGTCGGGCGTCACGAGCTGGCAGCTGCGCCCCTCGTGGACCGAGGTGCAGGTGTAGCCCTGCGAGGCGAGACCGTCGAGGGCCGCAGCGCCGGCGGCGGGCTCGAGGTGGCCCATCGAGACCGAGATGCCCGAGATGTCGGCCCGCGGGTCGCGCCAGATGCAGAACAGCTCGGTCGCCGCCCCGACGACGTCACGAGCGCCTGCCCCGGCCGGCGGGGTCGTCGGGGTGACCACGCCCGAGCTGGTGCCCGAGCCGCCGAACTCGACCGGGTTAAGCGGGGTGTCGCCGAAGGTCGAGGCGTAGGTGGCCTGGTCGACGATGTCGGTGCAGTCGACCGGAAGGGCGACCGGGCCGGCGGTCTCGGTGGGCGCGGGCGTGGGCGTGGCGGTGGCCGTGCCGGTGGCCGAGGACGGCGTCGTCGAGCTCTCGGACGGACTCGGCGTCGCGTCGCCGGCGCCGCCCGTGCAGCCTGCGGTCAGCACCAGGATCAGGCA
Source organism: Frigoribacterium sp. VKM Ac-2859 (assembly GCF_013204925.1). Classification (NCBI taxonomy): domain Bacteria; kingdom Bacillati; phylum Actinomycetota; class Actinomycetes; order Micrococcales; family Microbacteriaceae; genus Frigoribacterium; species Frigoribacterium sp. VKM Ac-2859. The sequence goes on along the minus strand of NZ_JABMLC010000001.1, from coordinate 1,631,355 downwards.
GGCCGTGGCCCCCGTGCCGATCGCGGCGCGCATCGTCGTCGTGCTCTTCATGGTCGTGCCCTCCTGGTCGTCGGGTCGTCCCCCCGGCAGTCGTTCTCGACGCTACAGACCGGTCCGGCCCGAGCACTCGTCCCGGAGGATGAGGTCGGGCCGGCCAGGGGCACGATCGCGTCACGAGGCGTCAGCCGTCGAGGTGAGCCAGGGCGTAGTCGGCCTCCTCGGCGGTGAACTGTTCGCCGTACTCGCTGACGAGCTGGTTGCGCAGCACGTCGCCCGTCATGCCGTCCGCCGCGTAGGCCTTGGCCTTGCGGACGGCGTTGGCCTGCCAGTCGGCGTCGACCGTGTCGACCGCGTACTGCGCCGCGGCCTCGGAGGCGCCGCCGGCCACGAGCTTCGCGTAGGTCTCGAGCTTGCTGCTGCCGAGGCCGTTCGCGATGGTCTCGGCGTCCGCCAGGGCCTCCGAGTGGTCGGCCGGCACGTCGGCGGCCGCCGACGACGGCGTGGCCGACGGGGTGGGCGCAGGCGTCGACGAGGTGCGGACGGGGGCGGGCTCGGAGGTGGCGGTCACGGCCGGGTCGTCCTGCTGCACGCTGTCGATCGCCGCGCCGAGGCCGACGGCGACGACGATGGACACGATGGTGGCGACGGCTCCCAGGCCGAGGCCGATCCACGCCATGACCTTCGACTGGTGCCGCAGCAGCGCGATGATGCCGAGCACCACGGCGGCGAGTCCGACGATCGTGCCCACCACGGGCACGAGGCCGAGCAGGAACGCGACGACGCCCACGACGAGGGCGGCGATCGCGAGCCCGATCGGGCGGCCCGGTCGCGGCGGCGGGGTCGACGTCCCCGTCGCGGGGTATGAGGTGGTCGGCTGGTCGGCGGAGGGGCGTCGCTCGTCGGAGCCGCCCCCCAGCGGGCTCTCGGTGGTCATGCTCCGAGCCTGCCAGGTGGCGGACAGACGGGTTCACCCCCGAACGGGGCGCGTCGGCGGGCCGGGGGACGCCAGGCGCGTCGCCCGGCCCGGGTGCGAGACTGGTCGGCAACGACACGGCCGTCACCGACGACGGCGCACGGCGGGCCGCACGACGCCCGCCCCACCAGAGAGGGTGGCCGATGGGCACGCAGCACGAGCAGGCGTCCGAGCACGCACACGACGCCGGGGCGACGACCGACGCGGGCGGCCGAGGGGACGCGACCCGCGCCTCCTCGTCCGGGGTCACGGACGGTCGAGACGGACCGGCCGCCCCGACCGCCGACCTCGTCGTGCACACGGTGCGCGTGCACCGCAGCGACCAGCCGTTGGCCCGCGCGGACGAGCTCGCGTGGCGCCTCGCCGCGCTCGCGACCGACGACGCACCCGTCGACGACGACGTGACCGAGATGGTGATCAACCGCCTGATCGACAACGCCGCCGTCTCGGCGGCGTCGCTGCTGCGCGCGCCGGTCGCCGTCGCACGCGACCAGGCGCTCGCGCATCCGCCGACCACCGGAGGCGCGGGCTCGCAGGTCACGGGCGTCGCGCCCGAGCACCCCGTCTCGCCCGAGTGGGCCGCCTGGTCGAACGGGGTCGCCGTGCGCGAACTCGACTTCCACGACACGTTCCTCGCGGCGGAGTACTCGCACCCCGGCGACAACGTCCCCGCGCTCGTCGCCGTGGCCCAGCACCGCGGACTCGACGGTGCGGCCCTGCTGCGCGGCATCGTGACCGGCTACGAGGTGCAGGTCGACCTCGTCCGGGCGATCAGCCTGCACGCCCACAAGATCGACCACGTCGCGCACCTCGGCCCGTCGGTCGCGGCCGGCCTCGGCACGATGCTCGGTCTCTCGACCGAGGTGGTGCACCAGGCGATCGGCCAGGCGCTGCACACGACGACGGCCACGCGGCAGTCGCGCAAGGGGGCGATCTCGTCGTGGAAGGCCTACGCCCCGGCCTACGCCGGCAAGGCCGCGGTGGAGGCCGTCGACCGCGCGATGCGCGGCCAGGGCAGTCCCGCCCCGATCTACGAGGGCGAGGACGGCGTGATCGCCCGGCTGCTCGACGGGCCCGGGGCGTCGTACGACGTGCCCCTGCCGGCGCCGGGTGCGTCCAAGCGGGGCATCCTCGACACGTACACGAAGGAGCACTCGGCCGAGTACCAGGCCCAGGCCTGGATCGACCTCGCCCGGCGGCTCGGCCGCGCGCACCCCGCCCTCCGCGACCCGGCGCAGGTGCGCCGCATCGTGCTGCACACCAGCCACCACACGCACGTCGTGATCGGCTCGGGGGCGGGCGACCCGCAGAAGTACGACCCCGCGGCCAGCCGGGAGACGCTCGACCACTCCATCCCCTACATCGTCGCCGTCGCCCTGCAGGACGGCGAATGGCACCACGAGCGCAGCTACGCCCCGGCCCGGGCGCAGCGTCCCGACACCGTCGAGCTGTGGCAGCGCATCACCACGGCGGAGGACCCCGCCTGGACGGCCCGCTACCACTCGACCGACCCCGCCGAGAAGGCGTTCGGCGGCCGCATCGAGGTCGAGTTCGTCGACGGCACGACCCTCGTCGACGAGATCGCCGTCGCCGACGCCCACCCCCTGGGGGCGCGGCCCTTCGGACGCGAGGACTACGTGCGCAAGTTCCGCACGTTGGCCGAGGGCGTGCTGCCCGACGCCGAGGTCGAGCGGTTCGTCGACCTGGCCACGCGCCTCCCCTCGTTGACGGCGGCCGAGGTGCGGCAGCTGGGCATCGTCGCTCCCGACGCCCTCGCGGGTGCCACCGCCCAGCCGCGCGGGCTCTTCTGATGCTGTACTCGACGGTGTCGCCGGCCGACAAGCGTGCGGCGTTCCGGGCCGGGCTGGCCGACGAGCGCACCCTGGTCTTCCCCGGGGCGTTCACGCCGCTCACCGCACGCCTGATCGAGCAGAAGGGCTTCGACGGCGTCTACGTGTCGGGCGCCGTGATGGCCAACGAGCTCGGGCTGCCCGACATCGGGCTCACCACGCTCACCGAGGTCGCCACGCGGGCCGGCCAGATCGCGTCGATGACCGACCTGCCCGTGCTCGTCGACGCCGACACCGGGTTCGGCGAGCCGATGAACGTCGCCCGCACCGTCCAGGCGCTCGAGGCCGCCGGCGTGGCCGGGCTGCACGTCGAGGACCAGGTCAACCCCAAGCGCTGCGGCCACCTCGACGGCAAGCAGGTCGTGGACGCGGCGACGGCGGCCGGGCGCATCCGGGCCGCGGTCGACGCGCGCCGCGACCCGTCGCTCGTGATCATGGCGCGCACGGACGTCCGGGCGCTCGACGGGCTCGAGGCCGCGGTCGACCGGGCCCGGGCCCTGGTCGACGCGGGGGCCGACGCGATCTTCGCCGAGGCGATGGCCGACCTCGGCGAGTTCGAGGCGATCTGTTCGGCGCTCGACGTGCCCGTGCTCGCCAACATGACCGAGTTCGGCAAGAGCGCCCTCTTCACGCACCAGCAGCTGCACGACGTGGGCGTGAGCATGGTGATCCACCCGGTGTCGTTGATGCGTGCCGCGATGGGGGCGGCGTCCCGGGCGCTCGACGCGCTCGTGGCCGACGGGTCGCTCGACTCGCAGGTGCCGACGATGCAGACCCGTGCCGAGCTCTACGAGCTGATCGACTACCCCGGCTACGCCCGCTTCGACGCCGGCGTCTACGACTTCACGCTGGAGGGCTGAGGTCGGGCGCCGGTGCCGGACGCCGCCGAGTGGACAGCGCGCCGAGTCATGCGGCGGCGCGCTGTCCACTCGGCGGTTCTCGGTGCGCATAGGTCGTCTCGTCGACATGACGCGGTGGGCGGGCGGTCGTCCACAGCGAAGTTCTGGAGGCGCGGCCGGGTCCGATCGACGGGCGAGCATCGAGGGATGGACGACGACCTCCCCGATCTGATCTTCTCCGCCACGCCGGGTGCGCAGTCCCGTGAGGCGCGCGCCCTGCGACGCGACGCCGCCGGGGGACGTCTCGTGCGCGTCCAACGGGGCGTCTACGTGGCGACGGAGGACTGGGGCCGACTGAGGCCCTGGCGTCGCCACGTCGTCCGGGTGCGGGCCGCCGTGTCCGCGCTCCCCGCCGACTGCGTCGTGTCCCACGGCTCGGCCGTCGCCGTGCACGGGCTGCCGAGCGTCCAGGGCGACCCGCGCCGGGTGCACGTGATCGACCGACGTCGGGCCTCGACCCAGTGCACGCCGGTCCTCGTCAAGCACGGGGCCGGTCTCGAGGACGACGAGATCGAGTCGGTGGGCGACCTGCTGGTCACGAGTGAGCTGCGCACCGCCTTCGACGTCGCGAGGTCATCCGGGTTCGACGACGGCGTCCTCTGTCTCGACGGCGTGATGCGTCGTCGGCTCTTGGTCGAGAGTCGGCTTTCGAGGGCCGCCGAGATGCGCACCCGAGTCGACGATCTGCGTGACGAGTTCCGGCTCCGGTTCGGGGCGATGGCCGACGGCGTGGTCGGACGGCGGGGTGAGCTGGCACTCGGGCGAGCGATCTCGTTCGCCACGCCCCTGTCCGAGAACGGCGGGGAGTCGCTCGTGCGAGTCGCGTTGCATCGGCTCGGTGCGCCTCAGCCGATCCTGCAAGAGGAGTTCTTCGACGCCCGGGGATTCGTCGGACGATGCGACTTCTTCTTCGAAGAGTTCGGGTTCGTGCTCGAGTTCGACGGTTTCGGCAAGTACTCGGACCCTCGCTTGCTCGCGGGCTCGTCCCCGGCCGAGGTCGTACGCCGTGAGAAGAAGCGCGAGGCTCGATTGTTGGGCACGGGGCGGGTCCGACGCATCGAGAGATGTGACATCGACGACGCGCTCGATCCGCGACGGCTGGCGGCGATCGTGCGCCGTGGCGGGGTGCCGCTGCGGTCGGGCCGCACCTCGGCGTCGTGGTCGTGAGGGTGCGCTATTCGTACAGCGTCGTCGGCGCCACGGCAGCGAACCGCCGAGTGGACAAGGCGCCGTGTCGCGCGGCGGCGTCGTGTCCACTCGGCGGTGCAGAGCGGTGCAAAGCACTGCAAGGCGGTGCGGTGGGGTTGGTTGGGGCGGACTAGGCGAGGTCGGCGAACAGGGCGCTGACGAACTCGGTGCGCTCGACCATGCCGTGCACGCTGATCCACTCGTGTCGGGCATGCGCTCCGCCGCCGACGCCGCCGACCCCGTCGAGCACGGCCAGGCCCAGCGCGGCGGCGAAGTTGCCGTCGCTGGCGCCGCCGACCGACACCTCGCGCAACTCGAAGCCGAGCGAGGTGGCGACCCGGGCGGCGCGTTCGTACAGCGCGCCGGTCGCGACCGAGCGCTCCATCGGCGGGCGGTTCCAGCCGCCGGTGACCTTCAGCGTCGCGGCCGGATCGTGCGCCGCGAGCCCGGCGAACACCCGCTCGATGCGCTCGGCCTCGGTCGACGAGGTGACGCGCACGTCGACCATCGCGCGGGCGTAGCCGGCCTTGACGTTGGTGCGGGTGCCGCCCTGCAGCACTCCCACGTTCAGCGAGGTGCCCGCCTCGACGTCGGCGGCCGCGTGCAGGGCCAGGACGACGCGGGCGATCTCGTCGACGGCGCTCGCACCGGAGCGCGGGTGCAGGCCGGCGTGCACCTCGACCCCGAAGGCCTCGACCTCGAAGATGCCGACGCCCTTGCGGGCGGTCTTGACGGCACCGTCGGCGGCCGACTCGAAGACGAACACCGCGCCTCCTCGTCCGACCTCGCGCTCGATCGCCTCCCGCGAGGCGAGGCTGCCGACCTCCTCGTCGCCGTTGAGCAGCAGGCGCACGTTCGGCCGTGGCAGCCCCAGGCGGTCGCCGATCGCGAGGGCGTTGCCGAGCTGGATCAGCCCGGACTTCATGTCGAAGACGCCCGGGCCGGTCATGCGGTCGCCCTCGACCGTGACGGGCCACCCGGCCAGCGTCCCCTCGGACCAGACCGTGTCGTAGTGGCACAGGGCCGACACCCACTCGGTCGAGCCCGACGGCGACGGGTAGTCGAGGGTCACCGTGTCGCCGTAGCCCTCGACGACGTGCACCCGGCGCTCGGCCGGCGGCCCGACGGTCTCGCCGAGCCAGGTCTCGATCCAGCGGAGCCCCGCCTCGAGCAGGTCGACGTCGTCGGACGGCGTCTCGAGGCTCGCGTAGGTCGTCAGGTCGGCCACCATCGCGTCGAGGCGGGCCTCGACCTCGCGACGGAGGGCGGTGACCTGGTCGGGCTGCAGGGCGTCGTGGCTCACGGTCTCGCTCTCGTCGGGCCCGCCACGGTGTGCGGGCATCTGACCATCTCACTCCCGTGGGCGGGGCGGCGACCGGTGGGGAGGCGCGGCGCGGGACCCGAGGAGGCGCGGCGCCGGACCGAGGAGGCGCGGCGCGGTACCCGAGGAGGCGCGGTCGGCTCTGTCGGAGGCCCCCGATACAGTCGGAGGCACCGACTCCGGCACCCGTTGCCGCACCGACCGCGACATCCACGAGAGGGGCGCCGTGCGCATCCTGCACACCAGCGACTGGCACCTGGGGCGCATGCTGCACGGGGTCGACCTGCACGAGCACCAGCAGGTCTTCGTCGACCACCTGGTGGGGCTCGTGGTCGAACGGTCGATCGACGTCGTGGTGGTCGCGGGCGACGTGTACGACCGGGCCGTCCCCGCGGTGCCCAGCGTGCGCCTCCTCGGCCGGGCCCTCGCCGGCCTGACCGAGCACGCCACCGTGATCGTCACGCCGGGCAACCACGACTCGGCGGTGCGTCTGGGGTTCGCGGCCGAGCTGATGCGCCCGGGCCTGCACCTGCGGGCGTCGGTCGACCTGCTCGACGAGCCCGTCGTCGTCGACGACCCGGACGGGCCGGTCGCCTTCTACGGGCTGCCCTACCTCGACCCCGACAGCGTCCGCAGGTCCCTGGCGCCGGCGGGTACCGACGAGCCGTTGCCCCGGTCGCACGCGGCCGTCGTGGGTGCGGCGATGCAGCGGGTGCGCGACGACCTCGCCGGGCGGCCCGGCACCCGGTCGGTCGTGGTGGCGCACGCGTTCGTCGTCGCACGGCCCGCAGCCGACCGCGAGCCCGAGGGTGCCCCGGCACCCGAACGCAGCGAGAGCGAGCGCGACATCCGGGTGGGCGGCGTCGACTCCGTGCCGTCGGCCGCGTTCGACGGCGTCGACTACGTCGCCCTCGGCCACCTGCACGGTGCCCAGCGCGTCGGCCCGTCCGGTCGCCTGCGCTACTCGGGTTCGCCCCTGGCCTTCTCGTTCGGCGAGCGGAACCAGGTCAAGTCGTCCACGATCGTCGAGCTGACGGCCGACGGCTCGGTCTCGGTCGAGCTCGTCCCGGCCCCCGTCCCGCGACGACTGGCCGAGGTGACCGACTCCCTCGACGCCTTGCTCGACGGGCGCCACGACGACCTGCGCGACGCCTGGCTCCGGGTCTTCGTCACCGATCCGGTACACCCCGAACGGCTCTACACGCGGGTGGCCGAGCACTTCCCGCACGCCCTCGCGATCCACCACACGCCCGTCGGTGCGGTCGAGGCCTCGGCGCTCGCCGCCGTCACGGCCGAGTCCGACCCGATCGAGGTGGCGGCCGAGTTCGTCGCCTTCGCCTCGGGCGGGGCGGCGAGCGAGACCGAGCTCGCCGTGGTGCGCGGCGCCTACGAGGCCGCACTCGCGAGCGAGGTCGGCGAATGAACCTCCACCGGCTGACCCTGAGGGCCATCGGGCCCTACGCGGGCGAGCACAGCATCGACTTCGCCGCGCTCGGCGCCTCGGGCACCTTCCTGCTCGAGGGCCCGACGGGCTCGGGCAAGTCGACCATCATCGACGCGATCGTCTTCGCCCTCTACGGCGGGCTCGCCGGTTCGGCCTCGACGCCCGACCGCCTGCGCAGCCACCATGCCGCCCCCGACGTCGAGCCCTTCGTCGAGCTCGTCTTCGAGAACGGCGCGGGCGTGCATCGCATCCGACGCACGCCCGCGTACCGCCGCCCGAAGGCACGCGGCACGGGCACGACGCCGGCGAACGCGACCGCAAAGCTGTGGCGCCTCTCGTCGCCCGACGCCGTCGACGGCGAGATCGTCTCGATCAGCACGCAAGAGGCCGGCGCCGAGGTCTCGCGCATCCTCGGCCTCACGCGCCAGCAGTTCGTGCAGACCGTCGTCCTGCCCCAGGGCGAGTTCGCCGCCTTCCTCCGCTCGACCGGCGAGAAGCGCAAAGAGGTCCTGCAGTCGCTCTTCGGCACCGAGATCTACGAACGCACCACGGCCGAGCTCGTCGACCGGCGGAAGGTCGCGAACGCCGCCGTCGCCGCCGCCGACCGCGACATCGAGCTGGCGCGCGCGAGACTGCTCGAGGCCAGCGGCCTCGAGGCCGAGGCCCTCGACGAGGGGCTGGCCGCCGACGGCGGGGCCGCCCTGCTCGGGGATCTCGAGGCCCAGGCCGTCGCCGCGTCGGCTCAGCGGTCACGGGTGGTCGAGGCCCGAGACGCGGCACGACGGTCGCTCGATGGCGTGCGGGCGCTGGGGGCGGCACTCGACCGACGAGCCGACCTGACCGTCCGGCGGACGCGCCTCGACGAGGGCGACGGCGAGATCGCCACGGTCCGCTCGCGTGTCGCCGCGGCGACCCGGGCCGCGACCGTGACCGATGCGCTCGCCGCGGTCACGCGGGCGACCGAGGCCGAGCGTGATGCGGCGTCACGCCTGGCCGAGGCCGCCGGGGCCGCCGAGGCCGCCGGGGTCGCCGGGGTCGTCGCCGACGGCGAGACGATCGCGGCGGACGGCGAGATCCCGCTCCGAGCCGACGTCGCCGCCCGTCGCGACGCCCGACTGTCGGAACTCGCCCTCCTGACCGAGGCGGCCCGGACCGAGAAGGCCCTGCCCGGTCGTCGCACCGCCCTCGAGGCGGCCGAGCGATCCCTGGTGGACGCCGACGAGCGGCGCCGTGAGCTCGACGCGCACCTCGTCGCGGCCCCCGCCGTGCGGGCGTCGCTCGTCGTCGAGCGCGACGCCCTGGCCGACGCCTCGACCGACCTCGTCGCCGCCGAGCAGGCGACGGCCGAGGCGCGGCTCCGCCTGCGTGACCTCGACGACCTCGACGCCCTCGGCCGGGCCGTCGACGCGGCGTCCGCACGACTGGCCGACGACTCGGCGGCGGCGCTGCGGGCACTCGACGACGAGGCGGGCCTCCGCCGTCGGCAGATCGAGGGCATGGCGGGTCACCTGGCCGCCGGTCTGGTCGTCGGCGATCCGTGCCCCGTGTGCGGCTCGCGAGAGCATCCGGCCCCGGCGGCTCCCGGCACCGAGCACCCCACCGACGACCAGGTCGAGGCCGCGTCGCGGACGTCACGAGCGGCCGAGGCCCGTCAGCGCGAGTCCGCCGCACGGCACGCGACCGCCGAGGGGCGGGCCGCCGAGGCCCGCCGCGCCCTGGGCGACCTGACCCGCGACGACGTCGAGTCCGACCTGGCCCGGCTCGCCCTGCGCGTGTCCGAGGCCACCCGGACCCGTACCGCCCTAGCGGCATCCGAGGCGGCGCTCGTGGCCCACGACCGCGAGGTCGACGAGCTGCGGGCCGAGCGGGACGACCTCCGCGAGCGAGCCGCCACCGTCCGGGAGCGCGTCGCCGCCGACCGGCGGGCCCTGCTCGACGACGAGGCCGAGATCGCGCGACTGCTCGACGGTCGGGCCCCGACCATCGCCGAGCTCACCGCAGCGGTCGGTGACGGGGTCGAACGCGACACGCGCCTCCTGACCCTCCTCGACGCCGCCGACGTGGCGTCCGACGCGGCGGCCGTCCGACGTGCCGAGCTCGCGGCCGCCCTCGAGCGCAGCGGGTTCGACGACGTCGACCAGGTCGCCGACGCCGCCCTCGAGGCGGGCGACCTCACCGCGCTCGAGGCGCAGGCCTCGGCCCACGAACGCGAACGGGCGATCGTCGCGGCCGGGCTGGTCGAGCCCGAGGTCGCGGTGCTGACCGGCGACGAAGTGGCGGACGTCCCGTCGGCCGTCGAGGCCCTCGACCTGGTCGAGGCCGAGCTCGACGAGGTCACCGACCGCGCGACGCGCACCGGCGACCGGGCCGAGCGGGCGCGCCAGGCCCTGGCCGCCCTCGAGGCCGTGACGGCCGCGGCCGACGCCGCCGTCGAGCACGCCCGGGCGGTGGTGCGCATGGCGAACCTCGCCAGCGCCTCGACCGGCGAGAACGTCAAGGGCGTGACGCTCGGCACCTACGTGCTGCTGCGCCGGTTCGACGAGGTCGTGGCGGCGGCGAACGTCCGGCTGTCGGTCATGTCGAGCGGGCGGTACGAGCTCGCCTCGTCCGACGAGCGCGAGGTCGGGTCGCGCTCGCGCAAGACGGGGCTCTCGCTCGTCATCCGGGACGCGACCACCGACACCACCCGCGACCCCGGCAGCTTCTCGGGCGGTGAGACCTTCTACGCCTCGCTCAGCCTCGCCCTCGGCCTCGCCGACGTCGTCCAGGCCGAGGCCGGCGGGCTCGAGCTCGGCACCCTGTTCGTCGACGAGGGGTTCGGCTCGCTCGACCCCGAGACCCTCGACGCCGTCATGAGCGAACTCGGCCGGCTCAGTGCCTCGGGGCGGGTGATCGGCATCGTCAGCCACGTCGACGAGCTCAAGCAGCGCATCGCCGACCGGGTCGAGGTGCGCCGCCGCCCCGACGGGTCGTCGGTGCTCCGCTCGACGGCCGGCTGAGCAGGGAGGGCAGCGCGGGTCGGCTCAGCGGGACGGGTCGGCTGAGCAGGGCAGCGGGGCGGGGCAGCGCGGCGGGCCGGCCGGCCGGGGCGGCGGGGCGTGCCAGCCGAGCGGACGACCCCCGTGCGACGGTGTTCACCCGCGCGCACGGCCTCGTTCACGTGGCGGCCACCCGGCAGGAGTCTGCTGGTCCCCGCCCCGCGGCGACTCCGTCGCGTGGCGACCGGATCACGATCACGATCACAGGAGCAGAACCGTGTCGAAGAACACCCCGAACCGCCGGCGTGCGGCCCTGACGACGGGGGTCGTCGCGACGGCCGCCGCCGCCGCCCTCGCCCTCAGCCCCGTCGCCGCCTTCGCGGCCACCCCCGCGAACGTCGCCCAGAACGGCGGTGCCGCCCGCAGCATCGACGACAGCACGCAGCTGCTGCTCGACTCGGTGGAGGCCGGCCCCGCCAAGAACGTCATCCTGCTGATCGGCGACGGCATGGGCGACAGCGAGATCACGTCGGCGCGCAACTACGCCTACGGCGCCGGCGGAACGCTGCCCGGCATCGACGCCCTGCCCCTGACCGGCCAGTACACGACGTACTCGGTCTACCGGGACGGCGCGAACAAGGGCAAGCCCGACTACGTGCCGGACTCCGCCGCGACCGGCTCCGCCTGGGCCACCGGCACGAAGACCTACGACAACGCCATCTCGGTCGACGTCGACGGCGTCCCGCAGGACACCCTGCTCGAGATCGCCAAGGCCAACGGCAAGAAGACCGGCAACGTCTCGACCGCCGAGCTGCAGGACGCCACCCCGGCCGTTCAGGCCGCGCACGTCGCCGCCCGCAGCTGCTACGGCCCCGACAGCGTCACCCAGTGCGGCGCCGACGCGCTCGACCAGGGCGGCCTCGGCTCGATCAGCGAGCAGATCATCGGCACCCGTGCCGACCTGACCCTCGGCGGAGGCGCGACCTCGTTCGGCCAGTCCGCCCGCGCCGGTCAGTGGCAGGGCGACACCCTGTTCGCCCAGGCGCAGGACCGTGGCTACCAGGTCGTGCGCGACGCGGCCGGCCTCGACGCCCTGACGACCGCCGACCAGGCGCAGCCCGTGCTCGGCACCTTCACCGACGGCAACTTCCCGACCCGGTACGCCGCCACCACGGCGACCGTCGGCGGGGCCGACCTGGCCCCGCAGACCTGCCAGCCGAACCCGGCCCGTCTGTCCACCGGCCTCTCGCTGCAGTCGCTGACCGAGAAGTCGATCGACCTGCTCGACACCGGTGACCAGGGCTTCTTCCTGCAGGTCGAGGGCGCCTCGATCGACAAGCGCGACCACAGCGCCGACGCCTGCGGTCAGATCGGTGAGGTGCTCGACCTCGACGAGGCCGTCCAGTCCGCCCTCGCGTTCGCGAAGGCCGACGGCAACACGATGGTCATCGTCACGGCGGACCACGCGCACACCAGCCAGATCGTCGACTCGACGCCGCCCGCCACGCTCAGCACCGCGCTGACGACGGTCGACGGCACCACGATGAAGATCGCCTACGGCACCGCCGCGGCGGGCGGGTCGCAGCAGCACACCGGCACGCAGTTGCGCGTCGCGGGTTACGGCCCCGGTGCCGCGAACGTCGTCGGCCTGATCGACCAGACCGACAACTTCTTCACCATCGTGAACGCCCTGCAGCTCGACCGCGACCTCGACGGCCTCAGCACCGACGCGACGATCTCGGCTCCGACCGAGGTCGCCCCCGGCGCCGAGTTCCCGGTCAGCACCGCCGGCCTCGCCGGCGACCGCCAGGTCACGGGCACGCTCGACGTCGACGGCACGGTGACCGACCTCGGCATCGCCGACGTGATCGACGGCGTCGCGACCTACACCGTCACCGCCCCCACCGAGCCCGGCAGCTACACGATCACGCTGACCGGCACGCAGAGCGGCACGACGCTGGCGACGACCGTCGCCGTCGTCGAAGGCGCCGTCACCCCGGCTCCGACGACCCCGCCCGCGGCGGTCCCCGGTGACGGCTCGAGCGCAGGAGGCGCGGGGACGGCCGGCAACGGAAGCGGGCCCCTCGCGTTCACCGGCTCCGACGCCCTGCCCGCCCTGCTGCTCGCGCTGATGCTGGCCGGCACCGGTGCCGCCCTCGTGCTGCGTCGTCGCCACCGCGCGGCGTCCGTGCAGGACGGCGTGCAGCTCTAGGCGTTCCCCGCCCCGACACACGGGAGGCGCGGTGCCAGCCGGCACCGCGCCTCCTGCGTTCTCGGGTCGCGTCGGACCCTCGGGTCAGACCAGCGGGTCGCTGTCGGTCGAGCGACGCTCGACGCGCTCGCCCGTGGCCGGGTCGACCGCGCTGCGGGTCGTGGAGACCGTCGAGCGGCGGCGCGACGCGAAGGCGATGCCGATGATGGTCACGACCACGCCGGCCGCGATGAGGATGTAGCCGATCAGTTTGATGTCGATGCCCGCGACCTGGAAGTCGAGAGCGAACGCGAGGACCGCGCCGATCACGATCAAGGCGATTCCGCCGCCGATGCTCATGGGGTCTCCTTCGTCTGGCGCCGCCCCGGATGGGCGACGGCGCCGACGCGAGGGTCGGCGGGCCCCACAGTACCGACGGGCCGCGCCGATCGGCCACGACGCGGCGGAGGCGCTGCGAGGATGGTCCTGCCCGTCACCCCACCGCAGGAGATCCCATGACCGGACCCGCAGGCCCCGTGCCGCTCGACCAGCCGTACCACCGCGCCTCGCCGAAGGTCGCGGTCGTCCGGTTCTGGCGCAAGTACGCCACGTTCCACGGGAGGGCGAGCCGCAGCGAGTACTGGTGGTGGTTCGTCATCGCGCTCGTGCTCCAGGGGGCGCTCCAGGCCTGGGCCACGGGCAGCGGCGGGACGTCGACCTGGGCCGGGGGCGACAACGGCGACTGGACCTACATCGACCCACAGGGCGTCGTCGTCGTGCTGTGGTCGGTGGTCAGCTTCCTGCCGACCCTGGCGCTGCAGTCGCGGCGCCTGCACGACGGGGGCTTCACCGCCTGGTACGTGCTCTTCTACCTGCTGCCCGTCTTCGGGTGGCTGACCCTGCTCGTCATGTCGCTGCTGCCCTCGCGCGCCTCGGGCGAGCGGTTCGACACGGGTGGCGAGCGGCAGTACCCGGGCCCGGCCTGACCCGGCCGGACGGCGCCGGAGTCCCGCCCGGGCGCGGCGGCGACGGCGTCGTCGAGGGCCCCGGTCCTCGTCGTGGACCACGTGGCACTCGTGGGCGCAAGGGGGTTACGGGGTCGGACCACCGACCGCTAACCTGTTCGCACTCCGGTGGGCCCGACCGCCGTGGTGGTCCCGTTGAGCGACGTCCGTCGCTCGTTTCCCGGTGGTGGACTCTGCGTGCGTCGGGCCTCCGGAGCCCTGACGCCCGAGGCCCCGGACGAAGCCGGTCCGACGCCGAGGCGACGCCGTCAGCCCTGCTGCGCCTCGTGCACCAGCTCGAGCGCCGCCCGCAGCCCCGCCGCCGGGACCTGTCCGGGCGCGCTCGTCGCCCCCGCCGATCCGAACGTGACGCACGAGCCGAACGTCTCGCCCAAGAGCCGGGACACGACGCCGAGCGGCCCCATCGACATGGTGATCGCGGGCACGATGCCGGCACCCGCCCGGAACTCGGCCGTGGCCCGCATCAGGGTCAGCACGTCGTCCGTACTGGACGGCATGGCGGCGAACTTCGCCACGTCGGCACCGTTCTCTTGTTGTTCGAGCAGGCGTGACACGATCTCGCCCTGCGTGGGGGTGCCGCTGAAGTCGTGCGACGACATCACCACGACGAGCCCGGCGTCGTGCGCGGCGTCGACGAGCCCGCCGAGCAGGTCGGGGTCGGTGTACATCTCGACGTCCACGGCGTCGAGCAGCCCGGTGGCCATGGCCGAGCGCAGCACGGCGTCGTAGGTCGCGGGGGCGACGTCGTGCTCGCCTCCCTCGGGCTCGGTCCGCAGGGTGAACAGCAGGGGCAGTTCGGCGTCGAGCGCGCCACGCACCCGACGGACGACGTCGGCCACGAGGTCGAGGTCGGCGGCTCCCGTCGCCTCGGTTCCCGTGCGCACGGGGCCGTCGGGGTCCGGTGCCGCGGCGAACGCGGCGTCGACGAAGTCGATGCGTAGCTCGACCAGTTCGGCCGTGTCGGTGTCGAGCGCCGAGGCGGCGTCGACCAGCGCGTCGAGGGTCCGGGCCACGAGCGGGACGCAGACCGCGGGACGCCCGGTGCCGAGCGCGACCCGACCGATCGAGACCGGCAGTGGGGTCGCCATCGTCAGCGCGCCACGCTGTCGGTGGTCGACCGGTCGCGGATCGGCGAGCCCACGGAGGCGCGCAACGCGTCGCGCAGGACGCCCTCGTCGGGGACCGGCTCGTCCTGCGCCCGCCCGGAGAAGAGCCTGACCTGGCCGAGCGCCTGCTCGACGAGCATGTCGAGGCCGTTGAAGACGATGCCCCCGTCGGCCGACCAGCGCGACGCGAGGCGCGTCGGCCAGGGCTCGTAGGCGACGTCGAAGAGGACGGACGAGCCACCGGCCGGACGCAGGTGGAGGTCGTCAGCCGCGCCGCCGGGCAAGGTGCTGATGACGAAGTCCAACGGGCCGAGCGAGGGCAGCTCGGTGAGCGGGGCGACCATCACGTCGGCGCCCAGCTCGGCGGCCAGGGACGTCAGCTCGCCGGCGCGCATGGGGTTGCGCAGGTGGATCGAGAAGGACCGGGCGCCGAGATCCCACGCGGCGGCCATCGCGGACAGGGCGGTCGCGCCCCCGCCGAGGATGGTGGCCGCGGCGGGCCGGGCGTCGTGGAAGCCCTCGACGCTGCGGACGATGCCGTCCACGTCGGTGTTGTGCCCGTGGCGGCGACCGTCGTCGTCGATGACGACGGTGTTGGCGACCCCGAGACGTCGGGCGAGCGGCGAGACGGTGTCGAGCAGGGGCAGCACCTCGCGCTTGAGCGGCATCGTCAGGCTCAGGCCGCGCCAGCTCGCGTCGAGGCCCCCGACGAAGTCGGCGAGCCCGCCCGAGGCGACCTCGACCCGGTCGTAGTCGAAGGGCAGGCCGAGGTGCTCGTACGCCGTGCGGTGCAGCACCGGTGACAGCGAGTGCTCGATCGGCGACCCCAGGACGGCGAGACGTCGGCGAGCATCGGTCACGGGTGGGCCCCTCCCTGCGCCCGCGGCTCGGACGACGACCCACCCTAACGCGAGGGCCCTGAGGGGGTGCGGGGTGGTGGCGACCGGCACCGCGCCTCCTCGTCCCGTCGGGTCTGGCAGGGTCGGTGCATGCAGATCCGACCCTTCGACGAGGCCGACACCGAGACCGTCGTGGCGCTCTGGGAGCGCTGCGGGCTGACCCGCCCGTGGAACGACCCGCGACGCGACATCGAACGCAAGCTGACCGTCCAGCGCGAGCTGTTCCTGGTCGGCGTCGACGCCGAGGAGGCGCTGGTCGCGACCGCGATGGCCGGGTACGACGGCCATCGGGGCTGGGTGTACTACGTCGCGGTCGAGCCCGATCGCCAGGGGGAGGGGTTCGGCCGGCAGCTCATGGCCGAGGTCGAGCGGTCGCTCGAGGCGCTGGGCTGCCCGAAGGTCAACTTCCAGGTGCGCACCGGCAACGAGCGGGTACGGGCGTTCTACGAACACCTGGGGTACTCGGTCGACGACGCGTTCGGCATGGGCAAGCGGCTGATCGCCGACTGAGGCGCGGTGTCCGGAGGCTCCGGTGGAGCCCCTCGGCGGGCCCGTCGATCGGTCTCGCGGCGTCGGATGAACAACATGTGACGATCTTCGGCGGACTCTTGTCGGGTACCCAGCGAGAACTTAGGGTCGTGTGGTGCGCCCCCTGTCGGGGGGTGCCGTCCCGCCCGAACCGTCTTCTCCAGGAGCACCGACGCCCATGCGCATCAGCCCCCCGTCATCCGAGTCCGTCCCGACGGGAGGCCGGCGGCGAGTCCGCGGTGCGGCCCTCGCGTCCGTCGCCACCGGCACCCTGCTGCTCGGCCTGGTCGCCGCGGCACCGGCCCAGGCCGTCCCGGTCACGATCGACCTCGTCGGCATCAACGACTTCCACGGTCGACTCGAGGCCGACGCCCCCGGTGCTCGCGCCTCCATCGCCGGCGCGGCCGTCCTCGCCGGCGCCGTCAAGTCGGTCGAGGCGCAGAACCCCAACACGCTCTTCGTCTCGGCGGGCGACAACATCGGCGCCTCGACGTTCACCTCGTTCATCCAGGACGACGAGCCGACCCTCGACGCCCTGAACGCCATGGGCCTCGACGTCAGCACACCGGGCAACCACGAGTTCGACAAGGGCCAGGACGACTTCAACGGCCGTGTCCGGGCGAACAGCGAGTTCCCCTACGTGAACGCGAACATCCTCCGGAGCGACGGCACGCCCGTCTACGACCCCTACGTCGTCGAGGAGATCGGCGGCGTCCGCGTCGCGTTCATCGGCGCGCTGACCGAGACCATGCCGACGCTCGTCAGCCCGGCCGGCATCGAGGGGCTGACCTTCGCCCCCGTCGTCGAGTCGGTCAACGCCGTCGCGGACGACATCGTCGCGGCCGACGCGGCCGACGCCATCGTCCTGCTGCTGCACGAGGGTGCCGAGACCGGCAGCCTCGACTCCGTCACCGGCGACAACGCGTTCGGCGAGATCGCCCGCGGCGTCTCGGGCGACGTGTCGGCCATCTTCTCGGGACACACCCACCAGGGCTACGACTACCTCGTCTCGCCGTCCGACGGCGGCCCGCAGCGTGCCGTCGTCCAGACGGGCAGCTACGGGACGAACCTCGCCCGGGTGACCATGACGGTCGACCCCGCCGCCACCGCCTTCCGCGATCGCGTGACCATCGCCTCGCACCGACTGGTGCCGCTCTACGGTGCCTTCACGCCCGACCCCACCGTCCAGGCCATCGTCGCCTCGGCCGTCGACGTCGCCGCCGAGCGGGGGGCCGAGGTCATCGGTTCGATCAGCGACTCCTTCAACCGGGCCTACAACGCCAACCCGGACGCCAACGGACTCCCCGTCTCGAACCGGGCCGGTGAGTCGACGCTCGGCAACTTCGTCGCCGACATCCAGCTGTCGTCGACGACGGCGAGCGGTGCCCAGCTCGCCTTCATGAACCCGGGCGGCCTGCGGGACGACCTGCCCTTCGTGGCGCCGGACGGCGACGTGACGTACAAGGCCGCCGCGGCCGTGCAGCCCTTCGCCAACACGCTCGTCGTGGTCGACATGACCGGCGCCGAGATCCGCCAGGTGCTCGAGCAGCAGTGGCCGACCGCCGGTCGTACGAGCACCCTGAAGCTCGGCACGTCCGAGGGTCTGACCTACACCTACGACCCCACCGCGGCGGCGGGCTCGCGCATCGCGGCCGTCTCGCTCGACGGCGTGGCCGTCGACGACGCCACGATCTACAAGGTGACGGTCAACTCGTTCCTCGCCTCGGGTGGCGACGGGTTCACCGCCTTCGCCAACGGTCGCGCCCACGCCGACAGCGGCAAGGTCGACCTGCAGAGCCAGCTCGAGTACTTCGACGCCCAGGCCGGCGACCCGTCCGACCCCGACTTCGCCTCGCGTTCGGTCGGCGTCTCGGGGCTGACCGCTGCGCCCGTCGGCGGGTTCGCCGCCGGTGACACCGTGTCGATGACCCTGTCGTCGCTCGTCCTGCAGCAGGCCGCCGCGGACGCGTCGGGCACCGTGACCGCGACGCTCGACGGCGTCGAGCTCGCCTCGGCCCCGATCGACGAGACCATCCTCGACAACTCCGACGAACAGGGTCGTGCCACGGTGACCTTCGTCGTCCCCGAGGGCATCACCGCTCCCGCTGCCGGACCGGTCACGCGCCAGGTCGTGCTCTCGGTCGCCGGCACCGGCACGACGGCGTCCGTCCCGGTCGTCTTCGCCGCGGCGGCCGCTCCCGTGGTCGTCCCGCCGACCGACCCCGGCACCACGCCTCCGGTCACGACCCCCGGCGGCACCGTGCCCGGCACCACCCCCGGCTCGCGCCCGGGCACCACGCCCGCCGGCACGGTCCGCAACGCCGACGGCTCGCTGGCCTTCACCGGCCAGGACGGCCTGGGTCTCGCGGCCCTCGCCGGTCTCGTCCTGATGCTGGCCGGCGGCTCGGCGCTCGTCGTCGCCCGCCGCCGTCGCCTCCGCGCGACGGTGACGCCCACCGAGGGCTGACGCCCCCGGCACCGCACCACCGATTGAACGTCGCACCACGGAATTCCCTGGTGCGACGTTCCTTTCGTGGTGCGACCATCGCGCGGCGGCGCGGAGGCGACGGCGGCACGACCGACCGGCACCGCGCCTCCCGTACGCTCGTCGGGTGACGACGTTCGCGTACCACCGCCTCTTCCGTTCCCTGCCCTCGTACCGGTGGTGGAAACCGCTGCTGGCGGCCGTCGTGGCGGCCGTCACGTACCTGCTCGCGTCGGTCGTGGTCTACGTGGCAGTCCTCGGGGTGACCACGGCCGTGGGCGGCACCGCCGCCGCCGAACGCCTGCAGCGCGGCATCGAGGGCGACGCCCTGGCCGCCGCCGACCCGCTCGTGCTCTTCACGACGCTCGCCTCGATCGCGGTCATGCTGCCGGCCATCATGCTGGGCACGCTGATCGTCGGCCCCGGCGCGGTCGGCAGCCTCTCGAGCGTCGCCGGGCGGCTGCGCTGGCGGTGGCTCGTGCGATGCCTCGTGCCCGCCCTCGCGTTCATGGCCTTGACGGTGGGGCTCAGCTACGTCGTGGTGCCCCCGCTGTCGGGCGAGCCGATCGGCACCGGCCCGGTCACCACGCCGGCCGACACCCTCGTCTGGGCGGTCGTCGTCATCCTCGTGGTCACGCCGCTCCAGGCGACGGCCGAGGAGTACGCGTTCCGCGGGCTCGCCATGCAGACGATCGGCTCGTGGTTGAGGTACCCGATCGCAGCGATCGTCCTTCCCACGGTCGGGTTCGCGTTCGGCCACGACTACAACGCGTGGGGCATGCTCGACGTCGCCGTGTTCGGCGTGGCCGCGGCCTACCTGACCTGGCGCACCGGCGGGCTCGAGGCGGCGATCGTCGCGCACGTGCTCAACAACACCGTGCTCTTCCTGTTGTCGGCCCCCTTCGCGGGCGTCGAGTCGAGCGACGGCAGCCCCCTCGCCCTGGCGGTGACGCTGGTCTCGACGCCGCTCTACGTGTGGCTCGTGCTGCGGGCGGCCCGACGCACCGGGCTCGTGACGGTCCGCAGCGCTCCTCTCGTGCCCGGCGCTCCCGCGCCGGGCGAACCCCTCGTCCCCGGTGCCCGTCCGACCGACGACCGTCCCCAGGAGGCGCGGGTCGACTGACCGCGTCGGCGGCCGCTCGTAGACTCGACGCGTGACCACCACCGCCTCGCCCGCCCTGGCTCCCGACGCTCCCACCGCAGCCCTCGACGTGCTGCACCGGGTGTTCGGCTACGACGAGTTCCGTGGACAGCAGGCGCAGATCATCGACCAGGTGGTCCAGGGCGGCGACGCCCTCGTGCTCATGCCCACGGGTGGCGGCAAGTCGCTCTGCTACCAGGTGCCCGCCCTCGTCCGCGACGGCACGGGCATCGTCGTCTCGCCGCTCATCGCGCTGATGCAAGACCAGGTCGACGCCCTCGAGGCCGTCGGCGTCCGGGCGGCGTTCCTCAACTCGACGCAAGACCCCGACCGTCGTCGTGCGGTCGAGCAGGCGTTCGTCGCGGGCGAGCTCGACATGCTCTACCTCGCGCCCGAGCGGCTCAAGCTCGAGTCCACGAAGTCGCTGCTCGACCGGGGCCACGTCTCGCTCTTCGCCATCGACGAGGCCCACTGCGTGGCGCAGTGGGGGCACGACTTCCGTCCCGACTACCTCGAGCTGTCGGTGTTGCACGAGCGCTGGCCCGACGTCCCGCGCATCGCGCTGACGGCGACGGCCACCGAGACCACCCACCGCGAGATCTCACGCCGCCTCGAGCTCGACGACGCGAAGCACTTCGTCGCCGACTTCGACCGGCCCAACATCCAGTACCGCATCGAGGCGAAAGACGGCCCACAGCAGCAGCTGCTGCGGTTCATCCGCACCGAGCACGACGGCGACGCCGGCATCGTGTACTGCCTGTCCCGCAAGTCGGTCGAGAGCACGGCCGAGTTCCTGGTCAAGCAGGGCATCCCGGCGCTGCCGTACCACGCGGGCCTCGAGGCGCAGACCCGGGCACGCAACCAGGCGCGGTTCCTGCGCGACGAGGGCATCGTGATGGTCGCCACCATCGCCTTCGGCATGGGCATCGACAAGCCCGACGTCCGTTTCGTCGCGCACCTCGACCTGCCCAAGTCGGTCGAGGGCTACTACCAGGAGACCGGCCGGGCCGGCCGCGACGGCCTGCCCTCGACGGCCTGGTTGGCCTACGGCCTGCAAGACGTCGTGCAGCAGCGGCGCATGATCGACCAGTCCGAGGGCGACGCCGAGCACCGCCGCAAGCTCGGCGCCCACCTCGACGCCATGCTCGCCCTGTGCGAGACGGTCGAGTGCCGACGGGTGCAGCTGCTCGGCTACTTCGGTCAGGCGAGCACCGCCTGCGGCAACTGCGACACCTGCCTCTCGCCGCCCGAGTCGCTCGACGGCACGGTGCCCGCCCAGAAGCTCCTCTCGACGGTCGTCCGGCTGAAGCGAGAGCGCAACCAGCAGTTCGGCGCGGGCCAGATCGTCGACATCCTCGTCGGCAAGTCGACCCCCAAGGTCCTCCAGAACCGCCACGAGCAGCTGTCCACCTTCGGCATCGGCACCGAGCTGAACGACGTCGAGTGGCGCGGCGTCGTCCGGCAGCTGCTCGCCCAGGGGGTGTTGGCGGTCTCGCCCGACGGCTACGGCACCCTGCTGCTCACCGACGCGGCGGGCGAGGTTCTCTCGGGCGGCCGCACCGTCCGGTTGCGGCGCGAGCCCGAACGTCCGGCGCGCTCGGCCCGGGCGCGGAGCGGGTCGGGTTCGTCGGGCCGCGGCTCCTCACGGGGCGCCGCCGAGTTGACGGGTGACGACGCCGCCCTGTTCGAGACGCTGCGCGAGTGGCGTGCCGGCGTGGCCCGTGCGCAGGGCGTCCCGGCCTACGTGGTGTTCGGCGACGTCACCCTGCGGGGCATCGCATCCGAACGGCCCACCTCGCTCGATCAGCTCGCGGGCATCAGCGGCGTCGGCCAGAAGAAACTCGACACCTACGGTCAACAGGTGCTCGCGGTCGTGGGCGGCACCGCACCGGCCGAGGCGGCGGCCGTCGGATCGTCCGCGACGGCTTCGGTCAGCACCACTCCCCGCTCGCCGCGAGCGACCTCGACCGCCCCCGCTCGTGGTGCCCGCCGTGCCGCGCCGCCCGCCGTCGACGAGGTGCCCGAGGTGCCGGCCGACGATCTCTACGACGTGCCGGCCGACGCTCCCTACGACCCCTACGACGACGCCCCGCCGCCGCCCGACGACTGGCGCTGACCCGGGGTCGACGGGCCGAAGCCGAGCAGCGGGAACGCCTGCGACAGGACGACCAGGGCGACCGTCGTGATCACCATGGCCGAGAACCCGCCCAAGAAGGGCTGTCCGTTCATGCGGGCGACGTAGGCCGCGGCGAGCAGCACGGCCCCGCCCGCCGGGGGTGCCAATCCGATGAAGCGCATGCTCGTCCGGTCGAGCGCAGCGCCTCGGCGCGTCCGGCGGACCGACGAGACCGCCACGACGACGAGCGCGAGCCAGACGACCGCCGACAGCACGTAGAGGCCGGTCGCCACGACCGTCGCGGTGAGACCGACGCCGACCGAGGTGCCCGCGCCGACGATGCTGGCGACGGCGAAGTAGGTGGAGATCAGCGCGGTGGCGCCGAAGACGACCGGCAGGCGCGAAGGGCGGGTGGTCATGGTCTCGTCGTCCAAGGCGGTCCTCTCGGGTCGTCGGGGCTGTCGTCGGGGGATGCGGCGGGGCACTCGGGGCACTCGGGGCGCCTCGGGCCGTCCGGGGCCGTCCCCGGCTGTCGGAGCCGGGGCGCGGGGGGGCCGTCCGCCCGGCCGGACCACCGCCCACGGGGACGGGCGGTGCGTCGCGGCGCTCGCCCCGGGTCTCGGGTCGATCCCCCGACGAGGACTCGTCGGAGGGTCGTGAACCGGACGAGCGTCCCGTTTCGGTCGGTCTCCGACGATAGGCCGCGGCTCCGGCGGCGGCAATCCTCCCTGAGGGGGACACCCGTTGTTCCCCGAATCGGGTGGTGCGGGTGGGTGCCGAGGGCCCCCGGGTGAGGCGCACAG
The DNA here is from genome assembly GCF_013204925.1 of Frigoribacterium sp. VKM Ac-2859. Classification (NCBI taxonomy): domain Bacteria; kingdom Bacillati; phylum Actinomycetota; class Actinomycetes; order Micrococcales; family Microbacteriaceae; genus Frigoribacterium; species Frigoribacterium sp. VKM Ac-2859. Next base: position 1,608,408 of record NZ_JABMLC010000001.1, on the reverse strand, counting down.
GCGAGCCATGCGCCTCGGGGAATGTGGCGTCGGGCACAGTGGAGCGTGCTCACAACCCTCAGCCGTTCGGTCCTGTCACCCCTGGTGCGCGCGGTCTGGCGCCCCCGGGTGATCGGGCGCCGCAACGTCCCGCGGCGCGGCGCCGTCATCCTGGCCAGCAACCATCTCTCGTTCATGGACAGCGTCGTGATCACCCTCATGGCACCCCGTCAGGTCTCGTTCCTCGCGAAGAACGCCTACTTCACCGGCTCGGGCCTCAAGGGTCGGGCGTCGCGGGCCTTCTTCACCGGCATCGGCGCGATCGGCGTCGAGCGAGGGGCCGGGTCCGCCGCGCAGCACGCCCTCGACCTGGGCCTCGGCAAGCTGACGGACGGTGACGCGTTCGCGATCTACCCCGAAGGGACGCGCTCCCTCGACGGGCGGCTCTACCGCGGCCGGACGGGCGTCGCCTGGCTCGCGCTCACGAGCGGGGCCTCGGTCGTGCCGGTCGCCCTCACGGGGACGCAGGAACTGCAGCCGGTGGGCACGCGCTTCCCGCGCCTCCGGAAGGTCACCGTCGAGTTCGGCGAGCCCATCGACCTCTCGCACCACGGGGAGGCGAAGTCGGGTCGGGCTCGTCGGCACGCCACCGACGAGGTGATGGCGGCCGTCCAGCGTCTCAGTGGCCAGGTCGAGGCGGGCGTCTACAACGATCCGCCCGCTCCCTCGGTCGTCGCCCGGGTGCGTCGCGCGATGCGGCCCGACCCCGTCGGGCCCGATCCGCTCGACTGAGCCGCGCTGCTCGCGCGTCCCGGGCGTAGCGTCGGGGCCATGAAGGTCGCAGTGCTCGGGACGGGCATCATGGGTCAGGGCGTGGCGGGGACACTGCTGCGCGAGGGGTTCGACGTCACGGTCTGGAACCGCACGAGGTCGAAGGCCGAGCCGCTCGCCGCCGACGGTGCCGTGGTCGCCGACACGGCGCGGCAGGCGGTCGAGGGCGCCGACGTGGTCGTCACCGTGCTGTTCGACGGCGACGCCGTGCTCGAGGTCCTCGACGAGGCCGCCGACGCGAGCGGTGCCGACACCGTGTGGGTGCAGGCCAGCACCGTCGGCGAGGCCGACACGGCCCGCGTCGTCCGGACGGCCGACGGGCACGGACTCCGGCTCGTCGAGGCGATGATGCTCGGCACGAAGAAGCCGGCCGCGACGGGGAAGCTCGTCATGCTGGCCGCCGGCGGCGACGCCCTGCTCGACGCCGTGCGTCCGGTCCTCGACGCCATGGGCTCCAAGACGATCGTCGCGGGCGACACGGTCGGGCAGGGCACGGCGCTGAAGCTCGCCGCCAACGCGTGGATCGCCACGATCACCGCCGCCACGGCCCAGTCGCTCGCGCTGACGGAGGCCCTGGGCCTCGACCCGCAGCTCTTCCTCGACGCCATCGACGGGGGCCAGTCGGACACCCCGTACGCGCACCTCAAGGGCGCGACGATGATCGCCGGCGACTACCCGGCCCAGTTCGCGCTCGACGGCATCCGCAAGGACCTCGACCTCATGCAGGAGGCCGCCCAGGGCACGGGCTTCGACACCGGTCTGCTCGAGGCGCTGTCCGGCGTCTACGCGACGGCGGCCAACCGGGGGCACGGCGGCGACGACATCGCCGCGGTCCGCACCGGCTTCGACCGGGACGGTTCCGCCGAGACCCGCTAGGACCGCCGAGACCCTCGTGCGCGCAGGAGGGTCTCAGCGGCCGGGGCTCGTGGGGCCGGTGGCGCCGGCGGCGGCGATCAGTGACGCCGCGACGGCCCGGCCCGTCGTCGTGTCGCGGTCGGGCTCGCGGAGTCGCATGGCGAGGTCGCCGGTGACCACCAGCAGCAGGCGTTCGGCGAGGCCCTCGGCCTCGGGGCCGACGAGCGGGCGTGCCAGGTCGGTGAGTCGCGTGCGCAGCGTCTCGGTGTCCAGCCGCACGGCCTCGGCGACGTCGGCGGGAGGATCGACGTACTCGGCCGCCGAGGCGAGGAACGCACACCAGCGCGCCCCCGTCGGGCGGGACCGGAAGTCGTCCAACGCGTCGAAGATCGCGAGGAGGCGCGGGCCGGCCTCGTCGCACCGGGCGACGGCGGCGTCCCAGGTGGCGAGCCAGTCGTGGTGGCGACGGGTCAGCGCTGCGGCGACCAGCGCCTCCTTGCTGCGGTAGCCGCGGTACATCGTCGCGGCCGACACGCCGGCGCGGGCGAGGACGGCGTCGACGGGCGTCGCGGCGATGCCGTTCGTGAAGAACAGGTCGTCGGCGGCGTCGAGGATCTTCTTCTCGCTGGCCGGGCGCAGGGGCATGCGGACAGCTTAGGCTGTGAAAATGAAACGCACGTTTTCGATTGGCTCCGGGCTCGTCGCGGCCGGCACGGCCCTGATCGCCGTGACCTACGGCCTGGTCCGCCTCGCCTACGGGCTGTACCTGCCCGAGACGCAGGCCGACCTCGGGTTCGACGCCGGCATCGCCGGGCTGATCTCGTCGGGCGGATCGCTCGCCTACGTCGCCGGCGCGGTGGCGGGGTTCGCGGCGTCCGCCCGGCACCCACGAGGCCTCGTCGTCACGGCGGGTGCGGCGGCCTCGATCGGTGCCGCGGGCATGGCCCTCGCGCCCGACGTGGTGCCGTTCGCGCTCGCGGCCGTGCTCAGCTCGGCCGGGGCCGGCCTCGCGTCGCCGGCCCTGGTGCGCCTCCTGCAGCGCGGTCTCGAGCGCGGACGGCAGGCGCGCGGCCAGACGGTCGTCAACGCCGGGACGGGCCCGGGCCTCGTGGCGGCGGGACTCCTGGCGTCCGCCGTGCTGCCCGACTGGCGACTCGCGTGGTGGGCGGCCGTCGGGGGAGCGATCGTCGCGGCCGGGGCCGTCCTCGTGCTCGACCACCGTGGCTCCGTGGCTCGACCGAGCGACGCGACGGGTGCCACGACCTCGGTCGGGCGCGACCTCCTGCCCCCGCGGTCGTGGTTCGTCGACCACCGGTGGGTGCTGGTCGCGGCGCTGCTCGCCGGTGCCGCCTCGGCCGGGGTCTGGAACTTCGGGCGCACGTTGCTGGTCGACGCCGGGGTGGCGGCCGAGCTGTCGGTCGGGGCCTGGGTCTGCCTCGGCGTGGGCGGCACCGCCGTCATCGCCACCGCCCGACCGCTGGCGCGCCTGGCCCCTGGGGCGGTCTGGGCGCTCACGCTGGTCGCGATGGCGGCGGGCACGGCCGGGCTGGCGACCCTGCCGGGCGTCGTGCCGGTGGCGTTCGTGGCCTGCGCGGCCTTCGGCTGGGCCTACACGGCGGCGACGGGTGCGCTGATCGCCTGGACGGCCGAGATCGACGCCGAGCGGGCCGCGAGCGGGACGGCCCTGCTCTTCGTGCTGTTGGTGCTGGGCCAGGCCGTGGGGGCCGTCGTCCTGGGCGCGCTCGTCGGGACCGGCGGCTACGGCGTGGCCCTCGCCGTGGCAGCCCTCGGCGCCCTCCTCGCGGCGCTCCCGGGCCTCGTGGGCCGGGGAATGCATCGTGCAACGGGGGCGTTGCCTCACGAGCGCCCCCGCCCGAGGGCGCGTCACCGTTCGGAAGGACCACCCTTGGACCTCTTCTCTCCCGCCACCTTCGGCCAGCTCGAGCTGCGCAACCGCGTCGTCATGGCGCCCCTCACCCGTCTCCGCTCCGGCGACGACGGCGTTCCGGGCGACGTCGTGGTGGAGCACTACCGTCAGCGCGCCTCCTTCGGTCTGATCACGACCGAGGGCACCTGGCCCTCGCAGGAGTCCAAGGCCTACGACGGTCAGCCCGGCATCGTCACCGACGAGCAGGTCGCCGGCTGGAAGCGCGTCGCCGACGCCGTCCACGCCGAGGGCGGCCAGATCGTCATGCAGGTCATGCACGGTGGTCGCGTCTCGCACACCGACATCACGCGCACCGACCGCATCGTCGCCCCCAGCGCGATCGCCATCGACGGCCAGGTGCACACCGCCACCGGCAAGGTCGACTTCCCCGTGCCGCACGCCCTCACGACCGACGAGGTCCACCAGGTCACGGCCGACATCGTCGCCGCGTCGAAGCGCGCCGTGCTCGAGGCCGGGCTCGACGGCGTCGAGATCCACAGCGCCAACGGCTACCTGCTGCACGAGTTCCTCTCGCCCGTCTCGAACGTCCGCACCGACGAGTACGGCGGAACCCCCGAGAACCGCGCCCGCCTCGCGATCGAGACCGCGACCGCCGTGGCCGAGGCGATCGGTGCCGGCCGCGTCGGCATCCGCCTGTCGCCCATGCACAACATCCAGGACGTCGTCGAGACCGACGTCGCCGACGTGACGGCCGTCTACCGCGCGCTCGTCGAGGGCCTCGCGCCGCTCGGCCTCGCCTACCTCAGCGTGCTGCAGGCCGACCTGCGCGGCGAGCTCGTCCAGGACCTCCGCACGCGCTTCGGCGGCGCCTTCATCGCCAACAGCGGCTTCGGTCAGATCACCACGCGCGACGAGGCCATCGCCGAGGTCGCCGACGGCCAGGCCGACGCCGTCGCCGTGGGCCGCTTCGCCATCGCCAACCCCGACCTGGTCGAGCGGTGGCAGGGTGACCACGAGGTCAACGAGCCGAACCCCGCCACGTTCTACGCCGAGGGTGCCGAGGGCTACACGGACTACCCGACGCTGGAGCACGCCGCGCGCTAGTCCGGCGCCCGCACCGCGGACCCCGTCCCGGGCGACCCACCACGTCCTGCCGTGGTCGGTCGCCCGGGGCGGGGTCCGTCGTCGTGCGGCCGGTCCGTGCGACCGGTCCGCGCGGCCGCCGGCGCACGGCGCACGGCGCACGGCGAGCCGAGGAGGCGCGGGTCGCGTCACCCGCGCCGCGCACCCGGCGTAGACAGGACGGCATGACCGACGTGAAGCACCCGTCCGACCTCGGGATCGACGTGAGCGAGGGCTCGCCGCAGCAGCTGTACCGCTGGCTGCTCGCGAGCGTGTTGTTCGGCCGGCCCGTGCAGCAGAGCGTGGCCGCCGAGACCTACCAGGTGCTCGTCGACCACGGGCTGACGAGCCCCGCACGCTTCGCCGAGCACGACCACGAGGGGCTGCGCCGTCTGCTCGACGAGGCCGGCTACGCCCGCATCGACCACGTGATGAGCGACGAGCTGCACGAGGTCATGGGGCGCATCGACTCCGACTGGGGGTCGGTGAACCACCTCGTGCGGTCGTCGGCCGACCGTGCCGAGCTGACCCGCCGCCTCACCGACCTCAAGGGCGTCGGCCCGAAGACGGCCGAGATCTTCACGCGGGAGCTGCCCGCCGCCCTCTACGGCACCGCCTGACGGCACCGCCTGACGGCACCGCCGGACGGCGGAGGCGTCCTCGGGTCGGGAGCGGGGCACCCGTAGACTCGAGGCGATCTCGGGGGCGCGCCCGCGCCTCCTCGGGTGTGATCGGTGCGACCGGCACCGACGGTCCGCGCGATCGTGCAGAGGGGGCCCCGTGACGCTCGTCGACAAGCTGTTCCGACAGGACGAATGGCGCACCGTGCCCAACGCCATCTCGGCGGCCCGGCTGCTGCTGCTGCCGGTGTTCCTCGTGTTGATCGTCGGGCAGCACTACTGGTCGGCGATGGTCGTGATCGCGGTCGTCTTCGTGACCGACTTCCTCGACGGGTTCATCGCCCGCCGGACGAACACCACCTCCGAGCTCGGCCGGTGGCTCGACCCGGTGGCGGACCGCATCACCGTGATCGTGGTCGTCATCGCGTTCGTCGCGGGCGGTCTCGTGCCGTGGCCGGTCCTGCCGCTGCTGCTCGTGCCCGATCTGCTGCTGAGCGCCTATGCCCTGTTCGTGCTGGCCGGGGCCTCGTTCCCGGTGACGTGGGTCGGCAAGATCCGCACCGCTCTCATCTTCGTCGGGCTGCTGCTCGTGCTGGTCGCGGCCGCGGTCGTGGACCAGTTCGGCGGATCGGGAGGCGCGTCGTCGGCCCCGCTCGCCGACGCCGGTGCCGTCGCCCGCACGATCGGCCTCGTGGTGCTCTGGGCCGGACTCGTCGGCCACTGGGTCGCCGCCGTCCTCTACGCCGCGGCACTCGTCCGCACCCGTCGCGCCCGCCGAACCGCCTGACGGTCCGGGGCCCGACCGCCCGTCCAGGCCCTGACCGCCCGCCCGGGGCCCGGGCGTAGCGTCGACCCCATGACTCGCATCACCACCCCCTTCAGCGCCGCCACCACCGCGGACGAGGTCGTCGACGGCCTCGACCTGACCGGCAGGCGCATCGTCGTGACCGGCGCCGCGTCCGGCATCGGCATCGAGACCGCCCGCTCCCTCGTCGCCGCCGGCGCCGACGTGACCCTCGCCGTGCGCCGCCCCGAACAGGGAGACAAGGCCGTCGCCGACATCCGCGAGAGCACCGGCGACGGCGGCGGCACCGTCCGTGCCGCGATCCTCGACCTCGAGAAGCGCGACACCCTGCAAGCCTTCGCCGACGCGTGGCAGGGCCCGCTCGACGTGCTCATCGACAACGCCGGCATCATGGCCACGCCCGAGACCCGCACCCCCGAGGGGTGGGAACTCCAGTTCAGCAACAACCACCTCGGTCACTTCGCCCTCGCGAACGCGCTCCGAGGAGCCCTGGTCGAGGGCGCCCAGGCCTCGGGCACCCCGTCGCGACTCGTGTCGCTCAGCTCGACCGGCCACCACTTCTCACCCGTCGTCTTCGACGACGTGATGTTCGAGCGTCGCGAGTACGACCCGTGGTCGGCCTACGGCCAGTCGAAGACCGCGAACTCGCTCTTCGCCGTCGGCGTCACGCAGCGCTGGGCCGACGACGGCGTGCTCGCCAACGCCGTGCACCCGGGCGGCATCATGACGCCGCTGCAGCGCCACCTGCCCAAGCAGGAGATGCTCGACCGCGGCTGGATCGACGAGGACGGCACCCCCAACCCCGCGTTCAAGTCGACGCAGCAGGGGGCCGCGACGTCGGTCTTCGTGGCCGTCCACCCCCTCGCCGAGGGCGTCGGGGCCCGCTACTTCGAGGACGTCGCCGAGGCCGAGCCGTTCCGCGAGGACGCCCGCGGTCGCGGCGTCAAGGACTACGCCCTCGACCCCGAGCAGTCCGACCGCCTCTGGGCGCTCAGCGAGCAGCTGCTCGCCTGACCGACGCAGGCACAGGACGCAGGAGGCGCGGGCCGGGTCGACGACCCCGCCCGCGCCTCCTGCGTCCTGCCCCTGGGCGTCAGCCCGTGTTCTGCAGCCCGGCGGCGATCCCGTTGACGCTCAGCAGCAGGAGGCGGTGGTCGGCGTCCGCCGGGTCGCCTCCGCCCGCGACGCGGATCGCCCGCAGGGCGCGCAGCTGCAGCAGGGAGAGCGCGTCCACGTAGGGCGACCGCAGCCGCACCGCGCGGCTGAGCACCGGGCGGCCGTCGAGCACCTCGCCGTGGCCGCTGACCGCGAGCACCCACTTGCGCGTGCGGGCCATCTCGTCGAGGACGCGTCCGGCGAGGTCGTCGCGGTCGGCCAGCGCCAGGTACTCGCGGGCGATGTGCTCGTCGGTCTTGGCGAGCGACATCTCGACGTTCTTGATCATCGCCGAGAAGAGCGGCCAGGTCGCGTAGGCCTCACGGAGCAGGTCGAGGTCGCCCACGGCCTCGAGGGCCGACCCCAGGCCGTACCAGCCGGCGAGGTTGATGCGGGCCTGCGTCCAGGCGAAGACCCAGGGGATCGCCCGGAGGTCCTCGAGGGACTCGACCGAGAGGCCCCGACGGGCGGGACGGGAACCCAGCGCGAGCAGGCCGACCTCCTCCATCGGCGTGACGGCCGCGAACCACGAGGCGAAGCCGTCGGCCTTGACGAGGCCGAAGAACGCCTCGCGTGAGGCGACGTCCATCGTCGAGGCGACCTCGGCGAACCGGGTGGCGGCCGTCGCGTTGGCCTGTTCGTTCGACGGGCTCGAGGCCAGCAACGTGGCCGCGGCCATCTGCTCGACGTGCCGGGCGGCGATGGTCTTGTTGCCGTACTGGGCGAAGATGACCTCGCCCTGCTCGGTGATCTTGAAGCGACCGTCGACCGATGCCGGCGGCTGAGCCAGCACGGCCTCGTTCGCCGGTCCGCCGCCGCGGCCGAGGGCGCCGCCGCGACCGTGGAACAGCGTCAGCTCGATGTCGTTCTCGGCGGCCCAGTCGGCGATGCGGGCCTGGGCGGAGTAGAGCGCGAAGGTCGCCGAGACGGGCCCGACGTCCTTCGACGAGTCCGAGTAGCCCAGCATGACCTCGAGGCGGCGACCGGTCGCCGCGAGGCGCTTCTGCACCGCCTCGGTCTGCAGGGCCTCGTCGAGGATGCGCGTGCTGGCCTCGAGGTCGGCGAACGTCTCGAACAGCGGGATCACGTCGAGCACGGGCGCGGGCTCGTCGCCCATCGCGCGCTCGGCGAGCTCGTAGACGGTGGCCAGGTCGGCCGACGACTGCGTGAACGACACGATGTAGCGCGACGCGGCGCGCACGCCGTAGCGCTTCTGCAGGTCGGCGATCGTGCGGAACACCGCGAGCACCTCGTCGGTCGTCTCGCTGCGTGCAGGAGGCGCGGCGTCGGACCCGGCGTCGCCGCCGGCGTCCTGCGCCCCGCCGGCCACGGGATCGGCCGCCCGCAGCTCGGCGAGGGCCGTGCGGTGCACCTGCGAGTGCTGGCGCACCTCGAGCTCGGCGAGGTGGAACCCGAAGGTCTCGACCTGCCAGACGAGGCCCTGCAGGTCGCCGTTGGCGCTGCGGTGGGCGCCGGCCGCGCGCAGCGACTGCTGCACGACCCGCAGGTCGGCGAGCAGCTCGTCGGGGTGGCCGTAGGCGAGCGGGGCCCCTTCGCGGCGGGTGGCGTCGATGCGGGCCGCGACGAACATGAGCACCCGGCGGTGCAGCTCGTGGGGCGAGCGCACGCCGATGCGGGACGCGACGTCCGCGTCCATCCGGCGCTGCGCCTCCGCGAGGGACACCAGCTCGGCGGAGGCCGGGGTCTCGGCCTCGTCGAGGGTCAGGGTGCCGCCGATGCGGCTGGTCGCGCGATGCAGGCCCAGCAGCACGTGCTCGGCGGCGATGTCGGCGGCGGCCCGGGTGACCTCGGCGGTCACGTGCGGGTTGCCGTCGCGGTCTCCGCCGATCCAGGTGCCGAGGCGCATGAAGGCCGGGGCGACGGCGGGTTCGCGGCCGGCGGCGTCCCCGAGCAGGCGGTCGTCGAGCAGGCGGTAGACCTGCGGCACGATCTCGAAGAGCGTCTGGTCGAAGATGCTCATGGCCGTGCGGACCTCGTCGAGCGGGGTCGGCCGCGTGGTGCGGATCGGCGAGGTGCGCCAGAGCGTGTCGACCTCCTCGAGGAGGCGGCGCTCGGCCTCGGCCACGGCCACGTCGTTCTCGAGCCGGTCGCGGTCGGTCATCAGGTCGCTGATCCGACGGATGCTCGACGCGACCGCACGCCGACGCGCCTCGGTGGGGTGCGCGGTGAGCACGGGGTGGAAGCGCAGCGCGTCGAGTCGCTTGGAGGCCTCCTCGGCCCCGACCTCCTCGGTGAGCTGGCGCAGCGTGGCCGAGACCGAGTCGCCCGCGGCGCTCGCCTCGCTGCCGCGGCGGCGCAGCACGCGGACGCGGTGGTGCTCTTCCGCGAGGTTGCTGAGGTGGAAGTAGCAGGTGAAGGCGCGGGCGACCTGCTCGGCCAGCCCCTGGTCGAGGGCGTCGACGAGGCGCTGGGCGTCGTCGAGGCTCGCGCCGTCGGCTCCCTCGTAGGCGGCGATGACGGCGGCCCGGACGTCCTCGACGGCCTGGAAGAGTTCGTCGCCGCCGGATTCGCGCAGCACCCGGCCGAGCAGGCTGCCGAGGTAGCTGACGTCCTGACGGAGGCTGCCGTCGACGGCGCCGCTGATGTCGTCACGGCTGCCGTCGTGTCGTCGTGTGGTCTCGATGTCGGTCACCGCACCATCTTGGACGACCCGGGCGCTCCATGACGCCACGATGTGGTCACGCCGCCATGTTTAATCGTGGCGCGGTGCCCACATCGTGGCGTCGTGGCCCGCGACGCAGCACGATCCGGCTCACGTCGCGGCCCAGAGCGCCCGGTAGTACGCCGTGCGGACGGGGTCGTCGGCGACGCCGTACGCGTCGAGGAAGGTCTGCTCGAAGCCGGGGCCGTGGTTCCAGCCGAGGCTCATCGTCGCGACGGCGAGGTCGGCCCAGCGGTCGGCGACGCCGAGGGCGTCGAAGTCGACGTGCCCCGACCAGAGGCCGTCGTCGCCGATCAGCGTGTTGGGCACGCACGGGTCGCCGTGGCAGACGACGAGGAGGTCGACGGGCGGCGGGTCGCCGAGGTCAGGAGGCACGGCGCGCGCCTTCTCGCTGGTCGCGATCCGGTCGTCCACCGACCAGCTGAACGGGCACTCGTCGACCGGCAACGCGTCGTGCAGTCGCCTCAGCCCCCGTCCCGCCTCGCGCACGGCGGTCGCCGGGTCCGCGGCCCGGAGCAGGTCGACGGCGCTGTGCCCGGGCACGCCCGCCGTGACGAGGTACTCGCCCTCGTCGTCACCGCCGATCTCGAGCACGCGGGGGGCGGGGGTGAAGTCGACGACCCACCGCAGCCGCATCTCCTCGGCGTGCAGGTCGAGGCCGCTGCCGTGCGGGGCCCACTTCACGAAGCGCCGGGTCGGGCCGTCGCCCAGGCGGTAGGTGGTGCCGCCGGCCTCGTTGCGCCACACCGCGGTGATGGCGTCGCCGCGCGCGGCCGTGACCACCGCCTCCGGCACCTCGGCGTCGGGGTCGGGCCGGTTCTGCGTCCACATGACCCGAGTCTCGCACCCGCCACGGCACCCGCACCCGCCCCGGGCACGACGGAGCGGGCCGCCCCCGGAGGGACGGCCCGCTCTGTCGTGGTGCGGGGGAGCTGCTTACGCGCGGCTGCCCTTGCGGCCGGTGATGAAGCCCCAGATGACGAGGACGACGAGCGCACCGAGGATCGCGATGATCCAGCTCTGGATGCTGAAGAAGCCGTCGTAGCCGACGTTGAAGACGGCTCCGCCGATCCAGCCACCGATGAGGGCGCCGATGACACCGAGGATCAGGGTGGCGATCCAGCCGCCACCCTGACGGCCGGGGAGGATGAGCTTGGCGATGGCGCCGGCGATGAGGCCGAGGAGGATGAAGGCGAGGAAGCCCATGATGTGGTCCTTTTCGTTGGTGCGCGGAGTGCGCGGGTGCTGCTGAGACGGTCGGGGTCGGGTGCGTGTCAGCGGGGTCTGGGTGACGACCGCATGCGAAGAGGCCCGTGAGAAGGTCGTCCTCTCGGGCCCCAGCGGTCGAGAGGACTAGTGCGCGGCCTTGCGGGCCTTCTTCACCGCGGCCTTGCGGGCCTTGGTGACGTCCTTCTTGGCCTGGGCACGCGCCTTCTTCACCTTGGGGTCGTTCCAGAACGAGCCGAAGAAGTTGCTGATCTCCTTGTAGCGGCCCTTCCCGGCCTTGGCGCCGTAGGTGTACGCGAGGAACGCGATGAGGGCGATGACGAGGTACTTGAAGCGCATGTGGTGGTCCTCCCGGTGGGACGTTCTTGTCGTTCGGGGGTGACGCTATTCCTCCTGGGAGTTCTCTGTTACAAATCGGATTGGTGGGAAGTTCCCGGTGTTCGCTTTTGTCCCCTCCCTCGCCGGGCTCCACCCCGACACACCCCCGCCGCACGACCGAAACACCCCGGCAACACCTCCTGGCTAGCGTCGAGCCATGGGTGAGCTCTTCGAGGGATACGCGACCACCACGGGTGCCGCGGCCCGGGCGACCGGCGCCCGCCCGCCGGCCGCCGCGTGGGACGAGATGTTCGAGCGCGACGGCACGCCCCGTCGGGCGTACCACGAGATCCACGCGACCCTCGAGGGCATGACGCAGGACGACCTGCGCGGCCGCACCGCGGCGCTGGCCGACTCGTACCTGGCGCAGGGCGTCACCTTCGACTTCGCCGGCGAGGAGCGGCCGTTCCCGCTCGACGCCGTGCCCCGGGTCGTCGAGCACGCCGAGTGGACCACCGTCGAGCGCGGCATCAAGCAGCGGGTCAAGGCCCTCGAGGCGTTCCTCGCCGACGTCTACGGCCCGCAGACCGCCATCGCCGACGGGGTCATCCCCGCGAGCCTCATCACGAGCTCGAGCCACTTCCACCGGCAGGCGAGCGGCATCGACCCGGCCAACGGCGTGCGCATCCAGGTCAGCGGCATCGACCTGGTCCGGGACGAGGCCGGAGCCTGGCGCGTGCTCGAGGACAACGTGCGCGTGCCGAGCGGCGTCAGCTACGTCATCTCGAACCGTCGCGTCATGGCGCAGACGCTGCCCGAGCTGTTCGTCTCGATGCGCGTGCGGCCGGTGGGCGACTATCCCAACCGGCTGCTCGCCGCCCTGAAGAAGAGCGCCCCCTCGGGAGTCGACGAACCGACCGTCGTCGTGCTGACCCCCGGGGTGTTCAACTCGGCCTACTACGAGCACACGCTGCTGGCCCGCCTGATGGGCGTCGAACTGGTCGAGGGCCGCGACCTCTACTGCTCCGGCGGCCGGGTCTTCATGCGGACCACCGGCGGGCCCGAACGCGTGGACGTGATCTACCGCCGCGTCGACGACGAGTTCCTCGACCCGCTGCAGTTCCGGGCCGACTCCGTGCTCGGCTCGCCGGGCCTCCTGATGGCCGCCCGTCTCGGCACGGTGACGATCGCGAACGCGGTGGGCAACGGCGTCGCCGACGACAAGCTCGTCTACACCTACCTGCCCGAACTGATCCGCTACTACCTGGGCGAGGACGCCCTGCTGCCGAACGTGCACACCTGGCGGCTCGAGGACCCCGGAGCCCTCGACGAGGTGCTCGACCGGCTCGACGAGCTCGTCGTGAAGCCCGTGGACGGCTCGGGCGGCAAGGGCCTCGTCGTCGGCCCGGCGGCCAGCCGCCGCGAGCTCGACGACCTGCGCACCCAGCTGCGACGCGACCCCCGCGGCTGGATCGCGCAACCCGTGGTGCAGCTCAGCACGATCCCGACCCTGGTCGACGACGGACTCCGCCCCCGGCACGCCGACCTGCGGCCCTTCGCCGTGCACGACGGCGACGACGTCTGGGTGCTGCCCGGCGGCCTGACCCGGGTCGCGCTGCCCGAGGGCCAGCTCGTCGTCAACAGCAGCCAGGGCGGCGGCTCGAAGGACACCTGGATCGTCGGCGGCGACGTCAACGCCTGGGCCGGTCACGACGTCAGCGCCCTGATCGCCGAGCAGACGACCCCGACGCAGTCGCTCCCGGTGATCACCCCCGAGCAGGTCGCCGCGGCCGCGGCCTCGGCGGCCGACCACAGTCCCGACCACGCGCCCCAGGACGACCCCCGCAACGACCAGCAGGCGCAACAGCAACAGACGAAGGAGGGGCGGGTCGGGTCACGAAGCCGACCCGCGCCTCCTGCGTCCCGCGTTCCCGACCACGGAACGACCCCGACCGAAGGGCCATCATGCTGAGCCGCATCGCCGAGAGCCTGTTCTGGATCGGCCGCTACATCGAGCGGTCGGACGGCACGGCCCGCATTCTCGACGTGCACCTGCAGCTGCTGCTCGAGGACCCCTGGATCGAGGAGGACGTCGCCTGTCGCAGCCTGCTCGCCGTGATGGGCAGCGACGCCCCCGAGGGCGATCTCGCCCGCAGCGACGTCCTGTCGATGCTCGCGGTCGACCGGCACAACCCGGCGTCGATCGCCTACTCGCTCGGCGCCGCGCGCGAGAACGCCCGCCGGGCCCGCGAGATCGTGTCGACCGAGCTGTGGGAGTGCCTCAACACGACGCGCGCCCGCATGCCGCGCAAGGTCGCCGACGACAAGGTGCACGAGTTCTTCGCCTGGGTGCGCGAACGCAGCGCGCTCGCCGTCGGGATCATCGAGAGCGCGACGAGCCGCGACGAGGTGTGGCAGTTCTTCACCCTCGGCCGGTCGATCGAGCGGGCCGACATGACCGCGCGCCTGCTCGCGACCCGCACGCTCACCGAGGCGTCGGGCCCGTCGTGGACGACGATCCTGCGGTCGTGCGGCGCGTACGAGGCCTACCTGCGCACCTACCGGGGCGTGCCGAGCGCCCGCAACGCGGCCGAGTTCCTCCTGCTCGACCGGCTGTTCCCGCGCAGCGTGCTCTTCGCGATCAGCCGGGCCGAGGCCTGTCTGCGCGAGGTCGAGCCGACGACCCACCGGGTCGCGGCCTCCGACAGCGGGGTGCGCATCCTCGGGCAGATGCGCAGCGAGCTCGAGTTCCGGCCGATCGGCGACATCCTCGACGACCTGCCCGGGCAGATGGACACCGTGCAGGCCGCGACGAGCGCCGCGTCCGAGGCGATCAGGCAGCGGTACTTCCCGACGAGCGCCGCGCCCACCTGGGTGGGGGAGCGCTCGTGAGCCGCCTGCGCATCCGGCACGTCACGGGCTTCTCGTACCAGGGCGAGGCCGTCGCGAGCTACAACGAGGCACGCATGCTGCCGGCGCACACCGAGGGCCAGTTCGTGCTCTCGTCGCACCTGCGCATCGAGCCGGTCGCCGCCTCGCACGAGTACGTCGACTACTGGGGCACGCGGGTGTCGTCGTTCGAGGTGCTGCTGCCGCACCGGCAGCTCTCCCTGACCGCGACGTCGCTCGTCGAGGTGCGGCCGCAGGCGCATCCGTCCGAGACGATCTCGTGGGACGACCTGGCGGCGGTCGCGGGGGCCAGCACGTCGTTCGTCGAACACCTCGAGCAGACGCCCCTCACCGCGCCTCCGGCCGACCTGGCCGCCGTCGGAACCGAGGCTCGGGCGACCCACGCCGATCCGTGCGCCGCGGCGATGGCCATCTGCCAGACGGTCGGAGGCGCGGTCCGGTACCTGCCCGGCGTCACGAACGTGAAGACCACGGCCGCCGAGTCGTGGGCCGCCCGGGCCGGCGTCTGCCAGGACATCGCCCACGTCACGGTCGGTGCGCTGCGGGCGGCGGGCATCCCGGCGCGCTACGTCAGCGGCTACCTGCACCCGAAGCCCTCGGCCGAGCTGCGCGAGACCGTCACGGGCGAGTCCCACGCCTGGGTGGAGTTCTTCTGCGGCACCTGGCACGGCTACGACCCCACCAACCTGATCGACATCGGCGAACGGCACGTGGTCGTCGGGCAGGGTCGCGACTACCGCGACGTGCCGCCGCTGCGCGGGGTCTACGCGGGGTCGTCGAACAGCGAGCTCTTCGTCACGGTCGAGATCACCCGCGAGGCCTAGGCCCGCGCGGCGCGGGTCAGCAGGCCGTGTAGGCGTGCGCCGGGTCGGTGGCCGGCATTCGGGCATGGGCCACCAATGCGTGTCATGACAAGCAGGCTTGACATCTGATGATCGACTGCGGTCGAATGGTCGGGCCGCAGGGATCCGGCACTCGACGGTCAAGGAGACAGTCATGAGAACTCACATGCCCTATTCGATTCCCGCCGCAGCGGTCCTCGCCATGGTCCTGGGGTTCGGGGTGAGCGCGTCAGCAACAGGGGTCTGGTCCCAGGTCGGGAGGATCACGGCTTTCGGCATGCTCTTCATCGCCATCGTCTCCGTGGGCCTTGTCGTACGACGAGCCAGGAATCGATCTCGGATGGATGCTCCGTCCGGGCTGGAGGCTTCCTTGGTGCAGAGAGCCGGGGCCTGCGCCTTCGCCGACCTCCTGATCGTCCTTCCTGCGACGGGTCTCTTGCTGCTGCTGTCAGGGAGTTGGATTCCGGCGTCGCTGGCCGTGCTCTTGGTCACCGTCGTCGCAATCACGGACTTCTGGGCGCGCTACCTGCTGTCTACCCGGCTCGCCGCGTGAAGAACGACGTAGCACGTCTCCGAGTGGGAACGGGTCTGACGCAGGCAGCCCTGGCTTCGCTGGTTGGGGTGTCGCGTCAGACCATCCATTCCATCGAGAAGGAACGACACACGCCTGGACTCGTTCTGGCGTTCGCCATCGCTGATGCGCTCCACGTCGACGTGGAGGCCGCCTTCGATGTTCGCGAGGCAGGGTGAGGGTTCGCCTCCGCTCGGAGCCGAACCCTCACCTTGGATCAGACGCAGGATGCGGCGCGACTGTTCACGTACACCTTGAGTTGTTTGTTGTTCTTGCATTTGCCCATGGCGCTCGCTGCGACAGTGGCGGCCGTGATGATGGCGCCGACGACGACGCAAGCGACCTGCCCGACAGCGGGGATCGCGCAGATGGCGGCACCGAGTGCAAAGCCCGCTCCTGCGATGAGGGCGTCTTGATCGACTTGATTAAACTTCACGTAGAGACCTCGCGAATCGCTGCCCCCACTCAGACGTGACTCTCGGGGGGCGGAGGTCGCCTCGAATGTCATCCCTTCGCCCAGGTCGACGACGGAGGTCGTCGAACCGTCCGCATTCGGCGTCGAAGAGGTGACCAGGCCAGCCACGTCAAGCTCCATGAGCGCCTCGTTCCAGTCCGAGTTGGTGATCGCCGGCCGCGAGATGGCTGCTTCCACCTCAGTCTGTGTGTCGGCGGATGCGCCCAAAGGGCTCACGAGAAGCATGACTGCAGCCAATGCAGTGGCCGAGGTGATGGCAGGGATTCGTTTCATCTCAACTCCTTTTTTGACAGTGGGGTCTGTGCCCGCTATCAAACTAGGAGAGGCCGATATTTAAAGCAATAGGTATCTCACGCGACGTAATGCCGCTGGCCTGATCGAAGGATCGAAGTTTCGGTGAGTGAGGACCATCTTTGTCCCGAGGCCAAGCAGGCCCGGGTCAGCAGGCCGTGTAGGCGTGGGCCGGGTCGTCGGCCGGCACCAGGTCGTGGTCGCGCACGATGGTCGAGGGGGCCGGGTCGAGCCCGGTGACGCGGGCGCACACGTCGGCGACCGAGCCGCGCAGGTCGTCGGTGTACTCGACGTCGAACACGAGCCCGCCGTAGACGTCCGTGAAGGCGCCGCACTCGTCGTAGCGGTCGCACTCCTCGGTGACGGCGAAGTCGTAGCCGACCTCGTCGCGGCCCCGGGCGCCGAGGTCGGCGGTGTTCTTCTGCGCCGTGGCCAGCCCGGCCGCGTGGGCCCGTGCGACGAGCAGCGTCGCGAAGGCGACCGCGTCGTCCTCACCGAAGGCGTCGTCCGACCGCGTCCACGAGTCGAGGTTGTCGAACTCGACCGCCTGGTAGCCCGAGGCGGCGCAGCCGTCGATCGTCGACGCCTGGCGCTCCGCCACGGCCTGCCGGTTCGCCTCCGAGGACAGGTCGAACAGGTGCTCGTCCGGCCAGCCGGGGTCGACCAGCGGTTCGCCGTCGGGCGTCCGCACGAGCACTTCGTCCGGCCACTCGACGCCCGGTTGGGTCTGGAACCCGTTGACGTAGCAGATGCCGTAGACGTCGGGGGCGGGGTCGTCGGTGCTGTCGCGGGCGACGACCGTGGCTCCGTCGGGGACCGGCGACGCGCCTCCCAGTTGGTAGTCGAAGCGGGCACCCTCGGGCGGCAGCACGACGCCGTCGGCCGACGCGGCCCCCGAGGCCACCACCGCGGACGTGGAGGCGCGCTCGGGTCGTCCACCGGCCCCGGCGTCGACGCCCGTGCAGCCCGTCACGACCAGCGCGATGCCGACGAGTCCGACGAGTCCGAGGCGTGTGCGCATGCGGCGAGCCTAGGTGAGTCGAGCGACCGGGCCGACCGTCAGGCGGTGTGCGACAGCGGCGCGGACTCGCGCTCGCCGACCGCGGCCTCGGCGGGGGTGGCCCCCGCGGTGACCACCGTGGCGGTGGGCGACGTGGCTGGCGCGGCGGGGGTGCGGCGCGAGGTCAGGAAGTCGAGGCGCGCCGCTTCGCGGGCCAGTTCGCGGTCGTGCTCCGCCTGTCGGGCGGCGGCGCGGGCGTCCGCCAGGCTGCGCGCGTTCTCACGGGCCCTGGCTGCGGCGGCGGAGGAGGCGCGTCGTGCGGTCGCCCCCGTGGCCCGGGCGGCGACGACGGCACCGGCCGCGGTGGCCCGGCTGCCGTGACGCACGCCGTCCCAGGTCGAGCGGGCGGCCGGTCGGGTGCGCGTCGCGACGGTGGTGCCGGTCGTGCGGAACCAGGCGACGACGACCGGGGTGGTGCGTCGGACCCATGCGACCACGGCCCGGGAGGCGCGACGGACGGCCCGTGCCGTGGCCCGACCGGCCCGGGCCAGGGCGTCACCCGTGGCGCGCACGGCGGCCGCGACCCGGGTGGCGGCGGACGACAGCACGGGACGCAGGCGTTCGGCGAGGGTCGGCCCGGCGGGAGCCTGCTCGGGCACGGCGGAGCGGGTGGACGCGGTCTCGACGGGCGTGCCCGTGGCGGAGGCGATCGCCGGCGTCGGCGTGGCGGCGAGGACGGGGGCGGACGCGACCACGGGGGCGGCCGTCGGCCGTCCTGCGGACAGGACCCGCGCCTCCTGGGTGGTCGGTCGGACGGGGGCCGGCGTCGTCTCGCGGACGGCCTCGTGCTCGAGAGGGTGCTCCGGCTCGTCGCGCGGCAGGGCACCGAGCACCCGGTCGGTCAGCCCGACGAGGGCGAGGGCCACGCCGCCGACGACGAGGGCGGCACCGAGCAGCCAGATCGCGATGGTGACGAAGTCGAGGTCGCCGATGGGCAGGAAACCGCCGGCGAAGAGCCCGACCGTGGCCAGGCGGAAGGTGGCGGCGAGGACGAGCGCCGCGCCCGAGACCAGCATCGCGAGGGCGACCCAGCCCGTGACTGCTGCCTTGCCCATGCGACACCTCCTGAGGATGGAGCGCGCGTCGCGGGTCGGGCCCGCGCGGACGTCCCCTGCGAATGTAACCCGGAGGAGGGCTCGACCGTAACCCGCAGCGGTGGACGCGCCGTTCCCGGGCGATGCTCGGCTCCTGCGGGGGCTTCTCGGATGCGGGCCCGGGATGATCGCTCGCATGGCCAACTTCGACCGTCTCCTGGGTGCCGCCGCGCGTGCGCTCGGCAACTCCTCTTCTTCTTCGTCCGGCCGCGGTGGCGCGTCCGGCGGTTCCACCGACTGGCGTGACGTGGTGCGCAAGGTCTCCGACAAGGTGACCGGCGACGACCGCCAGGGCGGGCAGCCGCAGCAGGGCGGCCGCCAGCCCCAGCGCGACGGGTACGGGGCGCCGCAGCGGGGTGTCGGGCGCCCGGCCACCGGGGGCCACGCCCCCCAGGGGTCCGCCGCGGACCGCGCGGCCCTCGCCAAGTACGACTACCTGCTGCAGACCGCCCCGCCGCAGCAGCTCGAGCAGGTCCACCGCGACGCCTTCGAGCGCCTCACCCCCGAGCAGCGTCAGCAGGTGCTCACCCGCCTGAGCGCCGAGGTGCCCGCGGGCGAGCGTCCCGCGTCGAGCGCCCCGGCCGACCTCGCCCGGGCGGCGACCCGGGGCGAGACCGCACACCCCGGCCTGATGAAGCGCGTGCTCGGCAGCACGGGGGGCAAGGTCGCGGCAGGTGCCGCGGTCGGCGCCGGAGTGGCGGGGGTCGCGGGCCTCGCGGTCGCCGTGGCCGGGGCGGCCGCCGTCAACAGCGTCGCCCTGCCCCTGCTGTCCGACGCCGTGACGTCGGGCATCGACTTCGACCAGCTGACCAACGGCTTCGGCTTCGAGGGGCTGGACGGCCTGACCGCGGGCGGCGAGGAGTACCTCGGCGGACTCGGCGAGCAGGTCGGCGGACTCGGCGAGCAGGTGGGTGGACTGGGCGACCAGCTCGGCAACCTCGGCGAGGGCTTCCAGATCCCCGGCCTCGGCAACCTCTTCGACCGCTGACCGCGCGGCTCGCGCCGGCGCGGCTCGCGCCCGTGCGGCTCGCGCCCGCGCGGCCCGTGTCCCGAGACCCCAGGATCTCGCCGAGACCCTCCCGCGCGCGCGGGGGTCCGAGCGACTTCCTGGGGCCTCGCGCGGGTAGCCTCTGCTCATGACCGCGATCTCGGCCGGCATCGCCGTCGTCTTCCTGCTGCTCTTCGCCGCGTCGCGTCGGCGGGACGCCCGGCGGTTCCGCAACGGGGTGTTCCTCTTGATGGCCGGGGGCTTCGGGGTCGTCGCCGCCGCGAACGTCCTCGTCGCGGCGTTCCCGCCGCTCGTCTTCGTGTTCCTCGTCGCCGTAGCGCTCGTGCCCCTGCTCGTCCTCGCGCTCGCCGTCTTCGCGATCGCGAACGGCGTCACCATGCTCCGGTCCGAAGGGCGCAGCCTCGGCAACCTGCTGTCGTTGCTGGTCGGCATCGCGCTGATCGGCGTGCCGTTGCTCGTCGTCGTGATCGTCGAGGCCGGTCGCCGGTCGGACGTCGCGGCCCTCCAGGACGCAGCCGTGGGGCTCGGCATCGTCGTGGTCTTCGTCACCGGCTACGCCGCGCTCACGTTCGCCGCGTTCACCCTGTGGTCGCTCGTCTACGCCCGACCCCGGGTGCGCGAGCAGCCCGACGCCCTGATCGTGCTCGGCTCCGGACTGATCCGCGGCGAGGTGCCGCCGCTGCTGCGCAGCCGACTCGACCGGGCGCTGGCGATCTACCGCGCGACCCCCGAGGGCGTGAGGCGGCCGGTGCTCGTGCCGTCGGGCGGTCAGGGGGCCGACGAACCGCGTCCCGAGGGCGAGGCCATGGCCGAGTACCTGATCGCCCAGGGGGCCGACCCGGCCGACGTGCTGCCCGAGACCGAGTCGCGCTCGACCCGCGAGAACCTCGTGCTGTCGGGGAAGGTGCTCGCCGACGCCGGTCGGACCGGGTCGACCCTGGTCGTGACGAACAACTACCACGTGCTGCGCGCCGCGCTGCTGGCGCGGGACGCCGGCAGCAGCGCCGACGTGGTCGGGGCGCCCACCGCCGCGTACTACGTGCCGAGCGCCTTCCTGCGCGAGTGGGTCGCCGTGATGGTCGAGCACAAGCTGCTCAACGTGCTGCTGATCGCGCCGTTCGTCGTGCTGCTCGCGTCCCTGCTGGTCTACGCGCGCCTCTGACCCGCCGGCGCCGCGCCTCCTGGTCAGGACGGTCGCGTCGCCGTGCCCTCGTCGACGGCGAGCTCGGCCGCGGTCTCGTCGCGCGCGCGGACGGCGGCCGCGTCGCCGTCGTGCTGCAGGCGGTAGTGGAACCGGCCCGCCCCGAGCACGGGCAGCGCTCCGGTCACGGGCTCGGGCTCGCCCCCACGGACGCGGCGCACCCGCAGGTGTTGCCCGCGGACGAGCCAGACGATCGCGACGCCGGCCGCCACGAAGCCCGACGCCGCCGCGACGCCGATGGCCCAGCGCGGTCCGGCGACGTACGCGACCCAACCGACCATCGGTGCGCCGAGGGGCGTGCCGCCGGTGAAGACGGCCATGTAGAGCGCCATGACGCGCCCGCGCATGCGGGGTGCCGTGGTCAGCTGCACGGTGGCGTTCGCCGTCGTCATCAGGGTGATCGAGGCGAGTCCGACGGTGACGAGCACGGCGGCGAAGCTCCAGTAGGTCGGCATGACGGCGGCGACCAGGCAGGTCACGCCGAAGGCCAGGGCCGCCGTGACGAGCACGCGCCAGCGGGGCTTCTCACGTCGGGCCGAGAGCAGGGCGCCGACCAGCGACCCCACCGCGATCGCCGACGACAGCAGGCCGAACCCGCTCGCGTCGACACCGAACTCGACGCTGGCCATGGTCGAGGTGAAGATGGCGAAGTTCAGGCCGAAGGTGCCGATGACGAAGACCATGACGAAGACGACGACGAGGTCGGGCCTCTCGCGCACGTACCGGAACCCCTCGCGGATCTGGCCCTTGGCCCGCGACACGGCCGGCTTCAGCTCGAGCTGGGCCACCCGGATGAACCGCAACGACAGCAGCACGGCCGCGAACGAGCCGGCGTTGATCAGGAACACCCACCCCGTGCCGATCGTCGCGATCAGCACGCCGGCGACCGCGGGGCCGACCAGGCGTGCGCCGTTGAACGACGCCGAGTTCAGGCTGACGGCGTTCGTCAGGTGGCCGGGGGGCACGAGTTCGGACACGAAGCTCTGCCGCACCGGGGCGTCGATCGCGGCTGCGACGCCGAGCAGGAGGGCGAAGAGGTAGACCATCCAGAGCTGCACGCTGTCGGTGAGGACGAGCACGCCCAGGCCGAGCCCGAGCAGGCCCATGCTCAGCTGCGTGACCATCAGCAGTCGCCGCCGGTCGAACCGGTCGGCGATCAGCCCCGTGATCGGCACCATCAGGATCGGCGGGGCGAACTGCAGCGCCATGGTGATGCCGAGGGCCGTGGCGTCGTTGTCGGTCAGGTCGGTGAGCACGAGCCAGTCCTGTGCCGTGCGCTGCATCCAGGTGCCGATGTTGGACACGAGCGCCCCCGCGAACCAGAGGCGGTAGTTGAACAGCGACAGGCTGCGGAACATGGCGCTCACGAGCGGGTCAGCTTCCGCAGGATCTCGGTGGCGTCGGCCAGGGTGCGGCGCTCGTCCGCGGTGAGGGCCGAGAGGCGGGGCACGAGCCACTCGTCCCGACGTCGACGCGTCTCGAAGACGAAGGCGGCGCCGGCCTCGGTCGTCTCGAGCAGCACGCGGCGCTTGTCGTCGTCGTCGACCGTGCGACGCAGCAGCCCGGCGTCGACGAGCTTGCCGACGGTCCGGTTCATCGACGGGGGAGTGACGCCCTCGTGGGCGGTCAGCGCCCCGATCGTCAGCGGTTGGTTCTGCACGACGTAGCCGAGGGCGGCCATCTGGGCGTCGGTGACGTCGGCGTCGGCCTTCTGCTGGCGCAGGCGGCGGGCGAGCCGCAGCACGGCGCCGCGCACGTCGGTCGCGAGGTGGGCATGCGGCACGGCCCGGGTGGCGGAGGGGGCGGGAGGCGCGGAGTCGGTCATCGCCGGGCCACGATACTCGTTTAGTTCGGCTAAGTAAACGTCTGGTCGCGGTCCGGGTGCGACGCGACCCCCCTGGGCGCCCCGCGCCTAGGCTCGTGCCGATGAGAGACGACGACGTCCCGGCCGAGCCGAGCCGCCCCTCCTGGTTGTCCGCGAGGGGAGCCGTGCTGACGGTGGCGATCGTCGTGGGCATCTCGCCCTTCGCGACCGACATGTACATCCCCGCGCTGCCGGCCATCGCGCGCGACCTCGGGGCGTCGACGGCCGAGGTGCAGCTCAGCCTGACGGCGTTCCTCGTCGCGTTCGCGGTCGGGCAGATCGTGATCGGGCCGATCAGCGACGGTCGGGGCAGGAGGCGCATCCTGCTGGGCGGGACCGTCCTGTTCGCCCTCGCCTCCCTCGCCTGCGCCGTGGCTCCCGACGCGGCCACCCTCGTCGTCGCGCGCGTCGCGCAGGGCCTCGGCGGCGCGGCGGGCTCGGTGGCCGCCCGGGCCATGGTGGGTGACGCGACGACGGGCCTCGTGCGCAGCAGGCTCTTCGCGACGCTCGCCGCGATCAACGCCGTCGGCCCGGTCGTCGCCCCGCTCGTGGGTGGTGTCGTGCTCTCCGTGTCGAGCTGGAGGGCGACGTTCGTCGTGCTCGCGGTGCTCGGGGCCGCCCTGACCTGGGCGGCCGCGCGCCGTCTGCCCGAGACGCTCGTCGACCCCGAGCCGGGTGCGGGCTCGCTGGTCGCCTCGCTGCGACGGATGGGCACGCTGCTCGCGATGCCGCGCTTCCGGTGGTACCTCGTGACAGGGTGCGCCGCGACGATCGGGTTCTTCTCGTACATCGCGACGTCGTCGTTCGTCTTCCAGGAGCAGTACGGCTTCGGCGAGGGCCTCTACACGCTCGTCTTCGCCTCGAACGCGTCGTGCATGATCGCCTCGACCCTGGTGTTCCGCCGCCTCGTCGGGCGCTTCGCCGAGGACCACCTCTTCACCGTGGGGCTCGTCACCTGCACCGTGGGGTCGGCCCTCGTGCTCGTCGGTGCGCTGACCGGCGTCGGCCCGGCACTGATCTGGCCCGCGCTCGCCCTCGTGACGGCGGGCTGGGGCTGGGTCATCCCCGGGTCGATCACCCTGACGCAGGCGCTCGGGCACCGCGCGCCCGGTACGGCCGCCGCGCTCGCGGGCGGCCTGCAGTTCGGGCTCGGCGGGGCCGCGACCCCGCTCGCCGGGGCGCTCGGCGGCACCGCCGTCGTGATGGGCGCCCTGATGCTCGGGTTCATCGCCGCCGGTCTCGCCGTGCAGGTGTGGGCGTCGTCGCGAGGCGGCACCCCGGCGACCTGACCCCGGGGTCCCGACCCGCGCCTCCTGCCGTCGATCCGGGGCTGGTGCGCCGGCCCGGGTGGTGCCACCCTGGGCTCGACGCCGTCCGGCGCCGTGACCCGAGGAGGCCCCCGTGACCGTGCAGCTCACCCCGTACCTGGCGTTCCGCTCCGAGGCGAGGGAGGCGTTCGACTTCTACGCTTCCGTCTTCGGCGGCAGCCCCACCTTCAGCACCTTCGGCGAGTTCGGCGTCGGCACCCCCGACGAGGCCGAGAAGGTCATGCACGCCCAGCTGGCCACGCCGTCGGGCCTGCTGCTGATGGGGGCGGACCGCCCCGACTCGTACCCGCTCGAGGAGGCGAGCAGCGTGTCGCTCTCGCTCTTCGGCGGACCCGACGACGCCGAGGCGCTGACCGGATGGTTCGACGCGCTCGCCGAGGGCGGCACCGTGCACGAGGCCCTGTCGCAGGCGCCGTGGGGTGACTCGTTCGGCATGCTCGACGACCGCTTCGGCCAGCACTGGATGGTCAACGTCGGCGGCGCCGCGGCCTGAGCCGGCGCCGCGGCCTGAGTCGGCGCCGCGGCCTGAGCCGGGGCACGCCCGACGGACGAGGAGGCGCGGTGGCGGTCGCCAGGGTCGCCCCATCTCAGTCGCGTCCGAGCCGACCGATCACGCTCTCGTCGAGTCGGGCGAGCAGGTCGGCCACGTCGTCGTAGACCTCCTCGGCCCCCGCCTCGACCAGCTCCGCACGGGAGAAGCCGCCGCTCAGCACGCCGATGCAGGTCACGCCCGCCCGGTGCGCGGCCTCGACGTCCCACACGGCGTCGCCGACCATGACGGCGCGTTCGGCCGGCACGTCCGCCTTGTCGAGGGCGACCTCGACGATGCCCGGGTCGGGTTTCGCGGTCTCGACGTCCTCGCTCGAGGTGACGGCCCAGAGGGCGTCCTCGACGTCGAGCAGGTCGCGCAGCGCCTTCAGCTCCTCCTCGGGCGCGCTCGTGGCGAGCACGACGCCGTGCCCCCGGCGAGCGAGCTCGGCGAGCAGGTCGGTCGCCCGCCCGAAGACGTGCAGGTCGCCCCGCTCGCCGAGGTGTTCGGCGTAATGGCGTGAGTGCGCGTCCTTGGCGTCGTCGAGGAGGCGCGTGGCGGCGTCCTTCCCGACCAGCCCCTCGACCAGCAGGGACGAGTCCTTGCCGATCGACCGGTGGATGCGCCAGCTGTCGACGGGGTGGCCGACGTCGGTGAAGGCCCGCGACCAGGCGTCGACGTGCGCGAAGTTCGAGTCCACCAGGGTGCCGTCGATGTCGAAGAGGACGGCGGTGGACGGAGGGGAGGACGTGGGGGAGGTCATCCCGCCACCCTGCCCCCGAACGAGCGAAGGTGCACGGACTGCACGAGATCGGCCCGGATCAAGACGACACCTGTTGCTCATGGGTCCCTGCGGGCGTACGTTCGCAGACGGGCTCGTCGACGAGCCCGACCGGCCCCGACGGTCGGCCCACGAACGAGGAAGGCACGCACCATGGCACGGTTCAGCGACAAGACGGCACTCGTCACCGGCGGAGGCAGCGGCATCGGCGCCGCGATCTCGCGCTCCCTGGCGGCCGAGGGGGCATCGGTGGTCGTCACCGACATCAAGCTCGACGCGGCCCAGGGCGTCGTCGACCAGATCGTCGCCGCGGGTGGCGCGGCCGTGGCGTTCGAGCAGAACACCGCGAAGCCCGAGCAGTCCGAGGCGGCCGTCGAGTTCGCGAAGACGACCTACGGTGCCCTCCACCTCGCGGTCAACAACGCGGGCATCGGCGCCCCCGCCGCCGACATCGGCGAGTACGACATCGCCGCCTGGGACCGCGTCCGCTCGGTCGACCTCGACGGCGTCTTCTACGGCCTGCGCTACCAGCTGCCCGCGATGGTCGAGGCGGGCGGCGGGTCGATCGTCAACATGAGCTCGGTGCTCGGCTCGGTCGGCATCGCCCAGAACGCCGCCTACGTCGCGAGCAAGCACGCCCTGGTCGGCCTGACCAAGGTCGCCGCGCTCGAGTACTCGAAGCGCGGCGTCCGCACCAACGCGGTCGGCCCCGGCTTCATCGACACGCCCCTCGTCCGCGCCTCGCTCGAGGGCGACGCGCTCTCGTACCTCGAGTCGCAGCACGCGACCGGTCGCCTCGGGACCGACGCCGAGGTCTCGGCGCTCGTCCTCTTCCTGCTGAGCGACGAGGCGTCGTTCGTCACGGGCAGCTACCACCTCGTCGACGGCGGCTACTCGGCGCACTGACGACGGTCCCTCAGGAGGCGCGGTGCGGGGAGTCCTGCGCCGCGCCTCCGCTGCCGGTCCGCTTCAGCCCGGCTTCAGCGCGCTCCCGCCATGATGGGCACGACGCGCACCCGGCGCGACCGAGGGAGGCCCCGTGCGCGTGCTCGTCGTCGAGGACCAGGCGACCCTGGCCGAGGGTCTGCGGCTCGGGCTCGAGGCCGAGGGGATCGCGGCCGACGTCGCGGCGACCGGCACCGACGGGCTCTGGCGGACCCGTGAGGGCAGCTACGACGTGGTCGTCCTCGACATCATGCTGCCCGGCATGAGCGGCTACGCCGTGTGCCGGGCGATGCGCGAGGGAGGCGACTGGACCCCCGTCATCATGTTGACCGCCAAGGACGGCGAGTGGGACCAGGTCGAGGCCCTCGACACCGGCGCCGACGACTACCTCACCAAGCCGTTCTCGTTCGCCGTGTTGCTCGCCCGGCTGCGCGCCCTGGTCCGCCGTGGCGCCCGCGAACGACCGGTCGTGCTCGAGGCCGGCGACCTCCGCGTCGACCCCGCCTCGCGGACCGTCCACCGTGGCGACGTTGAGGTCGAACTCACGAGCCGCGAGTTCGCGGTGCTCGAGTTCCTCATGCGTCACGCCGGCAGCGTCGTGACCAAGCGCGAGGTGCTCGACGGGGTCTGGAACGACGACTTCGAGGGCGACCCCAACATCGTCGAGGTGTACGTGCGTCACCTGCGCAACAAGGTCGACCGGCCGTTCGGCCGAGAAGCCATCGTCACGCTCCGGGGGGCGGGTTACCGTCTGGAGGCGCGGGGTGGCTGAGCGGGCCCCTCGCCGCCCGGCTCCCGGGCACGGGCCGTCCGCCGGCACCGGGCCGCGTCGGGTGAGACGGGCGTCGCTGCGGTCGCGCATCACCGTGGCCGCCGTGCTCGCCGTGGCGCTGACCCTCGGGGTGTTCGCCCTCGTCTTCGCGCTCGTGCAACAGGCCGTGCTCGCCGACGCCCCGCGCCAGGCCGCCTCGGCCGACGTGGACCGCGCCGTGTCGGCCCTCGCGATCGGTTCGACGCCGAGCGTGGCCGTCGCGGGCGAGACGGACGGGTCCCTGGTCGTCGTGACCGACGCGTCCGGGCGCGTGCTCGCCGTGGGAGGCGACGACGACCTCGCCGACGTCGCCTCGTCGATCGCCTCGTCCGGTTCGGGGGACCGGGTCTCGCTCGACGGCGACGAGTTCGTCGTCGAACGTGAGGACGTCGGTGTCGAGAGCACCGCGACGCCGACACCGGCCGCGTCGACGCCGACCCCGACGCCGACCCCCACGGGTGACGACGACGACGACGACGACGCCGACGCCGACTCCGGGTCGGGCGGCTCGCGCTCCGACGACGGCGAGGCGGACGACGACGCCACGTCCTCCACCGACGACGCCACCCCCGTCCCCGCCCGGGTCGTCACGACCGGGTACGGCGTCGTGGCCGCGCGCTCCCTCGAGGAGGCGAGCGCCGCCTCCTCGGCCAGTCTCGTCACGCTCGGCGTGGCGATCCCGGTGGCCCTGCTCGTGCTCGGCGTCACCACGTGGCTCGTCGTGGGCCGTGCCCTGCGCCCGGTCGAGTCGATGCGCCGCGAGGTCGACACGGTCACGGCCCAGAGCCTGTCGCACCGGTTGCCCGACCCGGGCGGCGGCGACGAGATCGCCCGCCTCGCCCGCACGCTGAACGGCATGCTCGACCGGCTCGACTCGTCGGCGACGGCCCAGCGGCGCTTCGTCGGCGACGCCTCGCACGAGCTGAAGACGCCGCTCGCCACCATCCGGCAGCACGCCGAGGTCGCGCTGCTGCACCCCGGCAGCATCGACGGTGCGGCCCTGGCCGGCACCGTGCTCGGCGAGGAGGCGCGGTTGACGGCGCTCGTGCAGGGCCTGTTGGTCCTCGCCAGGGCGGACGAGGGCGCCCTGGGGGTGACGCGCCGCCCGGTCGACCTCGACGACCTCGTGGTGTCGGAGACCGCCCGCCTGCGCGGCGTCGCCCGTCCCGACGGTCGGGAGCCCCTCGCCGTCGACGCCACGGCCGTCGGCCCGGCTCGCGTCGACGGCGACGAGGGGCTGCTCTGCCAGGTCGTGCACAACCTCGTCGCGAACGCGGCCCGGCACGCCGACGCCCGCGTCGCCGTGGCCCTCGTCGAGCGCGACGGAGGCGTGGTCCTCACCGTGGACGACGACGGCGCCGGGGTGGCCGAGGCGGACCGCGAGCGGGTGTTCGGCCGGTTCGTGCGCCTCGACGAGGCCCGCGCCCGCGACGCGGGCGGAAGCGGACTGGGGCTCGCCATCGTGCGCGAGATCGTCCGGGTCCACGGAGGCGCGGTGTCGGCCACGGCCTCGCCTCTCGGAGGTGCCCGGTTCGTGGTCCACCTTCCCGCCGGTCCCGCCTGACCCGAGCGCCCCCCCGGGTGGTCGGCGGGTTCCCGTCCTGCCGGGCGGGTGCGCGCCGACCCGCCGAGGGGCACGTGGACCCGCCCACTCCGGTGACGCGATCCGCGCCTCCTGAACGGATCTTCAGGTCGCTTCAGGACCGCTTCAGTGCCCTCTCGCGAGAGTGGGGTCCATCAGCTCGAGAGAGCGACAGACCCGGCCGCCCGGCGGCCCCACGAACGGAGCGAACCATGCTGAAGAACACCCTCACCAAGAAGAAGTCCCTGCTGATCGCCGGCGGAATCGCGGGCGTCCTCGTGCTGGGCGGCGGCGGCGTGGCCCTCGCCTCGGACCTCGACGACGGCGTGTCCGCGCAGACCCGCGACCGGGCCCAGGAGGCGGCGCTCGCCGAGACCGGCGGCGGCACCGTGACCGAGGTCGACACCCTCGACGACGGACTCGTCGGCTACGAGGTCGAGGTCGTCCTGCCCGACGGTCGCGAGGCGACGGTGCTGCTCGACGGCGACCACTCCGTCACCTCGAGCCGCGTCGACGACGACTCGCGCGGGTCCGGCGCCACCCCGACGCCCGTCGCCGGCGACGACCGCGACGACGACTCGCTCGGGTCGGACGCCACCCCGACGCCCGCCGCGGGTCCGGGGCTCGACGACTCGGCCCGCGACGACTCGGCCCGTGACGACTCGGCCCGCGACGACGACCTGACCGGCGCGGACTACGACCGGGCCGCGGCCGCCGCCCTCGCCGCCGCCGGTGGGGGCACGGTGACCGACGCCGACCGCAGCGACGACACCGGCGTGGCCTACGAGGTCGACGTGCGCCTCGACGACGGCACCGAGGTCGACGTCGACCTCGACCAGGCGTTCGGCGTGGTGCGCACGGACGTCGACGCCCGCCGCTGACGGGACGGGGCCCGGCGGGCCCGGGCCGGCCCGGCCCGGCCCGCGGGGCCCCGTGATGGGAGACTGGCTCCGTGCCCACCTTCTCCGCCGCCCGAGGCGACTACGAGTTCACCGATGCCCACGGCGTGACCGTGCACTACTACGTCTGGAAGGCGGCGTCGCCCAAGGCCGTGGTGCAGCTCGCCCACGGCCTCGGCGAGTACGCCCTGCGCTACGAGGACCTCGCTCAGGACCTCGTGCGGGCCGGCTACACGGTCTACGCGAACGACCACCTCGGTCACGGCGAGACCGGCCTCGGCCAGTGGGGCGGTGACCACACGAAGCTCGGCCGCCTGGGACCGTCGGGGCTGCGCGGGGCCATGGAGGCGGTGGTCCGGATGACGGGCATCGCGCGCTCCGAGAACCCCGGCTCGCCGCTCGTGCTGCTCGGGCACTCGTGGGGCTCGTTGATGGCGCAGAAGCTCGTCGACGAGGGGTCCGACCGGTTCGACGCCGTCGTGCTGAGCGGCACGGCCTACCGCATGCCCGGCAGCATGAACGCGGGCGACCTGAACGCCCGGCACGCCCACCTCGGCGACACCGGCTACGAGTGGCTCAGCCGGGACCAGGCCGTGGTCGACGCCATGGCGGCCGACCCCCTGTCGGTGCAGGCGACGGCCCGACAGCTGTTCGGCACGGCCGACACGCTCCGGCTGATGGGTCGCCCCTCGACCCGGCTCGCGAGCGACCTCCCCGTGCTCGTCCTCGTCGGCGACGACGACCCGCTCGGCGGCGAGGCCAGCGCCCGCAAGCTCGCCGACGCGTACGTCAACCGCAGCAGGCTCAGCGACGTCGAGCTCGTGGTCTACCAGGGCGCCCGGCACGAGGTGTTCCGCGAGACCAACCGCGACGAGGTCGTCGCCGACCTGGTGCGGTGGCTCGACGACCGCGTGGGGCACCAGGCATAGGCTGCGACCATGCACGGTGAGTACAAGGTCCCAGGCGGAAAGCTCGTGGTCGTCGACCTCGACGTCAGAGAGGGGCGCATCGCCGGGTTCCGTCTCGCCGGTGACTTCTTCCTCGAGCCCGACACGGCGCTCGACGCCGTCGACCGGGCGGTGAACGGCCTGCCGGTCGAGTCCGACGCGGCGACGATCGCGGCGACGATCAAGCAGGGGCTGCCGGCCGACGCGGTGCTGCTCGGCTTCTCGCCCGAGGCGATCGCCGTGGCGATCCGCCGCAGCCTCTCGAAGGCGACCGACTGGCGCGACTACGACTGGCAGATCATCCACGACGCCCCGGTGTCGCCCAACGTGCACCTCGCCCTCGACCAGGTGCTCACCGAAGAGGTCGGAGCGGGCCGCCGCGGGCCCACGCTCCGCTTCTGGGAGTGGGACCAGCCCGCCGTGGTCATCGGCAGCTTCCAGTCGTTGAAGAACGAGGTCGACCTCGACGCCGCCTCGACCCACGGCTTCGAGGTCGTGCGCCGCATCAGCGGCGGCGGTGCGATGTTCATGGACGCCCAGTCGATCGTGACCTACTCGCTCTACGCTCCGGGCGAGCTCGTGCAGGGCATGAGCTTCGCCGACTCGTACGCGTACCTCGACGAGTGGGTCATCACGGCGCTCAAGTCGCTCGGCATCGACGCCTTCTACCAACCGCTCAACGACATCACCAGCGCCAAGGGCAAGATCGGCGGGGCCGCGCAGAAACGCCTGGGCAACGGGGCCCTGCTGCACCACGCCACGATGTCGTACGACATGGACGGCGACAAGATGGTCAAGGTCCTGCGCATTGGCCGCGAGAAGATGAGCGACAAGGGCACCACCAGCGCCGCCAAGCGTGTCGATCCCCTCCGGAGCCAGACGGGATTGTCCCGCGCCGAGATCATCGAGCGGCTCAAGCAGACCTTCACCGGCCTCTACGGGGCGACCGAAGGCCACGTCACCGAGTCCGAGCTCGAGAAGGCCGAGCAGCTCGTCACCTCGAAGTTCGCGACGCCCGAGTGGCTGGCGCGCGTGCCCTGAGCACGTGAGGGGCGCCGTCGAGGCGACCCGCGCCTCCTGCCGGGGGTACGGCTCGGCGGTCTCGCCGTGGTCGCCTCGGCGGCCGCACCGCGGTCAGCGGTCGAGCAGCTCGCGGTAGTCGACGTGGTCCTCGACGAAGTCGACCACGAACGGGCAGAGCGGCACGACGCGCAGGTCGGTGTTCGCGCGCACGTCGTCGAGGGCGCCCTGGACGAGCCGGGCCCCGAGGCCGGCGGATCGTCGGCTGGGGTCGATCTCGGTGTGGGTGAAGCGGATCTCGTGGCCGGCGACGTCGTAGGCGGCGAAGCCGATCGTCTCGCCGTCCTCGACGAGGGCGTACTGGTTCTGGGTGGGGCGGTTCTCTACCTCGGTGGTCATCCCGACACGCTACGCGCCCCGGGCCGGGAGTCGGGCGCGTGTCGGTGCCCGCCAGGCAGCAGAATGGTCGGATGCCCCTCGACTGGACCACCGCCTCCCCGAGCCTCGTGGTCCACGGTGACGCCCTCGACGTCACGGCGCAGCTGCCCGACGGCGGGTTCACGATCGTCTACCTCGACCCCCCGTTCAACACCGGGCGGCAGCAGCGTCGCCGGTCGACGACGTCCGTGCGCAGCGCCGAGGACTCGACCACCTCGGTGGCGGGCTTCAAGGGCGTGCGGTACGAGCGCATCCGGGGCGACCTGATGGGCTATGACGACCGCTTCGAGGACTACTGGTCGTTCCTCGAACCTCGTCTGGCCGAGGCCTGGCGGCTGCTCGCCCCCGACGGCACCCTCTACCTTCACCTGGACTACCGCGAGGCGCACTACGCGAAGGTGCTGCTCGACGCCCTGTTCGGGCGGGACTGCTTCCTGAACGAGATCATCTGGGCCTACGACTACGGCGCCAAGAGCCGCACCCGGTGGCCGACCAAGCACGACACGATCCTGGTCTACGTCAAAGACCCCACGATGTACCACTTCGACTCGACGAGCGTCGACCGCGAGCCGTACATGGCCCCGGGGCTCGTCACGCCCGAGAAGGTCGCCCGGGGCAAGCTGCCGACCGACGTGTGGTGGCACACCATCGTGTCGCCGACCGGTCGCGAGAAGACCGGCTACCCGACGCAGAAGCCCGAGGGCGTCCTGCGTCGCATCGTGCAGGCCTCGAGCCGCGAAGGCGACTGGGTGCTCGACTTCTTCGCCGGCAGCGGCACCACCGGGGCGGTGGCGGATGCCCTCGGTCGTCGTTACCTGCTCGTCGACAGCAACGAGGAGGCGGTGGCCGTCATGCGCAGACGGCTCCCGTCGGCGCAGGTCGAGTCGGTCTGACGGCGTGCAGGTCGGCGGCCGAGACGGCCGTCGTGACCGACCCGCGGACGAACGACACGAGTTGCTCGTGGGTCAGACCCTGCATCTGCTGGGCGGAGAAGCCCGACGGGCACGTCATCGCACGACGCCGAGCGCGAGGAGCAGGGCGGCGACGAGGCTGACGCTCGCGCCGGTGGCAGCCGTGGCGATGACGGCCAGCGTTCGCTGGCGGGCGGTGTCGCGCACCTCGGAGAAGGTGCTGCGGGCGGTGGTGCGGTCGCTGCGAGCGACGTCGATCGTGGTCATGTTCGGCTCGTCTCTGGCACCCCTGCGATGCCTGGCGGAACGGTGGAACTTCGGACGGTCACGACACCGCCGTGAATCGGTGTCGTGCGGTCAGACTGTCACGTCGATGGTTAGTCGATCTAGTCAGTTCACCAGTTGTTCGCTCAACGGCTAGGACGCATGGTGGCCCGTGCCCGTGCCCGTGCCCGTGCCCGTGCCCGCGCCCGCACCCGCGCCCGCGCCCGTGCCCGCCCGGTCGGCCGGATCGCCGTCGACGTGGTGGTCGTCGATCTCGATCGCTGCCGTCATGCGCTGCAGGAAGCCCACGACCACGGCCGCCTCGTCGGCGTCGAGCGACTCGGCCGTCGAGATCATGCGGGCGTGCATGGCCGCCATGGTGTCGCGCACCTCGGTGTTCGAGTCGCCCGTGGCGGTCAGCAGGACCCCGCGCTTGTCGGACGGGTGGGGGTGGCGCAGCATGTGCCCGCTCGCGACGAGGCGGTTGATCAACACCGACGTCGACGCCGAGGTGATCTTCAGCTGGGCGGCCAGTTCTTTCGCGCTGACGGGGTCGCCGAGCCGCTGGGCCCGGAGCAGGAACCGCAGGGCGGCGAGGTCGGTG
Source organism: Frigoribacterium sp. VKM Ac-2859 (assembly GCF_013204925.1). NCBI lineage: Bacteria > Bacillati > Actinomycetota > Actinomycetes > Micrococcales > Microbacteriaceae > Frigoribacterium > Frigoribacterium sp. VKM Ac-2859. The sequence goes on along the minus strand of NZ_JABMLC010000001.1, from coordinate 1,574,549 downwards.
TCGTTCATCTTCATCGACTTGCGGGTGCGGGCCCGCATCGCGACCTCGGCGGCACGGTAGGCGCGGAGGGTGTTCAACACCGTGACGCCGCGCTCTTCGGTGCTGCTGCTGTACCAATAGCCGGACGCGTCGAAGGGCGCGGCGGTGGCGTGCTGATCGGGCATGAGGGGGAGTCTAGCCCCGTCGCTAGTCCGTCTAGCAAAAAGTCACCGCTGACCAGGTTTTTCTCGTTGTCAACCCCTGTGCTGCGGCTCGTGGCCGTCCTAGGCTCGACATGTCCGCCTCGAGTGGGCAGAGGCGTCCCGCCGTGTCGACCAGAGCTTCACGCAGGGAATCGATTCGGTGGGGCGTCCCATGACGGAGAAAGGCCGCACACCCCGTGGGTGTGCGGCCTTCGGTCGTCTCGCCTCCCGCGTGAGCTTCACGGGCAGGGAACGCCGGACGCGGGACGAACCGTTCGGCACCGAAGCGCCGTCGAGGGAACGCTACCCGACACTTGCCGTGTCGCGACACCAGCTCGAGCGGATCGGGTGCCGGGCGAACGTCGCGCCGGGCACCCGATCAGCGCCGAGACGAGGTGTCGCCGCGCCGTTCTTCCGTGGGCACGACGTCGATCGAACCCGTGTCGGGGGCGACCAGCGAACCGGTCTGCGCGGCGGCGGCCTGCGCCGCGAGTGCGGCGTCGGCGGCCACGGCGGCCCGCGCGTCGTCGGCTGCCTCGTCGATGGCCGACTTCTGGCGCAGCGGCGTGGCCTTGAGGAAGAAGCTCAGCACGAAGGCCACGAGCACCACCACCAGGGCGACCCAGAAGACCGTCACGGCCGCGTTCGCGAAGCCGTCGAGGAACGGCGCGGCGAGACGGCGGTCGGCCGTGTTGAGGAACGACGTGTTGCCGTCGAGTGCGCCGCCGACCTGCGACGTGTCGCCGCCTCCGGCCGCTTGGTAGAGCTTGAGGATCGCGGCGTTCGCCGGGTCGCTCAGCACCGACTGGTCGGCGAGGGCGGCCTGGGCACGGCCCTGCAGGCTCGAGTCGGCGAACGCGGCCGCGATCGTCTGGGGGATGCGGCTGAAGAGCACGGAGAACAGCACGGCCGTGCCGAGCGTCCCGCCGATCTGTCGGAAGAACGTCGACGCCGACGTGGCCACGCCGATGTCGCGGGCCCCGACCGAGTTCTGCGAGGCGATGGTCAGGGTCTGCATCAGCTGTCCGAGTCCCAGGCCGACCAACAGCATGCCGATCATCATGAACCAGTACGGCTTGTCGAACGAGAGGTTCGTGAACCAGAAGAACCCGGCCGCCATGAACGCCGTACCCGTGATCGGGAAGATCTTGTACTTGCCCGTCCGTGAGATGAGCTGGCCGGCGACGATCGACGAGATCATCAGGCCGGCGATCATCGGCAGCATCTGGAAGCCGCTCTCGGTCGGGGTCGCCCCGTTCACGAGCTGCAGGTACAGCGGAACCGTCAGCAGGGCGCCGAACATGCCGAACCCGACGAGCACGCCGAGCACGGTCGCCATCGAGAAGGTGGGGTTGCGGAACAGCTTGAGCGGGATGAGTGCATCGTCGCCCATCGATCGCTCGATCACGACGAACGCGACGATGCCGACGGCCCCGATCACGTAGCAGGCGAAGGCCCCGGGCGAGCTCCAGCCCCAGGTGCGGCCCTGCTCGGCCACCAGCAGCAGCGGCACGGCGGCCACGATGACGGCGGCGGCGCCGAACCAGTCGATGCGCACGTTCTCGCGACGCTTCTGGCCCGGGATGTGCAGGAACCGCACGACGATGAACAGCGCCACGATGCCGATCGGCACGTTGATCAGGAACACCCAGCGCCAGCCGGTGACGAAGAGGATCTGGTCGGCTCCGGCGAAGAGCCCGCCGACGAGCGGGCCGATGACGCTCGAGATGCCGAACACGGCCAGGAAGTAGCCCTGGTACTTCGCGCGCTCACGCGGGGCCAGGATGTCGCCCATGATCGTCAGCGGCAGGGCCATGAGGCCGCCGGCGCCCATGCCCTGGATCGCCCGGAAGATGGCGAGCTGGTACATGCTCTCGGAGAAGCCGGCCGCGACGGACCCCAGCAAGAAGATCGTGATGGCGATCAGGAAGAGCGGTCGCCTGCCGAAGATGTCGCTGAGCTTGCCGTAGATCGGCGTCGAGATGGTCGACACGATCAGGTAGGCGGTGGTCACCCAGGCCTGCAGGCTGAGCCCGTCGAGGTCGTCCGCGATCGTCCGCATCGAGGTGCCGACGATCGTCTGGTCGAGGGCCGAGAGGAACATGCCGGCCATCAGGCCGAAGATGACGTACAAGATCTGGCGGTGGGTCATCAGGCCCTGGCGCTCGGCGGGGGCCGTGGTCGTGGGTGCGGAGGCGGCGCTCGACATGGTGTCTCTTCTGTCTGGAAGGGGGAGGCGCGACGAGGAATTGCGCAGTACGCAAAGTTACTTCACGGGCAAGCATCCGACAACAAGAGGAATCGTCCGTCCCTGTCGGTCCGCTGCTCGTGACTAGGCTCGACGCGATGTCACGCCGCCCCTCCCTGCCGCACCCCGCGGCCACCGTCCTGGCCGTCGTCCTCTCGGCCGGCCTGCTGGCCGCGTGCTCGGGGGGAGCGCCCGAGCCGAGCCCGAGCACGTCGGCCGCGACCGTCTCGCCGGCGCTCACCCCCACCCCGACCCCGACCGAGGAGGCGCCTCCCACGTCCCCCACGACACCCGCGTTCGACAAGGCGGCCCGGTCGGTCGACGACCCCGCCAGCCTCTGGGTCGTCAGCGACAAGCTGCGCGCGCTCGACCCGGTCGACTACGTCCCCGGCGACCTCGTCACGCCCGACGTGGCGCACCAGAACCCGCCGACCCTCCGCGCCGAGGCCGCCGCCGCGGTCGTCGAGATGTTCCGGGCGGGCCAGGCCGAGGGGGCCGGGGCGTTCCAGGTGCAGAGTGCCTACCGCTCGTACGACACCCAGGTGAGCGTCTACGCCGGCTGGGTCCAGCGTCTCGGGCAGGCACAGGCCGATGCACAGAGCGCCCGTCCGGGTTTCAGCGAGCACCAGACCGGGCTCGCCCTCGACATCAGCCCCGTGCCGCTCCGTTGCGCGTTGCAGGCCTGCTTCGGGGACACACCGCAGGGGCAGTGGCTCGCGGCCAACGCGTGGCGCTTCGGGTTCTTGCTGCGCTACCCGGCCGACAAGGTCGCCGTGACCGGCTTCACCTTCGAGCCGTGGCATTTCCGGTACGTGGGCGTGCCCCTCGCCACCGAGATGCACGACACGGGCGTCACCACGCTCGAGGAGTTCTTCGGCCTACCGGCCGCCCCCGACTACGCGGGCTGAGCCTGCCGCCCGGCCGTCGCCGTGTGCCCGCCGCGCGGCCCCGCGAACCGCGCGACGGGCGTGTTCGTCGGACGAGGGCGATCGACGTCGCCCGTCCGTCACGAACACGCCCGTCGGGCGGTGCGGGAGGCGCGGGTCAGGCGCCGAGCGCGGCGTCGACGATGGTCTTCGCCTCGGCCTGGACGCGCGCGAGGTGCTCGGGGCCCTCGAACGACTCGGCGTAGATCTTGTAGACGTCCTCGGTGCCGCTGGGGCGGGCCGCGAACCAGGCCTTGTCGGTGACGACCTTGACGCCGCCGACGGCCGCGTCGTTGCCCGGAGCCTTGCTGAGCTTGGCCGTGATGCGGTCGCCCGCGAGCTCGGTCGCCTCGATGGCGTCGCCGTCGAGCTTGCCCAGACGGGTCTTCTGCTCTTTCGTCGCCGCCGCGTCGACCCGCTGGTAGATCGGGTCGCCGTACTTCTCGACCAGTTCGGCGTAGAGCTGCGAGGGGGTCTTGCCGGTGACGGCGATGATCTCGCTCGCGAGCAGGGCGAGCAGGATGCCGTCCTTGTCGGTCGTCCAGACGGTGCCGTCCTTGCGCAGGAAGGACGCGCCGGCGCTCTCTTCGCCACCGAAGGCGACCGAGCCGTCCACCAGGCCGGGGACGAACCACTTGAACCCGACCGGGACCTCCCACAGGCGACGCCCGTGCGACTCGGCGACCTTGTCGATGATGCTCGACGAGACGAGGGTCTTGCCGATGGCCGCGTCGTCGCGCCACTCGGGGCGGTGCGTGTAGAGGTAGTCGATGGCGACCGCGAGGTAGTGGTTCGGGTTCATCAGGCCGCCGTCGGGCGTGACGATGCCGTGCCGGTCGGCGTCGGCGTCGTTGCCGGTCAGGACGTCGAACTCGTCCTTGCGGCGCACGACGCTGGCCATCGCCGAGGGGCTCGACGGGTCCATGCGGATCTTGCCGTCCCAGTCGAGCGTCATGAAGCGCCAGGTGGGGTCGACGCCCGGGTTCGTGACGGTGAGGTCGAGGCCGTAGACGTCGCGGATCGCGCCCCAGTACTCGACGCTCGCGCCACCGAGCGGGTCGGCACCGATCTTCACGCCGGCCTTCTTGATGGCGTCGATGTCGATGATGTTGACGAGGTCGCCCACGTAGCCGCGGAGGAAGTCGTGCCGGCCGGGCGTGCCGACGCCGCGCTTCACGTCGACGTTGCCGGCGGCGATGATCTCGTTGGCGCGGTTCGCGATCCAGTTCGTGGCGTCGCTGTCGGCCGGCCCGCCGTGGGGCGGGTTGTACTTGAAGCCGCCGTCGCGGGGCGGGTTGTGGCTGGGGGTGACGACGATGCCGTCGGCCTTGTCGGTGTTCGCGGGGTCGTTGTTGTAGACCAGGATCGCGTGGCTGAGCGCGGGCGTCGGCACGTAGCCGCCCTCGGCGTCGGCCAGCACCTTCACGTCGTTGCCGGTGAGCACCTCGACCGCGGTGCGCTCGGCGGGGCCGCTCAGGATGTGCGTGTCGCGCCCGATGAACAGCGGGCCGGTGATGCCCTGGCCCGCGCGGTACTCGACGATCGCCTGCGTGATGGCGGCGATGTGGGTCTCGTTGAAGGCGGCGTCGAGCGACGACCCGCGGTGGCCCGAGGTGCCGAAGACGACCTTCTGCTCGACCTCGCCGACGTCGGGGACGAGTTCGTAGTACGCGGCCGTGACCTCTTCGGGGTCGATCAGGTCGCTGGCTTCTGCGGGGGTTCCGGCACGGTCGGTCATGGGGACATCCTGGCACCCGCCGCCGACCTTCGTCGCGGTGCCCGGGCGGCTCTCAGTAGGCTCCTCGTCATGCCGACCCGCGCCTCCTCGACGACCTACAGCTACCTCGGGCCCGCGGGCACGTTCACCGAGGCGGCGCTCAAGCAGGTGCCCGAGGCCGTCGGGGCCACCTGGAAGAGCGTCAACAACGTCGGCGAGGCCCTGGCCGACGTCGTCTCGGGCGTCAGCACGGCCGCGATGATCGCGATCGAGAACAGCGTCGAGGGCGGGGTCAGTGCGACGCAGGACGCCCTCGCCACGGTGCCGGGCCTCCGCATCGTCGGCGAGTACCTGGTGCGCGTCAACTTCGTGCTCGTCGCCCGGCCGGGCACCCGCATCGAGGAGGTGCGGCTGGTGAACGCGCATCCGGTCGCCTACGCGCAGACCCACCGCTGGCTCGAACGCAACCTGCCCGGCCACGGTCACCTGCCGGCCTCGTCGAACGTGGCCGCCGCCGCCTCGCTGCTCGAGCCGGGCGGCGCCGGGGGCTCCGCGGACGCCGCGGTCGCGCCTCCCGGCATCACCGACCACCACCATCTCGAGGTGCTCGCCCGCGAGATCGGCGACAACGACCAGGCCGTCACGCGCTTCGTGCTGGTCAGCCGGACGGTGCCCGTGCCGCCCGCGACCGGTGCCGACAAGACCAGCCTGATCGTCGAGCTTCCGGCCGACGGCTCGGGGGCCCTGGTCGACATGCTCGAGCAGTTCGCGACCCGCGGCATCAACCTCAGCCTCATCCAGTCGCGACCGATTGGCGACGCCCTCGGGCGCTACCGGTTCGTCATCGACCTCGAGGGGCACGTGCTCGACGAACGCGTGGCCGACGCCCTGCTCGGGCTGAAGCGCTTCAGCCCGAGCGTGATGTTCCTCGGGTCGTACCCTCGTGCCGACGGCGCCCCGGCCGAGGTCTCGCCGCGGTACGACGACGAGGCCTTCGTCGACGCCCGCGACTGGCTGCGCGGGTTGATCAGCGGCCTGCGTTGATCAGCGGCCTGCGCTGACGACCGGCCTCGCTCGGCCGGCCGCCCGTGCCGATCAGGCGTCGGCCGGCACGCGGACGGTCAGGCCGCCCGGGTCGACGACCGCGCGCAGGGCGACGACCTTGCCGACGGAGTCGCCGTCGATCTCGAAGTCCTGGGGGGAGTCGAGTCGGACCACGAGCTTCTTGCCCTTGTTGTAGCGCAGGGTGCGCACCTCGCGGCTGTTGGCGGCGAGGATGCGGCGGCCGACCTGGGTGCGGCGCATGACGCCGTTCTCCCACACGATCTTGACCCAGATCTGCACCCAGCCGAAGAAGCCCTCGGGGCGCAGGGCGACGATGTCGAAGATGCCGTCGTCGATCGCCGCGTCGGGCAGCAGCATGATGTTGGCGGGCAGCAGGCCGCAGTTGCCGACGATGATCGTGTGGGCGCGCATCGACTTGCGGCCCTGGTCGTCGAGCTCGTACCGGACGTCGATCTTGTTGTCGTCGCGGAGCGCGCGGGCGATGGCGTCCACGTAGGCGAGCCACCCGACGCGCTTCTTCAGCTCGTCGTTCGTGTTCGCGAGCATCTTCGCGTCGAGGCCGACGCCCGCCATGACGACGAACGCCTTGGTCTCGCGCGAGCCGTCCTCACGCTCGACGTCGACGACGCCGAGGTCGATGTCACGGTCGCGACCGCTGAACGCCGTCGCGATCGAGTCGTCGAGGTTGTCGAGCGAGAGCTCGAGGTTGCGGGCCAACAGGTTGCCCGTGCCCGAGGGCAGCAGGGCGAGGGACGCGTCGGTGCCCCGCAGGGCCTCGGCCACGGCACGCACCGTGCCGTCGCCACCCGCGGCGATCACCATGTCGACGCCCTCGGCGAGGGCCTGCTTCGTCACCTCGCCGCCCGGGTCTTCCTTGCTGGTCTCGTAGAACTTCGTGGCGGCCCAGCCGTTCGAGAACTCGTGGCGCCCGACGGCCGTCTTGATGGCGTCGAGGTCGACCTTGATCGGGTTGTAGACGACCGCGGCGGTCTGGCGAGCCGTCTCGGGCTCGGATGCCGAGGCGTGCTCGGCGGGGGAGGGGGAGGTGGCGGTCATGGGGCGAGCGTATTGGACGCACCCCCGTGAGGTAACGGGAAGGCGAAGGCTCTGTGCAGAACGTCGGCCGCGCGGGTGCCGTTGCCTAGGATGGGCGGGTGATCGATCCCCAGTTGCTTCGTGAATCCCCCGACCTCGTCAAGCAGAGCCAGCGGGCCCGGGGCGACTCCGAGTCGCTGGTCGACGACGCGGTGGCGGCCGACCAGGCCCGCCGCGCGGCGATCGCCGCCTTCGAAGACCTGCGCGCCGAGCAGAACGCCTTCGGCAAGACCGTCGCCAAGGCGCCGAAAGACGAGAAGAAGGCCCTGGTCGCGCAGGCGCAGCAGCTCGCCGCCCGCGTGAAGGAGGCGCAGGCCGCTTCGAACGAGGCCGATGCGGTCTTCGACGCGGCCGCGCGCGGCATCGGCAACCTGATCATCGACGGCGTGCCCTCGGGCGGCGAAGAGAACTTCGTGACGCTCCGTGAGCACGGCACCCGTCCCTCCTTCGACTTCGAGGCCTTCGACCACGCCGACCTCGGCGAGAAGCTCGGCGCGATCGACATCAAGCGCGGCACCAAGGTGTCGGGCTCGCGCTTCTACTTCCTGCGCGGCATCGGTGCCCGCCTCGAGCTCGGCCTGATGAACATGGCCCTCGACCTCGCCCTGGAGAACGACTTCACGCCGCTGATCACCCCGACGCTGGTGCGACCCGAGGTCATGGCCGGCACCGGGTTCCTGGGCTCCCACGCCGACGAGGTCTACCACCTGCCCGCCGACGACCTCTACCTGACCGGCACGAGCGAGGTCGCGCTCGCCGGCTACCACTCCGACGAGATCCTCGACGTCGAGGCGGGCCCGATCCGCTACGCCGGTTGGTCGACCTGCTACCGCCGCGAGGCCGGTGCCGCCGGCAAGGACAACCGGGGCATCCTCCGCGTGCACCAGTTCAACAAGCTCGAGATGTTCAGCTACGTGCACCCCGACCAGGCAGAGGCCGAGCACGACGCCCTCGTCGGGTTCCAGGAGAGCATGCTGCAGGCACTCGGCCTCACCTACCGCGTCATCGACGTCGCCGCCGGCGACCTCGGTTCGAGCGCCGCACGCAAGTTCGACATCGAGGCCTGGGTGCCGACGCAGGGCACCTACCGCGAGCTGAGCAGCACGTCGAACTGCACCACCTTCCAGGCACGCCGCCTCGACACCCGCTACCGCACCGAGAGCGGCAAGACGGCCCCCGTCGCGACGCTCAACGGCACCCTCGCGACCACGCGGTGGCTCGTCGCGATCCTCGAGACGCACCAGCAGGCCGACGGTTCGGTGGTCGTGCCCGAGGCGCTGCGCGGCTACCTCGGCGGCCTCGAGGTCATCGAGCCGGTCGCGTGAGCCAGGCCGCCGCCGCACCCCGGCCCGGCGACGAGCCCGTGGCCGCCGCCGACCGCTGGCTGGTCGCGCTCGACGTCGACGGCACGATCATGCCCGAGGACGGCACCATCTCCGAGGGCGTCCTCGGCGAGATCACGCGCCTCCACGACCAGGGTCACCAGGTCATGATCGCGACCGGACGCTCGGTGTCGATGACGCTGCCCGTCATGGAGCGTCTCGGTCTCGTCTCGGACTACGTCGTCTGCGCGAACGGTGCGATCACCCTGGGCCGTGACGAGTCGGCCCCGACGGGGTACCGCCGCGTGCACGTCGAGGAGTTCGACCCGACCCAGGTGCTGTCGACGATCCGCGAGGCCCTGGCCGACGCGGGGGCCGGGTACGCCGTCGAAGACCAAGAGGGGCTGCTGCGGTACTGCGGGTCGTTCCCCGCCGCGGCGGCGGCACTGAACGCCGAGAAGGTCGAGTTCGACGACCTCGTCGGCCGGCCGGCGACCCGCGTGGTCGTCGTCTCGCCCGACCACGACACCGAGGACTTCCTCACGGCCGTCGAGCGCATGGGCCTCCAGCACGTGAACTACAACGTCGGCTGGACGGCCTGGCTCGACATCGCCCCGGACGGCGTCACGAAGGCGACCGCCCTCGAGCGCGTGCGGCAGTGGCTCGACGTGCCGCGGTCGCAGGTCCTGGCCGCGGGCGACGGGCGCAACGACATCGACATGCTGCGTTGGGCCGCGGCCGAGGGACGCGGGGTCGCCATGGGCCAGGCGCCCGACGACGTCGCCGCGGTGGCCAGCGAGCAGACGTCGAGCGACCTGGACGACGGGCTCGCCGAGGTGCTCGCGACGCTCTGAGTCGGTAGACTCGGCCCCGGTTGCCCGATGCGTGCATCCCGCCACGACATGAACACGACGCCACGGTTGAAAGTGGCGTAGTGATCACATCGTGGCGGCGTAGCTCGTCCGGCCACCGGGAGGGCTGTCCGAGCGGCCGATGGAGCTTGTCTTGAAAACAAGTGGGCAGAGATGTCTCGTGGGTTCGAATCCCACGCCCTCCGCCAGTCGGGTTACGCGTTCCGCACCGCGCCCTGGAGGGCGCCGACCGGGCGGACGCGTCGCTGGCGCGCCGCGGGGTTCGAATCCCACGCCCTCCGCCAGTCGGGTTACGCGTTCCGCACCGCGTCCTGGAGGGCGCCGACCGGGCGGACGCGTCGCTGGCGCGCCGCGGGGTTCGAATCCCACGCCCTCCGCCAGACGGGTCGCGCGTTCCGCAGATGACGCGACCCGTGCCTCCTAGGCCTTGGCGGCGGCGTAGGTCGCGAAGGCCTCGCCGATCAGGGTGCTGAGGTCGCGCCAGGTGGTGTCGTCGACCGAGACGGCGGCGTCGCCGTCGACGAAGCCCGCGTGCTTGTGCAGCACGTCCGAACCGACGGCCGGCAGCACGAAGAAGTCGCGGGTCCAGTCGTCGGTGTCGGCCATCACCGGCGCGCGGTACCAGTCGAGGTAGCCGTCGAAGACGTCGTTGCGCTCGTCGCCCTTGAGCCAGGTCTCGACGGAGTCCCGCCACGCGTCTCGGTTGGTCTCGCCGTTCATGTGGTCCTCCCGGGCCTGGTGCGCGCGCGGGAGCGTCCGCGACCGCCCGTCCAGTCTCCCAGGTCGGCCGCCGCGAGGGCCGCCGTGACGACCTCCTCGGGTGCCGTGCCCGGAACCCCGCCAGAGGCCCTCTCCGACCCCCGTGGCCCCCGAAGTGGAACGCTCCGTCCCCCCGAACAGGGACTGAACGCCGAGGCACCCCCGTGTTGCACTGATCGAGCCCCCCGTTGCGGTCCCGCACCGGTCGGCACCCCGGGTGGGCCGAACACCGCCCGGGCCCCTCGACACCAGGACCCCAGCCATGACCCACATGACCCCGACGACCCGCGCCGCCGTCGTCCTCGGCGTCGCCGTCGCCCTGACGGCCGGCCTCGCGGTCGCTCCCGCGCGAGCGCACGCGGCCCCCGTCGCCCCCTCGTCGACCTCGGTCACGGCCTCGCCGACCACGGCGTCGAGCCCGCCCGCACGGTCGTCCAAGTCGGCCGAGCGAGCCATCGCCGCCTTCACCTCGCGCGGGGAGCGCGGGTCGACCGGGTCGCCCGTGTCGCCCGACCCGGCCTCGACGTCGGTCCCGTCGGTCCCCACGGTGACGACGCCCGCCGCGGTCTCGCAGACCATCCGCACCACGCCCACCACGACGCTGTTCCGGGGCGGTCTGTACGTCGACCCCGCCGGTGAGGCGGCGCGCGCCGCGACCACGCTGACGTCCGAGGGCCGGACCGCCGAGGCCGCGGCGGCCCGCACGATCTCGAAGCAGCCGGTGGCGACCTGGCTCGGCAGCTGGCTGACCGACGCCCAGCTCGTGAAGAAGATCGACGGCACCGTCGCCGCCGCGGAGAAGGTCGGCGCGACCCCCCTGTTCGTCACGTACAACATCCCCAACCGCGACTGTGGCAGCCACTCGGCGGGTGGGTCGGCCGACAACGCGGCGTACCTGCGCTGGAACTCCCTCGTCGCCTCGCGGCTGGCGGGCCACCGGGTCGTCGTGGTCGTCGAGCCCGACGCCCTCACGCTCATCAGCAACTGCCCCGAGCAGACGAGCGGGCGGGAGGCCACCATCGCCTCCGCCGTCGCGACCCTGGCGGACGCGGGCGTCCCGGCCTACCTCGACGCCGGCAACTCGAACTGGGTGCCGCCGCAGACCATGGCCGCGCGCCTCAAGGCGGCCGGTGTCGACCGCGCGCGCGGCTTCGCGACCAACGTGTCGAACTACTACCCGGTCGAATCCGAGCGTGCCTACGCCGAGAAGGTGTCGCTGGCGACGGGAGGCGCACGGTACGTGATCGACACGTCGCGCAACGGTCGCGGCTGGAAGGGCACGTGGTGCAACGCGCCCGGGGCCGGCCTGGGGGTCGTGCCCTCGGTGCAGACCGGCACGACGAAGCTCGACGCCCTGCTCTGGATCAAGACGCCCGGGGCGAGCGACGGCGAGTGCAACGGGGGACCGGCCGCCGGCAAGTGGCACGCCTCGTACGCCGTCCAGCTCGTCGCGAACCGTGCGACCGGCTGAGTCCCGGCAGCGGCCCAGGACCGCCTGGGTAGTATCTCCATCTGCCCGTACACCGAACGGTGCCCTTCTGCCCGCTCGATCCTCGAACCATCCCGAGGCCGCGCGAGCGAGGGTCGCCCTCGATGACCGAGAGGACACCGCGTGAGCGACCTTCGCGACCGATCCGGCCGTGGCCGACGAGCTGCCCGGCCCGAGGCGACCGCCTCCGGACGCCGTTCCGCCCCCGCGACGACGGGAGTCGCCCGACACGGCCGGCTCAAGAGCGGAGGCGCGGTGCGGGCCGTCACGAAGGTGGTGGCCGCCTCGGTGGCCGTCCTGCTCGTGAGCGGAGCCTCGGTCGGCGCCATCGCGGCGTACCAGGTGCGCAGCGACCTCGGTGACGGGGTCGAGCTGCAGGCGGCCCAGGGCGAGACGACGAAGCCCGCTCCGCCGTCGATCAGCGAGTACGAAGGCGGCTTCAACATCCTCGTCGTCGGGACCGACAACGACGCCAGCCAGGACCAGGGGGCGTTCGGCGAGCGGGACGCGACCCTGAACGACGTCAACATCCTGCTCCACGTGTCGGCCGACCACACCAACGCGACCGCCGTCAGCATCCCCCGCGACATGGTCGTGCCGATCCCGTCGTGCGCGAAGGAGGACGGCTCGGGGTACTACTCGGCGATGTCGGCCCGACCCATCAACGAGGCCTACTCGTACGGCGGGCTGAGCTGCGTCGCCTCGACCGTCTCGAGCCTGACCGGTCTCGACATCCCCTTCGCGGGCATGATCTCGTTCAACGGCGTCATCGAGATGTCGAACGCCATCGGCGGCGTCCCCGTCTGTGCCGCCACGCCCATCAAGGACCGCTACACGGGTCTCGACATCCCGGCCGGCGAGACCGTGCTCTCGGGTGCCGACGCCCTGGCCTTCCTGCGCACCCGCCACGGCGTGGGCGACGGGTCCGACCTCGGCCGCATCAGCAGCCAGCAGGTCTACCTCTCGTCGCTGTTGCGGACGGTGAAGAGCGCCGACACCCTCAGCAACCCCACGAAGCTCTACTCGTTGGCCCGCGCCGCGGCGAGCAACATGACCCTGTCCGACCAGCTGACCAAGATCGACACCATGGTGCAGATCGGTCTCGCGCTCCGGGACCTGCCGCTCGACGCCGTCAACTTCGTCCAGTACCCCGGCACGACCGGAGGGTCGGGCGTCTACGAGAACAAGGTGCAGCCCGACGAGGCCGTGGCGACCCAGCTCTTCGACGCGATCGCGAACGACGTCCCGTTCTCGATCCCCGAGGGCAGCACCGGCATCGGCTCCGAGAACACCGGCACGGGTGACGGTTCGGCGGCGACCCAGGCCCCGGCCGCTCCGGCCGAGACGGCTGCTCCCGCCCAGACCGCTGCTCCGGCCGACACGGCGGCACCCACCGACCCGGGCGCGGGGGCGGCGACCACGCCTCCGACGACCGAGGTCATCGAGGGCCTCACCGGCCAGACGGCGGCCGACCAGACCTGCTCGGTGGCGTTCGGCTCGAACTAGGCGCTCCGCCGAGAAGTCGCCCCGGCGAGTAACCAGCTCGCCGGGACGACCGGTGACCTCAAGCGGCGGCCCGAACCGGCACGCATGAGAACCCCGCGATGCCGGGATCAGGGGTGCGGCACCGTGGGGGGTGTGGAGGCCGGCGTCGGTGCCGGCGGCGAGCCCCTCGGGCGCAGCCGTTCGGGTGCGGCGCTCGATGGTGGGGCACGTGACGCGGCGACCGTCGGGGGGCGTGTTCGGCAAGGGTGAACGGGCCCGTGCTGTCGGGCCCCGGCCCCTCGGCCGTCGTCGGCGTCAGGGGTACTCTATGTGTCGGCACAAATGCCGACAAGCCGATCACGCCCCCCAGAGCGGGTGGGGCACGGGTGGTTCTGTCCACGCCCGTCCCGGCCGGACGTCCGACCGGCGCCGGGCCCCGGTTCGGCATCTGGCCTCCGGGCCGCTATGCTTGTCCCTGCGCGTTCGCTCGCGAGCCGCATGGAGCCGTCGCATAGTTCGGCCTAGTGCACCACCCTGCTAAGGTGGAGTTCCCTTTGTGGGAACCGTGGGTTCAAATCCCACCGGCTCCGCGGAAAGCCACGTCGGTTCTCTCTCTCGCCAGAGATGTTCCGGGGTGGCTTTTCTTCTGCCCGCTCGAGGGCCCACCGACGTCGCCCGGCACGGGGCCTTCCCGCCCCGTCGCGCGTAGCGTGATCGGTGACGACGAGTCGTCTCGACTGCAGGGAGAACCACGGGTGAAACGCATCCACTACACCGACGAGTACCTGGTCACCGGCGACGCGATCGCGGCGGCCGTCGTCGAGTACGCGCGAGCGCTGGCGATGCAGAACAAGTCCGACATGGTCGACCTGCCCGGCATGGATCGTGGCGGGGTGCACCAGCGGTTCCAGGTGCTGCTCGGTCCCGCCAGCCAGATGCTGGTCTCCGAAGAGCAGACCGACGAGGCCGAGATCGACGACGACGCCCTGGTCGACGACATCGAGGGGCGCATCGGCCGCCTCCGCGGAATCGAGCCCCAGACCGCCGAAGCGGCCGAGCGCATCCCGCTCGACAGCGACGAGTTCTGAGCCTCCCGCACTGCCCGACGCCTGTCGTCCACCCCGTTGTCAACCCCCACGCTCGATCGGACGACCGACTAGCGTCGAGACCATGAGTCCCTCCGCGCCCGCGCGCTCGACCGACCCCGTCGAGCCGGTCACCCTGGGAGGCGCGGGTCCGGTCGTCGGGACGGCCACCGCTCTCGTCGTCGAGGGGCTGCGATCCCGTCCGGCGCCCTCGGTGGGCGACGCACTCGACCTCGCCGTCGAGCTCGGTCGACACGGGGCCCTGCCCGGACTGGGCTCGACGGCCGACCTCTGGCAGGCCCTGGCGACGCTCGCCGCGCACGATCTCGGTGCGGCCCGAGCGGCCGAACCGCACCTCGACGCCCTCGCCATCCTCGACCAGCACGCCGAGGTCGGCGCCGCGACCGCCACCGAGATCCTGTCCGACGAGGACGACGGCGACCGCTCCTCCGTCCCCCCGCGCGCTCGGACCGCCGACCCGTTCACCTGGGGCGTGTTCGCCGCCGAGGGGCCCGGCGTCCGTCTGACGGCGACCCGGGGCCCGGACGGGTCGGGTCCGTGGTCGCTGGCCGGCACGAAGCCCTGGTGCTCCCTGGCGGGCACCCTCGACGGCGCGCTCGTCACAGCCTGGGTCGGCGACGAGCGTCGGCTGTTCTCGGTCGACCTCCGTCAGGCGGGCGTGACCGTGACGGCGGACGCCTGGCACGCCAGGGGCCTCGTCGAGATCCCCTCCGGCCCGGTCGACTTCGACGACGTCGAGGCCTACGAGGTCGGTGCCCCCGGGTGGTACCTCGAGCGTCCCGGCTTCTCGTGGGGCGGGATCGGAGTCGCGGCGTGCTGGTACGGCGGCGCGGTCGGCGTGGCCCGCACGCTGCTGGCCGCGGCGGTGACCGCCTCGTCGCGCACGCCGGAGCGCCCTGCCGACCCGCACCTCCTGCAGGCCCTCGGCCTCGTCGACACGCGACTGGCCGACGCCCGCCGGGCGCTGGTCGAGGCCGCCGACCTCGTCGACGCCGGTGAGGCGACCGGTGACGCCGGGCGGCTGCTGGCCAAGCGCGTCCGCGGGACCGTCGCCCACGCCTGCGACGACGTGCTCGCGCGGGCGTCCCGTGCCCTCGGCCCGGCCCCGCTCGCCACCGACGCGGCCCACGCCAAGCGCGTCGCCGACCTCGAGCTCTACCTCCGCCAGCACCACGGCGAACGCGACGACGCGTCGCTCGGCCAGACGGTCCTGCGTCGGGCCGTGGCCGACGGACGTCCCACGTGGTGAGCTTCGACGGTCGCGCGCCGGGGACTCCGGTGGAGACCTGGGAGGCCGACCCGCGCCTCCTCGACCTGCCGCCGCTCGACGGCGCCGTCGTCCCGACCAGCGCGTCGCGCGTGGTCGTGCTGGCCGCCCACCCCGACGACGAGACCCTCGGCGCCGGCGGGCTCATCGCCCACGCGGCCGCCCGCGGCATCCCGGTCACGGTCGTCGTGGTGACCGACGGCGCGGCCTCGCACCCCGGCTCGACCACGAGCGCCGAGGACCTCGTCGCGACGCGGGCCGAGGAGGCGCGGGTCGCGGTGGACCTGCTGGGTCACGACGTCGAGCTGGTGCACTGGAGCATCGCCGACGGGACCGTCCGCGAGGCCCGAGCCGAGATCACCGAGCGGCTGCGTCCCCTGCTGCCCGGGCCCGCTGGCCTGCTCGTCGCGCCCTGGCGCGGCGACGGACACCGGGACCACCGCGTGCTCGGCGAGATCGCCGCCGAGCTGGCGGCCGAGGCGGACCAGGCCGGCACGACGGTGCTCGAGTACCCGATCTGGCTGTGGCACTGGGGTTCGCCCGACCACCCCGACGTGCCCTGGCCGTCGCTGCGGCTCTCGCCCCTGGACGCCGTCGCCGACGCCGCGAAGCGCTCGGCCCTCGCGGCGTACGTCTCGCAGCGCCGACCCCTCTCGACCGCGCCCGAGGACGCACCCGTGCTGCACCCGGTGTTCGAGCGGCACTTCACCCGCGGGCGCGAGGTCTTCGTCGTGGCCGGGTCGGAGGCGGACGGCCAGGACGCGGACGGCCAGGACGCGGGCGCCGCGGCGTCGGTCCCGGCGACCGAGGCGACGTTCGACCGGACGCACGCCCGCCGCGCCGACCCGTGGCGGGTCACGACGCGCTGGTACGAGCGCCGCAAGCGCGCCCTCACCGTGGCGTCGCTGCCGCGTGAGCGTTACGGCCGCGTGCTCGAGGTGGGCTGCTCGATCGGCGTGCTGACGGGCGACCTGGCCCCCGCGGCGGACCGCCTGCTGGCCCTCGACGTGTCGTCGGTCGCCGTGCAGGCCGCTCGCGAGCGGCTCGCGAACCTGCCCCACGTCACGGTCGAGCAGGCCGACGCCGCCGCCGACTACCCGTCGGGCACCTTCGACCTCGTCGTGCTCAGCGAGGTCGGCTACTACCTGGCCCCGGAGGCGTTCGGGCGGCTGGTGGACTCGATCGTCGACGGTCTGGCCGACGACGGCGACGTCGTGGCCTGCCACTGGACGCAGCCCGAGGGGGACTTCCGGCAGGGCGCGGACGACGTCCACGCCCGGCTGGGCGCCGACCCGCGCCTCCACCGGGTCTCGCACCACGTCGAGGGCGACTTCGTGCTCGACGTCTTCTCGCGCGACCCCCGGTCGGTCGCCCAGCGGACGGGCCTGCGATGAGCGACGCGCCCATCCGATCGGCCCCGGCCCCGACCCCGGCCCGCCCCGTGCGGGCCGTCGCGGTCGTCGTCCCCGCGCACGACGAGGAGGAACTCGTCTCGCGCGCCCTCGACGGCGTCGACGTCGCGCGGCGGCACACGGCCAGGACCCATCCGGAGGTGCGGGTCGTCGTCGTCCTCGTGGCCGACGCCTGCACCGACGGGACGGTGGCGGCCGCTCGTGCGCACGCCCGCGTGACCGTCGTCGAGATCGAGGCCCGCGGGGTCGGCGTCGCACGGGCCGTCGGCGTCGACGTCGCCCTGGACGAACTCGGCGCGCCCTCGGACGACCTGCCGCTCGACGCGGTGTGGCTCGCCTGCACCGACGCCGACTCGGTCGTGCCGCCGGGCTGGATCGACGACCAGCTCGACCGGGCCGCCTCGGGCGCCGACGTCGTGATCGGGACCGTGCGCCCGGACTTCGCCGACCTCTCGCCGCGGCAGATCGCGGCCTGGACGGCCCGGCACACGCCCGGACGGCCGAACGGCCACGTGCACGGCGCCAACCTCGGGGTGCGGGCGTCGTCGTACCGGTCCGTCGGCGGGTTCGCGCCCGTCGACCTGCACGAGGACAACGTCCTCGTCGACCGGCTGCGCGACGCCGGTGCGACGCTCGTCGCCTCGGACGTCGGCGAGGTGCTGACCTCGGGACGGCGCGACGGACGCACGTCGGGCGGATACGCCGGCTACCTCGCCGTGGACCTGCTGGCCTGACGAGGCCGGCACCGCGCCTCCTCGTCCCGAGCCCAGCGTGTCGCACCGCGTTTCGTGCACGGCACCGCGTCTCTACCCGGTGCCGTGCACGAAACGCGGTGCGGTGCGGTGCGGTGCGGACCGGCTCAGGCGACGGGCCCGAAGCCCGTGCGGAAGCGTTCGAACGTCGTCGCCCAGTAGGCGCGGAGGGCGTCGACGCGTTCGTCGTCGGTGGTCGTGTCGACCCAGGGGTCGTAGACGCCGCGCAGCACGGCGATGACGGCACCCCAGGTCGAGTGGATCAGCAAGGACGTGGTCAGGTCGTCCCGCGAGGGGCCGACGGCCAGGCCGATCACGTCGCCGACGCGTTCGGTCATGGGGACGCCGACCGCGAGCACGTAGGGCAGCAGGGGTTCGTGCGTCCGCAGCAGGTGGCGGAGGCTGATCATGTAGTCCACGAGCTGGGTGTCGACGGCCGACAACAGCAGCAGCTCGAGCAGGTCGATGTCGGTCCCCTGGAAGGACGCCAGCATCGACAGGTCGGAGGCGTCGACCGCCGCGCCCGCCTTGTTCAGGAGCACCGAGGCCACGGCGTCCTCCTTGCACGAGTAGTGGTTCGCGAAGGTGCGCCTCGAGTAACCGGCCAGGGCGGTGACGTCCTCGACGACGAAGCCGTCGAAGCCTTTCTCGGTCGCCAGTCGGAAGGCCGCGTCGGCGAGCCCACGGCTCGTCGCCCGACGCTTCTCGTCGCGCCCGCCGACCGCTTCCGTGCCGAATCGGGTGAGGTCCCCACGCGCCGGAGTCTGCTGCATCGGACCATCGTGCCGGGGCTTCCTGAGAATTTCCATGCCCAATGGGCAACGGAGCCTCCGGATCGCGTATCCTGCAAGAGTCCGATTCGGGTCGGACGGCCTCGAGAGGCACCAGGCACACAACCCCCTGTGAGATCGCGCAGGGTCGCGTCGGGTGCGACCCTCCAGCTGAACCACGGAGGGGGCCAGGTACCCTCGAGACACACGCCTCGTGGCCCCCGTGGTCACGGGGCGTTCCCGTGTGCCCGGCGGGTGGTCCCCGTCCGGCACGCTCGGGTCCGCAGGGGTGACAGGCTGAGCGCATGAAGCGAGGGCGGTTGCGGGTGGTGCTGGGGGCGGCACCCGGCGTGGGCAAGACGTACACGATGCTCGAAGAAGGGGCACGGTTGCGATCCGAAGGGGTCGACGTCGTCGTGGCCGTCGTCGAGACTCACGGGCGGCGGGCGACCTCGGCGCTGGTCGGCGACCTCGAGGTCGTGCCCCGCCGGGCGGTCGTCCACCGCGGCGTCGCGCTGGACGAACTCGACCTGGAGGCGGTGCTCGCGCGGGCACCGCAGCTCGCGCTGGTCGACGAGCTCGCCCACACGAACGCCCCCGGCTCCACCCACGAGAAGCGGTGGCAGGACGTCGAGGCCCTGCTCGTCGCCGGCATCGACGTCGTCTCGACCGTCAACGTCCAGCACGTCGACTCGCTCACCGACGTGGTCGAGCGCATCACCGGGGCGACGCAGCGCGAGACGGTGCCCGACGCCGTGCTGCGGGCGGCCGACCAGGTGGAGCTCGTCGACCTCGCCCCTCAGGCCCTCCGGGACCGACTGGCCGAGGGCGTCGTCTACCCGGCCGACCGGGTCGACGCGGCGCTCTCGAACTTCTTCCGCCTCGGCAACCTGACGGCCCTCCGCGAGCTGGCGCTGCTCTGGCTGGCCGACGAGGTGGACAGCGCGCTCAAGGCGTACCGCGACGAGCACGGCATCGACAGCACCTGGGAGGCCCGGGAGCGCGTCGTCGTCGCCCTGACCGGCGGCCCCGAGGGCGAGACGCTGATCCGACGGGGTGCCCGCATCGCCGCCCGGTCCTCCGGAGGAGAACTCGTCGCCGTGCACGTCAGTGCGCAGGACGGCCTCCGGCAGGGAGCACCGGGTGCCCTGGCGGCCCAGCGGGCCCTGGTCGAGAAGCTCGGCGGCACGTACCACCAGGTCGTCGGCTCGGACGTTCCCCGTGCGCTCGTCGCCTTCGCCCGCGGGGTGAACGCCTCGCAACTCGTCATCGGCGTGAGCCGACGGGGGCGCCTGGCCGCGGCGTTGACCGGGCCCGGCATCGGCTCGACGGTGATCCGCGAGTCGGGACGCATCGACGTGCACATCGTCACCCACTCCTCGGCCGGACGCGACCGGGTGCTGCCGCGACTCGGCGGGGCCCTGTCGCGACGCCGCGTGATCGCCGGGTTCGTGCTCGCCCTCGTGGCCGGGCCGCTGCTCACCGGGCTGCTGGCCGGGCACCGCTCGGAGGACGGCATCGCGGGCACCGTGCTGGTCTTCCAGCTGCTGGTCGTGGTGGTGGCCGTCACGGGTGGCATCTGGCCGGCCCTGCTCGCGGCGCTGCTCTCGGGCGTGACGCTCGACCTGTTCTTCATCGCGCCGATCTACCAGCTGACCATCGCCGAGCCGCTGCACCTGGCGGCACTCGTGCTGTACGTGCTCAACGCCGCGATCGTCAGCTACGTGGTCGACCAGGCCGCACGACGCAGCCGTGCCGCCGCCCGGGCGCTCGCCGAGACCGAGCTGCTCGCCACGGTCGCGGGGAGCGTGCTGCGCGGCCAGGACGCCCTGCAGGCCCTGATCGGCCGCACCCGCGAGGCCCTGGGCATGACCCGGGTGCGCGTCGTCCAGGGCGGGGTCGAGATCGGGGAGGCGCGGCTCGCCGACGACGGCCGTCCCGGAGCCGGGTCCCCGGCCGGGACCACCACGTCGATCGCCGCGGGCGCCGACGCGACCCTCGAGCTGACCGGACCCGAACTGCAGGCGGCCGACCGGCGCCTCCTGGACGTCGTCGCGGCGCAGGTCGAGGCGGCCCTCGAGCACTCCGAGCTGAGCCGGGCCGCAGGCCAGGTCGCCCCGCTCGCCGAGGTCGACCGCATGCGCAGCGCCCTGCTCGCCGCCGTCGGTCACGACCTGCGTCGTCCGCTGGCCGCCGCGACGGCCGCCGTCAGCGGACTGCGGCAGACCGACGTCGCCTGGAGCGACTCCGACCGGGACGAGCTGCTGTCCACCGCCCACGAGAGCCTCGACTCGCTCTCGACCCTGGTCACCGACCTGCTCGACGTCAGCCGCGTGCAGGCCGGGGCCCTCGCCGTGACGCCCGCCGACGTCGACGTCGACGAGGTCGTGCTCGGCGCCCTCGACGAGCTCGGCCTCGGGCCGGCCGACGTCGAGCTCGCGCTGCGGGCGACGGTGCCGCCCGTGCGGGCCGACGCCGTGCTGTTGCAGCGCGTGGTCGTCAACCTGCTCGACAACGCCCTGCGCCACTCGCCGCCGGACGCGAGCGTCCGCATCTCGACGAGCGCCTTCGGCGACCGGGTCGAGCTGCGGGTCGTGGACCGCGGACCCGGGGTCCCGGTCGAACGGCGGGACGAGATCCTCGTCGCGTTCCAGCGGCTGGGCGACACCGACAACGGCACGGGGCTCGGGCTCGGGCTGGCGCTCAGCAAGGGGTTCGTCGAGGCGATGGGCGGCACGCTCGCACTCGACGACACCCCCGGCGGCGGGTTGACCATGGTGGTCGGGCTGCCGGTGGTGCCCGGACCGGGCGGGGCAGGCGAGGCCGGGCCGGGCGGGGCAGGCGAGGCCGATCGGGTACGGTCGGCCACGTGAGCGCCGTGAAGATCCTGATCGCCGACGACGACCCGCAGATCCTGCGGGCGCTCAAGGTCACCCTCGGCGCGCGCGGCTACGACGTCGTCACGGCCGCCGACGGGCGGGAGGCGCTCGACCTCGCGGCGAGCCGGCACCCCGACCTCGTCATGCTCGACCTCGGCATGCCCCACCTCGACGGGGTCGAGGTGATCACCGGCCTGCGCGGCTGGTCGACCGTGCCGATCCTCGTCGTGTCGGGCCGCACCGACGCCGCCGACAAGGTCGAGGCGTTGGACGCGGGCGCCGACGACTACGTCACGAAGCCCTTCTCGATGGACGAGCTGCTCGCCCGCATCCGGGCGCAGACCCGCCGGTTGCCGTCGGGCACCGACGACGAGCAGCCCGTGGTCACGTTCGGCGACGTGCAGGTCGACCTCGCGGCGAAGACCGTGGTCCGTCGGCCGGGGGGCGGCGCGGGCGCGGGTGGCGGCGCGGGTGCGCGCGGCGGCGCGGGTGCGGGCGGCGGCGCGGGCAGCGGCGGCACGGCCGTCCGGCTGACGCCGACCGAGTGGAAGATCCTCGAGTTGTTGCTGCACAGCCCCGACAAGCTGATCACGCGCGAGACCATCCTGACCGAGGTCTGGGGCCCCTTCCACGCGAAGGACACCGGCTACCTGAGGCTCTACTTCGCGCAACTCCGCAAGAAGCTCGAACCCGTGCCGGCCGCACCGCGACACCTCGTCACGGTGCTCGGCATGGGCTACCGCTTCGTACCCGACGCCGGGGCAGAGGTCGTCGAGGAGGCGTGACCGCGGTCGCCGTCGGGATCCTCACGGTTTCCTAACGCCGGACGTCACCACCGGGAGGCGCGCGAGGCCTAACGTTGCAGGGCGCGTGCCCGCCTCCCGGTCGGTGCGCACCGCACGTCCGAGAGGAACCCGTGTCCGCGCAGCCCGAGTCACCCGCCAGGGTCGCACCGCCCACCCCGCACCCGACCACGCGACGGATGCGGAGCTGGCTGCTGCACGGCCTCACCGAGACCGCGGGGACGCACCAGGGTCCGCACGCCGAGACCCCGGAGAAGACGCACTCGTGGTGGCGGGTGATGTGCCTGACCGGCGTCGACTACTTCTCGACCCTCGGGTACCAACCGGCCATCGCGGCCGTCGCGGCGGGGCTGCTCTCGCCTCTCGCGACCATCGTGCTGGTGCTGCTGACGCTGTTCGGCGCGCTCCCCGTCTACCGCCGCGTCGCCCGCGAGAGCCCGCGCGGCGAGGGCTCGATCGCGATGCTCGAGCGCCTGCTGCCCTGGTGGGGCGGCAAGCTGTTCGTCCTCGTCCTGCTCGGCTTCGCCGCCACGGACTTCATGATCACCATCACCCTGTCGGCGGCCGACGCCACGGCGCACGCCGTCGAGAACCCGTTCGCCCCGTCGTGGTTCCACGGGGCCGAGGTGCCGCTGACGCTCGTGTTGGTCGCGTTGCTCGCCGCCGTCTTCCTGCGGGGCTTCCGCGAGGCGATCGGCATCGCGGTCGTGCTCGTCGCGATCTTCCTGACGCTCAACCTCGTCGTCATCGCCGTGTCGCTCTTCCACATCGGCGAGAACCCGGTGGTCATCGGCAACTGGTGGGAAGCGCTGACCGTGCAGCACGGCAACCCGTTCGTCATGGTCGGCATCGCCCTGATCGTCTTCCCGAAGCTGGCCCTCGGCCTGTCGGGCTTCGAGACCGGGGTGGCCGTCATGCCCCAGATCACCGGCGACCCGACCGACACCCCGGCCAAGCCGGTGGGACGCATCCGCGGGGCCCGTCGCCTGCTCGCCACGGCCGCGATCATCATGAGCTCGTTCCTGATCCTGTCGAGCTTCGTCACCACGCTCTTGATCCCCCAGGCCGAGTTCCAGGCCGGCGGGTCGGCCAACGGCCGAGCCCTGGCGTTCCTGGCGCACCAGTACCTCGGCGACGGCTTCGGCACGCTCTACGACGTCAGCACCATCTGCATCCTGTGGTTCGCCGGGGCGTCGGCCATGGCCGGGCTGCTCAACCTCGTGCCGCGCTACCTGCCGCGCTACGGCATGGCGCCGCAGTGGGCCCGGGCCGTCCGTCCCCTCGTGCTGGTGTTCACGGTGATCGCCTTCGTCATCACCATCGTGTTCGAGGCGGACGTCGACGCCCAGGGCGGGGCCTACGCGACGGGGGTGCTCGTGTTGATCACCAGCGCCTCCGTGGCCGTCACGCTGTCGGCGCGACGCGCGCGCCAGCGGAAGCGCACGATCGGCTTCGGCGTCGTCGCCCTCGTGTTCGTCTACACGACCATCACCAACGTCGTCGAGCGTCCCGACGGCGTGCGCATCGCCGCGATCTTCATCATCGGGATCATCGCGGTGTCGCTCGTCTCGCGCGTGCAGCGGTCGTTCCAGCTGCGGGCGACCTCGGTCACCCTGGACGACACCGCGCTCGCGTACGTGCGCGAGGACGCCGACGAGTACGGCACGATCCGCGTCATCGCCCACGAGCCGGGGCGCGAGGTCGCCGAGATCTACAAGAAGAAGCTGACGGCCGAGCGGAAGTACAGCGGCATCCCGCAGCGCTCGCCGGTCATCTTCCTCGAGGTGCACAAGGGGGACTCGTCGAACTTCGAGGAGGACCTCGTCGTGACGGGGCACGCACTGCACGGCTACCGGGTGCTGCGCACGACGAGCGGCGCGGTGCCGAACGCCGTGGCCAGCGTGCTGCTGGCGATCCGCGACGAGACCGGCGTCGTGCCCGACATCTACTTCGAGTGGACCGAGGGCAACCCGCTGTCCAACATGGGGCGGTTCTTCCTGACCGGGGTGGGCGAGGTCGCACCGGTGACCCGCGAGGTGCTGCGCCGGGCCGAGCCCTCGCGCAGCCGCCGCCCCGACGTGCACGTCAGCTAGCCGCCCCTGCCCCGACCCTCTGCATGCGCGCGAACCCCGTTTGCGAAGATGAACCCCGATTGAACGGGGTTCATCTTCGTGAACGGGGTTCATCCGGACGCCCCGACGAAGCGCCGTCGAGCGACCCGCGCAGCGTCCGTCACCCGACGTGGATCGATGAGGACGTCGGCCGTCCGGAGGAGTTCGACCAGCCTCTCCGGGAACACCAGATCGGCGTATTCGCAGTGCACCACGTGACGGATCTCGGGATGGCGCAGGAGGCGGCGGTCGCGACGTCCCCGGAGCCTGATGGCCTCCGCGGGAGTCCTTCCGGCGAGGATCTCGGGGTCGGTGAGCTTGATGTGGCCGTCGAACTCGACCGCGACGCCGGAGGTCCGGAGGAAGACGTCGCAGCGTCCGAGGAACCGGTCGTCGAGGATGAAGGTCTTCTGCAACTCGACCGACGACAAGCCCAGTTCGAACAGCACGACACGCAGGAGGGATTCGCCTCCGTTCTCGGCCCACGCGGACGAGAACTCGACGGCGCGACGGGCCATCCGTCCGCCCGGGTGTGAGGACGGGCCCAGTCGGGACATGAGTCGAGTGCGTCGGCGGAGGAACTCGGCCTCGACGGCAGCGCCCGTCCGGTGTCCGTCGGGCAGGACCAGGCGGCGCAGGGCGGCGTCGACACACAGCACGGCATCGCCGAACGAGGCGCTCCGAGCCACGTCGACGGCGGTCCGCTCGAGGCTCGTGAGCCACACTCCGTGGAGTTCGTCGCGGTCGGCTGTCGGAACCGAGCCGGGGCGTCGCAGGAGGTCGGTCGAACGCCTCGTGGTCGTCCGCCGAGGATCGATGACGGTCACCACGTCCGCGTAGGCGTCGTGGACCCGCGGCAGACCCCACAGGGCCGCGGCCGAGTCGTGGGAGACCGTGCACCGTCGGTCCAGCCCTCGGGTGACCGCCCTGGTCAGGACGACGTGCCGCCCTCGCGCGTCGAGGTCGTCCCAGTCGGCGGCGACGGCGTAGGTGCCCCGATGGACGCGGACCAGCGATCCCCGCCGCGCCTCGAGCTGCAGGCGTCGCGCCTCGCGCGTCGTGCCCCCGTGGGTCGAGGTGAAGACGAGCGG
This sequence comes from Frigoribacterium sp. VKM Ac-2859, assembly GCF_013204925.1. NCBI lineage: Bacteria > Bacillati > Actinomycetota > Actinomycetes > Micrococcales > Microbacteriaceae > Frigoribacterium > Frigoribacterium sp. VKM Ac-2859. The sequence goes on along the minus strand of NZ_JABMLC010000001.1, from coordinate 1,549,198 downwards.
GCAGAGGTGGGGCGCGGTGCCGGTCATGGGGCGAGCGTGACGGGCGGCGCCCGGCCCGCCTGATCCGCGCCTCCTCGCCTGGGGGCGGTGGGAGCTCGCCCCCGGCGTGTGGGGGAGGCGTGGTCGTCCTCGACACGAGGCCATGAACCCCGTTCACGAAGTTGAACCACGCGAAAATGGGGTTCATCTTCGTGAACGGGGTTCATGGCGGGGAGGGGCGGGCAGGCGGGGGAGGAAGGAGGCGCGGGAGGCGCGGGCGGGACGGTTCGGCGGGGTACGGCGCTCAGCTTGGCCGCCGACGGCGCTCCTCCTGTACTGCTGGGATCATGAACGACTCCCGCTCCCTGCCCTACCCCCTCGGCGTGACGCCCCTGCCCGACGGCGGCGCCCACGTCGCGGTGTACTCCGAGACCGCCGACCACGTCTGGTTCTGCCTGTTCGACGACGAGGCCGACGGCGGCACCGAGCGCCGCTTCGAGCTGACGAACCGCACCGGCCACGTCTTCCACGCCGTGGTCGAGGAGGCGCGGGTCGGCTCGCGCTACGGCCTCCGTGTCGCAGGCCCCTGGAACCCGGCCGCCGGCCTCCGCCACAACGAGCACAAGCTGCTGCTCGACCCGTACGCGACGGCCCTCGACGGCACGTTCGACTGGGGTCAGGCCGTCTTCGGGCACGACATGGACGAGCCCGAGACGATGGACGAGTCCGACTCCGCCGCGGCCATGCCCTGCAACGTCATCGCCGACCGCGACTTCGACTGGGGCGACGACCAGCGCCCGCTCACGCCGATGGAGGACACGGTCGTCTACGAGGTGCACGTCAAGGGCTTCACGCAGACGCACCCCGACGTCCCCGAGGACATCCGGGGCACCTACGCCGGCATGGGGCACCCCGCCGCGATCAAGCACTTCACCGACCTGGGCGTCACCGCCGTCGAGCTGCTGCCGACGCACCAGTTCGTGCAGGACAGCCACCTCGAGGAGAAGGGCCTCCGCAACTACTGGGGCTACAACTCGATCGGCTTCTTCGCCCCGCACGACGAGTACGCGTCGAAGGCCGCGGGCACGTCCGGCGGCCAGGTCGCCGAGTTCAAGCAGATGGTCAAGGACCTCCACGCCGCCGGCCTCGAGGTGTGGATGGACGTCGTCTACAACCACACGGCCGAGGGCAACCACATGGGCCCGACGATCTCGTTCAAGGGCATCGACAACGCCGCCTACTACCGACTGGTCGAGGGCGACGAGGGCAACTACTTCGACACCACCGGCACCGGCAACAGCCTGAACGTCAGCCACCCGGCGGCGCTCGGCCTGATCATGGACAGCCTGCGCTACTGGGTCACCGAGATGCACGTCGACGGCTTCCGCTTCGACCTCGCCACGACCCTGACCCGGCAGGGCGGCGAGGCCAGCGAGCACAGCGCGTTCCTCACGCTGATCCACCAGGACCCGGTGCTGCAGAGCGTCAAGATGATCGCCGAGCCCTGGGACACCGCCGGCTACCAGGTCGGCGGCTTCCCGGCCGACTGGTCGGAGTGGAACGGCAAGTTCCGCGACGACGTGCGCGAGTTCTGGAACGGCGAGCCCGGCGTCCTCTCGACGTTCTCGGACCGCGTGCTCGGCAGCCCCGACGTCTACGAGGGCGACCGCCGCTCGCCGCTGTCGAGCGTCAACTTCGTCACCGCGCACGACGGCTTCACCCTCGCCGACCTGACGAGCTACGCCGAGAAGCACAACGAGGAGAACGGCGAGGACAGCCAGGACGGCGAGAGCGACAACAAGTCGTTCAACGGCGGCGCCGAGGGCCCGACCGACGACCCCGCGGTCAACGAGTACCGCGACCGCCAGCGTCGCAACTTCCTCGGCACGCTGCTGCTCAGCGCGGGCGTGCCGATGATCCTCGGCGGCGACGAGATCGCCCGCAGCCAGGGCGGCAACAACAACGCCTACTGCCAGGACAGCGAGATCTCGTGGTTCGACTGGGAGCGCGCCGACCGCGACCTGCTCGCCTTCACGACCGAGCTGATCACGCTGCGTCGCGAGAACCCGGCGCTGCGGCCCGACTGGTTCCGTTACGCGCCCGAGGTCGAGAGCGACGACCACGTGCAGGTCCGCCGTGCCGACGACCACTCGTTCTCGAGTGGTGACTGGCAGCAGGGCGAGAACAAGGCGATCACCTTCGTGCTGACCCACAAGGACGCCGACGCGTTCGCCTACCTCGTCAACGGTTCGACGGCGGTCGTCGAGTTCAACGTGCCCGACGCGCCCCACGGCGAGTGGGAGCTCGCCGCGTCGAGCGACCCCGGCCAGCAGGTCGAGGGCGCCGTCACGACGCTGCTCGTGCGCGACGCGAGCTTCACGCTGCTGCGGAGCCGCGCCTCCTAGGCGGTGGGGCGAGCGCAGGAGGCGCGGTGCCGGTCCTCGGGATCGGAGCCGCGCCTCCTGCGTCCCCCGGGCATGCGAAAGACCGCCGCCCCGAGGGGACGGCGGTCGTCGTGTGGGTCGGCCGAGGCCGAACGGGGATCAGGCGGTGGCGAGCTGCTGCGCCTCGGGGGCGAAGAAGTCGGCGTAGCTCGGTCCCGGCGTGATGTCGACGACGGTGCCGCAGACGACGGGCCCGGGGTCGACCGGCGACCGGTGGGCTCGACCGGCGGGTCGGCGCTTGGGGTAGACCTCGATGCGGGCGGCGGGCACCCGCTGGTCGGCGGCGTAGTGGCCGGTCACGTCGACGGAGCGACGGACGTGCGCCACGAGCTGGTCGTGGCTGAGGCGGGCGAGGTCGGCGGCGCTCATGCCGCGGCCTCGGCCAGGAGGAGTGCGCTGATGTCGATCGGCTCGGTGGGAGCCAGGTCGTGCGCGAGGGGGTGGTGCCCGGAGGCGTGGACGATGTTCATGTGTTCAGCTCATCTCTGCGGCCCTGCGACCGCGTGCGGAACGGGGTGGTGCGGGTCGCGTCGCCGTGAATCGACGCGTTCCCGACTCTCGCAGGTCACCGAGTGATCGCCACCATCGCCCGACACATCGTTCGCATGGTGGACATCTGTTCGAACGGCCGGGGCTCAGGCGCGGCGGGCCCAGAGCGCCTCGACCAGCGACGTCGTCAGCTCGTGGTCGATCGCGAACGACCGGCCGTCGAGGTCCGACACGGGTGCGATCTGACGTCCGCTGGACAGCAGCCACAGGGCGTCCGCCTCGTGCACGCGGGTGAGCGGCAGCAGCTCGTACGCGGTCTCGTGGCCGAGGTCCGCCAGGGCGTCGAACACGGCCGCCTGCGTCGTGCCCTCGAGGATGCCCTGGTCGGTGCGCGGGGTGACGAAGCGGTCGCCGAAACGCGCGACGAGCGAGGCCGACGGCCCCTCGAGCGCGTACCCGTCGCTGCTGACGAAGAGGACGTCGTCGGCGCCCCGGCGGGCGGCCTCGCGCAGCACGCTCTTGTTCACGGCGTACGAGAGGGTCTTGGCGCCCTGCAGCAGCCACGGCGAGGTGGTCGCGACGTCGTGCCGGTAGCCGCGGTCGAGCGCCACGACGCGGATGCCGTCGCGGCGTTCGACGGCGTGGTCCTCGTAGACCTCGGTCCGGGCCCACGCGGTCGGCTCGCTCTCGGGCACGCCCTCGAGGCCGCGCGTCACGATGAGCTTGGTCAACGCGAACGGGACGGGCGCGTGGGCGGCGGCCGAGGCGAGCACCGCCTCGCGGATCAGGTCGAGGTCGAGCACGGGCAGGTCGAGCAGGGCCGCCGACCGCGCCAGGCGGTTCAGGTGCGGCTCGAGCGCCTGCACGGCTCCGTCGACGACGCCGAACGCCTCGAAGATGCCGTCGCCGCGGGTCACGCCCAGGTCGACGACGTTCACCGTCGGCTCCGCCGCGTCGGCGAGGTGCCACCCGGGACCATCGCCTCGGGCGCCGGCCCGGGCCCGGTCGATCATCACGAGCACGGGGGCAGGAGGCGCGGTGTCGGTCGTGGGGGAGGCGTCTGCGGCGAGGTCGGTCACGCCCTCGACCGTACCTCGGGCGCGGGTTTTCGCTTTGTGGACAGGCTGTGGAGAATCACTCGTCGTCGAGAGGTTAGACGTCCACGGGATCTCGACCGGCCCGACGGCTGCTCGGAGGTGCGCATCGGGCACCCTCTCGCCACGGTGACTAGTGCGTCTAGCTAATTCCGGGCGTTGAACAGGCATTTTCCTGGCAGGGTCCTCTTTGCCCGCCCAGACTGCAGCGGTACCGTGAGCGAGCCCGCCCATGGTGGGCGCGTGGTGCCCGGTGGGCCGGGAGCTTCTTCACGGGGCGGCCCGCCCGGCACCACACCACACACGTCGGACCGCCCGCGCCACGGCGCGCACGTCGAAGGGCCGCACCGTCGAGACGGTGCGGCCCTTCGTGGTCGGTCCGGGAGGCGTCAGCCGCGGGGCCGGGGCGGCCCGGGCTTCGGGTGCGACGGCGCGGCGCCGTCACCCGAGGGCGCGTCGGCGGGATCGGGCTCGCCGGGCTTGGGGTGGCCGGGGATCGAGTCGCCCGAGAGGTTGAGGTCGTCGGGGTCGACCTCGATGTCGCCACCGTCGTCCGGCCCGCCCTCACCGGGCAGGGCCTGGACCGCGTCCAGGTCGGTGTCGGAGTCCACGGCGGGGGAGTCCTCCGTCGCCGACCGCTGCATCTCGGCGGTGGTCGCCTCGCTCCGCGGGAAGTCCGCGGTCGGGTCGTCGGCGTCGCGACGGTCCGGTGCGGTCTCGGCGGTGCCTGCGTAGCCGACGCCGTCCGTGGCCGTCGTGGCGTCGCCCGTGGTGGTGCCGGTCTTCGTGTCCTGCTCGTCTTCGTGCATGCGGGCACGGTACGCCGTGGGGGTGCGTGCCGCATGTGCGCCGGGGCAGACTGTGGCCATGACGACCCTCACCTGCCGCGCGATCGTGTTCGACATGGATGGCACGCTCGTCGACTCGACCGCCCTGGTCGAACGCATCTGGGGCGACTTCGCGGCCGAACACGAGCTCGACGTCGTCGAGTTGCTGGCGTTCGCGCACGGCCGGCAGACCCACGACACCGTCACCCGGTTCCTGCCCCGGCTGCCCGAGGACGAGGCACGGTTCCTCACCGACGGGCTGCAGGCGGTCGAGGCCGGCACCCGGGACGGGACCGTCGAGATCCCGGGCGCCGCCGCCTTCGTGGCGAGCCTGCCGGGTGACCGGGTGGCCCTCGTGACGAGCGCGAACCACGAGCTGGCGCGGTCGAGGATGGCCGAGGCGGGCGTGCCCTGGCCCGCGGTCGTGCTGGCGTCCGAGCAGGTGGCGGTGGGCAAGCCGGCCCCGGACGGTTACCTGCTGGCTGCCGAGCTGCTCGGCGTCGACCCGGACGAGGTCGTCGTCTTCGAGGACGCCGCGGCGGGGCTCGAGGCCGCCCGCGCCTCCGGAGCCTCGGTCGTGGTCGTGGGCGACCACGACGGGCCGGCCGCCGACGGGCTGCCGCGCGTCGCCGGGTACGAGGACGTGTCGGTGACCGTGCGGGCCGACGGGCTGCTCGAGCTCACGCTGCCGTAGGGCCTGGAGCTCGCGCGGGCTGGCAGGTGGCACGGGCGCGCGGCTCGCGCGGGCGCGGGCCCGGCCTCGCGGTTCGAGCTGAGGCCCGCCGCTCAGCCGTGCAGCGGGTGCGACCCCTCGTGGTTGGTCCGGTGGGCGAGGGCGTGGGCGAACTCGCGCAGGGTCTCGTCCGAGGTGTGACGGGGCGTCCAACCGAGGACGTCCCGGGCCTTCTCGGTCGACATGACCGGGATCTTGGCCGCGATGTCGAGCCAGCCCGGCTCGGTCGGCTGCAGGCGGGCCAGCCAGGTGAGCTGGACGACGGCGCGCAACAGGCGGTAGGGCACGGGCAGCAGGCGGGAGCCGAAGGCCCGGGCGATGCGGTCGGGGTCGACCACGGGTTCGGCGGCGAGGTTGAACGCCCCACCGGCGCGGCGGTCGATGGCCCGCCAGAACGCGTCCGCGACGTCGCTCGCGTGCACGACCTGCGACACGAAGCGCGGGGCGAGCGGGATGAACGGGGGGCGCACGCGCTGCATCCAGCGGGTGGGCACCCAGCGACCGGCGAAGAGCCCCACGATCTCGCTCGCCGCGGAGGCCTGGAACACGAGGCCCGGGCGCATGCGGGTCAGCGTGACCTCGGGGTGCTGCTCGACGAAGGCGTCCATGACGCGCTCGTTGATCGACTTGTGCTTCGAGTAGCTGGAGCGGCGGACGCCCTTGGTCTTGTAGGTCTCGTCGACGCGTCGACCCTTGGGGCCCCGCGAGTAGGCGCCGACCGACGACGCGACGAGCACGTGCGGCACGCCCGCCCGGGCGGCGGCGTCGAGGACGTGCGACGTGCCGAGCACGTTCGTGCGGTACATGACGGCCTTGTGGTGGCTCGGCTGCAGGGCCCAGCCGAGGTGCACGACGGCGTCGGCCCCGGCGAACGCCCGCTCGAGGGCCACGGGTGAGTCGTCGGTCCCGACGTCGATCGAGAACCAGGTCACCTCGCCGTACGGCGGCGTCGCCATGCGCGGCCCCCGGCGGGCGACGCCGACGAGGGAGGTCACCTCGGGTTCGGCCTGCAGACGGGTGAGCAGGGCGGTGCCCAGGTTGCCCGTGGCTCCGACGACGACCACGCGCATGGGGGTCTCACTTTCACGACTCGACGATCGGCCAGGCGCCGACCCCGGGTGGGCGGCAGGCCTGTCCCGAGCCTACGCGCGGCCCCTGGGCGACGGTCCGGCCTCGGCGGCGATGCGGGCGACGGCGGCCTCGTCGAGCACGAAGACCTCGTCGCCGTCGCGCGGGTCGTGCGTGCGCACGACGGTCGAGCGCACCGACCCGTCGGCCGCCACCTCGACCACGGCGAAGCCCGAGCCGCGCACGGCCCGCTCCGTGCCGACGGTCGCCAGCACGTCCGTGTCGTTCGCCACCCCGGGCGCGACCACCACGGGGACGCCCGCCAGGTGACCGACGATGTGGTGGTGGTAGTGCCCGGCGAGGACGACGCGGACGTCCGACGCCTCGAGGACCGCGGCCAGCGCCTCCGGGTCCTGCAGGGCGAGCGACTCGTGCAGGGTCGTCGGCGCCGCGATCGGCGGGTGGTGCAGCACGAGCACGGTGCCCCGCTCGGCGGGCGTCGCGAGCTCGTCGCGCAACCAGGCGAGCTGCTCGGGTCGCAGCAGTCCGTAACCGGCCCCGGGCACGGAGGTGTCGAGCCCGACCACCCGCCAGCCGTCGACGTCGCGCACGAGGTCGAGCGGCCTCGCCGGGTCGCCGCCGAGCACCTCGGCGAAGGCCTCGCGCACGTCGTGGTTGCCCGGCACGAGCACCACCTCGGCACCGGCCGCTCGGGCCCAGGCGTCGGTGCGCTCGCGGAGGTGCCGGTAGGAGGCGCGGGTCCCGTCGTCCGACAGGTCACCCGACCCCGCCAGCAGTCGCACCCCCTCGACCCGTGCGGACTCCGCCAGCACGAGGTCGAGGGCCTCGGTCGTGTCGACGACACCCTGGTGCAGGGCTCCGTCGGCGAGCAGGTGGGCGTCGCTGAGGTGGACGATGCGGAGGGCTCCGGGCGGCAGGGCGTGCATGCCGCGACGCTACCGGGTGCGGGGCGGCGCGTGCGCGTGGCCCGGGGTGCCGGGGCAGCTCGGGCGGCTCGGGCGGTCGGGTCGCACCACGCACGTGGCGTCGAACCACGCACGGGGGTGGTTCGACGCCGCAACCGTGGTGCGACCTCGCGTGTGGTGGGAGGGCTCAGCCGCGGAACTGGTCGGCGGGGGCGAGGCGGCCGTGCACGCGACGCCCGAGCTCGGCGAACATGTCGGTGACGGTCGCCCAGTCCTCGTGGGTCGGGGAGGTCGGTTCGACGAACAGGCCGTAGAACCGTCGCCCGCTGTTGAGCGACTCGACCAGGACGGTCTCGGAGCGGTCGAAGAACTGCGTCCCGTCGTGCTTGAGGGCGGACGCCCGGACGGGTTCGCCGGTCAGGGTGCTGAAGCCGGCCGACGCCAGGGCCCGTGCGGTCGTGCGCCGGGACAGTCGGGGGAGGACGGGACCGGCCTCCCCCGCGCTCAGCACCGCGCGCACGTGCGCGAACACGAGCTCTTGCTCGTGGACGGGGTGCGAGGTGGAGGTCGGCGAGTTCGTCACGGCATCACCGTGGCAGGTCGTGGCCCGGAGTGCGACGCCCAGTGCGGGGGCGGCCCCTTGGGGTGCGACCCGGACTGGGGAGCCGACCGGGTGTACCCGGCGCCCGCCCACGGTGTAGCTCGGGCCGGTAGGCGTGTCCGGTGTCGGTAATTCCTGGCTGGTGCGGCGTCGGGTCGTGGGGGTGGGCGTGGCGCGGGTGGGTGGTGACGTGAGGCAGGAGTTGCCGACGAGGCGTGAGCGGTGTCGGCAATTCCTGGCTGGTGCGGCGTCGGGTCGTGGGCGTGGGCGAGGCGCGGGTGGGTGGTGACGTGAGGCAGGAGTTGCCGACGAGGCGTGAGCGGTGTCGGCAAGTCCTGGCTGGTGCGGCGTCGGGTCGCGGGGGTGGGCGAGGCGCGGGTGGGTGGTGACGTCAGGCAGGAGTTCCCGACGGGGCCGAGAGGAGGCGCGGGGACGGGGCGAAGAGGAGGGGGCGGGCGCGAGGCGGGTCCGGGGACGGGGCGCCGCGGCGTGCCGGAGAATGGCCCGATGCTTCCTGCTGCTCCTGCCGCCGGCTCCGGCTGCGACCTCGACGACTCGGCCCGGTGCCCCTGCCTCAGCGGCGAGACCTACGGATCGTGCTGCGGGCCGCTGCACCGGGGCACGACGCCCGCCCCGACGGCGGAACGGTTGATGCGCTCGCGGTACTCGGCGTTCGTGCTCGCCCGCGCCTCCTACCTGCTCGAGACGTGGCACCCGACGACGCGGCCCGCGACGCTCGAGGTCGACCGGGGCACGCGCTGGTTCCGGCTCGACGTCGTGCGGACGCAGGCGGGCGGGCCGTTCGACGACGAGGGGACGGTCGAGTTCGAGGCGCACTTCCGCGACGACGACGGCGTGGGGTCGCAGCACGAGGTCAGCCGGTTCGCCCGGGTCGACCGGCGGTGGCTCTACGTCGACGGGATCTCGGGCTGACCAGGCCGCACTGAACGAGCTCGGCCTGGCCGGGGCAGGCAGGGCGGAGGCGAGACGTCGGCATCGGGCGTCACGAAGAGGACGGCGGGTCCGTCGGGCCCGGCATCCTCTCCGTGACGCCGCCGGGCCGCAGGGAGAGCTTCACGGGCAGGGACCCACGGTCCGGACGACACCGATGCAGGACTCGCGCCCTCCATCTCGACGAACGCTAGGCCGCACGAGATGGTGCGGTTCAGACGTGGACGCTCCTCACAGGCAGGGCCTCGAGACGCGTGTTTCGGGGGACAGGACGCGCGCGGGTCGCATCCGTCACGGGGCGCGGCGTGCGAGGGCGACCGCCTCGAGTGCCCGGACCACGTCGCCGACGGCCCGCTGCGCCCGGACGACGCCGACCGGGCCGCCGAGCACCGACAGGGCCGGCTCGTGCACGACCCGCACCACGAGGCGTCCCCGGTCGTCCACGAACCACTGCACGCCGAGGGTCAGCAACTGCGCCCGCCCGGCGAAGGCGCGCAGCGCGAGGGTGGAGGCCAGCGTGCCCCGGACGGCCCGGGTGCTGCCGTCCGACGCGAGCGACAGGGTGAAGCCGTGATCGATCAGGGTCTGCTCGACGAGGTGGCGCGACTCGTCGTGTGCGCCCTCGAGGAAGACGTCGTGCGTGCTCGCCACCGGACGGGTACGGCGGTCAGCGCAGCGGTGCGAGCATCTCGAGCTCGCGCGCGGTGGGGTCGAGGGCGTAGGGGTTCGTGTGTCCGGTCGGTTCGTACCCGCGTCGACGGTAGAACGCGATGGCCCGCTCGTTCTGCTCGTGGACGTGCAGGCGCAGGGTGTCGCCCTCGGTCGCGGCCCACGTCTCGACGCCGTCGAGCAGCAGGTCGGTGACCCCGGCCGAGCGCCCCCGATGGCTCGGGGCGACGTACACGCCGACCAGCAGGGGCTGCCCCGCCGCCTGCAGGAAGCCGCCCATGGCGCCGACCCAGTCGCCCGTCCCGTCGTCGATCGCGACCAGCGAGGTGCCGTGCTCGGCCTCGCCCCGGGCCCCGCGCATCCGCCACTCGGCCTCGGCGTGACGACGGGCGACGGCGAGCGTCTCGCCGTAGGCGATCGGCGTGTCCGCCAGCATCGCGAGGCGCAGGTCGCGGACGCGCTGCCAGTCGTCGGCGGTCGTGCGGCGGACGGTCACGGGTCGTGCGGGCATGCCGCCACCCTGCCACACGGGCGGGACGCGGCGGGTGCAGGAGGCGCGGGTCGCGTCCCGACGCCGGGTCGGGCCCCGGGGTCGTCACGTCAGGAGGCGCGGGTCGCGTCGCGACGCCGACCCGCGCCCCGGGGTCGTCGCGTCAGGAGGCGCGGTGCGGCCCTCAGCCGACCCGCGCCACGGGGGCGGGGCCGAGGCGCTGCTCGGGGCGGGCCGGTGAGATCAGCGTCGCGCGCCTCCCGCGGTCGTCCGGCTCGGTGTCGACGCCGAGCACCTGCAGGCGCTCGGGCGTCCGCGCGCGGAGCGCCGCCGTCCAGGCGCAGACCAGTGCGTCGAGCAGGTCCTCGCGGTGTTTGTAGGCCCGGTCGACCAGCGGCGAGGGCTCCTCGAGCAGCGCCGCCGACACCGGGTGCGAGTCGAGGCGCAACGGCACCTCGGCCCGGGCGAGCCCGCCCAGCCGACGCAGCAGCTCGTCGCAGGCCGCCGCGCGGGCCTCGCGCCGCGCCTCCTTCGGCAGGGTGAGGTCGGGTCGCTTGTAGCGGGGACGCTTGTCGTCGTAGGCGAGCTCGGCCATGCCGACGAGCGTCGTGTACGGGTAGCACTCGAAGTGCCCCACCGCGTCGGCCGCCACCGGCACGACGCCGTCGTCGTAGACGCCGCCGGCACGCTCGAGGCGCTCGCCGAGGGTGCGCCCGCCGAGCCACGGCAGGGAGGCGCTGCTCGCGTTGGCCGACACGTGCCAGCGACCGTAGGCCCGCGCCACGAGGCGTTCGCTCGCCCGCATGCCCGTGGCGTTCGGCACGAGCACGGGGGCGTCGACCGCGACGACCGAGCCAGGCGTCGACCAGCGACGGACCCAGGCCTCGACCTCGTCGACGCCGCGCGCCCAGCCGGCGTCGAGCACCGTGCCGTCGGCGTCGATCACGGCCAGGCCGGTCTCGTTCGCGGGGCGCTCGGGCGTCGAGTCGCGCCAGGCGAGGTCGACGCCGAGGTAGCGGGGCCGGGGTGTGGTCACCGCTCGACCGTACTCGCGGCCGATACTGTCCCCATGCCCACGAGCAGCACCCGCACCAGCGGCGGCACGAGCACCCGCACCCCCGCCGACCTGCGTCGCTGGCGGCGTTACCTCGCCGACGAGCGCGCCGAGGAGTCGACCTACCGCGACCTCGCCCGCCGCCGGGACGGCGAGGAGCGCGCGATCCTGGTCGCCCTGGCCGACGCCGAGGGCCGCCACGCGCAGCACTGGGTGGATCTGCTCGGCGCCGACGTCGGGCGTCCGGCCCGCACCGACCTGCGCACCCGCGTGCTCGGGGTGCTCGCCCGGCGCTTCGGCTCGATCTTCGTGCTGGCCCTCGTGCAGAGCGCGGAGGCGCGGTCGCCGTACGCGACCGACGCGGACGCCACCGACGCGATGGCCGCCGACGAGCGCATCCACGGCGAGGTCGTGCGCGGCCTGGCCGAGCGTGGACGCAACCGCCTGTCGGGGTCGTTCCGGGCGGCCGTGTTCGGGGCGAACGACGGTCTGGTCAGCAACCTGGCGCTCGTGCTCGGCATCAGCGCCTCGGGTGTCGGGAACCACGTGGTGCTGCTGACCGGGCTGTCGGGCCTGCTCGCCGGGGCGTTGTCGATGGGTGCGGGCGAGTACGTCTCGGTGCGGTCGCAGCGCGAGCTGCTCGACGCCTCCACCCCCGACCCGACGGCGCGACACGTGCTGCCCGACCTCGACGTCGACGCGAACGAGCTGGCGCTGGTCTACCGGGCACGGGGCATGTCGCCCGACGAGGCCGAGGCCCACGCGCGGGAGGTGCTCGCGGGCGCGGGGCGAGGGGCCTCGTCGCCGAGCGCGCCTCCTGCGGGGGCCGCGCCGGGCGCCGCCACGGCCGGCTGGGCGGACGCCCCGGACCAGGAGGCGCGCTCGGCCGACGAGCCCGCCACCCACGAGACCCTCGGCACGGCCTTCGGCGCTGCCGCCTCGAGCTTCTGCTTCTTCGCGTCCGGGGCCGTGATCGCCGTGCTGCCCTACCTGTTCGGGCTGTCCGGGCTCGTGGCGGTCGTCGTGGCGTCGGCGCTGGTCGGCGTCGCGCTGCTCGGCACGGGCGCCGTCGTCGGGTTGCTGTCGGGGGCGAGCCCGGTCAGGCGGGCGCTGCGCCAGCTCGGCATCGGGTTCGGGGCGGCCGCCGTGACCTACCTGCTGGGGCTGTTGTTCGGGACCGGCGCCGCGGGCTGAGCCGATCGGGCCACGTGCGCGTCAGGCCTTGCGGTCGAGCTTCCAGGCGATCCAGCACGTGACGAGGACGACGCCGGCCGCGGCGAGGCGCGCGCCCATCAGCACCCCTTGGCCGGTCGAGGTCGTGAGGCTCATGTCGGAGCCGATGCCGATGCTCCAGATCGCGCCCGACAGGGTGAGGCAGACGACCAAGGCGAGGCCGAGCACCACCGAGGTGGCCCCATGCGACCGGGGGCCCACGTCGTCGCGGCCGCGAGGGTCACGTGAGAGGCGGGCGGCGGCGATGCGGACGAGGCCGAGCCAGAGCAGGGCCACGGCGCAGGCGCCGACGACGTCGCTGCAGCGATGCCAGCCGAAGGCGACGGTCTGCTCGGCGACGACGGCCGCGAACGCCGCACCGACCATGTAGAACAGGGGCCGGGCGTGCCGGCCGAACGTGGTCATGATCGCCAGGACCGCGGCGACGGCGACCGTGACGTGCCCGCTGGGGAAGCTGTTGCCGTAGAGCTCGCCCGTCAGCTCGGGACGGGGCGCGAGCTGCTTGAGCACCTGGGTGGTGACCGTCGCGCCGATGATCAGCACGCCCGCCTGGACGGCCGACCCGGGCCGGCGGCGGAGGAACGCCACCACCATCGTGAGGGCGACGACCAGCAGCACGGCCGGGGGAGAGATGGCGTCGAGCGCGACCCCGGACTGCAACAACGTGGTGCCGTCGACCGAGCGGAGGATGCTGTCCTCGATGGACTGGCCGGTCTCGGTGAGGACCGCGATCGTGTAGACGCCCGCCAGCACGACGAGCGAGGCCGACGACGCGACCACCCAACGACCCGTGACCCGTCGACGGACGGCAGGCGTCGTCGAGAGGGTCGGGTGAGCAGTCACCGGACGAGCTAACTACACGTCGCCTGGAAACAGGCTCGGTCCGACCTGCCGATGCGCCGGGGTCGCCCCGACTCACAGCGGGGGTGCAGGTGGCCGGCCGCCGGGCGGGCCCCGACGCTCCATCAGCCGCCAGTGACCGCCGGTGAGCGGGGCGAGCGTGACGGTCGTGTAGACCACGGCGACGATGCCGAACGCGACCGTCAGCCCGATCGTGTCGGCCGCGACCCCGCCGAGCAGGGCGCCGGCCGGGATGCCGGCCCAGGCTCCCGCGGTGACCAGTCCGAAGACCCGCCCGCGGAGGTGCTCGGGGGTGCGCTCGAGCTGCACCGTGCCGAGGATCGGGTTGAGGGCGCCGGCGGCGAGACCCGAGAGCGCGGTCGCGGCGACCAGCACCGGCAGCGGGGCGCCGAGGGCGAACGCCAGGCTCGACGGCCCGCCGGCGAGGGTGAAGCAGGCGACGAAGGTGAGGCGGCGCGGCACCCGGTGGGCGATGAAACCGAAGGCGACGTTGCCGGCGAGGGCGCACCCGCCCATGGTGGCGACGAGCAGTCCCAGGGCGGCCGCGCCTCCGAGTCGGTCGTTCGCGTAGAGGGGCAGCAGGGTCGACCCGCGTGCGGCGTCGAGCAGGTTCGTGACCAGCACGAGCGCGACGATCAGCCGCATCAGCGGGTCGCGGACGACGAAGCGGGCACCCTCGACGAGGTCGGACCGGTAGGAGGCGCGGGTCGCGTCGGTGGCGTCGGTGGCGTCGGTCGGGTGGTCGTCTCTCGGATTCGGTGATCCGGTCCGTGCCGGACCGGACGCCGGGACGAGTGCCCCGGTCAGGGCCGCCGAGACGGCGAAGGTGGCGGCGTTGACGAACAGGGACGCGACCGGTCCGACGGCGGCGACGAGGAGCCCGGCGATCGACGCCCCGACCAGCTTGGCGAAGCGCTCGGACCCGTCGAGGAGCCCCACGCTGCGTTCGATGCGGACTCCGGCCCGCTCGGTCAGCGCGGGCAGCATCACCCGGCGCGCCGTCTGTCCGGGGCTGTCGAGCAGTCCACCGACGAAGACGAGTGCGAGCAGGGCCCAGAACGGCAGCCCGACGGTGAGCGCGAGCACGGGCATCGCGAGGACGGAGGCGCCACTCACGAGGTCGGCGACGATCGCGGCCCGCCGGTGCCCGACCCGGTCGACGACGACGCCCCCGAGCGGGCCGCCGATGATCACCGGGGCCGTCGCGAACGCCGCCGCGAGCCCGACCTCGGCCCCCGACCCGCCGAGACCCAGGACGTAGAAGGGCACGGCGAAGGCCGTGACGACGTTGCCGGTCTGCGAGATCGCGTGGGCCGCGACGAGGGACGACAGGGCTACCCGGTCGGTGCGGACGGTGCGGACGGTGTGACCCGTGCGCCCGCCGCGGGGCCGGGCCGGACGACCGTCGCGAGTGGCGCTGTCGGTGCCCCGCGCCTCCTCGGCCGGCGTGCTCTCGCTCACGACGGGCCTCAGGGACGGCGGTAGGCCTGGTAGACGAGCACGACCGGCTCGGCGCCGTCGTCGGCCGCCGGGTCGTGGGCGGCGCCGACGTCGAGCCAGCGGTCGACGACGGCCTCGAGGTCGCGGCGCAGGGCGGCGAGCTCGGTCGTGGTGAGGCGCAGGCTGCGGTCGCCGCTCGCCCCGGCCGCGACCCACTCGCGAGGCAGGGTGGGCATCGCGTCGACGTACTCGCCGAAGCGCGCGGCGTAGGCCTGGCCGATCGACTTCTGCAGGGCGGACGAGGCGACGAGGCGGTCGGGGTCGTCGAGCAACTCGGCGGGCTCCCAGCTGGTGAGCTGCGCGGTGGCCTGCCACCACCGCTCGCGCCGGTCGGTGGTCTGCGGCTCGGCCGCCTCGATCAGGTCGATCGAGGCGAGTTTCGAGAGGTGGTAGCTGATCGTCCCCGGGGCCTCGTCGACGGCGTCGCCGAGCTGGGCGGCCGTCTGCGCGCCGCGTTCGCGCAGCAGACCGAGGAGGCGCAACCGGGTCGGGTGGGCGAGCACGCGCATCGAGGCGGCGTCGGTGAGGGTGCTGCGGGAGGTCTCTCGGGGGGACATGGTGTCGACGCTAGGTGCACAAGAGCTGTTGCGCAAGAGTCGTTGTGCTTCTCGACGAGAGCGTGGGCAGGCCGACCAACCGTTCGAGCCGTGAGTGTGGTGGGTGTCGCGGGCGGAGGTCGGACCCGCGGCGCATGCTCGGAGCACGACCGCCGGACAGTCCGGCGCGCAGGAGGAACCCGATGACGAAGACCCCGGACGACCCGCACGGCACCGACGAGACCGACCTCGAGCGTCGTGGCAACAGCAGTGGCGAGGGTCACGGCGACCACACCGTCGGCGAGCGGGACGACCGCCCCGTCGAGATCACCAGCGAGAACCACCCCGACGGCGGCACCGGCTCCCGTTCGCTCGACGACGGACCGGCCGACGACGCCGTCCCCACCCGCCAGCCCGGCCAGGCCGAGGCCGGCCAGGTCGATGAGCTGATCGGCGACTACAAGGGCGACGGCGAAGGCAAGCACACCTACTGACACGACCCGAGGAGGCGCGGTCGGCCTCGATTCGCGCCCCGCGCCTCCCTCGTGTAGTGTTTCCTCTGGCCAATCGGCCAGCGAAACGCGCCTGTAGCTCAACGGATAGAGCATCTGACTACGGATCAGAAGGTTGGGGGTTCGAGTCCCTCCAGGCGCACAGACTCGAAAGCCCCTGCCCAACACGGCAGGGGCTTTCCTCGTCTTCGGTGCTTGTCTGGCCGCCTCCGCCGGCGGGCGCCTTCGGCGCGAACTCGAAAAGCCCTGCCTCATGCGGCAGGGCTTTTCTCGTCCTCGGTGCCCGTCTGCTGAGATCAGCGGCGGGTCGCGCCGATGGCCCAGACCCGTGGCGGCTGGACGTCGTTGACGGCGTGGTCGCCGACGATGCGTGCTTTGAACACCCACGGGTTGTGGCTGCCGGCGGTCCGGGCGTTGCGCCAGTGCCGGTCCAGGTTCTTCGTGGTGCTCACGCCGGATGCCGCCAGCGCGTCGAACAGGTGCGAGGTCGCTTGGGTCGCGAGCGATGTCAGTGCGACCTGGGCCTGCGCGGTGGCGAGTTCGGCGCGGTCGTTCCGCCGCTCGTCCTCGGTCTCGTCCAGGAAGGCGCCCTCGTAGGCGCCCTGGAGGGCCTGGGCGGCGCGGTCGACGATCGCCCGTGCGGCGAAGCCGGCGGCTGAGACCTCGCCGACGACCTGCAAGATCTGCGCGTCGGCGGCGAACGTGTCGGCGTTGCCGTGGGAGAACACCCGGGTGCGGTTCCTGACCTCGAACGCGATGTCCCGCTCGGCCGCCACGACGGAGCCGGCGAGGACGCTCAGCAGCACGGCCTGGTAGAAGGCCGTCTGGTACTTGAATCGCTCGTCGAAGA
Source organism: Frigoribacterium sp. VKM Ac-2859 (assembly GCF_013204925.1). Classification (NCBI taxonomy): domain Bacteria; kingdom Bacillati; phylum Actinomycetota; class Actinomycetes; order Micrococcales; family Microbacteriaceae; genus Frigoribacterium; species Frigoribacterium sp. VKM Ac-2859. The sequence goes on along the minus strand of NZ_JABMLC010000001.1, from coordinate 1,532,381 downwards.
GCACGACGTCGTCCCCACCGACACGAGCATCTCGGAAGGTGCTCGTGCCCGACCCCGTCGTCCGCTGCCCGAACCCGTCCCAGTCGTCGGTGTGGGTGACACCTTCCTGGTGGGCGTCGACGATCGCGATGACCCGGTCGCCGGTGTCCGTGCGTTCGGCGTACGTGTCGATCCAGTCGGCGAAGATGCTGCCGGTGGAGTAGTACTTCTGCCCGGTGATGCGGAATCCGCCGTCCGGGTCGGGGCTGACCTTCGTCGTGACGTCGCCGACCTGCACCGTGCCCACTTCGGTCCAGGAGTTCCCGGCGATCTCGCCGCGGCCGAACCGTTCGAGCCAGACGTCGCGATGCCCGGACCGGGCGACCAGGCGATCCTCGACGAGGGCGAAGTGGCCGCGCAGGGCCTGGGGGATGTTGCTGTCCGCCGCTGCGAGTTCGGTGAGCAGGCGGAACAGCTGCGGGAGGGTGGCGCCGGAGCCCCCGAACTCGACGGGGACGCGGAGGGCTCCGAAGCCCGCATCGGCGAGCTCGCGGATCTCGGCCACGGGGAGGCGGTGCTCACGGTCGCGTTCCGCGGCACCGGCGGCGATGCGGTCGAAGAGCGGGCGGAAACGCGCGAACAGGGCGTCGTCGGTGGGTGACGCCGTGGTGACGGACGTGGTGGACGTGGTGGTCGTCGTGGTCATGGGTCTCGGTTCCGTTCTGGTGGGTCAGGCAGCGGCAGGGGCAGGTGTGTGTTCCGGCTGGGGACGTGTGGCGGCTCGGCGGGTGAGAAGGACGGCGCCGCCGAACACCCCGACGAGCGACAGGAGTGCAGCCGTCGTGGCGACCGAGCCGGTCGGCCAGTGCCCGGTGAGGCCGAGGAGCGCGGGGACCGTGGTGGTCACCTGGCTCGCGAGGACGAGGGCCCACCCGGTGTAGGTGCTGATGGCCGATCGGCCGAGGGCGAGCAGGACGAAGAACAGCGCCCAGAGCGCCGCCCATCCCGTCCAGAGCACGGCGAGGAAAAGGTCGTCCGCGACGTGGACGATCGCGAAGGCGACGGCGAGAGCGGCGACCAGGCCGCAGAACCAGCCCAGGCCCACGGCGCCGAGGCCGAGGAGGGAGTCCACGCCGACGTGGAGGTACGTGATGCCGAACAAGAAGGTGCCCGAGATCCCGAAGAGGATGGGCAGGGAACCGTCGGCTGACACGGCCACGGCCACGCAGAGGACGAGCTGCAGACCGCCGACCAGGACGTTGAACACGCCGCTGTCCCGGCCGGGCACGCGCCCGAGCAGGGTGAGGCCGTTGACCAGGAGGGCGGCCCCGGAGAGGACCAAGCAGATGAGCGCCATGCGGCGACCTTGACACCGTTCACCTTCGGTCGGTGTCTCGTGTCCCATCATGTCCGTCCGCTACGCCCCGTGACGGCGGTACCCGTCGTGTTCGTCACGGAAGCCGACCGCCACGTGAGCAAGGCCCCCGTACAATGAGCCAGCGCCATGGAGCCACGTCCACGCCGGCGCAGATGACGCCAAGCTGCGTTGCGGAGCGTGCAGGATGGAGCCCGGGTGAGCGTCAGAGGCGGCGGTGAACGTCTCGGTCTTCGCGAGGTTGCCGAGCGTGCTGGTGTGTCACACATGACCGTGTCACGCGTGCTCAATGGTCACCCGCAGGTCAAGGAGTCCACGCGCCAACGCGTGCTCGAGGTCGTCGCCGAGCTCGACTTCCGGCCCAACAGTGCTGCGCGCGAGCTCGTCACCCAGCGGGCCCTTCGGATCGGCGTGCTGATCGAGAGCGCCGTCGAGTTCGGTCCGTCGAGCATCTTGCGGGCCATCGAGCGATCGGCGCGCGACGGCGGGTACTCCGTGGCGTCGTTCGCGCTCCGCGACGACTCGGCGACTCCCGAGGAGGCCGTGCGCCACCTCACAGGCCAGGGCATCGACGCACTCTGCGTGGTCGCTCCGCGCTCGTCGTCCGTGGCCGTGCTCCGGACCATCACGACGGGGCTGCCGACCCTGGTCGTCAAGGCCGAGAAGGACCCGGCCTTCCTCACGGTCTCCGTCGACCAGGCTGCCGGCACGAAGCTGGCCGTGGATCACCTCGCGTCGCTGGGTCACCGCGACGTCCTCCATCTCTCAGGGCCCCTCGACTGGTTCGACGCCCGCGCTCGCGAGCGTGCCTTCCATGCGCGCACCCGGGCATGGGGCATGCACGAGCGGCCCATCGTCATCGGTGACTGGTCGAGCGACTTCGGCTACGACTACGCACGCGGACTGACCGGAGTTCCGGAATACACCGCCGTGTTCGTCGCCAATGACGAGATGGCGCTCGGGGTGATCCACGGCCTCCACGACCGCGGCATCCGCGTGCCGGAGGACCTGAGCGTCGTCGGCTTCGACGACCTGCCCGTCTCGCGCCACTTCCTCCCGCCGCTCACGACCGTGCGGCAGGACTTCCCGGCGCTCGGGTCGCTCGTGGTGGACGTCCTGATCGCCGCGATCGAGGGCCGCGAGATCCCGCAGAACAGCCGGATTCCCGCCGAGCTCGTGGTGCGTGACTCCAGCGCGGCTGCGCGCCCTCTCGACCGAGATGGCCATCTGACGTAATCCAGCTCGTCGTCGTTCGCCCGCGTGCATCACGACAGCTACAGTCGTGCACGTCGGGCACCGCCCGGCGCGAGGCCGTCAAGGCCTCCGACCCGAGGAGCACCACGTGCGTCACGTACGGGCATCGACGACGATGCGCCCGATCGGCCCTCAGGCCGCTGGCCCGACCTGGTCCGGTCACGACGAGCGGCGGGACGGACCTGCCCACCCCACGGTGCAGATGCGGGGGATCACCGTCGCGTTCTCGAACGGCGTCGCGCTCGACAGGGTCGACCTCGACCTCCACTCGGGCGAGGTGCACGCTCTCCTCGGCGAGAACGGAGCGGGGAAGTCCACGCTCATCAAGGCGCTGCTCGGCGTGTACCCGATCGAAGCAGGGGAGGTCCTCGTGGACGGCGAGCCCGTCCGTCTCGGCGGTCCGGCTGACGCGCGGGCCCTCGGCATCCAGGCCGCGTTCCAGGAATCGCACCTGGTCGAGAACCTGAGCGTCGGTGAGAACGTGATGCTGGGCCACGAGGTGCACGGTCGCGTCGGCATCTCCTGGCGTGCGACGCATGAACGCGCCGCCACGATGCTGGCCGAGCTCGGACTGGCCGAGCTGGACCCGCGAGCCCTGCTGGCGGACCTCACTCCCGCCAGCCGCCAGCTTGTCTCCATCGCCCGCGCCATGGTCGACCGACCACGGGTGCTCGTGCTGGACGAGCCCACGTCGAGCCTCGATGCCGTCGACGTCGCACAGCTCTTCGAGGTGATCCGCCGCCTCCGCGACCAGGGTGTGGCCATCCTCTTCGTCTCGCACTTCCTCGAGCAGGTGCTGGCACTCAGCGACCGGATGACGATCCTTCGAGGCGGTGTGAAGAAGGGTGACTACCTGCCGCACGAGATCGGCCGCGCCGAACTGGTCGCGCGGATGATCGGTAAGGACATCGCGCACCTGCAACGCATCGGGTCAGAGCGCCGCGCCCATCGTGTGGATCCGGTCGGCCCGCCGCTGTACCGCGCCACCGGTGTAGGACGCCGCGGGATGTTGCGGCCGGTCGACTTCGAGCTGCACGCGGGAGAGGTGGTCGGCATCGCGGGGCTTCGCGGCTCCGGGCGAACCGAGCTCGCGCGCCTGCTGGCCGGCGCCGACCGAGCTGACGGCGGCGTGGTCACGCTCGGTGGTCGGACCGTCGTGATCGACCGCCCTGCGGACGCACTGCGGAACCGGGTGGCGTTGTCTGCCGAGGATCGAGGATCGAGGGGCGGAGGGCCTCATCAACGACCTCAGCGTGCGGGAGAACATCATCCTCGCGTTGCAGGCTCTGCGTGGGTGGGCGCACCCGCTCTCCAAGGCCGAGCGCGAGGACCTCGTCGAGCGGCACATCGAGCACTTCGACATCACGCCGGTCGATCCGGCGACACCCGCCGGCGAGCTCTCGGGCGGCAATCAGCAGAAGGTGCTTCTCGCTCGCTGGCTGGCGATCCGGCCCCGCGTGCTGATCCTCGACGAGCCGACGCGCGGCGTCGACATCGGCGCCAAGGTCGACATCCAGGCGCACGTCGCGCAGCTCGCGCTCGAGGGTGTCGCCGTCGTGTTCATCTCGAGCGCGTTCGACGAGCTCGTGCGGGTGAGCGACCGGATCGTCGTCCTCAAGGACCGGGAGAAGATCGGCGAGCTCAGCAACGGGCCGGGCGTCACGGTCGACACCCTCGTCGAGCTCATCGCCGCACCGGACGACGAGAGCGACGAGGGCGACGACTTCCCGCCGGTGTGGCAGGGCGGGCCCCTCCTGCCGCCTGCAGCGCCGTCACGCCGCTGAGGCTCGCAGTCGATCCCTTCCCGACGGGCGGATGTTCTCGATCACTCTTGCACTCGCGAAACTGTTACCGGTAACATTCCCAGCACGCGGAAGCACCCGAGCCCACGCAGCACGACCGGCCCCATGGCCACGACCGGACGAAGACGTCCGGTCATCTCAAGGAGGAGATCCATGTCCACGAAGAGGCGCATCGCCACCATCGCCGCCGCAGGGGCCATTGCCCTCGGTCTCGCGGCCTGCAGTTCCGGCACCGGTTCGACGGACGGCGGTGACGACCTGGCAACGGTCGGCTTCGTCGCGGTCGGCCCCGAGGGCGCCTGGCGTCAGGCCAACGAGACGAACATCCAGGACACCTTCACGAAAGACGCCGGGTTCGATCTGAAGTACGCCCCGGCGACCAACAACGACCAGAAGTCGCAGATCGACGCGTTCACGTCGTTCGTGGACGAGGGTGTCGACGTGATCCTTCTCTCGGCCACCGAGGGCTCCGGCTGGGAGGACTCGCTCGAGCGGGCGAAGGAAGCCGAGATCCCCGTCGTCCTCATCGACCGTGGCATCGAGCCGGACGACACCTCGCTCTACGCGACCCGGATCGCGCCCGACAACATCGCCGTCAGCGAGTCCGTCGCCGAGTGGGCCAAGGGCGCGCTTCCCGAGGGTGGCAAGTACTTCACCCTCGAGGGCCCGGCGGGCGTCTCGGTCGTGAACGAACGCAACGAAGGTTGGGACGAGGTGATCGGCGCAGACAGCGCATTCACGAAGATCGGCGCGCAGACGGCCAACTGGTCGACCGAAGAGGCCAAGAGCGTCTTCGAGACGGTGCTGAAGTCGAACGGCAACGACGTCCAGATGGTCTTCGCCCAGAACGACGAGATGGGACTCGGCGCCGTGCAGGCGGTCGAGGAGGCGGGTCTCACGCCCGGCAAGGACGTGAAGATCGCCACCATCGACGGCACGAAGAGCGCCCTCGAGGCGTTGTCCGAGTCGAAGCTCAGCTTCGTCGCCGAGTACAACCCCCTCTTCGGCGAGACCGCGCTCGACGCCGTGCAGAAGCTGCTCGACGGAGAGACCGTCGACTCGTCGATCGTCGTCCAGTCGGCCACGTTCGACTCGCCCGAGGCGGCCACCGCGGCACTTCCCGACCGCAAGTTCTGATCCGTTCGCACGGCCACACCCGGCGGCGAGGCGGACGAGTCCGCCTCGCCGCCCCCGCCACCCGCCCGCTGCCACGGCAGCGGGCGGGTGAGCATCGGCAGACAAGGAGTTAAACGCATGCAGGCACCCGGCCCCATCGTCGAGATGCAAGCCATCACCATCGCTTTTCCCGGGGTCAAAGCCCTCGACGGGGTCGACCTCCGTCTCTACCCCGGCGAGGTCCACACGCTGATGGGCGAGAACGGCGCCGGTAAGTCGACGCTCATCAAGGCGCTCACGGGCGTCTACGCCATCGACTCCGGACGCGTCGTCGTCGACGGCGTCGAACGTCGCCTCTCGGGCACCGCGGACGCGCAGGCTGCGGGGATCTCGACGGTCTACCAAGAGGTCAACCTGTGCAGCAACCTCACCATCGGTGAGAATGTCATGCTCGGCCACGAGAAGCGCGGCCGGTTCGGCATCGACTGGAAGGGGACGCACGCCGCCGCCTCCGAGGTCCTGGCGCGGGTGGGACTCGGTCACCTGGACGCGCGCACCCCCCTCTCGTCGCTCAGCCTCGCCCTCCAGCAGCTCGTCGCGATCAGCCGCGCCACGGTCGTCGAGGCGAAGGTGCTGATCCTCGACGAGCCGACCTCGAGCCTCGACGCGGACGAGGTCGAAGGTCTCTTCCGGGTAATGCGACGCCTTCGTGACGAAGGCGTCGCCATCCTCTTCGTCTCTCACTTCCTCGACCAGGTCTTCGCGATCAGCGACCGACTCACCGTGCTGCGCAACGGCAAGTTCGTGGCTGAGCACCTCACACGAGACATCGATCGTGCCGGCCTCATCTCGGAGATGATCGGCAAGGACCTGCAGAGCCTCCGCTCCCTCGACCGGGACCGGGCGAGCCGACAGGTCGCCGAGGGCGAGCCCGTCTACCGGGCCACCGGGATCGGCCGCAAGGGCTCGCTCGACGCGACGGACGTCGACCTGCGTCGCGGCGAGGTCGTGGGCCTCGCCGGCCTCCTCGGCTCCGGCCGCACGGAACTCGCCCGTCTCCTCTACGGAGTCGATCGCCCCGACTCGGGATCCGTGACCATGGACGGCGTCCCCGTGGCGATCTCGTCCCCTGCGAAGGCCCTGAAGCACCGCATCGCGTTCTCGAGCGAGAACCGTCGAGACGAGGGGATCATCCGCGACCTGAGCGTCCGCGAGAACCTCGTGCTCGCCGTGCAGGCGAAACGGGGCTGGGCCCGCCCGCTCTCGGCCAAGGAGAAGGACCGCATGGTGACGAAATATCTCACCGAGCTCAACGTGCGACCCGCAGATCCCGATCGACCCATCCGTAACCTCTCCGGCGGCAACCAGCAGAAGGTCCTGCTCGGCCGGTGGCTGGCGACCGAGCCGGAGCTGCTGATCCTCGATGAGCCCACACGCGGCATCGACGTCGGTGCCAAGGCCGAGATCCAGGAACAGGTCGCCGCCCTCGCCGACACGGGAGTCGCCGTCGTGTTCATCTCCTCGGAGCTCGAGGAGGTCGTCCGGCTCAGCGATCGGATCGTCGTGCTGAAGGACCACCGCAAGATCGCCGAGCTCGCGGCGGGACCGGACGTCACCGCCGAGTCCATCGTCGCCGCCATCGCCGAGGAGGGCGTCTCCGAGATCCCCCTCGAGACCATCCCCCGCACCACGCCCGAGGAGGCAACCCGATGAGTGACCCGACGACCACCATGACCAGGCGCCTGGGCGCCCACGGGCTCGGTGACCTGTTGCACCGGCCCTGGGTCTGGGGCACGGTCGCGATCGTGCTGCTGCTGGCGATCAACGTGGCGAAGGACCCCGGTTACCTCGCACTGTCCGTCAACCCGGACACGGGCAACCTCGTGGGCAACCTCGTCGACATCCTCCGGGCCGCTGCCCCCGTGCTCATGATCGCGGTGGGCATGTGCCTCGTGGTCGCCACCGGCGGCATCGACCTGAGCGTCGGCTCGATCATGGTCGTCGCCGGTGCCGTCTCGATGGAGTTCCTGAAGGCGGCCGGCTCCGACTCCCTCGGCGTCGCGCTCGCCGCGATGGGCCTGGCGCTCCTCATCGCCGGGGTCCTCGGCGCGGTCAACGGCATGCTCGTGTCGGTCGTCGGGCTGCAGCCGTTCATCAGCACACTCGTGATCATGCTCGCCGGCCGTGGCCTGGCCAAGGTCATCACGGGAGGCCAGAACACGGCCGCGGCCAACGAGCCCTTCCGCTGGGTCGCCAACGGTTACCTCGTCGGACTACCCGTCGTGTTCCTGCTGGCCGTGCTGATCACGCTCGGCGTCGCCGCCCTCGTGCGGCGCAGCGCCCTGGGGCTCATGATCGAAGCGATCGGAATGGACCCGAAGGCCGCGCGCCTCGCGGGGCTGGACCGCCGAGCCCTCCTGTTCACCGCCTACATCGGGAGCGGCCTGCTCGCCGGCGTGGCCGGGATCTTCGCCACGTCCAGCGTCATGACGGTCGACGTCTCGCGCACCGGTTACCAACTCGAGCTCGACGCCATCCTCGCGGTCGTCATCGGCGGGACGTCGCTGGCCGGCGGCAAGTTCCACCTGCTCGGAGCCGCGGTCGGGGCGCTCCTCATCGCGACGCTCGACAAGACCGTCGTGTTCCTCGGCGTCTCCTCCTCGGCGACGCCCGCCTTCAAGGCGATCGTGATCGTGGCGATCGTGCTGCTGCAGTCCCGGCGCGTCCGCGCCCTGTTCACGAGGCGCCGCCGCCCGGCGCCGACCTCCGTGTCGACCGAGAAGGAGGCCGTGTCCGCATGAGCGCCACGACGATCCGCCCGCCCCTCACCCCCACGCCGACCCCCGGTCCGGGCCCCGGCAACGGGCCCCTCGAACCGCGTCGCCGCATGCGGCTCCGACTCGATTCCCTGCCGACGGTCGCCGCCCTGGTGATCCTGATCGCGATGCTGGCCTACGGAGAGATCGCCTACGGCCGCATCGTGCAGGCCGCGACCCTGTCGAACCTGCTCATCAACAACGCCCATGTGATCGTCCTGGCCGTGGGGCTCACGTTCGTGATCCTCACGGGGGGCATCGACCTCTCCGTCGGTGCGATCGTCGCGGTCAGCAGCGTCGCGGGCGTGCTGCTCGCGAACGCCGGCTGGAACCCCTGGGTCGTGATGGTGCTGATGATCCTCATCGGCACGGCATCCGGCGTCGTCTCGGGCGTGCTGATCCAGTTCTTCGACGTGCAGCCGTTCATCGCGACGCTCGCGATGATGTTCCTCGGACGGGGCCTCGCCTCCATCCTCAGCACGGTGCCCGAGCGACTCGCCGACGAGTCGCCCATCCGCTCGCTCGCGACGAACATGAAGGTCGTCGACGGTCCGAAGGTGAACGACGTCGTGACGACTCCTGGCGTGCTCATCGCGCTCGTGGTGGTCGCCGTCGCGTTCTTCGTGCTGCACCGCACGCGTCTGGGTCGCACCGTGTACGCGATCGGAGGGTCGGAGCAGTCGGCCGCCCTCATGGGCCTGCCGGTGCGCCGCACGAAGCTCGCCGTCTACGTGATCAGCGGATCGCTGGCGGGGCTCGCCTCGGTCATCTACACGGCCCGGCTCGGGAGCGCGCAGAACATCACCGGCATCGGGTGGGAGCTCGATTCGATCGCCGCCACGGTGATCGGTGGCACCCTCCTCACCGGCGGCGTCGGCTTCGTGCTCGGGTCCGTCGTGGGAGCGCTCGTGCTCGGCCTCATGAACGTGCTCATCACGCGAGACGGAGGCATCCCGCCCGAGGCGACGACCATCATCACCGGCGGGATACTCCTGGTCTTCGTGCTGCTCCAGCGCGCGGTGATGGCGCGGCGGCGGACCTAGCGACGACGTGACGCGCGCCACGGCCAAAGCCACTGTCACCGCATGATCGCTGGCGAGAGGTGATCCTCTCTGACTCCACCAGCCGCGTCGCTCGCCACGGGCACCACGGGGGTCGGCTCCGCACCCCGGGCGCCGAGTGGGCAGAAGATGTCCTTCTGATCGAGACGGAGGACGTTTTCTGCCCACTCGACCGGCCGCAGGGGGCGAGAGGGCAGAGTGCGGCCTCCGGGTCAGGGGGACGAGGCGAGGGCGGCGAGCTCGGTGCGGCTGCGGGCCCCGAGCTTGCGCAACAGGTTCGACACGTGGAACTTCACCGTGTTGTCGCTGATGCCGAGCACCGCCGCGATGTCGCGGTTCCGGTCGCCGGCCGCGACCCGGTGCAGCACCTCGCGTTCCCGCTCGCTCAGGGCCGCGACCAGCTCCCACGGCTCGTTCGACGGCGGCGGGTCGAGCGGCAGGCGTACCGTCAACTCCGAGCCCCACCCCACGGTCGACGCCACCGTCAGCTCGCCCCCGACCCCCGAGACCTGCTCGGTGATCGGCCGCAGCGCGTCGTCGTGTGCCGTCAACTCGCCCGCGCCGTCGTCACGGATCGCGATCAGCAGGTTCAGGCCGTCGCAGTCCCACTGGATGCGCACCCGACGTGCGTCGCCCGCGTCGACGAAGGTGAGCACGGCGTTCCGGACGACGGCCCGGGCCACGTGCGCGACGTCGCCCGGCAGGGCCCGACCCGTCGCCGGAGGCTCGACGAACTGAACGTCCAGGTCGCCGAAGCGGACGAGCGGTCGAAGGTCGGACCGGAGGCGCGCGAAGGCCCCGACGACCGGCTCGAGGGTGGTCCCGCGGTCACGGTCGGACCCGGTCCGGAGGGCGACCAGGGCCCCCGCCGCGACGTCGATGGCCTCGGTCCGTGCCGCCCGGTCGTCGAGGCGTCGCGAGCGCAGGGCGGCCAGCACGGACTCGAGCGTCATCGCATGCCGGTCGACCAGGTCGGCGGTCGCCCGCGCGTGCTCGGACGCCAGGGTGCGGGCCAGGGTGTCGGAACCGGCCCGACCGGGGACGTCGTGCACGGTGTGGCTCATGGGCCCACCCTAGGCGTCCGCCTACCCGACGCCACCCTCCCTACCCGAACGGATGGGTGGGACGCCCCCGTCGAGGGGCTGCTCTCACAGCATCGTCGGACCAGGATCGAAGGCAACGGGATCGACGACGTACCAGAGGCCCGATCGGGCCCCGTCGCCCCCACGAGGAGCACCACATGAAGCTGCAGTTCGCCATGGACACCCTGACCACCGACGCCGCCCTCGAGCTGGCCGCCGCCGCCGCGCCGAGCGTCGACATCATCGAGCTCGGCACTCCGCTGATCAAGGCCGAGGGCTTCCGCGCCATCACCGCGATCAAGGAGGCGCACCCCGACAAGATCGTCTTCGCCGACCTCAAGACGATGGACGCGGGCGAGCTCGAGGCCGGCGAGGCGTTCAAGGCCGGCGCCGACCTGGTGACCGTGCTCGGCGTCGCCGGTGACAGCACCATCGCCGGTGCCGTCAAGGCTGCCAAGGCCCACGGCAAGGGCATCGTCGTCGACCTCATCGGCGTCGGCGACAAGGCCGCCCGTGCCAAGGAGGTCGTCGCACTCGGCGCCGAGTTCGTCGAGATGCACGCCGGGCTCGACGAGCAGGCCGAAGAAGGCTTCACGTTCGAGAAGCTGCTCGAGGCCGGCAAGGCCTCGGGCGTGCCGTTCTCGGTCGCCGGTGGCGTCAAGGCCGCCACGGTCGGCTCGGTCCAGGACGCCGGAGCCGACGTCGCCGTCGCCGGTGCCGCGATCTACTCGGCCGACGACGTCGCCGGTGCCGCCGCCGAGATCCGCGCCGCCATCAAGTAGCAGCACCAGCACCACCCGCAGCGGCTCACGAGAGAGCGCTGACGCGCAGGAGGCGCGGTGTCGGTCGGACCGGCACCGCGCCTCCTCGTCGTCCCGCGGTCAGCGGGATGCGTCGACCAGACGGGCCGAGACCGACACCACGACGTCGTCGCCCGTCACGCCGGAGGCGGCCAGGCGTCCCCGCAGCGCGTCGGCCGCCCGGGCCAGCGTCTCGGGCGTCGGGACGTCGAGTCCGGTCGCCACGTGGGCGGTGACGGACACCGAACCGGCCGTCCGCGAGATCTCGACGAGGCCGGTCGAGCCCGCGAGGTCGAGGCCGGCCGCGACGGCCCGCACCGCCCCCTCGACGACGGGGTGCGCGTCGAACACGTCGACCACGCCCTCGACGCCGCGCAGCACCTCGGTCAGGTCACGGGAGAGCAGGTCGTCGCTCATCGGTCGTCCTCTCTCGCCACGAAGACGTCGTCGACGAGCACGTCGACCCGGACGACGGTCAGCCCGGTGTGCCGCGTCAGCGTCTCGGTGATGCGGGTGCGCAGCTCGTCCGCGACGGCGCCGAGGTCGAGTCCGTACCGGGCCGCGGCGGTCACCCGCACGACCACGTCGGCCCCCGCCGTCGTCAGGTCGCCGTCGAAGGTCGTCGACCCGAGCACGACGCCGGACTGCTCGTCGCCCGCCCGTCGCACGAGCCCGCGCGCCGCGGCCTCGGTGACGCTCAACCGGACCGCGGGGTCGGGGTGGCCGATCGGGATCACCCGTCCGCCGACGACCTCTCGACGGATCGAGTCGAGGAGGCCGTCGATCCAGGCGCCGTCCCGGTCGGGTTCGCGGCGGGCCTCGTGCTCGAGGGAGGCGCGGGACAGGTCGTGCACCCGGGCCAACGACTGCAGGTACAGGCGGCAGGCCGCCGAGCCCTCGATGGCCGGGTCGCGGGGCGTGCGTCCGGCGTCGAGGTAGTCCGCGAGGCGGTCGGCGGGGATGCCGTCCACCGTGTCGTCGTCCTCGGGCACGTCGAGGGGGGAGCGGTCGTCGGTCGTCATCGCCACGCCTCCATCTCGGTCATGAGGAACACCCGGGCCCGCGCGATCTTGCCCCGGACCGTCGAGACGGGCAGGTCGAGGGCCTCGGCGATGTCCGCGTACGAGTAGTCGGCGGTCTCACGCAACAGCCAACACCGTCGCTGGTCGAGGGGGAGCTTGTCGAGGGCCGACCACATGGCGTCGAGCTGCAACCGGGCCTCGACCACGCGTTCGGGCGTCTCGTGGCGCGGGGCCGACACCTCGAGCCGGTCGACGTCGTCGTGGTCGCGTCGCACGCGCATACGGTCGACCGCCTTGTTGCTGACGATGCGCATCAGCCAGTTGCGCACCCGCGACGGGTCGTCGAGGTCGGCCAGGCGTCGCCAGGCCGTCATGAAGGCGTCCTGCACGACGTCGTCCGACTCGAGGTCGGAGCCCAGGAGGCGCGCGGCGTACACGCGCATCAGCGGTCCGTGTCGGCGCGCGATGACCTCGTAGGCGTGGACGTCGCCGTCGCGGGCCCGGACGGCCAGCGTCGCGTCCGCGGCGTCGAGGAGGGGGTCGTCGGTGGTGATGACGACCTCCTGCGATCGGACGGGGGCGGGACGCGGTGGGACCCCGGCGACGAGGACCGGACGGCCCGCGCCATGCCTCTTGACTACCACCCCGTGCCCGGATCGGGGGACGTGATGGCCGAAATGTGAGTGGCGGTGAATCGTTCCCTGAAAGCTGGCTGACCCACCATGACACCTGCCGTGCCCCATGCGTCTGAATGATGTGACCCGCTTCACGGGCACCCCGACACCGACCGGTCCCACCGGTCCAGAGCAAGGAGCAACCATGAGCAACGTGACCCCCTCCACCAGCACCGCCGCTGCCAAGACCACGCAGTCCCACGCCGCCGGCAAGAACACCATCGCCGAGGGCGTCGTCTCGAAGGTCGCCGGCATCGCGGCCCGCGAGGTGCGCGGCGTCCACGACCTGGGCAACGGTGCCGCCCGTGCCATCGGCGCGATCCGCAACGTGATCAACCAGCAGGACCGCGGCCAGGGCGTCTCGGTCGAGGTCGGCGAGAAGCAGGTCGCCGCCGACATCGTCATCGTCGCCGAGTACCCCGTCGAGCTGCAGAAGGTCGCCGACGACGTGCGCAAGTCCGTCACCGACGCCATCTCGCAGGTCGTCGGCATGGAGGTCACCGAGGTGAACGTCACCGTCTCCGACGTGTACATCCCCTCCGAGGACAACGACGACGACGCCGACGACAGCCGCGTCAAGTGACCGCCACGACCACCGGCATGCTGGTTGGCGCCGTCCTGGCGCTGACCGCCCTGGCCTTCGGCTTCTGGGCCTTCGTGTTCGTCGCGATCGCCATGGCGATCGGGTTCGGCGTCGGCCGTGTCGTCGAGGGCAAGCTCGACGTCCGCGGCCTCGCCGACGCACTCCGCGGGCGGCGGTCGTCGTGACCGCGGCGGTGACGGCCGACCGGGCCCTCCACGGCCGGAACAAGATCACGTCACGTGCCGTGCGTCGGGTCGTCTCGGCCGTCACCGCGGAGGCCCTCGAGGTCTCCGCGTCGAAGGTGTCGGTCGAGCTGGCCGACCACGACGGCGCTCTCAGCGTGATCGCCAAGACCCCCATCCGGGTCTCGCCCCTGGGCGTCTCCGAACGTCGTTCGGGCACCCTGCTGGACCGCCTCACGGCGGCCCAGTCCACCATCCGTGACCGCGTGCTGCAGCTGACCGGGTCGAGCATCGACAAGGTCGACCTGCAGATCACCGGTGCCGACATCCGAGAGAGGAAGCGCGTCGCATGAGCACCGCATCGCTCTACAAGCGCATCGTGCGCCGTGAGACGCATTCGTCGCGGGCCGGCATCGCCATCACCCTCGCCGTCCTGCTGATCGTCGCCCTGGCGTGGATCGGCACCGAGGCGGTCCTCGCCGCCGTCGGGACGGCTCCGCTGCTCCTGGCGCCGACCGACCTCGTCGGTTCGACCCTGGACGCCGCGAGTGCGCCGGTCGGCGTGCTGACCGCCGTCGCGGTCGTCGTCGCGCTGATCGGGCTCGTCCTGATCGTCGTGGCGCTCGCGCCGGGCCGTCGTGGCCGTCGTGGCGCGAAGGCCGAGCGCACCGTGGCCGTGGTCGACGACCGGGTCATCGCCCGTTCGCTGGCCCGCACCGCGAGCTACGCCGGCGACGTCGACCCCTCGCAGGTCAGCGTCAGCGTGGGCAAGCGCAGCGCCTTGATCGAGGTCACCCGCACCTCCGGCCGTCAGACCGACGTCCGCAGCATCGACGAAGCCGTCCGCGACGAACTGGGCGCCTACGACTTCAGCCCGGCCCTGCGTCACAAGGTCAAGCTGTCCGAGAAAGGAACGGTCGGGTCATGAACAGCACCAATCGCGCTCTGAACCGCATCGTCGTCTTCGTCATCGGCCTCGTGCTGCTGCTCGCCGGCGGAGCCGTCGCCGTCGGGGCCCTTCTGCCCGACGTCCAGGAGACCGTCTCGCAGGGTGCCTCCGATGCGAGGGGCCCCGCGACCGACGCCCTCGGCGACCAGCCGTGGATCCTCTGGGTGGTCGCGGCGGCCAGCCTCGTGCTGATCGTCCTGCTCGCCTGGTTCGCCCTGCGACAGGGACACGGCCAGACCGGCACGTTGCTCACCGTCGACGAGGGGTCGCGTCGCGACCAGACCACCGGTGGTCGCCTGGTCGTCGACGCGAAGGTCGCCGAACAGGTCCTCGAGGAGGCGCTGGCCGACACCCCGGGCATCGTCTCGGTGGACGTGACCGCCTTCCGCGTCAAGCGCGAGTCGGTCCTGCGCGTCACCGCCAACGCGCGTCGCGGCGTCTCGCCGACCGACATCCGCCGGAGCATCGACCAGGCCGTCGCCCACTGGGACGGCGTCCTCGGGACCGAGACGCCCGTCGTGATCCAGATCAACGGTGGTCTGCGCAGCCAGATGTCGTCCGCGACGCGGCTCGACTGACCTCCCTCGCCCCACCGCACGGACGGCCCTCGCCCTCGACCCGAGGACGGGGGCCGTCCGTCGCCCCACCCACGTTCCACGATGAAAGGCCGGTCTCATGAGCGAGTCCACCCACCACGTCACCCCCATCGACATCGACGCCGCGGCGTCCACCCGGGCCACCTCGCCCGAAGAGGTCCTCGAGCACACGATCGGCGTCACCGTCCTCGGCGTCTCGGGCGTCCACGCCCTCGGCACCGCGTCCCAGCGGCTCGCCGGCGCCCTGCGCACGGCGATCGGCACGGGCTCCGTCCCCGGCGTCCGCGCCGGCACCACCGACGAGGGGCTCGTGGTCGACATCGCCGTCGTCGCCGAGTACCCGACGAACGTCACCACGCTCGCCGACACCGTCCGGACGCAGGTCAAGCACGCCGTCGGGCAGCTCGACGGCGAGGAGGTCACGGTCAACGTCACCGTCACGGACGTGCACGGCCCGTTCGACTCGGACGAGGACGCCGCCGACAAGGTGAACGCCGCCGCGGACAAGGCGAAGCAGACCGTGTCCGACGCCGGCGACCGGGCGAAGGAGGCCGGCGAGAAGACCAGGGCCGCCGCCGGCGAGGCACGCGACCGCGCCGCGACCGCCGCGGGCGACCTGTCCGACAAGGCTCGGACGGCCGCGGGCGACCTGTCCGACAAGGCCCGCGAGCTGGGCGACAAGGCCGGCGAGGTCGCCGAGCAGGCGAAGGCCACCGCGGGCGAGGTCGGCGAGAAGGCGGCCGCCGAGGCGGACGACGTCGCCGACGATGCCCGCGACGTGGCCGACCAGGCGCGGGACGCTGCTGCCGACGCCCTCGACTCCGCGGCGGACCGTGGCGAGGACGCCCGCTCCACGACCGCCGACGCCACCGACGCCGCACTGGACACGACGTCCGAGGTCGTCGCCGACGCCCGCGAGAAGGCCGCCGACGCCGTCGACGGCGTGGCCGACGCGGTGGACGAGAACAGGGCCTCGGACGGCGACGCCACCCGCGCCTCCTCGGGCGACGCACGCGACGCCGACGGTGCCGACGTCACCGTGACGGTCGACGGCGGGAGGGTCACGGTCGAGGTCGACTCCGACAGCGACGCGCAGGTCGTCGTCGACGGCGACGACGTCGCCACGACGGAGAAGTGATGTTCGGGCGGCGCACGACGACGACGACCCGACGCCCCCGGCCGCGGGCCGTCTGGGCGGCCCTGGTGACCTCGGTGGTCCTCTGCGTGCTGATCGTCGTCGGCGTGCTGCTGCCCGTGCTCACCCTGATCGGTGCGGCGGACGGCGGCACGGCCGGCGCCCTCGACGTGCCCGTCGGCTCGATCGTCGCGGCGATCGCCATCGGTTACGTCCTGGCCTTGGTCTTGCTGCTGCTCATCGTGAAGGTGCGCAACGGTGCCCTGGCCTGGGTGCTCGGGGTGGCGGCCGTGATCTCGACGCTCGTGGTGTCGCTGTGGCCCCTCGTGGCCGTCGCGATCGCCGGCGTCGACCAGGTGCAGGACCTGATCCCGTTCATCCAGGACCTGATCACCCGCTTCTGGCCCGGCAGCTGACCCGCCCCGAGGTGGACCGACCCGTCTAGGCTGAGGCGGTCGTCGGAAGGGGTCCGGCGCACCACCGGGGGACCACCATGCGCACCACCACCACGCCCGCACTCTCGACCATCGTCGGAGCCGTCGCCGTGACCCTCCTGCTCGCGGGCTGCACCGGAGGCGGCGCCGACTCCGGTGACGCCGGTCGGTCGTCGTCCCCGGGGCAGGCGACCGCCACGGCGGACGCCGCCGACCAGCCGACCGGCGAGTTCACCCTGCCCGCCGACTGCGAGGCGGCGGGGGCCGTCCTCGGCGATCTCGTCACGGGGCGGACCCTCGTGGCAGAAACCTCGACCATCGGGTCCGACGAGGCGAACTGCACGTGGACCAGCGAGGCCGACGGGTCCCGGGTCGGCTTCATCGCCACGGTCCAGGAACTCGACCAGGCGGGCATGGACGCGGAGGTCCCCGCAGGGGGTGGCGTCGACGGGCTGTCCCTCGAGCAGGTCGAGGACGAACGGGCCGACGCCTTCGACGGGCGCGCCTTCGTCGCGACGGCCCAGGACGGGTCACCGGTCGTCGGGGGCGGGTCGATCCTGCTGACGCCCCACGGGCTCCTGAGCGTCATCGTCGCGGCTCCGGCCGGGTCGACCGCTCCGATCGATCCCGCCCGATCGCTCGATCTCGTCTTCGACTTCCTCGACTGACGCGAGGCCTCGAGGAGGCGCGGTGCCGGTCGACCGGCACCCCGCCTCCTCGGTCGTCAGGCTCCGGAGAACTCGACCGGGAGGTCTCGGCTGGTGTGCAGCACCCGGTGGACCCGCACGGCGTCCGTGTCGTCGGTGTAGAGCACCACGAACGGGAAGCGGCGGAGCGCCAGGCTCCGCAGGCCGTCGATCCCGGTCTCGACGGCGAACCGGGCCGACCCCAGGGTGGGATGCGCCGAGATGAGCGACCGCGCGTCGTCGATGGCGTCGACGAAGTCGAGCGCGGCTGCGTGCGCCCCCTCGTCGAGGTAGTGGTCGACGGCCGACTCGATGTCGTGGTCGGCGCGTCGCGAGGTCACGACGCGGCGGCTCACGCGCGGTCGGCCCCGGCGCGGTGCACGCGGTCACGGAGGCGGTCGAGGTACTGCTCGTCGAGGTCCGAGCCCGCCCCGGACGCCATGCCGTCCACCACGAGTTCGCGGAGGCGGGCGCGCGCCTGCTCACGACGGATCAGCTCGCGGATGAACTCGCTGCTCGTCCCGTAACCGCGCTCGTCGACCTGGGCCTCGACGAAGTGCTTCAGACCGTCGGGCAGCGAGACGTTCATGGTGGCCATGGACCGATCCTAGGCGCGATGGCAAGGTTTGTCATGCGTCGACCGGCACCGCGCCTCCTCGGTGTCCCCCTAATGGTGGGCATGACGCGGCGAGGGCTCTGTGGCATCGTTGCAGGGTTCGGAGACGGCACGCTCCCACCAGGCGCGCCCAGCGAGAGGGAGCCGTGTGATCAGGGACGAAGTCCGCGAAGAACGTCGGCAGCGAGCGGTCGAGACGCTCGGCATCGTCGAGTCGGGCCACGAGGCCCGCCTCGACCGCGTGACCCGCGTCGCCCGGGCCGTGTTCGGGGTGCCGCTGTCGTCGGTCACCGTCATGGACCACGAGCGCGCGCTCTTCGTCGGCCGGGCGGGCTTCGACGACCCCGAGTCCGGGCGCACCGACACCCCGTGCAGCCTCGTGACCGACACGGGCGAGATCGTCACCACCGACGACGCCCGCGTCGACCCGCGGTTCGCCCACCTGGGCGCCTTCAACGACAACGGGCTGCGGTTCTACGCCGGTCACCCGCTGCGCGACGGATCGGGCAACGTCGTGGGGTCGTTCTGCCTCATGGACGCCGAGCCCCGGCAGCTCTCGGACGACGAGATGGCCGAGTTCCGCGACCTGGCCGCCTGGGCCCAGGTCGAGCTCCTCGCCGACGCCGACGCCTCGGCCGCCCGGTCCACGCAGCAGGCGCTGTTGCCGGCCCAGCCCCTCGAGGTCGAGGGCGTCCGGGTCGAGGGCATCTGCTTGCCCTCTCTGAACGTCGGGGGCGACTACTACGACTACGGACTCATCGGCCGGTTCGTGCACGTGGCCGTCGGCGACGTGATGGGCAAGGGCGTCGGGGCGGCCATCATCGGGTCCTCCGTCCGGGCGGCCTGTCGTGCGGCCTCACCGCAGGTCGCCGCCGGACGCGAACTCGGCCTCGCGGTCGACCGCATCGAACGAGCCGTGCGGACCGACCTGCAGCGCACGGGGACGTTCGTCACGTACTTCCACGCCGTCCTCGACCTCGACACGGACGAACTCTCGTTCGTCGACGCCGGGGCGGGGCTGTCGATCATCGTCCGGGCCGACGGCAGCGTGCAGCACCTCGCGGGCACGGGGCTGCCGCTCGGGCTCGACGAGCAGCAACAGCACGTCACCGAGACGACCCGCCTCGGCGTCGGCGACCAGCTGATCGTCATGAGCGACGGCGTCCTCGACGTCCTCGACGACGAGTTCGACTGGGCCCTCGAGGTCGGGCGGCTCGCGACACGGCCCGCCACCGGCGGTGCCGGCGGTGCCGACGGCCTCGGCCTGCTCGGGTCGATGGCGGCCCTGACCGAGCGACGCCTCTCGCGCGACGACGTCACCGTCGTCGTCATGGACCGTCGCGCGTGACCGACACCCTGAGTCGCCGCGACCAGCGGCTGCTCGACCGGACCACCCCGGGTCGCCGCATCGTCACGATCCGGGTGGCGGTCCTGCTGGCGTCGCTCGCCGGCCTGAACTA
Organism: Frigoribacterium sp. VKM Ac-2859; assembly: GCF_013204925.1. Classification (NCBI taxonomy): domain Bacteria; kingdom Bacillati; phylum Actinomycetota; class Actinomycetes; order Micrococcales; family Microbacteriaceae; genus Frigoribacterium; species Frigoribacterium sp. VKM Ac-2859. The sequence continues at coordinate 1,512,759 of NZ_JABMLC010000001.1, read as the reverse complement.
CATCGTCTGGCGGTGGACCTCGTCGGTGAACTGGTCGTCGTGGTGGATCGCGGTGCCGCTGATCCTCGCCGAGACGTACAGCGTGATCGACTCGCTCCTGTTCGGCCTCGGGGCCTGGCGGCTGCGTGAGCGTGGCGAGCCGCCGACCGCGCCCGACCCCGACGGCCTCGAGACGCGCGTCACGGTCGACGTCTTCGTCACCACGTACAACGAGGAGGTCGAGCTCGTCATGCGCACCGCCCTCGCGGCGCAGCGCATCGACTACCCGCACACGACGTGGATCCTCGACGACGGGGGACGCCCCGAGATCCGTGCCGCCGCCGAGGCCGCGGGCATCGGCGTCATCACCCGGTCCGACGACTGGGCCGACCGGCCGCGCCACGCGAAGGCCGGCAACCTCAACAACGCCCTCCTGTCGACCGAGGGCGAGTTCCTGCTGATCCTCGACGCCGACCAGGTGCCGAAGCCCGAGATCCTCGACCGCACCCTCGGTTACTTCAAGGACGAGCGGATCGCTCTCGTGCAGACGCCGCAGTGGTTCGAGAACGTGCCGGAGTCCGACCCCCTGGGCAGTCAGGCACCGCTGTTCTACGGCCCCATCCAGCAGTCGAAGGACGGCTGGAACAGCGCCTTCTTCTGCGGGTCGAACGCGGTCCTCCGTCGGGAGGCGCTCATGCAGTTGGGCGTCGCGCGGTACGTCACCGAGGTCGAGGCGGCCGTGCGTCGAGCCGTCCGCACCTCGCGCAAGCTGCTGGTGCGGGCACGCGAAGAGGCCGTCGGCCAGCCCCGCGTGCTCGAGGCGTTGGACGACGCCGAGACCGTGGTCGAGCGGGCCCGGGCCGAGTTCGCCGCGGGGGAGTCCATCGGCGACGTCACCTACCGGTTCCAGCGCAGCATCGACACGATCGCCTTCCGTTTCGCCGACGCCGACCTCGCGGCCATGAAGGGCGACCTCGCCGAGCTCGCCGCCATGTCGCTCGGCCCCGACACGTTCGACGCCCTCGACGAGGCGGCCCTCGACCTGCTCGCGCAGCGGTCGTCCTCCCCGCTCGCCGCCATCGAGTCGATCTCGCTGCTCGTCGGGGCGCTCGACGTCGACCGCGGCTCCGAGGCGCAGGCGATCATGCCCCTGGCCACGATCTCGGTCACCGAGGACATGGCCACGGCGATGCGCCTCCACGGGTTGGGCTGGAGGTCGGTCTACCACGACGAGACCCTCGCGATCGGGCTCGCGCCCGAGGACCTCGCGACCATGATGACGCAGCGACTGCGCTGGGCCCAGGGCACCATGCAGGTGTTCTTCCGCGAGAACCCGCTCGTGCAGAAGGGCCTGTCGTGGGGTCAGCGCCTCATGTACTTCTCCACCATGTGGAGCTACCTCTCGGGCTTCGCCGCCGTGGTCTACATCGCGGCGCCCGTGCTCTGCCTGTCGTTCGGCGTCGTGCCGGTGCAGGCCTACAGCGTCGACTTCTTCGCCCGCCTGATCCCCTTCCTGGTCTTCAACCAGCTGCTCTTCTGGGTGGTCGCGGCGGGCAGGCCGACCTGGCGGGGGCAGCAGTACTCGCTGGCGCTCTTCCCGGTCTGGATCGCCTCGGTCACCACGGCGTTCCAGAACGTCTACCGCGGCCGCGCGCTCGGCTTCTCGGTGACGCCCAAGACGAAGCAGGCGGCCACCGGCCCCCGGTGGGACCTCGTCCGACCGCAGATCTGGGCCGTCGCCTGCCTCGTCGCCGCACTCGTCCTGGTCGGCGTCCGCTACGCCACCGGGCAGGCCGAGGGCCTCGCGCCGCTCGTCAACATCGCCTGGGTGCTCTTCGACCTGGTGATCTTCAGCATCATCGTCCGGGCCGTTCTCTACCCGGGGCCCTCGGCACCCCACGACAAGGAACAATCATGATGACCGTCACCGTCGAGGCCGTCGAAGGCGGCTGCGTGCTCTCCCCACAGGGGCGCCTCACCGTGGTCTCGACACCACAACTCCGCGACGAGGTGGCCGCGCGTCTCGCGGCCGGCGACCGCCTCATCATCGTCGACCTCTCGGGCACGACCTTCGTGGACTCGTCGGGCCTCGGGGCCCTCGTGTCGTGCCTCAAGTCGGCACGCCAGGCCGGGGGAGACCTACGGCTGGTGGCCCCCACCGAGCAGGTCTCGATGGTGCTGCGCCTCACGAACCTCGACCGCATCCTCAAGCCCCGCGCCTCGGTCTCGGCCGCCCTCGATGACTGAGCGTCCCGGCCCCGTCGTCATCGACGTGGCCGTCGAACCCGAGAGCATCGACCTGGTGCAGAACGCCTTCGAGGCGTGGTGGACCTCGCTCGGCGACGACTCGCTCGAGACGCGCTTTTCGTTCGAGACCGCGATCGTCGAGATCGCGGCGAACGTCGTCGAGCACTCGCGCCGGTCCGAGGCCGACCGCGGTCGCCGCTTCACCCTCGAGCTCTCCGCCACCGACGACCGGCTGACGGCCGTCTTCCACGACAACGGCATGCCCAGCGAGATCGACCTCAGCGCCGTCTCGATGGCCGACCTCGAGGACGAGGACGGTCGCGGCCTGGCCCTGGCGCTCCTCAGCCTCGAGAGCCTCGACTACCGCCACGAGGACGGCCGCAACGTGTGGACGCTCGTGTGCCGACGCTGAGGCACCCGTCGGCGACGGTGCCACGTCGGCGGGCGGCCCGCCGGATCGGCGCGGCCCTGCTCGCCGTCGCGGCGTTCGTGCCGCTGGTGCTGGGGCCGGCGGTGCTCGGGGACGCGACGTCCGCGTCGGCCGCCGCCGCGCCTCCTGAACCCTCGGACACGTGGTTCGGCCCGGACCTCGACTGGGGCTCGGACGGACCCGACGGCTACGCCGGTCGACTCGGCGCGACGCCGTCGCTGTACGGCGTCAACATCGACTACCCGCTCGACCAGGGCGCGGTCGAGGAGTGGCGCCGGTCGGCCCGTGCCGCGGCCGCCCAGGGCGCCGTGCTCGTGGTCAGCCTGGAGCCCACCGGGCGGCTCGCCGACCTGGACGCCGCGGACGCGCGCCGGGCCGACGACCTGCTGACCGAGATCGACCGGCAGTACGGCACGCTCCAGCTGGTGCGCTTCGCGCCCGAGATGAACGGCAACTGGCAGCGCTGGGGGCAGCAGCCCACGGCGTTCGTCGGGGCGTTCCGGGCCCTCGCCGACGTCGTGCACGCCGGGGACTCGCAGGCCCGCATGGTGTGGGCTCCGTCCTACGGTGCGGGCTATCCGTTCGCGGACGCCGTCGGCCGCCTCACCGAGACCCCCTCGGGCGACGTCGACCTGCTCGACACGAACGACGACGGGCGGGTCACCGAGGCCGACGACCCGTACGGGCCCTACTACCCCGGCGACGACGCGGTCGACTGGGTCGGCCAGTCGATGTTCTTCTTCGCCAAGGGCAGCGCCTCGACGGCCGCCGGCACGTCGGTGCCGTTGGTCGAGAACCAGGCCCCGGCGGCGGGCGAGGTCGAGGCACGCTTCGACGAGACCTGGGGCTACACCGAGGCTCAGCCGTCGACGTTCTACGAGCGCTTCGCCGAGGGGCGCGACCGACCCATGCTGCTCGACACGGGCGCCCTCTACGCCGCCGGGTTCGACGGTGCCCCCGAGCTCGACGTCAAGCAGGGCTGGTGGCGTCAGGTGCTGGACGCCCTGCCGACCCACGACCGGATCTCCGGCGTCACCTGGCTCGAGGTCGAGCGGGACGAGGCCGAGGCGGGCGACCGACCCGTCGACTGGCGGGCCACGGCCGAGTCGGGCATCGCCGGGGCGCTGCGCACCGATCTCGAGGCGTCCGACCGGATCGACCTCGGGCCGGTCACCGACCGCGTGACCTCGACCGACGGCGACGCCGCGACCGTGCAGGTCCGCGACGGCGGCGGCGACGAGATGGGCTGGATCGTGGCCTGTGCCGTGGTGCTCGCCCTCGTCTTCCTGGTGAGCGGCGTCGTCGGGCGCCTGCTGCCCCGCTGGCGCTACCCCGACGACGGATCACCCGGCCGCGACCTGCGCATCGACCTCTTCCGCGGGTTCATCATCCTGGCCGTCGTCATCACGCACATCGAGGTCGCGGGGCCGTTCTCGTTCGTCACGCTGAAGGCCGTCGGGGCGATCACGGGCGCCGAGATGTTCGTGTTCCTCAGCGGCATCGTGCTCGGCATGGTCTACCCGCTCGGCATCAAGAAGTACGGCGAGAAGGCCGCCGCGATCGGCGCTTTCGTCCGGGCGCGCAAGCAGTACGTCGTGACCCTCGCGGTCATCCTGGTCGTCTTCGCGCTGAGCTTCGTGCCGCTGCTGAACACGGACGCGGTCACGACCTTCACCGACCGCGGCACGGGCATGACCGGCACCTCGGCGGAGGGGCGGGTCTACGACCTGTACCCGAACGTCGACCGCCTGCTCGACTACCCGCCGCCGTGGTACGCCGTGCGTCAGCTGTTGCTGCTCGAGATGGGGCCGTGGCCGTTCAACATCATGGGCCTGTTCGTCGTGCTGAGCCTGACGATCCCCGCCCTGATGTGGGCGATCAAGCGGCGTGCCTGGTGGGCCGTGTTGCTGCTCAGCTGGGCGGTCTACGCCGTCGGGGTGGTCTTCCCCGACGTCCACCTCCTGCCGTCGCAGTTCGAGCCGGTGTTCCCGCTCTTCGCCTGGCAGGTGCTCTTCACCCACGGTCTCGTCATCGGCTGGTACCGGCGTCGGATCGTGGCGGCGCTGACCACCCGCCTCGGCAAGGTGCTGGTCGGCGTGGGGGTCGTCGGCTACGCCGGGTTCCTCGCGCTGATCTGGGCCGGGCACGCCTACGGGTTCGCCCCGGGGCCGATCCCGGCGGGCCTCTACGACACGCTGTACGCGACCGGCTACCAGCGGGTCGACATGCAGTGGGGCCGGCTGGTCGACGTGGCCCTCGTGGTCGTCTGCGTCTACGCGATCCTCACGGTGTTCTGGAAGCCGATCTCGGCGGCTCTCGGCTGGTTCTACGTCCCCCTCGGGCAGGCCAGCCTCTACGTGTTCATCTGGCAGGTCTTCTTCGTGCTCGCCGTCGCGTCGATCCCCGGGCTGGACCGCTCGGACGTGGTCGTCGGCACGATCGTCCACGTGGTCTCGGTGCTGCTGCTCTGGGTGATGGTGAAGAAGAAGTTCCTGTTCTCGGTCATCCCCCGCTGAGCGGCGGGCCGCCGGGGACGCAGGAGGCGCGGGTCGCGTGACCCGCGCCTCCTGCGTCCCCGGGAACTCGCGTCAGGCGGGCTCGCCCGGGGCGGCGACCACGAGGTCGAGACCGGCGTCGACCAGGGCCGCCGTCGCCTCGTCGCCCAGGCGGTCGTCGGTCACGATCGTGTCGAGTTCGGCCAGGCGGAGGGCACGGTACTTGCCGAAGCGCCCGTACTTCGAACTGTCCGCGACGAGCACCGAGCGTTCGGCGACCTCGAGCGCGGCCCGCTTGACCTCGACCTTGGCCTCGACCGGCGTGGTGACGCCGTGCGTGAGGTCCCACGAACTCGACGAGATGAAGGCGAGGTCGAGCGACAGCTCGGTGAGCGTCAACCGGGTCAGCCGCCCCAGCGTCGACTGGTTCGCGCTGTCGACCCGGCCCCCGACGACGATGAGGTCGACGTCGGGGTGGTCGAAGAACGACCGGACGGTCGCGAGGTCGTTCGTGACGACCGTCAGGCCGGTGAGGTCGTCGAGGTGCTCGCGCATCGCCTGCACGGTCGTGCCGGCGTCGAGGTAGACGGTCATGTGGTCGCGCACGAGCGCCGCGGCCTCGCGGGCGATGGACCGTTTCTGGGCGACGTCGACGTCCTGCTTGACGTCCCGGCTCGCCTCGACCAGCAGTCGCGGGGTGAGCTTGGCCCCGCCGGGCGTGGCCGTGACGCGACCCTCGTCCTCGAGGGTCGCGACGTCGCGTCGGACCGTCATCTGGCTGACGCCGAGGAGGTCGGTCAGCTGCCGGTAGCTCAGGACGCGCTCGCGCTGCAGGTGCTCGACGATGCTCTCGCGCCGCTGCTCGGGGATGAGGGGGGCTGTGGGGGACACGTCGGCCTTTCTCGCGTCGGTCAGCCTAGTGCGGTGGGACCCGTCCACGGCATGCCGGACGCCGCGGTGATGGCGGCCACCTGGTCGGCAGGGATGAGGCGGCGGTCGGCGCCCTGGGTCAGCAGGGCGATCCGGCAGGCCTCCTCGACCTCGACGGCACCGAGGACGGCCCGGTCGACGTCCTCGCCGCTCACGACGCTGCCGTGGTTCGACAGCAGTGCGGCGCGGAACGGCAGCGGACTGTCGGTGACCAACGACCCCATGGCCGGGTCGCCGGGGGCGACGAAGGGCAGCAGCGGGACCTGGCCGACCCGCATGAGCGAGTACGGCGTCAGCGGGGGCACGGCGCAGTGCTCGGACCAGGGCTCGAGGCAGGACAGGGCGACCGCGGACGGGGAGTGGACGTGCACGACGGCCCGGTGCCCGGGGTTCTTGAGGTAGAGCGCCAGGTGCAGGGCGACCTCCTTCGACGGCTTGGGGCCGGCGAGCACCGTGCCGTCGAGGGCGAGCACCGAGAGGTCGTCGACCGTGAGCGACCCGAGCATGGTGCCCGTGCCGGTCATCAGCAGGTGCTCACCGTCGCGGACGCTGACGTTGCCCGAGCTGCCGGGGCTCAGACCGGCGGCGACGAGGGCGCGGCCGGCGTCGACGAGTCGTTCGGCCGCGGTCTTCGCGGACTTCGTGGTCGTGGCGGTCACGAGAGGGCCTCCCAGGCGGTCGAGAACAGGTCGGCGGCACCGAAGTTGCCGCTCTTCAGGACGAGGGCGACCGGTCGGCCGCCGCTCGTCGTCGCGGCGCTCCAGCAGACGCCGGGGCCGAGCGGTGGTCCGATGACCAGGGCGGGTGCCCCGAGCGCCGTGACGACGGCGCCGCTGGTCTCGCCACCGGCGACGACGACCCGCCCCACGGTGCCGTCGGCGACGAGGTCGTGCACCAGGGTCGACAGGACCGTCTCGACCAGGGCCGCCGCGTCGGGGGTGGCGTCGGACGTGGCGCGGTCGGTGGCCGCCACGACGTCGGACGGGTCGACGACCGAGTAGACGACGGGGACCGCGTCGGCGTCGAGGCCGCGCACCCACGCGGTCAACTCGGCGATCTCGGCCGCGGGGTCGGCCGTGGCGGCCTCGAGGTCGACCTTGCGCGTGGGGTGCGTGGCCGCCGCGTGGGCGATCTGGCCACGGGTGGCGGCGGACGCCGAACCGCAGACCACCAGGCGGCGCCCGGTCACGTGCGAGAACTCGGCGGGCAGGGCGGGGGCGGGGGCGTCGTCGGCACCGACGCCGAGGGCGAGGCCCGCACCGCCGCTGAGGAGGCGGTGGTGTGCCGTCGCGCGGCCGATGGTCACGAGGTCGTCGTCGTCCACCGCGTCGACGACGAGATAGCCGGCCGGAGCGTCGTCGAGGGTCGAACGGAGGGCGTCGGCCCCGGCGCGGACGTCCCGCAGGGGGACCTCGGTGACGGTGGCCCGGGTCTGCGGCGCGAGCAGGTCGCGCAGCCTCGAGCGCGTCATGGGCGTCAACGGGTGGTGACGCATCGGTGAGTCCTCGAGCAGGTCGTCGCCGACGAACAGGCGACCCTCTCGGACGGTCCGGCCGTTGGCGGGGAACGCGGGGACGACGATCACGCGCTCGACCCCGAGCCGGTCGCGGAAGGCGTCGAGGACGGGCCCGATGTTGCCCTCGTCGGTCGAGTCGAAGGTCGAGCAGTACTTCAGGGCGAACCGCTCGGCACCCGCCTCGACCAGCCAGGACAGGGCGGCGGTGGACCGCGCGACGGCCTCGTCGACCGGGGCCGTTCGGGTCTTCAGGGCCACCACGACCGCGTCGACGCCGGCGTACGTCGCCGGCTCGACGGCGGCGGGGTCGACGACGACGACCGTCTCGAGGCCGCGGCGGCGGAAGCCCGAGGCGAGATCGGTGGCTCCGGTGAAGTCGTCGGCGACGGCACCTATCAACATGCGGGACCTCTCGGTGGCGGGCGGGCTCACGACGCCTCGATCTCGGCGGGTGGGCGAGGACAGTCTATGTGACTATTTGGTGCGATGTTTGACAATTTGATAAGTCTCGCTACAGTTGCCATGCTCGCCCGGGCCGCTCCTGGCCTCTTGAACGAACGGGAACAACGGTGATCCTCCACTCGACGACGTCTCGCGCGACTCCGGTCCGCGTCCTCCTCACCGGCGCGAACGGTGGCTACGGCCGCACGCTGCTCGACCAGCTGCGCCGCCTGCCCGACCTGACGGCCACGCAGCTCGTCGACCCCGACGTCGACGGGGTGACGGCCATGCTCCACGAGCTCGGGGTACCCACCTCGTCCGTCGCGACGCCGTCGACGGCGGCGGCGACCGCCGAGGCGGTCTCGGCCGGCTCGATCGCCGTGATCGCCGATGCCTCGGCCGTCGACTGGGACGGTGTCGACGTCCTCGTCGAGGCCACCGGTCGCATCGAGGCCGGGCACTGCTACGCGGACACCGCGCTCGACCGCGGGGTGCACGTCGTCATGGTCAGCAAGGAGGTCGAGTCCGTCGCCGGCGTGGCGCTGAGCGCCAAGGCCCGTGCGGCCGGTCTGCGGTACCTGCCCGGCGACGGCGACCAGCCCGCGAACCTGTTGCGTCTCGTGGCGTGGGTGCTCGAGTGCGGCTTCGACGTCGTGGCCCTCGGCAAGTCGGGCGAGTACGACCTCGCGTTCGACCCGGCCACGGGCGTCGTCGACCAGGCCGGCACGACCGTGCACGCCCCCTCCCTGGCATCGCTGCTCGACCTGGGCGACGACCCCCTGGCGACGGTCGAGGCGCGTGCCGCGGCGGTCGCCGGCCTCAAGCGGGCGGCGGCCGCCGACTCCTGCGAGATGAACGTCGTCTCGCTCTACACCGGCGCCCGCGCCGACGTGGAGGCCCTGCACTACCCCGTCGCCCGCCCGGACGAGCTCGCCGACCTCTACACGGCACGCGAGGACGGCGGTCTGCTCGGCCGCACCGGCGTCGTCGACGTCTTCTCGATGCTCCGCCTGCCGGGTGAGGCCAGCTTCGCCGGCGGCGTGTTCGTGATCGTGCGCACCGGCGACCCCGTCACCTGGGAGACGCTGCGCGGCAAGGGGCACGTCGTCAGCCGCGACGGCCGTCACGCCTGCATCTACTGGCCTTACCACTTCATGGGCGTCGAGACCCCGCTGAGCATCGTCGCCGCCGTCGACGGGACGTCACGCCTGCCCGAGCCCCGTCAGCACACGGTCCTCGCGGCCCGTGCCGGCGAGGCCCTGTCGGCCGGCACCGCCTTCCGCGTCGAGGGCCACCACCACGAGATCGCCGGTGTCGCCCCCGTCATCGTCGACCCCGACGACGACGGCATCGCGCCCTACTACCTGCTCGGCGGCGCGCGGCTCGTGGCCGACGTGGCCCCCGGCGACCTGGTGCGACTGGACGACCTCGCCGACGTGCCCGAGGCGGCGCTGGCGGCCTACCGGGCCGGGCTCGCGCTGGGTCGCTGACCCGCGCCTCCTCGACCTTTCCCCTTCCCCCTCCCGACCCGCGACACCCCGAACCAGGAGATCGACGACGATGCCCTACACCCCCGATCCGACCGAACCCACCCCGGCGGCGACCTCGTGAGCGTCGAGCTCGTCGCGCTGATCGTCCTCGTGGCCGTCTTCGCCCTCTCGGCGATCCGCAACGTGCACATGGGAGCCCTGGCGCTCGTCGCGGCCCTCCTCGTCGGCGTGCTCGTCGTGGGCGAGAGCCTGGACGACGTCCTCGGCGGATTCCCGGTCGACGCCCTGTTGATCCTGCTCGGCATCACCTACCTGTTCGGCATAGCCCGCGAGACCGGGGTGGTCGACTGGCTGGTCGACCGCTCGGTCGGGTTGATCGGCGACCGCGTGGCGCTGATCCCGTGGGCGATGTTCGTCATCGGCACGCTGGTCGCCTGCCTCGGCACGTCGCACGCGGCGTTCACGATCGTGCCGATCGCGATGAGCCTGGCGCACAAGCACAAGATCCACTCGACGATGATGGGCATCGTCATGAGCTCGGCCATCGTCGGTGGCGCCCTCGCCCCGACCAGCATCAACGGCATCACGGTCATGACGGTGGCGCGGGCCTCGGGCATCCCCTACAACCCGGGTCTCATGTTCGGCCTCTCGGTGGGCGTCAACACGCTCGTCGTGCTGGTCGCGTTCTTCCTGTTCGGCGGTCGCGAGCTGATCGCCCGGACCCGGGCGGCGGGCGCGGCCCGGGCCACGACGGCAGGCGGCGGGACCGGCGGCACGCGCGGTGCCGGGCGCGGTGCCGGTGCAGGTACGGGGCGCGGTGCGGGCGGCACGGCCGTGCTGACGGAGCCGGCCACGGCCACCCGGCTGGGCGCCTACCAGGTCGTCGTGCTCGTGAGCATCCCCGTGCTGATCGTCGGCTTCTTCACGATCACGCTGCTCGACGTCGACCTGAACCTCGGTGCCGTCGCGCTGACGCTCGCCGTCTTCCTCGCCTTCGTGAAGCCCGACGTGGGCCGGGCGTCGCTGGCGCGAGTCGACTGGAACACCATCCTGCTGCTCGGCGGCATCATCACGTACGTCGGCGTGCTGACGCGGCTCGGTGCCATCGACCAGCTCGGCGAGGTCGCCCGGTCGGTCTCGTCGCCGCTGCTCGCCGCGTTCGTCATCTGCGTGATCGCCGGACTCGTGTCGGCCTTCGCGTCGACCATCGGCATCCTGGGTGCGCTCATCCCGCTCGCCGTCCCCCTGCTCGTGCCGGGCGGCGGACTCGAGATGACCGGCTTCATCTACGCCCTGGCGATCTCCGCGTCGCTCGTCGACTGCGCCCCGTTCGGCACGACCGGCGCGACCATCGTCGCCTCGGGCGTGGAAGAGGATCGTCCGCGCCTCTACCGCCACCTGACCCGATGGGGCCTCTCGATGGTGGTCATCGGACCGGTCGTCACGTTGCTGGTGTTCGTGGTGCCGTTCCTCTGGGCCTGAGCGGTCGGGCCTGATCGGCCGGGCCTGACGGCCCCGAGGACGCAGGAGGCGCGGGTCGCGTGACCCGCGCCTCCTGCGTTCCCGTCTTTCTCTCGACGTCGCCCAAACGGGGGAGGCGTGCCGCTCCGAAGACATGCCCGGGTGCCTCCCGGGGTGCCCCGTGTCCGACCGACCCTGTCGCGGCACGCCGTCGGCGGCCCGAACCGTCGGCACGGTCGGGAGCCCGAACTCTCGGCACGGACTCTGGTGTCAAGGGCGACACCGGGGTCTGCGGGGGGCGTCAGGCGAAGGCCAGGCGCAGCCGGTCCACGACGATCGGGTCGACGTCCGCGACCCGGCAGATGAGCGGATCGCACTCGATGAGGCTGAGGGCGGCACGGATGCGGCGACGCTCGGTCTCGGTGACGTCCGTCGCCACTCGATCCCGGCGGGAGACGAGCGACCCGAGGGTGGCGATGTCGACGAGGTGTCGCGTGTGGTCGTCTCCCGGGATCTCGACGGCCGCGGCCTTGGCGAGGAGCGCGCCCTGCAGGGTCGGCCGCAGGACGGCACCGTCGCGGCCGTTCACCCGGACCTCGACGACGCGCGCTCGGTCGACGGCGCCCTGGGCACCGGGTGCGGCCAGGGTCGTCCCGCCGGTGATCCCGCGACGGGACGACGCGCGCTCGCCGAGGAAGCGGGGGATGAGGACGTCGATCTGGGCCTCGCCCCGGACCCAGCGGTGCTGATGGCCCTCGAAGCTCTGGCCGTCCGCGACGAATCCGCAGTCGCGCAGGACCGTCGTGAAGCGCAGCAGCATCGTCGGATGTGCCCTCACGTCGAGCACGGTGTCGGCGTCGTTCGTGGGGCGGGCCGACGTCGACCCGCGCTCCCAGCAATGGGACTGGACCATCTGGCCGCCGACGACGGCCCAGCCGGCCGGCAGGCGCTCGTGCACCTCGAAGAGGGCGTGCCAGGCGTCGGCCTGGGCGGCTCGGAGCGTGGGCGCGACGATCATCGCGAGCCCTCGAGGATCAACCTGTCGGCGGCGGCCCGTTCTCGTGGTCCGGCACTCGTCGCCAGGTCCGCGATGAGGGTGCCGAGTGGCAGCGGGCGCGGTGCGGCGCCGTCGTGGACCCTCAGGGCGGTGTTCGGTCGGCGGGACGGGACGAGCAGGTACTCGTGGACCACGGCGTCGAGGTCGGCGGCGGACACGTGTGCCTCGAGCCTGCCGCCGTCGCTCATGCCCGAGCGTTCGTCGCTGCTGCCCCCAGGGGTGAGCCGGGTGTCCAGTCGGAGATCGGGGAGGTCGGCCGCGGGTGCCTCGAACCCCCGGGCCGTGGGGTGGGCGGTCCGTAGCCAGAGGGCGAGGCGGTCGGACGGCGTCGTGCCCTGCCGGAGTTCGTCGACCCGGGCGAGCGTCCGGCCCCGCTCGCTGGGCGACAATCCGACGGCCCAGTCGGGGTCACCGGTCAGCCGAGCCACCAGGGCGTCGGCCGACCGGTGCGAGAGCGGTCGGCCGGGCTGCCGTCGATGCGGAACGGCGTCGTCGATCAGCCATCGTCCGCCGACCCACCGGGCGTCGAGCAGTCCGGCCGCTGCGGCCGCCTGGGCACGACGGGTCGAGATGTCGTGACGTCTCGCGTATTCGGACGCGCTCAGTTCGGCCATGGTGTGCACAACCGTACGCGAACGCGAATGATTGTGGAAGAGCAGGAGCAGGTCGCGCTCACCCGCGCGGCGGCCCCGTCGTCCCGCGCACCACGAGCCGCGTCGGCAGCTGCACCTCGGGCGCGGCCGGTTCGCCGCCCTCGAGCATCGTGAAGAGCATGCCCGCCGCCGCGCTGCCGAGCCGCTGCATCGGCTGCTGCACGGTGGTCAGCGGAGGCGACTCGCGGGAGGCCTCGGGGATGTCGTCGAACCCGACGATGCTGAGGTCGTCGGGCACCCGCAGGCCGAGGTCGAGCGCGGTGCGCAGCAGGGCGATGGCCGAGAGGTCGTTGGCGGCGAAGACGGCCGTCGGCCGGTCGGGGCTCGTCAGCAGCGAGCGGGCCGCCTGGCGCGAGGCCGTCAACTCGAAGTCGCCGTTGCGGGTCAGCGCCGGGTCGCGGGTGATGCCGGCCGCCCGGAGCGCCTGCACGTAGCCCGCCTCGCGCAACGACGCCGAGCGCAGGTCGGGGCGTCCGGCCAGGAAGCCGATGCGCCGGTGCCCCAGGCCGAGCAGGTGCTCGACGGCGAGCAGCGCCCCGCCCCGGCTGTCGCCCTCGACCGACGGCAGGTCGGTGCGCCCGGTGTGCGGGTCGACGGCCACCACGGGGATGCTCGCGGCGGTGGTCAGCACCGAGGGCGTGACGAGGATCGCGCCGTCGATCAGCGTGCCGCTCAACCGGCTGAGCGAGCGACGCTCCCACCCGGTGTTCTCGCCGCGGTGCGCCCCGCTGTAGGCCAGCAGGTCGTACTCGGCGCCCCGCGACCGGACGGCCGCCCCGACCCCCTTGAGCACCTCCGAGCTGAACGGCTCGAAGTCGGCCACGAGCACGCCGATCACCCCGGTGCGGCGGGCCCGCATGCTGCTGGCCACCAGGCTCGACTCGTAGCCGAGCTCGTCCACCGCCGCCATGACGCGCTCGATCGCCTGGGCCGAGACGCCGTAGCGGCCGTTGACCGCCTTGGACACCGTCGCGACCGACACCCCGGCAGCCCGTGCCACGTCGTGGATCGTCACCCGTGCCGTCATCACGTCGGCAGCCTAGCCCGACGGAAATGGTTTTCGAAAACGTTTGACACCGTCCCCGCCGTTTTCGACACTGAGGCCATGCCGCGCATCGGAGCACGGCACGCTCGGCCGACCACGGCCGCTCAACGAAGAGGAAAAGGTGGAACCATGACCACATCTCGACGGCTCCTGGCCGGGTCTGCGGCCCTGCTGATCGGAGCGGGACTGCTGACCGGCTGCAGCACCGGGGGCGGAAGCGGGTCGGACGACGGCACGCTCACCCTGTGGCAGAACTCGACGACCGGCCCCGGCCAGGACTTCTGGACGGCCACCGCGGCCGACTTCGAGAAGGCCAACCCGGACGTGAAGATCGACGTCCAGACCGTGCAGAACGAGGACTTCGACAGCAAGCTGCAGACCGCCCTCAACTCGGGCGACGCCCCCGACGTGTTCCTGCAGCGCGGCGGCGGCAAGCTCCAGGCCATGGTCTCGGCCGGACAGGTCAAGGACCTCACCGACGTCATCTCGGACGACGCCAAGAAGGACATCAGCGAGGGGACCTTCGGGTCGGGCTCGGTCGACGGCAAGGTGTACTCGATGCCCGTCGCCGTGCTCCCCGGTGGCTTCTGGTACAGCCAGGACCTCTTCGACGCCGCCGGCATCACCGAGGCCCCGACGACGATGGACGAGCTCGACCAGGCCGTCACCGCCCTGAAGGGCTCGGGCGTCTCGCCCGTCGCCCTCGGTGGCAAGGACGCCTGGCCCGCCGCCCACTGGTACTTCTTCTTCGCGCTGCGTTCGTGCGGCTCGGACGTCCTCGAGAAGGCCGCGACCGACCGTGACTTCAGCGACGACTGCTGGGTCAAGGCGGCCGAGGACCTCGCCGACTTCCGCGACACCGAGCCGTTCAACGACGGGTTCCTCACCACGGCGGCCCAGCAGGGCGCCGGCAGCTCGGCCGGTCTGATCGCCAACCACCAGGCGGGCATGGAGCTCATGGGTGCCTGGAACCCGGGCGTCATCGCCTCGCTCACGCCCGACCAGCAGCCGCTGTCCGACCTGGGCTGGTTCCCCTTCCCCGCCGTCGACGGCGGTGACGGCGAGACCGGCGCCATCATGGGCGGGGTCGACGGGTACTCGTGCTCGGCCGGTGCGCCCGACTCGTGCGTCGACTTCCTGAACTACCTGGCGACCCCCGACGTGCAGACGGCCTACTACAAGGCCTTCAACGCGCCTCCCGTCAACACGGTCGCCCAGGAGGCCGTCACCGAGCCCTACCTGCAGGACGTGCTCAGCGCCTACAACGACGCCCCCTTCGTCTCGCAGTGGCTCGACACCGTCTACGGCCTGAACGTCGGCAACGCGATGAACGTCGCCGTGGTCGACCTGCTCTCGGGTGACGGCACGCCGCAGCAGTTCGTCGACGCCGTCGACGCCGCCGCCAAGAAGGCGTAGAGGTCGGATCGTGAGTCTCCGCGAACCCTCCGTGCGGCCCGCCGCACCCTCGCGGCCTCACGCCACCGCCGGGGGCGAGGCACTCGCCTCGCCCCCGGTGGCCTCCCGGGCCGTGTCCCGGAAGGGGCGTGGCGCCCGCGGCCTCGAGATCGCCCTGCTGGTCGGTCCCGCCCTCGTGGTGTTCCTGGCGTTCGTGGTCTTCCCGATCGTGATGGCCGCCTACTACGGCTTCTTCAGCTGGTCGGGCTTCGGCCCGCCGACCGACTTCGTCGGGTTCCGCAACTACGTCACGATCTTCCAGGACCCGACCTTCCTCGACGCGTTGCGGCACAACGCCACGATCGTCGTGCTCTCGCTCGTGCTGCAGGGCCCGGTGGCCATCGGGCTCGCGCTGTTGCTCAACCGCAAGCTGCGCGGTCAGTCGCTCATCCGCGTGCTGATCTTCGTGCCCTACGTCATCAGCGAGGTCGTCGTCGGCACGGGCTGGAGCCTCATGCTCCAGGGCAGCGGCGCCGTCAACGACCTGCTCACCAAGGTCGGCCTCGGCTCGTTCGCGACCGACTGGCTCGCCGATCCGAGCATCGCGATCTGGACCCTGCTCGTCATCATCACCTGGAAGTACGTCGGCTTCGCCGTCATCCTCTTCCTGGCCGGGCTGCAGGGCGTGCCCGAGGAGCTCAGCGAGGCCGCGGCCATCGACGGCGCGAGCTGGTGGCAGATCCAGCGCCGCATCACGCTGCCGCTGCTCGGACCGACGCTGCGCATCTGGGCGTTCCTGTCGATCATCGGCTCGCTGCAGCTGTTCGACCTCGTCTACATCATCTGGGGTCAGTACATCGCGGCCACCGCCGGCACGTCGACCATGGCGACCTACATGGTGGCCAACGGCCGCACCTCGGGCAGTTACGGCTACGGCAACGCCGTCGCGGTCGTGCTGTTCCTCATCTCCCTCGTCGTCGCCCTCGTCTACCAGCGCTTCGTGCTGCGACGCGACACGGCCGGGGCCGTCACCACCTCCGCCACCACCGCAGGAGAAGAACGATGACCGCCAGCACCCTGCCCGCCCGCCCCCGCGGCGGCACCCCCGCGCCCGCGGCGCCCCGGCCGTCGACCCGCAGGAGGCGCGGCATCGCCGACCCCGGTCGCGGCGTCGCGTACGTGGTCGCGGTGGTCGTCATCGTGGCGATGCTCGCGCCCGTCGCGTTCATCGTGATCGGCGGGTTCCGCACCAACGCGCAGATCACGACGGACCCGTCCGGGTTCCCGAGCCCGTGGCAGGTCGGCAACTACCTCGACGTCCTGACCGGCGGCACGTTCTGGCGACAGGTCGGCAACTCGCTGATCTCGGCCGGGGCGACCACGATCGGCACGGTGGCGCTCGGCCTGGCCGCCAGCTACGTCCTGGCGCGGTACCGGTTCGCCGGTCGCGGGGTGCTCTACGCGCTCTTCGCGGCGGGCCTGATGTTCCCGATGACCGTCGCGATCACGCCGCTGTACCTCGTGATCCGCGACCTGGGCCTGACGAACTCGCTGGCCGGCGTCATCCTGCCGCAGATCGCCTTCGCCCTGCCGACGACGATCATCATCCTCGTGCCGTTCCTCCGTGCGATCCCCGACGAGATCGAGGAGGCCGCGTTCATCGACGGCTGCAGCCGCCTCGGCTTCTTCTTCCGGATGGTCGTCCGGCTGTCGTTGCCCGGCGTGATCACGGTGGGCATCCTCGCCTTCATCGGTGCCTGGAACTCGTACCTGCTGCCGCTGTTCATCCTCAACGACCCGTCGACGTTCACCCTGCCGCTCGGCGTGCAGGCGTTCTCGTCGCAGTACTCGGTCGACACGGCACGGGTTCTCGCCTTCACGGCGCTCTCGATGCTGCCCGCGTTGATCTTCTTCAGCCTCTTCGAACGCCGCATCGTCGGCGGGCTCACCGGGGCGGTCAAGGGATGACCGCCACCGACACCGTCACAGACCAGGAGGCGCGAGCCGACATGACCGACACCGCTCACCGACCGCAGGCCCTCACGGTCGGCGAACCCCGCGCCTCCGACCGGGTGGCGTCGCTGCTGGCCGAGATGACCCTCGACGAGAAGCTCGCCCAGCTGGTCGGCTGGTGGGTCGACCAGGGCGCGGAGAACGTCGCCCCGATGCAGGGCGAGATGGCGACGTCGGGCGACTACGTCGAGGCGACCCGACACGGGCTCGGGCACCTGACGCGGGTCTACGGGACGCGGCCGGTGGACCCCGTCGAGCGCGCCTCCTGGTTGTGGCGCGAACAGCGCCGCCTGCGGGACGAGACCCGACTGGGCATCCCCGCGCTGGTGCACGAGGAGTGCCTGACCGGCCTCGCCGCCTGGCAGGCCGCGACGTTCCCGACGCCGCTCGCCTGGGGCGCGTCGTTCGATCCCGAGCTGGTCGAGGAGATGGCCCGGCTGATCGGCGGGTCCATGCGCGACCTCGGCGTGCACCAGGGTCTCGCGCCCGTGCTCGACGTCATCCGTGACACCCGCTGGGGTCGGGTCGACGAGTGCATCGCCGAGGACCCCTACGTCGTCGGCACCATCGGCACCGCCTACGTGAAGGGGCTGCAGGCGGCCGGCGTGCACGCGACGCTCAAGCACTTCGTCGGCTACTCGACCTCGGCCGCGGGGCGCAACCACGCACCGGCTCAGGTCGGACCGCGGTTCGTCGAGGACGTGCTGCTGCCGCCCTTCGAGATGGCCGTGCTCGACGGCGGGGTGCGGTCGGTGATGAACTCGTACGCCGAGATCGACGGGGTTCCGGTCGCCGGGACGCCGTCGTACCTGACCGAGGTGCTGCGCCGCAGGTGGGGGTTCGACGGCGTGGTCGTGTCGGACTACTTCTCGGTGGCGTTCCTGCAGGTGATGCACGCCGTCGCGGCCGACCGGGGCGAGGCCGCCGCGCTGGCCCTCGAGGCCGGCATCGACGTCGAGCTGCCCACCGGTGACGCCTACCTCGCGCCCCTCGCCGAGCGGGTGCGGGCCGGAGACGTGGACGAGGCGCTGGTCGACCGGGCGGTGATCCGCGTGCTCGCCGAGAAGGAGGAGCTCGGGCTGCTCGACGAGACGTTCGAGACGGCGCCGCCGACCGCGATCGACCTCGACTCGGCCGAGCACCGGGCCGTCGCGCGGCGGCTGGCCGACGAGTCGGTCGTCGTGCTGACGAACGACGGCGTGCTCCCGCTCGTGCGGGGGGCGGCGGGTGCCACCGGTGGTGCCGACGTCGCGGGGACCGGCCCGGCGTCGGTCGCGGTGGTCGGCCCGAACGGCGACAGCGCCGAGGCCCTGATGGGCTGCTACTCGTTCGTCAACCACGTGCTGGCGCACCACCCCGGCGTGCCGCTCGGCATCGACCTGCCGACCGTCGCCGCCTCCTTGCGCATCGAGCTGCCCTCCGCCGACGTCGTCGTCGAGGCCGGCTGCGACGTCGAGGGCGACGACCGGTCACGCATCGACGCGGCGGTCGAGGCCGCCCGCGCCGCCTCCGTCGCGGTCGTCGTGGTCGGCGATCGGGCCGGCCTGTTCGGCCGGGGCACCGTCGGCGAGGGCAACGACGTCGAGAGCCTGGAGCTGCCCGGGGTGCAGCGCGAGCTCGTCGAGGCCGTCGTCGCCACCGGCACGCCGACCGTCATGGTCGTGCTCTCGGGCCGGCCGTACGCCATCGGGTGGGCGGTGTCGGGTGCGGGGGCGCCCGCCGCCGTCGTCCAGGCGTTCTTCCCGGGGGAGGAGGGCGGGGCCGCCGTCGCCGGCGTCCTGACCGGCAGCGTCGAGCCGTCCGGGCACCTGCCCGTGTCGTTGCCGCGGTCGGCCGGCGCGCAGCCGTTCTCGTACCTGCACCCGGTGCTCGGCGGGCCGTCCGAGGTGACGAGCGCCGACAGCACGCCGGTGCTGCCCTTCGGCCACGGGCTGTCGTACACCTCGTGGCGACGCTCCGACCTGGTCGTCGACTCGGCCGAGGTGCCGGCGGGCGGCTCGTTCGTCGCCTCGGTGACGGTCGCCAACACGGGCGACCGCCCCGGCACCGACCTCGTGCAGCTCTACGCGCACGACGTCGTCGGCTCGGTCACCCGGCCCGTCGCGCAGCTGCTCGGCTACGCGCGCGTCGCGCTCGGACCCGGTGAGGAGGCGCGGGTCGTCTTCCGCGTCCCCACCACCCGTCTGGCGCTGACCGACCGGCAGCACCGACGGGTCGTCGAGCCCGGGGACGTCGAGCTGTGGGTCGGCGGCTCGTGCGCCGAGCGGGAGACCGAGGCGACGGTGCGGCTGACGGGCGACGTGTACCCCGTGACGATCGCCGACGAGCGGATCGTGGGCGTCGAGATCGGGACGCGCGCCGGGCGCTGACCCGCGCCTCCTCGGGTGGTCGACCCGCGCCTCCTCGGGTCGCCCGGCCCGCGCCTCCTGCGCCCCGAACCCCGTTCACGAAGATGAACCCCGTTTTCTCGTGGTTCTTCTTCGTGAACGGGGTTCGTCGCGTCGTGGGGCGGCGGGAGGCGCGGCGCGGCCACCACGGTCAGGGCGCAGTAAGGCGACATGTGTAGCCTTACGGCGAGTCGCGCACGGTCGCGCGACCACTGGCCCGGCGCCGCGTCGGGCCTCACCGAACGAGAGAACCGGAGCCCGTCCCATGGAGCGTTTCACCGACAAGGTCGTCCTCATCACCGGCGGAGGGTCGGGCCTCGGCCGGGCCGCCGCCGTCCGCGTCGCGAGCGAGGGCGCGAAGCTCGCCCTCGTCGACGTCTCGGAGAAGGGCCTCGCCGACTCGCAGGCCGCCGTGCTCGAGGCCGTCCCCGGGGCCGAGGTGGTGACCGTCGTCGCCGACGTGTCGAGCGAGGACGACGTCGCGCGCTACGTGTCGGCGACGGTCGAGCGCTTCGGGCGCATCGACGCGTTCTTCAACAACGCCGGCATCGAGGGCAAGCAGAACCTCACCGAGCGGTTCGGCGCCGACGAGTTCGACAAGGTCGTCTCGATCAACCTGCGCGGGGTGTTCCTCGGTCTCGAGAAGGTGCTCGGCGTCATGCGGTCGCAGGGCGACGGCGGTGCCGTGGTCAACACCGCCAGCGTCGGCGGCATCCGCGGCGTCGGCAACCAGTCGGGCTACGCCGCGGCCAAGCACGGCGTCGTCGGCCTGACCCGCAACTCGGCCGTCGAATACGGCGAGTTCGGCATCCGCGTCAACGCGATCGCCCCCGGCGCCATCTGGACGCCCATGGTCGAGGCCTCGATGCGTCAGATCGACGCCGAGAACCCCGAGAAGGCCGCCGAGCAGTTCATCCAGATCAACCCGACCAAGCGCTACGGCAAGGCCGACGAGATCGCCTCGGTCGTCGCCTTCCTGCTGTCGGACGACGCCACCTACGTCAACGCGGCCGTCGTGCCCATCGACGGCGGGCAGTCCGCCAAGTACTGAGGCACCCCGCCGGCCCGCACCTCCGCCGGTCGCCGACCCGCGCCTCCTGCCGCCTCGCACCCGGTTCCGAACCATGCACCCCGTTCCTTCTGGGTGCATGGTTCGGAACCGGGTTCTTCGTCGCGCTGCGGGCCGGGCAGGGGGCGGCACCGGGCCGGCAAGAAGGCCACCGGGCCGGCGCGGAGGTCCAGAGCAGGAGGCGCGCCGCGCGTCAGCCGGTCGACTCGCGTTCGTGCACGCGCACGGCTCCGTAGGTCACGCCCGCCGAGGTCGAGCCCCCGATCGCGTCGACCAGGTGCTGGGCGGCCGCCCGGCCGAGCTGTTCGAGGTTCATGTCCACGCTGGTCAGCGTCGGGCGTGACTCGCGGACGAGGACGTCCCAGTTGTCGAAGCCGATGACGGCGACGTCGCCCGGCACCGACCGGCCCTCGTCGCGCAGCGCGTCGAGCACGCCGCGGGCGATGTGGTCGCTGCCCGCGACGATCGCGTCGACGGTCTCGTCGCCCCGGACGAGGAGGCGCGCGCAGTCCCGCCCCCAGGCCTCGCCCCACTGCCCGTACAACGAGGCACCGCCGACGAGCTCGAGCCCGGCGGCCTGCGTGGCGGCCAGCACCCCCGCCGCCCGGTCGCGTGAGGCGGCGTAAGACGACTCGCCGTTCACGAGCGCGATGCGCCGCCGACCCTTGGCGATGAGGTGCTCGGCGGCGAGACGGCCGGCCTGCACGTTGTCGGGGGTGAAGGACGCGTCGGTCGGGTCGGTCGACGGCGCGTAGACGTAGACCACCGGCACGTCGGCGAGGACGGGAGCCGGGGGGCGGGGGTTGGTGGTGCGGCCCACGATCAGGAGCCCGTCGACGCGTCGGGTGAGCAGGTTCTGCAGGTGCAACTGCTCACGCAGGGCGTCGTCGCGGGCGTCGGCCAGCAGCACCGAGAGCGACCCCGAGCCGAAGGCGTCCTCGGCGCCGAGCAGCACGGGCAGGACGAAACGGTTGTCGAGGTCGCTCGTGACCATGCCGATCGTGCCGGTGCGCTGGGAGTTGAGGGCCTGGGCGAAGAAGTTCGGGGTGAACGACAGGGCGGCGGCGGCCTCTCGCACCTTGACGCGCGTGCTCTCGCGCACCTGGGCCCGCCCGTTGAGGGCCTTCGACGCGGTCGCCACCGAGACGCCGGCGGCCCGGGCCACGTCCGCGAGCGTGACGGGCGCCCCCGTCCCTCGACCACCGCTGCTCGTACCCATGTAGCGAAAATAGTTCACGAACGTGTTGACAAGCAACTGTGGCAAATGTAGCTTTCAACCCGAAACCGGTTTCGGTTACAACTTCTCGACGACGAGACGGTCGCGCACCGGCATCCCCCTGCACCGCGCGGCGCTCTCCGAACGAGGAACCCGCAGCATTCAGAGAGGAATTCCTGTGATCTCGTTCATCCGCAGCAAGAAGACGGCCGTCGCCGTCGTGGGTCTGGCCGCCGTGTCGCTCGCCCTGACCGGGTGTGCCGGTGGCTCGTCGGGCGGCAGCAGCTCGGCCCCGTCGGGGACGTACACCTTCTGGGACCCGTACCCGCAGTTCGACGACTCGTCCGACTGGGCGAAGCTGGTGCAGGCCTGTGGCACCGAGGCCGGCGTCACCGTCGAACGCACCGGCTACGACACCTCCGACCTGACGAGCAAGGCCCTCCTCGCCGGCCAGCAGGGCAACTCGCCCGACCTGCTGCTCGTCGACAACCCCGTCGTCTCGACGCTGGCCGAGGCGGGCCTGCTGACCGACACCGACGAGACCGGTGCCGTCACCTCGGACATCGAGCAGAACATCCTCGCGGCCGGACAGATCGACGGTGCGACGTACGGGGTGCCCATCGGCGCCAACACCCTGGCGCTGTACTACAACAAGACCGTCCTCGACGCGGCGGGCGTCGACCCCGCGTCGATCACCGACTGGGACACCCTGACCTCGGCCCTCGAGAAGGTCTCGGCCTCCGGCGGGAAGGGGATCACCTTCTCGGCCATCGGCACAGAAGAAGGAAGCTTCCAGTTCTTGCCCTGGTACTGGGGGTCCGGTGCCGAGCTGACCGACCTCTCGTCCGACGACGCCGTGTCGGCGCTCGACCTCTGGACCGGGTGGGTCGAGGACGGCTACGCCCCGAACTCGGTCATCGGCAACACGCAGACCACGAGCTGGCAGGAGTTCCTCACGGGGGAGTACGCCTTCGGCGAGAACGGCACCTGGCAACTGGCCGGCGTCAAGGACTCGGGCATCGACTACGGCATCATCTCGATCCCCGCGAAGGACGGAGGCGCGGCACCGGCCCCCACGGGCGGTGAGTTCCTGACGGTCCCCGTCCAGAGCGACGACGCCCGGTACGACGTCAGCGAGAAGATCCGGGCGTGCCTGACGAGCACCGACAACCTCGTGGCCACCGACACGACCCTGTCGTACGTCGCGCCGACGAAGGACGCGCAGGAGCAGCAGGTGCAGGCCGACCCCGACCTCGAACCGTGGGTCACCGCCGTCGGCGATGCCAAGGGGCGCACGAGCGACGACCTCGGCACCGAGTACCCGAAGATCTCGGAGCAGCTCTGGAAGGCCGTCCAGAACAGCCTCAGCGGGTCGTCGTCGGCCCAGGACGCCCTCGACGAGGCCCAGCAGGCCGCCGAGTCGGCCACGAAGTGACCGTCCGGGACGAGCGACCATGAGCACCGTCATCCTCGAACGTCGCGAGGCCGTGCCCGACGGACGGTCGGGCGGGACGCACGTCCCGCCCGCCGGCCCCGGCCGCCCGAGGCGTCGCCGTCGCCCCGACGCGGGCCAGCTGACCGCCTGGGCCTTCATCGCCCCGGTCGTCCTCTACCTGGCGGTCTTCTACGCCTACCCGTTGATCCGCAACGTCGACCTGTCGGTCCGCGACTACACCGTGCGGTCGTTCATCGACGGCACGGCACCGTTCATCGGGTTCGAGAACTTCACCGACGTCTTCGCCAGCCCGACGTTCGGCCCGGCCCTCGTCAACACGCTGCTGTTCACGGGCGTCTCGATCGCGTTCCAGTTCTCGATCGGCATGGCACTCGCGGTCTTCTTCTTCCAGAGGTTCCCGCTGTCGTCGACGTTGCGCGCGTTGTTCCTCGTGCCGTGGCTGCTGCCGCTGATCGTCAGCGCGTCGACCTGGTCCTGGATGCTCAACAGCGAGAGCGGCGTCGTCAACTCGGTCATCGAGACCTTCGGCGGCAGCCAGGTCAACTGGCTCACCTCTCCGCAGTGGGCGTTGACGAGCGTGATCGTCGCCAACATCTGGATCGGCATCCCGTTCAACCTGGTCATCCTCTACAGCGGCCTGCAGAACATCTCGGGTGACCTCTACGAAGCGGCGGCGCTCGACGGCGCGAACGCCTGGCAGAAGTTCTGGCGCATCACGTTCCCGCTGCTGCGCCCGGTGTCGGCCATCACCATCCTGCTCGGCCTCGTCTACACGCTGAAGGTCTTCGACATCATCTGGATCATGACCCGGGGCGGCCCGGGCGACGCCTCGACCACCTTCGCCATCTGGTCGTACCAGTTGGGCTTCGGCTCGACCCTCCCGACCTTCGGCCCCGCGGCCGCCGTCGGCAACCTGCTGATCGTGATGGCCCTGATCTGCGGATTCGTCTACCTGCGCGTGCAGAGGAAGCAGAGTCGGTCATGAGCGTCATCACCCGGACCCCCGCCCCGCGATCGGACGTGCGCCGCGCCTCCTCGCGGCGGGCCGGCCGGCGCAGCCTGGCCACGACCGTCCTCGGCGTCGTCTTCACGGCGATCATGTTGTTCCCCATTTACTGGATGATCAACGTCTCGCTGACGCCGACGGCGCAGATGCGGCAGAGCCCGCCGTCGTGGTTCCCGACGAATCCGACGCTCGACGGCTACTCGGCCGTCGTGTCCGAGCAGCTGCCCTACCTCGGCACGAGCCTGCTGGTCGGGCTCGGCACCGTCGTCGTGACGGTCGCCCTGTCGGCACCGGCCGCGTACTCGCTCGCCAAGCTGCGGCCCAAGGGGGGAGGCGCGCTCAGCTTCGTCCTGCTGGTCGCGCAGATGATCCCCCAGGTCATCATGGCGATGGGCTTCTACGCGATCTACCTCAACCTCGGCATCCTCAACGAGTGGTGGGGTCTCGTGATCGCCGACTCGACGCTCGCGGTGCCGTTCGGCGTGCTGATCTTCACCGCGTTCATGAGCGGCATCCCCGACGAGTTGCTGAGCGCCGCGAAGCTCGACGGGGCCGGCTCGTGGCGGACCTTCGTCTCGGTGGTGCTTCCGGTCAGCCGCAACTCGGCCGTCACCGTCGGGCTGTTCGCGTTCTTGTGGGCCTGGTCGGACTTCGTCTTCTCGTCGACGCTCAACAGCGGCGGCTCGGCCCAGACCATCACCCTCGGCATCTACCGCTACATCGGCAACAACAACCAGGAGTGGAACTCGATCATGGCGACCGCCGTGGTCGCGTCGATCCCCGCCACCGTCCTGCTCGTCGTCGCCCAGCGGTACGTCGCCGCCGGCGTCACCGCCGGTGCCGTCAAGGACTGAGCCGGCCTCCCCGAGCCGACAGCGCCTGGCCGACAGGACCGAACCGACATGACCACCACACATCCCGCGAGGAGCACGCCCGTGACCACCATCCACACCTCGACCGCACCGTTCTCGGGCCCGGTCCGGCCCGGCCGGTCGACCCTGACCCCGCTCGACTCGTCCGAGATCCGCCTGACCGGCGGGTACTGGGCCGAGAAGCAACGCCTGAACGCCGACGTCGTGCTGCGCCACTGCGAGGACTGGATGGAGCGCATCGGCTGGACGGGCAACTTCGACCGGGCCGCGTCCCATCAGGCCGGCTGGGTGCACGCCGGCATCGAGTTCGTCGACAGCGAGGTCTACAAGCTGCTCGAGGGCATGGCGTGGGAGCTCGGCCGATCGCACGACGCCGACCTCTCGTCGCGCTACGACCAGCTGGTGTACCGGGTCGCCTCGGCGCAGGACGACGACGGCTACCTGCACACCAGCTTCGGTCGTCCCTGGCAGCCCGCCCGCTACTCGAACCTCGAATGGGGCCACGAGCTCTACAGCTTCGGCCACCTCCTCCAGGCGGCCGTCGCGGCCGAGAGGACCGGCATCGAGAGCGCCCTGGTCGACGTCGCCCGCCGCCTGGCCGACCACCTCTGGGTCGAGTTCGGGCCCGACGGGCGGGTGGCGGTCTGCGGGCACCCCGAGATCGAGGTCGCGCTCGTCGAGTTCGGCCGCGCCCTCGACGAGCCCCGCTACGTCGAGCTCGCGCGCCTCTTCGTCGAGCGCCGCGGCCGCGGCCTGCTGGCGCCGATCGAGTACGGCCAGGAGTACTTCCAGGACGACGTGCCGGTGCGGGAGGCCGAGGTGCTGCGCGGGCACGCGGTGCGGGCGTTGTACCTGGCGGCCGGGGCCCTCGACGTGGCCGTCGAGACCGGCGACGACGAACTCGCCGACGCCGTCCGGCGGCAGTGGGAGGCGACCGTCGCGCGCCGCACGTACGTCACCGGCGGGATGGGCTCGCACCACCAGGACGAGGCGTACGGTGCCGACTTCGAGCTTCCGCCGGATCGCGCCTACTCGGAGACCTGCGCCGGCATCGCCTCGAACATGCTGTCGTGGCGCCTGCTGCTGCAGGACGGCGACCCGCGCTACGCGGACCTGATCGAACGCACGCTGTTCAACAACGTGATGGCCTCGCCCCGCGAGGACGGGCGTGCCTTCTTCTACACGAACACGTTGCACCAGCGCACCGACGGCGTCGCCCCCGACGAGGACGAGCTGAACGCCCGCGCCCTGTCGAGCCTCCGGGCGCCCTGGTTCGAGGTCTCGTGCTGCCCGACGAACGTCGCCCGCACGCTCGCGAGCGTCGAGTCGACCTTCGCGACCAAGACGCCGGCCGGGCTGCAGGTGCACCAGTACGGCGAGTACGACGTCGACACCGCCCTTTCCGACGGCACGCCGATCGCCCTGTCGGTGCGCAGCGGCTACCCCTACGACGGCGCGGTCCGCATCACCTGGCGCGACGACACGCGACGCGAGGTCGACCTCGACCTGCGCATTCCCTCGTGGGCGGGCTCGGCACGCATCGAGGCGCCCGGCCAGGCACCGTCCGTGCGGGACGGACGCTCGACGACCGTCCGGGGCCGGTTCGCGGCGGGCGACGTCGTCACGGTCGACCTGCCGATGCAAGCCCGGTGGAGCCTGCCCGACCCTCGGATCGACGCGGTGCGCGGCCAGGTCGCCGTTCAGCGCGGCCCGCTCGTGCTGGCGCTCGAGTCGACCGACCTGCCCGACGGCGACGTCAACGACGTGGTCGTCGACACCTCGGTCGAACCGGTGACCACCGAGTGGGGTGCCACGGTCGAGGTGTCACGTCTGGCCGCGGCCACCGCCGACTGGCCGTACGGCGAGCCCGTCGACGCGACCGGCCCGCTCGGCGCGGTCGCCCTCGTGCCCTACGCCACCTGGGCGAACCGCGGGCCGTCGACCATGAGGGTCTGGCTGCCCATCGCCCGGGTCGAGGGCTGACCCGCGCCTCCTGACGTCCCGCCCGTGAGGGCGGTGCGACCCGGTTCCATCCCTCGAAGAAAGCAAAGGAGCTTCTCTGTGAACCGAACGAAGATCACGACGGGACTGCTGGCGGCGACGGCGGTCCTCGCGGCGCTCGTCGCACCGGCGGCACCCGCAGAAGCGGCGGGCAACACGCTCGTCGTCGACGCCTCGACGAGCATCAGGCCCGTCACCCACGTCGGAGCCGGGGGGCTGTACGCCGTGGCGTCCGACACGACGCCGGCCCCTGGTCTGCTGACGCCGTTGCGGCTGAAGCAGCACACGCAGCCCGCTCCCGGCGTGCAGCAGCTCGGCAACGGTGCCACCGTGCCGACCGGCGACGTGCTGAAGACGGCGAACGCGTTCACCCGCGACGGTGCACAGTCGTACGCCCGCATGCCCGACGTCTACCCGGACTTCCCGTACCGCTGGATCAGCTGGCAGGACTGGACGCAGAAGATCGACACGATGGTCGGGGCCCGGGTCGCCGCGGCGGGCACGACGAACATCAACGGCTGGGAGCTGTGGAACGAGCCCGACGGCACCTGGGACACCGCGAAGGCGGGCCCGTTCCTCGACGGGTGGACCCGGACCTACCGCCAGGTGAAGCTGCAGGACACGGTGACGCCGATCGTGGGTCCGAGCTACAGCCGCTACTACCCCGACCGCATGCGCGAGTTCATGGCCAGGGCGAAGGCCGACGGCACCCTGCCGGACGTCGTCGTCTGGCACGAACTGGACGACGGCGGGTGGGCCGACGTCGACGAGCACGTGGCCGACTACCGATCGATCGAGCGTGACCTCGGCATCAGCCCGCGTCCGATCTCGATCAACGAATACGGTTCGCCGAACCAGGTCGACACCCCCAGCGTCGCGGCCCACTTCATCGCGCAGTTCGAGCGCACCGGCATCAAGGACGCCGAACGCGCGTACTGGTACGAATCCGGGACGGTCGGGGGACTCGTGTGGAACAACGCTCCGACCGGGTCGTACTGGCTCTACAAGTGGTACGGCGAGATGGCGGGCTCCATGGTCGACGTGACGCCCTCGGGCGATCTCGACGGGTTCGCCTCGTACGACTCGACCCGCGGGATCGTCAACGTCGCGTTCGGCGGGACGTTCGGTGACAACGCCGTACAGGTCAAGGGACTGGCCGGTCTCGGGTCGCAGGTGAGGGTGACGGTGAACTACACGCCGCGCTCGGGACGCATGGCGAACGTCGCTGCACCGACCCAGCTGTCGAGTACCACCGTCGGCGTCGTGAACGGGGCCGTCACCGTCCCCATCCCGAACCAGGACTACCTCGGCGCCTACCAGGTGGTCGTCACGCCCGCCTCGGGCCCGGCCACGAGCTACCAGCAGACCTACGAGGCCGAGAACGCGACGGTGGTCAACGCGTCGATCCTGTCGTCGTCCTCGGCGTCCAACTCCGGCTACGTGGGTCGCATCGACGGTCTGGGTGACGGCCGGTCGAACTCGTTCGTCGATTTCGTGGTCGAGGTGCCGACGGCCGGCAGCTACTCGTTGACGACCCGCTACGCGAACGGAGGCGCAACGACGTCGACGCAGGGCCTCGCCTTCAACGGTGGTGCGTTCTCGACGGTGTCGTACGCACCGACGGGTGGCTGGGGGCGGTTCGCCACCTCGGCGGCCACACCCGTCACGCTCAAGGCCGGGGTCAACGTGATCCGTCTGGCGAAGGGTTCTCCGAACTTCGCCGGGGGCACCGGATTCGCCGAGCTCGACTCGATCACGGTGACTCCGCGGTAGCCGCCGGTAGGCCGCCGGGCTCCTGAGAAGGCCCGGCCGCCCGACAGCTCTTCCTGTCGGGCCGGGCGGTGCGTCACGGTCCCGTGCCGTGACGCACCGCCCCTCTGTGGTCGCGACCCGCGCCTCCTGACGCTCCGGCGCCCGGGTCGCGGACCCGGCGCCGAGGACTCGGCGCCGCGGACTCGGCGCCGCGCGCGTCAGCGCAGGACGACGATCATCCGCTTCGAGACGCTGGCGGACACGTTGCCCGACCCGGCGTACGACGCGGATAGGACGTACGTGCCCCCGCGGGTGAAGGTCCCCACCGGCACGGTGACGCGTCCTGCTCCATCGGCCGAGACGGTGGCGGTGCCGACGGTCCTGCCGCCCGAGGTCACGGTCACCGTGCCGGTGGGGCGGGGGACGCCGGGGGCCGACACCGTGACCGTGACCGTCGCCGCCTTGTTCTTGGTGATCGCCGTCGTCCCGCGGGTCAGCGCGCTGGACGAGGAGGCCTTGTCGACGGTCACGCCGACGACCGCCGAGTCCGAGCCGGACTGCGTCGTCGTGGCAGGGACGAAGGAGGCGCGCAGCTGGTGGGTGCCCGCCGCGGTCGTCCCCGGCAGGGTCACCGTGGCGCGCCCGTCGGACCCGACCTTCGTGCTGCCGACGACGGCCGTGCCGTCCCGGAGCGTCACCGTCCCGCTCGGGGCCGAGCCGTCCGACGCGACGACCTGGGTGGTCGTCGTGATCGGGGTGGTCGAGCCGTGGGTCTGGCGGGTGCGGTCGACGCTCAGTCGACTGGTCGTCGTCGCGGGGGCGGTCGCGGGCGCCGGGGCCGACAGGGTCGGGGCCGGAGCGGAGGCGGGCACCTTGGCGGACCCCCCGGCGAGGCTCACGTCGAGGACCGCTCCGCCCGACGGGGTCATGGAGCGGACCGACACCGTGAAGCCGCCGTTCGCGCTGGTGAACGACTCGCCCGCGTCGAGGTGCGTGTCGCGACGGCTGGGGTCGCGCCCGGCGTCGAGGCCGACCGCCAGGGCGACGGTCGACACCGTGCTGCCCGCGAGGGTGAGCGGTCGGAGCACCCGGACGCTGCCGGTCGTCTTGTCGCTGGTGAGCGCGCAGCGCGTGAAGCCCGATCCGACGAGGGCGCAGGACGGAGAACGTCCGCCGAACTCCGGGCTGGTGGCGTCCGTCCCGGTCGCGGTGCGGTACTCGACGTAGTAGTCCTGACCGCTGACCGGGTCGACCACCTTGACGGCGCGGCCCTTCGCGGCGCCGTCGAGCGAGGCGACGGTGACCTGGCGGGTCGTGCCCGCCCCGCTGAGCGTGGTGACGTCGGTCAGGTAACCGGCGCGGACCCGCTGGACGGACGACAGGTGGGGGCGGGACGACGAGACCGAGTAGCCCATGATGTCGAGGAAGTCCCCGTACTCGAGCACGGGGCAGGAGGCGGGGGAGTCGGTCGACGTGGCGTACCGGTAGTCGCTCGCGGCCCCGTCGAACGACGTCGTGCTGCGGCACATGCCGGCACCGGCGTGGCCGAAGCCGAGGTTGTGGCCGAACTCGTGCAGCAGCACGGGGACGCCCAGCGTGTTGCCCGCTCCGTACGAGCTGAAGACCTCGCCGCCGTCGCCGCCGACCGTGCCGAACGCGGTCGCCGTCGTCCCACAGGTCTCGCGGCTCAGGACGATCAGGTGCTCGTTCGTGCCGGCCCACGCGTACCGGGCGAACCGTCCGCCGAAGGCCGACGTGTGGACCGTGTTGAGCACCGTGGCCGGGACGCACGACGCCTGGTCGAGCGACCGGGTCTCGATGCCGGCGAGCGTCACGTTCACGGTGTGACCCGACTCCGCCCACCAGTAGTCGTGCAGCTGCGTCACGGCGGCCCGGATCGAGGCGTCGTCGGGAGGCGTGGGGGAGTCGTCCGAGGTCGCGGCCGTCGCCGCGGCGACGCTGACGTACACCGGGTGGTCCGTCACCCCGGTCGTCGGCGACACGTCGTCGTCGGTCTGGGCCCTCAGCAGGGGCGCCGCGGGCACCGTCATCATGTCGCCGGACAGGTCGGCCGAGACGCCCGACGTGGCCGTCGAGGCGGCGGCCGTCGTGGTGGGGGCGGTGGCGGCCGGGGCGGGCGACGGGGTCGCGGCCTGGGCGGGGGCGGTCACCAGGACGGTGAACAGCAGGGCCGCGGCGGCGGCGGTCGCCGCGAGGCGGCGGGTCGGGAACGAGGGCATGGCGGACTCCAGGGATCTCGGAGGCGCGGACCGTCACCGAGGGACGTACGGCTCCGTCGGACGTCGGGGAACGACGGAGGTCCTGCCGCCTCGGCGGACGTCGGGGAACGCCGAGGCAGCAGGGCTCGCCGGCGGACGTCGGGGAACGCCGGAGAGGTGACGGCAACGCGCCGTCGGTGGGGGTTCATACCCACGAATGGAACTCAACCACCCTCGCCCGGTCGCCCGAACCCCCCGAACGAGTGCGTGGGGACCCCCAGAACAGGACCGTTCGGGATCTCGGCGGCCGCGCCTCCTGCCTGGGCGTCAGCCCTGACGGGCCACCGGTGGGGGTATATCGTCCGGGTATCGTTCGACCCCGTTCCACCCTCGAGAAGGAGAACACCATGAGCAGCACGTCAGCACCCGGCACCTTCGGCTTCGGCACCGGCCTCGACGGCATGTGGCAGGCCATGGAGCAGCTCCGCTCGACCTTCGACCGCCGC
Organism: Frigoribacterium sp. VKM Ac-2859; assembly: GCF_013204925.1. Lineage (NCBI taxonomy): Bacteria > Bacillati > Actinomycetota > Actinomycetes > Micrococcales > Microbacteriaceae > Frigoribacterium > Frigoribacterium sp. VKM Ac-2859. Next base: position 1,481,123 of record NZ_JABMLC010000001.1, on the reverse strand, counting down.
GAGGGCACCCGTGCCCCGCGGGGCGAGGTGCGGGCCGCGATCCTCGCGCTGCTGGCCGAACGCCCCATGCACGGCTACCAGATCATCCGCGAGATCGACGAGCGCAGCGGCGGCGACTGGAAGCCCAGCGCCGGGTCCGTCTACCCGACCCTGCAGTTGCTCTCCGACGAGGGGCTCGTCGCCGCGGAGGAGACCGACGGCCGCAAGGTCTACTCGCTCACCGAGGCCGGTCGCGCCGCCGCCGGGGTCGACCCGTCGGCTCCGTGGGAGCCCGAGCGCTCCGCCACCGGCGACCGGTTCCGCGCCCTGCCCAAGGCCGGCGTCGAGCTGGCCCGCGCCACGGCGCAGGTCGGCCGGACGGGCTCGCCCGAGCAGGTCGACGAGGCGGTGGCGGTGCTCGACGAGGCCCGTCGTCGCATCTACTCGATCCTCGCCCGAGACTGACGAGGGTGGCGTCGACCGACCCCTCCGCGTCCAGTCCTCCGGTGCGTGACCGGGCCGGTCGCGCGCGCTACCGTCGCATCCTGCGGTTCGCGTCGCGGCACCTCGCCGTCACCTGGTGGTTCGAACTCGTCCTGCCCCGCTTCGGCCTGCGGCGGCTCGCGGAGCGCACGCGTGCCCGGCGCATGCGGCGCTTCGCTCGGGGCTTCCACGCCCTGGCCCTCGACCTCGGCGGTCTGATGATCAAGGTCGGCCAGTACCTGTCGTCGCGACTCGACGTGCTGCCGCCCGAGATCACCAAAGAGCTCGAGGGGCTGCAGGACGAGGTCACGCCCGTGCCCTTCCCGGGCATCCGCGCCCTGGCCGAGGCCGAGCTGGGCCGACCCCTCGGGCAGGTCTTCGCCACCGTCGCCGAGTCGCCCATCGCCGCCGCCTCGCTCGGCCAGGCGCACCGGGCGACGCTCGGGCCCGTCGACGCCGCCGACACGGGCCTCACGGACGTCGTGCTCAAGGTGCAGCGGCCCGGCATCGACGCCGTGGTCGACGTCGACCTCGCCGCACTCCGCCGCGTCGGCGGCTGGCTCAGCCACGTCCGGCTGGTGTCCGACCGGGTCGACGCCCCCGCCCTCGTCGAGGAGTTCGCACGCACCAGCCTCGAAGAGATCGACTACCTCAACGAGGCCGCCAACTCGGCCCGCTTCGCCGCCGACTTCGCCGACGACGACCGGGTGAGCGTGCCCGACGTCGTGTGGGAGCGCACCACGCGTCGCGTCCTCGTGCTGGACGACGTCTCGGCCATCAAGATCACCGACGTCGACGCGCTCGCCGCCGCCGGCATCGACCCCGCCGAGGTCGCCCCCGTCTTCGCCGCGGTCATGTTCGACCAGCTCTTCACCCACGGGTTCTTCCACGCCGACCCGCATCCCGGCAACATCTTCGTCACGCCCGTGCCCGACGCGGTCGACGGGCAGCGACCGTGGAAGCTCACCTTCATCGACTTCGGCATGATGGGCGAGGTGCCGACGGGCACCCGGACGGGCTTGCGCAAGCTGCTGATCGCGGCGGCCTCGCGTGACGGTTCGGGCATGGTGAACGCCATGCGCGACCTCGGCGTCCTGCTGCCGAGCGCCGACACTCTCGGGCTCGAGCGGGCCGTGACCGCCACCTTCGCCCGGTTCGGCGGCATGGGGTTCGCCGAACTCCGGCAGGTCGACCCGCGGGAGTACCGCGAGTTCGCCGGGCAGTTCGGCGACCTCATCCGGTCGTTGCCGTTCCAGCTGCCCGAGGACTTCCTGCTCGTGCTGCGGGCGATGACGCTGACCTCGGGGGTCGCCAGCGCGCTCGACCCGGCGTTCAACCTGTGGGACTCGGTCGAGCCCTACGCGGCCCAGCTGATCCGCGACGAACGCGGCAACGCGGTGCAGGACGTCACGCGCCGCACCCTCGACGCCGCCACGGTGGCCGTGCGTCTGCCCGGCCGACTCGACCACCTCGTCACGCGCCTCGAGGACGGCACGCTCGAGGTGGGCAGCCCCCGGATCGAGCGCCAGTTGACCCGCATCGAGCGGACCGCCCGGCGGGTGGTCTCGGCCGTGCTCTTCGCCGCCCTGCTGATCGCGGGGGCCGTCCTGCGCAGCGGGGACGACGTGGTCGGCACGGTGCTCATGGCCACCTCGGCGGTGCCCCTGCTGCACGCGCTGCTGGCCGGCCGCGGACGCTGACCTCCGGCCGGTGCGCCCCGGCGGGGTACAGGGGGTTCCCCCTGACTGGGGACACGACGCCCCTTACCGAGTCGACGATCCCTCGGTACCGTCGCCCCATCGGCACCGTGCCGAGACGTCAGAGCCCCCTCCCGACAGGCACCACGGGGGCCTCGGCGCCCCCCACCCGAAGGACTCCCCGACATGTCCCGATCGCTCCGCCGCGCCCGCTGGACCCGCCGTGCCCGCTGGGCCGCCGTGCCCGTCGCCGTCATCGCCTCCGGCGCCATCATCTCGACGGCGTCGTACTCGGCCTTCTCGGCCACCACCTCGAACCCGACGAGCAACTGGTCGACCGGCACCGTGCAGCTCACGGACGACGATTCCGACGTCGCCCTGTTCTCGGCCTCGGGCCTGATGCCCGGTGACACCGGCACGAGGTGCATCACGGTCACCTCGACGGGCAGCCTGCCCTCGTCGGTCCGGCTCTACGGCACTGCGGCGACCACGACCAACTCGCTCTCGTCCTTCCTCGACCTGACGATCCAACAGGGGTCGGGCGCCTCCAGCGCCTCGTGTGACGGCTTCACCCCGGCGAGCCAGGGTGCGCAGGTCTTCTCGGGCACCCTCGCGGACTTCGCGAGCCAGCGGACCGGCTACGCGACCGGCGCCCCGACCTGGTCACCGGACGGGACGGCCGCCGAGTCCCGCTCGTTCAAGTTCACGTACGCGCTCAGCCAGTCGACGCCGAACACCGGTCAGGACTCGCGCGCGGCGATCGCCTTCACCTGGGAGGCCCAGACCCGCTGACGCGGGACACGACGCCCGAGCCGGAACACGCCGACATGACGACCCTCGCGGCCCCCGCCGCCACCACCCCGCAGGTCCGCTCCGACCTGTCGTTCTGGGGTGCGCTGTGCCTGGCGACGATCGCGCGGGTCGTCCTGACGACGGCCGTGTGCCTCCTGCTCTGGGCGGCCGTCCCGGCCCTCTGGGGCTGGACGCCCACGACCGTGGTCACGGGGTCGATGTCGCCCGCGATCGCCGCCGGGGACGTGGTCGTGGCGATGCCCGTCGACACGACCGACCTCGACGCGGGGCAGGTGCTGCTCGTCGACGATCCGGACCGGGCCGGAGAGCTGCGGCTGCACCGTCTGGTCGACACGACCGACGACGGGTCGTTGCGACTCAAGGGCGACGCGAACGCCGAGGTCGACTCGAGCCCCGTCGCCGCCGAGGCCGTGCACGGCGTCGGGGTCCTGCTCGTGCCGTCCATCGGGTCGCCGATGCTCTGGCACGGCGGCGACCGCGTGGTGGGCGTGCTCGTCGTGTCCCTCGTCGTGCTGCTCCTGCTCGCGGCGATGCGGCTCGAGCCGACCAGCGAGGACGTCGTCGACCCCCTCGCCCCGTCCCGTCACCGTGCGCCCACGCAGCCGTCGGGGCGGTCGCGCGCGGCCCGGGTCTCGGGCGTCGCCCTCACCGTGGTGGCCGGGGTGGCCGTGCTCTTCCTCGTCGTCGGCTCGAGCCACGCGGCGTTCTCGGCCACGACCTCGACCTCGAGCGTGCTCGCCACCTCGCGGTTCGCCTGCCTCGACCGCCCGGTCGCGGCGCAGGCGCGATTCGCCTACCAGTTCAACGACGGGGTCGGCACGACCGCGCGCGACAGCAGCGGCAACGGACGACCGGGCACCCTCACCCCCGGGGCCACGATCACGGGCGGCACGTGCGCCCCCGGTGACGGCCCGTTCCTGAGGCTCGACGGCGTGGACGGTCAGGTCACGACGGGGCTGAACATCGACGGCCCCCAGGTCTTCACCGTCGAGACCTGGTTCCGCACGACCACGACGACGGGCGGCAAGCTGATCGGCTTCGGGAACAGCCAGGCGGGCGCGTCGGGACAGTACGACCGTCACCTCTACCTGACCGACCGGGGCACGCTGATCTTCGGCGTCTACAGCGGCGGGTACTTCACCCTGCAGAGCCCGTCGACGTACACCGACGGTGCGTGGCACCTCGCGACGGCGACCCTGGACTCGTCGGGCATGACGCTCTACGTGGACGGCGCGCCGGTCGGGTCGTCGTCCCAGGCGGCGGCCGAGAACGCCCGCGGCTACTGGCGGATCGGCTACGACGCGGTGAACGCGCCCTGGCCCTCGCCGCCGACCAGCAAGCACTTCCGGGGCGACCTCGACGACACGACGGTCCTCGACGTCGCCTCGACGGCGGCCGAGGTGAGCGCGAGGTACGCGGCCGGCCGGTGAACGTCGACGGGCGTCCGTCGACCGGCGTCCGGTGACCCGGGCCCGGGGACCCGGGCCCGGGGCCTCGGTCAGGAGGCGCGCGTCGGTCGAGCGAGGCGCCGCCGGTGGACCCGTCGGTCAGGACCGGGCGAGGCGGCGGCGTCGGATGGCGGTGACGGTGACGAGGGCGGCACCGAGGAGCAGGACCAGGCCGGCACCGATCACCGGCAGCGTGGTGTCCGCACCCGTGTAGGCGAGGTCGCCGCGGGGGCCGGTGCCGTTCCGGTCGGAGACGGGGACGGCCGGGGTCGACGGCGTGGTCGTCCCGGGCGGCGTGGTCGCGCCGGGGGGAGTCACGGTGCCGGGAGGGGTGCCGCCGTCGCCCGGGGGCGGCGTGACGACGGCGGCCGGGGTGACCGTGATCGTGTAGTCCGCGGTGTCGGGCGGCGTCGTGCCGTTGTCGGCCGTGATGGTGACGGTGGTGTCGCCGGGGGTGGTCGGGGTGCCCGAGATCTCGCCGGTGGTGCCGTTCAGCGTGAGGCCGGCCGGCAGGGTGCCGGTGGTGACGGTGAAGGTCGGGGCCGGGGCGCCGGTCGCCGTGACGGTGAACGAGTACGGGGTGCCCTCGGTCGCGGCCGTCGGACTGCCCGACGTGATGGTCGGTGCGACGGTCTCGGACGGTGTGCCGACCGTGGGGCAGGCCGCGGGCACGGTGAGGGTGTTGGTGTCGAGCGTCACGGCCCCGGTGCGGGCGAGGAGTCGTCCGACGACGGTCGCACCCGTCGTCGCGGTGATGGACTCCTGCGCGAGGATGGTCCCGCGGAAGTCCGCGTCGGCGAGGAGGGTGGCCGAGCTGCCGACCTGCCAGAAGACGTTGCACGCGCTCGCGCCCTGGGAGAAGGTCATGGTCGTGTTCGCGCCGATGGTCAGGGTGCTCGCGGCCTGGATGACCCAGACCGACCGATCGGAGCCGGCGAACGCGAGGCTGCCGTTCTCGGTGAGCTGCACCGCGTCCCCCGAGTAGACGCCGGGCGACAGCGACCGACCGGCCAGGTCGACGACGTTGCTCTCCTGCGGGGTGAGGGCCGCGGCCACGTCGTAGGCCGAGGTGAGGTCCTGCTGCGCGAGCCGCGCGGGTTCGTCGGCCACGTGCTGCACGCCTCCGACGATCACGCCGGGGCCACCGGCGTCGAACCCGGTGACCGAGGAGCCGGGGCTGAGGCCGACGTCGCCGTTCACCACGCTGGGGCCGGTGTTGGTGACCGTCGAGGCGGCGAGCACGGCGTAGCTGCGGGCCGACCCGAGGTCGACGGGGCCGTCGATGACGTTCGCGGCGCTCGCGGGGAGGGCCGAGGCCACCGTGAGGGCGGCGGCGACGCCGAGGACGAGCCCCGAGCGGGCGAGGAGGGAAGGGGACGTCGAACGGGGCATGGCGCCACCTGACTGGGAAGAGGAGGCACCTGGACACACGTGATCGGTTCGTGCGGGCGTTCCCCGTTACCTGAGGTATACGCGGGTCTCCCTGAGAACTCAATCCTTGACGCGTCATCCGGCGACGCGACCGACGCAGCGGCACCCGTGTACCCCGGACTGGGCGTCGACTCGTGCGCCGTGCGGTCCGTAACGTCGATGCGTGATCCACGAGACCCACCCCGAGTCGTCGGACGCCCCGACGGCCACGACGACCACCCCCGCCACCCCGTTCGGAGCCCCGTCCGCCGCCGTCGAGCGACGCATCGCCATCGTCGAGGCGGCCATGCGCGTCTTCACCGAGCACGCCTTCCACGAGGCGTCGTTCGAGTTGGTCGCCCGAGCCGCCGATCTGCCCGTCAAGACCGTGAGCGACGAGTTCACCCACTGGAACGGCCTGGTCCTGGCGACCGTCGACCTCTGGGTCGGCCGCCGCACCCGGCCGCTGCTCCCCCTCGCCCGGACGCACGGCACGATCGCCCTGCTGCGCGCGATCGTCGCCGCGAACGCCGCCGAACCCGCGTTGATGCGCCTGCTGAGTGCCACCGTCAACGTCGCGGCGACCCCGGGCCACCCGCTGGCGCCGCTGTTGCACGACCAGTGGCAGCAGTTCTACCGGTTGATCCACAGCTCGCTCGCGCAGGACGTCGAGCTCGGGCGCGAGCCCGACACGATGCAGCCGGCCAGGGGTGCCGAGCAGTTGATCGCCCTCTACGAGGGACTGCAGCTGCAGTCCATGGTCCGACGTGACATGGACGTCGTGGAGTCGTTCGACCGGGCGATCACGCGCCTGCGCGCCGGGTGGGGCTCCGTCTACGTGCCGCCCTCCTGGGACCTCGAGCTGGTCTGAGCCGTCCCTCGCCGACGCGTCGTCGAGGCGATCGGGGTACATCTGAGACAGGCTCATGGACAATCCGGCGTCGTCGGCGTAGAAAAGACGGCACATCGCGTCTCACCAGCGCGATGAGGGGCACGACCCCGACGCCGGGACCCACCACCCCGGTGAGATGCGACCGAAGAAGGTACGCCGTGGATCAGACGGCCGAGACGACGACGAGGCGACCCGCCCCGCTCCGTCTCGTGCGCCTCCTCGGCTTCTCGGGTCTCGCCGCGATCGGCATGGTCGGTCTCGGACTCGCCTTCTCGTCCCCGTCGGCCTCGGCCGACGAGGCCCCGTCCTCCCTCCTGGGCGGCGTCACCTCGGCCGTCGGCCAGGTCGCCGGATCGCTCGACGCCCCCGTGGCCGCCGTCGGTCAGACCGCAGGAGGCGCGGTGTCGCAGGTCACGGGCGTCGCCGTCCAGGCCACGGCCGTCGCACCCCCGGTGCAGCAGGTCGTGCAGGCCGCCGCCCCCGTGGTGCCCCAGGTCGTGCAGCAGGTCGCAGCCGCCGCACCGGTCTCGTCGGTCGTCGCGCCCGTCGCGCAGACCGTGGACCAGGTCGTCGCGGCCGTCCCCGTGGTGCCTGCCGTCACCGGCCCGGCACCCCTCTCGACCGTGACCGAGCCGCTGACCGGCGTCGTCGACGAGGGTCTGACCGCCGTCGGCGACTCGGCTGCGGCCCCCGCCACCCCCGTGGTCCCGCCGGTCGTGCCCGGGGGCGTCACGCCCCGACCGGGCGTCACGGTCCCCGCGGGCGACGTGCCCGCCGGGGCGGACGCGGACGTCGACGGAGCCGACGGCCTCGGAGTCGTCGCCACGGACGAGCTCGCGGTCGCCGCGGTGACCGACGCGTCCGACGTGTCCGGCACGACCGCATCGACCGACGCGGTCGGCATCCTGCGGGCGCAGATCGCCTCGGGTCCGTCCTCGTCCGCCGACACGACCAGCGCACCCCTGGCGCCCACCCCCGGCCCCGCACCGCTTCCTGCCGGTGACGACCACGGCACGCCCTCCCTGCCCTCGGGCACCGGCGGAAGCGCGAACGGTCAGGCCTCGGGCGGCGGAGCGGCCGGCGGTGCCGTCGCGATCGACGCGACCCGCGCCTCCCTGCTTCCCGGACTCGCCGTCTCGGCGGGGTCCGCGGACGGCGACGACGACCTCCCGTCGACGCCTGCGTACGACACCGACTCTTCCCCCGACTGAGGCCGGTCGCGTCGCCCCTGCAGCCTCCCGGCTGCCGGCGACATCAGCGACCCCGCCGCGACCCCGCGGCACCACACACCTCATCTCTTGGAGAAGACCATGAACACGTACGTCTCGAGAGGGCTCATGGGAGCGCTCTTCATCGGGGGCATCTGGGCCCTCGGAACCACCGCCGCGAACGCGGCGACCACCACCGGCGACGACGGGCTGCTCTCGGGCACCCAGGTCGGCGCCGTCGTCGAGGCTCCGGTCTCGGCGCTCGGCAACGCGGTCAGCGTCCTCGGCGACTCGAGCAGCACCGCGCCGGCCCCTGCGGCGCCTGCCGCCCCGGCCGCTCCGGCTGCGGCACCCGCCGCCCCGGCCGCGGCACCCGCCGCACCCGCCGCGGCACCCGCCGCGCCCGCCGCGCCCGTCACGACGACGAGCGGCGACTCGGGCGTGCTCTCGGGCAGCCAGGGCATCGTCTCGATCGACGTGCCGGTCAGCGTCGGTGGCAACGCGGTCTCGGTGCTGGGCGACTCGGCCGGCACGGCCGCTCCCGTCCAGGCCGCGGCCCCCGCGGCACCGGCACCGGCGGCCCCTGCCGCCACGTCGGGCGACGACGCGATCGGCTCGGGCACCCAGGCCCTCGTCGACGTGACCCTGCCGGTCACGGTCGGTGGCAACGCGATCTCGGTGCTGGGCGACTCGTCGAGCACCGGCACCACGACCGGCACCCCCGCAGGAGGCGCGACCGACGCCGGCCCCACCGGCTCGGCCACCGGCACCACCAGTGGCGACGACGGCATCCTCGGGGGCACGCAGGTCGTGCCGTCGGTGGGGCTGCCCGTGACCGTGGGCGGCAACGCCGTCTCGGTGGTCGGCGACAGCAGCAGCACCGGCTCGACCACGGCTCCGGCCGCGAGTTCCGGCACCGGCACCACCGGCACGGGTCCGACCACGGGTGGCGCCGCCACCAGCGGTGACGACTCCGTCGCCGGGGGCACGCAGGTGATCCCGACGGTGACCACCCCGGTCACGGTCGGTGGCAACGCGATCTCGGTCATCGGCGACAGCAGCAGCACGGGCACCACGACGGGCACCGGCACCACCGGCACCGGTACGGGTTCGACCGGTGGCAGCACCAGTGGTGACGACGGCATCCTCGGGGGCACGCAGATCGTGCCGTCGGTGGGGCTGCCCGTGACCGTGGGCGGCAACGCCGTCTCGGTGATCGGCGACAGCAGCAGCACGGACACCACGACGGGCACCGGCACCACCGGCACCACCGGCACCGGCACCACCGGCACCGGTACGGGCACCACCGGTGGCACCACGAGCGGTGACGACGGAATCCTCGGGGGCACGCAGATCGTGCCGTCGGTGGGGCTGCCCGTGACCGTGGGCGGCAACGCCGTCTCGGTGATCGGCGACAGCAGCAGCACGGGCACCACGACGGGCACCGGCACCACCGGCACCGGTACGGGTTCGACCGGTGGCAGCACCAGTGGTGACGACGGCATCCTCGGGGGCACGCAGATCGTGCCGTCGGTGGGGCTGCCCGTGACCGTCGGGGGCAACGCCGTCTCGGTGATCGGCGACAGCGACACCACGGAGGGGACGACCGGCACCACGCCGACCACGCCGACCACGCCGACCACGCCGACCACGCCGACCGACCCGACCGACCCGACCGACCCGACGATCCCCGTCGACCCGGCCGAGCCGTTCGAACCGACCGACCCGACGATGCCCGTCATCCCGGGCGACGGCGGCACCACCACGCCCGGAACGGACGGCACCAGCGGCGTCGACGGCACGACCGGCACCACCGGCACCGTGCTCGTGACCGCCGCGGCGGCCGACCGCAGCGTCCTCGCCTCGGGGACCAGCGCCTCCTCGGCCCTCGCCGCCGACTCGTCGCTGGCCTTCACCGGTGGTGACGCGTCGGGCCCGCTCGTGGGCGGGCTGCTGGCGCTGCTCGCCGGGCTCGGCCTGCTCGTGGCGGCCCGCCGCCGGACGGCCCGCGCCTGACGGTCACCTCCGTCGCTCGCTTCTGAGCGACTCCACACCGACGGTGCACCGCAGACCTGGTTCAGGGGCCTGCGGTGCATCGCCGCGTCCGGAATCGCCGGATGCCCTCGTGCGTTGCACGACACATGACGTCCGCACCCACCATCGGCATCCTCGGCGCGGGCAAGGTCGGCACCGTCCTCGCCCGCCTCGTCCACGCCGCCGGCCACCCCGTCCTCCTCTCCGGCTCGGGGGACCCTGCCCGCATCCGCCTCATCGTCGACGTGATCGCCCCCGGGGCCCGCGCGGTCTGGTCGGCCGACGCGGCACGGGAGGCGGACATCGTCGTCCTGGCCCTGCCGCTCGGCAAGCTCGACTCGGTGCCGGTGGACGCCCTGGCGGGCAAGGTCGTCGTCGACGCCATGAACTACTGGTGGGAGACGGACGGCCTGCGCGACGACCTCTCGGACGTCCGGACCTCGACGAGCGAGCTCGTCCGGCAGCACCTGCCCGCGTCACGCGTCGTGAAGGGCTTCAACCACATGGGGTACCACGACCTCGACGAGGGAGCCCTGCCCGCCGGTCATCCCGAGCGGAGCGCGATCGCCCTGGCGTCGGACGACCGAGAGGCACTCGACGTCGTCGCGGACCTCGTGGACGCCATCGGCTTCGACCCCGTCGCCCTGCCCACCCTGGCCGACGGCATCGCCCTCGAGCCGGGGTCGCTGGCCTTCGGAGCGGACGTCGGCGCGTCCGAACTCCGCGAGACGGTCCGCGACTTCTGGAGCTCGCAACGCGGGCTCGCGGTGGCCCGGGCGCGACGATCCCCGGGTCCGGTCGCCGGTGCCGACGAGGCGGTGGAGGTCACGGCCGGGTAACGAAGATGATGCGTTCCAATCCTTTTCGGGCCCGGTGGCGAACCCAGTACATCCCCACCGGGACCAACTGACAAGGAGCTTCACCATGAACGCTTTCACTCGCAAGAACATCACCAAGACCACCCTCGGCCTCGTCGCCTCGGGCGCCCTGCTCTTCTCCCTCGCCGCGTGCTCGATGGACTCCGGCACCTCGACCGACACGTCCTCCTCGTCGAGCTCGTCGTCCTCCGAGCCCAGCGCCGCGTCGACGCCCGCCGCGTCGATCGCCGACCTCAGCAACGGCGTCGACACCCAGGTCGCCGTGGACGCGTCCTTCGTCGACGCCCTCACGAGCCTGGGCCTGACCCCCGGCGTCGTCGGCACCGCGACCTTCACCGACGGCACCTTCGCCTTCCCCATCACGGGCGGCAACGTCGACTACTACGGCCCCGACAGCGACGTGCGACCCTACGTCCAGGGCGAGATCGACCACGACGGCTCCGGCCTGTCGCTGACCGCCGCCGACGGCACCGTCGTCGAACTGACCGACTTCCGCATCGACCCGGGCGAGTCGAAGCTCTACGGCACCGTCACCGCCAACGGCACCGTCGCCGCCGAAGACGCCTACCTGTTCAACCTCTACGGTGGCACGCTCAAGCCCATCCAGATGGAAGGCTCCAACGCCGTCCTCGAGGGCACCACGGTCCACGTCAGCCCCGACGCCGCCGCCCTGCTGAACCAGACCTTCAAGACCGACGCCGTCCAGGACGAGATGCTCGTCGGCGTCGCGAAGATCACCGTCGCCACCGAATAAGCAACACCCCCGCTCGACCGATCGGGCACGTAGCCGATCACCGAGAAGAACCCCGTTCGCGAAGAAGAACCCCGATCAATCGTGGTTCGTCTTCGTGAACGGGGTTCTCGGCGTTCGGGTCAGGAGGCGCCGACCGCTACTCGGCCTTCTCGGTCTGCCACTTCTCGGGCGCCCGGTCACCGTTCGGGCGCACCGGCCGGACGTCGCCCACGATGGGGATGGCCCGCTTGCGGAGCGCCCAGAGGTAGCGCACGAAGAAGTGCGTGAGGGTCGAGAGACGGTTGCCGTTCCCGAGCAGGCTCGTGATGTGGACGAACACCCACAACAGCCAGGCGACGGGGCCGGTCAGCGTGAAGCCGTTGGGCAACTGCACCACGGCGGCGTTCGTGCCCACCGTGGCCATGGTGCCCTTGTCGTGGTACTTGAACGGCGCGAGCTTCTTGCCGGCGAGCAGGCGGACGATCTGTTCGCCGATGTGCTCGCCGCCCTGGATCGCCGGCTGGGCGAGCTGAGCGAGGGCGTCGTCGGTGGCGGCGATGTCACCCGCGGCGAAGATGCAGTCGAAGCCCTTGACCGTGAGGTCGTCGTTCACCTGGATGCGTCCACCATGGGTCTGCGGCACGCCCCACGAGGCGACCTCGGCGTGGGCCGCGACGCCGGTGGCCCAGATGACGAGCTCGGCCGGGATGAACTCGCCGTCCGCGGCGACGACGCCGTCGGGACGGACCTCTTCGACACCCGTGTCGAGCCGCAGGTCGACGCCGCGCTTGCGCAGCACCTTGGCGGCGTACTTGCGCAGACGAGGGGAGAAGGGCTTGAGCAACTCGCCGCTGCGGTGCACGAGGGTGATCGTGATGCTCGACGCGTCGATCTCGGGGTAGGCGTCCTTCAACGCCTGGTCGCGCAGTTCGGCCAGCGCGCCGGCCATCTCGACGCCCGTGGCACCGCCACCGACGATGACGACGCGCACCTCGCCGCTGCCCACCGAGGCCGCGGCGTTCTCGAGCTGCGTGAAGAGCTCGTCACGGATGCGCAGCGCCTGCGACCGGGAGTACATCGAGTAGGCGTACTCGTAGGCGCCCTTGGTGCCGAAGTAGCTGGTGTTGACGCCGTTGGCGAGGACCAGGGCGTCGTAGGCGATCTCTTCGCCGTCGCGCAGGGTGATGATGCGCTCGTCGGCGCGGATCGTCGTGAGCAGCCCGTGGCGGAACTCGGCGTTCGACTGCTTGGACCGCAGGCTGCGCAGGAAGTAGGTGACGTCGCCCGCGTTGAGGCCGCCGGTGGCGACCTGGTACATGAGCGGCTGGAACATGTTGTAGACGTGGCGGTCGATCAGGGTGATGCGGACGTCGGCGTCTCGGAGGGACCTCATCGCCGCGATGCCGGCGAAGCCGCCGCCGACGATGACGACGTGGGGGCGGGGGTCTGCGGTCATGGGGTTGCTCCTGCGGTGTCGATCGTGTCGTCGGATCGTCGTCGACCCCGGTTGGCCGGACCCTGGCGCCGAGTCCGCCGCGAGTTTACTCGCCTCACGAGTCGGATCGTGCACCGGATGCATCGACGGACGACCCGTGACCGGGGGACTTCCGGGGCCCGTCCACCGATGGTACGATCATCTAACTACTTGGTGATCGAGTTGCTCGTTCAATAAGCGACATGTGTCGCGCAGTCGTCGGACGGGACCCGAACCCCGGGCCGAGGTGGACGCCGTATCCGATCCGATTCCTCCCGGAGACCCGATGACCCCCGCCCCCGACGCGCAGACGACCGTCGCGCCCCGTGCCGAGACCCGTGCCGACACCCGCCCCGAGCCGCGGACCGACGACGTCACGGCCGTGCTCGTGGCGCTGCAACGCCTGCAGTCCCGGATCGCCTCCGTCAACGACCGGTTGGCCAAGGGCATGGGCGTCGGCGCCACGGACTACCTCGCCCTGGTGCACCTCTCGGTGCACGGCGACACCCCGCCCAAGAAGGTCGGCGAAGCCCTGGGGCTCTCGTCGGGTGCCATGACGGCCCTCGCGGACCGGCTCGAGGCCGCCGGTCTCGTCGTCCGGCTCCAGCACCCGACCGATCGACGCAGCTTCGTCCTGGCGCTCACCGCCGAGGGGTCGAGCGGCGTGGACGAGGCCGGCATCCTCTACGGACGAGTCGTGCAGGAGGCGCTGTCCGCGTCCCGTCGTCCCGTCGCCGAGGCGGTCTTCCGCGACCTGGGCGACGCCCTCGGGGTCGCGACTCCATGAGGACGACCGACGCCGCGCCTCCTGGTCGGGAGGTCGGACGGCAGCGGGGGGACGACGCCCGGGCCCCCGCGGCCCGGCGACCCGCTAGGGTCGGCTCGTGAGACTCTCGGTGACGTGGACGGCAGGCGGTGCGCAGCACGGCATGCAGGTGCACGACGATCGTCTCGTCTACGTCCTCCGTGACACCGCCGGTCGCCCCACCACGCACGAGATCCCCGCCGGTTCCCTCGAGACCGTCGACTACTCGACGGTCGCGGATCGGCCGGTCATCACGCTCAACGAACGCGACGGCACGCGAACGTCGTTCCCGTGCCCCCGCAAGATCGCCCGGGTGCTCTACCCGGCGATCAAGTGGCTCACCGTCTGACGGCGACCGCTACGAGGTGCGCTCGAGGTCGGTGACGTGCGAGCGCCGACGGACCGCGACCTCGCGCCTCCGCGCCTTGACCGCCCCGCGGAAGCCGACCTCGGCGACGATCGCGCCGGCGATCATCAGCGAGAAGCCGGCGAGCCCGGTGGGCAGGCCGAACATCGTGGGGGCGTCCCAGTCGAAGGTGAACGCCAGGACGGCCAGGCCGATCGCCACGAGGGCGAAACCGGCGACCGACAGGCAGACGCGGCGGGCTCTCGGTGCACTCATCCGATCAGCGTAGGCAACACCTGACGTCCGGCGACGTCGTTCTCAGGGGACGCGGATGGTTCTGCCGCGTAGCCCCCAGCCGCCCCGGTGGGAGGGCGGGTCCACAGGATGCGTGATTGCACTCCTGGCGCGAAAGTGCAATCATCGTCTTCGGCCGCGAGGCCCCCGGCGACGTCGCCGATCACGAGAGCGACGAGACCAGGAGGCGCGCGATGGCCACGACCGCCGGCAAGACGGCCCAGCGTCGACTGCGCACCCGCGTCGAGTTGACCGCTGCCGCCCGGCGCCTGACGGCCGAGCACGGACTCGCCGGCTTCACCATCGAGGAGCTCTGCGCCTCGGTCGGCATCTCGCGTCGGACGTTCTTCAACCACTTCGCGTCGAAGGACGACGTCGTCGTCGGCGTCGCGCTCGACGACGACGACGAGGCGCTCGACGGGTACTCGTCCTCGCGACGCGACCCGCGCCTCCCGCCCTTGTCGACCGTCTTCGACGACCTGGGCGCGCTCGTCGTCGAGCGTGTCGAGAACGTCGGCCTCACCCGCGGGCAGGCTGCGCACTTCAAGGCCGCACTCGACCGCGAGCCCCGCCTGTTCGGCGCCATGATGCGGCAGGGCGACGAGCAGCGGCGACGCGTCGTCTCGGCCGTGGCCGCACACGAGGGGCTCGACGGGGGCGATCCCCGCATCGACGTCGCGGTGACCCTGCTCACCGGGCTCGTCCAGCGGGCCTTCGAACGGTTCTTCTCCGCCGAGGGGCGGGACGACGAGCGCTTCGACGCCGTCCTCGCCGACCAGCTCGTGATCGCCCGCGAGCTCTTCGCCGCCGCCGCGCCTCGTGGCCACGCCTCCCCGCCCGCCCCGACCCACCCTGCCGACCACGACCGAAAGGCGCTGTGACCCAGCCATGACGACCACCACCGCAGCGAAGGCCGACGCGCCCTTCCTCTTGACGAAGAGACGCATCTGGATCATCTTCGGCGCCCTCATCTCGGGCATGCTGCTGTCGAGCCTCGACCAGACGATCGTGTCGACGGCCATGCCGACCATCGTCGGCGAGCTCGGCGGCGTCGAGCACCAGGCCTGGATCACCACGGCGTACCTGCTCGCCACGACGATCGTCATGCCGATCTACGGCAAGTTCGGCGACGTCCTCGGCCGCCGCAACCTGTTCCTCGTCGCGATCGCGATCTTCACCCTCGCGAGCATCGGCTGCGCCTTCGCCACCGACTTCTGGATGTTCGTGGTGTTCCGCGCGATCCAGGGCCTCGGCGGCGGCGGTCTGATGATCCTCTCGCAGGCGATCATCGCCGACATCGTGCCCGCCTCCGAGCGCGGCAAGTACCTCGGCCCGCTCGGCGCGGTCTTCGGCCTGTCGGCCATCGGCGGACCCCTGCTCGGCGGCTTCTTCGTCGACCACCTCACCTGGCAGTGGGCGTTCTACATCAACATCCCCGTCGGCATCGCGGCGTTCGCCATCACCTGGGCCGCCTTGACGCTGCCGAGCAAGAAGGCCACCAAGCGCATCGACGTGCTCGGCGTGGTGCTGCTGTCGGCGGCGACCACCTGCCTGATCTTCTTCACGGAGTTCGGCGGTCAGGACGACCACGGCTGGGGTGCGCCCGAGACCTGGCTCTGGGGCGCCGGGGTCGTGGTGGCGGCGTCGCTGTTCGTGCTCGTCGAGTCGCGTGCCGACGACCCGATCATCCCGCTGTCGTTCTTCCGCAACAAGGTGTTCGTGCTCGCGACCGCCGTCGGCTTCGTGCTCGGCATCGGCATGTTCTCGGCCATCGCGTTCGTGCCGACCTTCCTGCAGATGTCGTCGGGCGCGTCCGCGGCCGTCTCGGGCCTGCTGCTGCTGCCGATGATGGTCGGCCTGATCGGCACGTCGATCCTGTCGGGCAACCTGATCACCCGGACCGGCAAGTACAAGGTGTTCCCGGTGGTCGGCACGATCCTGACCGGCATCGCCATGGCGCTGTTCACGACCCTGACCGCCGACACCCCGCTCTGGCTGATCTGCGTGTTCCTCTTCCTCTTCGGTGCGGGCCTCGGCCTGATCATGCAGGTCGTCGTGCTCGTGGTGCAGAACTCGGTCGACGCCCAGAACGTGGGCACGGCGACCAGCACCAACAACTACTTCCGCGAGGTGGGCGCCGCGCTCGGCGTCGCGATCTTCGGTGCGTTGTTCACCAGCCGGCTCACCTCGAACCTGACGGACGTCTTCACGGGCGCCGGGGCGTCGGCCGGTGACGCCTCGCAGGCCACGGCGACCCTCGACCCCGCCACGCTGAACCAGCTGCCCGAGCAGATCCGTCGTCTCGTCGTCGAGGCCTACGCCGACTCGCTGGCGCCGGTCTTCGCCTACCTGATCCCGTTCATCGCCGTGGCGTTCGTGCTGTCGCTCTTCCTGCCGCAGATCAGGCTCTCCGACGTGGCCGGCATGGTGTCCCGCGGCGAGGCGCTGTCGGGCGACGAGGCCGAGCAGCTCGAGGCCGCCGAGCGCGCCGCGCACGGTCGTGGCGCCGGACGGGCCGGGAGGCGCGGTGCCGGGACGGCGTCCGAGGTGGCGACCGCCGGTGCGGTGGCGACCGGGGCTCCGGTCGCGCCGCTCGACGGGGTCGACGAGCGGGACGACGCCGACGAACGTGTCGCAGGCGGGGCCGACGAGCGGGACGACGCCGACCGCCCGTAGCCGGTCGGATCGCGCGGGCGCCGGGTCAGACGGCGGCGGGGCCCTGGGCGGGCAGGGCCGCGGCCGCGGTCGAGGTGCGGGCGGGCGCGGACGCGAGTCGCGCCTCCTGGGCGGCGTCCCAGACGACGCCGTCGACGTCGTCCTCGCGCAGGCGTGTGGGGGTGCTGTGGGTGCTCATGGGTGTCTCCTCGGGCGGGCCCGTCGGGTCGGACGCGTCAGACGATGGTGCGGCACGGTGGGGTCGTGCCGCGGCCCCCAGTTCGTGGGCTGTGATCGATCACCGTAGCGGATGCGCGCGGGGCGTCGTGACCGGTGTCCGCGGCCGGCGCCACGCCTCCTCGTCCACGGTCCCTAGGATCGTGCGCATGAGCACGCCAGGTGAGGACCGATGATCCACGACGTCGCGCTGGTGGGGCACGGCGTGCGGCTCGATCCGCTCGCCGTCGAGGACGCGACCGCGCTCTGGCCGCTGACCGACGACGGGCTCTGGGCGGGCATGGTGACGCCGCGTCCGGCGAGCGTCACGGCGTACGCCGAGCACGTGGAGGCGCAACTCGCGAACCCGACGACCCTCGCGTTCACGGTGCGCGGCGAGGCCGACGGCCAGGTGCGGGGCACGACGACCCTCTACGACCTCGTGCCGGCGCAGGGGCGGGTCGAGATCGGCAGCACCTGGTACGGCCGCCCCTTCTGGGGAGGACGGACGAACCCCGCCACCAAGCTGCTGCTGCTCACGCACGCGTTCGACGCCCTCGGCCTGAACCGGGTCGCGCTGCGCTGCGACGCCCGCAACCTGCGGAGCGCGGCAGCGATCCGTCGGCTGGGCGCCGTCCCCGAGGGCGTGCTGCGTTCGCACCGCGTCGCCGCCGACGGCACCCTGGGCGACACGGCCTACTTCTCGATCGTCCGCGCCGAGTGGCCCGACGTGCGGGCCGGCCTGGAGGCGCGGCTCGCCTAGTCGCGCGCCCGGTACGGTGACGGCATGTCCGACGAGACCTGGATCGTGTTCGACGACGAGCCGAAGCAGCGGGTGCTGGTGCGGGCGATGCGGGTCTTCCTGCCGGCGACCGTGATCCTCGGGACGGCCGGTGCCTTCTTCTCTCGAGGCGGCGAGTCGCTGGTCGATCTGTTCGGCCCGATCGCCGTGCCGATCTCCTTCGTGTTCTGGGCGACCGCCGCCGCGGTCGGGTGGAACGTCGTGCTGTGGCTCAACACCCCCTTCGCGATCGACCTCGAGGGGCGTCGACTGCGCATCCGCCATCGCGTCGTGCCGTTCGACCAGATCGAACGGGCCGAGCTCGTGGGGCTGAGCGACGGCGACCAGGCCGGTCTGCTGCTGAAGATCGGCCGACGTCGGGGGCCGACGGCGTCCGTGCTGCTCAGGGAGCGGTCGACGCCCGCGCTCGACGACGCCCGACGCGACCTGCTGATCGAGGTGATCCGTGCCTCCTCGATCGCCCGCCCGGTGAGCCCGCACGACCCCACCGGGAAGTTCGGGCGGTTCAACTTCCCGGGGACGCTGGACAAGGCCGGAGCCGAGCAGGTCGTCCGCGACCCGCCGGCCCCGGGTGAGCCCGCGCCCTGACGGGTGGCCGCGGCGGCGCCGCGCTGCGCCCCGCCGCACGCCTCCACGATGTACACAGCCCGCCACGAGATCTCGTGGCGGGCTGTGTACATCGTGGCGGCCTGAGGGGCCCGCCGGGTTCGACTCAGCGGCGACGCAGGCGGAGGCGGCCGGCGACGAGCGCACCGGCCCCGGCGAGGACGGCACCGAGGGCCCAGGTCAGCGCGGCCGACGGCTCCGATCCCGTGTAGGCGAGCGACGTCGCGCGGGTCGGCGTCATGGCGGCGACGCGACGTACCGGCAGTGCGGTCGGGGCGACGGTGCCCGGGGTCGTGACGGCGGGCACGACGACGGCCGGGGCGACCGAGAAGACGACGGCCTCCGAGAAGTCGCTCTCCGTCGTGAAGTCGGCGTCGAAGGTGTAGGCGTCCGTCGCGAAGTCGCCGGCGGGCAGGACGAAGCGGGCCGCGAAGCGTCCGTCCGCGTCCACGGGCACCACGGCCGTCGCGGAGCCCGAGACCTCGTAGGGGACGGGGTCGACGTCGACCGAGATCTCGAAGGCGATCTCGTCGCCCGTGGGCTCGGCGTCGGACGTCGGGTCGGGGTCAGCCGACGGGTCGGGCTCAGTCGCCGGGCCGGCATCCGGCGACGGCGCATCGGTCGACGGGTCGGGCAGATCGGTGACCAGATCGTCGGCGTCGTAGACCTCGACGAGGGCGTAGCCGCCGGGGATGCCGTTCTGGCCGTTCACGGTGACGACACCGGCCGTCGCGCCGACCGGTGCGACGAGCGCGGGGGCCGGGACGGAGGCCGTCACCGGCACGTCGGACGAGGTCGAGAGGCCGCTGCCGTCCGTGACCGTGACCGTGACGACGCCCCCGACGGCGAAGGTTGCCGGCAGCTCCACCCAGAACACCGTCGATCCGTCCTCGTCGAAGACGGGGGAGTCGTCGAACGAGACGTAGTCGGCATCGGCGGGCACGCCGTCGCCCGACACCGTGACGTCCACGACGTCACCGGGCGCGAAGCCCTGGGCGACGACCGGGAAGGCCTGGCCCGGGTGCGCGGCGGTGACGGGGATGAGGACGAAGAGGTCGTCGACGACCACGTCGGCCGCGGCCCCGGCCGGAGCGACCTCCTGGGTCGAGGCCGGGGTCTCGACCGGGGCGTCGGCCTCCGGTGAGGCCGCATGGGTCGCTTCCTCCGACGATCCGCTGGTGTCGGTGGCGCCGCTCGCGGGCGTCGCGGGGGCGACGGCCGGGGCGTCGGGTCCGGCCTGCTCGGGCACCGCCGGTGAGGCATCGCCCGGGACGGTCACGGCGGTGGCGCTCGTCGAGTCGGCAGACGTCGAGTCGGTCGGCGTCGAGGTGCCGGTCGGGGCGCCGGTCGACACGGGGTCGCCCTCGGCGGCGAAGGCCGTGGCGGGCGTGAGGACGAGGGCGGCGGCCAAGGCGACGGCGGGCAGGGCGGTGGCGGCGCCGAGGCGGCGTGATGTGGACATGGTTCCCCCGGGACGAGTGGTGCCGCGCGTCGGGTGAGCGCGGTCGGTCGACTGTAGACAGCACGGTCGGGCCGGTCGACGGGCGGAGTCGGCTGCGGGCCTCGTCGTGACGAGACCGTGATGCCGTTGTCCCCCGTCCCGCGGCGATCGGGTACGACCGTTGCGCGATCGAGACGGCCCGCGCCTCCTCTGCTCGGTAGCGTCGGGGCATGGGGACGACGACGAAACGGGTCGGGGCGGCGTTCGCGTCGACGCTCGCGACGACGATGCTGTTGGTGGCGTGCACGAGTGGCGGTGCGGGCGGTGACGACCCGGAGCCGTCGACGCCGGTGGCCTCCGGGCCGACGGCGACGCCGACGCCGACACCGGTCGCCGACTCGCCGGTCACCGAACTCGGGGTGGACTGCGCGGGCCTCCTGTCGGCCGAGACCGCCGGTGCCTTCGACGCGTCATGGACTCCGCGGGACTACTACGACCGCGACTCCGTCAGACCCTCGGACTACGCGATCGCCCAAGAAGGAGGGCTCTCGTGCACGTGGAACGACGGAGGGTCGTCGGACGGCAAGAACAACCCGACCGGGGGCGGCGGCTACAGCGGCCTGCTCGTGCAGGTCCTCCCGCACGCCGGTGACACGTGGCCGCGGTTCGTCGAGATCTACGGCGACGATCCCGACGGCCGGTGCTTCGGCGACGAGACCTTCCGGGGCTGCACCTTCGACCAGCTGGTCGGCGACAGCTGGGTGTCGATCATCGCGACGGAGTTCGCGCCGTCCGTCGAGGCCACCTCCGAGCAGCGCTTCGCACCGGTCGTCGCCGAGGTGACCGAGGTCGTCTCGTCGGCCGACGTGGTGGACGACCCCTGGCCGCTCGGCGGCCCGGCCCGGCCCTGGTCCTGCGTGGCCGACGCCGCGCTCGAGCGCGAGGCCCTCAGCGCAGGTGACGACCTGTTCGTGTTGACCCCGGGCGGTGGCTGGTCGGTCTACGCCGCGGCCTGGAGTCGGGCGGTCGCCACGTCGTGCTCGATCCTCGACGACACGACGCCCTACAGCAGCGAGAGCGTCCTGGCCGGAGGCGCCTGGGCCCTCGATCAGCGCATCGAGTTCGGCCTGCTCGACCCCGACACGGCCGTGAGCGTGCCCGGCCTCGCGGACGGTGACCGGGCGTACCGGTCCTGCTCGGCGACGGAGTGCGTCACCGACCTCGTGCTGGGCGACGACTGGGCCCGGCTCACGGTCGACCGCGCCACGGTGCCCGACACGGAGGCCGCCAGCGAGCGGCTCGTCGAGGGCTACGTCGCGCGGGCGGCGGCCGCTGTCTGAGGAGCCGGGCCGACGGTATCGCCGAGCACCGTCCGCATTTGTCAAGGGGGCGGCTAGGGGCGCTCCGGGCCGCTAGGACGGAGGGCGACCAACGATTGGAGTCGTCATGTCCGTCCCGTCTCGAGACTGCCCACGGTGCCACGCATCGTCGTCCATGCACGCGAGTCTGGCCCCGGGGGCCGGCGGGCCTGCCGTGCGCTGGTCGTGCTTGCACTGCGGCCATTCCGAGGACACGACGCGGGACTACTGGGCGCTGACGGCCCTGCTCGGCCACTCCGAGTGACGGTGAGTGCCCTCCGTCGAAACGGGTGATCGTCGGAGGGCACTCACGGGCCGATGGTCTTCGGGAACCGATCGGCCACCCCTCGCGAGCCGGGTTCAGGCCGGCCCGCGACGGGCTCGGTGAACAGACTCGCAGTCCCGTCGCCCCCTGAGAAGGGGCTGGACAGAGATGGCCGGAATCGTCTATGCGGACGTGAGGATCGACGTTCGGGATGCGGACGCGTCCGGGGTGGGTGACGCCGGCGGGGTCCGGGCCGACGTCATGAGCCCGGACGGCCTGAACGCACCCGGGTTCCGCACGCACGATACCGCGTGGACCGTGAGGCGGGGTGGCCGGTTCGCGTTGGAGGTCAGAGTTCGAGGCGGCGCTCGACGACGTCCCGGGCGACGTCGGCCAAGCGGGCGTTGTGGTCACGAGCATGGCGCCGGAGGACGTCGAAGGCGGCGTCGGTGCTGACGCGGCGGGTCTCGGACACGACGCCCTTGGCCTGCTCGATGACGACGCGCGTCCCGAGGGCGGTCTGCAACTGTTGCTGCACGACGTCGCCCTCGCGCACCGTGCGCTCGTGCAGGATGCCGATCGTGGCGACGTCCGCCAGCGCCTGGGCGGCGCGGATGTCACGGGGGTTCAGATCGCCGGTCTCTCGACGCAGGAGGTTGAGCGTGCCGATCGTCTCGGCCCTGAGTCGGAGGGGGATCGCGAACACCGAGGCGAAGCCGTGCTCGGACGCGGCCCGGGCGAACGGCAGCCACCGGTCGGGCACGGTGCCGAGGTCGGGCACGCTGACGGAGGCGCCGGTGACGTAGCAGTCGAAGCAGGGGCCCTCTTCGGAGTCCAGTTGCATGACCTCGATCAGGTACGACGCCTCGCTGGTCGAGGCCACGACGTCGAGCGCCCCGTCGGCCTCGGCCAGCAGGATGCCCGCGGCGCTCACGTCGAACAGGTCGACCGTGGTGTCGACCAGGGTCTGCAGCAGTTCGACGACGTCGTAGTCGGCGACGAGGGTGTCGGCCAGGGTGGTGAAGACGTCGACGAGATGGGTTTCCCGGTCGGTGTTACTCATTGCGGTGTTCCTCGATTCCGTGTTCTGAGGCCGAGAACGTCAACCGCCCACGGAGGATGTCGGTGGCCACGTCGATCACGCGGGCCCCGGTCGAGAACGCGTAGCCCTGCAAGAGGAGGTGCGCATCGTCGGCCGACACCCGGGCCTGGACGAGGATTCGTCCCGTGGCCTGGTGCACGATGCGGCGCGAGTGCGCCCCGACGGGCTCGACTTCGAGGTTGTTGTCGCGTCGCTCCCGTTCGAGCGTGTGGCGCAGGACGGCGCGACTGACGGCTCGGGCCAGGATCTGGGCCCGCACCACGGCCTCGCCCGGCATCTCGTCCGGCCGGTCGCTGTACAGGTCGATGGCACCCAGCTGCAGGGGGCCGACCCGGACGGGGAACACGAACATCGCCTGGACGTCGAGGTCGACGATCGCGGGGCCGAACGTGGGCCAGACGGCACTGGACGACGCACGCGCGTCGGACACCAGCACCGGGCTGCCGGTGCGCATCGCATCCCAGCACGGGCCCTCGCCGAGGTCGAACTGCAGCTCGTCGAGCCGAAGGGCGGTGTCGTCCGTCGCCGTCAGGGTTTCGCTGCCGAGGACGGGGCCCACGGTGGCGATCGAGACCCCGGAGACGGGGAAGAGGTCGAGGAAGGGCCGTGACAACGAATCACCGATCGGCGCACGACTCAGCGCCTCGACCGCGTCGTCGAATGTCGTCATGGTCACCGCCCGGTTCGCTGGATGAGTCTCGTCGAGTTTAGGGAATCTCGGGTCGTCGCGGGCGGACAGGGCGGAGGCGCGTCGACCCGTCTCGATCAACTCTGGGTCAGGTCGGGTTCGGAGTACGTGCTGTCGACGTGCGTCTCCGGGTCCAGAGGGTTGGCCGATGGTGCGTGCCGCAACGCGTCGATGCGTCGCTTCATGTAGGCGAGCGCGTCGGCGTTGTCGGGCTCGGGCAACTCGGTGTGGGCGCTCTCGGCCATCAGCGGTGCACCCCCGCCGAGCAACAGGATGGCTCGCACCTCGTCACCGTCCGAGCTGATGGCTTCGAGCTCGACGTCGTCCGCGTCGTGGTGATGGGCCAAGGCCGCGGCGTACTCGAGGACCGTGACGGCCGTCTCGTCGCCGAGCAGGAACGACTTGTCGGCGAAGGTCATGTGCTTCACCAGGTGCCTCCTCTCGACGACATGCCGTCGTGAGAGGGGCGGGGCAGGAAGAAGTCCTCGTAGGCGGGCAGCCGGTACGCACTGCTGCTCCGGTCGATGCCGGTCAGGCCGACGCTCACTCGATGTGCACGAGCGTTGCCGGGCTTGGGGTACGTGTGGATCACCGCGGGTCGAGCGAACGGATTGGTTTCGTAGGTGCTCATGACCGACCTTCCTCTCGGGGTGACCGACCTCCGCTGGCCCGGGGATCGGTCTCCAATCTATGAAGACCCCCCGTTCTGGTGAAGAGGGTTGACCTGTCGTCAGTTCTGTGAGATTGAGGATTATCGGGGTAGAAGGTTCGGTGTCGGGGGACAGATGTCGTGTAGCGTCTGGTCGCATCGGTCGTCCAACGACCAGTGCGTCGAGCGGCCGTCTGGGCCCTGGTCGCTCCGATCTCGCAGAAGGCCAGACATGGGAAAACTCGCTTACGACCGCTCTTTGACCATCGATTTCGACGACCGCACCCTCGCCCATCTCCAGATCGTCATCGGCATGAAGATGCGTCGCGGTGAGTCGTTCTACTTCTCATGGAAGGACGATCAGCAGGTCGGAGACGGCCGCACGAGCATCTGGCTGCACCCGACCATCCCGCTGGTGTACAAGTACTATGGCTCGCGCAGCCCGGCCATCAACCCCGCGTGGATCCACGCCCTCGAGGTCAGTGCCAACACGAACGCGGGTCTGCAGATCGTGCCCGAGCCCTCCGTGCCCACCAGTAAGGCCACCTGATGAACCGCATCGACATCGTCTACGACGGCCATGCGTACACCCTGTCGAACACGTCGCTCGAGGACCTCAAGGCCCGCGTCCTGGCGACCGCGACCGGCGGCGAGCCGTTCTGGCTGACCGTCAACGAGGGGGCCGGCACGCTGAAGGCCGTCGAGGTGCTGATCACCGCGTCGTCGCAGCTCAGCCTGGCCGAGATCCGGCGAGAGCCGGACGACTACGCCGACTCGGCGGCGTAGTAGTCGAAGTCGGGGAGCTCCGCGACGGAGGCTGCCGACGGCTCGTCGACACGGTCGACCGTCTCGAACCAGATCTCGGTCCGACCGGTGACCAGGACGGACACGTGGCTGCCCGACGCCGTCTCGACGTCGACGAACGCGGGCGCTCCGCCGGATGCGGCGACGATCCGACCCTTCAGGGCGTCGACGTCGCTCTCGGACGACAGGCGGATGGCTTGTTGACGTGTGTAGAGCGTCGTCATGGGCATGGGATGGACCTCTGATCTCTAGGTAGCGGTTGTCCGCCCGGTCTCGTCGTGTCCGAGGTCTGGAGACACGATGGTCGGCCGGGGCGCGCACTGGTCGTCACACTAGGCCGCAGGCCTGTGAGGGGCCGCGACCCCTAGGGCGGGTCGCGGCCCCAGCGACGCGACGATCGTCGCATCGGTCTCCGCCGACACGGCCGTGTGACGAGACCGTGCCGCCCGTGAAGCACTGGCAGGAGATGCTCCATCCTCTCCGGCCCGGGGAGGATGCGCACCGGGCTTGACACGGGACGCGACGTGCCCCAAGTCGTGCTCGCGTCGTCGACTCAACCGCCGATCAACTCGAGGGTGATGCGCCTCGCCCGCAGGTCGCGGTCGCGCATCACGGTGAGTTCGGTCCGGATCTGCGCCGTAAAGACCGTCGTCATGGGGTTCGGTCGACCGGAGAGCCAGAGCATCGACAGGGCCGTCCGCGCCCAGTCCTCGGCGATCGTGACGAAGCGGACGCCGGGGATCGGGATGTACGACGAGAGGTAGGGCATGAGCGAGACGCCGAGGCCGCAGGCGACCGTGCTCAGCATCGAGAGGTCGTTGACCGCGTGGATGGGGATGCGGGGGTTGAACCCGGCGCGGACGCACGACATGACGATGCGGTCGTAGGCCTGGGGTGCGTCCTCGCGGTTGAACATGATGAAGTCGTCCTCGGCCAGTTCGCCGAGCGGCACCGAGGTCTCGCCTGCCAGGCGGTGGGTGTCGGGCAGAGCCACGACCAGCGGCTCGAGAGCCAGCTGCTCGACCTCGAACCGGTCGTCGATCGACCGGACGCGCGTGAACCCCAGGTCGACCGACCCGCGGACGAGGTCGGACAGGATCGCCTGCTCCTCGCTCTCCTCGACCAGCACCCGGGCACCCGGGTGCGACGCGGAGAACGCCCGCACCACGGTCGGCAGCAGGCCGGCGAGCACCGAGCTGATGCTGCCCACCCGCAGCGGTTGGACGTCGGCCACGACCGAATCGAGCAGCGACTCGGTCTGCTCGATCTGGTGCAGGATGCGCTTGCCTTCGCGCTTCAGCAGTTCGCCCGCGGGGGTCAGTCGGGGGGCCGTCCGCGCCTGCCGCTCGAACAACCGCGTGCCGAGCTTCGCCTCGAGTCGTGAGATGGCCTGGCTGAGCGGCGGCTGGCTCATCTGCAACCGCGCGGCGGCCTTCGTGAACGACAGGTCGTCGGCGACCGCCATGAAGTAGGTGAGCTCTCGGATCTCCATGACGGGCCTCTCGTCGGTCGCGCCTCATATGCAGCGCGTATCAGATCATCCCTTTTTGATATTTGAGGGCGCAAGTGCCGACGCAATAGACAGGGGCCATGAACGACGCCACCACCGCCTCCTCGGTACCAGGACCCACCGACCCGTCCCTCGACGCCGACGTCATCGTCGTCGGGCTCGGCGCCTGGGGGGCACAGGCGCTCTGGCGCCTCGCCGAGCGGGGACGGCGCGTGATCGGCGTCGAGCGCTTCGGCATCGGCCACCCGATGGGCTCGACCCACGGCGCGACCCGGCTGTTCCGCATCGCCTGCATGGAGCACCCGGGGCTGGCCCCGATCGCGACCCGCGCCCGCGACCTCTGGTACGACCTCGGCGAGCGCACCGGTCAGACCCTCCTGCGTCAGACCGGCGGCGTCATGGTCGGCCCCCGCGACGGCCACGTCGTCGCCGGCACCCTGCGTGCCGTCCACGAGGCCGGGCTCGAGTCGACGGTCTTCGAGCACGACGAACTCGTCGCGCGGTTCCCGCAGTACGCCGGCTTCGGCCCCGACGACATCGGCGTGTGGGACCCCGCCGCCGGCATCAGCTACCCCGAGAAGGGCGTGCGGGCCGCCGTCGAGGTGGCCCGGTCGCTCGGCGCGACCGTGCTGACCGACACCCGGGTGACGGCAATCGACCCCGTCGACGGGGGAGTCGAGGTCACGGCCGGGGGACGCGTGCTGCGGGCCGCCCGCGTGGTCGTGACGCTCGGCGCCTGGACCCCGCAGTTCGTCGACCATCCCCTCGTCGCCCGCCGCACCCCGCTCTTCTGGTTCGAGGGCACGACCCCCGAGGCGACGGCACCCGGCGGCGACTTCGACCTCGCGGCCTTCCCGGTGTTCATCCGCCAGCTGCCCGACGGCACCACCCTCTGGGGCCACGGCGCCGACCGCGGCGACGGTGACGGCTACGCCGTCAAGATCGGCCTCGAGGACTCGGGCGGTGCCTTCGAGGACGCCGAGGCCGACACCGTGGACCGGTACATCCACCCCGCGGCGGACTACGGCATGCTCTCGGCAGCCGTGGCCCGGGCCTTCCCGGGGCTCGACCCGACCCCCGCCAAGGCGATCGCCTGCATGGTGACGAACTCGCCCGACCGGCAGTTCGTCATCGGACACCCCGGCGGCGACCCCCGCGTCGTGGTCGCCGGAGGCGACAGCGGCCACGGCTTCAAGCACGCCCCCGCGATCGGGGAGCTGCTCGCGCAGCTGGCCGTCGACGAGGAACCGTTCACCGACATCGACTTCATGAGCCCCGACCGCGGCTACGACGGCACGTCCTGGCTCGACGAGGACGACCACACGGCCGCGGCCGCCACCGACACGGTCGACCGCCTGGCCGTGCCGTCCTGATCCACCCGACCCGCGCCTCCCGAACCCACCCCGCACTCCCCTCGCACCGCACCGCCTCGCACCGCCCCGACAGGAGAGAACCATGACCAGACGAACGACCACCCGCCTCACGGCCGCCCTCGCCGCGGTCGCCTCCCTCGGCCTCGCCCTGACCGCCTGCTCGTCGGACGGCTCCGAAGCCGACGCCTCGAACGAGCTGGGCACCGTCTCGGCCGGCACGTTGCGGATCGGCACGACCGGCGACACCAAGCCCTACGCCTACACCGAGGACGGCGAGCTGCAGGGCTTCGACGTCGAGATGGCGAAGGAGGTCGCGAAGCGCCTCGGGCTGAAGACCGAGTTCGTCACGCAGGAGTTCTCGGCCCTGCTGCCCGCCGTCGCCAACGGGCAACTCGACATGGCGGCCGCGTCCATCAGCGACACCGAAGAACGCGAGAAGACGGTCGACTTCAGCGACCACTACTTCATCGGGTACATCTCGGTCCTGGCCGCCGACGGCTCGGGCATCACCGACGACGAGTCCTCGCTCGACGGCAAGCGCCTCGGCATCGTCCAGGGCACGATCCAGGACAGCTACGCGCAGGAGAACTTCACCGGTGCCGAGCTCGTGCGCTTCCCCGACAACAACAGCGCCGTCGCCGCGCTGGGCTCGGGCACGATCGACGCGCACTTCCTCGACTTCCCCGTGGCCGAGGAGTACGCGGCGGCGTCGAACGGCTCGCAGACCATCGCGATCAACGTCGCCGTGCCCGAGTTCCCGGTGGGCTTCCCGATCGCGAAGGGCAACGACGCACTGAAGACGGCCGTGGACGGTGCTGTCGCCGACATCGTCGCCGACGGCACCTGGCTCGAGATCGACCAGGAGTTCTTCCCGGACCAGCCCGTGCCCGACGAGTTCCAGCCGAGCGAGTGAGCAGGGGGCGACCGTGAACTTCTCCGACGCGCTGGCCAACATCGGCCGCAGCTTCTTCGACGGCGAGGCGATGCTGCGCACGCTGCCCGACATGCTCGCCTACGGGGTGTGGAACACGCTGCTGCTGGCCCTCTGCGCCACGGCGATCGGCATCGTGGTCGGGCTGCTGCTCGCGGTGATGGGCACGAGCCGCCATCGCCTGCCGCGCGTGCTCAGCCGCATCTACACCGACGTGTTCCGCGGCCTCCCGGCCATCCTCACGATCCTGCTCATCGGCACGGGCCTGTCACCGCTGTTCAACCTGTTCACGCGGGGGAACCCGTACCCGCTGGGCATCCTCGCGCTCAGCCTGATCGCCAGCGCCTACATCGGCGAGATCTTCCGGGCCGGCATCCTCGCCGTCGACCGTGGTCAGCTCGAGGCGTCCCGGGCGCTCGGCATGAGCCACGGCGACTCGATGCGGCTCGTCGTGATCCCGCAGGGCATCCGCCAGGTGCTCCCGTCGCTGGTGAACCAGTTCATCGCGATCGTCAAGGACTCGTCGCTCGTGTACTTCCTCGGCCTGATCACGTCGCAGCGCGAGCTGTTCCGCATCGGGCAGGACGCGGCCATCACCAACGGCAACCTCTCGCCGCTCGTGCTGGCGGGCGTGTTCTACCTGATCATCACGGTGCCGTTGACGCACCTGGTCAACGTCATCGACCGTCGGCTGCGCGAGGGCCGCTCGTTCGGGCGGCGCCCGTCGGGCACGGTCCCACCGGCCTCCCCGCCGACGTCGGCGGGAGCGGTCGCGACGGTCGCCCCCACCACCTCGGCCGCAGCCGCCCCCACCGCCGAACCCCTCGCCCCCGCCACGTCTGGAGCCCCTCGATGACCGCCCTCACCGCGCCTCCTGCCGTGCCCGCGGTCCAGACCGCCGGCGACCTCGAGATCCGGGGCCTGACCAAGGACTTCGGCGCCACCCGGGTGCTGCACGGCATCGACCTCGTGGTGCCCGCCGGCACGACGACCTGCATCATCGGCCCCTCGGGGTCGGGCAAGTCGACGGTGTTGCGCTGCATCAACCGCCTCGAGGAGCCCTCGGGCGGCGAGGTGCTGCTCGACGGGACGGACGTGCTGCACGGCTCCGAGGACGCGCTGCGTCGTCGGGTCGGCATGGTGTTCCAGCACTTCAACCTGTTCCCGCACCGGACGGTGCTCGACAACATCGTGCTGCCGCTGCGCCGGGTCCGTCGGGTGTCGGCGGCCGAGGCCCGACGGGTCGCGCTCGAGCGCCTCACCGAGGTCGGGCTCGCCGAGAAGGCCGACGTACGGCCCGCGTCCCTCTCGGGAGGCCAGAAGCAGCGCGTCGCCATCGCCCGGGCCCTGGCGCTCGGCCCCGAGGTCATGCTCTTCGACGAGGCCACCTCGGCCCTCGACCCCGAGCTGGTCAAGGGCGTGCTCGCCCTGATGAAGGGGCTGGCCGGTGCGGGCATGACGATGGTCGTGGTCACCCACGAGATGGGCTTCGCCCGCGAGGCCGCCGACCAGGTCGTCTTCATGGACCGCGGCGTCGTCGTCGAGGCCGGGCCGCCGGCCCAGCTCTTCGACCACCCGCGCACCGACCGGCTGAAGACCTTCCTCGACCAGGTGCTCTGACCCGCAGGACCCGAGGAGGCGCGGTGCCGGCGTGACCGGCACAGCGCCTCCTGCAGTCTCCGCACTTTTCCCGCACCCCCCGTTCGCGTACTGGACAGGGGGGTCTTGTTTCGTCGTGGAGGCGGGCGTAGCGTCCGGATCGGGTGGCAAAGACGCCACCGGAGACGAGAAGATCATGCACAGACGGATGAGGACTCTGATCGCGGCGGGGGTCGCCGCGAGCGTCGTGGGGGCGGTGGTGCCCGCGCTCGCCGCGCAGTCGGCACCGACCGTGACCACCAGCGACCGGCCGGACTTCGGCCCGAACGTGACCGTGTACGACCCGAGCGTGCCGGCCTCGACGATCCAGGCCGACATCGACACGGCCTTCGACGCGCAGCTGCGCAACCCGACGGCGCAGTTCGGCGGCCAGCGCCACGCCTTCCTGTTCGAGCCCGGCACCTACGGCCGGGTCTTCGCGAACCTGGGCTTCTACACGGCGCTGCAGGGGCTCGGCAAGGACCCCGACGACGTCACGATCCGGGGCGCGGTCAACGTCGACTCCGGGTGGAACGCCGGCGACGAGAAGAACGCCACGCAGAACTTCTGGCGGTCGGTCGAGAACCTCGCCGTCGAGCCGGAGTCGGGCGTCGACCGCTGGGCCGTGTCGCAGGCGGCACCCATGCGTCGCGTCCACATCAGGGGCGACCTGACGATGGGGCCGTCGAACCAGGACGGCGGACAGGGCTACTCGTCGGGCGGCTACATCGCCGACAGCAAGGTCGACGGCACCGTCAGCTCGGGGTCACAGCAGCAGTGGTATACGCGCGACTCGACCCTCGGTTCGTGGCAGGGCGGCAACTGGAACATGACCTTCTCGGGTGTGCAGGGCGCGCCCGCGAACGACTTCTCGAAGAGCTACACGACCCTCGCCACGACCCCGGTCACGCGCGAGAAGCCGTACCTCTACCTCGACGACGCGGGGGACTACCACGTGTTCGTCCCCGCGCTGCAGCGGGACTCGGCCGGGGTCACCTGGCCGGGCACCCCCGGCACCGACCTGCCGATGCGCGACTTCTTCGTCGCGCACCCGGGCGACTCGGCCGCGACGATCAACGGTGCCCTGGCGCAGGGCCTGAACCTGTTCTTCACGCCGGGCACCTACCCGCTCGACCAGGCGATCGAGGTCACGCGGGCCGACACCGTCGTCACGGGCATCGGGTTCCCGACGCTCGTCCCGACCAGCGGCGACGCGGTGCTGACCACGGCCGACGTCGCCGGGGTGAACGTCTCGGGGCTCGTCGTCGACGCCGGCACGCAGAACAGCGCCCAGCTGATGCGACTCGGCACGACGGGCTCGCACGTCGACCACGCGGCGAACCCGCAGAGCGTGCAGGACGTGTACTTCCGCGTCGGCTCGAGCATCCAGGGCAACGCGACCACCACGCTGCAGGTGAACTCGGACGACACGATCATCGACCACATCTGGGCCTGGCGTGCCGACCACGGCGGCGCCCCCACGGGCTGGACGGTCAACCGCGGCGCGACCGGCGTCGAGGTGAACGGCGACGACGTCCTGGCCACCGGCCTGTTCGTCGAGCACTACCAGCAGTACCAGGTGGTGTGGAACGGCGAGCGCGGCCGCACGGTGTTCTTCCAGAACGAGCTGCCGTACGACGTGCCCGACAACGCCTCGTGGCAGAGCCCGACCGGCGAGGGCTGGGCGGCGTACAAGGTCGCCGACGGCGTGACCAACCACGAGATCTGGGGTGGCGGCGTGTACTCGTTCTTCAACGCGAACCCGCAGGTGCGCCTGGCGCAGGCCTTCGAGGTGCCCCGGGTGCCGGGCGTGAAGGCCCACGGCGTCTTCACCGTCTCGCTCGGTGACGTCGGCACGATCTCGAGCGTCATCAACGGCGTCGGCGACTCGGTGCCGACGCCCGTGGGAAACACCGTCCCGAGCCGGGTCGTGACGTACCCGTGACCGGACGCCCTGACGACACGAACCGACGCACGGACACGAACCGACGCACGGACACGAACCGACGCACGACGACGAGCGGAGACATGATGAGGACCGACCAGCACCTGACGACACGCACCCTGACCCGTCGCACCCTGACGCGTCGCACCCTGACCGGCGTCGGTCTGGCCGCCGCCGCGGCGCTCGCCGCGACCACGGTCGCGGCCGCGCCCGCCCCGGCCTCGGCCGAGACCTCCGCCCAGCAGGCGATCGTCTGGTCCCAGGAGTTCGACGGCGGCGCGGGCAGTGCCCCCGACCCCTCGGTCTGGAACCTCGAGACCGGTGGGGGCGGCTGGGGCAACGGCGAGTTGCAGAACTACACGAACTCGCGGTCGAACTCGGCCCTGGACGGCAACGGCAACCTCGTGATCACCGCGAAGCGCGAGGGCGACGGGTCGTACACCTCGGCCCGGCTGACCACGCAGAACAAGTACACGGCGCAGTACGGCCGGGTCGAGGCGCGCATCCAGATCCCGCGCGGCCAGGGCATCTGGCCGGCCTTCTGGATGCTCGGGGCCGACCTGCCCACGAACGCGTGGCCGAGCGCGGGCGAGATCGACATCATGGAGAACGTCGGCTTCGAGCCGCACCGCGTGCACGGCACCGTGCACGGCCCCGGCTACTCGGGCGGTGAGGGACTGACCAGCACGTGGCAGCACCCGCAGGGGTGGTCGATCGCCGACGACTTCCACACCGTCGCGGTCGACTGGGCACCCGGCTCGATCACCTGGTCGGTCGACGGGCAGGTCTACCACCAGGTCACGCCGGCCAGCACGGGCGGCGACCCGTGGGTCTTCGACAAGCCCTTCTTCATCATCCTCAACGTCGCGGTCGGAGGTGCCTGGCCCGGCTACCCCGACGGCAGCACCCCGCTGCCGCAGCAGATGAAGGTCGACTACGTGCGCGTCTACCAGTAGGCGACCACCCGAGGAGGCGCGGTGCGAGGAGGTCTCGCACCGCATCTCTTTCCGTCGCCATGGGGTCTCGGCGGCTCAGCGTGAGCCGGGGGCGCCGCCGCCACCGGGTGCGGCGCCGGCGGTGGGCGTCGTCCGCGTGTCGACGCGGACGGTCAGCGCCAGTGCGTAGCCCGACGTCGCGTCGCCCGTCACCGACGGCAGCTGGAGTGCCCCGCTGTCGTCGCTGAAGACGTTGTCGTCGGCGAGGCTGACCCGCCCGAGGTTGGCCGTCGAACCGTCGTAGTCCGAGAGCGCGTAGACCGTCCGGCACGCGGCCTCGGGCAGGGCGAGCTGGGACGTCGCGATCGCGTTCGTCGAATCGGTGATCGACCCCGCGTCGGGGTAGACCTCGAAGTGGACGTGCGGCCATCGCCCCGAGTAGCAGGCCGGGAAGACCGACGAGAAGGTCACCGTGCCGGAGGCGTCGGCGACCTGCACTCCGCGCAGGTAGGTCTCGCCCGTGATGCCGTCCGAGTACATCGAGTACCCGCCGGCCGCGTCGCAGTGCCAGACGTAGACGGCGACGTCGGCGAACGGCACGTCGCCGTTCGCCATGTCGAGCACCGTCATGCTCAGCGTGATCGGCACCCCGGCCGCGGTGGTGCCACCGTCGAGGCTCGACCGGATGTCGCTGCGCACGATGCCCGACCGCTCGAGCACGTCGGCTCCGTTCGAGCCGTCGCCCGGGTAGGGCCCGGCGGTCTCGTCGGGGATCTCGCCCGCCGGCAGCGCGGTGGCCGCGCCCGCGCTCGGGCTCGCCGACGCCGTGGCGGTCGAGGAGGCGCCGGTCCCGCCCGCCCCCGTGGCCGACGTGCAGGCGGCGAGCACGACGCTGCCCGCCCCGAGCCCGATCAGGCTCAGCACGCTGCGGCGCGAGACGAGCGTCCGCAGGTCGAAGGCGACGCCCTGGTCGACGACCTCGTCGTCGACGCGGTCGAGCAGTCGTCCCTCGTAGGCAGGGCCCTCGGGCGTGCGGTCGGGTTCGGGGATGCGGGTCGGGCGGGGGTCGCTCATGGTCACGCTCTCGGCTCGGGGCTGCTCGCCTCGGATGGGATCACCGTCATCCTGGAGCCCGTCCCGATGCGCCGGCCCTGCGCCTCCGATGAAGCGCCCATGAAGGAGGCGCGGTGCGAAGGGGTCTCGCACCGCGCCTCCTTGCGTCGGCCGCACCTGCGGCCCGCCCGGGCACGAGAGAGGGGCACGGCCGCGGAAGAGTCCGTAGCCGTGCCCCAGATGCCGATGTTGTCGCATGAGCTTCACGGGCAGGGATGCAAGCAACACCGGCCAATGAAGACGCAAGAAAACGCCTTCGACCCGTGTGACGCTACGCCTCCGTCGGCGATCGTGTTCCCAGCTCGACGCGGGTCAGCTCGACGACGGCCGTGCTGACCTCCACGACGCTCACGGCGTCGGCACCCCCGACGAGACGACGACGATCACGGCGATGATCGACCCGAGCACGGTCAGCCCGAGGTAGAGCCAGAGCGGCGCGGCGCTGCCACCGACCCGGCGGCGCGCGACGACGCTGCGGCCGATCAGGTAGACGAGCGGGCCGAGCAGGGCCCACGCCCAGGAGAAGGGTCGCTCCAGCCCGCGGGAGCGCAGCGTGCGGTGGTCGAGCCAGGCGAGCAACACGATGCCGATCCAGAGCACGAACGAGGCGATCTGCACGACGCCCAGGTCACCGGCGTCGACGCCGGTCCGGCCCGGGACGGCCAGTTCGAGGGCGCGACGCATGGTCACGACCACGAGGCCCATCGCGATGATCGGCGAGAGGGCGATCGCAGTGACGAACGGTGTCGCCGTGAGGGCGATCCGTGGTTCGACCGGGGTCGCCCCCGCGCCGGTGTCGCCCTGGCCGAGGCCTCGGTGCTCGGTCACGATGTCCCCCTCGTTCCCGGAGGGGAGTGCCCCGTCCGTCGTCCGCCCGGACGTCTGCGTGCCGGACCTGCTCTCGACCCTACGACACCGACCGGTACGACCGACTCCCGCTGTGGACGGAGTGGGGGCCAGCGGGGGATAACCCCCGCGCGGGTCCGTGGGTGCACGTGATGTTCCGGTACCGGGCCCCGCGGCGAGGATCGTAGACATGAACGACACGACCTCCGCGACCATCGCGACCCGCGCCTCCTCGTCCCCCACCACCCGCCGCCGCGGCGCCCTCGCGGCCGGTCTCGGCGTCGCGGCGCTCGCCGTCGTCACGCTCACGGGGTGCTCGGGGGCCGTCGACGCGGCGAAGAGCGCACTTGGTGCGGAGCAGGTGCAGCAGCGCCACTTCGACACCGCCGCCGACGCCCCGAGCACGGCCGACTCGACCGACGTCGCCTGGTTCCTGCCGGCCTGGGTGCCGGCCGACGCGCGCGACGTCGACGTGCGCCTCGACACGCAGGAGCCCGGCTACGAACTCTCGTTCACCTCCGAGACCGGCCCCGACCTCGCCGCCTGCGTCCCCGTCGACGGCGACCTCGGCGGCCCGGCCCTCGACCCCGCGACGCTGCCCGAGCCGTTGCCGACCTCGGGGCTCGTCAGCTGTGGTGACGGCCGCGTCGTCGCCGAGGTCGACGGGCGTTGGGCCAGCTGGACCACCGTCGACGCGGTGCCCGGCGACGACGTCAACTCGACGCTGCGCCACTGACCTCACCACGCCCCCATCCGCTCCCGCGTCCCGCCCCCGCCTCACGAACAGGAAGACCACCATGTCCCGTCCCGACCAGCCCCAGGGCGTCCCGTCCGCCCGTCCCGCCGACCCGACCCGAGGAGGCGCGGTCCCCGTCGCCCGCGTCCGGAACGTCACGAAGTCCTTCGGCCAGGGCGACGGCCGCGTCGACGCGCTGCGCGACGTCTCGCTCGACCTGCCGACCGGCCGGTTCACGGCCGTCATGGGCCCGAGTGGCTCGGGCAAATCGACCCTGATGCACATCACCGCCGGCCTCGACTCGGCCACCTCGGGCCGGGTGCTGCTCGGCGACACCGACATCACCGGCCTCGACGACACCGAGCTGACGCTGCTGCGTCGTCGCCGCATCGGCTTCGTCTTCCAGGCGTTCAACCTCGTGCCCACCCTCGACGTGTCGGCCAACATCGAGTTGCCGTTCCGTCTCGACGGGCGTCGGGCCACGGCCGACGAGCGCGCCTGGATCGACTGGCTCGTCGCCACGCTCGGCCTCGGTGCCCGGCTGACCCACCGGCCCCACCAGCTGTCGGGCGGGCAGCAGCAGCGCGTCGCGATCGCCCGTGCCCTGGCGACCCGGCCCGACCTGATCTTCGCCGACGAGCCCACCGGCAACCTCGACTCGAAGGCCGGCCGCGACGTGCTCGACGTGCTGCGCACCGCGTCGACGGACCACGGCCAGAGCATCGCGATGGTCACCCACGACCCGGTCGCGGCGAGCTACGCCGACCGCGTGGTGTTCCTCGCCGACGGCCGCATCGTGCACGAGATCGACCGCAGCAGCGCGGCCGAGATCTCGGGCGTCATGCTCGACCTGGAGCGTGTCGCGTGAGCGCCCGCGACCAGCTGCTCGAGCACCGTCCGAGCATCCTCGTGGCCGCTCTCGGCACGACCTTCGGCGTCGGCCTGCTCGGCGTCACCCACGTGCTCGAGCAGATCGTCGCCTCCGACGCCGCAGTCGCCGCGAGCGGCACGGTCTCGACGATGCTCGGCTTCGTCGCCGCGGTCTTCGTCGGCCTCGCGCTCTACGTCGGGGCGATCGTCACGGCCAACACCTTCGCCACCGTGGTCGCCGGCCGGACGCCGACGATCGCCCTGATGCGCCTGCTCGGCTCGTCCGCACGGGACCAGCGTCGGGCCGTCGCCCGCGAGGGTCTCGTGGTCGGGGTCGCCGGGGCCGTGCTCGGGACGCTCGTGGGGCTCGCCCTCGTCGTCGTCGCCGTGCGGGTGCTCGTCGGTCGCGGACAGTTGCCCGACCTCGCCTACTCGTACTTCTCGGTGGGCGGTCTCGTCCCGGCCGTCGCCGTCGTGCTGACCACGGTCGCCGCGGCCTGGGTCGGCTCCCGTCGCGTGCTGCAGGTGACGCCGCTGCAGGCGACCGACGCCGCGCAGGACGCCCCCGTCGCGGGCCGGAGCCGTCGCCTCGTCCGGACGGTCGTCGCCGCCCTCCTCGTCGTCGGCGGTGGTCTGCTGCTCGTCGCCGGGGTCGTGGTCGGGCTGGTCGACGCGATGGGCGTGCTGATCGCGTTCTTCGGTGGCGTGCTGTCGTTCACCGGGGTCGTCGTCGGCGCCCACGCGCTCATGCCCGCCGTGCTGAGCGCCGTCGGCCGGACCTTCGGCACGAGCCAGGTGGCCCGCCTCGCCGCCGAGAACGCGGTGCGTCAGCCCGAGCGCAGCACGCGCGCCACGATCGGCATCGTGATCGGCGTGACCCTGGTCACGACCCTGTCGGTCGCGCTCGAGACGCTGCGCAGCTTCATCTACTCGATCGAACAGGACCCGTCGTACGCCGCCGAGCTCGACCAGGTGTTCACCACGACGCTGCTGATCGTCGCCGCCCTCGTCGGCTTCTCGGCCGTGATCGCCGCCGTCGGCATGGTCAACGACATGTCGCTGAGCGTCATGCAACGGAGGCGCGAGCTGGGTCTGCTGCGCGCGATCGGCTCGACCGCGGGTCAGGTGCGCCGCATGATCCTGCTCGAGGCGACGCAGATGGCGCTGACGGCGATCGTCGTCGGGGTCGTGCTCGGCGTCGTCTACGGCTGGGCCGGAGCCCAGGCGCTGCTCGGTTCGGCGAACCAGGGCCTGCTGATCGCGCCGACGCTGCCCGTCCCGTTGCTGCTCGGCCTGGCCGTGACGGCCGCCGTGCTGGCCGGGGTCGCCGCCCTCGTCCCGGCCCGCCGTGCCATGTCGGTCACCCCGGTCGAGGCGCTCGCCGCGCGCTGACCGGTGCGGCGGCGCCGGGTGCGCCGCTCGCCGGCGGCCTGATGAACCCCGTTCACGACGATGAACCCCGAAAGATCGGGGTTCATCGTCGCAAACGGGGTTCATCGGCCGACCAGGGGGCATCCGCGGGTCCACCGCCGACCAGGGGAACCGGTCAGGCGTCGGTG
Source organism: Frigoribacterium sp. VKM Ac-2859 (assembly GCF_013204925.1). Taxonomy (NCBI): domain Bacteria; kingdom Bacillati; phylum Actinomycetota; class Actinomycetes; order Micrococcales; family Microbacteriaceae; genus Frigoribacterium; species Frigoribacterium sp. VKM Ac-2859. Next base: position 1,442,587 of record NZ_JABMLC010000001.1, on the reverse strand, counting down.
GCGGGAGGCGCCGGACGGGGATGCCGGATCGTCGCCACCGTGCCGATGACGCAGACCACCGCCAGGGCGGTCAGCCCGATCAGGACCAGGGCGCCGACGACGGACGTGCCTCCGTCCTGCACCACCCGGACCAGGGCCTGGACCGCGCCGACGAGCCAGAAGACCGCTCCGATGCCCCAGCCGACGGAGGACCCTCGAAACGTCGGCCGCTGCAGTCGGAGCCGACCTCTCGGCTGTTCCGTGTCCTCGTCCATGCTCGCTCCCTCGACGTCATCGGCACTTTCACCGTACGTCGAGTGCCGAGAGGGATCAAGGAGGTGCGGCGACGGTCGAGTGTGCCGTCACGGTCTGGTGCGACGGCCAGGTCCGGCCGAGGGCGGACCGCTCCCGCGCCTCCTCACTCGTTCTCGTCCCGCGCCTTCGAGAAGAGCTCCTTCGTGCGGAGCAGCCGCAGGGAGGTGACGAGGACGAGCCCGCCGAGGATGTTGAAGAGCAGCGTGTAGCCGAACCACCCCGCCCACTGGGCGTAGCTGACGTCGCTGCCCGCCTGGATGGCCCCGAAGATGAGGAGCGAGTCGAGGATCGAGTGGAACAGCTGCAAGCCGGCCAGGAGGAACGCCCCGGCGACGGCAGCCGCGATCTTCGCAGGGTCGGAGGTGGTTCCGTGCTGCATGCGGGTCATCAGCGTGATCGTGCTGCCACCCAGGACGGCCAGGATCACGGTCTGCAGGGAGAACGGAGCGTCCACGAAGTGGTGGGCCGACTCGTCGAGGGTCGTGTGCCATTCGGGGAAGGCCTGGACGACGAGCCACATGAAGATCCATCCGCCGGCCAGGTTGGCGACCAACGTGGCACCCCAGAGCTTGAGGAGTTGCAGGAACGTGCCCTCCTTCGCCGCGAGTGCGGCGATCGGCAGGAGGAAGTTCTCGGTGAAGAGCTCCGAGTGCGCCAGGAGCAGGGCGAGGAACCCGATGCTGAACGCCAGGCCCGCCAGGAGGTGGCTGCCCGTCTCGGTCAGGACGGCGAGCATCGCCATGATGCCCAGGCCGACCTCGAGGCCTCCGAAGAAGCCCGTGATGAGCGTGGTGCGGAGGGTGCGGTGCAGTCGCTCGGCGCCTTCTTCCACGGTCGCGTCGAACGATTCGTCGAGTTCGTCCTCGAGGGGTTCGTCCGACTCGCCCAGTTCTCGCCGACGTCGTTCGCTCATCGCTCGTTCCTTTCGCGGGAACGAGTCTCGTCCTCGGGGTGAACAGTAGAGACGAAGCGGACTCCGTGTGACGCAGCTCCTCGATCACCCGGGTCAGGAGGGGCGGGCGGCGAGGCGCGACGTCCTGTCAGGTCAGCGCCCGGTCGAGGCGCCGCAGCCACTCCTGGAACTGCGCCGGGCCGTCGAAGTGGACCCCGGGCACACGGAGGACCTCGGGTGCGGTGTCGGCGGCGTCCACGACCAGAGGGTGGCCACCGGTGCTCGAGGCCACCGCGAACGCCGGGAGATCGCCACGGTCGTCACCCGCGTAGGCCACGACGCCCAGTACGTTCGATCGGATGATCCGCTCCAGCGCCGTGCCCTTGTCCTCCTCCAACGGCATCCGTAGCTCTTCGACGCACTTGCCGGGCTCCCGTCGGAGGCCGTGCGTCCTCACGGCGGATTCGATCAGCGGCGCGATCATCTCCTCTGCGGCCCGCTGATCGGGTGCGCGCCTCCAATGGACCGCCACGGCGAGGGACTTGTCCTCCACGTAGATGCCGTGGACGTCGTCCAACCGACGGTGGAGTTCGTTCGTGGCCGCGGTCACGGCCTCCCGCCATGTCCGGGCCTCGGGCAGGACCTCGACGCCCTGGGGTGTCCACCGTTCGAGGCCGTACGAACCGTACAGATCGACACCCGGGACCGTGGCGCGCTCGGCGAGGAAGTCCGCAGGCCGCCCCGAGAGCAGTGCCACCGTCCTGAGTCGTCCGGCCAGGCCCTCGAGGAGATCCGTCGTGCCCGGCAGGAGTTCGCTGAGGGTCGGATCGTCGGTGATGGGGGAGAGCACGCCGTCGAAATCCATGACCAGGCCCGCGGCGCCGCTCGAGGCCAACGCCTGGATGACATCCGGATTAGAACTCATGACACGACCTTAAGTCCGGCCGTGGCGTCGTGCTCGGGGACGTCGACGCTGCCGCAACGCCCACCGCGCCCGTGAGTATCAAAGGGTTCGGCTTAAGTCCAGATCTTTCGGGCATTTCGAGCGCAGGCGCAGGCTGGGCATGTCTTGAGGGTGGTTCAGGTCCTCAAGGCGTGCGCTGGCACCGGTCGGGTCCGGTGCGGGCTGCCGGCGGCAGGGTCCCGTTCGGGTCGGGACCCTGTCGCCTTTCCTCGTCGGCGGTCTAGTGTCAGGTCTCGAGGAGAGCCGAGCGGACGCATCACCGATGTGGTCTCGTCACCACGTGTGGCGTCGCGAAGACGGCCGGCGCAGTGCGCAGTGAGATCCGCACACCACCACAGCCCAGACCCTGCTGTCAGCACCGTCGGGCGTTCTCCGTCTCGGAGCAGCCATGGGATACATCGTCTACGACGGCGACGTCCTCGAGTTCAAGGTCGAGGACCGCCTCCTCGCCCACCTCCAGATCGTCATCGTGAACAAGTTCCGCCAGAACGAGTCGTTCATGTTCTCGTGGAAGGAACCGATCGAGACCGGCGACGGCCGGTCGACCGTCTGGCTCTCGCCCCAGATCAGCCTCCGGTTCAAGTTCGCCGGCAGCCGCACGGTCGAGATCAACCCCACCTGGCTCGCGGCGCTCTACGCGAGTGCGTCGTCAGGCCGGGGCCTCTACCCCGAAGCAGAGCCCGATCACGATCCGGCGACCCACCTGCCCGGTGTGACCGGCACGCACGTCGACTGGGCCACCGACCGTCCTGAGCCGTCGAGGACGAGGGCGGCGAGACCGCCGAGTCGCGCCTAGCCCGCGGGGCTCGACGTCTGGCCTAGCCCGCGGGGCTCCACGTCCGGAGGGTGCGTGCAGGGACCGGCGCGACGCCGGTCACCAGGCGGTCGGGTCTCCGACTCCGCTCGCGACGAAGATGCAGAACGGGTGCCCTTCCGGATCGGCGAAGACGTAGAGGGCCTCGTCGGGGTCGGCGCTCTGGTCGTCGACGACCGTCGCGCCGAGCGAGACGGCCAGGGACCGCTGGCGCTCGAGCGCGTCGGCGTCCGCCACCATGAAGTCGAGGTGGAGTTGCTGGCGCACCGGCCCGTCGGGCCAGGTCACCCGGGGCAGCTCGGGGACTCGCTGGAAGGCGAGGCGGACGCCCTCGGGGGTGCGGAACGTCACCCACTCGGCCCGATCATCCGAACCGTCCGTGGGTGGCTCGTCCCCGGGGCGGTAGATGCCACCGACCAGCGCGAAGTAGAAGGACGCGAGACCGCGGGCGTCCTCGGCGTCGAGCACGGTCTGGCGCAGCTGGAGGTCCACGGGGGCAGGCTACGCCTCGATCGGAGCGCTGGCGACCGCCTACCGCGCACGCTATGGTCCGGGCATGACACAACGTGCCGGCCTGGTCTCCCGCCTCGTCCTGGGTGGCGGTCTGGCGGCGTCCGTCGTGGGCGTCGTCGTGTTCGCCGTCGCGTCGGCGCGACCCGTGTCCTTCGGGTGGTTCGCGTACGCCCCCTTGTCGGACACGACCTTCACCACTGACGGCGTGCACGTGTTCTCGACCGCGAGTCTCGTGGGCGCGGTCGTCCTCGTCGTCGGCCTGCTCGTCCTGGCGGCATGGCTCGGCTACCGACGAGGTGCGCGCCGCCGGGGCTGACCCGGCGTCGTGGGGGTCGCTCGTCGGGCGGAACGCTGCTAGCTTCCCGGCATGACCTGGCCCGCCGTCCACATCTCGCGCGCGTTCGACCACGACGTCGCCGCCGTCTCGAGCGTCGCCGGCGACCCGGAGAACCTCCCCGCGTGGGCGGCCGGTCTGAGTGCCGGCATCCGTCACGAAGGGGGGCGGTGGCTCACGGACTCACCCATGGGGGTCGTCGAGGTCGCGTTCACCGGGCCGGTGGAGCTCGGCATCCTCGATCACGACGTGACCCTGCCGGACGGGACGGTCGTGAGCAACCCCTTCCGCGTCGTGGCCAACGACCAGGGGAGCGAGGCCGTCTTCACCCTCTTCCGCCGGGACGGGATGTCGGAAGCGGACGTCGAGTCCGATGCCCGCCTCGTGCGTGGTGACCTCGACCGGCTGGCGACGCTGCTCGACGAGCGTCTCCCGCGCTCCCGGTAGCGGACCGGTCGACGGGCGCTCGGCTCAGGGGCGTCCCGCGACGAGCAGGAGCCCGCGTCAGGCGTGCCAGCCCCGGCGCTGTGCGCGGACGGCCAGCACGACGCCGACCACGGGGAACACGAGGTAGGCGACCAGGACGACGAGGTGGGTGCCGCCGAGACCCGCCGAGGCCATCACCGTCGAGGCCGCGAGGGCGAGGAGGACCACACCCACTGTGGCGAGCCACGAGGCCGCCTTCTCCCGTCGGCTCCAGGCTCTTGCCTGGCTGACGAAGAGGAGGCCGGCGATCGCACCGACGATCGGCACCAGGAACGAGCCGACGATCAGGACGACGACCGCGACGATCGAGAACGTCCGACCGGGAGGAGGCGCGTCCGGGCTGGTGAGAGGAGCCTCGCCGACGGTCTCGGCGCGCGCCCCGGCGGCGATGAAGGCCGGGTCGCCGAGTTGCCGGATGCGCGCGGCTGCGGCCTCGGCGTCGAGACCCTCAAGCTCCTCCCGGATGCCGGTGACGATGTCCCGGTGCAGGTCTGCCGGGAGTTGGTCGAGCTCGGTGTCGAGCTGCGCGAGGTAGGCGGTGGTGATCTCGGGTGTGGTGTCAGTCACGGGTGTCTTCTCCGATGAGTCGGTGTACCGAGGCGGTGAACGGAGCCCACTGGAGGCGGAAGGCGCCGAGCTGGTCGCGCCCGAGGGGTGTGAGCCGGTAGTACTTGCGGACGGGCCCCGTCGCGGACGGCTGGTCGAAGGCGGTGGCCAGGCCTTGGGCCCGGAGGCGACCGAGGATGGGGTAGAGCGTCCCGATGCTCGCGACGAGACCCGCCTCGACGAGCTGCTCGGAGAGCTGCCAGCCGTACATGGGCTCACGGTCGAGCAGTCCGAGGATGCAGTACTCGACGACCCCCTTGCGCAGTTGCGCCCCCACGTCCGCTGTCATGCGTCACAAGCTACCTTGCGGTGCAAGACAGGTCAAGGGCTCGCGGGACCGCTCAGGGCGTGGGCGTCTCGGCCACCGCCAGGTGGAGGGCCAGTTCCATGCAGCGCAGGCGGGCGGGGGAGAAGTCGTAGGGCATGCTCCGGATGACGTCCGCTGCGCTCCTGGCGCGGGAGCCCGCCGCCGTCTCGGGCGCCGGGGCCGCCTCGGCACCCTCGGTGGGGTGTCGATCGTCCCAGGCGTCGAAGATCGCGTCGTCCTCGTCCCGCTGGCCCGACTCCTCGATCAGGCCCAGCAGCCTGATGTCGAAGGCGTGCCGTTCGGCCGCCACCCGTGCCACCCGGGGGTCGTCGACGGCGACCGAGTCGTCGAGCGCCTCCTCGGCGGCGTCGACGCGGTCGGACTCGGCACGCAGCTCGGGGTGCAGGGCCAGCACGAGGAATCGGCTCGCCTGGAGGACGGCACCCAGCGGGCCGAAGATGCGCTCGGTGACCAGCAGCGAGTCGAGGTCGTCCTGCCGCAGCGAGCCCTCGGGCGCGGCCTCGAGCCGGGTGGAGACGATCTCGTCGAGAAGCCCCAGGCGGCTGCCGAGCATCCGCATGCGCCGGACCGACTCCCTCTTCCGGCGTAGCTCGTCCTCCTGCGCGGCGAGGGTGTCCTCCAGTCGGGCGAGGACGCCGGCGACCTCGTCCGTGGTCTCGGTCACGCCGGTGTCCGCGCCCGGCGCGGCCCCGGTGAAGGCGTCACGGATGTCGTCGAGGGCGATCCCGGCGTCGGCCATCCGGCGGATCCACAGCAGCCGGATGATCTCCGCGTAGCCGTACCGCCGTCGGCCGTCGGTGCCCCGCTCGCGCTCGGGGAGCAGGCCCATCTGGTGGTAGTGGCGGATCGCCCGGGGAGTCAAGCCGACGAACGCCGCGGCGTCGCCGATCAGGACCTGACGGGGCGGAACCGGGATGGCATGCATGGCGGGCCTTTCGACGCGGGACGACACGGGACGTGCTTCGAGCAGACCACATGACGCTGCGGCACCTGCAACCCGGGCGGTCCCGGAACGCCCGCCGACGGAGGCGCGGGGTCAGTCCCCGGCGCGATGGTCGTCGCGACGGAGGCCGACGATGCCGACGACGATCGCCGCGATGCCCACGGGGATGCCCAGGTAGGCCAACGTCCCCGCGCGACCGCCGTCCGGCACCGAGCCGAACGCGCCGGACAGGGCGAGCGCCGAGAACAGGCAGGCGACGACTCCGAACCCGATGAGCGCCCATCCTTCGGTCGATCCGCCGCGCCTCATGAACATGCCCGTCTCCGTTCCGTCGCGGTGGACTCCTCGGCACGAGTCTGCCCGTCCACGTCCCCCCGGGGCCGACGCGTCACCCGGGGAACTCGTCGGCGAGCATCGCGAAGACGAGGGTGTCGGTCCATTCGCCCTTGCTCCAGAAGTCCTGCCGGTGGTGCGCCTCCTGCCGCATGCCGACCCGGGCCGCGAGTCGGGCGGAGGCCGTGTTGCGGCCGTCCATCTGCGCGGTCACGCGATGGACGTCGTCCCGGGCGAACGCGAGCCGTAGCGCGGCCGCGACCGCCTCGCCCGCGAAGCCCCGGCCTCCGTGGTCGGGATCGAGCGTCCATCCGACCTCGAGCGTGCGGGGTTCGGACTCGGTGCGCCACAGCGCCACCGTGCCGATGAGCCGGCCCTCCCGTTGGACGACGAGGGCGAGTGCTCCGACGGGCTCGGCGAGGTCCGTCCGACCCAGGCGCCGATCGAGCTGTGCCCGTCCGGACTCGATCGTCCAGGGCTCCTCCAGGAGGTACCGCGAGACGTCCGGTCGTGAGTGGATCGCGAGGAGTCGCTCCAGATCGTCCTCGCGATGCAGGCGGAGGGTCAGCCGGGGGGTCGACGCCAGGGTGTCCTTGTCCATGACGTCGATCCTCGTGCATCGCCCGGCCGCCGGCGAATGGCTGCGGTCCGCACGATCACGGTTGACAGATCATCGATGTGAGTGTTCACTCAGTCACATGACCTCAGGCACCTCGACACGATCGACGGCGGAAGCGCAGCGTGCGCTCATCACGACCGCCGCCGTGCACGTCTTCGCCCGCAAGGGCCTCCACGCGACCCCGGTCGCCGACGTCGCCGCCGCGGCCGGGGTCTCGCCGGCCTACGTCTTCCGACTCTTCGACGGCAAGGAGGGGCTCTTCGTCGCGGCCGTCCGGCACACCTACGCCCTCGTCGAGGCGACCATGCGCGAGGCCGGGGCGGCGGCCGCGTCGACGACGCCGGAAGGCGTCCTCGACGCGATGACCGAGGCCTACGTCCAGTTGATCGCCGACCGCGACCTCATCCTGATGCAGTCGCACGCACAGGCGGCGACGGACGTGGCCGCGGTCCGTCGGGCCGTCCACGACGGACTCGGTGCCGTCGTCGAGGCCGTCACCGAGGGATCCGGTGCCGCCCCCGACGCCGTGCAGCGGTTCATCGCCTACGGGCAGCTCTGCCACCTCGTCGTCCAGGCGGACCTCGCCCGCGTGCCGCAGTCCTGGGCCTCGACCCTCACCGCCGGCATCCGCCACCGCGACTGAGCCGGGCGGCGCGCACGCTCGTCCTTCTGCATCCCCGCAGTTGTGACTGACTGAACACTAACAAAGAGGAACACCATGAACGCGATCACCTCGCTCCCCACCACGACGACGCGGATCGTCCTTCCCGGCCTCGTCGAACCCGACGGACCCGTGGTCGACCTCGCCGCCCCCGTCGGGACGCCCGGCGCCGGCGAACTCCTCGTGGCCGTCGAGGCCACGGGGATCTCGTACGCCGAACAGGCGATGCGTCGCGGGCGGTACTTCGCCCAGCCGGCCTTCCCCTTCACCCCCGGTTACGACCTCGTCGGCACCGTGCTGGCGGCGGGCACCGACGCGGACCGCGGCCTCGTGGGCCGACGCGTGGCGACGTTGACGAAGACCGGCGCCTGGACCGGACACGCGATCGTCGCCGTCCGGGACAGCATCGTGGTCCCCGACGGACTCGCCGCCGACCTCGCCGAGGCGGTCACCGTCAACGGCGTGACCGCGTGGCAGATGCTCCACCGAGCCGCCCGCGTGCAGGCCGGGGACACGATCCTCGTGTTCGGGGCGAACGGAGGCGTGGGCGGGCTCCTGATCCAGATGGCCCAGCACGCCGGCGTCCACGTCATCGCGGCGGCGTCCCCGCGCCACCACGAGTCCCTTCGGGCGCGAGGGGTCGTCCCCGTCGACTACGCCGACCCGGACCTCGCTTCGGCCGTGCGCCGGTCGGCTCCCGCCGGGGGCCTGGCGGCGGTCTTCGACAACGTCGGTGGGGAGACGGCGCGGACCTCGTGGTCCCTGCTCGGCAGCGGTGGCACCCTGGTGTCGTACGCGATCATCGCCGCCGTCAGCGGCACCGGGAGCCTCTGGCCGCCGTTCCTGCGGCACCTGGGCCGCATCCTGACCTGGAACGCCCTCCCGAACGGCAGGCGCGCCACCTTCTACGACCTCTGGGCAGGCCACGGCACCCGCGGGAAGGCGTACCGGGAACGCCTCGACGAGGACCTCACCCACGTCCTGGAACTCGTCCGGGACGGCGTCCTCACGGCGAACGTCGCGGCGCGGTTCCCGCTCACCGACGTCGCGAGCGCGCTCGAACTCGCCGAGTCCCGGACCCTCGACGGCAAGGTCGTCCTCCTTCCCTGACGACGGCCTGCCGACCGTCCCGGGCACCGTCGGACCGGCCCGGGCACGGCTGCTGCGAGCCCGGGGCGATCCGCCGTCTACATTGGGCCAGGCCCCCACGGAAGGAACCACCATGAGCATGGAAGGCGCGGCCTGGAGCTCGCTCTACAAGATCTCGTCCGCACGGGACGGCGGGCACGGCATCTCGCGCGCGTCCGTCCGGCGGATCATGACGTTCGCGGTGCCCTACCGGTCGAAGCTCGTCGTCTTCATCGCCCTGTCCGTGGTGGGGGCCGTCCTCGCGGTCGCGACGCCCGTGCTGGCCGGCCGGGTGGTCGACGTCATCGTCGCGCGGGGCGAACTCGCGTCCATCGTGCGGCTCGCCGTCCTCATCGCCGTCGTGGCACTGGCCGACGCCGGCGTCTCGCTCGTGACGCGCTGGTTCTCGGCCCGGATCGGCGAGGGCGTGATCCTCGACCTCCGCACCGCCGTCTTCGACCACGTGCAGAAGATGCCGATCGCGTTCTTCACCCGCACCCGGACGGGCGCCCTCGTGAGCCGCCTCAACAACGACGTGATCGGCGCCCAACAGGCCTTCAGCGGCACCCTGTCGGGCGTCGTCACGAACGTCGTGGCGCTGGTCCTCACGCTGATCGTGATGCTCAGCACGTCCTGGCTCGTGACGGTCCTCGCCGTGGTCATGCTGCCGATCTTCCTGGTCCCCGCGCGGCGCATGGGCAGCCGTCTGGCCGCGCTGCGCCGCGAGGCCGCCGACCACAACTCCGCGATGAGCACGCAGATGACCGAGCGCTTCTCCGCGCCCGGGGCCACCCTCGTCAAGCTGTTCGGCCGTCCCGACGAGGAGGCGGAGGAGTTCCGCGTCCGTGCCGCCCGGGTCCGCGACATCGGGGTCCGGACCGCGCTGCTGCAGTTCGTCTTCGTCACCGCGCTGACGCTCGTATCCGCCCTCGCCCTCGCGCTCGTGTACGGACTGGGCGGCGCCCTCGCGCTCGCCGGCCAGCTCGACACCGGGGAGGTCGTCACCCTGGCCCTCCTCCTCACGCGCCTGTACGTGCCGCTGACCGGCCTCGCGAACGCGCGGGTCGAGATCATGAGCGCGGTGGTGAGCTTCGAGCGCGTCTTCGAGGTGTTGGACCTCGAACCGCTGATCCAGGAGAAGCCCACCGCCGCCTCCGTCCCCGAGGGCCCTGTGAGCGTGGAGTTCGACGACGTCCGCTTTGCGTACCCGTCCGCCGACAAGGTGTCCCTCGCCTCCCTCGAGGAGGTCTCCACCCTCGACACCCGCGGTGGCGAGGAGGTGCTGCACGGCGTGTCCTTCCGGATCGAGCCCGGGCAGACCGTCGCGCTCGTGGGCACGTCGGGTGCCGGGAAGTCCACGATCGCGCAGCTGATGTCGCGTCTGTACGACGTCGACGGCGGCGCCGTGCGCCTCGCGGGGACGGACGTCCGTGACGTGACCTTCGCCTCGATGCGCCACACGCTGGGCATGGTGACCCAGGACGGCCACCTGTTCCACGAGACGATCCTCAGCAACCTGCGCCTCGCGAGGCCGGAGGCGACCGACGACGAGGTGTGGGACGCCGTCCGCCGCGCGCGGCTCGAGTCCCTCATCCGGTCGCTGCCGGACCAGCTCGACACGATGGTGGGGGAGCGCGGCTACCGGCTCTCGGGAGGCGAGCGTCAGCGGATGACCATCGCGCGCCTCCTGCTGGCGCAGCCCCGCGTCGTCATCCTCGACGAGGCGACCGCGGCTCTCGACTCGACGTCCGAGGCCGCCGTGCAGGCGGCCCTCAGCGAGGCGCTCGAGGGGCGGACCGCCCTCGTCATCGCGCACCGCCTGTCCACCATCCGCAGCGCGGACCAGATCCTCGTGGTCGAGGACGGCTCGATCGTGGAGCGCGGCACCCACGAGGAACTGCTGGCCGCGGCCGGCCGCTACGAAGAACTGCACCGCACGCAGTTCGCCATGCAGAAGGACGTCGCCGCGGACGAGCAGGCGCCGAGCGCGCCGTAGCCCTACTCCGCGGGCGGCCCGTCGACGGGCGTGGTCCGGCGTCGCCGCAGCACGAGGGCGGTGCCCGCCGCGAGCAGCCCCGCGGCGAGAGCGCCGACCCCGGCGACCTGACCGCCCGTGAAGGCGAGGGCTCCGTCGGCGGAGGGCCGGGCCGTGGCCGAGGGTCGCGGCGTCGAGTCCGTCCCGGCCCCGGCCCCGGCCCCGTCCGTGGGTGCGGGGGAGGGTGCCGTGCCGGGGGCGGTCGGCAGCGCGGTCGGGTCGTCCGTCGGCGGAGCCGGGTCGACCTCGGCGCCGGGCACCGACCAGGTCCCCGCGGCGAAGGTCACGGGCAGCGTCGCCGCGACGACGACCGTCGACGGGATGCCGGACTCGACGACGAGGCACTCCAGCGAGAGCGTGGCTCCGCCCTCCTCGACGCCGGCGGCGACCACCTCCTCGAACGAGATGGCCATCGGCACCTCGACCGGCTGCCCCGCGGTCACCGCGACGCTCGGGGACGTGACGACGATCGCGCCTCCCGACGTCACCGAGAGCCGGGCGGCGTCGTCGGCGTCGGCCGGGCAACCCGCAGCGAGCAGCGCCGAGGCGAACGAGGGATCGGCGCGTGCGTCGCCCGACACGATCGCGGTCCCCGCGGCGTCGCGCAGCACGAGCGGCGCGGGGTCGGCGGGTGCGGGCGCCGGGGCGGCGACGGCGACACCGGGGCCGGCCAGGCCGGCGACCGCGCCGACGGCGAGGGCCGCCGCGACGAGCAGGCCCCGTCCGGAGGCGCGCGAGGGGAGACGACGGACGGCGGGAACGGAGGGGAGCATCGGGACCTTCGGTGGGTGCGTGGACTGCGCGGCGGGGAGCGCGCGGCGACGCCAGGACTGTCGCGCACCCGGGGGAACGGTTCGTGAACGCCCGGTGTCGTCCGCGTCCCCGACCGTTGGCCTGCGGTTCAGGCCCGCTGCCTACGGTCGGGACGCCCGCCCGACGAAAGTGAAGCCATGTCCCTCGACCCCCGCCCCGAGCAGTCCGCGCCGACCGGATCGGGCCTCTCGCGCCGGACCTTCCTCGGGGCCTCCGTCGCCGCGACGGTCGCCGTGGGGACGACGGCCCAGGGGCTGCGGGGAGCGGACCCCGCGCAGGCGGCGCCGCTGCCGTCGGCGCCCGCCGTCGTCGATCCGGCCGCCCTCTCGTGGCTGGTCTTCGACCACCACGTGCACTCGGTCTACTCGCACGACGCGAAGTACCCCATGACGACGATCCTCGACCAGGCGCAGAGGTTCGGGGTCGACGCCATCGCCTTCACCGAGCACAGCAACAAGGGCCACGCCAACGTCGGCGGGGTGTTCAACGCCGCCCGCGAGATCGAGACCGCGCGGGCTGCCCGGCCCGACCTGCTCGTGCTGCAGGGGCTCGAGTGGTACATCCCCGGCGCCGAGCACGCCACCGTGCTCGTCGCACCCGGTCCCGCCACGACCCGTGTGCTGCGCCGCTTCGAGCTCGACCACGACGGCAAGCTGAACGGCTGGGAGAAGCCGCGCCCCGGCACCGACGACGCCGCCGAGTGGCTCGTGCACGCCACCGACGCGATCGCCTGGCTCGGCGCCCAGAAGAGCGCGGGCGTCGTCGACGACGTGATCGTCCTGGCGAACCACCCGAGCCGCCTCGGCATCGACTCGCCCGGCGAGCTGCGGGCCTGGCAGGACGCCGACCCCGAGGTGTTCGTCGGCATGGAGGGCGCCCCCGGTGCCCAGGCGGGTGCCATCGCCGCGAACGCGTCGGCGCGCTCGCGGCGGGGCGAGTACGAGAACGCCCCCAGCGAGTTCTCGTTCGCCGGCTACCCCGCCGAGGCCTACCTGACCCACGGCGGCTTCGACTGGACGACGGCCGTCGTCGGCGGCGTGTGGGACTCGCTGCTCAGCGAGGGCCGGCGCTGGTGGATCACCTCGAACAGCGACCTCCACCTCAAGGAGTCCGACGCCACGCGCGTCGGCGACTTCCCGAGCGGGCCCGGCTGGGAGGCCGGCGCGACGCTCGGCAACTTCGACCGTGCCGGCCGCCGCCCGGACCCGGTCGCGACGGCCACGCCCCAGAACGGTGCCGACTTCTGGCCGGGCGAGTTCAGCCGGAACCACGTCGGCGCCGTCGACCGGTCGTCCGCCGCGCTGCTCGACGCGATCCGCGCCGGTCGGCTCTGGGTCGACCACGGAAACCTGGTCGCCGGGCTCTCCGTCGTGCTCCGGGCCACCGGCGGGCAGGAGGCGCAGGCCACCCTGGGCGGGACCCTCACCGTCCCGCGCGGCACCACCCTCGAGCTCGTGGTCGACGTCGTGCCCACGACGACGCCCACCTCACGGGGCACGATCCCGCGGCTCGCCCACCTGGACGTGATCCGTGGCCGCGTCACCGGACCCGCGGCCGACCGCGACGAGCAGCGCGCGCCCGGCACCCGGGTCGTCGAGCTGCTCGACGTCGCCGACCGGTCCGCCGCTCCGTTCCGCGTCGTCGTGCCGCTCGAGCCCGCCACCGAGGACGGCTACGTGCGCCTGCGCGGCAGCGACGGCCGGGTGCACGGCGTCGGCCCGCTCGGAGCCGACGTCGACCCGCGGGCACCCCAGCCGTTCCCGATGAGCCCGGCCGACCCGTGGGCCGACACCTGGCTGTACGCGAACCCGATCTTCGTCAGCGTGCGCTGAGCCGGCCGCGGCCCACTCCTGGGGGAACGTCGTCGCGACCCGTCCCGCGTCACGCCGCGGGCTGGCACCGCGGGCACCACCAGGCCCGTCGCGTGCGCCCGTCCGGCGTCGGAGGGTCGTCGCGCGCCTCGACGCGGGTGCCGCAGCGCAGGCACGGGCGTCCGGCCCGGCCGACGACCCAGTGCGTCTCGCCGCGGCGCGTCCGGCCCGTCGTGACCTGGTAGGCGCCGGGCGTCGAGACCGAGAAGCGCAGGGCGCGCGCGGCCACGTCGACGAGCTTCACCAGGTCGACCTCGCCGATCGGGGCGGCCGGGTGCAGGCCACGCAGGTACCCCACCTCGTTGACCCAGAGGTTGCCGAGGCCGGCCATCGGACGTTGGTCGAGCAGGGCGGCACGGACCGTGACGTCGGGGAGTGCGGCCAGGCGACGTCGCGCCTCCTCGGGGTCCCAGTCGGGGCGCAGCGGGTCGGGGCCCAGGTGGCCGACCAGCGCGTGCTCGTCCCGGGTCGGCACCAGGTCGACGACCGGCAGGTCGACGCCCCAGAGGGTGTGGCCGTCGTCGAGCCGGGCACGCACCCGCACCTGCCGCTGCAGCCGGGACGGCAGGACGCGGCCGGGGCGCGTGAGCGTCCACGACCCCTGCATGCGCAGGTGCGTGTGCAGGGTGGTGGCGTCGTCGAAGCGGGTCAGCAGGTGCTTGCCGTGGGTGTCGACCTCGACGACGCGCCGACCGGCGAGCGACTCGCCCGCCCGGCCGCCCGACCGCAGCTCGCCGTCGACGACGACACGCCCGACGAGCGAGGGACGGAGGCGCGCGGCCAGCAGGTGGACGCTGTCACCCTCCGGCATGCCGCGATGCTACCCGGCGTGCCCCGGGGCGACCGCCGCGACGAACTCGATCTCGACCCGGGCGCCCTTGGGCAGTGCGGCGACCTGGTACGCGGCGCGCGCCGGCAGCACCCCGCCGTGGAAGACCTCGGCGTAGGCCTCGTTCACGACCGCGAAGTCGGCGATGTCGGCCAGCAGCACCGTCGTCTTGACGACGAGGTCGACGTCCGACCCCGCGGCCTCGAGCACGGCGACCCCGTTGCGCAGCGACTGGGCCGCCTCGTCGCGGACGTCCGGCCCGGCGAACTCGCCCGTGGCCGGGTCGATCGGCAGCTGGCCCGACACGAAGACGAGGTCGCCTACCCGGACGGCCTGCGAGTACGGGCCGATCGCGGCCGGGGCGGCCTCGGTGTGCACGGCGCGGAGGGGGTTCGGGTCGAGGGTCATCGTCGTCCTCCCAGGACGGTCAGGGCCGCGTCGATCGCGGCCGCGGTGGTGGTGGCGTGCACGCTGAGGCGCACGCGGTCGTCGCCGTGGACGGTCGCCGTGACGCCGGCGGCCTCGAGCCGTGCGCCGACGGCGGCGGCCTCACCCGCGGGCACGCCGGCGACGACGAGTCCCGCCCGTCGTGATCGCTCGACGGGGGAGAGCACGGGCACCCCTGCGGCCTCGAGACGGGCGACCAGGTCGCCCGCCGTGTCCGCCACGCGGGACGCCACGACGCCGACGCCGACCGACTCGAGCTGCTCGAGCGCCGTGGCCAGGGCACCCGACGCGAACGGCGACCCGTTGGTCACCGACAGGCGCTGCGCCCCGGGCAGCGGGGCGTGCGGCACGCCGTCGTAGCGTGAGGCGCCCTCGACGCCGGTCCAGCCGCCGAGGACCGGACGGAGGCGCGCGAGGGCCCGCGAGGACAGCGCCACGAACCCGGTTCCCCAGCCCGCCCGCAGCCACTTCTGGCCGCCGACGACGAGCGCGTCGGCGAGGGTCCAGTCGGCGTCGAGGACGCCGAAGCCCTGGATGCCGTCGACGACGAGCAGGCGGTCGCCCACGGCCTCCCTCAGCCCGGCGAGGTCGGCGACGGTGCCCGTGCGGAAGTCGACCGCGCTCACCGCGACGGCCACGGTGTCGGGCCCGACCGCGTCGGCCACGCGCTCGGGCGTGATGGGCGCCAGCGGCTGCCCCGGGACGGCGGGCAGCGGCCGCACCGTCGTGAGCCCGGCCTCCTCCGAGCGCCACCACGCGTAGAGGTTCGACGGGAACTCGGCGCTGCTGACCACGACCTCGCCCCGGGGCAGGCCGAACGCGATCTGCATGAGCCCGAGCGACGTGCTGCCGGTGAGGGCGACCCCTCCTCGGTCGAACCCGGTGAGGCGGGCGACCGCGGCGAGGGCTCGCTCGTCCTCGGCGTGCAGGCCCGACGAGGGGACGCCGACGCTCGCCGCGGAGGCGAGGCGGCCGATCGTCTTGACGACGTCCCTGGACGGAGGCCCGTAGCTGCCGAAGTTCAGGTAGCCGACCGGCTCGGCGAACGACGCGAGGTAGGCGTCGAGCGCCGAGCCGGGGGCCGCCGCTCCCGTGCCTGCGCCCGTGGCCGTGGCCGTGCCCGTCGCCGAGCCCGACGTCACGCCAGCACCCGCTGCAGGAACTGCTGGGTGCGCGCCTCGCGCGGGGCGCCGAGCACCTGCTCGACCGGCCCCTGCTCGACGATGCCGCCGTCGGCCATGAAGACCACGCGGTCGGCGACCTCGCGGGCGAACTGGATCTCGTGCGTCACGACGAGCATCGTCATGCCGTCGCGCGCCAGGTCGCCCATCACCTTGAGCACCTCGCCGACCAGCTCGGGGTCGAGGGCCGAGGTCGGCTCGTCGAAGAGCAGGAAGAGCGGCTTCATCGCGACGGCCCGGGCGATGGCCACGCGCTGCCGCTGCCCGCCCGAGAGCTGGCCGGGGTAGGCGTCCACCTTGTCGCCGAGGCCCACCCGCTCGAGGATCTCGACGGCCTCGCGCCGCGCCTCCTTGGCGGACCGGCGCTGCACGCGGACGGGGCCCTCGAGGACGTTGCCCAGCACGGTCAGGTGCGGGAACAGGTTGAAGTGCTGGAACACCATGGCCGTGCGGGCCCGCTGCGCCGACAGGCGGCGCTCGGTCAGCTCGTGCAGCACGCCGTCGCGGAGCTCGAACCCCATCGGTTCGCCACCCACCCAGACCTCGCCCGCGTCGGGTTCCTCGAGCCGGTTCAGGGTGCGGAGGAACGTCGACTTGCCGGCTCCGGACGGGCCGATGATGCAGACCACCTCGCCGCTGCGCACGGTCATCGAGACGTCGCGCAGCACCTCGTGGCTGCCGTACGACTTGCCGATGCCGATGGCCTCGAGGACGGGGGCCGCCTCGGCGGCGGGCACCGCGCCTCCTGCGGTCGTCGTGTCGGTCGTGGTCACGGGGTGCTCCTCACGAGGGGTGCGCGGCCGAGGTCGGCGGCGACTTTGCGGCGGAGGGCGCGGGCGTTCGGCGGTCCGCCGGGGCGGCGGTCCTGGCGGTCGAAGCTGCGCTCGAGGTAGAACTGGCCGACGCTCGCCACGCTGACGATGACCATGTACCAGATCGCCGCGGCGATCAGGGTCTCCATCACCTGCAGGTTGAACGAGGCGATGTTGTTCGCCGCCTTGATCAACTCGAGGTAGCCGATGACCGACGCCATCGCCGTGCCCTTGAGCATGTTGATGAAGTCGTTGCCGGTCGGCGGGATGATGATGCGCATCGCCTGGGGCAGCACGATGCGGGCCATGCGCTGCATCGGGGTCTGCCCGATCGACTGGGCGGCCTCGATCTGGCCGCGGTCGACGCTCTTGAGGCCGGCGCGCACGATCTCGGCCATGTAGGCGCTCTCGTTGAGGGCCAGACCGAGGAACGCCGCGACGAACGTGGTCATGACGTCGTTCGTGCTGACGTCGAGGAACACCACGTCGGTGAACGGAACCCCGACGGTCAGGCGCGGGAAGATCAGCGCCAGGTTGTACCAGAGCAGGATCTGCAGCAGCACGGGCAGGCCGCGGAACAGCCAGGTGTAGCCGGCCGCGAAGGCCTGCGCCACCGGGTTCTTCGAGATGCGCATCAGGGCGATGACGACGCCGATGACCACCGCGCTCACCTGCGCGACCACGGCGAGCACGATGGTGCCGACGAGGCCCTGCAGGATGATCGGCGACACCAGGTAGTACGGGATGTCGCGGTACGAGATGTCGCCCTGCGACGCCCCGTAGACGAGCGCGACGAGCAGCACCACGATCACGACGGCGCTGACCCAGCGGCCCCAGTGCTTCAGGCGCACCTGGGGCAGCAGCTCACGGCCGCCGGCGGGACCGCCGCCGCGTCCGGCCGAGGAGGCGCGGGTGGCGTCGCCCGGGTCGGTGCCCGTCGGTCGTGCGGTCGCCACCTACTTGCCGCCGTTGACGGTGGCCTCGGTGACGCTGCCCGAGGTGATGCCCCAGGCGTCGAGGACCTCGCCGTAGGTGCCGTCGTCGATGAGCGAGTCGAGGGCCGCGGCGATGGCGTCGCGCAGCTCGGCGTCGTCCTTGTTGACGCCGATGCCGTAGGGGGCGCCGTCGATGACGTCGCCGGGGACGACCTCGAAGGCCTGGCCGTCCTGGGCGGTCTTCGAGATGTAGACCGCGCTGGGCAGGTCGTTGACGATGGCGTCGATGCGGCCGGTTCGCAGCTGCGTCTGGTTCTGGCTGTCGCTGTCGGTCACCGTGATGTCGAGGGCCTCCTCGCCGTCGGACTCGCACTGCGTGCTGGTGGCCTCGGCGAACTCCTGCTGGCTGGTGCCGGTGACGACGGCGATGGCCTTGCCGCAGAGCGCGTCGGGGCCGGTGATGTCGTCGGGGTTGCCCTTCTGCACCATCAGCGTGATGCCCGAGGTGAGGTAGTCGACGAAGTCGATCGCCTGCTGGCGCTCGGCCGTGTCGTTCATGGCAGCGATGGTCACGTCGACGCGGCCGGACTGCAGGCTGGTGATGAGCGAGCCGAAGTCCTGGTTCTCGTACTCGACGTCGAGGCCGAGCTTCTTGCCGACCGCGGTGATGAGGTCGTGGTCCGAGCCGATGACGGTCGAGCCGTCGGCCTCGTAGAAGTTGTTCGGCGCGGACTGGACGTTCGAGCCGACCACGAGCGTGCCCGCGTCCTTGATGTCGGAGGGCACCTGGGCGGCGAGGGCGTCGTCGACCTGCACGGCGTCGAGCAGTGCGCTCGTGTCGGGGATGGTCGAGGACGACGACGAGGCGCCGCCGGACGCGTCGCCGGAGGCGTCGCCGGGCTGCGGCGCGCTCGGGCCGCCGCACGCCGTGAGGCCGAGGGCCAGGACGGCGCCCGTGGCGACGGTGCCCCAGAGGGCGGAGCGGGAGCGGGTTCGGGTCATGGTCGAGCCTTTCGTGAGCGTCGTCGGTCATCGCAAGCTAGCCGAGTGATCGGCGAGATGAGAAGAAATTATCACAGTGCGACGATTTCGTTACATGCCGGTAACCTAGGGGCATGACGAGAGCCAGCAGCGCCACCGTGGTCGACGCCAGCCGGGTCCTGCGGGCCGAGTTCGAGCCCTACCTGCCGCTCATGGACTTCTTCGCCGAGCTGCTCGGGCCGCGGACCGAGGTCGTGCTGCACGACACGAGCGACCTGAGCCGGTCGATCGTCGCCCTGACGAACGGCCACGTCAGCGGGCGCAGCGTCGGCGGGCCGGCGACCGACCTCGTGCTCAAGGTGCTGCAGAACCACGAGCACGACGACCGCGACTACCTGGCCAACTACCTGGCCGAGTCCCGCACCGGCGGCACGTTCCGCTCGTCGACCTTCTTCATCCGCGACGCGGGCGGCGACGTCGTGGGCATGCTCTGCCTCAACATCGACGACGAGCCGTTGACCCGGGCTCGTGACCTGCTCGCGGCCATCACGGCGACGACGGGGCTGGTCAAGGGGGCGCCGTTGGGCTCCGGGTCCGAGGCGGGCCCCGCCTCGACCTCGTCGTCGGGGCCGGTCGCCGAACGACTGAGCATGAACGTCGACGAGCTCGCCCTCGACGGCGTCGCCCGCATCGTGGCGGCCCAGGGCGTCGAGCCGCACCGCATGACGCCCGACGAGAAGGTCGCGGCCGTGCGCGAGATCGAACGGGCGGGTGTCTTCCTGCTCAAGGGCGCCGTGGCCCAGGTGGCCGAGGCGCTGCACGTGTCCGAGCCGACGGTGTACCGGTACGTGCGGCAGGTGCGCCAGGGCGGCTGACGGGCGTAGCGCGCCCCGGCTCCGGTCACGCGGGAGTCGCACCGCCGACGGGACGCACCGCCGACGGGACGTCGCACCGCCGACGCGTCGTCGAACCACCGTGTCCCGTGGTTCGACGACCCGACGGTGGTGCGACCCCGACACGGGGACACGCTGGCATCACCACGATCGGTCGTCTGCCTTAGCCTCGGCCCATGAGCTCACCCACCTCGTCCGGGCCGTCGACAGGAACGTCGTGTCCCGTCGCGGTGCTCCTCCCGGGTACCGGGTACGGGGTCAAGGCGCCGCTGCTCTACTGGCCTGCGTTGATGCTGCGGCAGCTCGGTTGGCGAGTCGAGGCCGTCGAGTGGGATGCCCGAGATCTGACGGCCGACGACTCGCGGCCCGTCGTCGAGGAGCGGCTGCAGGATGCCGCGGAGGCCGTCGACGGTCGCGTCGACCTCGTCCTCGCGAAGTCGTTCGGCACCCTCGCGTTGCCGTGGGCCGTCGAGCACGGCGTCGCAGGGGTGTGGTTGACGCCGGTCCTCACCGAGCCCGTGGTCCTCGATGCGTTGACCCGCGCCTCCTCGTCACACCTCGCCGTGGGCGGAGGGGCCGACTCGATGTGGCAGCCGGCGCGGGGGCTCGAGACGCATGCGGGCCTCGTCACGGTCGACGGCGCCGACCACGGCCTGCTCGTCGACGGTTGGGCGACTTCGTTCGACGCGCATCGCGCCGTCCTCACGGCCATCGAGACCCACATCAAGGGGCTGGGCTGACGGTCACACCCTGAGCGACACGGGCGATGATCGCGCCGTGGGGCCTCGGCCCGGACGGTGGTCCCGTGCGGGTGTGTGTCTCGAGCACGTCGAACCCGGAGGCGCGCAGCTCGTCCGCGAGGAGGTCGGGCGCCCAGCGCCACGCGGTCGTGATCGCGTGGTCGAAGGGTTCGACGGTCGTCCCGGTGAAGAACCCGACGAGCAGCCCGCCGCCCGGCCCGAGCACCCGGGCGAACTCGCGGAGGGGGCGCCGGATGCTGCCCGGGTCGTGGTGGATCAGCGAGTACCAGGCGAGGACTCCCGAGAACTCGTCGGGCTCGTACGGCAGGGCGTCCACGTCGCCCAGGCGGAACGAGACGTCCGGGTGGGTGCGGCGCGCGTGCTCGACGAAGGCCGGGACCCGGTCGAGACCACGCACGCGGACGCCCCGCGCGGCGAGGTGCCCAGACCAGTGGCCCGGCCCGCAGCCCGCGTCGAGCACGGGGCCCTCGACCGTCGTCGCCCAGGACGTGACCAGGTGTTCGTCGGCGGGGTGCACCGAGGTCATCGAGCCGAGGTGGTCGACGTACTCGCGGGCGCGCGCGGCGTAGCGCTCCCCGACGTCGGATGTCATGCCCCGCAGCCTACGAGTCGTGGCTCGTGGTCGGGGCCGGGGCCGGGGCCGGGGCCGGAGTCGAAGTCGGCGTCGGAGTCGGAGTCGGAGTCGCACCACCGTCGAGTCGTCGCACCACGCAACACGGTGGTGCGACGACGCGACGGTGGTGCGACCTCGAC
This sequence comes from Frigoribacterium sp. VKM Ac-2859, assembly GCF_013204925.1. Lineage (NCBI taxonomy): Bacteria > Bacillati > Actinomycetota > Actinomycetes > Micrococcales > Microbacteriaceae > Frigoribacterium > Frigoribacterium sp. VKM Ac-2859. The sequence goes on along the minus strand of NZ_JABMLC010000001.1, from coordinate 1,421,361 downwards.
CTCGATGGCGGGGCGTCGCATCGTCAGGGGCGGTGCGGCACCGCCGACTGGACGTCGCACCGCCGAAGTGGGCGGTGCGACGCTCAGTTCGCGGTGCGACCCGTGTGAGGAGGCGCGGTGCGAGCGGGCGAGGACGCGCGGCGCGAGCGGGCGAGGAGGCGCGGCGAGAGCCGGCGAGGAGGCGCGGCGAGAGCGGGCGCACGAGTCCGGCACCGGCCGGCCCGGGTCAGGACGCGGATTCGCGGGCGGCGGCGTCGAGCGCGGCGGCGATGCTGTCGAGCTGGGGGAGGGCCTCGGCGATCGTCTCGTCCGTGCCCGTGGTCGAGAGGACGTACTGGTACGCCTCGCGCAGGGTGGTCGTGGTGTCCTCGCCCTGCGTGGTCAGGTGGAGGAAGAGGCTGCGGCGGTCGCCCGGGTGACGGCTGCGCGTGACCTGCCCCGACTTCTCGAGCCGGTCGACCACGGCCGTCGTCGCCCCCGTGCTCAGCAGCAGCTGTTGGGCGAGTGCTCCCGGGGTGAGCCCCGGGGCGTCGGCGACGGCGAGCAGGGCCGCCAGCTCGGTGTGGCCCATCCCGAAGACCTTCGCGGCGTGGAGCCGGTAGCGGCGGTGGGCCTCGTCCAGGGTCTGCAGCGTCGCGGCGAGACGCCGGACGGACTCCGGGTGGTTCTCCGGAGTGGCGGGAAGGTCGGGGCTCACGACAGCAGGGTACCGAGCATCGACCCCGTCGTCGGCACCGTTGCGCAGAACGGATGACCCAGTTCGGGGCGCGACGACCCGCTCGGGCGACCCGCTCAGGCGACCTGGTGCACGACGTAGCTCGCGACGAAGCCCAGCACCGTCACGAGTCCCGTGAGCGTCTGCGTCTTGCGGAAGGCCTCGGGGATCATCGTGTCGCAGATCATCGCGAGGATCGCCCCGGCGGCGAACGCCATGACGAACGACTGTCCGCCCTCGGGCACCCCGCCCAGGAGGGCGTACCCGCCGAGCGCGGACAGGGCGCACACCACGGCGATGCCCGACCAGAGGCCGAAGACGTACCCGGCCGACCGGCCCGACGACTTGAGGTCGGCCGTGCTCGACATGCCCTCGGGGAAGTTCGAGATCACCACGGCCACCAGCACGGCGATGCTGAGGGACCCGCCGCCCGTCAGGCTGACGCCCTGGACGGCGGTCTCGGGGACGCCGTCGAGCAGGGCGCCGAGGGCGATGCCCAGGCCGGTGCCCGAGCCGGCCGACCCGCGACGGTGGTGCTTGCGCCGGAACCCGCCGTGCTCGAGCAGCTGGTCCAGGACGACGTAGACGACGGCGCCCGCCAGGAACCCGCCGAGGGTCGGGAGCAGCCCGCCGCTGCTCGTGGCCTCGTCGACGAGGTCGAACGAGAGTGCGGAGATCAGGACGCCGGCACCGAACGCCATGACGAGGGCGACCACCTCGCGGGGCACCCTGACGAACCACGACACCGCCGCCCCGACGACCAGGGAGAGGCCCGAGAGCAGGCCGGCGAGAGAGGCGAGGAGGAGCGGTGAGGGCACGAGGACGTGTCTAGTCCTTCCGTGCGCAGGAGGCGCGGTGCCGGTCCCGAGGACCGGACCCGCGGGGGATGGACGTGTGCCCCGGGCGCCCTGACCGGTCAGCGAGTGCTGTATGGTCAGCACATGCTGACCCTTTCGTCCCGCGTCGACGTGATGAACCGCCTGGGGCGGGCGATGGCCGACCCGACCCGCTCACGCATCCTGCTGACCCTGCTCGAGGGCCCCGGCTACCCCGGCGTCCTCGCGACGGAACTCGGCCTGACCAGGTCGAACGTGTCGAACCACCTCGCATGCCTCCGCGGGTGCGGTCTCGTCGTGGCCGCCCCCGAGGGGCGATCCACCCGGTACGAGATCGCCGACGTCCACCTGACCCGAGCACTGACCGCCCTCGTCGAGGTGGTCCTCGCGGTCGACGACGGTCTGCCGTGTCCGGACGACTCGTGCGACGTGCCGTTCTGCTGCGGGGGCGGTGCATGACCTCCGCCGCACTGTCGCCCGCGCCGATCGCCCCGGCCCGTCGCCTCCTGCTGCAGCGGCGCATCCGTCTCGTCGTGGCGATCACGATCGGCTACAACGTGGTCGAGGCGATCGTCGCGATCGCCGCGGGCACGGTCGCGTCCTCGACCGCGTTGATCGGCTTCGGCCTCGACTCCGTCGTCGAGGTGCTCTCGGCCGCCGCGGTCGCCTGGCAGTTCGCGGCCCCCGACCCCGAGAGGCGCGAACGGCTCGCCCTCCGCGTGATCGCCCTCTCGTTCTTCGGTCTCGCCGCCTACGTCGGCGTGGACGCGGTCCTCGCCCTGGCCGGCGCCCGCGAACCCGACCACTCCCCGGTCGGCATCGTGCTGGCCGCCGTCAGCCTGGCGGTCATGCCGTTCCTCAGCCTCGTCGAGCGACGAACCGGCACCGAGCTCGGCTCGGCCTCCGCCGTCGCCGACTCCAAGCAGACCCTCATCTGCAGCTACCTCTCGGCCGCCGTCCTGCTCGGCCTGGTGCTCAACCTCGCCTTCGGGTGGACCTGGGCGGACCCGGTCGCAGGACTCGTCATCGTCGTCTTCGCCGTCCGTGAGGGGGTCGAGGCCTGGCGCGGCGAGGCCTGCACGACACCCGTCTCGGCCCTCACGGGCGAACGCGGAGCCGAGGCCTGCGACTGCTGCTGAACGGCCGGCCCACCGGACGCGCAGGAGGCGCGGTGCCGGTCCCGAGGACTCGCACCGCGCCTCCTGCGGTCGCCGCTCAGTAGTCGATGCGGCCCCGGCGGTCGTGGAACTCGCCGGTCGGGCCGTCGGGCCCGAGCAGGGCGAGGGCGACGGTGGCGTCCGTGCCCTCGGTCACCGTCTGGTGGCCGCCGTGCCCGTTGAAGTCGGTGGCGGTGTAGCCGGGGTCGCTGACGTTCACGCGGAAGGTCGGCAGGTTCTTGGCGTACTGCACGGTCAGGGCGATCACGGCCGCCTTCGAGGACGCGTAGGGCACCGCGGCGACGGGGTACTCGTCGTGGCCCTCGGTGCTCAGCCAGCGCGGCCAGCCGACGCCCGACGCGACGTTGACGATCACGGGACGGTCGGAGCGGCGCAGCAGGGGCATCGCGGCCTGGGTGACGCGGACGAGCCCGACGACGTTGACGTCGAGCACCTCCTGCATCGTCTCGGGGGTGAGGTCGTCGACGCCGAACGACGACCCGAGGACGCCCGCGTTGTTGACGAGGACGTCGAGCTCGGGCAGGGAGGCGAGCGCCGCGTCGACGCCGGCCTGGTCGGTGACGTCGAGCTGCACGGCGTGGGCGCCGAGGGCCCGGACGGCGTCGCCCGAGTCGAGGTCGCGCATGCCGGCGTACACGGTGTGGCCCGCCTCGATCAGGCGGCGGGCGGTCTCGAGTCCGAGGCTCTTGTTGGCCCCGGTGATGAGTGTGGTGGTCATGGGTCCATGCTGCGCCCGGCCCCGCCTCGGCACCCAGGCCCCGCACGACGGGAGGACTGCCGGTACCACCCTCGGGCGCGCGGGCCGGGGGAGGATGAGGGGCATGAGTGAGTTCGCGGACGTGTTGCGGTCGTGGCGTGACCGGGTCGGCCCGGCCGACGTGGGGCTGCCCGCGGGGGCGGGGCGCCGCACGACGGGTCTCCGCCGCGAAGAGCTGGCGGCGCTCGCCGGGGTGAGCGTCGACTACGTCGTCCGCCTCGAGCAGGGTCGGGCGACCAACCCGTCCCCGCAGATGCTCCGCGCCCTGGCGGTCGCCCTGCGCCTGAGCGACGACGAACGCGACCACCTCTACCGCTCGGCCGGCGCCGCGCCTCCGTCGGCCGGGATCGTCCCGCGCCACGTGGGGCCCGGCGTGCAGCGCATCGTCGACCGGCTCGGGGACGTGCCGCTGGCCGTCTTCTCGGCGACCCACGACATCCTGCTCTGGAACCCCCTCTGGGCCGCGGTGAACGGTGACCCGTCGCGCCTCGTCGGGCTCGAGCGCAACCTCGTCTGGCGTCACTTCACGTCGGGCCACGAGGGCACCGAGTTCGACGCCCGGCACGAGGAGGACTTCGCGAGCGACCTCGCCGCCGACCTGCGGGCAGCGGTGGGGCGCTATCCGTCGGACCCCTCGCTCGGCCACCTCGTGTCGCGCCTGCTCGAGACGTCGCCCGGGTTCGCACGCCGCTGGGCCGAGGCCAAGGTCGCCGAGCACCGGGCCAGTCGCAAGACCGTGACGGGCTCCCCGGTCGGGCCGATCGCGATCGACTGCGACGTGCTGACCGCGCCCGGCGACCTGAGGATCGTCGTCTACACGGTGGCGCCGGGGTCCGACGACGAGGCGCGACTCGACCTGCTGCGCGTCACCGGGCTGCAGTCGATGGCGGCGACCTCGGCCGGCTGAGGCCGTGCCCGCTCGGGTCAGCCCTCGCGGGCTGCGTCCCGGGCTGCGTCGCGGGCGGCGCGAGCCCGCGCCGTGATGGCCGTGACGACCTCGGTCTTGGCGTCGGCGTAGTCGTTCATGTCGTCCCAGCGGCGGTCGAGCAGGTCCCGCTTGACGCCGGCGTAGAGCTCGCGGTCGGCGGCGTCGGTGCGCAGGTGGTCCCGCAGCAGCAGGTACCCGGCGATCGCGTCGGCACCCTGCTCGTAGACGTGCACGTGGACGCTGCGCTCCGGCGTCCGCACGAGTCGGTGCCCCGGCTCGCGCACCCGCAGCTCGTAGCCCGCGGCGAGCAACGGGTCGAGGTAGTCATCTTCCGCGGTGATGTCGGGCACCGCGACCACGACGTCGACGATCGGCTTCGCTGCGAGGCCTGGCACCGACGTCGAGCCGATGTGCTCGACGTCGACGGCGATGCCCGACGGCGCCAGGGCCTCGACGATGCGGCGTCGGTGCTCGGCGAACTCGGCCGGCCAGCGCTCGTCGTACTCGTGCAACGAGACGTGGACGGCCTCGGCACCGCCCACGACCTCGGTGGTCGTGACGTCGGGGCGGCGGGGGGTCCGGTCGGCAGGCATCAGGAGATCCTGCCAGACGACGTCACCCCTGGCGCGTGTTCCACCGCGGGTCCTTCTTGTTGATGACGTAGACCCGACCGCGGCGGCGGACGACCTGCGAACCGGGGATCTTCTTGAGCGCCTTGAGCGAGTTGCGGACCTTCACGGTTGCCTCCTGGAGTCGATGGGGTGGAGTCGATGGGGTGGTGTCGGTTGTTAGTGAGAACCATTATCACCTAGCGTGGGGGCATGACCGAACCGACCCGCGCCTCCTCGTCCCCACGCCACCGGGGCGTCGTCCTCGTGACGGGCCAGAGCCCGTCGGCGGTGGACCAGGTGGCCGACCGGCTGCTCGGATCGACGAGCCACCGGCTGGTCGCGGGTCCGGACGCGCACGACGCCGCCGACGCCGTGCACCGGCTCGCGCTCGACCTCGCCCACGACGGGCACCCGGTCGACGTCGTGGCCACGCTCGCTGCCGGCACCCCGAGCCGGGCCACCGGTCTGCTGCTCGGCTCCCTGCTCGACTCGTCCCTGGGGCGGCCCTCGGGTCGGTCGCTCTTGCAGCACGTCGTCTCGGTCGTCAGCGCGGTCGAGCTGGTCGACCTCGTGCTCGGCGGAGTCGACGACCGGTTCCTCGCCGCCGAGCACGTCGTCGACCTCGTCGAGTACGCGACCGTGATCGTCCTGGTCGACACGGCCGGGGTGTCCCCGCGCGACCTGCGGACGATCCGCCGGCTGCTCGCGCGACTGGCGCCGGAGAGCCTCGTCGCCGGCGTCGACGCCGTGCGACGCGAGACCCTCGAGAGCCCGGGAGGCGCGGCGCAGCTCGGCGGCGCCGCCGGCTGGATGCAGGCCCTCTCGGAGCACACCCCCGACCTCGACCACGACGGCGTGGTCACGACGTACGCCTACCGGGACGAGCGTCCGTTCCACCCGGGGCGCCTCGCCGTCGCGGTCGAGCACACCTTCGCCCCGGGCGCCGTCGGCACGGTGCTGCGCTCGCGCGGCTTCACCCAGTTCGCGACCCGCAGCGACCGCGTCGGCTCGTGGTCGAGCGTCGGGCAGATGCTGAGCCTCGACCCGACCTCGAGCCCGTCGTGGCACCCCGACTCGCCGCACGGCCAGCAGATCGCCTTCTTCGGTCTCGACCTCGACGTCGCGACGATCCGTCGAGAGCTCGACACGTGCCTCCTGACCGACGACGAGCTGCTGGGCGACCCGGCGGGCTGGCGCGACTTCGTCGACCCGTTCCCGGTGTGGAGCGGGCCGGGGGCCGGGCCGGGGCACCGGCACTAGGTTCGGAGGACGGCTCGCGGCGGGAGTAGGGGTCGAGATGCAGTTCACGTTCGACGCCGACCTGTGGCGGTGGGAGAGTCGGCGAGCCTTCTACACGTTCGTCAGCCTGCCGCCCGACGTCGAGGACCACGTCCTGATGGTGGCCGGCGACCTGCTGCGCGGCTGGGGTTCCGTCCGGGTGGAGGCGCGGGTCGGCTCGTCGACGTTCACCACGTCGGTCTTCCCCCTCGGCGACGAGAACGCCTACGCCCTGCCCGTCAAGCGGGCCGTGCGCGACGCCGAGGGCCTCGGCGTCGGCGACACCGTGGGCGTCACGGTGCGCCTGCTCGACTTCTGAGCTGCCGCCGAGGTCTTGACGGCCGACACGGGCGGGGCCACGCTGAGCGTCACCACCCGTGGACCGTTCGAAGGAGAACACCGTGGCCATGATGTTCGTCAACCTGCCCGTGACCGACCTCGACCGGGCGAAGTCGTTCTACACGGCCCTCGGGTTCACCATCAACCCGCTCTTCACCGACGAGAACGCCGCGTGCGTGATCGTGGAGGAGGACCACAGCGCGTTCATGATCCTCCGGCGCGAGTACTTCCAGACCTTCACCGACCTGCCCATCGGCGATCCGACCACGGCCCCCTCGGTCGCCACCGCCGTCATGCTCGACTCGCGCGACGAGGTCGACACGACGGTCACGGCCGGCCTCGGCGCCGGAGGCAGGGAGGCGCGCCCCGCGTCGGACTACGGCTTCATGTACCAGCGCCAGCTAACCGACCCGGACGGCAACATCCTCGAGTTCGGCTGGATGGACCCGTCGGCGGCTGAACAGGGCCCCGAGGCCTACGCCCAGCAGCAGGGCGCCTGACGATCGAGTGGGCAGAAAACGTCCTTCGTGCGAGCGGGAAGGACGATTTCTGCCCACTCGACCACCGCCTCCTCGGGGCGGGGCGGGGCGGGGCGGGGCGGGCCGGGCAGGGCAGGCCAGGGCGTCGCTAGCGGGCGAGCGTGTCGCGGGGGTACTCGTCGAAGCGCGCGGCGTACGACCCCGCGAACCGGCCGAAGTTGCCGAAGCCCCAGCGTCGGGCGACGTCCGAGACGCGGGTCTCGTTCGGGGCCGCCGCGAGCAGTTCGTCGTGGACGCGGTCGAGGCGCACCTGGCGCAGGTACGCCGCCGGTGACGTGCCGAGGTGTTCCTTCAGCGACGTCTGCAGGGTGCGGGTGTGCATGCCCGACGCCTCGGCGATGTCGGCCGGGGTGAGCGGCTCGGCGGCGTGGGCGTGGATGTACTCGACCGCGTGCCGGACGCGGGCGGCCTCCTGTGTGCGCAGGCCGACGGGCACGTCGACGGCGCGCCACGGGAACAGGTCGAGCATGGCCCGGGCGAGGGTGAGCTGGGCCTCGAGTCGCACGAGCGGTGACGCCTGCTCGGCCACGACGGCCGCGGCGCTCGAACCGACGGCGGTCCGCCAGGCCGCGACCGCCTCGGGGCGAGGGGTGACCGCGTAGTCGAACACGACGCGCTGTGACGGTCCGCCGTGGCGTTCGGCGGCGGTCCGTTCGAGGAAGTCGCTGCCGACCTGCACCATGCCGTTCCTCCGCGGGGTCGACTCGAACGAGAAGGCCTCCTCGGCCGGCATGAGGAACGGCGTGGAGCCCTCGCTCGTGAACGTGTGGCCGCGCTGGTGCAGGGTGGTGCGTCCGCTGCGGTTCCACGCGACGATGTACTGCCCCGGGAAGGGGATCTCGCCCTGCATCGGTGCACTGAACGACGAGGTCTGCATGACGAGGCGGTCGTCGCCGGCGAGCACGTACGAGTACTCGAACGGGCTGCCTCCCGACTGGGACCGGAATCGTCGGCCCCGGTAGTGCGTCTCGAGGCGGCGGGTCGCCTCGCGGAGGTCGGTGCCGCCGTCCTGGACGCGCCGGTAGGTCGACCCGCCCCCGTCGTCGCCGCCGCCCGCGAGGTCGACGGGGTGCGCGGAGACCCCGCCGGTGGGGTCCGGTTCTCCGTCGGGCGCGCTGACGTAGAAGCTCGGCATGGGGTCCTCTCGATCCGTGGTCCTGCGGCGCCGCCGTGGGCGGCACACGATGGAGACGTGGCCCGAGGGCGAAACGTCACGAATTCGTCGGACTCTCCCGGTCTTCGGTGCCGCGGCACGCGGGGACGGGGGCCGAGGTGCCCCCAGAGGACGGGTCAGCGACCGGCGGGCGGGCGGGCCGGCGGGGTGGGGCCGGCCGGGGCGGCCGAGCGCGCCGGGCCGGCCGGACGAGCCGTGCGCAGCCCCCGACCACGAAGGAGGCGCGGTGCCCTCGCACCGCGCCTCCTCGTCCCTGGGGTGGTCGCGTCAGTCGGCCGTGGCCACCGCGACCTCGTTGGGCGTGACGTCGAGCTCGCGCGACGACAGCACCTCGCCCGTGGTCAGGTCGACCGCGTGCACGCTGTCCGTCGCCGGCTCGGTGACGTAGCCGACGTCACCCGCGACGACGATCGCGGGGTGGGCGTCCTGCCACTCGGCCGGCCCCTCCCAGGCGCCGATCACGGGCCACGACGCCGTGAGTTGGCCGGTCGCGGGGTCGAGCACGTGCACGGCGCCGTCGGTGCCGATCAGGTACGCGAGGTCGCCCGGGCCGCGGGCGACGCCCCGGAAGGTGTACTCGACGCCCTCGGGCAGGTCGACGACGTCGAGGGTGTCGGCGGCCGTGTCGATCAGGGTGACCGCGTGCAGCAGGTAGCCCTCGGCGTCGGGGTCGTCCTTGTGGTCGCCGACGACGAGCGGGCTGGTCTCGCTGACGTACGCGTTGCCCATGCGGCCGTAGGGCTGCGAGGGCGAGGCGAGCTTGGTGATCGTGCCGTCGTGGTAGACGAGCGCTCCGTCCTCGCAGCCGAGGACGACGGCCTCGTCGGCCGCGGTGCCCTCGCCGTGGACGCCCGGGCACTCGTCGCTCTGCGCGACGACCGCACCGTCGGCGTCGCGCACCTCGATGCCCGTGCGGCCGTCGGAGTCGCCGACCGTCGTGAGGAAGGTGCCGTCCTCGAGCACGACCGAGACGCCGTGGTGGGCCTCGACGCCCTCGATCGTCTCGACCGCGGGCAGCTCGCCGTCGGTGACGGCGTCGGTCAGGTCGGCGGACTCGAACACCGTGGTGTCACTCGTGCCGTCGGCGTAGAGGATCGTCTTGCCGCCGTGCCGGACGACGTGGCCCGCGGTGTCGGCGTCGAACACCAGGTCGGTCAGGGCGGGCTCGGACGAGCTGCCGGCCGCGGTGTCGAGCACCTGGAACCCGCCGCTCGTCGTGACCATGACGTGTCGGCCGTCGCCGGCCGGGTTGAGGCGGGTGAACTCCTCGGAGTCGAACGCGCCGACGGTCTCGAGGGTCTCGCCGTCGAGCACGGTGACGCGGCCCTCGGACGAGACGGCGAGGCGGGGGCCGGACGAGGAGGCGCCGGTCGCGTCGGCGCCGCCCGTCGCGTCGGACGCGGAGCCGGGTCCGCCGGTCGAGCAGGCGACGAGGGTCGCGGCGACGCCGAGGGCGAGCAGCGTGCCGCCGGTCCGTCGCAGGTGGGTGGTGCGCATGGGTGTTCCTCTTTCTGGTGGTCGGACGCTCACGGGGAGAGTCCGGTGGCGATGCGCTCGGTGTCGACGCGCATCATGGTCAGGTAGTCGGGGGCGTCGCCGTCGGCCGCGGTGAGCGACTCGGTGAACAGTTCGACGACGTCGACGTGGACGTCCGCCTCGCTCGCCAAGGCCTGCACGAGCCGGTCGGGCGAGGACGACTCGGCGAACACGGTGGGGACGCCCGTCGTCTCGACGGCGTCGACCAGGTCGGCGAGGTCGGACGCCGACGGCGCCGCGAGCGTCGTGCCGCCGGGGATCACGGCCCCGACGACGTCGAAGTCGAACCGGTCGGCGAGGTAGCCGAAGACGTGGTGGTTCGTCACGAGTGCGCGCCGTTCGGCGGGGATCGCGGCGAAGGCGTCGACCATGTCGGCGTCGAGCCGGTCGAGCTCGGCCCGGTAGTCGGTGGTGCGCGCGGTGAGCGCCGCGGCGTCGACGCCGTCGACCTCGGCGAGCACCGGCCCGAGGGCGTCGACGACGTCGAGCATGCGGCCCGGGTCGGTCCAGAAGTGCGGGTCGGGGGTGCCGGCGGCGTCCCCGTCGCGGTAGTCGAGGACGTCGATCGCGTCCGCGGCGACGAACGAGGCCACGCCGGAGTCGACCGCCGCGTCGAGGTGCTGCTGCAGCCCCTCCTCGAGGCCGAGGCCGTTCGAGACGACGAGGTCGGCCGCCCGCATCCGTGCCGCCTGTTGCGCCGAGATCTCGAACGAGTGCGGGTCGGCGTCCGGCTTCATCAGGGTGACGACCTCGGCCTGGTCGCCGACCAGTTCGTCGACGACGTCGCCGAGGATGTTCGTCGACACGAACACGACCGGACGGTCGTCGCCGGCGGGTGCGCAGCCGGTCAGGGCCAGCGCGGCCGCGACGGTGACGGCGGCGGCGCGGACAACAGCGACGCGGACGGCGGCGACGCGGGCGGCGGTGCTGCGGCTGGCGGTGGCGAGCCCGGCCCGGCGGCGGGCCGTCGACGGCGCCCTCATCGACCCGTCTCCGCGACGAAGGCCGGCTCGCCCGCCGTCTCGAAGCTGCGGGCGATCCGCGCGCCGTCGGCGGCGTCGATCTCGTACAGCCGCCCCTCGACCGGGGCCGAGAGGTACGCGCGCTGCTGGTCGGCGATCAGCGTCGGCGTCCGGCCCGCGGCGAGCGAGTCCGCGACGAGCGGCGCGGTCTCGGCGACGACCTGGCCGGTGGTGCCGTCGAGGACGAGCACGCGGCCGTCCCGGGCGAGGGCGAGGAGGCGCTGGTCGGCGTCGTCCACGGCGGTCACCGTGACCAGCGGGGTCGGTGCCGGCAGCAGCGTCCAGGCCCGGGCCCGGGTGTCGAGCAACCAGACGCCCGCGGAGCCGGCGAGCCCGGCCACGGTGGGTCGCCCCTCCCGGTTGTCGAACGCGGTGGCCGGGGCCGCCGTGCCGCCCGACGACGGGGTCGAGCCGGCCGGGTAGGGGATGCGTTCGACGACGAGCTCGTCGTCGGCGACGGTCGCGAGCAGGGCGCCGTCCGAGCAGCCGACGACCGCCCCGACGCGGGTCGTGATCGTGCCCGAGGCGTCCGGGCAGGCCTCGCGCAGGCCGGTCTCGTCACCGTCGGCGGTCCGTCCGACGAGCGTCGTCGCCTCGCCGCGCCCCTCGGTCACCAGGGCGTACGAGCCCACGGGGACGACCATGCCGGTGCCCGGTTCGCCGTCGAGTCGGAACCGCTCCCGCAGCTCGCCCCGCGACAGCGCCTCGGTGTCGAGCAGCACGGCGTCGCCCGAGCCGGCGAAGTGCACGCCGGTCGAACCCGAGGTCGACAGGTTCGTGGTCGCGACGGTCGCCGCGCCGTCGCCCTCGACGGTGCCGAGGAGGCGCGGGTCGGCCCGGTAGTAGTGGAAGTGGTCCCCGTGGTCCCACGTCCAGACCCCGCTGTCGACGACCTCGAGGCCGCCGGCGGTCTCGGCGAACAGGTACCGCCCGTCGGTCTCCACGGCGGTCGGGGCATCGACCGACCCGAGCTCGACGACGCCCTCGTCGAGCAGGTCGAGGTGGGCGACCGTGCCCGACGGGTCGATCGTGGTGAGGCCGAGACGGGGCTCGGCGAGTTCCTCGGCACCGGCGACGGCGCCGTGGCCCTCGCCGGTGGTGCCGGTCTCGTCGGCCGTGGTCCCGGCGGCGGGGTCGCCGCCCGGCGGGGTGTCGGTCGAGCAGGCGGTCAGCCCGAGGGCGAGCGTGCCGAGCAGGCAGGTCGTGAGGAGGGGGGATCGCATGCGGTCCTTCCGGGTGGGCGTGGGGTGGGTCGGGGAGACGGGCGGGGGAGTGCGGACGTGGGGTCGTGCGGGCGGGTCAGGCGGCGGGGGTCGCGACGGGCGCCGTGCCCGTGCGACCCGGGGCGGCGGTGTCGACCCGACGTGCCCGCCGACGGCCGAGGGCGGCGTGGCCGGCCCCCGAGAGGCCGGCGAACGCGATGGCCGTCGCTGCGATCGAGGCGCCGGCGGCCGTCGCGGCGTGCCACGAGACGAGCAGGCCGACGGCGACGGCGAGCACGCCGACGACCGAGGCGAGGACCATCCGCGTGGGCAGGCGCGTCGTCCAGTGGCCCGCGGCGACGGCCGGTGCGAGCAGCAGTCCGACGACGAGCAACGACCCGACGGCCTGGTACGAGGCGACGACGGCGAGCGTGACCAGGCCCACGAGCACGGCCTGGGCCGAGCGCGGACCGAGCCCCAGCACGGCGGCCAGGCGCGGGTCGAGGGCGAGGGCCAGCAGGGGGCGGTGGAAGGCGGCCGCGAGGCCGACGCCGACGGTCGTCGCGCCGGCGAGCAGGCCGAGGTCCGCCGTCGTGATCGCGAGGACGTCGCCGAACAGGATCGACGTGGCGTCGGTGGCGAAGCTGCCCGAGTGCGAGATGACGACGACGCCGAGGGCGAGCATCGCGACGAAGAGGAGGCCGATGCTCGTGTCGTACGACAGGCGACCGCGTCGTTGCAGCGCCGCCACGCCGAGGCTCATCACGACGGCGCTGAGCGCCCCGCCGACGAGGACGGGCGCACCGAGCACGGTCGCGAGGGCGACGCCGGGCAGCATGCCGTGCGCGAGCGCCTCGCCGAGGAAGGCCATGCCGCGGACCACGACCCAGGTGCCGACGACGCCGCAGAGGATCGCGACGAGGCCGCCGCCGACGAGGGCGCGCTGGACGAAGTCGAGCGAGAACGGCTCGAGGACGGCGGTGAAGAGGAAGGGCACGAGACACGACCGTAGCTGAGAATGAGAACGCTTATCAACTAGGCTGCCGGCATGACGACGATCACCGCCACCGCTCCCTCGTCCCTGGCGCGCCTCCTCGGGGTGGGGTGCACGTTCGGTGACCGGGTGGCCCTGGCCGACGTCGACCTCGAGGTGTGCAGCGGTGCCCTGACCGTGGTCGCGGGCCCCAACGGCGCCGGCAAGTCGACGCTGCTCGAGGTCGTCGCGGGCGTCCGCGAACCGTCGTCGGGCACGCGCTCGACGACGTCGACGATCGCCTTCGTCCCGCAGCGCACGTCGATCCCGGACGGGCTCCCGGTCACCGTGCGCGACGTCGTGACGGTCGGTGCCTGGGGTCGCGTGGGCCGGTGGCGTCCCCTCGACCGTCGAGCCCGCGCCGCCGTCGACGAGGCGCTCGAGCGCCTGCACGTCGCCGACCTGGCGCCCCGACCCTTCGCCGCGCTCTCGGGTGGCCAGCGGCAGCGTGCGCTCCTGGCCCACGGACTCGCGCGCGGGGCCGACCTGCTGCTGCTCGACGAGCCCACGACCGGGCTCGACGCCGACAGCGCCGACCGCATCCGGGCCACGCTGCTCGACGAGGCGGCCCGGGGCACGGGGGTGCTCGCGGTCTCGCACGATCCGTTGCTGCTCGACGCCGCGCACCGCGTGGTGCGGCTCGAGGCCGGTCGGGTCGTGTGAGGCGGCTCGGGGTCCGACACGGTCCGGCACGGTCGCGAGGTCCGGGCCGGCCACCCGGCACGAGGTGGCGCTGGCGACGAGGAGGCGCGGTGCGGCACAGTGGCGTCGTGACCGACCGCAGACCCTCGCCTCCCGCCGGCCCCGCCGCTCCCTCGCCGTCCGCCCCGACCGTCGAGGTGCTGCACCTCACGGCCTTCGCCGACGGACCGGGCGGCGGCAACCCGGCCGGCGTCGTGCTCGACGCGTCGGCCCTCTCGGCCGCCGACATGCGGCGGATCGCCGCCGAGGTGGGGTACGCCGAGACGGCGTTCGTGGTCGATCCGTCCCGCGCCGGCGACGAACGGCACGTGGTCGTGCGCTACTTCTCGCCCGGGGCCGAGGTCCCGTTCTGCGGGCACGCGACGATCGCCACCGCCGTCGCCCTGGCCGAGCGTCGCGGGGTCGGAGCGTTCACGCTCGAGACGGCGGTCGGGCCGGTCGTGATCGAGACCTCGCGTGGGGGTGCCGACGCCGTCGCGGGCCCGGTGACGGCGTCGTTCACGAGCGTCGACCCCGTCGTGCGCGACCTGGACCCGACCGTCGCCGACCGGTTGCTGGCGTTGCTCGGCCTCACGCACGCCGACCTCGACGAGCGTCGTCCGCTGCGGGAGTCCTTCGCGGGCAACCGGCACCCCGTGGTGGCGGTCCGCGACCAGCGGGTCTTCGACGCCTTCGGGTTCGACCCGGTCGCCGTGCGGACCCTCATGGACGAACAGGGCTGGGCGGGCACGATCACGGTGATCCACGCCCAGGGTGTCGACGAGTCCGGGGCGACCGTGGTCGAGGCACGCAACCTGTTCCCCGTCGGCTCCCTCACCGAGGACCCGGCGACGGGGTCGGCGGCCGCGTCGCTGGGCGGCTACCTCCGCGCGCTCGACCTGATCGCGCCTCCTGCCCGCGTCGTGGTGAGGCAGGGGCGGCACGTGGGGCGTCCGAGCCGCCTCGTGGTCGACGTCCCGGTCGTCGGCGGCGTCACGGTCACCGGCACGGCGACGCCGCTGACCCGCTGACCCGCTGACCCGTCGGCCGCCACGGCCGCGGCACGGACGCCGCACGACGAAGAACCCCGTGTCGAGCGACGCGCCCGGACGCTTCCGGGTGCATCGCTCGACACGGGGTCGTGGGGCGTCGTGCCTCAGTCGCGGGTGAGTCGACGCCGGCGGGCGATCAGGGTGCCCGCCCCGGCGAGCACGAGCAGCAGGGCCGCGGCCGCTGCCCATCGGGCGTCCGAACCGGTGAAGGCGAGCTGCCC
The DNA here is from genome assembly GCF_013204925.1 of Frigoribacterium sp. VKM Ac-2859. Lineage (NCBI taxonomy): Bacteria > Bacillati > Actinomycetota > Actinomycetes > Micrococcales > Microbacteriaceae > Frigoribacterium > Frigoribacterium sp. VKM Ac-2859. Next base: position 1,406,259 of record NZ_JABMLC010000001.1, on the reverse strand, counting down.
GTCGACCGTCGCCGGGGCCGAGCCCTGACCGATCGGCGTCACGCCCGTGCCGGGATCGGCGGGGGCAGCGGGGTCGCCGGGCGTGCCGGGCGTCCCGGGGTTGCCGGGCGTCCCGGGGGTGCCGGGGTCGCCGGGCGTCCCGGGCTCGGCCGCCACGCCGGGGAACGTCCCGGCGCGCAGCGAGAACCCGTCGGTGTCGTTGTCGTCCGCGTAGAACGTCTGGCGGAACCCGTCGACGCTCGTCGCCGCCGGGGCGATCGCGAAGCCTTCGTTGGCGAGCCCGCGGTCGGCGTTCATCGGTGCCTCGTGGACGACGTCCTCGGCGAACGACCCCGACTCGTCGACCGAGAACAGCGCCGTGCGGCCCGAGCAGGCCTCGTCGCAGACGACCCAGAGCGCGTCGAGGTCGGCGTCGAACTGCAGGTCGGCGACCAGGGCGAACGACGTCGCGATGGTGGCGACGCGCTCGAACGAACCGTCGTCCATCAGGGCGTAGGCGTAGACGCTCGCGGTACCCTCGACGCCGACGAAGAAGAGCCCGTCACCGTGGCCGGCGTACGTCGCGGGGTCGTAGGAGGCGCCGGTCGCCTCGTCGACGAACCCCGCCTCGGTCAGCCAGGCGTCGGGCACCCAGGTGATGCCCTCGAGGCCCGCGTTGGCCCCCAGGCCGGGGAAGTCCGCGGCGAGGTTCCACTCGTCGGTGGCGACCAGGGTCGTGGCCGGGCTCGAGGCGTCGTAGCGCAGCACCGAGGGGCGGCTGACCGAGCCCGAGGCGTTGTTGCGCTCGGTCGACACGTAGACGCCGCCCGCGGACGAGTCGTCGGCGACCGTGACGCCCTCGGCGTCCACGATGTCGGTCGCGACCCCGCTCGGGTACAGCAGCTTCTTGCCCGCGGCCCAGCCGTCGGTCGTCTGCGGTGCCCACCCGCCGGCGCCGTCCGGGACGATCCGGTAGAGCAGGCCGTCGCCGTTCTGCACCGCCCAGAGCGTGCCGGGGGTCGCGGTGCCGGTCGGCTCGTAGTCGAGACCGCTCAGGTCACCGGTGAAGGTGCCCTCGTCGTCCAGGGGGACCTCGTCGGGTCCGCCGGGCCAGGCCGTCGGCACGGAGACGCCGGCGAAGGTGTTGGCCGAGCCCTTGGTCGAGGTCGACGTGACGGCGAAGTCGCCCGTGCCGTCGGGTCCGCGGCCGTAGGTCGTGGCGGCGTGCGAGGTCCACGAGTACTCGTCGGCGAGGGTCGAACCGTCGGCCGCCGTCGTGCCGTCCGGCAGCAGCAGGCGCACCGAGTCGGCACCGCCCAGTCCGAAGTCGAAGCCGGCCGAGGTCGGGGTCTGCTCGTCGAGGACGACGAAGCCGCCGGGGGCGACGACGGTCCCGGCGGGGACGACGTAGCGGTGCGTCGGGTCGGAGTCGGTCAGCACGTAGCCGCCGAGGTCGACCGACGAGGTGCCCACGGTCGTGAGCTCGACCCAGTCGCCGGGCGCGCCTCCCTGGCTCTCGACCTCGTTGATGCGCACGGGCGACGAGCAGTCGTTCGCCGCGCCCTTCGTGGTCGCGGTCGTCGTGGTCAGCTCACCGGTGCCGTCGGGGCAGCGGCCGTAGCTGACGGTGCTGTGGACGCTCCAGGCGTACGACGCGACGAGCGTGCCCGCGGTGTCGAACAGGCGTGCCGAGTCGGGCTGGCCGAGTCCGAAGTCGAAGCCGACCGGGTTCGAGCCCGAGGCCTGGTCGATCACGAAGAAGGCGCCGGGCTGCACGACCGAACCGGTGGGCAGGGTGAAGGGCGTGCGCACGTCGTCCTCGTCCCGGAAGGTGTAGCCCGAGACGTCGACGGGCACCGTCCCGACGTTCGTCAGTTCGACCCAGTCGGTGTCGTCGCCGTTCGACTCGACCTCGTTGATCACGACGTCGGTCGTGGCGGGCACGGCGGGGGTCGTCGGGTCGGTCGGGGCGGGGTCCGTCGGGTCGGTCGGAGTCGGTGTCGTCGCGCACTCGTTGGCGGTGCCTCGCGTCCCGGCGGCCGTCGTCGCGAACTCGCCGGTGCCGTCGGCGCAGCGGCCGTAGGTCGTCGTCGGGAACTGCGTCCAGGCGTACGAGTCGAGCAGGGTCGTGCCGTCGGCGGCGTAGAGCCGGACGGCGTCGGCGCGTCCGAGTCCGTAGGCGGCGGCGCCCCACACGGCGTCGTCGGCGACGTCGACGACCAGGCGCTCGCCGGCGGCGAGGACCGTGCCCGCGGGCAGCGCGAGCGTCCGCGTGTCCTTGTCGTCCCGCAGCACGAAGCCCGACACGTCGGTCGGGGTCTGGCCGGCGTTGAGCAGTTCGACCCAGTCGTCGGTCGTGTCGATCTCGTTGACGACGACGTCGGCGTCGGCCGCGAGGGCGGGCAGGGCGCTCGTGGCCACGAGCCCGGCGGCGGCGATCGAGCCGGCCAGGGTCAGGGCGCCGAGGCGGAGCAGGGGCGTGCGCATTCGGGTGTCCGTTTCGTCGGGTGTGGACCGAACCATCTCGGACGGAAGCGACGCCCGGGTGAACACCCCGTGAACGCCGGCACCTCGTGCCCCGGCGGCGCGACGGGACTAGCGTCACGCACATGGCATCCGAGGCGACGACCCTGCGGGTGGGCGACCGCGACGTCCGCATCAGCAGTCCGTCCCGCGTGCTCTGGCCCGACCTCGGCGTGACCAAGCTCGACCTGGCGCGCTACCTGGTCGAGGTCGGCACGCCCTTCGTCGCGGCGAACGGCGACCGTCCGATCTCGCTGCAGCGGTTCGGCGGCGACGTCGACGGCGACCAGTACTTCTCGAAGAACCCGCCCCGCGGCACGCCGGACTACGTCCGGGCCGTCGACATCACCTACCCGAGCGGCCGCGTGCACCCGCAGCTCGTGATCGACGAGCCGGCCGCCGCGGTCTGGGCGGCCCAGATGAACACCCTGGTCTTCCACCCGTGGGCCTCGCGCGCCGAGCAGCCCGACCTGCCCGACCAGCTGCGCATCGACCTCGACCCGCAGCCGGGCACGAGCTTCGCCGATGCCGTGACGGCCGCACTCGACCTCCGGGCCGTGCTCGACGAGGCCGGTCTCACCGCGTTCGTCAAGACGAGCGGCAACCGGGGTCTGCACGTCTTCGCGCCGATCGAGCCGACGCACGAGTTCCTGGAGGTGCGGCACGCCGTGATCGCCGCCGCCCGCGAACTCGAACGCCGCACCCCCGACCGCGTCACCACCGCGTGGTGGAAGGAAGAACGCGGCGACCGCCTCTTCGTCGACTACAACCAGGCCAATCGCGACCGCACCATGGCGGGGGCCTGGTCTCCCCGGGCGCTGCCCCGCGCCTCCGTGTCGCTGCCGGTCACGTGGGACGACCTGCCCGGCATCGACCCGGCCGAGCACACCGTGCGGACTGTGCCCGAGCGGCTGCAGACCCACGGCGACCCGTGGGCCTCGATGCACGAGTCGCCGGGGCGCATCGACACGTTGCTCGCCTGGTGGGAGCGCGACGTCGCCGACGGCCTCGGCGAACTGCCCTTCCCGCCGGACTTCCCGAAGATGCCCGGCGAGCCGCCCCGCGTGCAGCCCAGCCGCGCGCGGAAGCCCGCCGCCGACTGACCACGACACCGTGTCCCGTGCACGGCACCGCGTCTCGTCGGTGTGCGGTGCCCGAAACGCGGTGCCCTGTGCCCGAGGAAGCGCTCGTCGCCTAGGCGAGCACCTCGCCCAGGTCGTACGCCGCCGGGACCTCGAGCTGGTCGAAACCGCACGAACGCGCTTCGCGGTCGTCGCGCCACCGTTCGACCTGCACGGTGTGGCGGAAGCGGGAGCCCTCCATCTGGTCGTACCGCACCTCGACCACGCGCTCGGGGCGCAGCGGGACGAACGACACGTCCTTGCCCGACGAGAAGCGGCTGCGCTCGGTCTCGGCGTGCCGCACCTCGCCCTCGTCGTCGCGGTCGACGAACGGCGCCAACTCGTCGACGAGCTCGAGGCGTCGGGCGTCCGAGAACGCGGACGCGCCTCCGACGTTCGTCAGCTCGCCGTCGGCGTCGTACAGCCCGAGCAACAGCGACCCCACGCCCGAACCGCTCTTGTGGACGCGGTAGCCGAGCACCACCACGTCCGCGGTGCGGTGGTGCTTGACCTTGAGCATGGTGCGTTTGCCGGGAGCGTAGGAGGCGCGGGCCGGCTTGGCCACGACCCCGTCGAGCCCTGCGCCCTCGAACTCGGTCAGCCACCGGCGGGCGGTCGCGACGTCGTCGGTGGCCCGGCTGACGTGCAGGGGGCGGTCCGCGCCTCCTGCCGTGCCGTCGGCGCCTTCGTCGGGGCCTCCCTCGACGCCTCTGTCGGCGCCTCCCTCGGGGCCGAGCGTCTCGAGCAGCAGCGCGCGGCGTTCGGCGAACGGGGTGTCGAGCAGGTCGCGCCCGCCGAGGGCGAGCAGGTCGAACGCGACGAACATCGCGGGGGTCTCGGCGCTGAGCTTCGCGACGCGCGAGGCCGCGGGGTGGATGCGCTGGCCGAGCGCGTCCCAGTCCAGGCGTTCGTGGCCAGGGTCGCCGGTCCGCACGACGATCTCGCCGTCGAGCACGCAGGGCCCCGGCAGGAGGCGGGCGAGGGCCTCGACCAGCTCGGGGAAGTAGCGGGTCAGCATCTTCGACCCGCGGCTGCCGATCTCGACGGTGAGCGGGGCGTCGGGGTCGTCGGCGTCGGAGTCGGCGCGTTCCGCGTAGACGATGCCGCGGAACCCGTCCCACTTGGGTTCGTAGACGAGTCCGCCCTCGACGGAGTCGGGCTCGGGCACGTCGGCCACGGCCTTCGCGAGCATGGGGACGATCGGTTCGGCGGCGGTCGGGATCATGCGCCGAGTCTGCTCTCGCCGGGCGGGCGTGCGGCCAGACCCCACGAAACCGCCGAGACCCCCGTGCGCGCCGACGGTCTCGGCGACGTCCTGGGGTGTGAACGCTCGACGTGACCCGCCCCGACCGGGTTGGATGGGCGAGTGCGTGTCTGTGTCGTCGTCCCCGTCCGCGACGACGGAGCCCTGCTCGACGCCTGCCTCCGCTCGCTCGCGCGGCAGACCCGGGTGCCCGACGAGGTGATCGTCGTCGACAACGGCAGCACCGACGACACCGTCGAGGTGGCCCTCCGGCACGGTGCCCGGGTGGTCACCGAGGCCGAGGTCGGCATCGCCGCGGCCGCGAGCACGGGGTACGACGCCGCCGCCGGCGTGGGTGCCGGACCGGGCGCCGCCCCACCCGTCGACCTCATCGGTCGGGTCGACGCCGACAGCGTCCTTCCCCGCACCTGGGTCGCCGACCTGGTCGGCACCCTCGTCGACGATCCGGACGTGCTCGCCGTCAGCACGAACGCCCGCTTCTACGACGCGCCCGTCGGCGTCGAGCGCCTGCTCTCCGCCCTCTACGTGGGCGCGTACCACCTCGTGATCGGGGCCGCGCTGGCGCACTGGCCGCTGTTCGGCTCGACGATGATGATGCGCCGCACCGCCTGGCTCGACGTGCGCGACGAGGTGCACCGGCACGAGACCCTGCTGCACGACGACATGGACCTCGCCCTGCACCTCGGCGACCGCCAACTCGCCGGGCGGGGCCGCATCGCCTACCGCCGCGACGTCGTCACGGGCATCTCGGCCCGGCCGCTCGACCCGGGCAACGCCCCCTGGTTGCGGACGTACCGGGCGCTGCACTCGTTCACGGTGCACGGCATCGACGGCCTGCCGTGGTCGCGCTGGTTGCGCGCCGACCCGGCCGGCGTCTTCACGCGGCTCGGTTGGACGCCGTCAGCGGTGGTGGACGCGCGGGTGGCCGTGGCCGACGGCGTCGACCCCGCGTCCGTCGGCACCGGCACCGGCACCGGCATCGGCTCCGGACGAGGAGGCGCGCGTGGCTCGGCCGCGGACGTCGCCCCCCACGAGGAACGGCAGCGCCAGCCCGGCCAGCAGCGAGCCGAGGCCTCCCGCGGCGAGGTCGCCGATCGTGTCGTCGTAACCGACGAAGATCGCCGAGTCGACGAGGGTGTGGCCCGCCCACTCGCCCATCTCCCACAGGGTGCCGGCCGCCAGGCCGAACGCGACCGTCGTCAGGACTGAGCCGACGCGGGCCGAGCGACCCGCGCCTCCTCGTCCACCGGTGTCGCCCGACGAGGCGATCCAGCCGGCCCGGCGGGCGAGGACGACGAACACCGCGGCCAGCAGGCCGTTGAGCAGGAAGTGCACGACCGTGTCGTAGCCCGTGACCCGGGTGTAGAGCTCGAAGACGCTGCTCCAGGCGGCGCCCAGGGCGGCGACGCCGACCATCAGGTCGACGCTCGCCCGGAGGCCGAGCATGCGGGGCACGAGGGTGCCGAGCAGCGCCAGCATCAGCACGGCGATCTCGACCACGCCCCAGCCGATGCCCGCGACGACGACGCTCAGGGCCGCGACCACGCGCACCGCGTCGGCGACGTACTCGAGGACCCCGTGCGGGCGGCGGAGGAAGGTCTCGGCGACGGTGGACATCTCAGGACTCCTCGGGGCGGTGTTCGGTGGTGCGGTGCTCGACGGTGGGCTCGTCGGGCGGACGCGGGGCGGGGTGCCCGGACGGCCAGCGCACGACGGCGTGCACGGGGTCGTGGTCGGAGGGGGCGACGCCGCCGGGACGGACCCCGCCGACGCCGGCCCGTTCGACGTGGGCCCCGGCGTCGACGAGCAGCCAGTCCAGGCGGCGGCCGCCGGTGCGGGGCGGGCCGTAGTTCGAGAACGAGCCCCAGCCCGGGTCGAGCCGCGCGTCGGCCACCACGCGGCTGTCGACCAGCCTGCCGCGGGTCAGCTCGCGGTGCGCGGGGGAGTCGACCCCGGCGTTGAAGTCGCCCATCACGACGACGGGTCCGTCGAGGGCGTCGGTGAAGGTGCGCAGCTGCACGGCGGAGTGCCGCCGCGAGCGGGCCGAGAGGTGGTCGAAGTGCGTGACGACGACGTGCAGCCGGGCCCCGGTCACGAGGTCGTCGAGCTCGGCGTGGACGGCCGTGCGGGGGATCATGTTGCCGTACGAGCGCGACCCCGGCACCGTGGGGGTGGCCGAGAGCCAGAGCGCCTCGTGGCGGACGATCCGCAGCCGGGTGGTGTCGACGTGCAGTTCGACGCGCTCGCCGCCGCGATCGCGGTCGCGACCCGTGCCGACCGAGGCGTAGCCGTCGCCGAGCGCGGCCGCGAGCTGCGCGGACTGGTCCGGCAGCGCCTCCTGGAGTCCGAGCACCGAGGGTCGCTCGGCCTCGAGCAGGAGGCGCAGCGCCGGCAACCGGGTCGACCACCGGTCGGCCAGCGCGTGACGGGTGGTCCGCACCTGCGGCATGCGGCGACGGATGTTGTAGGTCATGAGGTGCAGGTCGGGTGCCATGACCGGCCCGACCGTGGGCACGACCCGGTCGGCACCCGGACCGGTGGTGGCGGCGGGGGCGGGTGCGGGGTCGGTCGGGGGCGTCATGACGTGTGCGACGGTAGGCCGTCGCACACGCCTCCGCCCGACTCGCGGAAGCCTCGCCGCAGAGGTCGGCCTGGGCTCGACAGTGAGCGTGATTAGTGTATACACTAATGCTCCATCTCGAAGAGGAGAACCATGACCGCCACACCCCTGCCCGAGTCCGTCGACGTCGTGGTGGTGGGCGGCGGCAACGCCGGTTTCACCGCGGCCCACGCGGCGGCCTCCCGTGGTCGTCGGGTGCTGCTGCTCGAGCGCGGCGACGAGGCCGAGTCGGGTGGCAACAGCTACTACACGGCGGGGGCGACCCGCATCGCGCACGGCGGCCTCGCCGACCTGGTCGACATCGTCGAGCCGGACGATCGGCACGGTGTCACCGAGGTGCCTCCCTATCCCGCCGACGAGTACGCGGCCGACCTGCGGAAGGTCACCTCGGGTCGCAACGACCCCGACATGACCACCGTCCTCGTCGAGGAGTCGCGCGACGCGGTCGCCTGGTTGCACGACCTGGGCCTGCGCTACCGCCTCATGTACGAGCGTCAGGCGTACGAGCGCGACGGTGGTGGCTACCTGTTCTGGGGCGGTCTCCACCTCGGCAACGTCGACGGGGGCAAGGGCCTCGTCGCCGACCACCGTGCGGTCGCCGAACGCCTGGGCTACCGTGTCGCGTACGGCGTCCGCGTCACGGGGTTCCTCACCGCGCCCACCGAGGCGGCGGCGGGGGCAGGGCCAGGGGAAGGGACGGGGGCGACGGTGCCCGTCTCGGTCACGGGCGTGACCTGCGTCGACGCCGAGGGCCGCGAGCACGAGGTGCGCGCCGAATCGGTGGTCGTCGCGTCGGGCGGCTTCGAGTCGAGCCCCGAGCTGCGCGAGCGACACCTCGGCCCGGGCTGGGGCTCGGCGGTCGTCCGCGGCACGCCCCTCAACACGGGCGAGCTGATCGAGGCCGCCCTCGACCTCGGCGCCGCCCGCGGGGGCGACTGGTCGACCGCCCACAGCGTGCAGTGGGACGCCTTCCACCCCGACAACGAGGGCAACCGCGAGCTGACCAACCGCTTCACGAGGCAGAGCTACCCGCTCGGGGTCATCGTGAACCGTGAGGGTCGACGCTTCGTCGACGAGGGCGAGGACTTCCGCAACTACACGTACGCGAAGTTCGGCGGCCGCATCCTCGAACAACCGGGCGGCATCGCCTACCAGGTCTTCGACGCGTCGCTCCGTCCGATGCTGCGCACCGAGGAGTACGACATGCCCGGCATCAGCGTCGTCGAGGCGGACACGCTCGAGCAGCTCGCGGCCTCCCTCGACGTCGACGCCGCCGCGTTCGTCGCCACCATCCGCGAGTACAACGCCTCGATCGACCGCTCGGTGCCGTGGGACCCGACGGTCAAGGACGGCCGCAGGGCCGACGTCACCCCGCCGAAGAGCAACTGGGCGACGCCCCTCGAGACGGGTCCGTTCTTCGCCTACCCTGTGACCTGTGGCATCACCTTCACCTTCGGCGGCCTCGCCGGCGACGTCGACGGGCGGGTGCGACGCGACGACGGCAGCACCGTGCCCGGGCTCTTCGCCGTCGGTGAAGCGCTCGGTGGTCTGTTCTCGGGCAACTACCCCGGCGGTTCGGGTCTCGCGGCGGGGGCGGTGTTCGGCCGGCGGGCCGGTCTGGCCGCCTAGGGCATGACCTCGCCCGGTGACGCCCGCGTCGACGTGGCGGCACGGCCGACGCGTCACGACGGCGACTCCATCCACGACGAGCTGCGCACGCAGATCCTCTCGGGCGTCCTCCCTCCCGGAACGGCGTTGCGTGAGGTCGTGCTGGCCGAGCGCTTCGGGGTGTCGCGCACCCCCGTCCGTGCCGCACTGGGACGTCTGGAGCACGAACGACTGCTCGAACGCGGCGCGCGAGGTCTCTTCGTCAAACGCGTCGACGCCCGTGAGGTCGTGCAGGTCTACGACGTGCGCATCATGCTCGAGGCCGAGGTGGCCGCGCAGGCGGCGAACACCCGCGACGACCACGACCTCGAGCGCCTCGACGGGCTCGTGGCCCGGGACCGGGCACTCGTCGACCCGTCCGACCGCCTCCGGATGACCACCAACCTCGAGTTCCACGCCGCCCTCTGGGACGCCGCGCACAACCCCGTCCTGCTCGACCTGCTCGAGCGGCTGTCGGTCCACCTGATCCACACCCCGAGTTCGACCCTGTCGGTCGGCGACCGGTGGGGCGAGGCCCTCGACGAGCACGCGCTCGTCGTGGCGGCGATCCGCGACCGCGACGCCGTGCGCGCGGGCGCCGTCGCGCGGCGGCACATGCAGCGGGCCCGCGAGATCCGGCTCGACCTGCTGCGCTCGGAGGTCGACGCCGAGCTCGCCTGACCGACCCGGCCACGCGCCTCCTCGTTGACGCCGACCGTCCGTCACTGTATACAGAGAGTGACGAAGACGTCGACGATCGATGAGGAGCAACGATGCCCGCAGACGAACGTGCCCCCGGCGGAGGCCTTCGAGACCGCGTCGGCCTGGGGGTGGTCGTGGCCCTCGCGATCGCCGTCGTGGTCGCCCTCGTGGCCACGAACGTGGCCCGCAGCGCCAGCCCGGCGACGGCCATCCAGGCCGCTCTCGGCGGGCAACAGCTGCGCATCATGGCCCCTGCCAACCCTGGTGGAGGGTGGGACCAGACCGCCCGGGCCATGCAGTCCTCGCTCGCCGACGTCATCGGCCGCAGCGAGGTCTACAACGTCGGAGGCGCGGGAGGCACCCCGGGGCTCGCCCAGTTCGTCCAGCACCGGGGCGACGCCAGCCAGCTGATGGCCACCGGGGCGATCATGATCGGCGCCGTCATCACGAACGAGTCGCCCTACTCGCTGCAGGACGTCACCATGCTCGCGCGGCTGAGCACCGAGTACCTCGTGCTCGTCGTGCCGGCCGAATCCGAGATCGAGAGCCTCGAGCAGTTCGCCGGGCTCATGCGCGACGACGTCGGGGCCCAGTCCATCTCGGGCGGTTCGGCGGGCGGGGTCGAGCAGATCCTCGCCGGGTTGTTCGCCCAGGCGGCCGGTGCCGATCCGGCCGAGGTGTCCTACGTCGCGCACTCGGGCGGTGGCGAGGCACTCACCACGTTGCTCTCGGGGCGGTCGACCGCGGGCATCTCGGGCATCAGCGAGATCGCGCCGTACATCGCCGACGGTTCGGTCCGGGCCCTCGCGGTGTCGAGCCCCGAGCGGGTCGACAACCTGCCCGAGGTCGCGACGTTCCACGAGCAGGGCCTCGACGTCGAGCTGCAGAACTGGCGTGGCGTCGCGGCACCCCCCGGCATCAGCGTCGAGGACGAGGAGGCGCTGGTCACCATGCTCACCGAGATGCACGACACCGAGGCCTGGGCCGACATCGTCGAGACCCGCGGGTGGGGCGACGAGTTCCTCACCGGGCCCGAGTTCGACGAGTTCGTCGCCGACCAGGAGGCCACGATCGGCACCGTCCTCGACGACATCGGACTGGGGAGCGACCGATGAGAGCCCGCCGTCGCGAGAAGCAGGCCCCTCCCGGTCTCGACACCACCGAGGTACGCACGGTCCGCGACCGCCGGGCCGCGCCTCCGTCGTCCGTCGCCTCCCGAGCCGTCGACCACCCTGCGGTGGTCAGCGGTGCGGTCACGGCCGTCGTCGGTCTCCTCCTCGTCGTCGCCGCGATCGTCGTGCTCACCGACGCCGCGTCGTTGCGTCCGACCAGCGAACCGTTGGGGCCCGCAGCGTTCCCGACCATCATCGGGGTGCTGCTCGCCGTGGTCGGCGTCGCCCTCGTCGCGGTGAACCTGCGATTCGTCCTGGTCGTCCTGCGGCGGGGAGTGGGCCCCGTGAGCCCGCGGTTGTGGAGCGTCCTCGGCCTCCTGGCCGGCATCGTCGTCTACGGCGTCCTGCTGCCGTTCGTCGGCTTCACCGTCGTCTCGGTGGCCCTGTTCGTCGCCGGCGCCCTCGTGCTGGGCTCGCCGAGGCCGTGGTGGCGCCTGGCGCTCTACGGCCTCGTGCTCGCGGGCGTCATCGTCCTGTTGTTCGACCGCGTGATCGGCCTGGCGCTGCCCGCCGGGCCCTGGGGGTTCTAGACCATGGACCAGCTGAACCTGTTGATGCAGGGCTTCGAGGCGGCGCTGACGCCCGAGAACCTGCTCTGGGCGCTGCTCGGCGTCACCATCGGCACCGCGGTGGGCGTGCTGCCCGGCATCGGCCCGGCCCTGACGGTGGCGTTGTTGCTGCCCATCACCTTCCGCCTCGACCCCGCGGCGGCACTGATCCTGTTCGCGGGCATCTACTACGGCGGCATGTACGGCGGGTCGACGACGTCCATCCTGCTGAACACCCCGGGGGAGTCCGCCTCGATCGTCTCGGCGATCGAGGGCAACAAGATGGCGAAGGCCGGTCGTGCCGCGTCGGCCCTGGCCACGGCAGCCCTCGGGTCGTTCGTCGCCGGCACGGTCGGCACCGTCGCCATCACGTTCGTCGCCCCCTGGGTGGCGGACTTCGCCGTCCAACTCGGGCCGCCCGAGTACGTCGCCCTCATGGTGATCGCGTTCGTGACCGTGTCCGCCCTGCTCGGCCCGAGCCTCCTGAAGGGGGCGGCGAGCCTGCTCATCGGCCTGACGATCGGACTCGTCGGGATCGACGCGCAGTCCGGCCAGGCCCGACTCGCCTTCGGCGCCGGCGGCCTCTTCGACGGCATCGACGTCGTGCTCGTGGTGGTGGGTCTCTTCGCCATCAGCGAGGCCCTCGGTCACGTCCTGGCCAAGACGGGCCGCACGACCGTGCAACCCGTCAAGGGGCGGGCGTTGCTGACCCGCGACGAGTTCAAGCGGTCGTGGCCCGCGTGGTTGCGCGGCACGGCGCTCGGCTTCCCGATCGGGTCGCTGCCGGCCGGGGGCGCCGAGATCCCGACCTTCTTGTCGTACGCCACCGAGAAGCGCCTGTCGAAGCACAAGGACGAGTTCGGCCACGGCGCCATCGAGGGCGTCGCCGGGCCCGAGGCGGCGAACAACGCCGCCGCCGCCGGCGTGCTCGTGCCGCTGCTGACGATCGGACTGCCGACCTCGGCCACCGCGGCCGTGATCCTCACGGCCTTCCAGTCCTACGGGCTGCAGCCCGGACCGACCCTGTTCGCCGAGTCGGGCGACCTCGTCTGGGCACTCATCGCGTCGCTGTACATCGGCAACGTGATGCTGCTGGTGCTCAACCTGCCGCTGGTCAAGGTGTGGGCCCGGGTGCTGACCATCCCGGCCTGGGCCATCTACGCGGCGGTCGTCGTGTTCGCCTGCCTGGGCGCCTACTCGGCGGGCGGGTCGACCACCGACCTGTTCCTGCTGGCGGGCATCGGCGCCCTCGGCCTGTTGCTGCGGATCGGCGACATCCCCGTGGCCCCCGCGGTCGTGGGGCTGATCCTCGGGCCGCTGCTCGAACAGCAGCTGCGCCGGGCGATGATCCTGTCCGAGGGCGACCCGGGCATCCTGGTGTCGAGCCCGCTCACCATCGGACTGTGGATCGCCATCGCGGTCGTCCTCGTCGTGCCGGGGGCGCTGTCCCTGGGTCGACGTCGACGTCGCATCCTGGCCGACCGGATCGAGACCGGCGCCGTCCGCACGGTCGACGACCGCGAGACGGCCGACCGACGGTGACGTGCGGGAGGCGCGGGTCGGTGAGCGCTCGCGCCTCCCGACCCGCGCCTCCTGATCGATGCGTCCGACTCAGCGCACGCGCTTGATGGGGATGACGGCCAGGGCGCCGAGGATCGCCGCGACGCCGGCCGCCCAGAGCATCAGCGTGTAGTTGCCCGAACCGGCGTTGCCGACGCCGAGGAAGAACAGGGCGATCGCCGGGGCGAGCGACTGGGGCAGGGCGTTGGCGATGTTGATGACGCCGAGGTCCTTGCCGGGACGGTCGGCGTTCGGCAGGACGTCGACGACGAGCGCCGTGTCGACGGCCGCGTAGATGCCGTAGGCGAAGCCCATGACGACCTCGGCGACGTAGAAGCCGGTGACCGTCTCGGCGTGGGCCAGCAGGATCAGGCCGACCGCGAAGAGGGCGGTGGAGCCCCCGACGAAGACCTTGCGCATCTTCAGCTTGTCGCTCAGCCAGCCCGAGAGCGCGGCGCTCGCCATCAACGCGATCGTGTAGAGCAGGACGCCGAAGGCGACCGCGGCCGTGGCGTCGGCGACGTCCGCGATGCCGAGGTGCTCCTGCATGTAGAGCAGCCGGTAGGTCGTGAACATGAACGTCGCGAGGATGATCAGGAACCGCGACCACCAGGCGAAGGCGAAGTCGCGGTGCTTCAGGGGGTTCGTCCAGAACGAGCTGACCAGGTTGACGAACGTGAAGGGCTTGAGTTCGTACTCGGGCAGGTCGTCGCGGGCGACGACCGCGTAGACGAGGATGAGCACGACGGCGAGGACGCCCGGCGCGATGAAGAGCACCGGCAGGTTCGCGACGAACAGGACGGCGAGGTAGGTGCCGGCGAGGACGGCGATGTTCTGAGCAAGGGCGATGACGCTCGAGGCCTTGCCGCGTTGGAACTGCGGCACGTTGTCGGCGAAGCTCGCGGTCAGGGCGGCGAGCACGGCGTTGGCCGCGATCTGCGCGACCACCCAGGCGATGCCGAGCTGCAGCACGGTGGGGGCGAAGGCGAGCCAAGCGAGGGCGAGAGTGAACACGACGATGCCGCCCACCAGGTAGGGCCGACGACGGCCCCACCGCGTGCGGGTCCGGTCGCTCAGCGCGCCGACGAGCGGGTTGGCGAGGAGTGCTCCGAACGCACCGAAGGGCAGGACCAGCCCGATGATGCTCGCCGGGTCGTCGGGGTTCAACTGCTGCGCCTTGAGCTGCATGCTCACGTAGACCGGCGAGAGCAGGGCCGCGAACAGGCCGAACTGGGCGAGCCCCAGCGCGATCATGTAGCCCCGCGACACCCGCACGGTGCTGATGGGTTGGGTGAGCACGCCCTGCGTGCCGATGGGGCCTGGGTTGGCCATGACGCCTCCTCGAGTCAAAACCTAGTCGCGCTAGGTGTTCGCAGAATACACAGCGGGTGTCGTCCGGGCAAGAGAATGCGTCGATTCGGGACGAACTTTTGTCATCGGTCGACATAAGTGGCAGAGTTGGGCCCAGACCACCTGAACCCCTCACGACAAAGGAGTCACTCCCATGACCTCGTCACCCTCCGTGCAGCTCTACACGGTCCGAGACGCCGTCTCGGCCGACCTGCAGGGCGCCGTCGCCCGCATCGCCGAGATCGGCTTCACCAAGGTCGAGCCCTACTCGTTCGTCGAGCGTGCCGACGAGTTCGAGAAGGCCTTCGCCGCCTCCGGCGTCACCGCGCCCTCGGGCCACGCCCCGGTCATCGACTCCGACGAGCCCGAGCGCGCCTTCGCCGCCGCCGCCCAGCTCGGCATCGGCACCGTGATCGACCCGTTCATCCCGAGCGACCGCTGGCAGACCGCCGACGACGCCGCGAAGATCGCCGACCGCGTCAACGAGCTGCAGGTGCTGGCCGCCGCGTCGGGCCTGAAGTTCGGCTACCACAACCACCAGTGGGAGTTCGCGAACAAGGTCGACGGCCGCCCCGTCTACGACTTCTTCCTCGAGCGACTGAACGACGACGTCGTCCTCGAGATCGACACCTTCTGGTCGACCGTCGGCGGCATGGACACCCCGGCGCTGCTGCGCTCGCTGGGTGACCGCGTGCAGTTCCTGCACGTCAAGGACGGCAAGATCTCCGGCGACATCGCGACCGCCCTGCCCAGCAGCGAGAGCGCCCTCGAGGTGCCCGACGCGCTGGCCGCCGCCTTCAAGAACCAGACCCCGGCCGGTCAGGGCGACGTGGACGTCGCCGCCGTCCTCGCCGCCGCGCCGCACGCGCTGCGCGTCGTCGAGTTCGACGACTACGCGAAGGACGTCTTCGACGGCGTCGCCGAGTCCTTCGCCTGGCTGCAGGAGAACGACAAGTGAGCGGCGTCGACACGACCGCCGGCCGCACGGGACGCGTGGGCGTCGGCGTCATCGGCGCGGGCGTCATCAGCGGCACCTACCTCGAGAACATGACGCAGTTCGCCGACCTCGAGGTGCTCTTCGTCGCCGACCTCGATCTCGACCGCGCCCAGGCGCAGGCCGAGGCGTACGGCGTCCCGGGTCACGGCACGGTCGACGAGCTGCTCGCGATCGACGAGATCGAGATCGTCGTCAACCTCACGATCCCGGCCGTGCACGCCGAGGTCGGCCGTCAGATCATCGCCGCCGGCAAGAACGTCTGGAGCGAGAAGCCCCTCGCGCTCGACCACGAGTCGGCCCGCGACCTGCTCGCCGCCGCCGAGGCGGCCGGCGTCCGCGTCGCGTGTGCCCCCGACACCGTGCTCGGCGCCGGCATCCAGACCGCCATGCGCGCCATCGCCCGGGGCGACATCGGTCAGCCCCTCACGGCGACCACGATGTTCCACGTGCCCGGGCCCGAGTCGTGGCACCCGAACCCCGACTTCCTGTTCGCGCTCGGGGCCGGTCCGCTCTTCGACATGGGGCCGTACTACGTGACGACCCTCGTGCACGCCTTCGGCTCGGCCAGCCGCGTCAGCGCGGTCTCGTCGAAGTCGTTCGACACCCGGACCATCGGCAGCGGTCCCCGGGCCGGCGAGACCTTCCCGGTCGAGGTGCCGACGCACCACGCGGCGCTCATCGAGTTCGCGGGCGGGCAGTCGGCCCAGTCGACGTTCTCGTTCCAGAACGCGCTGCCCCGCATGGGCTTCGTCGAGATCAGCGGCACCGAGGGCACCCTCGTGCTGCCCGACCCCAACACCTTCGAGGGCGACTCGAGCCTCTGGCGGTTCGGCCGGGACGAGCCCGAGACGCTCACCGCCGCGGGCTCGACCTACGGACGCGGTTCGGGCGTGCTCGACCTGGCGCGGGCCATCCGCGGTGGCGACGCCGAGCGTGCCAGCGGGGCCGTGGCCTCGCACGTTCTCGACGTCCTGCTGGCGATCTCGTCGGCCGCCGAGCAGGGTGCGCCGGTCTCCGTCGAGTCCGCCGTGCAGCAGCCGGTGCCGCTCGACGAGAGCTGGGACCCTTCCGCCGCGACGCTCTAGTCCGGAGTGCCGGGCTCGGGCCCGGTCGTCCCGGAGACACGACGTGCCGCTCACCTTCGGGGGTGAGCGGCACGTCGTGTCTCCTGGGCGAGGTGGGCGGACCGGGTAGGTCGTGACATCGCCCAGAGGAACGGGTCCGCCGCGCGGATTCAGGTCGCGCGGCGGGCCCGGGTCTGGTGGGGCGGCCCGTCCGGGTCGGTCGGGGAGGGGTGCCCCCGACCGGCACCGACTACGCGGTGCGGATCGAGCCGGTGGCGGTGTGGATCGAGCCGGTGGCGGTGTGGATCGAGCCCGTGGCCGTCCGGACGGACGCCGTGGCGGCCGAGAGGCGACGCCGTGCGCTGGCTGTGTAGCGACCGATCGACAGGTCGCGGCGTGCCGAGGTGCTCACGTACGAGCCGGGCGCGACGTCGGCGGCGAGCGAACCGACGTAGCTGCCGACCGTCGAGGCGGCGGTGCTGCTGACGTAGCGGCCGCCGAGCGGGGTGGCGGCGGTGCGGGCGGTCGTGGCGGTGGTGTTCACGGTGACTCCTCGGGGCTGGGCGGGTCGTGCTGGTCGGGGGCCCGCGATCGGGGGATCGAGCGGGCGGCCAGCGGAGGTGAGGAGGGCGGCGCCGAGGTGCTCGACGGTGGCCCTGGCCTCCGTCGGCGTTGACACCACCATACGCCTTCTTTTGAATGAATCAAAACAATTGGGGCCCCGATCGTCGCTTTCGGGACAGGCCGCACCACGCCCGCGTCGTCGAACCAGGCCCGCGGATGGTTCGACGACGCGATGGTGGTGCGTCCTCGCAGCCGCTGTGACCTCGACCCGCCGCGACCTCGACCCGCGACCTCGACCCGCGACCTCGACCCGCGACCTCGAGCCGCGACCTCGAGCCGCCGCGACCCCGACCCGCGACCTCGACCCGCCGCGACCTCGACCCGGTGCGACCTCAGAGCGAGGCGCCGCCGCACACGACGAGCGCCTGCCCGGTGATGCTCCGTCCGTGCGGCCCGAGCACGAACGCGACGAGGGCCGCCACGTCCACCGGGTCGACGAGCGCGCCCAGCGGTGGCACGACCGGAGCCGAGGAGGCGCGGGCCGGGTCGGCGAGCATCGGCGTGTCGGTGGGCCCCGGCGCCACGACGTTGGCGGTGACGCCGCGCGGCGCCAGTTCCGCCGCCCAGCTCCGGGCCAGTGCGACCTGGGCCGCCTTCGTCGCCGCGTACTGGCTCTTGCCCGCGACGCCGACGGCGGTGCGGCTGCCGATCAGCACGACGCGACCGCCGTCGGCCAGCCGGTCGACGAGTGCGTCGACGAGCGCGGCCGCGGCCCCGACGTGCACGGCGAACATGCCCTCGAGGGCGGCGGGGTCGAGCTGCCCGAGCGGGGCGGCCACCTGGTAGCCGGCCGCGTGGACGATCGCGTCGACCGACCCGACGTCGGCGACCGCTCGCGCGACGTCGGCGGTCACGGAGAGGTCGCAGCCGAGCCACGAGAACCCGTCGCCCAGGTCGACCGCGCGTCGGCTGAGACCGGTCACCCGCCACCCGTCGGCCAGCAGGAACTCAGCGATCGCCCGCCCGATGCCCGAGCTGCAGCCCGTCACCACGGCGTGCCGGTCGGTGCCGGCACCGTCACCCGCCCGCTCGGTGACGGGCGTCCCGTCGTCCGACACGGCTCAGCCCTCGACGTCGGGTCCGGGCAGATCGGCGGCCGACAGGCGCACGTGACGGATCGCCCGGCGGTGCCAGGTGTACGCCACGTGCACGGCGCCGTCGCCGGTCTGCGTGATGCTCGGGTACGACAGCTCGCGGTTCAGCCCGTCGCGGGAGTTGTTCGAGAGGCACCACCCGTCGCCGTCCTCGAGGTCGACGCGGTGCGGCCAGCTGCGCCCGCCGTCCGTCGACACCGCCAGCGACATCGGAGCCCGGGGCGTGCCCCAGAACGCCGTCCGGCCCCCCTCCGCGGGCGACCCGGCCCGCGCCTCCTGGTCGAGGTCTGCGCCCGCGCCGGGCAGCACGGCCTGCTCGACGATGCCGGATTCGTCGATCTCGTCGTAGAGCCCGAGGCGGCGCGGGGTGGTGGCGTCGGCGCGGCGGTGGTTGTAGACGATCGCGAGGCGCCCGTCGGCGAGCGGAACCCACTGCACCGAGGAGTTGTTGTTGGGCAGCTCGGTCGGCACCGGTGCCGACCAGTGGAGTCCGCCGTCGGTCGAGCGCGACTCGTGCACGGCGTCGGCCCAGCGGCTGCGGAAGAGCGCGAGCAGCGATCCGTCGGGCAGCTCGTGCACGTTCATGTGCACGGCTCCCGTGCTCCCCGGGACGGCGACCTCACCCCACGTGGAGCCGCCGTCCCGGGAGATCATGACCGAGCTCGTGTCGTGGTCGCCCACCCACGCCTTCCCCGGGGTCGTCACGCAGCGGAAGACCGGCACGAGCAGGTCGCCTGCGCGGGTGACGACCGGCGGCTGCCGGACGAAGACGCCACCCGTCTCGTCGGCCGCGAAGAGGGTCGTGGGCTCGGCCCAGGTGGCCCCGCCGTCGGTGGAGATCCGGCGGCGCACCTCGGCCGAGTCCTGGTTCCCGGCCCGTTGCGCCGTGTAGAGCAACCAGACGTCGCCCGAGGGGGCCGTGAAGAGCACCGGGTTCTGTTCGGAGCGTGCGGGGTCGTCGCTGAGGCGCACCGGTTCGGACCACACCTCGCCGTCGAGGACCGAGCACCAGACGTGGATGTCCGAGACGCCCTCCTGCGTGCCGCCGAACCAGACGCAGGCCAGGCGCCCGTCGGGCAGCTCGGCGAGGTTGGCCGCGTGCGACTGCACCGTGGCCGTCGGCAGGTACGCCCAGGCGCGACCGGCCGCGTCGGGCCGCAGTCGTCCGTCGTCGCCCACGTCGTCCGCGACCGCGTCGTCGGCGCCCGCGTCGTCCGCGACCGCGTCCTGCCTGCTCACGCCGCGCCTCCGGCGGTCGCGTCGGGGTCGTCCGTCGCGGTGGCACGCTGCAGGTGGTCGCGGGCGGCGGCCTCGAGGTGGTTGAGGTCGCCGGCGACCGTGGCGAACGTGTACCCCGAGGCGAGCCGCTGTCGGGCGACGTCGCCGTGCGGCGTGTGGATGCCCGCGGCGATGCCCGCGGCCTCGGCCGCGGCCGCGACGCGGACGAGGGCGGCGTCGAAGGCCTCCTCCACGGCCGGGTCGCCCGGGTAGGCCCCGCCGACCGCGATGCACAGGTCGCTCGGCCCGACGTAGAGGCCGTCGAGTCCCGGCGTCGCGGCGATCGCCTCGACGTTCGCGAGCCCGTCGGGCGTCTCGATCATGGCGAGCACGATCGTCGTGTCGTTCGCGTCCGCCGGCACGGGGCCGATGCGCAGGCTCGACCGCATGGGGCCGTACGAGCGGCGGCCGTGGGGCGGGTACTTCGCGCTGCGCACGGCGGAGGCGGCGTCCTCGGCCGTGTCGACGAGCGGCACGATGACGCCGGCCGCCCCGGCGTCGAGGGCCTTGCCGATCGGCGTGATGTCGTTCGCCTCGACCCGCACGAGCCCGGCCGAGGTCTGCCCCGCGTCGATGGCGAGCAGGCCGGTCATCATGCCCTGGTAGCCGAAGAGGCCGTGCTGCGCGTCGAGGCAGACGTAGTCGTAGCCGAGCCGAGCGATGCGCTCGGTCGCCGGCGGGGCGTCGAGGGTGATCCAGTAGCCGACCGCCCTCTCGCGGCGGCGGATCGTACGGGCGAAGTCGCTGGCGGTGCTCATGGTGCTCTCTCTCGTGCGGGGCGTGCGGTCGGTGCGGTGCGGTGCGGTGCGGTTCGGGGGCGTGCGGCGCGGTGCGGAGGGCCGGGAGGCGCGGCTCAGCGCGCGTACGGAGGCATCGGCCCCCGCAGCTGACGCCCGACCTCGTCGCAGGCCGCCACCACCTCGTCGGGCAGCGGCCCGGCGGCGACGGCGGCGACGTTGGCCGTCAGCTGTTCGGGCCGGGAGCCGCCGAGCAGCACCGACCCGACCTCGGGTCGGTACGCCACCCAGCGCAGGGCGAGCTCGACGAGCGTCACGCCGGCCTCGGCGGCGACGCCCGACAGGCGGTCGATCGCGGCGAACAGGTCGGCGTCCCAGTAGCGCTTCGTGTACATCTCGGCGAGGGCCGAGTCGCCGAAGCGCCCGTCGGCCGGCGTCTCGTCGAAGCGGTGCCGACCGGTCAGGAGGCCGCCGCCGAGCGGGTTGTAGACCATCGTCTCGAGCCCGTGGACGCTCGCGAACTCGAGGTACTCGTCGTCGAGGCGGCGGGCCACGAGGTTGCACAGCTGCTGGGCGACGACCGGCTGGGGTGCGCCCACGGCGTCGGCGATGCGCTCGACGTCGCCGATCTGCCAGGCGGCGTAGTTCGAGACGCCGAGCGAGAGCACCTTGCCCTCGGCGACCAGGGCGGCGACGGTCGAGAGGGTCTCGTCGAGCGGGGTCGCCCGGTCGGGCTGGTGCAGGTAGAACAGGTCCAGACGGTCGGTGCCGAGGCGGCGCAGGCTCGCCTCGACGCTCGCGCGGAGGGCCACGGCCGAGAGCGGCGGCAGTCCGCCCGCGTCGGCGTGCGGCATGCCCGCCTTCGAGGCGAGCACGACCTCGTCGCGCCGCCCGGCGAGCAGGCGGCCGAGCATCGTCTCGGTCGTGCCGCCGACGTAGGCGTTGGCCGTGTCGATCCAGGTGACGCCCGCGTCGCGCGCGGTGTCGAGCATGCGGGCGGCGGTGGCCTCGTCGACGGTGTCGCCGAAGGTCATCGTGCCGAGCACGAGCCGAGGAGGCGCGGGGCGCGTGGCCGCCTCGGCCACCGTGTCCGCGGCGTCGAGCGCGGTGGGGTCGACCGGGGTGGTCGCGGTCCGGGCGGTGTCGGTCCGGGTCATGCGGTGGCTCCCAACGAGAGGCTGCGGACGACGTGGCGCGGCTTGACGCCGGTCATCGTCGCGGGGTCGAGGGCGGCCCGGCGCAGCCGCCGCGTGTAGTCCTCGGCAGGCGACGTGAGGACCTGCGCCGTGGCGCCCTGCTCGACGACGGCGCCCTGCTTCATGACGAGGACGCTCTCGCTGATCTGCTGCACGACGCCGAGGTTGTGCGAGATGACGACGTAGGTGATGCCGGTGTCGACCTGGATCTCGCGCAGCAGGTCGAGAACCTGCGCCTGCACCGACACGTCGAGCGCGCTCGTCGCCTCGTCGCAGATCAGCAGGTCGGGGCTCGAGGCGAGCGCCCGGGCGATGCCGATGCGTTGGCGCTGGCCGCCGGAGAACTCGTGCGGGCGACGGTCGAGCGCCGTCGACGGCAGGCCGACGCGGTCGATCAGGCGCGCCGCCTCGGTGGCCCGGTCCTGGGCCGACCGCACGCCCTTCAGTCGGAGCGGCTCGGCGACGATGTCGCGGGCGCTCAGGTGCGGGTCGAGCGAGCCGTACGGGTCCTGGAAGACCATCTGGAAGCGGTGCCTCAGGGGCCGCAACCGCGCCTCCGACAGGGTCGCCAGGTCGGTGCCGTCGAGCACGATGCGCCCGCTGGTCGGCTGCAGCAACCGCATGACCGCCTTGGCGATCGTCGACTTGCCGCAGCCCGACTCGCCCACGATGGCGAAGGTGCTGCCGCGGCGCACCGAGAACGACACGTGGTCGACGGCGCGGTGGGCACTCGAGCCGCTGCCGTAGTCGACGACCAGGTCGTCGACCTCGAGGATGATGTCAGACACGGGTGGCCTCCGGTCGGTCGGTGCTGGTCGTGGCGGGCGTGGACGGCGTCTCGTCCCAGGCGCCCAGGGTGGGCACCGCGGCGAGCAGCCCCTGCGTGTAGGGCTCGGCGGGGTGCTCGACGATCTGCCGCACGTCGCCGGACTCGACGAACACGCCGGCCTTCATGACGTGGATGCGGTCGGACACGAGCCGGGCGACGCCGAGGTCGTGGGTGATCATCAGCAGGCCGATGCCGCGCTGCTCCTGCAGCTCGAGCAACAGGTCGAGGATGCCGGCCTGCACCGTGACGTCGAGGGCGCTGGTGGGCTCGTCGGCCACGATCAGCTGCGGCTCGCAGGCCAACGCGATGGCGATCAGCACGCGTTGCAGCATGCCACCCGAGAGTTGGTGCGGGAACTTCCCCAGCTGGGCCGCCGGGTCGGGGATGTGCACCTGCTCGAGGAGGCGCACGGCCCGGGCGGTGACGGCGGCCCGACCGCTGGCGGCCCCGGCGATGCGGATGGCCTCGCCGAGCTGCGAGCCGATCGACCGCACCGGGCTGAGCGCCGTCATGGGGTCCTGGGGGATCAGGGCGACGGCCCGACCGCGCACCTTGCGCACGGCCGAGGCCGAGGCGAGCACGTCGAGTCCGGTGATGCGCACGTGGCCCGAGACGACGGCGAGGTCGGCGGGCAGCAGCTGCAGCACGCCCATGGCGGTGGTCGACTTGCCCGACCCCGACTCGCCGATGATCGTGACGGTCTCGCCCCGGGCGATGTGGAACGAGACGCCGTCGACGGCGCGCACGATCCCGTTCGTCGTCATCAGCTCGATCTGCAGGTCACGCACCTCGAGGAGCAGGTCGGGGTCGACGGTGTCGTCGGTCACGGAGGTCATGCGATCGTTCCCTTCTGCGGGGCCGGGGCCGGGGCCGGGGCCGGGGCCGGGGTCGATGCCGAGGCCGGGGTCGAGGCCGGGGTCGACGGGCGCAGCCCGACGAACCGACGGAGGCGCGAGGCCGTCGACCGGCGCGGCCGGTCCCGCAGGGCGTCGCCCAGCAGGTTGACCCCGACGACGAGCAGCACGATGAACAGACCCGGGATCGTCACCATCCACCAGGCGGTCGTGACGTAGTCCTGGCCGTCCGAGATGATGCGGCCCCAGGTCGCGAACGGTCGCTGCGGGCCGGCCCCGAGGAAGCTCAGGGCGCTCTCGAGCAGCACGGCCTGCGCGAGCAGCAGCAGCACGACGAGCGTCGCCTGCTTGATGACGTTCGGGACGACGTGGCGCAGCAGGATCGTGAAGCGGTTCAGGCCGAGCGTGCGGGCCGACGAGACGTACGGCTTCTCGCGTTCGACGAGCACGAGCGACCGGGTCAGGCGGGCCACCTCCGGCCATTGCGCGATCGCGATGACGAAGGTGATCACCGGGATCGACGGGCCGAAGAGGGCGACGACGAGCAGCAGCATCATCAGCAACGGCAGCGACATCTGGGCCTCGAGCAGGCGGCTGATCAGCGTGTCGGCCCAGCGCCCGTAGAACCCGGCGATCGAGCCGAGGACGACGCCGATGGCGCCCGAGACGATGACCGCCAGCACGCCGATCGCGAGCGAGACCTGACCGCCGTGCAGCACCCGCGAGAGCAGGTCGCGACCGAGCTGGTCGGTGCCGAACAGGTGGCCGGCGGTGAACGGAGGCGCGAGGCGGTTGCCGAGGTCCTGGCCGTTCGCGTCGGGCAGCGGGAGGGCCTGGGCCAGCACGATCGGGATGATCACCACGAGGGCGCAGATCGCGCCGACCCAGAGCTTCACCCGTGCGGCGGAGGTCCGCCGGGCCGCCTCGGACCTCTTCAGCAGGCGAGGCGTGACCGCGGTGCGTCGCGCCTCCTCGGGGGTGCGACCGGCCGCGCCGGCGGTCGACGTGCCGGACGGCTGTCCGGTGGTCTCGGTGCGGGTCATGCGGCACTCGCCTTTCCGAGCCGCACGCGCGGATCGAGCAGGGGGTAGGCGAGGTCGATCAGCAGCTGGACGCCGACGGCGAGCAGCGACGTGACCAGCACGGTCGCCTGGATGAGGGGGTAGTCGCGGGTCTCGAGCGCCCGCACGATGAGCGACCCGACGCCGGGCCAGGCGAACACGACCTCGACCACGACGACGCCGTTGAGCATCGCCGCGAAGCGAGTGCCGAGGGCCGTGAAGACGGGGATCGCCGAGTTGCCCATGGCGTAGCGCCAGGTCAGGGCCCGCTCCGAGACGCCGCGCGACCGGGCCACGGTCAGGTAGGGCGCCGAGAAGTTGGTCGCCATCTCGCGGCGCACGAGCCGGGAGATCAGGGCCACCTGCAGGATGGCGATCGTCACCGTCGGCAGCACGAGGCCGCCCCAGGTGGCGAAGCCCGAGGCCGGGAAGATCGGGATCACGACGGCGAAGGCGCTGAGCAGCAGGATGCCGGTCCAGAAGTCGGGCATCGACTGACCCGCGATGGCGACGACGTTGACGCCGGTCTCGCTGCGGGTGTCGGTGCGACGGGCCATCCAGACGCCGAGCGGGATCGACACGACCGCCGCCAACAGGATCGCCGCGAACGACAGGGTCAGCGTGTACGGCAGCCGTTCGAGCACGACCTGCACGGCCGGTGCCTGGAACGAGTACGAGGTGCCCAGGTTGCCCGTGAACAACTGCTGGAGGAACACGCCGTACTGCTGCAGCAGCGGGTCGTCCAGGCCGAACTGCTCGCGCACGGCGGCGAGTTGCTCGTTGGTCGCGAGCGGCCCGGCGTAGGCCACGGCCGGGTCGCCGGGGGCGAGGCGGATCAGCACGAAGACCGTCGACACCGTGAGGAACACGGTGAGCAGGCCCTGGCCGAGGCGCTTGAGGATGTAGGTCGCCATGGTCAGGCCCCCAGTCGGACGTCGGCGAGCGGATACGTGTTGGACGACGCGAGGGCGAGGCGCTCGACCCGCTCGCGACGGGCGAGCACCGACTTGGGCACGAAGGCCCAGGCGCAGGGCCAGGTGTCCCAGGCCGCCTGCTGCGCCTCGGCGAGCCGCTGCTGGCGCAGGGTCGCGTCCGGCTCGGTCGACGCCCGGGCGATCGCCTCGGCCACGTCGGGCTGCACGTAGCCCTGGTACGTGTCGCGGGTCCGTTCCTTCTCGGCGGTGCCCGCGTACATGCCCTGCAGGATGGTCAGCGCGAGGCCGGTGGGGGCCGAGAAGCCGTTGCCGAGCAGGTCCCAGTCGCCGGCCTTGCCCTGGCGCCACTGGAGGATGTCACCGCCGGGCTCGAACTGCTGGAGCGTGGTCCGCACGCCGATCGCGCCGAACATCTCGACGAGCGCCTCCATGATGAAGGTGTCGCCGGCGAACTCGCCGGTCTCCCAGATGATGCGCAACGTGAGGTCGCTCGCCCCGAGCTCGGCGAGCGTGCGGCGGGCGAGGTCGGGGTCGTAGGTGTACTCGCCGGTCTTCGCGTAGCCGAGGAGGCTCGGCGGGACGACGCCGTCGGCCTGCGTGACCGAGTCGGTCAGCACGTCGCGCACGAGCGCCCGGCCGTCGATCGCGTGGCTCAGCGCCTCGCGCACCCGGGCGTCGGCCAGCGGGTGCCCCTCGGGCTTGCGGAAGTTGTAGAAGATCTGGTTGATGCGCAGGCTCGAGGCCTCGTCGAGGACGATGCCGGGCAGGCCCTGCAACTGGGTCGCCGAGTCGGGCGTGATCGAGTCGATCACGTCGACCTCGCCGCTGCGCAGGGCGATCACGCGGCTGGACTCCTCGGGCAGGAACCGCACCTCGACCCGGTCGACGCCCGGCGCCTCGCCCCAGTACTGCTCGTTGCGGCTCAGGCTGTAGGTGCCGGCGCCGCGGTTGAACCGGGTGACGACGAACGGGCCGCTGCCCACGCCGTCCTGCAGCTCTTCCGGCTTGTTCGCCGCGGCCGGGGTGATCAGGATGTTGCTCATCAACGCGTCGAGCACCGGGATCGGCTGCGACGAGTCGAGCGTGAAGGTGCGCTCGTCGATCGCGGTCACGGTCGGGAACTCGGGGAAGAAGCTGGCGACGAACGAGCCCTGCACCTGCTCGTACATCTGCAACGCGGTGGCGACGTCGGCGACCGTGACGGGCGTCCCGTCCGAGTAGCGCACGCCCTCGCGCAGTCGGACCGTCCACTGCGTGTCGCTCGTCGGCTCGAAGCTCTCGGCGAGCACGAGCTCGGGCGTGATGTCGGGGCCGATCTGCGTGAGGGCCTGGCGCACCGCTCGCTGCACCGTGACGGCCGCGTCGAACTGGTTCAGCTTGTTGTCGAGGCTGACCAGCGAGCGGTTGAGGGCCAGGGTCAGCGTGCCGGGTCCGGGCAACCCGGTCGGTCCGGCGCAGCCGGCGAGGCTGGTGGCGGTCACGAAGAGGCCGGCCGCGGCACCCCAGCGGAGCAGGGTGCGGCGAGACATCTCGTGGTCCGCGAACGGAACGGTCATCATCGACCTCTCGATCCAGGGGTTCGACGAGGTCGACGGCGCCCGGTCCCGCAGCGCTGCGACGCCCTCGTCCGGGCTGGATGACACTGTGCCACCGCTGCGCGTTTCGCGCAAGACCGGTGGCGCATAACGCGCAATCGTGTCAGGATGGCGGCATCATGAGCCCGATCACCGTCATCGCCGACGACCTCTCCGGCGCCGCCGAGACCGCCGAGCAGTTCCGGCTGCGCGGTCACGAGACCGTGGTCTCGCTCGGCGTGCCGGCGGGTCCCGCCGCGGCGGTCACGGTCGTCGACGTCGGCACCCGCTCCGGCACCGCCGAGGAGGCGCGGGTCGCGATCGACACGCTGCCCCTGACGGCCGGCGCGCTCGTGCTCAAGAAGACCGACTCCCTGTGGCGCGGCCACGTCGGGCCCGAGCTCGAGGCCCTGGCCGCCCGCGGGTACGACCTCGTCGTGGCCGGCGCGCTGCCCGCCCTCGGGCGCACCGTCGTCCACGGGCGGCCCCTGGTGGACGGGCGACCCCTCGCCGAGACACCGTTCTGGCATCTCGAACCGCACGGCGCCCCCTCGACACTGGCCGAACTCGTCGACCGGCCGACGGTGCTCGTCGGCCTCGACGTGGTGCGGTCGGGGCCGGACGCGTCCGCGGCGCACCTCGACGCCGCCCTCGCCGGGGGAGCGATGCTCCTGGTCGACGCCGAGACCGACGACGACCTCGCCGCCGTGGTCGACGCCGTCCTCCGGCTGGTCGCCGCTCCCGGAGTCCGTCGGCCGGTCGCCCTCGCGGGCAGTGCGGCGCTCGCCGCCGCCCTGGCCGACGCGGTCGCTCCGGAATCGAGCCCGGAGGCTGGTTTTCACGCGTCGGACGAGGCCGGGGTCCGCGACGAGGCCGGGCCCCGCGACGGGGCCGGGCCCGAGCGGCCCGTCCTCGTCGTGGTCGGTTCGGCCGCCGAGGTGGCCCGGGGCCACGCCGACGCGCTCGCCGCGACCGGTGCGGACGTGCACGTGCTCGACCCGGCGGACGACGCGGGCCCCGTCGTCGAGGCGACCCGCGCCTCCTTGTCCCGGTCGTCCGTCGCCGTGCTGACGGTCACCGCCCGGCGCCTGCCCGACCCGCTCGTCGGATCGGCGGCCCTCGCCGAGGTCGTCGCCCGGATCGACGCCGACGTCGAGCTCGACCTCGTGCTGACCGGTGGCGAGACCGCCCGCGCGGTGCTCGACCGGCTCACGACGACCACCCTGCGGCCGCTCACCCAACTCGAGCACGGCGCCGTCCTCAGCCTCGCGGGCGACGGGCGGGCGGCCGCGGGCGACGACCGGCTCGTCGCCACCAAGCCCGGCAGCTTCGGCGGCCCGACCGTGCTCGCCGACCTCGTCGACCTGGTGCGCCGCACGCGCGCCGGCGCCGACCCCCACGACCTCACCGCGTCGGCAGCGTCCGGCGCCCCCACGAAACGGAGAACCCCATGACCACGACGACCCCCGACACGCGGCCGTTCATCGCCGTCACCATGGGCGACGGCGCCGGCGTCGGACCCGAGGTCACCGTCGGCGCACTGCTCGACGAGGCCGCCTACCGCGACGCGCGACCGGTCGTCGTCGGGGACGCCCACCGCCTGCGGCTCGGCGCCGCCGCGCTCGGGGTCGACGCCGAGATCGTCGAGGTCGACGGGCCCGCCGACGCCGTCTTCACCCCCGGACGCATCAACGTCGTCGACCCGCACCTGCTCTCGGCCGACCTGCCCTGGGGCGCCGTCTCGGCCGAGGCCGGCCACGCGGCGTACGAGTACATCCGCATCGCGTGCGAGCTCGGCATGGCCGGTCTCGTGCAGGGCATCTGCACCGCACCGCTGAACAAGGCGGCGCTGCACGAGGCCGGTCACGTGTTCCCCGGCCACACCGAGCTGCTGGCGCACTTCATGGGCGTCGGCGAGGTGTCGATGATGCTCTCGACGCCCAAGATCAAGGTGATCCACGTGACGACCCACATCGGGTTGATCGACGCCATCGCGAAGATCGAGCCCGGCCTCGTCGAGCGCACCGTGCGCCGCGGCTGGGAGGCGTTGCGCCGGGCCGGCGTCGACGACCCCAGGATCGGCGTCTGCGCGATCAACCCGCACGCCGGCGAGAACGGGCTCTTCGGCTACGGCGAGGAGGCCGAGAAGATCACCCCGGCCCTCGAGGTGCTCCAGGCCGACGGCATCCGCGCCGTCGGGCCGCTGCCGGCCGACACCGCGTTCTTCCTCGGCGGCCGCGGCGACTACGACCTCATCGTGGCGATGTACCACGACCAGGGCCACGGCCCGGTGAAGGTGCTCGGCATCGAGGCGGGGGTCAACATCACCGTCGGACTGCCCGTGATCCGCACCTCGGTCGACCACGGCACCGCGTTCGACATCGCCGGCACCGGCGTCGTGGCCGTCGGTAGCATGATCGAGGCGTTGCGCCAGGCGGTCGAGATGTCGCCCAGCCCGGCCGACGCCGCCCGGGTCGGTGCGTCGTCGGCGTGACGCCGCCCGCCCCACCGATCAGGACGGCCATCGCATGAGCACCACCGCATGAGCACCACGGCACGCGAGCGACGCCGCGACATCGTCGACCTGGCCCACACCACCGGCCTGGCGAGCGTCGACGAGCTGAGTCGTCGCTTCGAGGTGACCCCGTCGACCATCCGCCGCGACCTCGCCGAGCTCACCCGGCGGGGCGAGATCGCCCGCACCTACGGCGGGGCCATGCCGCTCGGTGCCCCCGGTGCCGAGCCGACCTTCCGTCAGCGCAACCTCGAGGCCGGGGTGGCCAAGGCCGAGATCGCGCGGCACGCCCGCACGCTGGTCCACGACGGCGAGACGCTGCTGTTCGACGCCGGTTCGTCGGTCGCGGCCCTCGCCCGGGAGGCGCGCTCGGGTCTCGTCGCGACCGTCGCCACCACCTCGATCGCCGTGATCCAACAGCTCGCCGACTCGGACGGCATCCACCTCGAGTGCCTCGGCGGCACGCTGCGACCTGCCAGCCAGGGCTTCGTCGGGCCGCTCGCCGAGGCCGCGCTCGAGCGCCTGACCTTCGACCGGGTGTTCCTCGGCGCCGACGGCGTGCTCGCCTCGGGCCACGTGGTCGAGGCCGACCTCGTGCAGACCCGGCTCAAAGAGCTGATGTGCCGGCAGTCCGAACGCGTCTACGTGCTGGCCGACGGGTCGAAGCTCGGTCGCGCGACGTTCCACGCCCGCGCGGCGCTGCCCGAGGGCTGGACGCTCGTGACCGACGCCACCGCCACGACCGAGGCGCTGGCCGAGTTCGCAGCCGCCGGCGTCGACGTGGTCGTCGCGCCCGCCGGCTGAGCCGCTGGCCCGCGCGGCGGTGCGCTGGCCTGCACGCCCGGCCCGCCCGCGCGCCCGTGTCGCACCGCCGGATGAACGTCGCACCGCCCGTTTCGGCGGTGCGACGTCCATTCGGCGGTGCGATCTCCACACGGACTCGGGTCGCAGGCCTCGGAGGTCGTGCTCGCCTGATCCGCGGTGCGACCGACACCGCGGTGCGACCTACTCCGCGTCGAGCGGCAGCAGGATGCCCTTCACGCGAGGGTCGGTCGCGAGGAACTCCTGCACGGCCGGGTCCTGGAAGGCGGCGACGAGCTTCTTCACGGCGTCCTCGTCGGCGTAGTCGCTGCCGATGGTGAGCTGGCCGGCGAACTCGTCCGGTGCGGCGGGGGCGAAGATCTGCTGCTCGATCGGCACGCCGGCGGCGAGGTAGTACTCGGTGTAGCCGACGGCTGCGTCGAGGTCGGGCAGGGCCCGCGACTGTGCGGCGAAGTCGAGCAGGGTGAACTGCAGGTCCTTCGGGTTCGAGGCGATGTCGTCCTGGGTGGCGTGTGCCTTGTCGACGCCGTCCTTCAGCGTGATGAGGCCGGCGCGCTCGAGCACCCAGAGCCCCTGGGCCTCGTTGGCCGGGTCGGAGTACAGCGACACCGTGGCGCCGTCGGGCAGCTGGCCGGGATCGGTGTACGTCGACGACCAGAGGCCGAAGCCCCAGCGGAACACCGGCGTCGCCGCTTCCTCCCGGAAGTCCGGGTTCGAGGCGAGCACCTGGTCCAGCCACAGTTCGTGCTGGTACACCGTGCCGGCGATCTCGCCCTCGCTGACGGCCCGGTTGATCGTGTTGCTGTCGCTCAGGCCCGTGAAGGCGACGGTGATGCCGTACTTCGGGGCGACCTCGTCGGCGACGAACTGCACGAGGGCCTGCTCGGACGCGTTGCCCTCGGCGGTGGCGACGGTCAGCGTCGCCCCGGCCTCGGCGACGGCCGGCCCGGCGGGCGCGGTCAGGGGCACGACGATCGCGGCGGCGACGGCGACGACCGCCACCGCGCCTCCGGCGATCCAGGGCCAGCGGCGACGACGCCTCAGCTCGAAGCCGTGGTCGTCCGTCACGGACGCGGTGCCGGGTGCGGGGGTGGGGGTGTTCTCGGGCATGGCTGTCCTTCGGGAGGGGGCAGGCGGCGCCTGCGGGCGGGGGAGGCGCGGTGCGGGACCGCAGGGGGGAACGAGGAGGCGCGGTGCGGGACCGCAGAGGGGGACGAGGAGCCGCGGTGCGGGACCGCAGGGGGAACGAGGAGGCGCGGTGCGGTTCAGACCGCGGCGGCCACCGGGGGCAGGTCGGTCGCGTGGCGTCGCCACCAGCGGCGCCGGCGGACCGGCTCGGGGCTCGTGGCCCGCACGGCGAGGTCGCCGAGCTGTTGGACGGCCGCGACCGTCGCGACGAGCAACACGATCGTGACGATCATCACGGTGTGGTCGAAGCGCTGGTAGCCGTAGGTGACGGCGACGTAGCCGATGCCGCCGGCGCCGATGGTGCCGGCGATGGCGGAGTACTCGATCATCGCGATCGTGTTGATCGTGAGGCCCCCGATCAGGCCGGGCAGCGCCTCGGACAGCTGTGCGGTGCGGACGATCTGCAGGCGGGACGCCCCGCTCGCGGTCGCCACGCGCACCCGATCGCTGGGGACGCTCCGCAGGGAGTTCTCGACGATGCGGGTGAAGAAGGCGATGCCGGCGATCGACATCGGCACCACCGCGGCCGCGATGCCGATGTTGGTGCCGGTCACGAACCGGGTGAACGGGACGATCGACGCCATGAGGATCAAGAACGGCAGCGAGCGTCCGATGCTGATGACGGCACTGAGCACCGTGTGCACCGGCGCGTTCGGCACGAGGCCCGCGGGGCCGAGGTTGTGCACCAGGGCCCCGAGCGGCACCCCGACCAGCACGACGATCGCCATCACGATGCCGACCATCACGAACGTGTCGCCGAGCGCCGGGAGCACCAGGGCGGGGATCTGCGCCCACGGCACCGAGTTGTCGTACGCGGTCGACGGGCTCGTGCCCGACGCGAGGGCGGTCGTCGCGATCGGCGCGACCGTGCTGACGACGCTCATCGGACGAGCTCCTGTTCTGGCGTGGGTGTCGGCGTGGGCGTGGGCGCCGGGGACGGGTCGAGGGAGCGGGCGGTGAGCCCGAGTGCGGCGGCGACCCCGGGCAGGCGCGAGGCGACCGCCTCGGGGACGGCGACGGTCGCGTGCCCGACGGTCGCGCCTCCCAGGGTCTCGATCGAGGCTCCGAGCAGCGACACGGGCGACCCCAGGGTCGATCCGAGCGTGGTCGGCCAGTCGGTCGGGACGTCGGCCGAGACGTAGTCGAGCCGCCAGGTGCGGGAGCCGTCGGGGGCACCGGCCGCCGGTCGGGTCGGTCGCAGCGCCGCACCGAGCGCCGACGCGGGGTCGCGCAGCAGGTCGAGCACGCGACCCCGTTCGACGATGCGTCCGTGGTCGAGGCGGGCGACGGTGTCGGCGATCTGCAGCACGGTGTCCATCTCGTGGGTGACGAACAGGATCGACAGGCCGAGGTCGTCACGCAACTCGCGCAGCAGGTCGACGATCGAGGTGGTCGAGGCGGGGTCGAGGCCCGACGTCGCCTCGTCCGAGAGCAGCACGGTCGGCCGCAGGGCGAGGGCCCGGGCGATGCCGACGCGCTGGCGTTGGCCGCCCGAGAGCTCGTGCGGCCGGGCGTCGGCACGGTGGCCGAGCCCCACTCGGTCGAGCAGCTCGGCGACTCGACGCCTCGTCTCGGCCTTCGTCACGCCGAGGTACTCGAGCGGCAGGGCCACGTTCTGTGCGGCGGTCCGACGGCCGAAGAGCCCGTCCGACTGGAACACCGTGCCGATCCGACGGCGGGCGACCCTCAGGTCGCGCTCGCCGAGCCGGGTCAGGTCGTCGCCGTTGACGACGACCGAGCCCGAGGTCGGTCGTTCGAGCAGCGTCACGCACTGGGCCAAGGTGCTCTTGCCGGCGCCGCTCGGGCCGACGACCGCGGCGATCTCGCCGGTGTCGACCCGGAAGTCGACGCGGTCGAGGACGGTCGTGCGGTGCGATCCGGTCTCGTAGACCTTCGTCAGCTGCTCGAGGCTGATCATGGGGGCTCCAGGGTGTCGGCTGAGGTGGTGGGTTCGGGGTGTCGCCGAGCATAAGGAGGCGCGGGTCGCGTTCGCGAGGACGTGTCACGTCATGCGTCGCCGCGTGACGCCGTGTGTCGCGGGGCCCGGCCGCGGGGCCCGGTCGCACCACGCTCGCGTGGTCGAACCAGCCCCCCGGGTGGTTCGACGACGCGAGCGTGGTGCGACCTCCTCCGACGGCGGGCGCGGCAGGATGGGCGACATGCCCGCACCCACCACGTCCCTGCCCACCGCACTCGTCACCGGCGCCTCCGGCGGCATCGGCGCGGAGTTCGCCCGGCGGCTCGCCCCCGACCACGACGTGGTGATCGTGGCGCGCAGCGGCGACCGTCTCGAGCAGGTGAGGGCCGAGCTCGTGGCGACCCGCGCCTCCGGGTCGTTCACGGCCGTGGTCGCCGACCTGTCGACGCCCGACGGGGTCGAGACCGTGCTGGCCGCCGTCGGCGACCGCGCGATCGACGTGCTGGTGAACAACGCCGGCGTCGGCTCCCACGGGGCGTTCGTCGAGTCCGACCCCGCCGCCGTCCAGACGCAGGTGCACCTCAACTGCTCGCAGGTGGTCGCGCTGACGCGCGCGCTGCTGCCGGGCATGGTCGAACGACGCCGCGGAACGGTGGTCAACGTCGCCTCGACCGCGGCCTTCCAGCCGATCCCGACGATGGCGGTCTACGGGGCGACCAAGTCGTTCGTGCTCTCGTTCAGCGAGGCGGTGCACGCCGAGGTGCGGGGGTCGGGCGTCACCGTCACGGCCCTCTGCCCGGGGGCGACCGAGACCGGCTTCTTCGCCGCGACCGGGAGCGACTTCCTCACGAGCGGCCGCCAGACGCCCGAGCAGGTCGTCACCGCGGCGCTGCGGGCCGTGCGTCGTCGCCGTGCCGTCGTGGTCAGCGGGCTCGGCAACGCGATCGGTGCCCAGGCGCACCGGTTCCTGCCCCGGCGGCTCGTGACCGCGGCTTCGGCCCTGATCGTGCGCGAGCGCTAGGAGCCGGGCCGGGCCACCGGGCCGAGCCACCGGGCCGGACCACCGGGTCCGGCCCCGGCCCAGCCCCGGGTTCGGCCACCGCGGTCGAGCAACGCACCGCACTAGACGTCGCACCGCCCTCTGGACGTCACACCGCCCACATCGGCGGTGCGACGCTCAGTCGGCGGTGCGACGCTCAGTCGGCGGTGCGACGCGACCGGTCGCCGACTCGACCGAGGGCGGCGTCGCGCGCGGCGACGAGCAGGTCGGTCAGCACCGTGCCGGTGGCCCCGCGGTCTTCGGGGTGCCACTGGACGCACCACACCGGAGCCGTGTCGTGCTCGACGGCCTCGACCGTGCCGTCGTCGGCCCAGGCCACCGCGCGCAGCCCCTCGCCCAGGCGTCCCACCGC
Source organism: Frigoribacterium sp. VKM Ac-2859 (assembly GCF_013204925.1). Lineage (NCBI taxonomy): Bacteria > Bacillati > Actinomycetota > Actinomycetes > Micrococcales > Microbacteriaceae > Frigoribacterium > Frigoribacterium sp. VKM Ac-2859. The sequence goes on along the minus strand of NZ_JABMLC010000001.1, from coordinate 1,371,675 downwards.
CTGGTGGTGCGAGCTGCGCACGACCAGCGACGTCGTGCCGAGCATGGAGGCGAGGGTGCTGTCGTCGGCGAGGCGGACCGGGTGGTCGACCATGCTGTCCGAGACGTCGTCCGGGTTCACGTGGCCGGGGTGCTCGAGGTGCTGCACGAGGTCGCCGCCGAGGGCGACGTCGACCACCTGCATGCCGCGACAGATGCCGACCAGCGGCAGCCGTGCCTCCACGGACCCGCGCACCACCTCGATCTGCACCCGGTCGGCGTCGGCGAAGGTCTGACCCCGCCCCGGGTGGTCGAGGGGACCGCCGTAGTGGCTCGGGTCGACGTCCTCGCCACCGGTGACGAGCACCGCGTCCGCCTCGGCGAGGGCGGCGCGCACGTCGCCGAGCCGGTTGGCCGGCACCCGGCGCACCGTGAACCCGATCTGCTCGGCGGCGGCGACCACCGAGGTGGACAGGTCGTCGAGCTCGCGCTCGAACGCGGGGTCGTCGCGGGCCTCGTCGGTGACGTCGAGGAGCAACAGGTTCAGGAGGCGCGGTGCGGGCGAGTCGCTCATCGCGCCATCCTGGCAGCCCCGGCCGCACCGCACCGCACCGCTTCGCACCGCGTTTCGTGCACGGCACCGCGACGAGACGCGGTGCCGTGCACGAAACGCGGTGCGAAGGGCCGAGAGCCGAAGGCCCCCCGGCTAGTCGGTGCCGTCGATCCCGCCCAGCCGTTCGAGCACGCCCGTGAGGATCGTGCCGGCCGCGTCGGGCAGCACGTGGTGGTTCATGTAGATCGCCTCGAGCCAGGGCAGCACCTCGTCGCGGCCCCAGCCCACGGCCTCCCAGTCGACGCCGGGCAGGGCCTTCGTCCGGGGCTGGTCGGTCCGGGGGTCGAGCCAGGCCTCGGCGATCGGCACGCCCTCGGACGCGCCCTGGGGCGTCCAGGTCAGCGCGATCGGGTGGTCGTCGCCCTCGATGTGGTCGTGTTCGACGGCACCCGAGCCGAGCCAGGGCAGGGTCAGCAGCTCGCCCTCGATGTCGACCTCGACCAGGTCGAGCTTGCGCGGTTCCTCGACCTCGAGGACGTAGAGGTCGAAGCCGGCGTCGTGCCAGGCTGCCGCCTCGTCGACCTCGTCGAGCAGGTCGGGCATGCGGCGGTGCAGGTCGACGATCAGCCGGGTCGACCACTCGACGAGCACCCGCGTGTCGGCGACGCCGAAGGGGCTGAGGTCGCTGTCGTCGCCGTTCGCGAGGTGGAAGTGGTGCTCGACGTCGCCCGAGGGCGTGGTCTCGAGGTGCACCTGCCCGGTCTCGTAGCCGACGTACAGGGCGGTGATCAGGTCGTCGTCGTCGTACTCGGCGTAGAGGTTCGGCTTGCCGAGCGCGGTCGGCAGCGGCGTCTGCGCGGCCGGGCGCTGGCCCAGGTCGAAGACGGCACGGAAATGGGTGGTGGGGAGCCTCAGGCTCATGTCGGTCACGGCGTGGGGTCCAATCGGTTGCTCACGCCAGGGTAGAGGACGCGGCCGCCCGTCCGCGGCCCGTCCACAGCCGAGGAGGCGCGCTCCAGGACTTCCCGGAACGCGCCTCCTCGTGTGGTCGCCTCGACGGCGTCGGTGCGGGGCGGTGTCGCTGCTACGCGGCGACGGGGCTGCGCTGGCCGACGACCGAACCGGCCTCGGCGGCCTCGGCCGACGCGTCGGCCCCGGCGGCCGCACCCCGGCGGACGAACTTCTTCAGCAGGACGAGCACGAACGCGCTCACGACGGTGCCGGCGACGATCGCCAACGCCCACATGCCCAGGTTGCCGATCGCGAAGAACACGAAGATGCCACCGTGGGGGGCCTGCGACGTGACGCCGGCGGCCATCGAGATGGCTCCGGTCACCGCGCCTCCGACCATGCTGGCGGGGATCACGCGCAGCGGGTCGGCCGCGGCGAAGGGGATCGCGCCCTCGGAGATGAACGAGGCGCCCAGCAGCCAGGCGGCCGTGCCGTTGGAGCGCTCGACCTGCGAGAAGCCCTTTCGGTAGAGGACGGTCGACGCGAGGGCCATGGCCAGCGGCGGCACCATGCCGGCACCCATCACGGCGGCCATGATCATCAGCGGAGCGGGGTTGTCGCTGATGGAGCCCGCCGACAGGCCGGCGACGGCGAACGAGTAGGCGACCTTGTTGACCGGGCCGCCGAGGTCGATGCACATCATGAGGCCGAGGATGACGCCGAGGACGATCGCCCCGGTGCCGCTGAGGCCGTTGAGGAAGTCGGTCAGGGCGACGGTCAGGGCGGCGATCGGGCCGCCGAGCACGAGCACGAGCAGGCCCGAGGCGAAGATCGACGCGAGCAGCGGGATGATCACGACGGGCATCAGGCCGCGCAGCCAGCGGGGCACGTCGGGCTTGCCGATCCAGTAGGCGGCGAAGCCGGCGAGCAGACCACCGACGAGACCGCCGATGAAGCCGGCCCCCATGAAGACCGCGACGGCACCGGCGACGAAACCGGGGGCGATGCCGGGTCGATCGGCGATGGCGTAGGCGATGTAACCGGCCAGGGCGGCGACGAGGAAGCCCATCGACAGGTTGCCGATCTGGAACGCGGCGGCACCGAGGAAGTAGATCAGGCCCTCGGGCGGCAGGTTCACGAGCGAGTAGTCGGTCAGCACGGTCGCGGCGTTGCCGGCGATCTCGTAACCCGAGAGCAGGAAGCCCAGGGCGAGCAGCAGGCCGCCACCGGCGACGAACGGGATCATGTACGAGACGCCGGTCAGCAACCAGCGCTTGAGCGACGAGCCGAAGCCCTGCTTCTCGGTGGCGGAACCCGCGGCGGCACCGGCGGCACCGGCCGTGCCGCCCACGCGGGCGGCGTTCGGGTCCTTGGCGGCGGCCAGCGCCTCCTTCACCATGGCGTCGGGAGCGTCGACGCCGCGCTTGACCGGTCCGCGGACGACGGGCTTGCCGGCGAAGCGGCCCTGGTCGCGCACGTCGACGTCGACGGCGAAGATCACGGCGTCGGCCTCGGCGATGACGGCCGGGTCGAGGGGAGTGACCGTGCCCGAGCCCTGCGGCTCGATCTGCAGGTCGGCGCCGAGGCGCTTCGCCGCGGCGACGAGGGCGTCGGCGGCCATGAAGGTGTGGGCGATGCCGGTGGGGCAGGCGGTGACGCCGACCAGCTTCGGGCGCCGCGCGCCGTCGCCCGTGGCGTCGGCCGCGGACGAGGAGGCGCTGGTCGCCCCGGCCGCGGAGGCGGCGGTGGCGCCGCGCGTCTCGGCGACCTCGCCGCTGACCTCGTCGTCGACGAGCTGCACGATGTCGGCGGGCGTCTTCGCGGCGCGGAGGGCGGCGGTGAAGTCGTCGCGGATGAGGGCGCGGGCGAGGGTCGAGAGGACCGTCATGTGGTCGCCGTCGGCGCCCTCGGGCACCGCGATCATGAAGACGATGTCGGCGTCGCCGTCGGGGGCACCGAAGCCGACCGTGCGCGCGAGCCGGGAGAAGGCGAGGGTGGGCTCGGTGACCGAGGCCGACCGCGCGTGGGGGATCGCGATGCCGCCGGGGACGCCGGTGCCGACCGAGGCTTCACGCTTGATGGCGTCGTCGGCGAGCGAATCGGCCGAGCCGGCGCGGCCCGAGGCCGCGACGCGCGCGGCCAGGGCGCGGATGACGTCGGTCGACGTGCCGCCCAGGTCTTCGTCGAGACCGACGAGGTCGGTGCTGATGAGGGATGACATGCTGTTCTGCTCCTTGGGGTTGGGCGACGCTGCTCAGAGGTGCCCGACGGCCGCGGGGGCCACCGGGACGACGTCGATGTCGTCAGGGAAGGTCTGGTCGAGGCGGGGGACGATGCTGCCGGGCAGGGCCGCGGCGGCGGCTCCGGACGCGACGGCCTGGGCGAGGCGGGCCGGGGCGGGGGCCCCGGCGGTCTCGGCGAGCAGGTAGCCCGACAGCGACGAGTCGCCGGCGCCCACCGTGCTCAGGGCGGTGATGACGGGGGCGGCGGCGAACCACGAGCCCTCGTCGTCGATCAACAAGGCGCCCGCGCTGCCGAGGGTGAGCAGCACGGTCTCGACGCCCAGCTCGCGCAGGCGTCGGGCCCCGGCGACGGCCGAGGCCGGGTCGGCCTCGTACGCCTCGGGGTCGCCGCCGACGATCTCGGCGAGCTCGTCGGCGTTGGGCTTGACGAGGTCGATGCCGACGCCCGACGCGATCAGGGCCGCGAACGGCTCGCCCGACGAGTCGACCGCAATGCGCGGGGCGGCGTCACCGCAGGAGGCGCGCACGGCCCGGACGACGTCGGCCAGCCAGGTCGTCGGCAGGCCGGGCGGCAGCGAGCCGGCGAGCACCAGCCACGAGGCGAGGGCCGCGTGTTCGACGACGAGGGCCGTGAGTTCGTCCACGTGGGAGCCGAGGTCGGGGCCGAGCTCGTTGATCTTGGTGGTCGTGCCGTCGGGTTCGGTCAGGGTGACGTTGGCCCGGAGGCGCTGACCGATCGGCAGGTTGACGGTGGGCACGCCTCGCTCGCGCAGGGCGACGAGGACCGGGTCGTCGAGGGCGCCGGGCAGCAGGGCCACCGTCTCGGCACCCGACGCCGCCAGGGCCCGGGACACGTTGACGCCCTTGCCGCCGGGCTCGTCGGTCGTGCTGACCGAGCGCTGGACCGCCCCGCGCTGCAGGGTGCCCGGCAGCTCGATCGTGCGGTCGAGCGAGGGGTTCGCGGTGACGGTGAGGATCATGCGGGTGCCTCCTGGCTGCGGGGCGGTGTCGATCGGGGCCACGACGGGGCGGGGCGTGGGGGTCGGGGCGCTCATGCGACGATCACCTCGACGTCGGCGAGCTCGAGGGCCTCGCCCAGGTCGGGCGCGGGGGGCGCGTCGGTGACCACGGTGTCGATCTCGGCCAGGCGCGCGAACCGCACCAGCGCCTCCTCGCCGTGTTTGGTCTGGTCGACCACGGCCACGACGCGGCGTCCGGCACGGACGTACGCCGACTTGACGGCACCCTCGAACTCGTCGGGGGTCGACAGGCCGAAGCCGGCGCTGACGCCGTTCGCGCCGACGAAGACGATGTCGGGGCGGAGCGCCTGGATCTGCTCGACCGTGCTGGTGCCGACGGCGGCGCTGGTCAGCCCGCGGACGCGTCCGCCGAGCAGGTGCAGGTCGACGTGGGGGCTGTGCTGCAACAGGGCCGCGATCGGGACGGCGTTGGTGATGACGGTGAGGACGGTGCCGGGCGTCGCCGGCGTCCAGCGGGCGAGTTCGGCGGCGACGGCGGCGGTGGTGGTGCCGGCGTCGAGGGCGATCGAGCCCGTGAACGTCGGCGGCACGAGGTGCGCGGCGGCCTGGGCCACCGAGGTCTTCTCGGGGCTGTGCCGGGTCTCGCGCTCGGTCAGGCTGAGTTCGCTGACGCTGGACCGGCCGGCGGCGACGGCACCGCCGTGCACGCGCTGGAGCAGGCCCGCCTGTTCGAGGGCGTCGAGGTCTCGGCGGACCGTCTCGGCCGTGACGTCGAGACGCAGGGCGAGATCGCTGACCGACACCCGACCGGCCGAGCGCAGGGCTTCGGCGATCGACTCGTGCCGTTCGGTGGCGTACATGCGACCTCCTCGTCGTCTCGCGGTGCTGCCGGCACGCGTGCTGCCGGCGTGGGCCGACTGTACGTCGCTTCCACAGAGAAAACAAGACAAATGCAGAAAAACGAAGAAGAACGCAGATCGTGCAGGCGAGGACCGAGCCATGTCCGCAATGCGCACTCTTCCCGATCTGGCTAGTTCATCTAGCAATCGGCCTGCCACAGTGGTGGACGTACCGGTTCACGGCGGTACGGGCACCGACTTCACGGGCGGTGCCGGAGTTCCAGCAGGTTCCTCAGGTGACGCAGGGTCACCAGAAATGAGAAGAACATGAACACCAGCAGCACTTCGCTCCAGGGCCTCGGCCACGAGCAACTCGTCTCCCTCGTCCGGGGAACGGTCGGTTCGGCCCGCCCCGCGGCGACCCGCCCGACCACCGGTCGCGTCGACGCGGGCCTCTACCGCCGCGACCCCCGCGTCCCGGCCGTCCGCATCGAGACCTACCCCCGTCGTCGTCGGGCGCGAGTCGCGGCCGTCGCCCTCGCTGCGCCGATCTCGGCAGCCGTCTCGGCCGTCGCCCGGGTCGACGAGCCCACCTACGCCGACTTCCTCGTGGCTGCCCCGGCCCACGCGATGTCGGCCTGAGGCGCGCGTCGTGACCTTCGCCCAGCGCATCCTCGCCGACCAGGTCGGCGACCACGTGTCGTACTTCGACACGGCCCTCGACGACACCGACGACCTCGACTGAACGGCCCGACCATGACCTCCTCACTTCCCTCGCTCGACACCCTCGTCCACCCCGACCTCCACGAGTACGTGGCCGACCGCTACCCCTTCGTGGCGGGCCTGGTGGACGACGACCAGATCTGACCGTCCCGGGCCCCGGCCCGGTGCACGACTTCGGACGGGCTGACGCCCGGCCCGTCGACGGTGCGTACCAGCGACCCGCAGCGCGGGGCGCCGACGAGCACCCCATGAGAGCCCCCTCGCCGCACGGCGAGGGGGCTCTCGCGTGTCCGCGGACGCGACCCGCGGGGGAGGCGGGTGGTCCTCGGGGCGGACGCCGCGCCTCCTCGGGGTTCGTAGCGTGGACGAGGTCGCACCCGCGGGGCGCGACGGTGCGGCCACCCGGCCCGCACCGACGACGAACCCCGAGGGGGCACGGTGTCCGCAGTCGAGGTCGTCCCGCGTCACGGTCCGGGTCGCGTCGCCCGGGCGCGCGAGTCCCTGCTCGACCTGCTGGCCTTCGGCCGCGCCCAGGCCCTCTCGTGCGCGTTCGCCGTCGCGATCTTCGCCGGGCTCGCCGTGACCCGCGTGGTCGACGTGGGCGTGCCGCGCTACGACGCGATGCTGATCTGGTGCCTGCTCGTGCAGGTCGTCCTCGTCGCGACGCGGCTCGAGACCCGGGACGAGCTGCTCGTCATCTGCGTCTTCCACGTCCTGGGCCTCGGCCTCGAGGTCTTCAAGGTCGCGATCGGCTCGTGGTCGTACCCCGAGCCCGGCGTGCTGCGCCTCGGGGACGTGCCGCTCTACAGCGGCTTCATGTACGCGGCCGTCGCGAGCTACATCTGCCAGGCGTGGCGCCGGCTGGACCTCCGCGTCGACCCCGTGCCGATGGCGGCGACCATGGCCGTCGCGGTCGGCTTCTACGTCAACTTCTTCACGAACCACTGGATCGCCGACCTGCGCTGGGTGCTGCTCGGCGTCGCCGCGCTGCTGATCGCCCGGCGGTCGGTGACCTTCCGCGTGCGGGGCGTCGACCGCCGCATGCCCCTGCTCGTGTCGTTCGCCCTCATCGGGCTGTTCATCTGGATCGCCGAGAACGCCGCGACCCTGCTCGGTGCCTGGACCTACGCCTCGCAGGTCGACGGCTGGAGCCTCGTGCACCCCAGCAAGATCGGCTCGTGGATGGTGCTCGTGATCTTCAGCTTCGTGCTCGTGCTGTGGCTGAAGCAGCGGAAGGGCGCCTCAGCGACCGTGACGGCGTGACGGCGTGACGGCGTGACGGCGTGCCGGTCGCACCACCGTCGCGTCGTCAAACCACGCTCTCGGGTGGTTCGACGACGCGGACGTGGTGCGTCCTCGCCCGCGGGTCGCGGTCAGGGGGCGGCGTGGCGCCCGACGCGCGTGGGGGCCGGGGTGGTCGGTGCGGCAGCAGCCGCGACCACGGGGACCGCACCCGCGACCGCAGCCGCGGCCGCGGGCGTAGCCGCGGGCTGGGGCGCGGCGACGACGCCCGCGGCGTCGGCCACGCCCTGTGCCAGCGCGGCCGCCTGTGGGGCGCGACCCGACACGGCCGCCGCGACCGCCGCCTCCCGGGTCTCGTACATCGTCGGCAGGTCGTGACCGCCCTCGGCCGTCTCGTAGCTCTGCAGCTCGAGTTCGGCGAGCCGGGCGAACTCGGCCAGCTTCTCGGACGACACGCTCTTCGCCTTGCGGGGCCGCGTGTTGTGCAGGCAGAAGGTGCCGATCGCCTCGCCGGACGACGAGTGGATCGGGTGCCCGGCGTAGAAGTATCCGTGGTTGAGGTCGAGGTAGGGGTTGTCCTTGAACCGGTCGTCCTTGCGGGCGTCCTCGACGATCACGGGCGCGTCGGCCGCGACGGTCACGTCGCAGAACGTCAGCTCGCGGGGGATCGAGACCGGCAGCAGCTCGGTGTTGACCGCGTAGTAGAGCTTCTTGCCGTCGAGCAGCGAGACGACCGCGACGTCGACGCCGAACTCCTTCTCGGCTCGGCGGGCGAGGTCCTGCAGGGTGTCCGACCCGCCGCTGCTCGCGAGCTCGACCAGCTTCTCGGCTCCCGACCACTCGAAGGTCGGCTCGGGCAGGGCCCGACGCGGACGGGCAGGAGGCGCGGCGTCGGTCGACGGGGTGGCCCCGGTCCCGAGAGCGGTCGCGGGTGCGTCCGCCGGGGTCGGCGCTGGTGCGTCCGCCGGGCGTGCCGACGCGGGTGCGTCCGCCGGGCGTGCCGCGACGGCCTGCTCGGCCTCGAGACGCGCGAGGTCCTGCTCGGCCTCGAGTCGGGCGACGGCCGCCCGCGCGGCCTCCAGCTGCGCGACGACCGGGTCGACCGGGGCCGGTGCGGCCACCGACGCCGCCAGTCGGGCCACCTCGAGCTGGGCGGCGACCCGCTCGGGCACGACGGGCGCGACGGACGTGCGTCCGATGTGCTCGACGGTCTCGCCGCGGCGCACGACGTCGAGGGTCGGGGCCACCCGGTCGGCGACCACGGCGCCCCACTGCCGGTACATCGTCTCGCAGCCGTGCGGGCGACCGGGCTGCAGCTCTCCCGGGGGCAGCCGGAAGTACGAGGCCGACGGGTGCTGCGCGGCGATCCGCTCGGTGATCTCGTTCATGCGGGCGGCGTGCCGGTCCGCGACCGATCCGAACGGGTTGTCGAACCGCGTGACCGAGCGCACAGGTTGCACGCCGACCAGCATGATGCGGGCGGTGGGGTGGACGCGGCGGGTCAGGTCGGTGACGAGTGTCGTCACGTCACGCTGCCATCCCTCGAGCGGGGTGAGCATGACGGCGTCGTTGAGGCCGAGCATCACGACGACCGTGTCGTACAGGCTGAGGTCGTGGTCGCCGATCCACGAACGGGCCGAACCGGCGTTCATCATCTCGTCGCCGATGTAGTCGACCGAGCAGGCGCGACCGGTGCTCTTCGAGGTCTCCTTGGCGATCTGACCCGTGAGCGCCTGCTCGTGGCTCGTCACGCCGAAGCCGTGGGTCGGACCCGTGCCGATCAGCAGCACGGTGTCGGGGTCGGGGGAGTCCGCCCGGTAGGTCGGCCGTCCGCGTGGCGAGGGCACGTGCCGGGAACGCGAGAGCGTCCACAGGTAGAACAGGCGCATGGCAGGCCTCAGCCGCTCGTAGCTGCGCGTCGGGTGCGCGGGTGTGTCGACCGTCCTGGTCACGTGGTGCTCCTCGGGTGTCTCTCGGTGTCTCGTCCCCCTGTCCCAGGCTAGGCAGCGGTCGGCAGCCGGGCTGCCCCCAGTGCGGGTCGACGGTGGCCCCCCTTCTGGTCGCACCCCCGCCCGGAGCCCGTCGCCGCGGACCGCCGGCCCGAACCTGGACGCCGGAGGCGCGGGGCGAGCAGGCTGGTACCCGTGACCCCCGCAGACAGCACGACCCCCGACGACGACCACGGTTCCGTCGCCACCGCCCTCGAGCTCGTGGCCGACGAGGTCGACGCCGCCGTCTCGGCGGTGCTCGACGCGGATGCCGGAGGCGACGACTCGTCCGACACGTCCGGCCAGCTCGACGCCTTCGCCGACCTGCTCGACGACGCCGAGCGCGTCTTCGTCCACGGTGCGGGTCGCTCGGGTCTCGCCCTCCGCATGACCGCGATGCGGTTGATGCACCTCGGGCTCGAGGTCCACGTCGTCGGCGAGGTCACGACGCCGGCGATCGCCGACGGGGACGTGCTGCTCACCGCGAGCGGCTCGGGCACGACGTCCGGCATCGTCGCCGCGGCCCGGACGGCCGTCGACGCCGGCGCGCGGGTGGCCGCCATCACCACCGCCGCCGACTCGCCGCTGGCCGACCTGGCCGAGGCCGTGCTCGTGGTGCCCGCCGCCGACAAGCAGGACCGCTCGGGAGCTGCGTCGTCGCAGTACGCCGGCGGGCTGTTCGAGCAGACCGTCGTGCTGCTCGGTGACGCCGTCTTCCACGCGCTGTGGAAGCGCTCGGGTGCCGATGCCGACGAGCTCTGGCCCCGCCACGCCAACCTCGAGTAGCCGCCCCGCGCCTCCTCGCCTCCTCGCGGCTTCTTCGCCCCGCTCTGCACGAAGTCGCACCACCGTCGAGTCGTCGAACTGCCCCGTCGGGCGGTTCGATGCCGCAGACGTGGTGTGACCTCGTCGTCGCCCTGCCTGTGGACAACCACTGGCGGGCCGCCATGTGACGGCAGTCTCTCCCTGTGATCGAACATCTGCCCCACATCATCCGGTCCGACCGGCTCGAGCACGGGCGGCGGGAGTCCGAGGCCGTGCGTCGTGGTGTCGAGCGGGGTGAGTTCGTCCGGGTGCGTCGTGGGGCAGCCGTCGACGCTGCCGCGTGGCGAGCGGCCTCCTCTCGGGATCGCCACCTGATCCTCGTCCTCGCCGTCATGCCGCGGCTCGCTTCGCGGATGGTGGTGTCTCATGCGTCGGCGGCCGCATGCTGGGAGCTGCCGGCCCTCGGTGAGTGGCCGAGCCGCGTGCACGTCGTCGACCCGGACCGCCGCACGACCCAGACGACGGCGAACGTCGTGCGGCACCCGGGACCGCTCTCCGGTGAGGAGGTGCGGTCGCTCCCTCCACTTTCCCTCACCTCTCCGGCTCGAACAGCAGCCGATCTCGCCCTCCACGTCGTCGTTCCGTGACGCGGTGGTCGCCCTCGATGCCCTCGTGCGGAGGGGGCTCGCCACCGCGGATGACGTGCGGCACGTCCTCGACGGACGTGGGTCGGCACGAGGCCTGCCGAGTGCACGCCGGGCGGTCGCCTTCGCGACGCCCGAGGCCGAATCCCCGGGGGAATCGCTGACGCGGGTCGTCCTGCACGAGCTGGGCGCGCCTCCTCCGGTGCTCCAGCAGCGTTTCACCTGGGGAGACGGCGGCCTCTTCGCCGACGTCGTCGACTTCTGGTGGCCCCGGTTCGGCGTCGTGCTCGAATTCGACGGACGGATCAAGTACGCGGAAGGGCGGTGGAAGAACGGTCGGTCGTCCGGACAAGTCGTCGTGGACGAGAAGATCCGAGAGGACCGCATCCGCAACCGGCCCGAGGTCAACGGATTCGCGCGAACGGTCTGGGACGAGTTGTCGCACCCACCCCGCCTGGCCGCGAACCTCCGCTCAGCAGGGCTGCCCTTGCCGTGACGCTCAGGTCGCACCACTTCCGAGTCGTCGAACCAACCCCGAGCGTGGTTTCGTGACGCGATCGTGGTGCGACCTCGGTGCGGGTGCGGGTGCGGGCGGGTGCGTCTCTAGGCGAGACGGGCCGGAGCCGGACCGGCCGGGCCACGTTTTACCCGCGCGAAACAATTCGTATACAAAACTGGGGCGTGCGGCAGGATTGTATGCAATCCACGCCGCGCAGACCGATACCACCCGAGCATCGGAGGCCCGATGGCCCGCCCACCCCGCCCGACCCGCGCCGCGAGCGCCGGCGCGACCCGCGCCGCGAGCGCGACCCGCGCCGCGAGCACGGCCCGCGCCGCGAGCTCCCTGGCCGGGCGTCGCCGCCTGCGTCGGGCCCTCGCGCTGCCGGCCCTCGCCGCCGCCGCGACGCTCGCCCTGACGGCCTGCGTCCCGCAGCAACCCGCCGGGACGAACCCGCCCGACAAGACCGACGTGACCACCGCGCCGATCGGCGACCGGACCATCGTCGAGGGGGGCGACCTGGTGATGGCGCTGTCCGCCGAGCCGGACGCCCTCGACCCCACCACGTCGTCGTCGCTCTACACGCGCTACGTCATGGAGACCGTGTGCCAGAAGCTGTACGACATCGACGCCGAGGGTGACCTCGTGCCGCTGCTGGCGACCGAGCTGCCGACGCTGTCGGACGGCGGCCTGACGGTCGACATCCCCGTGCGCACCGACGCCGTGTTCGCGGACGGCACCCCGTTGGACGCCCAGGCCGTCGTCACGACGCTGCGTCGTCACCTCGACAAGCCCGACTCGTCGCGGGCCAGCGAGCTCGGTCCGGTGACCGGGGTCGAGGCCCTCGACGACGACACGGTGCGCCTGACCTACGAGCGCCCCTTCGCCCCGCTCACCGCGGCCCTCGCCGACCGCGCGGGGATGATCATGTCCCCGACGGCGCTCGAGGCCGAGGGCGACGACTTCGGCGACGCCCCGGTCTGCGTGGGCCCCTTCAAGTTCGTCGACCGCGTGCCGCAGACCTCGATCTCGGTCGAGCGCGACCCCCTCTACTACGACGCCGAGGACGTGCACCTCGACTCGATCACGTACCGCATCATCACCGACGCGAGCATCCGTGCGGCGAACGTCCGTGCGGGTGACGTGCAGGTCGCCGACTCGATGTCGACGATGGACGTCGACTCCCTCATGGCGGACGACGGCCTCACGGTGCTGCAGGTCGGTTCGTTCGGCTACCAGGGCATCACCGTGAACATCGGCAACCAGGACGGCGTCGGGACCGACCCCGTCCAGATCGACACCCCCTTGGCGAGCGACGTGCGCGTCCGTCAGGCGCTGGCCATGTCGATCGACCGGGACGCGCTGGTGCAGAGCGTGTTCGGCGGGTGGAACGACACCGCCTGCTCGCCGATCCCGCCGACGAGTCCGTTCGCCACCGATGCCAGCGACGCCTGCCCGGGCTACGACCCCGAGGGGGCGAAGCGCCTCCTCGCCGAGGCGGGGGTGACGACGCCCTACGAGATCGAGATCCAGGCCAGCAACAACGCCGACACGCTGCGCCTCGCCCAGGCGTTGCAGGCCCAGGTCGCCGACGGTGGGTTCCGCCTGTCGATCACCCCGGTCGAGTACTCGACCCTGCTCGACGTCCAGTCGCGCGGCGACTTCGACGCGCTGCAGCTCGGCTGGTCGGGCCGCGTCGACCCGAACGGCAACATGGTGAACTTCCTGCGCACCGGTGGCGGCAACAACTACTCGGGCTACAGCAACCCCCGGGTCGACGAGCTGCTGGCCGACGCCGCCGCGTCCATCGACGTCGACGAGCGTGCGGCGCTCTACGGCGAGGCCGTGACGCAGGTGCAGGAGGACGAGCCGCTGATCTACCTGTACCGCACCCGCAGCCTGACCGCGCTGACGAACGAGGTCGCCGGGGTGTCCACCTACGCCGACGGCGTCGTGCGGCTCAGCAACGCCGCGTTCGTCGAGGGGGAGTGACCTGATGACCCGTTACCTGTTCACCCGGCTCTGGCAGTCGGCCGTCACGCTCGTGATCGCCTCGATCGTCGTGTTCTGGGGCGTGCGCCAGCTGCCCGGCGACCCGGCCCTGGCCCTCGCCGGAGAAGAGGCGACGCCCGAGCGCGTCGCCGCGATCCGGGCCGACCTCGGCCTCGACGACTCGCTGCTGGTGCAGTATGGCCGGTTCGTCGGCAACTTCGTCCGCGGCGACTTCGGTGAGTCCACCCGCACCGGCACCCCGGTCACCGAGCTGATCGGGGCCACCCTGCCGGTCACGCTGTGGCTCGCCCTCTACGCCATCGTCGTGGCGGTCGTCGTGGGCGTCGCCCTCGGCGTCGTCGCCGAGCGCTACCGCGGACGCTGGCCCGAGTGGATGGCCAACGCCGCCGCCCTGGTCGGTCTGTCGGTGCCGAACTTCTGGCTCGGCATCCTCGCGATCCTCTGGCTCGCGGCGGGCCTCGGCCTGTTCCCGGCGTCGGGCTACGTGCCGGTGGCCGAGAACCCGGCGAGCGCGTTCTACCACCTGACCCTGCCGGCGCTGATCCTCGGCACGAGCCTCGCCGCGGTCATCATGCGGCAGACCCGGGCCTCGATGATCGAGACGATGAAGACCGACTACGTGCGCACCGCGCGGGCCAAGGGGCTCGGGCGTGGGCGGGTGCTGATGCGCTACGGCCTGCGCAACTCGATGATCGTGGTCGTCACGATCGTCGGCCTGCAACTCGGCGGCCTGATCTCGGGCGCCGTGGTGACGGAGCGCATCTTCGCGCTGCCGGGCTTCGGCAAGCTCACGCTCGACTCGGTGTTCACCCGTGACTACCCCGTGATCCAGGCCGTCGTGCTGATCATCACGGTCGGTTACATCCTGATCAACCTGGCGGTGGACGTCCTGTACTCCGTCATCAACCCGCGCATCAGGGTAGGAGGCGCATCGTGACCGTCATCGAGACACCCACCGCCGCAGGGGCGGGCCTCGGGTCGGGGCGGGGACGCGTCTGGCGCGGCCTCGTCCGCAACAAGCTCGGCGTCACGGGCGGCGTCATGCTGCTCGTCGTGCTCGTCGCCGGCCTCGCCGCGCCCCTCATCGCCCCGTACGACCCGACCCGGGTGAACTTCGAGCTGCCGTTCCAGGTGCCGGGCACGGTCGGCTACGTACTCGGCACGGACGACCTCGGCCGCGACATCCTCTCGCGCACCGTCTACGGCATCCGCGTCTCGCTGCAGGTCGGCGTGCTGTCGGTGCTGCTGGCCGTGGTGGTCGGCACGCCCCTCGGGTTGCTGGCCGGCTACTGGCGGTGGCTCGACGGCGTGATCTCGCGCCTCACCGACGTCATGCTGGCGTTCCCGTTCCTGATCATCGCGGTGGCGCTCGCCGCGATCAGCGGTCCGAGCCTGACGAACGCGGTGGTCGCCCTCGGCATCGCGCAGGTGCCGACGATGATCCGCGTGGTGCGCGGCGAGACGCTCCGGATCAAGTCGACCGACTTCGTCCTCGCCGCGACGACCATGGACGCCTCGGGGCTGCGGGTGATCTTCCAGCACGTCCTGCCGAACTGCGTCTCGGCGATCATCGTCCAGGCGACGGTCATCATGCCGGTCGCCGTGATCGGCGAGGCCCTCCTGTCGTTCCTCGGGCTGGGCATCCAGCCGCCGACGGCCAGCCTCGGCATCATGCTCAGCGACGCGCAGCAGTACCTAGCCAAGGCGCCCTTCGCGGCCGTCGTGCCGGGTCTCGCGATCGCCGTGATCTGCCTCGGCTTCAACCTGTTCGGCGACGCCCTGCGCGACGCCCTCGACCCCACCGCCAGCGACCGGAAGTGACCCCCTCGTGACCTACACCACCCCCGACGAGTTCGTCACCCGCCCCGACCTGCGCGGCACCTTCGGCATGACGTCGTCGACGCACTGGCTGGCGACGGCCTCGGCCCAGTCGGTCCTCGAGCGCGGCGGCAACGCCTTCGACGCGGCCGTCGCGGGCGCCTTCGTCCTGCACGTCGTCGAGCCGCACCTCAACGGTCCCGGCGGCGACCTCACGGCGATCTACGCGACGGCCGAGGCCCCCGACGCGCCGACCGTGCTCGTCGGCCAGGGCCCCGCCCCGGCCGGGGCCACCCGCGAGCACTACCTGGCCGAGGGCCTCGAGCTCGTCCCCGGGTCGGGAGCCCTCGCGGCCGCCGTCCCCGGTGCCGTCGACGCCTGGCTGAAGCTGCTGGCCGAGCACGGCACCTGGTCCCTGGCCGACGTCCTGGCCTACGCGATCGGCTACGCCCGCGACGGCCACCCGATCGTGGCGCGCGTGGCGTCGACCATCGAGACCGTCGCCGACCTGTTCACCGAGCACTGGCCCACGTCCGCCGCCCAGTGGATGCCGGGCGGCGAGGTGCCGCGCGAGGGCGACCTGCTGACGAACCCGGCCTACGCGGCCGTCCTCGACGAGCTGGTCGCGGCGGGCGAGGCCCTCGGCCCCGACGCGTCCCGCGAGTCGAAGATCGAGGAGGCGCGGGTCGAGTGGGGCAGCGGACACGTCGCGCAGGCGATCGACGCGTTCGTCCGCACTCCGCACCGTCATTCGTCGGGCACCGACCACGCGGGCGTGGTCACGGCCGCCGACCTCGCCGCCTTCCGGGCCACGACCGAGCTGGCGACCACGATCGAGTTCCGCGGCCACACCGTCGCCAAGACCGGCGCCTGGGGTCAGGGTCCCGCCCTGCTGCAGGTGCTGGCGCTGCTCGAGCCGCTCGACGACGCCCTGCTCGACCCGTCGACCGCCGACGGCGCCCACACCATCGTCGAGGCACAGAAGCTCGCGATGGCCGATCGCGAGGCCTGGTACGGCCCCGGGGACGTGCCCCTCGACGTGCTGTTGTCCGCGGACTACGCCGACCGGCGCCGCGCGCTGATCGGCGAGCGGGCGTCGCACGAGCTGCGACCGGGCGACGTCCCGGGGCGCGAACCGTTCGCCCTGCCCACGATGCGCACCGAGTACCTGCCACCCGCGCTCAGCGAGGCACCGGCCGGCGTCGGCGAGCCCACCGTCGCCGCCCCCGGTCGGGCACCGGTTCGCGCCGACGCAGCCGACGCAGCGACCGAGGACGCCCCGCCGACCGCCACCGCGCCTCCTGCCGACCGTCTGGCCGAGCCGTTCACCGAGCCCACCGGCGAGACGCGCGGCGACACCTGCCACCTCGATGTCGTCGACCGCTGGGGCAACGTCGTGTCGGCGACCCCGTCGGGCGGCTGGTTGCAGTCGTCGCCGACGATCCCCGAGCTCGGCTTCTGCCTCGGCAGCCGGCTGCAGATGTCGTGGCTCGACGAGGGCACGGCGTCGACGCTCGCGCCCGGCACCCGCCCGCGCACCACGCTGACGCCCACGCTCGTCCTGAAGGACGGCGAGCCCGTCGTCGCGCTCGGTTCGCCCGGCGGCGACCAGCAGGACCAGTGGCAGCTGCTCTACCTGCTGCGCACGATCGTCGGCGGCTACACCCCGCAGCAGGCCATCGACGCCCCGGCCCTGCACACCACGTCGTTCCCTGGCAGCTTCTGGCCGCGCACCTGGGAGCCCGGAGGCGTCGTGGTCGAGGACCGCCTGGGCGACGACGTCATCGACGCGCTGGTCGCCCGCGGCCACGTCGTCACCCGCGCCGGCGGTTGGTCCCTGGGCCGGCTGTCCAGCGTGTCGCGAGACCCCGAGACCGGCGTGCTCTCCGCCGCCGCCAACCCCCGAGGAGCCCAGGCCTATGCCGCAGGACGCTGAGAACCCGACCTCCCCCCTGCTGAGCGTGCGCGACCTCCGCGTCTCGTTCGGCGACACCCCCGCCGTCCACGGCGTCGACCTCGACGTCCTGCCGGGCGAGCGGGTGGCGATCGTCGGCCAGTCCGGCTCGGGCAAGTCGACGGTGGTCGCCGCCATCCTGCGCCTGCTGCCCGGGGCCGGCCACATCACGGGCGGCACGATGGAGCTGGCGGGGCCCGACGGCGGCACCCTCGACCTCGCGCAGGCGACCGAGGCCCCCATGCGTCAGGTGCGCGGCGCCCGGATCGGCCTCGTGCCGCAGGACCCGTCCACCAACCTGAACCCGTCGATGAAGGTCGGCGCGCAGATCGCCGACGCGCTGCGCACCCACGGCCTCCGCGGACACGACGAGGTCCAGCGCCGCGTCGTCGCGCTGATGAGCGAGGCGGGCATCCCCGAGGCCGAGCGCCGGGCGGGGCAGTTCCCCCACGAGTTCTCGGGCGGCATGCGCCAGCGCGTGCTCATCGCGATCGCCCTGGCCCGGGAGCCGCAGCTGCTCATCGCCGACGAGCCGACCAGCGCGCTCGACGTGACGGTGCAGCGGCAGATCCTGAACCACCTTCAGACGCTGGTCGAGAGCCGTGGCACCTCCCTGCTCTTCATCACCCACGACCTGGGGCTCGCCGCCGACCGCACCGACCGCATCGTCGTGATGCTCGAGGGACGCGTCGTCGAGCAGGGCACGCCCGAGCAGATCCTGCGTCGCCCCCAGCACGAGTACACGAAGCGCCTCGTCGCGGCGGCGCCGACGCTGGCCTCGGCCACCGCCCTCCGCCGCGGCGAGGCCGTCCTCGACGAGGCGACGGACGCGAAGGAGGCGCGGGTCGACCCGATCCTGACCGTCACCGACCTGGTCAAGGAGTTCCGCCTCCGTGGTCGCCGTGGCGAGCAGGTGCGGGCCGTCGACCACGTCTCGTTCGAGGTGCCGCGCGGCACCACGACGGCGATCGTGGGGGAGTCCGGTTCGGGCAAGACGACCGTGGCCCGCATCGTGCTCGGCCTCGAGTCGGCGACGAGCGGGTCGGCCCTGATCGACGGCGAGAGCATCACGACGAGCCGCGGTGCGTCCCGTCGCGCGCTTCGTCGCCGGGTGCAGCCCGTCTTCCAGGACCCCTACGGTTCGCTCGACCCGACCTCCAGCGTCGAGCGGCTGATCGACGAGCCGTTGCGCATCTTCGGCGTCGGCGACCGTGCCTCGCGTCGGCACCGGGTCGCCGAGCTGCTCGACCAGGTCGCCCTGCCGCGGTCGGTCGCGCAGAGCCGTCCGAACGAGTTGTCCGGCGGGCAGCGTCAGCGCGTGGCCATCGCCCGGGCGCTGGCGCTCGAGCCCGAGCTGCTCATCTGCGACGAGGCCGTCTCGGCGCTCGACGTGCTCGTCCAGGAGCAGATCCTCGAGCTGCTCGGCGACCTGCAGCGTCGGCTCGGCCTCAGCTACCTGTTCATCACGCACGACCTGGCGGTCGTGAGGCAGATCGCGCACGACGTGGTGGTGATGCGCAAGGGTGCCGTGGTCGAGCGCGGTAGCGTCGACGACATCTTCTTGTCGCCCCGTGCCGAGTACACGACCGAACTGTTGGGAGCCATCCCCGGTGCCAGCCTCGCCCTCTGAGGGCCCGACGCCCGTCGTCCTCGTCGACGCCCTGCGTCGCGAGATCGTCGAGGGCGCCCTCGTGCCGGGGACGCGCATCACCGAGGCGTCGGTCGCCCGCCGCCACGGGGTCTCGCGCGTCCCGGTGCGCGAGGCGCTGCGTGCGCTGGAGGCCGAGGGGTTCGTCGAGTCGACGCCTCACGTGGGCAGCCGGGTCGCGGCGATCCCGGTCGACGAGGCCGACGACCTCTTCGCCGTCCGCGAGGCCCTCGAGATCTCGACCGCGCGACGCGCCGCCCTGCGGGCGCGCGAGCTGTTCGGCGAGCCGCGCCCGCCCGAGGACTGGTGGCGCACGCGGCGCGTGCTCGGCCAGCTGCTCGACGACGGGGACGCCGCCGTCGAGGCCGGCGACCTCGACCGTCTCGTCGAGCTCAACGACCGGTTCCACGTGGGCGTGGCGCAGCTGAGCGGGAGCGCCACCCTGGCCACCCTGCTGCGCCAGCTGTCGAACAAGATCGAGTGGCTGTACGCCCTCGACACCTTCTCGCGAGGCAAGCGGCTCTGGCCCGACCACCGACGCATCCTCGCGGCGATCGACGCCGGCGACGAGGCCGGGGCCGCCGAGCTGATGGGCTGGCACGTGCGCGAGTCGCGCATCGGGTTCCTCGCCCGCACCGAGCCGGCCGACCGCGTGGCCGACCTGCGGGCCACGCCGCCCGCCCTGCCGCCGACCATCCCGACGCCCACGATCTCGACGCCCGAGGCCCCCACGCCGACCACCTCGACGACGGCGGCGGCCCCTCCGGCCTGACCCGCGCCTCCTCGGCTCGAGGGCGGGTCGACTGCACCGACTGCACGTTCTCAGGCATCGGTCGGGGGATCTGCTTACTGTTCTCGGTCATGGACGAACCCCCCTCTCACATGCCCTGGCCTCTCCCACGCCTGACCGCACACGCGGTCGTCACAGACGGGGAGGGGCGACATGAATGACTGGGTCATGGTCGGCATCGGCCTCGTGCTCACCGTCGGCACCGGCTTCTTCGTCGCGTCCGAGTTCTCGCTGGTCAACCTCGACCGGAACGAGTTGGAGGCGCGGCGCGACCGGGGCGAGAAACGCCTCGGTCCCACGATCAAGGCGTTGCGCATCACCTCGACGCACCTCTCCGGTGCGCAACTCGGCATCACGCTGACGACCCTGCTCACCGGGTACACCTTCGAGCCCGCCATCAGTTCGATGCTGAGCGGTCCGCTCGGCTCGCTCGGCGTGCCCGCCGCGGCCGTCCCGGTCGTCGGCAGCGTCGCGGGGATCGTGCTCGCGACCCTCTTCTCGATGGTCGTCGGCGAGCTCGTGCCGAAGAACTTCGCCCTCGCGCTGCCGCTCGCCACCGCGAAGTTCGTCGTGCCGTTCCAGGCCGCGTTCACCACGGTGTTCAAGCCGCTCATCCTGCTCTTCAACAACACCGCCAACGCGGCCATCCGCGCCATGGGCATCGAGCCCAAAGAAGAGCTGTCGGGTGCGCGCTCGGCCGAAGAGCTGAGTTCGCTCGTGCGCCGGTCGGCCCTCGAGGGCCAGCTCGACCAGGACCACGCGACCCTGCTGGGTCGTACCCTGCGCTTCTCGCAGCACGACGCCTCCGAGGTGATGACGCCGCGCGTCCGCATGACGACCATCGCGTCGACCGGCTCGGCCGCCGACGTCGTCGAGGCCGCCCTGACCTCGGGCTTCTCGCGGTTCCCCGTGATCGGTGACGACAGCGACGACATCGTCGGGGTCGTGCACGTGAAGCACGCGTTCGCGGTCCCGCTCGCCGGGCGCGCCTCCGTCGTCGCGACCGCCCTCATGCAGGAGGCGCGCTTCGTGCCCGAGAGCATGGGCACCGACTCGCTGCTCGGCCTGCTGCGCCACGGCGGCCTGCAGATGGCCGTGGTGCGTGACGAGTTCGGCGGCACCGCCGGCCTCGTCACGCTCGAGGACGTCGTCGAAGAGCTCGTCGGCGAGCTCGAGGACGAGCACGACCGGGCCCGCGTGGGCATCGTGCGCCAGGCCGGCACCGTGCTCTTCGACGGTGCCCTCCGGCCCGACGAGCTGGCCGACCGGGCGGGCATCCGCGTGCCCGACGACGGCGACTACGAGACGGTGGCCGGGTTCGTCATCGACCGGCTCGACCGCCTGCCCGAGGTCGGCGACGAGGTCGCCCTCGAGAGCGGCAGCGGCAGCCTGCGGGTCGAACGCGTCGCGAACGGACGCCTGGAACGCCTGCGTTTCGTGCCGGCCCCACCTGACGGCGGCCTCGATGCCGCCGCACCCACGACCGAGCACGACCGCGTGGTCGCCTCGCTGACCGAAGGGGTCGACCGATGAACGAGTACCTGCCCGGAATCGTCTGGCTGGTCGTGCTGCTGATCGTCAACGGATTCTTCGTCGGCGCCGAGTTCGCCGTCATCTCGGCACGCCGCTCGCAGATCGAGCCGCGTGCCGAGGCCGGCAGCAAGGCCGCGAAGAAGACCCTGTGGGCGATGGAACACGCGACGCTCATGCTGGCCACCAGCCAGTTGGGCATCACCGTCTGCTCGCTGGTCATCTTGAACGTCTCGGAGCCGGCGATCCACCACCTGCTCGAGATCCCGCTCGGTCTCACCAGCCTCTCGGCCGAGGCGATCGGCGTCGTCGCGTTCGTCGTGGCGCTCGTGCTCGTCACGTTCTTGCACGTGGTCGTCGGAGAGATGATCCCGAAGAACCTGTCGTTCTCGGTG
This sequence comes from Frigoribacterium sp. VKM Ac-2859, assembly GCF_013204925.1. Lineage (NCBI taxonomy): Bacteria > Bacillati > Actinomycetota > Actinomycetes > Micrococcales > Microbacteriaceae > Frigoribacterium > Frigoribacterium sp. VKM Ac-2859. The sequence goes on along the minus strand of NZ_JABMLC010000001.1, from coordinate 1,350,122 downwards.
CCCGACCGGGCGGCGCTCATCCTGGCGCCCCCGCTCGTCTTCGTGGCGACGGTCTTCAAGCCGGTCATCTGGTCGCTCAACGCGATCGCCAACGGCGTGCTGAGGCTCTTCCGGGTCGAGCCGAAGGACGAGGCGACGAGCTCGTACACGCTCGACGAGGTCGCCACGATCGTCCAGCAGTCGACCCGCGAGGGCACGCTGACGGACTCGTCGGGCACCCTGTCGGCGGCGTTCGAGTTCACCACCCGCAAGGTGCGCGACGTCGAGGTGCCCCTCGACGAGATGGTGCACCTGGCGCCGGGGTCGACTCCGGCCGACGTGCAGCGCGCCGTGGCGGCCCGGGGGTACTCGCGGTACGTGCTCACCGACGGAGACGGCCAGCCCACGGGCTACCTGCACCTCAAGGACGTCATGGACCTCACCGGCGACGGGGCCTTCGAGGCACCCGTGCCCGAGAAGCGCATCCGCCGCCTGGGCGCCGTGGGCCGCGACACCGACCTCGAGGACGCCCTGGCCTCGATGCGCCGGGTCGGCGCGCACGTCGCCCGCTCCGTCTCGGCCGAGGGCGTCACCACCGGCGTGCTGTTCCTGGAGGACATCATCGAAGAACTCGTCGGCGAGGTCGACGACGTCACGGCGGTCTGACGGACCGAAGGACGGTCGGCCGTACGCGCCCGGTCGGCCGCGCCCGCCCGCCCGGTCGGCCGCGCCCGCCCGCTCAGGCGACGGGGCGCTGGCCGGGCAGGGCGTGCAGGTCCTCGGCGGCGAGTTCGGCGGCGATGGGGTCACCGGCCTCGGTCGCCTCGCGCAGGGCGGCGAACGAGTCGGCCATCGAGTCCCACTGCAGCACCTGCACGATGTTCGGCACGCGCAGTTTGTAGGCGAGGCCGTCGGTGACGTCGGTGCAGACCTTGACCAGTGACGGATTGCCGCAGTGGTCGACGTAGGTCGAGAAGAGCGCGATGGCGTGGGCGTTCAACGCCGGGGCGTCTTCACGGTCGAGGTCGCCGAGGCAGACGTCGATGGCCCGCACGATCTCTCGCTTGACGGCGTCCGGCAGGTTCGGGACGGCCAGCCGGACGGCGCCGCCGAAGAGCACGCCCAGGGTCTGGACCGCCTGGACGGCTTCTTCGGCCTTCGGCGTCGCGACCTTCGTGTAGCGGTTCGGTGCCATCTCGACGAGGCCGGCGCGCACGAGGTCGCCGAGTGCCTCGCGGATCGGGGTGCGCGACACCTGCAGCCAGGCGATCAGCTCGTCGTCGTGCAGGCGTTCGCCCGGTTCGAGCGTGCCGTCGATGATCGCGTCACGGATGCGGCTGCGGACCGTGTCGCGCAGCAACTGTCGTTCGGCGGCAGGGGGAGTGACGGGAATCGGCATGCGGCCTCCTAGATCCTCACGGGCGTCTGCCCGGCCAGCATCCTAATACGGAAACGTCACATTTTGCCCGATGGGCAGCGAAGTCGACATGTCAATGTCAGGTCACGAGATCCCCGGCGAGGACGACGAAGCCCCGCCCCTCGGAGTGAGGGGCGGGGCTTCTCGATCGGGTCGGTGTCGTCAGTTCGTCGCCGCGGCGGGGGTCGCCGCAGGCACGTGCTGCGAGTGGACCTCGACGCCGTGCGAGTCGCGCAGGGTCGTCAGGGTCTGCTCGATCTCGTCGTCGCGCTGCTCGGTCGTCCATCCGAGCGAGCGGGCCATGACGTCCGCGATCTCGGTGAGCAACTCGATGGTGACGCCCCCGACGAACGCGAGGTTCGTGCGGCGCAGGACGACGTCGGCCAGGTGGACGGCGTCCTCGTGCTCGGCGAAGTAGGCGATCTCGGCCGTGGTCAGCGTCGAGTCGGCCTCGAGGGCCTGCGACGGCTGGTCGAGCAGCACTTCGATGACGTCGGAGGCGCGGGTGCCGTAGCGGGTGAGCAGACGGTCGACCTGGTCACGGTCGAGCCCGTCGGCGTGGGCCGCGACCCAGGTGGTGCGGGCGCCCTCGGTGGTGGGGAAGTCCTTGCCGCCGCCGATCGCCATGCCGGTGGTGTCGACCGTGCGCTTCACGCCGAGCTTCGTCGTCGCCTCGGTGGAGAGGTGCGCCGACAGGGCACGGAAGGTGGTCCACTTGCCGCCGACCAGGCTGAGGACGGCCGTGCCGGGCAGCTCGGCGACCTCGGTCTCGACGATGCGGTAGTCGCGCGACACGAAGCCCGCGGCGAGGTCGTCGTGCTTGGGCAGGGGGCGGACGCCCGAGTAGCGGTAGACGATGTGGTCGCGGTTGAGCTCGATGTCGGGGTAGACGTGCTTCACCAGGTCGAAGAAGTAGTCGACCTCTTCTTCGGTGCAGACGGCCGGCTCGGCCATGTCGGCCTCGAGGTCGGTCGTGCCGATGAGCACGCGACCCTTGAGCGGGTAGATCAGGACGATGCGGCCGTCGTTGTTCTCGAAGAAGATCTCGCGACCGTTCGTGGCCTCGAGCAACTCGGGGCTGTCGACGACGATGTGCGACCCCTTGGTGCCGCCCATGTACTGCGACTCGGCGCCGAAGGCCTTGTTGGTGAGGTCGGTCCAGGGGCCCGACGCGTTGATGACGACGTCGGCCTTCACCGTGAACTCGGTCCCGCTGACGACGTCGCGCAGGGTCACGCCGCCGTCGGCGGTCCCGACGGCCTCGAGGTAGTTGGCGCTGCGGGCGTTGTCGCCGGCGGCCAGGCCGTCCTTCAGCACGTCGAGCGCGAGGCGCTCGGGCTCATGCACCGACGCGTCGTAGTAGGTGCCCGTGTACTTGAGGGCCCTGTTGAGGTGCGGCATCTCGGCCAGCGCCTTCTTGCGCCCGAGGAACTTGTGACGGGGCACCGAGCCGCCGTCACGCGAGAACGAGTCGTACATGGTCATGCCGACCTTGATCAGCAGTGCGCCGCGCTCCTTCGTGGAGCGCTGCTTGTGCGTCAGCATGCGCAAGGGGGCGTTCATGATGCCGCTGAACGTCGAGAAGATCGGCATCGTGGTCTGCAGCGGCTTGACGTAGTGCGGAGCGATCTTCAGCAGGCCGTTGCGCTCTTCGACGCTCTCGCGGACGAGGCGGAACTCGCCGTTCTCGAGGTAGCGGATGCCGCCGTGGATCATGTGGGACGACGCGGCGGACGCGCCGGACGCGTAGTCGGCCCGTTCGACGAGCACGACGTCGACGCCCTGGAGGGCGAGGTCGCGGAAGGTCGCGATGCCGTTGATGCCACCGCCGACGACGAGCACCTGTGCCGTCGGGCGGTCGACGATGCGCTGCACGTTGGGACGGATCGAGTCTGTCTTCTTCGACATGGTCACTGCTTCTTTCGAGATGCGATGTCAGGTGGTGGTGACCGACTCGTCCTGCGGGCCGGTAGATTCATCGTCGTCCCGATGCACACAAGGTGCAACGTATCTGCACGAACGTGCAAGGAGGTCCCGTTGGTCGCTGGCGACACGTCCGAACGCACGCAGGAGGCCCTGCGCGCCGCGCACCTCTACTACATGCAGGACCTCACGATGGAGGCGATCGCGCACGAACTGCAGACGTCCCGCTCGTCGGTGTCGCGCCTCCTGAAGGCGGCACGCGAGACGGGCCTCGTCGACATCCAGATCAAGTCCCCGCTCGACCAGCCGACGGCCGTGGGCGACGGGCTGCACCGGCGGTTCGGCGTGGTCGCGCACGTGGTCCCGGTGCCCGACCAGACCAGCGACGTCGACCGGCTCGACCGGGTCGCGCTGTCGGCTGCACGAACGCTCACCCAGTACGTCGACTCGAACATGGTCGTCGGCGTCGCCTGGGGCTCCACCGTCAGTGCGGTCAGCCGGTACCTGGTGCCCAAGACCACGCACAACACCGTCTTCGTCCAGCTCAACGGTGCGGCGAACACCCGCACGACCGGCATCGAGTACGCCAGCGAGATCCTGCGTCGGTTCGGCCACGCGTACGGCGCCCTGATCCAGCAGTTCCCCGTGCCCGCGTTCTTCGACGACCCCGGCACCAAGAGCGCCCTGTGGCGGGAGCGCAGCACCCGACGCGTCCTCTCGCTGCAGGGCGCCATGGACCTCGTCGTCTTCGGCGTCGGCTCGCGCGAGGCACACGTCCCGAGCCACGTCTACTCAGGTGGTTACCTCGAGCAGAGCGACCACGACAGCCTGGCCCACGACCACGTGGTGGGCGACGTCGCGACCGTGTTCTTCCGCGAGGACGGCTCGTCGGCCGACATCGAGCTCAACCGGCGCGCGACCGGGCCCGACCTGGCGACCATCCGACGCACGCCGCGTCGCGTCTGCGTCGTCGCGGGGGAGGCCAAGGTGGTCAGCGTCCGAGGTGCGCTCGCCGCGGGCCTGGTCACCGACCTCATCCTCGACGAGGGGACCGCCAGGGCGCTCCTGGCCAGCTGATCGGGAGGGGCCGCGGTCCGGAGGCGCGGGTGGGGTACACCGAGCCAGCCACGACCCAGCCCGCCCGCGTAGACGGGAGGCGTCGCACACCGGGCCCCGACCGGCCCCGAGAGGAGCATCACCATGGCAAGCACCGAACTCACCGGACGCCGCGTTCTCGCGATCGTCACCAACTACGGCGTCGAGCAGGACGAGCTCGTCGTCCCCGTCGCGAAGCTGCGCGAGCAGGGCGCCACCGTCGTCGTCGCCGGCGTCTCCACCGAGCCGATCCAGACGCTCGTCGGCGACAAGGACCCGGGGCAGACCGTCCGCCCCGACACGACCATCGCCGAGGTCGACGCCGCCGACCACGACCTCCTGCTCGTGCCCGGCGGCACCATCAACGCCGACACCCTCCGCACCGAGAGCGACGCCGTCGACCTGGTGAAGGCCTTCGCCACGGCGGGCAAGCCGATCGCGGCGATCTGCCACGGCCCGTGGGCGCTCATCGAGGCCGGCCTCGTGACGGGCAAGGAGCTCACCTCCTATGCGTCGCTGCAGACCGACGTCCGCAACGCCGGCGGCAGCTGGGTCGACCGTTCGGTGGTGACCGACGTCGAGCAGGGCTTCACGCTCGTCACGTCGCGCGACCCCGGCGACCTCGACGACTTCGTCCGCGAGACCTCGTCGGCGCTGGCCGCCACGGCCTGATCCGTCGTCTCCGTCGCGGCGGGGTCCGTCGTCCTGCTCCGGGGCGACGGACCCCGCCGTGGGTCTTTAATGGGACGTCGGGCCATCGTCGGTCCGTCACCCGGCGCTCCGGCGCACCCGGTCGAGAGAGAGGCGCGATGAAGTTCGGCAAGACGCGCGGGGCCCCCTCCGAGCCGGCGACGCCCGATCCCGCCGCCCTCGAGCGCGCCGTCGCCGAGGGGGTGCTCATCTCGCGGGCGGCCGCCGTCGTCTCGGTGGCCAACTCGATCGTCATCCGTGCCCTCCGCGACGACGAGCACTTCGACCACGAGCGCACCCGCGAGGCCGTGCGCACCATCCTCGGTCGCCTCGCGGCGGAACAGCGCGAGCAGAACGAACGGATCGGCGGCGAACGGGCGAAGGCCCTCAAGGCCAAGGGCCGGTCGCGACACCAGCACGACTACCGGCGCGGGGACGACGACACCCTCTGGTTCCGGGAGAAGACCTACACGGCCGTGGCCGACCGGCTGGACGAGCTGCAGTCCGACGACGACTTCGTGCGCGACATCGTCGCGGCGGCGGTCGACCGGGCCTGGGGCGACGTCGGGGCCGCGATCGTCACGAAGGTGTCGGCCGTCGAGGCGGTCGACCCGGCGTATCCCGTCGAACGCGACCAGCGCCTCCGTGATCTCGTCGACGTGGACCTCGCGCGGTTGCTCGCCCAGCCGCCGCCGGGGTCGGACGGTCCCCGCGCGGTCTGACGGACGCGCCGTCCGGCGGCCCCCGACCTGGGGCTGTCCCGCCCGGTACACGGGCGAGAGCATGGAGGGACACCGCTCGGCCCTCACCACGCGGAGCCCTCGTCGATCAGGCCACCGCTGTGGGAGGAACCCGGCATGAACCGTTTCGTCAGCCCGCTCGTGCGCGGGATGATCCGCCAGCGCAATCGCTGGTTCGACCGACGCCTCGGGCTGCCCAGGCCCGAGAGCGTCGCCCGGACGCACGCTCCCGGCGTCAGCCCCGATCGCGTGCTGCTGTTCGGCAGCGGACCCGCCGTCGGGTGGGGCGTCCGCAGCCACGACCTGGGGCTCGCGGGTCACCTCGCGCGGGCCGTCTCGCAGGCCACGGGTCGCGGGGTCGACGTCGACGTCGTGGCCGACCCCTCGATGGGGACGGTGTCCGCCCGCCGGGTGCTCGGACACCGTGACCTCACGCGCTACGACGCCGTGGTCGTGGTGACGGGCATCAACGACGCCCTCGCCATGACCGACGTCACGAAGTGGCGGCGCGCGTTCGTCGACCTGCTCGTGCACATCGAGACCGAGACCGGGGGCGCGAGCAGTCCCGTGCTCGTCACGGGCGTCCAGTCGCCCAGCGAGGTGACGGTGTTCCGCATCGCCGGCGGGGGCCTCGTCGACCGACACGCGGCCGAGCTGAACGAGACCATCCGGGACGTCTGCTCGACCCACCCCCGGGTGCACGTGCTCATGCCTCCGTCGCCGCTCTCGGGCCACGACGACCGGGACAAGCTCATCGCCAAGTACGCCCGCTGGGGCGAGGCGCAGGCCGAGATGCTCGCGCCCATGCTCGACGCGCAGATGTCCGCCGGCGGCGGCGTGGCCCGGGCGCGCCGGCACGCCCCTCAGGCCGAGGTCGACCGCGTGGAGGCGATCAGGGCCCTGGGCCTCCTCGACACCGACCCCGAAGAACGCTTCGACGACATCGTCGAACGGGCGCGGACCCTGCTCGGCGCGAGCGGGGCCGCGTTCTCCCTCGTCACCGCCGACCGACACTGGAACAAGGCCCTCGCCGGGGGCGGCGACCGCGAGCTGCCCATGGCGCTCTCGTTCTGCGCCCACACGGTCGCCGGCGGCCAGCCGTTCATCGTCGAGGACGCCTGGGCCGACGAACGGTTCGGCGTCGAGGCGCCGGCGCGGTTCTACGCCGGCTACCCGGTCGAGAGCCCCGACGGCGTCCGCATCGGAGCGCTCTGCGTCGCCGACCCCGAGCCCCGCACGGTCGAGAGCGTCGACCTCGTCATGCTGCGCGAGCTCGCCCTCAGCGTGCAGCGCGAGCTCGCGAGGCAGGCCGTCGCGCGGGCCTGAGAGCAGATGTACAGAAAGATGTACACGATGAGGGGCTCCGCGCTAGCATCGTCTCCATGGAGACCTCCATCCGAAGCGCCGACGTCCTCGCCGTGGCTGATGCCCGCAGCGGCTTCAGCCGCCTCATGAGGGACTTCCGGCTCGACCCCGACCGTCCGGCCGTTGCCGTGGGGCCGCACCGCCGCCCCGAGGTCGTCATCGTGCCGTGGAGCCGTTTCGTCGAGATGTCCGAGCGTCCCCCGTCTGGTCGAGAGGGCGTTTCGCTGCTGGACGAGATCACCTCGCGTGCCGGTCTCGTCCGGCGCCTCGCGGGCCTGAGCCACATCGACGCCGTCAGCGTCTTCGGGTCGGTCGCTCGCGGGACCGAGACCGACGAAAGTGACATCGACCTCCTGGTCGATCCGGGGGCCGAGGCGACCTACTTCGACTTCGCGCAGTTCGAGATCGACATGGAAGCCGTGTTCCAGCGTCCGGTCGACGTCGTGTCCCGGCGGGGGCTCGACCCCGAGGCCGACCGCGAGATCCTGACACAAGCGGTGCCCGTGTGAACCCCTCTCCGGACCGCGCCGAACGTTGGCTGGTCGACCTCGACGCGACCCTGGCGGCCTCGGCCGAGCTCGTGTCCCGTGGTCGCGAGGCGTTCGACGGCGACCCTGCGCTTCCGTTGGCGTTCGAGGCGCTGGCCAACCGGGCCGGTGACCTGAGCAAGCGCTTGGTCGCGTACGACGGCACGAGGTTCCACGAGGTCGAGTTCTCACTCGCCGCCAAGAATCGCGACTTCGTCGTCCATCACTACGATCGCCTCGACCGTGAGACCCTCTGGCAGACCGTGACCCGGAGCTTTCCCCTCCTGCACTCCCTCGTGCAGCGTCACCGACGCGACGGATGAGCGCCGAACCCCTGGTCACGCCCGACGGGCGGTACCTCGTCGTCCGCGGCCGGCTGTGGCGCCGGACGGACCCTCGCCTCGACGAGGCGACCCGCACCTCCTTGGTCCACGACCTGATGGAGGCGCGGCGCGCGAAGAAGACGGCGCTGGCCGCCGACGACGCTGCCGCCGTCGAGGACGCGCGGGCCCGGGTCGACGCCGCGAAGACGTCGCTGGGTGAACGCGGCCCGGTGTGGTGGGACGACGACGCCCCCGACGAGACCCGCCGCATGGCACGGAACACGCGGTACGCGGATTGGTTCGCCACGGTCGGGCCCGACGCCGCCACGACGTGACCATCTCGCCATGAGGCGCACTCCGCCACGAAGTGGACACCGCACCAGGCGAAAACGCAGTGCCGTGTCCACTTCGTGGTGTGGTGTGATGCGGTGGCAAGCGGGCGGCCCGCCTCAGGCGCTGCTAGCGGCCCTGGCGCTTCTTGAACGGCTTGGGCTGGCCCTTGACGGCGGGCGTACGGCCCGTGCCCTTCGACGCCTTGGCCTTGCCACCGGCCGGCGGGGGTGGCGGCGGGGTCGGGGTGGAAGGACTCGCCAGTTCGTCCTCGGCGACGACCACCGCCGCCTTGCCGGCCTTGGTCAACCGGTACGGCGTGACGTCGCGGTCGAACAGCTTCGCACCGAACTCGAGCTCGAGGGCCTCGATCGACGATTCGAGCTTCTGCCGCGAGATGCCGAGCTTGTCGGCCGCCACCGGGAAGTGCAGCACGTCGGCCGCGACCAGGAAGTGCCTCAGGTGGCTGGTCTTCACGCCGTGGCGACCGAACCGGCGGAGGAGCCGCCGACCGAGTCCGCGCGGATGCCCAGGCCGTCGAGGGCCTTCTGGAAGATCGTCAGACCGCTCATGCCCGGCAGGTTCGAGATGTTCTGGTCGAGCTTGACGGCCGCCTTGCGGCCCTCTTCGCCGCTCATCAGCTGGCCGAAGACGAACTTGACGTCGTCGACCTCCATGATGGACGAGCCGACCGGGGCCCAGACCTTCGACAGCAGGAACCGCGTCAGCTTCTGCGCCTTCTTGCTCGCGAGCAGACGCTCGCGGGCCTGCGAGACGTAGAACGCCACGTGGCGGGCCTCTTGCTTGGCGATGCGCTTCAGCAGCTCGGCGAGGACCGGGTCCTGCTCCAGCTCGGCCATGCGCTTGTACGCCGACACGGCCGAGTACTCGTTGGCCGCGCCCCACGACATGTGGACGGCGACGAAGTCCGAGCCGACGATCTTGCCGAGCAGACCCTGCTTGACCGGGTCGAGGCGCTCACGCCAGCCGAGCTTGAGCCGGTTCGCGCGGAGCTGGTCGTAGTCGACCGTGATGCCGTGGACCTCGAGGATCGCGGCCAGGGCCTCGCCGTGCCAGAACTCCTCGCGGTTCCACATCGTCATGAACGTGGTCATCTCGTTCTCTTTGTGAGAAGGAGTCGTGAGGAGGTCACGGGTGTAGCAGACCGTGTGGTACTCGACGTCGGCCATGTAGCGCAGCGTCCGCAGCGAGTCGGCCGAGAGCGGGTTCTTCCGGAAGTGGTCGAGGTCGAGGTCGTCCCAGCTCAGGCGTTCGGAGGTCGCGGCGAACTTGTCGATGTCGAAGGCCATGTGATGTCAGGAGGCGCGGGCTCAGGCCCTGCCTCCGTCTCCTTTCGCTGTGGTGCTGCTGGTGCCGCTCGTGGTGCTGGTGCCGCTTCTGCCGTGGGGGCCGCTGCGAGTCCAATCGCGGATGCTCCATCTTCTTCGGAGCGCCTCGCGTGCCAGATTGCTGTCGGGGTTGACCGCGTTCGGGTGGCCGACCATCTCGAGCCAGGCGAGGTCGGCGAACGAGTCACCATAACCGTACGACCCCGAGAGATCGATGTCGTTCGCCTGGGCGTACTGGCGCAGCCAGGCGGCGCGGGCCTCGTCGACCAGCGGAGGCTGTGCGAGGTAACCCGTGTAGACGCCGCTGCGCTGGTGCATCGTGCTGGCGACGACGTCGTCGAAGAGGTGTGCCAGGGGAGTCGTCAGGGTGTCGATCGAGCCCGTGACCAGGACCGTGCGGTGCCCGGCGGCACGGTGCTCGGCCAATCGGGCGAGCGCGTCGGGGAGGGTGTGGCGCAGGACCGTGTCGGCGTAGCCGCGTGACCGGACCACGCCCGAGAGCCGCGCGACGGGCATGCCCTCGTACCGTCGGGAGAACGTACGGATGAACTCGCCGCGGTCGCGACCCTCGGCCCGGAGGTAGCGCGGCAGCGAGGTGAGCAGGCTGGCGACCTCGCCGGGCCAGGCGGCCTTGCGGAACCCGGCCGAGCGCACCCAGAGGTACTGTTCGACGATGTTGCTGTCGAGCACCGTGCCCTCGAGGTCGAACACGGCCACGACGTCGTCGCGCGGCGGCAGGGCCCGCGTGTCGGCGACGGCGGCCGACGCGGCGGGTCGCACCGAGAACGCCCGGGTCATCGAGGTGATGGACGGGAAGTGCACTTCTTGGAAGTAGGCCTCCCAGTCGACGTCGGTCACGTCGAAGCCGATGTCCGCGGGCGAGCCCGCGGGGAGTCCGGCGTGCAGGGCCCGGGTGCGTCGGTCGTCGAAGATGATCTCGGACTGCACGTAGTGGCGGTAGAGGTCGGTGAGGCTCTGCAGCGACTCGAGGTCGGCCCGCCGCGTCTGGACCCCGGCCAGCGCCGTCCGGGTGCGCAGCGTGCTCGGCAGTCGCGTGAGCACGGCCTCGCGGACGTCGTTGACGCGGTTCGCTGTGCGGATGGCGCCCTCGACCTTGCGCACGCCCGGGAAGTTCCAGTGCGGCGCCTCGATCGACGAGTGCTCGTCGCGGGGCAGCGGGTTGGCCGTGAAGAACGCCTTGAGGTTCTCGAACATGCGCAGGATCGAGAACGGGTTGCTGCCGCCCGAGCTGGCGTGGAAGTACTGGGGGCTGCCGGCCTCGACCGGGTTCGCCGCGACGGTGAGGATGACGTTGACGACGTAGTCGACCGGGATCACGTCGAGCACGCTGTCGGGCACGCCGGGGAACTCGGGCAGCAGCCCGCGGGCGTACGACATGATCAGCGGGTCGGCGACCTTGAAGCCGTCGATCCAGCCGGGGTAGGGGTGCCGGTGGGCGCTCTCGACGATCGCCGGTCGGACGACCGACAGGCGGTGCCCGGCCTCGGCCCAGAGCTCTTCGGCGGCGCGCTCGGCGAAGGCCTTGGTCAGCGTGTAGACGTCGGTCCAGCCGAGCGTCTCGGCCCGGGTGCGTCCGTAGTCGACGAGACGGGCCTTGACCCAGGCGACGCGGGCGTCTTCTGCGGCCGTGGCGACCGCCTGCGGACCGGTCTTGCCGTGCGCCGCACGACCCTGGGCGAGGAAGGTGCGAAGCGTCTCGGGCTGGCGGGAGGCGGCCTCGACCCGGGCGCGGGCGTCGGCGGCGGCGGCGCGCTCGACACGCCAGTCGACGGTGTGGCCGAGCGACGCCTCGGGGAACACGCCCTTGCGGATGCCGCCGACGTAGGCGGTCGACACGTGCACGACGTGCGGGTCGGTGCCCGTCTTCCGCAGGGCCTCGTAGAGCCCGACCGCCCCGCCGACGTTGGTCTCGAAGGCCTGGTCGATCGGCGGGTCGAACGACACCGTAGACGCGCTGTGGATGACGACGTCGAGGTCGTCGGGCAGGTCGGGCAGGTCGCCCAGACCGCTCTCGATCACCCGGAGCCGCTCGGCGAGGGCCTTCTCGACGCCCTCGGCCCCGACGGCCTCGCGCCACGAGGCGAAGACCGGCTTCTTCAGCAGGTGCCGCAGACGCCCCTCGGCCGAGGTGCCGGCCTTCGGTCGGATGAGGAGCGTGACCGTCGTGCCGGGGTGCGACGAGAGCAGACGCTCGAGGATCGCCTGGCCGACGAAGCCGGTGCCGCCGGTGAGCAGGACGTGCGAGCCGCCGAGGTCGACTCGGGTGGCGCCCGGGGTCTGGTCGGGCAGCGCGAGGCCGGGGGTGGAGCTCATGCGGTCAGCTTTCTGGTCACGGCCGCCCCGACGGAGGCGTCCAGGCCCGGCAGGTCGGCGACCTGCGCGCCCACGCGGTCGGCGCGCAGGTGGCCCTCGGCCCCGCCGAAGACGGTGGCGTCGAAGAAGGTGCGCTCGGAGTCGGCGCGCTCGACGGCGCCGATCGGCCAGACGGCCGTCAGCAGGGAGGCGCGGGTCATCTTCACCGACCGGCGCGAGTCGCGCAGGCGCCAGTCGGCCTCGCTCGCGAAGAACTGCTCGTGACGACCCTTCACGACCCTCGCCCGGTCGATCACGGTGGTCAGCGTGGGGTGTGCCGCGAGCTCGTCGAGGCGGTCGTATGCCTCTCGGAGCACCCATTCGTCGACGGCCCCCGTCGTCGTGTGCACGGCGACGATGGGGGAGCCGACGGTGATGGCCTGGAGGGCCCGGGTGATCGGGCCACGGCGCTCGACGGCCTCGGAGGCGGCGTGCCGCTTGGGCCCCTCGGTCACGTCGCGGTTGCGGGGCTCGCCGTGGGCCTCGAGGACGGCGTCGAGGGCGTCGGCCAGCCAGAACTTCTCGAACGCCCACGTCACGAGGAACGCGGTGACCCGAGTGTCCTTGTGGGTGGCCGTCACCAGGAGGTTGCGCAGGTTCTCCATCGTGGCGCTCTCGAGACGCCCGAGATGGCGGACGAGGCGCAGGGCGTCGGGGCCCAGGGGGCGGTCGGCGAAGCCGGACAGGTCGAGGTCGGGGCGCCAGTTGCCCTGGGCCGTCTTGGTGAACTCGCGGATGTCGAAGTCGGGGTCGGCGCGCGGGGCATCTCTGGTCGTCATGACAGGGGGTCCTCCGGGGCAGAAGTGGACGAGGCGAGAAGGGCCTCGAACGTGTCTCGATGCGCGCAGTCTGCTCTCAGCACCGTATCGTAAGCGGCATGGCTGTAGCGCTCGTCACCGGGGGCACGTCCGGCATCGGAGCCGAATTCGCCCGCCAACTCTCCATGCGCGGCTGGGACATCGTCCTGGTCGCTCGTGACCTCACCCGACTCGACGAGACGGCGACCGCCCTGCGCGCGCTCGGCCGTGACGTCGAGGTGCTCGCGGCCGACCTCGGGGACCGTCGCGACGTCGACCGGGTGGCCGAGCGGCTGGCCGATCCGACCCGCCCCGTCGACCTGCTGGTGAACAATGCCGGTTTCGGCATGCACACCCCGCTGACCTCCACCGACGTCGCCGCGCACGACCTCGCGTTCGAGGTCATGTGCCGGGCCGTGCTCGTGCTCTCGGGTGCGGCGGCGAGGTCCATGCGCGAGCGCGGTCGCGGTCGCATCGTCAACGTGTCGAGCACCGCGGGGCTGATGGCCATGGGCAGCTACTCGGCGATCAAGGCGTGGGTGACCTCGTACAGCGAGGGTCTCTCGGTCGAGCTCAAGGGCACCGGCGTGGGCGTCACGGCCCTCCTGCCGGGCTGGGTGCGGACGGAGTTCCATCAGCGTGCCGGCATAAAGTCGTCGTCCATACCCAACGCCCTGTGGCTCAGCACCGAACAACTCGTGGTCGCCTGTCTGCGCGACGTCGACAAAGGCAAGGTGATCTCCATGCCCACGCTTCGGTACAAGGTGCTGATGGGATTGGTCCGGCACGCCCCCAAGGGCGCCGTCCGGGCCGCGTCCGGCGCGATCTCGTCGAGCCGCCGCAAGCCGGTGGGGCAGTGAGCGTGAAGGACGACGCAGAACGACGCCGCGACCACGCCCGCCTCGACGCCGTGGCCCAGCGGGTCGACGACGTCAGGGCCGACGTCGCCCAGCGAGCCGGGGACGTCGCCCAGCGGGCCGGTGGCGTCGCCCAGCGTGCCGGTGACGTCGCGAGCGACGTCCGCGACCGCTTCAGCTCGCGGCGACACGCGATGGCCCGCTACGTCGCGCAGCGCATGGTGCTCAAGCCGACGATCTGGTCGATCACCGACGTGACGGTCATCGACCGCGACCGGGTCGAGGGCCTCACCGGGGGCTTCATCGTCGTCGCGAACCACTCGAGCCACCTGGACGCCCCGCTCATCCTCGGTGCCCTGCCGCGCAAGCTCGCGCGCTACCTGGCCACGGGCGCCGCGGCCGACTACTTCTTCGACGTGCCCTGGCGGCGTCAGCTGACCGAACTGTTCTTCAACGCGTTCCCGGTGCAGCGGGGCTCGGGGACCCCGGCCTCCGCGGTCGACGCGACCCGCGCCTCCTCGTCCGGTGCGTCGGCGGGGTCGACTCCGCAGAGCTCGGCCCGCCGACGTGCCGCGGCCAAGGCGGCGGCCCGCGGGCGCCAGGGGCAGCCCACCGTCAGTGCTCGATCGCTGCTGCAGCGCGGCTACCCCGTGCTGGTGTTCCCCGAGGGCACCCGCTCGAAGGACGGCACCGTCGCCGCCTTCAAGCCCGGCGCCGCCGCCCTCGCCTCGGCCTGCGGCGTGCCGGTCGTGCCGCTCGCCCTGATCGGCGCCAACATCGCCCAACCGCGCGGCCGCAGCTGGCCCCGGCCCGGCCGACTGCCCGTCGGAGTCGCGTTCGGCGACCCGATGCGGCCCCACGACGGCGAGTCCGTCACCGACTTCTCGACGCGCGTGCGCACCGAGATCCTGCGTCTGAAGGACGCCAACACCGCCCGCATCCTGGGCCCGTCAGACCCGCTCGAAGGAGAACGCCCGTGACCGACGTCCAACAGAAGAAGAGTCCTGCCGTCGACGGCGTCAAGCACATGAAGTGGTGGGGCTGGGGCGTCGAGGGCGTCGCCTTCCACCACGACGACAAGCCCGCCTTCGCCCCCTTCGTCAAGAAGATCGTGGGCGTCGAGTTGTCCCAGGGGCACGACACCGGCCTCTCGTTCGACGACCTCGACGTCCCCTCGTCCCGGGTCGGCACCGAGGTGCTCGACTCGCTCGTGCAGATCGTGGGCGACGGCCAGGTCGTCACCGACGACCACGACCGGGTCGTCCACACCTACGGCAAGAGCATCCGCGACCTGATCCGCATCCGCGCCGGACGTCTCGACCGGGTGCCCGACGTCGTCGTGTACCCGGCCGACGAGGACGAGATCCAGCGCATCGTCGACCTGGCCGTCGCGAGCGACCTCGTCCTCATCCCCTTCGGTGGCGGCAGCAACATCGTCGGCAGCCTCGAACCGCTGCCCGCGGAGGAGCGCACGATCGTCTCGCTCGACATGGGCCGGCTCGACAAGGTGCTCGACATCGACGAGGACGGCGGACTGGCGCGCATCCAGGCCGGCGGTCAGGGCCCCGACCTCGAGGAGCAGCTCAACGCCCGCGGTTGGACCCTCGGTCACTTCCCGGACAGCTTCACCCACTCGACCATGGGCGGCTGGGTCGCCACCCGCTCGTCGGGCATGCAGAGCGACAAGTACGGCGACATCGCCGACATCACCAAGGGGCTGAGGGTCGTGCGCCCCGGTGGCGTGCTCTCGATCCGCGCCGTGCCGAGCGCGTCGACGGGTCCGTCGCTGCGGGAGATGATCATCGGCAGCGAAGGACGTCTCGGCGTCATCACCGAGGTCACCGCCCAGGTGCACCGCCTGCCCGAGAAGCGCGAGATCCTCGCCTACCTGTTCCCGTCGTGGCACGACGGCCTCGCCGCCATGCAGGCCATCGCCGAGAGCGACGTGAGCCCGTCGGTCACCCGCGTGAGCGACGCACACGAGACCGCCTTCTCGTTCGCCACGTCGAAGCCGGGCAAGGGCATCTCGCAGAAGGTCACCGACCTGCTGCCGACCATCCTGAAGGCCAAGGGCTGGGACGTCGACGCGATGTGCCTGTCGTTCATCGGCTACGAGGGCAGTCCCGAGCACGTCGCCCACACCCAGAAGGCCGTCGCCAAGATCGTCAAGGCGAACAAGGGCATGAGCGTCGGCAAGGGGCCGGGCAAGCTCTACGACCAGAAGAAGTTCGACACGCCCTACCTGCGCGACTTCTTCATGGACCACGGAGGCGCGGCGGACGTCTCCGAGACCGCCGCCCCCTGGTCGAAGCTGCGCCTCGTGTCGTCGCGCGTCTACGCCGCGGCGAACCAGGCCTTCGACAGCATCGGCAAGCAGGGCTGGATCATGGGCCACCTGTCGCACTCGTACCACTCGGGCGCGTGCCTGTACTTCACCTTCGCCTTCGAGCACGGTGACGACGCCGAGGCCGAGTACGACGTGGTCAAGCACGCCATCCAGCAGGCGTTCATCGACACCGGGGCGACCGTCTCGCACCACCACGGCGTCGGGCTCGAGCACCAGCCGTGGCTCGCGCAGGACGTCTCGCCCGAGGGCGTGGCCGTCATGCAGGGGCTGTTCGACTCGGCCGACCCGGGGCGCGTGTTCAACCCCGGGAAGGTGACGGGCGCGTAGTCCCGCACCGCGCCTCCTGCGCTGCCGCCGCGCCGCCGCCGCCGCGCCGCCGCACCCCGTCACGAGATGGTCACAGCACCCCGATTAATCCGGGTGCTGTGACCATTTCTCGGTGTTGTGCGACAGTGCGCGTCTCGCACACAGCGATGGCTGCGTGGAGGCCGTCCACAAGGAGGCGCAGCTCGGCTCTCGAGGGTGGGCTGCGGGGACACTCTCGGGTGCGTGACCGACGCGCTTCCACCCCTCGTCTTCGCCGCCACCTACGGTTCTCAGAGCAGGTACGGCACCGCCCTGCGACGTGACGCGAGTCGCGGCCTTCTGCATCGGGTGCACCCCGGGGCCTACGTCGACGCGGCCGACTGGGCGTGTCTCGACGGACGTCGACGGCACGTCCTGACGACGAGAGCGGTCATGGCAGGCCTGTCGCCTCGGGTCGTCGTGTCGCACGGCTCCGCCGTCGCCCTCCACGGGCTGCCGAGCGTCGACTGGCCGCGGGGGCCCATCCACGTCATCGATCCCAGTCGGGACCGGACGCAGGCGACCGCACGAGTCGTTCGCCACCCGGGTCCGATCGATGCCCGCGACACGGTCACGGTCGACGGGCTCGTCGTGACGAGCGAGGGGCGTACGGCGGTCGACAGGTCGCGGACGGCGTCGTTCGCCGACGGAGTGCTCTGTGTCGACGCCGTCCTTCGCCGCGCCGCCGCCCGGGCGGGATGTTTCGACGTGCCCGCGCGACGCGACCCGCATCCGTCCGCCGGTCACCGGTCGGGCGTGGACGCGGCGGCAGACGCCATGCGCCGTCTGCTGTTCGAGCGCCTGGACCGCGAACCCGGTGCCCGAGGACTCGCGACGGCTCGTCAGGTCACGGCGTTCGGCACGCCCTGGGCGGAGAACGGCGGCGAATCGCTCTGTCGGCTCGCGCTCCTCGAGCTCGGTGCTCCCGAGCCCGTGATGCAGGTCGAGATCTTCGACGGCGCAGGGCTGGCGGGACGTTGCGACTTCGTGATGGGTGACGTGGCGCTCGAGTTCGACGGCAAGGCCAAGTACGACGACGCGGCGATGCGTGCGGGACGGGTGCCGTCGGCGGTGGTGAAGGCCGAAAAGGCCCGTGAGCGGCGACTCGTGCGATCGGGTGCGATCACGGCGATCGGTCGATGCGACGCCGAGGACGTTGCGCTCCGCCTACCGCTCGCCAGGGTTCTCCGAGACCTCGAGGTCGAGCTCAGGCCACGGCAGAACGCCAGGATGTGGCCACACCGCCAGATCTAGGCATGGTGCTGTGACCACTTCGTGGCGGGGTGGCGGGGTGGCGGGGTGGCGGGGTGGCGCGGCGGGACGGCGGCGGTGGGGTGGCAGGCGGCGGGGGACGCACACGTCGCTCGGGGACACACAGGGGGACGGTGCAGGACGGCTGCCTAAGATGAGCATCGATCCGTCCGCACAGACCCCCGTTCACGGAAGAGACCCGCGCATGCCCGGAATCCACGCCGACATCACCTCGGCCTTCGGCAACACCCCGCTCGTCAAGCTCAACGCGCTGCCCGCCGAGGGCGGGGCCGAGGTGCTGGCCAAGCTCGAGTTCTACAACCCGGGTGCCAGCGTGAAGGACCGTCTCGGCGTCGCCATCGTCGACGCGGCCGAGGCCTCCGGCGACCTGAAGCCCGGCGGCACGATCGTCGAGGGCTCGAGTGGCAACACGGGCATCTCTTTGGCCCTGGTCGGCGCCGCCCGCGGCTACCGGGTGATCGTCACGATGCCCGAGACGATGAGCGTCGAACGACGCACCGTCATGAAGGCCTACGGCGCGACGATCGTGCTGACCCCCGGACCCGAGGGCATGAAGGGCGCCGTCGAACGCGCCAAGCAGATCGCGGCCGAGACCGAGAACGCGATCTGGGCCCAGCAGTTCGAGACGCAAGCCAACGCCGAGATCCACCGCCGCACGACCGCGCCCGAGATCTTGCGCGACACCGACGGGAAGATCGACTTCTTCGTGGCGGGCGTCGGGACCGGCGGCACCATCACGGGCGTCGGTCAGGTGCTGCACGAGAAGGTCCCCGGCGTGAAGGTCGTCGCGGTCGAGCCCGCCGACTCGCCCCTGCTGAGCGAAGGCAAGGCCGGCCCGCACAAGATCCAGGGCATCGGGGCGAACTTCGTGCCAGAGGTGCTCGACCGCTCGCAGATCGACGAGGTGTTCCCCGTGCAGCTCGACGACGCCCTGCGCGTCGCGCGCGACCTCGCCACGAAGGAGGGCATCCTCTCGGGCATCTCGTCGGGGGCGATCATCCACGCCGCGCTCGAGATCGCGAAGCGACCCGAGAACGCCGGCAAGCGCATCGTCGCCATCGTCTGCGACACCGGAGAGCGTTACCTGTCGACCGTGCTGTTCCAGGACCTCGCGGACGCCTAGGGTGCGGTTGGTCGCACGCCTCCGCGAGGACCTCGACACCGTCCGGAGGCGCGACCCGGCTGCCCGAGGACGCCTCGAGACCGCCCTCGTCTACTCGGGCCTGCACGCGGTGTGGGCGCACCGCGTGACCTCGCGACTGTGGCGTGCGGGGCCGGCACCGCGCCTCCTCGGATCGCGGTTCGCCGCCCGCCTGCTGTCGCAGATGGTCCGATCGCTGACCGGCGTCGAGATCCACCCCGGGGCCCGCCTCGGGGCCCGCCTGTTCATCGACCACGGCATGGGCGTCGTGATCGGCGAGACCGCGGTCGTCGGTGACGACTGCACGATCTTCCACGGAGTGACCCTCGGGGGCAAGGGACGAGGAGGCGCGCTCGGCCGCCGGCACCCCACCGTCGGTGACGGGGTGATGATCGGTGCCGGGGCCGCCGTGCTCGGCGGCGTCACCGTGGGCAGCGGCAGCGTCGTCGGGGCCAACGCGGTCGTGACCAAGGACGTCCCGGCCGGGTCGGTCGCGGTGGGCGTGCCCGCCGTCGCCCGGCCGCGTCGGCCCTGACCCGGCCGCGTCGGCCCTGACGAGGCCACGTCGGCCCTAGCCCGGCCGCGTCGGCCCGGGGACTTGGTCGGGGCCGATGGCCGATCAGTGCCGGGGTTCCCACCGGAAGGCCTTCGTGGCCGCGAGGGCTCCGAGGGCGGCCCAGACCAGCGTCGGTGCCAGCAGCACGGACACGAGCGACAGGTCGCCGCCATTCCAGGCGAGGGTGATCAGTTCCATCAGTCCGCCCCCGGGCAGGATGCGCTTGAGCCAGAGCAGGTCGTCGGCACCCGTGACCGTCCACCAGATCGCCACCCCGAGCGTGATCAGGTAGAGCGGCATGGTCGTGTACTGGGCGTGCTCGGGCGAGGTGCTGAACCCGGCCGTGGCCAGGGCGAAGCCGGCGAACATGGCCTCGGCGACCAGGACGGCCACGATCAGCAGCCCGGGGTGCACCGGGGGCTCGCGGAGCGCGAGCACGCCGAGCACGATGACGAGTTGCGCGACGCTGACCGCCACGACGGGCAGCACGAGCCCGGCGATGATGCCCGCGTCGCCGACGGACCCGCTGCGCAACCGCTTCAGGTACAGGGACTGTCGACGGGCCGCGAGGGTGGTCGTCGCGGTGACGTAGACGCCGAGGCCCACCATGCCGATGATCTGCACGCCGGCGAGCATGCCGGCCGTGCCGTACGAGTCGAAGGCGTAGGTGAGGGCCCCGAAGCCCAGGGGCAGCAGCAGGGCGCAGAGGGCGACGGTGCGGTTGCGCACGAGCATGCGCAGCTCGGCGAGGGCGATGGCGAGCGGGCCGGAACGACGTCGCGAGCCTGCCGACCGGGTGGGGGAGGGACGGGTCACGGTGGTCATGGGATGTCCTTTCGGGGATGGGCGTGGGGAGCGGAGTCGGCGACGGTCGACGGTCAGGAGGCGCGGCCGAGGTCGCGGAACACGTCGTCGAGTCCCGACTCGTGCACCGTGAGACGGGCCAACGGGCGATCGGCGTCGGTCGCCCAGCCGAGCAACGCCCCGAGGTCGCGCTGGGCGTCGTCGGTCTCGATCACGACGAGGTCGTTCTCGGTCCGGGCGACCTGCAGCGGGAGGCCGTCCAGCGGGCCGGGGGCGACGAAGCGGATGGAGGTCGTGCTGCCGGCGGTGAGGTCGGCGACGGTCCCTTCGCGACGGATGCGCCCGCGGTGCATCAGACCGATGCGGTCGGCGTTCTCGGCGGCTTCCTCGAGGTAGTGGGTGGTCAGGACGAAGGTGACCCCCGCCTCCCGGAGTCCGGCGACCACGGCCCAGAGCGCGTCCCGTGCCGCGGGGTCGAGCCCCGTGGTGGGTTCGTCGAGGAAGACCAGCTCGGGCGTGCCCCAGACGGCCGCGGCGAAGTCGACCCGCCGCCGCTCGCCGCCCGAGAGCCGTGCGACCCGGGCCGAGGCCTTGTGGTCGACGCCGACGAGGCCGAGCACGCGGTCGACGTCGTCGTCGCGACCCGAGACGGCGCCCGACAGCTGGACGCTCTCGCGCACGGTGAGCTCGGGGGCGAGGCCCGAGTCCTGCAACATCGTGCCGATGCGCGGTCGGATGCGCCCCCGGTCGGTCGGATCGCCGCCGAGCACCTCGACCCGGCCCGCGTCGGCCGTGCGATGCCCTTCGAGCACCTCGAGCGTGGTGGTCTTGCCGGCACCGTTCGTGCCGAGGAGCGCGTACAGCTCGCCGCGGTGGACGGTCAGGTCGAGGCCGTCGACGGCGGTGAACGAGCCGTACGAACAGCGGAGGCCGTGCGTCGAGATGACGGCGTCGCCGCGCTCGGCGGAGCCGGGCGCGACGGCCGGTCGGGGCGTGGTGTCGGTGGAGTTCGTCATGACCTCGACGATCTCGTGGCCGGGCGGACGACGGGTAGTGCCGGCGTGCCACCCGTGCCGTGTGACATCGGTCATGCTCGGCCGTGACATCGGGCACCTCCGTGCGTCGGCGGCCTCCGTTAGCGTGGTCGCATGCCCCACCTCCCGCTGGCCGTGCGTCCTCGACCGGGCGGCCACCTGCCCCCGCTCGCGCGCATGCGGCGGTACATCACGTGGTCGTTCGTGGCGCTCGCGCTCTTCACCACCCTCGTCCTGGTCGTGACGCTGGTGGCAGAGGGCGCCTCCTGGTGGCTGGTGGCGGCCTCCGGCGCCGCGGGGGCGCTCGTCACGGCCCACTCGTTCTTCTGGGAACGCCGCCCACCCGTGCCGTTGGCCGTCGCCGGTCTCGTCGTCTCGTACCTCGTCTGGCTGGCGGTCCCGCTCGGCGGGCACAACGCCCTGCTGCTCTTCCCCTTCGGCCTCACCGTCGGGTACCTGGCGACGACGCCCCCGTCCGCCTCCTGGCGATGGGTCGTCGCCGCCGTGGTCGCGGCGCTCGTGCCCGTGGTGGTCGTCGAGGTCGACGCGGCCGCACCGCTCGTGGGGCTGTCGACGGTGGTCGTGATCGGCCTGCTGTCGCTCTACGGGATCTGTCGGCTGAACCGGTACGGGTTCGACCTGTACCTCGAGATCGACGCGGCCCGCGAGACCCAGTCCGAGCTCGCCGTGATGCGCGAGCGGTACCGGTTCTCGGTCGACCTGCACGACATCCAGGGGCAGGCCCTGCACGTCGGTCGCCTGCAGCTGCAGCTGGCCGACAAGACCCTGGACCGCGACCCCGCCGCCGCGCGACGGCACCTGCGCGAGGCCGAGCAGCTGATCGTGCAGACGATCGCCGAGACCCGTCGGCTGGCCTACGGCGAACGCACGCTCACGCTCGCCGGCGAACTGGCCAACTCGGCCGAACTGATCCGGGCGGCGGGCATCGAGCTCGAGGTCACGGGCGTCCCTCCCGTCGGTCACCCGGCCGACGACCTCTTCGGCCACGTCATGCGTGAGGCCACGACGAACGTGCTGCGTCACGCCCAGGCGGAGCGGGTCTCCATCGTGCTCGGCCCCGAGTCGGTCGAGGTCCTCAACGACGGTGCCCCCGAGCCCCTGCGCGGACTCAGCGGCCTCGCCCGTCTCGGCGAGAGGTTCGCCGCGGTCGGCGGCACGGTGACCACCCGGCTCGAGAACGGCCGGTTCCGGGTCGAGGCGAGGGCGACGGCGACGGGAGCCGGCGGAGCATCCCGGCCGACGGCGACACGGGCCGGGGCGGCCCCCGCGGCGGCCCCGGGGGCGTCGACCGGCACGAGGTCCGCATGATCCGCGTGCTGCTCGCCGACGACGAGACCCTGCTGCGTCGATCGATCGCCGCCCTGCTCGACCTGAGCGACACGATCACCGTCGTCGCCCAGGCCGCCGACGGTGCCGAGGCCGTGGCCCTCGCCGCGCTGCACGAGCCCGACGTCGTGCTGCTCGACCTCGAGATGCCCGGCATGGACGGCATCGACGCGGCGATCGCGATCCTGGGTCGACGACCCGAGCAGGCGGTCGTGCTGCTGACCCGTCACGGCCGCCCCGGCGTGCTCCGTCGTGCCCTCCGTGCCGGGGTGCGGGGGTTCCTGCCGAAGTCGGTCGACCCCGACGAACTCGAACGGGTGATCGTGCAGGTGCACGACGGCCGCCGTTACATCGACGCCGACATCTCGGCCTCGGCGATGATGGACGACTGCCCGCTGACCGAGCGCGAACTCGACACGTTGCGACTGACGACCGACGGCTTCTCGGTGCGCGAGATCAGCGCCCGGCTGCACCTCGCGTCCGGCACGGTGCGCAACTACCTGTCGTCGGCGATGCAGAAGACCGGCAGTTCGTCGCGGCACACCGCCGCCCGGGTCGCGCGCGAGCGTGGCTGGCTCTGACCCCGGTCCGCCCGGCGTCAGGCGCCCGCCGACCGGCGCTGGGCGTCAGGCGTTCGTGAGCTCGCGGTCGCGTGAGACGGTCGAGGAGGCGCGGCGAGGCTCCCGGGGCTCGAAACGGCCCTTCAGCGCGAGGGCCGGTTTCTCCACGAAGTGGTGCGAGAGAACGGACGTGCCGATCGCCGCCGCGAGCACGAGGACGATGCCGAGCGCACCCTGCACGTACGGTTCGACGAGGGCGATGAAGACGACGTGCCAGAGGTAGAGCGGGTACGAGACGGCCCGTCCGAACCAGGCGACCGGTGCCAGGGACAGCACCCAGGCGACGGGGGACGACGCCGTGACGAGACCACCGATCAGGAGCATCGAGGCCAGGCCCACGGCGGGCAACGCGACCGCGAAGGTGAGGACGCTCTGCTGCCACCCCGATCCGATGACGAAGAGC
The DNA here is from genome assembly GCF_013204925.1 of Frigoribacterium sp. VKM Ac-2859. Lineage (NCBI taxonomy): Bacteria > Bacillati > Actinomycetota > Actinomycetes > Micrococcales > Microbacteriaceae > Frigoribacterium > Frigoribacterium sp. VKM Ac-2859. Next base: position 1,326,488 of record NZ_JABMLC010000001.1, on the reverse strand, counting down.
GACCCCACGACCCCGGCGAATCCGAGCCAGGTGGCGAGGGCTCCCCAGCGGCCGGCGAGGGCTGCCCGCACGCGGTCGGACCGCAGGACGACCGCGAGCACGCAGCCCATCAGCAGGGGGGCCACGTTGAGGACGGGGCTGAAGTAGATGTCGGGGGTCGCACCGCCCGAGGGGCGGTCGTAGAGGAACCAGGTGGCGACGGCCGAGGCGACCACGACCACCGAGAGGCCGGCGACCAGGGCTTTGCGCCTGACCGCGACGGCGAGCAGCAGCACCAGCACCGGCGGCCAGACGAGGTAGAACTGCTCTTCCATCGACAGGCTCCACATCGGCGCGAAGACGCCCTGCGAGGTGTCGAAGAACGCCCGGGCGACGTTGCCGGTGTAGGTGAGGGCGATCAGGGCGGCACCGACCGGGCCGAGGGTCGAGCCCTGGTAGTCACCCACGAGCCACCACAGCGAGACGCCCACCACGACGACGGCGAGCAGCGTCGGGTAGAGCCGCAGCAGGCGGCGGACCCAGAACCGGCCGAGCCGGATGCGTCCCGTCGACGCGTGCTCGCGCAGCAGCAAAGTGGTGATCAGGTAGCCCGACAGCACGAAGAAGACGTTGACGCCCACGAAACCGCTGCCGAAGCCCGGCACGTGCAGGTGGTAGAGCACGACGAGGGCGATGGCCAGCGTGCGCAGGCCGTCGAGCGGCAGCACCCGGTCTCGACGGGTCGTCGAGACGGGGCGGACGGTCGGCTCTGTGGTCGGCAGGGCTGAGGGCATCGTTGCAGTGTGCCTCACCTTCCTTGGTGCCGCCCGAACGAGGGGGCCGGGTTCGCATCCCGGCCCCACCCGCGCGTGGCGGCGCCCGGACGGCGCTATCCGCGCTGCTGCGGGACGCGACGCGGCAGGGCGAACACGAGCACGAACGAGGCCAGGGCGAAGATCGCGCTGACGAGCATGGCGTGGGCCGCCGCGTCGGTGAAGCCGGTGGCGACGTCGGCCGGCGTGCGGCCCGAGATGGTCAGCGTGCCGAAGAGCACGCTGCCGATGATCGCGATGCCCACGGCCGACCCGATGCGCTGGATCGCCGAGATGACGGCGCTGGCCGAGCCGGCGTCCTGCCGGTCGACCGTCGCGACGATGAACTGGACGTTCGGCGCGATGAAGAAGCCGTTGCCGAGGCCGGCGAGCAGCAGCGGGACCAGCAGCATCCAGTTGGTCAGGTCGGAGGCGTCGACCGTGACGAGCACGAGCCACATCCAGGTGAGGCCGATGGTGACGAGGGCCGTGCCGAGGATCAGCACGCCGCGACCGAGCCGGGCGGCGATGCGGTTGCTCTGCGACGAGCTGATGATGCTGCCGACCGCGAACGGGATCGCCACGGCACCCGAGGCCAACGCGCTGTGGCCGAGCCCCGACTGCCAGAGCAGCGAGATCGTGAAGAAGATGCTGGTGAAGGCCGCGAAGTAGACGAGCGCGAGGACGACGCCACCGGTGAACGACGGGTGCGCGAACAGCTTCGGCGGGACGAGGGGGGTCTTGCCGCGCTTCGTGTACGCGACCTCCCACAGGCCGAACAGGGCGAGCAGCACGACGCCCGCGGCGATGGTCAGGTAGGTCCAGAGCGGCCAGCCCTCGTCCTGCCCCTGGATCAGCGGGACGAGCAGGGCGACGAAGGCGCCCGAGACCAGCACGAGGCCGATCCAGTCGAGCCCACGGTCGGGACGGGGCACCGATTCGTCGCGCTTGGGCAGCAGGACGGCGGCGGCGACGAGGGTGATGATGCCGAACGGCAGGTTGACGTAGAAGACGAGACGCCACCCGTTCTCGTCGCCGAAGGCCTGGATGATCAGGCCGCCGATGATCGGACCGAGCGCCGACGAGACGCCGATCACGGCGCCCATGATGGCGAAGGCCTTGCCCCGCGAGCGACCGGGGAACAGCAACTGGATGAACGCCGTGACGGCGGGCACGAAGATGCCGCCGGCGAGGCCCTGCACGACGCGGAACACGACGAGCTGGGTGTCGTCCTGGGCGAGGCCACAGGCGAGCGACGCCAGCGTGAAGAGCAGGACTCCCGTGAAGTAGACCCACTTGTGGCCGATGCGGTCGCCGATGCGCCCGGCGGGGATCAACGCGAGGCCGAAGGCGAGGGCGTACCCCGAGATGATCCACGACAGGGTCGACTCCGAGGCGTCGAGCGTCGTGCGGATCGTCGGCAGGGCGACGTTGACGATCGTCGTGTCGAGCAGGGCGATGAACATGCCGAGGAGCAGGGCGACGAGGGCGTACCAGGCGTGACGCGGCACCCCGGCGGGCTGGCCGGGGCCCGCTCCGGGGGAGGACGGCGACGAGGCGCCGGTCGGGGCGGGGGCGTGGGTCATGGGGTGGCCTTTCGGGCAGCGGCACGGGCCGTGAGGCGAGGCGAAGGGGGCGTGAGGCGAGGCGACGGGAGCGAGGCGAGGGGGAGGGGCGGCACGAGGCCGGAGCACGTGGCGGCGGCGTCGGGGCGGGCGCACGACGCAGGAGGCGCGGGTCACCGACCCGCGCCTCCTGATTTTTGCACGTTCTGCACTCGTCCGCGCACCATCGCCCGAGCGGACGCCGAAGGGCCCCGCCGATGCGGCGGGGCCCTTCGCGGTCGGGAGCGGCGGCGGTCAGCGGCGGCCGAGGCGGCGTTCGCCGGCCGCACCGGTCTGGTACACGAGGCCGTAGTGCTCGAACACGGCGGGCTCGCGGGCTGCCTCGAGCTCGCCGTCGGTCTCGATCGACGGGGCGTCCTTGACGAGCTTCTTCGCGAACTGCACCTTGAGGTGCTTGGGGGCGACGACGGCACCCTGCAGCGGCACGAAGACCAGGCGCGAGCGGCCGAGCAGTCCGGCGGTCACGGTGGCGAAGGCGGGCTGGTCGGCGGCGGTGTCGAAGTAGATGCTCTCGAGCGAGCCGACCTTGTCGCCGTCGGGGTCGACGACCGGCATGCCGATCCAGTCGCGGATGTTCTCGGCTTCGAACATGGGTGCCTCCTGTGGCGCGGGCCCCGTCCGGGCCCTCTCGGTCGAGGCTAGTGGAGCGTGCGTGCCGACGCTCAGGCGGGGACGCGCCCTCGCAGGGCCTTCTCGGCGAAGCCCCGGACCTCGTCGGTGAGCCTCAGGCGGTCGGGTCCGTCGACGGCCGCGAGGAGGGCCTCGGCCCGGTCGGGCCCGAGCCCCGTGAAGGCCTCGCCGATCGTCACCCCGTGCGACGGTCGTGACAGCACCGTGACGCCGTCACCCGCCTGGACGGGCCCCGCCTTCACCACCCGCAGGTAGGTGCCGGGGCGGCCCTCGGCGTAGAACCGCTTGACCCACATGGCCTCGCCGAGTCGGCGGGCGAACGTGCCGCACGGGACGCGAGGCTTCGTGACCTCGAGCACGAGGGTGCCGCCCACGGCCCAGCGTTCGCCGATCACCGCGCCCGTGACGTCGACCCCGGACGTCCGCAGGTTCTCGCCGAACAGCCCCGGCACCACCTCGCGGCCGAGCAGCTCGGCGAAGTGGGCGGCGTCCTCGTCGGCGAAGGCGTACACCGCCTGGTCGATCCCGCCGTGGTGCTTGCGGTCGGCCTGCACGTCGGCACGGAGGCCGAGGGGGCGCACGTGGACGGGCCCGTCCACGGGGCGCTTGTCGATGGCGGTCACGCCGATCGTGCCCGAGTCGGGCAGCAGGGCCGACACCCGGCAGACGGCCGTGACGGACGCGGTCGGGGCCGTGACGGAGGCGGTCGCGGCGGTGACGGAGGCGGGGGCGGCGGTCATGCCCCCATCGTGGCGGACGACGGGACCGACGGGAAGCACCGAGCCGCGCCTCCTGACCCCGCGTCCCCCCACCGCCCCACGACGGGTGTCACCCGATTGCGGGCTGGATGCCCATCGGGCAACCTGCCAGGCTCGCCCCGACGAAAGGGATGACATGGTTCACGGCGGCTACGCGGTCATCGACGTCGAGACGACGGGTCTCTGGCCCGGGCGACACCATCGGGTGATCGAGATCGGCATCGTGCACCTCGACGTCCACGGCGAGGTCGAGGCGTCGTTCGAGACCGTCGTCGACCCCTCGCGGGACCTCGGGCCCATCCACGTCCACGGGCTCCGCAGCGCGGACGTCCGCGGGGCACCCCGGTTCGAGCACGTCGTCGACGACCTCTGCGACCGCCTGCGCGGGCGCGTCGTCGTCGCGCACAACGCCCGCTTCGAGGCGCAGTTCCTGGCCGCCGAGTTCGCGCGCCTCGGGCTCGTGTCACCGCTCGGGGCCGACGGGTCGGGCGCACTCTGCACGATGAAGCTCGCCCCCACGTACCTTCCCGGCGCCGGCCGCACGCTCGCCGACTGCTGCGCGGCCATCGACGTCGACCTCTCCGTCGCCCACGAGTCGCTCGGTGACGCGGCGGCGACCGCCCAGCTGCTGTCCGCCTACCTGCGCATGGGTGACGCCCAGTCGGCCTGGTGGCAGGACTGGGGCCGCTACGCCGCCCTGCAGCAGTGGCCGACGGCCGAGACCCCGCGGTCCACGCCTCACCCCCGGTACGCAGGAGGCGCGGGTGGCGCCGACGACGGAGGCCACGTCCCCGGCCGCGCGGCCTGGCGGGCCCGGCGCCGGGTCGCCCGGGTGCGCGACCTCGCGCCCGCCCCCTCCGCCGTCCTCTCGGCGTCCGGCGCCGTGGGGCCCACGGCTCCCGCGGCGGTGCCCCCGGCGAGCCCCGCGGGCGGCACGCACCTCGCGGGTCCCGTCGACCTCGACCTCGATCGCGACGTCTACGGCCTGTCCGTCGAGCCGGCGCCCACCGAGCCGCGCTTCCTCGAGCGGGCGACCGAGCTGCTGCCCCAGCTCGGCCTCGACCGTCGTCAGGACCAGTACGCGGCGATGCTCGACAAGGCACTGTCCGACGGCTACCTCTCGAGGGACGAGGCCGGGAACCTCGCGACCCTCGCCGCCGAGCTCGACCTCGACGACCTGTCCCGTGCGCTCGTGCACGACCGCTACTTCGCCTCCCTCGTCTCGACCGTCTGGGCGCACGACGTGCTCTCGGACGACGAACGGCGGCAGGTGGACGCGGTCGCCGAGATGCTCGGCATCGCCCCGCACCGGCGCGACGCGGCTCTCGTGCCGTCCGTGCTCGAGCGCGCGCCCCGTCCGGCGGAGGACGACGAGCTCGACGAGTTCGAGGTCATCGAGGGGCTCGACGAGTCCCTCGGAGCGGCACCGGAACCCCGCACGCCGTCCCTGGCCCGGCCCGACGTCGGTCCGCTGGCACCCGGCGCACACGTCGCGCTGACCGGATCGCTCAGCCAGGAGAGGGACGCCCTCGTGCGGACGCTCGAACGTGCCGGGTTGGTCGTCTGGCCGGCGGTCACGACCGAGACGTCGCTGGTCGTCGCCGCGGACGTCGCCTGCGCATCGGGCAAGGTCCGCAAGGCCCTCCGTTACGGGGTGCCCGTCGTCGACGAGACGCAGTTGCCGTTCGTCCTGGCCCGCTCGCGTCGGTCACGCACGGCGGCCTGACGCCGAGGAGGCGCGGGACGCCCCGTGGGGGATCGCTCCTCAGAGGGCGGGATCGTCCGTGAAGTGGTCGTCGCTGTCGAGCGACGGCCACTCGGTCAGTTGCTCGGGTGCGGTCTCGGGGAGGGTGGTGCGTGCCATGGGGTCCGTCGGGTCGGGGTGCTCGGTGCTTCCGGTCGGACCACCTCCCGAGGTGCGGGAGGACGGCGACCGGGAGCTGGGGCTGCCTGCGCCCACCGTACGCGCCTCGCGGGGCTGCGCCTAGCGGAACGGCCGGTCCCGACGGTGGTGAGCACCGAGCCCTCCGGTCCATTTGCATGATGTGCAAGATTCCTTCGGCGTTCATCTTCGAGCGCGTCCACGAGGCCTCGCGTCGCACCGGGGCCATCGTGCCGCGGTCATCGGTCGGTGACCGGCGAGGGTCCCGGAGGGCGGTACCGATGGACGTGTTCGTCACCGTGGTGCTCGTGGTCGTGATCGCGCTGGTCTTCGACTTCACGAACGGCTTCCACGACACGGCCAACGCCATGGCGACCTCGGTCGCCACCGGCGCCCTCAAGCCGAAGGTCGCCGTCCTCATCTCGGCCGTCCTCAACCTGGTGGGTGCCTTCCTCTCGACCGAGGTCGCGAGCACCGTCTCGAACGGCATCATCCGCGAGGGAGACGGCGGGGTCCAGGTGACACCGGTCATGATCTTCGCCGGTCTCGTGGGAGCCGTCATCTGGAACCTCGCCACCTGGTACCTCGGGCTGCCGTCCAGCTCGTCGCACGCCCTCTTCGGCGGCCTGATCGGGGCCGCGGTCATCGGTGCCGGCGTGGGGGCCGTCGACTTCGGCGTGGTCCTGTCGAAGGTCGTCCTGCCGGCCCTGATCTCGCCCGTCGTGGCGGGCGTGGTCGCCCTCGTCGCCACCTACGTGGCCTACCGGATCACGCGGCAGGCCACCCTGCGGGGGTCCACCGCCGGCTTCCGGCACGGGCAGACGATCAGCGCCTCCCTGGTCTCGCTCGCCCACGGCACGAACGACGCCCAGAAGACGATGGGCGTCATCACGCTGACCCTGATCGCCGCCGGCTACCAGGGCGCCGGCAGCGCCCCGCAGCTCTGGGTGGTCCTCGCCTGTGGCCTCGCCATCGCGCTCGGCACCTACCTCGGGGGCTGGCGCATCATGCGCACCGTGGGCAAGCGCATCACCGACGTCCAGGCCCCGCAGGGGTTCGCGGCCGAGACGAGCTCGGCCGCGACCATCCTGATCTCGTCCCACCTCGGGTTCGCCCTGTCGACGACCCAGGTGACGTCGGGGTCCATCGTCGGGGCAGGGCTGGGCAAGAAGCTCGCCACGGTGCACTGGGGCGTGGTCGGCAGGATCGCGTCGGCCTGGGTGGTGACCCTGCCGGCCGCCGCGCTGGTCGGAGGGCTCTCGGCCTGGCTGGCCAGTTCGAGCACGGCGGGCCTGGTGGTGGTCGCGGTGCTCGCCCTGGCCGGTGGGCTCGCCTTCGCCCTCCTCGCCCGACGGCACCCGGTGACCCACGAGACCGTCAACGACAGCGACGAGGCCCCGGCCGCCGAACGGGTCGGCGCGAGCCGCGGACGAGGGGAGTGACCATGTTCTTGGGAGTCGACTGGGGCGCCTTCGTCGTGGTCTTCGCGACCGCGCTCGCCGCCACCGCCGTCATCGTCACCGCGTTCGCGACGGGGGTCCGTCTGTTCGCGGACGGCGCCGTCGAGTCCGACGGCGGGGCCGGTGCCGCGGTCCCGAGCGGGGGACCGTCGAGGTCGAGACCGCTGGGCGCCACGGTCGCCGGCGGGCTGTGCTTCGCCGTGGGGATCGCTGCCGTGCTCGTCGGACTGTGGCTGATCGTCCCCCAGTTCCACTGACGGCCCGGTCGGCGGGCCGGCGAGTATCGTGCGGGCATGACCAACGACAACGGCATCCCCGACGGTTCGACCGACATGACCGAAGACGACAAGAAGTACACCGAAGCCCTGGCCGACGGGTCGAAGCAGGGCCTCGTCGACGACTCCGAGCAGAGCGACGACAGCGAGGTCTCGGACGGCAAGGACAGCTAGTCGCCCGGGCTCCGGCCCCGACAGGTCACGACATGCCGCTCACGTGCGAACGTGGGCGGCATGTCGCGTTTCCCCGACACGATCCGTCCCGAAAACGACCCTTCCGGCCGGCCCGTGTCAACCCCCCGTCGCGTTTTCACCATGTGCGGTCACCGCCCCCCGGGAGAGGGACAGAGTGACAGGTCCTACCCCGATCACGACCGTCACCCGGACGGTCGCCGACGATCCGAGAGGCACGACATGAGCGACGACGAACGCTACGACGGAGATCCGTCCACCCCGGTCTACGACACCACCTCCGAGGGGCAGCCGCTTCGCGGCGCCGCCTCCGGGCACGACCACCTGCGCCGCGACGACGCCGTGACCGACCTGGGCGACCAGGTCGGGGCGTACGCCGACATCACCGACCCCGACGCGACGGCGAGCGACTTCAGCGCGACCGCGGCCCCGGTCGTCGAGGAGCACCTCGGGCACGACGGCACCGGCACCGGCGCCGGCGCCGATTCCGGCACCGGCACCGGCACCGGCGCCGCCGACACCGCGAAGGCCAAGGCCGGCGCCGCGAAGGACGAGGCGGCCGGGGTCGCGGACGACGCGAAGTCCGCAGCCTCCGACGTCGCCGGCAGTGCCAAGGAGCAGGTCTCCAGGGTCGCTTCCGAGGCAGGCGGCCAGGCCAAGCAGCTCTTCGGCCAGGCGACGGGCGAGCTCAAGGAGCAGGCCGGCGCCCAGCAGGAGAAGGCCGCGGCCGGCCTCCGCCAGGTCGGCGACCAGCTCGGCTCGATGGCCGACTCCGCCGACAGCGGCATCGCGGGCGAGCTGGTCCGCAACCTGTCCGGTCGCGCCCACGGCGTCGCCGGCTGGCTCGAGGGTCGCGACCCGGGCAGCCTGCTCGACGACGTGAAGTCGTACGCGGCGCGCAAGCCCGGCACGTTCATCGCCATCGCCGCGGTCTCCGGCCTGCTCGCCGGACGCGTCGTCAAGTCGCTGACGGCCGAGGCCGGGGACGAGCACGCCGCCACGACCGGAGACGCCGGAGGTGCGGCGAGCCGGCCCGCGCCTCCTGCGTCCGCCACCGCGCCGAGCCGTCTCGTCGGTGACGTCGGCCCCGTGGCCGGTGAGTACGACGTCGTCACCGAGGGCGACGTCCCCGGCGTCGGCACGTCGACGCCCGACTCCAGCGTGCCCACGACGTGGCCCGGCACCTCGGGGACGCGCGCGTGAGCGACCCGTTCCGCGAGCCCGTGGCGACGCCTCCCGCCCCGGAGGACAAGGCCGCGACCACGTCGCTCGGCGACCTGCTCTCCGGCGTGACCGGTGACATCTCGACCCTCTTCCGTCAAGAGGTCGAGCTGGCCAAGGCCGAGCTCACCGAGTCGGCCAAGAAAGCCGGCAAGGGTGCGGGCATGTTCGGCGGAGCGGGTCTCACCGCCCTCTTCGCCCTGCTGTTCGTCTCGCTGGCCGCCATGTGGGGCCTCGGCGTGCTGATCGGCCTCGGCTGGTCGTCGCTGATCATCGCGGTCGTCTACGCGATCGTCGCCCTCGTGCTGTTCCTGCGCGGGAGGAAAGAACTGAAGAGCATCAAGGGGGCACCGAAGACGGTCGACTCCCTCAAGAAGATCCCCGAGACCGTCACGCCTGGAGGCACCGCATGAGCACCACCGACCAGAACGGCAGCAGCCGCACGCCCGACGAGATCCGCGCCGAGATCGAGCGCACGCGCGCCGGACTCGGCAACGACGTCGACGCGCTCGCCGACAAGGTGAACCCGTCGAGCATCGCGCATCGTCAGACCGAGAAGGTGAAGAGCCGCTTCTCGGGCGTCAAGGAGTCGGTCATGGGTGCGGCGCACGATGCGGCCTCGTCGACCTCGGGTGCCGGTCACGACGCCGCGGGCAGCGTCTCGGACGCCTCGTCGGCGGCCGTGCGCAAGGCGAAGGGCAACCCGCTCGCCGTCGGCCTCATCGCCTTCGGAGCCGGCTGGCTCGTGTCGTCCCTGATCCCCGCCTCGGACAAGGAGAAGGAGCTCGTCTCCGACGCCAAGGACGCAGCGGGCCCGGCACTCGACTCGGTGAAGGGTGCGGCGCAGGACGTGGCGTCGAAGCTGAAGGAGCCCGCCCAGGAGGCGTTCGCCTCGGTCAAGGGCACGGCGCAGGACGCCGCCTCGACCGTGAAGGACGACGCCTCGAGCGCCGCGGGCGACGTGAAGGGCAGCGCCCAGCAGTCGAAGGAGAACGTGCAGGGGGCCTGACCCCTCGCGGCACGCGTCCCGACGGACGCAGGGAGGCCCGTCCCGACGAGAGTCGGGGCGGGCCTTCGCGCGCGACGGGCCGGAGGAGCTCCCACTCGATGGGCCGATCGTGCGGCTCGGACCCCGGCCGACCGGTGTCGGCGTGGCCTCGATCGGCTCGAGCAGGTCAGGATGGTCGGATGCCCTCGTCACCCCGCGCCCGTCTCGTGCGTCGATCGGCCGGTACGGCCACGCAGACCGCCACACCCCCCAGCCCGATGCAGCGCCCCGGCGCCTTCCGGTTCGGCCTCATCGCGACCCTCGGCGGGGGGCTCGGCGTCGGCATCATCGTCGCCCTCATGGCCCTGTCGACGATCCTCGTCTACATAGGCCTCGCGTTCTTCCTCGCGCTCGCCTTCGAACCGGTCGTCCGACGCCTCGCGCGCGCCGGCGCCCCGCGCTGGGTCGGCGTCGTCGTCGCCGTCGTACTGGTCGTCGGGGTCGTCGTGGGCATCGTCGCGGCCGTCGTGCCCGCGCTGATCGAGCAGATCGGGCACGTCGTGCAGACGGCCCCCGCCGCCCTGCAGGAGCTCTCGCGCCAGCCCTGGGTGCAGCAGGCCGTCGAGACCGTCGGGTTCGACGTCGACGTCGACGACGCGGTCGGCGCCGTCACCTCGTACCTGCTCGACCCCGACCAGTTGCTCGCCCTCGGCGGAGGCCTGCTCGCCGTCGGCCAGGGGATCACCAACGCCATCACCGCGGTGATCGTGGTCGCGATCCTCACCCTCTACTTCGCGATCACCCTCCCGCAGATGCTGCGCTCGCTCAGTCGCGCCGTGCCCCGCAGCCACCGCGAGAACGTCATGAGCATCTCGGACGAGATCTTCCTGTCGGTCGGCCGCTACGTCGCCGGGCAGGTGGCGCTCGCCGCCGTCAACGCCGTGTTCGTCTTCATCGTGCTGACGATCGCCGGCGGACCGGTGCCGGTGCTCTTCGCGACCCTCGCGTTCCTGGGCGCACTGATCCCCGTGGTCGGCACGGTCGTGGCCTACGCGATCATCATCGCCGCCACGATCACCGTCTCGCCCGTCACCGCGATCGTCGTCGGCATCGTGCTGCTCGTCTACGCCCAGGTCGAGGCCTACGTGCTGACCCCACGGGTGATGTCCAAGGCCGTGGCGGTGCCCGGCGCCCTCGTCATCGTGGCGGCCTTCGGGGGAGGGGCGCTCGGCGGCGTCCTCGGTGCCCTCGTGGCGATCCCGATCGCGACGGCCGGAGTGGTCGTCTTCGAGCGGGTCGTCGTGCCGCGCCAGCAGCGGGTCTAGACCGTCCGGGTCTAGACCGTCCGGGTCGTCCGGGCCGTCAGGCCGTCGGGCCGTCAGGCCATCCGAGCGGCGGCATGCGGGTCTGGGCAAGGGCACGGCGGGGCGCTACCGTGGCGGACATGAGCGGCGAACGCGCGGACGTGACCCTGTCGGACGGCACCGCCCTCGCGGCCACCCGGTGGCGGGGCGAGGGCCCGACCGTGGTGCTGTTGCACGCCGGCGTCGCCGACCGCCGGAGCTGGACGGGCGTCGCCGACGAACTCGCGGCCGACGGGCTCGACCTGGTGGCCCACGACCGCCGGGGGTTCGGCGAGAGCCCGGCCTCCGCGGCCGACGGCGACGCCACGCACCTGGCCGACCTCGTCGAGCTGCTCGACCGGCTGGGCGTCGGGCGGGCGTTCGTCGTCGGCAACTCGATGGGTGGTGCGCTCGCCCTCGACCTGGCCGTGACCGCACCCGAGCGCGTGGCGGGCGTGCTGCTGATCGGTGCCGCGGTCAGCGGCATGACCGACGACGACACCCCGTTCGACTGGACCCCCGACCCGGCGTCGGGCCCGCTGATGGAGGCCCTCGACGAGGCGTCCGGCAGCGGCGACGTCGAGGCGCAGGTCCGTCTCCTGGCCCACCTGTGGCTCGACGGCCCTGCGGCGCGGAGCGGCCGCGTCACGGGTGCCCCCCGCGAACTCTTCGAGCGGATGAACGCCCGCATCCTCGAGGTCGCCGCACCCGACGGGGCCGGAGACGCCGGGCTCGACACGTGGAGCCGCCTCGGCGAGGTCGCGACGCCGGTCCTGGCGACCTGGGGCGCGCTCGACATCCCCGCCGACGAGCCGTTCTACGCAGAGACGGCTCGACGTCTCGGGCAGGGACCGGGTCGGGTGCTGCCCGACGTCGCCCACCTGCCGGGTCTCGAACGGCCCGGGCTGGTGGCCGACCTCGTCCGCGAGGTCGTCGCGGGCGTCGGGAACTGAACCCGCGCCTCCTGGTCGTCAGATCGCGGGACCGCCGGGTGCCGGCGGGCCTGCCGGGTCGTCGTCACCGGCGAGCAGCAGGTCGATGCGGAGTTCTCGTTCTCGCGTGTAGGCCGCCAGTGCCCGGATCACCCAGAGCAGGGTCCTGATCAGGAGCACGGCCAGCGTGACGGCCAAGGCGAACACCACCACGAAGAAGACGGGGTAGAGGACACCGACGAGGGAGAAGCCGTTGGAGTACATCCCTCGACGCTAGGTCACGACCGGGGCCTGCGGGCTCCACCTCGCGGTGGAGCCCCGGGGACTCACTCCTCGGCGTCTGCCGGGCTCTCGTCGGCCTGCGCGGTCTCGTCCATGCGGTCGCGGAGGTGGTCGGCCATCGAGGCCGCGCCCTCGTCGCCGTGGTCGGCCTCGACCTGTTCGATCAGGCCGCTCAGCTTCTCGTGGTCGGTCGCCTCGGTGGCCCCGTCCATGACGGGTTCGGTCTGCTTCTCGTCGCTCATGCACCGGACGCTACGCCCACGGGGTCCGCGACGGCTGGACCCGCGCCTCCGCCCGTGACGGGTGGCGCGGGGCCGGTGCGCGGGAGGCGCGACGGACGGCGCGGCGGGACCACCGAGGGGTACCATGCGCGACTCGCGGCGGGTGGGGTACGCAGGGCCGGGCATCGCCTGGCAGCCCTGCGCGTGTCGCCCCGCACGTGCCTGGGATGGACCTCTGCCCCACCGGAACGAGGACCACATGAGCACGACGACGCGCCCCGCACGCACCCGCACGAGCACCGCCCGCACGAGCACCGCCCGCACCGACGACATCACCCGTGCCGCCGCCGACCTCTTCGGTTGGACCGACCTGCACCCCGCCCAGCTCGAGGCCCTGGAGGCGGTGGTCGCCGGCCGGGACACCCTCGCGGTCATGCCCACGGGATTCGGCAAATCGGCGATCTACCAGGTGGCCGGCGCCGTGCTCGACGGGCCCACGGTCGTCGTCTCGCCGTTGATCGCCTTGCAGGCGGACCAGGTCGCGGGACTCGTCGGACGCCCCGACGCCCCGCCCGCCGTCGCGATCAACTCGGGCCACACCGACGCCGAGAACGACGAGGGCTGGGAGCGCCTCGCCGCCGGAGAGGTCACGTACGTCTTCCTCGCCCCCGAGCAGCTCGCCCGGGACGAGACCGTCGACCGCCTGAGCGACGCCGGGGTCGCCCTCTTCGTCGTCGACGAGGCGCACTGCGTGTCGTCGTGGGGGCACGACTTCCGGCCCGACTACCTGCACCTCGGCGAGGTCGTCGACCGTCTCGGGGGACCCACCGTGCTGGCGCTCACGGCGACCGGGTCGGGCCCGGTGCGGGACGAGATCGTCGAACGCCTCCGCCTCGACGACCCGCTCGTGTTGAGCCACGGCTTCGACCGGCCCACCCTCTCCCTCGAGGTCGTGCGGCACGAGGACGACGACGAGAAGGCCCGCGCCGTGGTCGAGCAGGTGGCCGCCTCGACGACGCCGGGCATCGTCTACGTCGCCACCCGCAAGGCGACCGAGCACTACGCCGCCGCGATCGCCGAGCGCTGCCCCGACCGCACCGTCGTGGGATACCACGGCGGGCAGCGCTCGGCCGAGCGGGGCGAACTGCACGAGCGGTTCCACGCGGGCGAGGTCGACGTGGTGGTGGCGACGAGCGCGTTCGGCATGGGGATCGACAAGCCCGACGTCCGGTTCGTCGTGCACGCCGACGTGCCCGACTCGCTCGACTCGTACTACCAGGAGATCGGCCGGGCCGGGCGCGACGGCGACCCCGCCACCGCGACGCTCCACTACCGCCCCGAAGACCTCTCGCTGCGCTCGTTCTTCGCTTCGGGCCTGCCCGGGCGAGCAGACCTTCGGGGGGTCTTCACCGCGCTCTCGGCGGCGGGTCGGCCCGTCCGGCGATCGGAGGTGTCGGACCAGCTGGCCCTCGGCGCGCGCACGGTCTCGCGCCTCATCGACCTGCTGCTCGAGGGCGGTGCCCTGTCCGAGTCGTCGAAGGGGTTCGAGCCGGTCGACGGCTTCGACGCCCGCAGTGCCGCCGAGGCGGCGCGCGGGGTCGCCGAGACCCGCGACCGGGTCGAGCGCTCGCGCATCGAGATGATGCGCACCTTCGCCGAGGCGCCCGGCTGCCGTCGGCACTTCCTGCTCGGCTACTTCGGCGAGGACTCGCCCGAGCGGTGCGGCAACTGCGACGGCTGCCGGGCCGCCGAGAGGGCAGGCGACCCCCGGGAGGCGCGCGGAGGCGAGCAGGACGACGTCACCGACACCGCGCCTCCTGCGTTCGCGCCCGACGCGCGCGTCGTGCACGCGACCTGGGGTGAGGGCACCGTGATGAGCACGGACGCCGACCGCATGACGGTGTTCTTCGAGAGCGAGGGCTACAAGGTGCTGGCCGTCGCCGACGTGCTCGCGCACGACCTGCTCACGCCGGCCTGACCGGCTCGACGGGTTCGCCGGCGGCGGCGAGGACGGTGGCGATCGTCCGGGGGTGGGCCAGCACCCGGAAGTGCCCGCCCGCGTGGAGGTGCACGTTGACGGCGCCGGGCAATTCGCTGCCCTCGGGGATGTGGGGGTCGAACTCGCCGAAGACCGAGGTGATGCGGCCGTTGACCGACTCGTCCCGAGCGAGCCGCATCGTCGTGGCGTCGCGGGGTGAGAAGGCCCGGAGGGCGGGCAGCACCAGCCAGGTGGCGTAGCGCGACCCCGAGAACGGCGAGCAGACGGCGACCATCGACCGCACGCGGCGGGTCTCGTCGAGCAGCGCCATGACGTACTTGCCGATCAGGCCGCCCTTGCTGTGGGCGACGATCACGACGTCGGTGAGTCCGTGTGCGAGCAGGTAGGCGGCGACGTCGCGGGCGGTGGCCTCGACCGGGCGGCTGTTCCACCGCAGGTCGTCGAGCACGTGCACGGGGTGGCCCTCGGCGTGCAGGCGTTCGATCATCGGTCGGAGGAAGGCCCAGGTCTCCCACACGCCGGGGACGACGAGCACGGGCCGACCGGTGCCGCCGAGGTAGCGCTCCGGGTCGCGAGGACTCGTGACGGCCCTCACCTGCCAGACGGCGGCGTAGGCGTAGTCCTGCACCCACCACACGGCGTGACGGACGAGCACGGGGAGGCGGGGCACCACCCCGACCCTAGGCGTCGTCGTGCGGGACGTCCCGGCTCAGACGCTGTCGGGGTCGAGGACGAGCGTCGTGCCCGCGAACAGGTGCTGCGCGTCGTCGATGACCTGGAGGCCCTGGTTCATGTAGAGGAGCGCCGAGACCGAGATGCCGAAGCGCCGGGCGACGGCGTCGATGAGGTCGTCGGGCGCGACGGTGTACCGCTTGGGCGAACCGGACGCCGTGGTCGCCTCGAGCGCTCCCGTGGCGAAGGCCACCGCACCCGAGTCGACCGGGGCGATGTTCGTCCCACGCGGCGGCACCGACCAGGCGACCGGGGCGACGGCGAGCACCTTCCCGGCCGAGATCTCGACGGGGACGTCCGGGGAGGTGCTGGTCGAATGGACGACGAGGGTCGAGAGGTACGACGGCTGGGTGACCGCTCCGAAGCTCCAGGACGCCGATGCCGGGGTCGCGGTGGGCCCCCCGATCTCGGAACCCCCGTCGCCTCCGAAGGTGATGCCGTCGCCGACGGACGGAGCGACCTGGTAGAACGACACCCCCACCGGCACGGGCAGGCTCGAGGTGAAGTCGGTCACGTCGGTCGTGTAGGTGCCGTCGCCGGTGGCGACCACCCGGTAGTGGAAGTGGATGCTGCCCTTGGGGGACGCCACGTCGGATTCGGCGACGACCGTGCCCGCGGGCACCGGGGTGATGAACGGCGCCGGCACTGCAGCGTCCTCGGGCGGCGGGGTGGCCGCCCGGGGCGAGGGCGTGGCGGGGGCGGTCGGCATCGGCGACGGGGAGGCACTCGGGGTGGGTGTCGAGGTGCGGGCGATCGTGGTCGGGCTCGCGGACCCGGTCGGTGCCCCGGCCGCGAGCGGGGCGGAGCCGTTCGTGGACAGGACCGCGCTCACGACCACGGCGACGAGGGCCGCGGCGGCGACGACGCCGCCGATGACGGCGAGGCGGCGACGGCGGGACCGGGGGGCGGGTTCGCCGTCCTCGTCGTCGTCGGTCGCGCCGACCGGGTCGGCCGAGGCAGCGCTGGCCGTGCCGACGGTCGTGGCCGAACCCGCGGTGCCGGGGTGCGACCAGGCGACGAGTCGGGGTCCGGCAGCGTCCGACGCGTCGACCGTGACGGCGTCGTCGTCGGTGTCGGACGCGGGGGGCGCGAAGGGTTCGTGACCGGGCGTGACTCCCTCGTCGTCGCCCGCCCCCGGTGTGTGTCGTGCCATGGTGCCCCCCTCGGCGACGATCCTAGGCGACGGCGTGGACCGGGTCGAGACCGATCGGTCGGGTCCCGGTCCGGGTACGAACCTGGAACAGCCTGTGAACCCCGACGGCCCGCGGACACCCGGCCTACCGTCACGGGTGTACCGGGTCAGTCCGGTCGACCGACAACCAGGAGGTACGTCATGTCCGTTGGTGACAAGGCAAAAGATTTCGTCCAGAAGGCCGCCGGCAAGGCCGAAGAGGCCGTCGGCAAGCGCACGGACGACGAAGAGCTCACGAAGCAGGGTCACAAGGACCAGCACATGAGCGACGAGCGTCTCGAGACCGAGAAGGCCAAGGACGACCTCGGCAAGAACTGATCGTCCCGCCGACCCCGGTCGGCACCACGAAGGGCCCGGCATCCGCGGATGTCGGGCCCTTCGTCGTCCCGGTGGAGACCGGGGAGCGAGCGGGTAAAGGTGCAGAGTGTGCAAGAACCTGGCCGAGCGTGCTTCGGTGGAGACATGAAGCGTCCGATCCGTTCCCTCGTCCCCGCCGCGGTCGTCGTGGCGTCCTTCGCCGTCGTGCTCTCGGGCTGTTCGGCCCCGGGCGGCCCCGAGACGACGGCGGCCCCCACCGTGACCGTCACGGCCTCACCGACGACCGGCTCGTCGGCGACCGACTCGCCGACCAGCGCCTCCTCTCCCACGGCGACGCCGGGTCCCGACGGGGCGTCCGGCGGCGGTGGCGACCTGGGCGACGGTGCCCCGGGTGACGCGGCCTCGCGGTGCACGGTGGGCGAACTCACCGCCGAGATCGCCGACGGAGGCGGGGGTGCGGCCGGCAGCTACGGCGTCGCGATCATCCTGACCAACGGCGGTCAGCGCTCCTGCACCCTCCAGGGCTGGCCCGGCGTCTCGTTCGTCGGGGACGGGAACGGCACCCAGATCGGCGCCTCGGCCGCGCTCGACCGCGCGACGCCGCACGAGGCCCACACGCTCGCCCCCGGTGCCGAGGTGCAAACCATCGTGCAGATCGCCCAGACGGGGAACTACGACGCGTCCGAGTGCCGCCCGCAGGCGACCGACGGGTTCCGCGTCTACCCGCCCGGCTCGCTCGAGTCGATCTTCGTCCCCGCCTCGGGGTCGAGCTTCGAGGCGTGTGCGAACGCCCGGGTGCAGCAGATGAGGGTGAGCGCCCTGGCCACCTTCTGACGGCACGCGGGTCCGGCCGGCATCGCGGCCGGGCGGATGCGAATCGTCCTTCCGTGGCCAGCGATCCGACGGCCCGACGTCCAGGGACGTCTCGACGGGCGGGGTCATCCTCGAGCCGCACGGCCTGCGACCCGCGGAGGACGCGTCCCGACGCCGGGCGTTCGTACGCTGGCACTTCCTCGAAGGAGAGCTGCCATGCCCGAGACCCGACTCGACCGCCCCGCCTCGCCGACCGCCCGACGGCAGGGGGCCCGGGCTGCGACGATCGTCCACGGCATCGGTCGGGTCGCCGCGGTGGCGGCCGGAGCACTGGTGCTCGGAGGACTGACGAGCCCGGCACAGGGCGTCCTGCCCGAATGGCTCGGCGGTTTCGCGAACTCGTCCGGTGGCTGGTCGATCCTCGTCTTCGCGCTGGTCCTGACCGTGCGGGCCCGTCCAGCCCTGTCGGCCGTCCTGGGTGCCGTGGCGTTCGTGCTGCTGGTCGAGGGCTACCGGATCGTGTCAGGATGGCGCGGCTTCCCTTACGACGAGCCGTTCCAGAACGTCTTCACGATCCTCGGTCTCCTCGTGGGCCCGGTGATCGGCGTCAGCGCCGCACTCCTCCCCGCGTCGTCGCCGACCCGGCGCACCCTCGCGGTCGTGCCGCTCTCGACGGTGCTCGTGGGGGAGGGGCTCTACGGGCTCGTCGTCCTCGACCAGGGACCGGGCGCGATCTACTGGGTGCTCCAACTGGTCCTCGGCGCGGGCTTCCTCGCCTGGGGCACCATGCGGACCCGGTCGTCCGTCCCGACGTGGGTGCCCGTCGTCACGGCGGGGTCGGTGGTGGCCCTGTCGATCTTGTTCGTCGTCGCGTACACGGCCCTCCCTCGCCTGCTGATGTGACCGGCCGGGTCGTTCCTCCGCCGGGATTCGACCCGCCCCTCCCCGGTGGCCGCCGATGCCGGCGCCGACGCCGTGCCGGTGTCGCGGTGTCGGCGATTCCTGGCTGGTGCTGCGGCGGGGTGTCGGGATCGGCGTGGGACGGGTGCGGCCGTGACGGGAGCCAGGACTTGCCGACGAGGTCTGGTGCCGGCGCCGGCGACCGACGCCGTGCCGGTGTCGCGGCGTCGCGGTGTCGGCGATTCCTGGCTGATGCTGCGGCGGGGTGTCGGGATCGGCGTGGGACGGGTGCGGCCGTGACGGGAGCCAGGACTTGCCGACGGGGTCTGCCGCCGGTGCCGGTGCCGGTGCCGGTGTCGCGGCGTCGCGGTGTCGGCAATTCCTGGCCGGTGCTGCGGTGAGGTGCGTGGATCGGCGTGGGACGGGTGCGGCTCTGACGGGAGCCAGGACTTGCCGACGGGGTCTGGTGCCGGTGGCGGTGGCGGTGGCGGTGGCGGTCGCGGTGTCGGCATTTCCTGGCTGGTGCTGCGGCGGGGTGTCGGGATCGGCGTGGGACGGGTGCGGCCGTGACGGGAGCCAGGATTTGCCGACGGGGTCTGACGCTGGGGCCGGTGCCGGTGCCGGTGCCTGGGTCAGTGGTGCTGGCGGTTGCGGTGTCGGCAATTCCTGGCTGGTGCTGCGGTGGGGTGCGTGGATCGGCGTGGGACGGGTGCGGGCGTGACGGGAGCCAGGACTTGCCGACAGAGGGACGGGACGCACGCTCCACTTCGGGGCCTAGAGACGCGCCTCGGTGCGTCGCGGCTTGAGCCGGGCGGGCGCATCGGAGGCGGCGACCCACTCGCAGGTGAAGGCGCCGCGGTAGCCGAAGAGGAACCCGAAGCGGTGGTTGTGCACCTCGAGGTCGACGTGGAACGACTCGTCGTCGTCGGACCACCACTCGTGCAACTCGGCCCGACCGCTGAAAAGCATCGGGAAGCGGAACGAGACGGGGCCCTCGTGGAAGCGCTGCGCCCCGGATCGCAGCACGAGGCCGCCGCGGTCGTCGACCGACAGGTCGAGGTCGACCGCGAGGTGCTGGTGCGTGCCGAGGTAGTCGAGCACCCGCCCCCGGTCGAGCACCATCGTCGCGTCGAATCGGACCGGCCGTCGGCCCGCGCGGCGGCGCGGCACCGAGTACGAGCGGACGAAGGTGACCGTCTCGCGTCCGAGTGCGTCGCGGTACGGGTAGTTCTCGATGACGAAGGGCACGTCGTGGCCGACGTCGGGCACCAGGATGTTGCGCAACCGCCCGATCTGCAAGAACGGCACCGTCCACCACGGGCCCCGCCGGATCGACGACATGACCCCCCGGCCCACGCAGGCCTCGCCCGAGTCGAGACCGACGCCGAAACGTCGCTGCATCATCGGGTGCAGACGCGTGAAGTCCTCGCCGAGGGCCCGCTCGAAGATCGACGTCATCGGGGTGACCGCCTCGCGGGGTCGGGCAGCGCGGCCAGGGTGACCGGCGCCTCCTTCAGGTGGTCGCCCGCGCGCGTGCCGCCGGCGGGCGCACGCAGGGTGCGGGAGGCGCGGGGGCGGTCCGGACGCCAGAACGCGAGAGCGCAGGCGAGCGGCCACCGCTCGGGTTCGCGGCCGGTCTCGAGCCAGAGGCGCAGGCGGTCGAAGCTGTACGCCGTCGCCCAACCGAGCAGCGGACGCACGACCAGGTCGAGCGGGCCCCAACCCGGGTCGTAGTCGTAGCCGGTCACGAAGCGCGTCCGTCCGTCGGCGGTGGGGACGTAGCGCCAGTACCCGCGACCGGCCCGGATCGGCGAGAGGACGTCGTCGGTCGCGAAGCGCAGGGCGGACGTGCGCGAACCGTCCCGGCCGTGGCGCTCGCCGATGCTGACGCCCGTGCCCCGGACGGTGTGGACGGGCGTGCGGCGGACGTAGCGGAACGGGGTCGACCCGTCGGCGTCCGGCGGCCCGGGGGTGATGCTCGAGAAGCGGACGTCCCAGCGGACGTGCTGCGCGGGGTCCTGCGTGGCGGCCCAGACCCGGTCGAGGTCGGCGTCGATCACGGTCTCGACGTAGATCTGACGTTTCCCCACGATGGCGAGGCTAGGGCATGGTGACGGTCGGGTGGACACCCCGCGACGCAGGTCACGGCCGGATCTAGGCTCACCCCATGGACGAGAGCTTCGCGACGGTCCGCGACGCGTTCGGGGCGGCGGCGCGATGGTTCGCCGAGACGGTGCACGAGCTGGACCGGCCGCCGGCCCTCTGGGACGCCCCGGCCCTCGGCGAGTGGAACCACCGCGACCTCGTCGGCCACACGTCGCGGGCACTGCTCACGGTCGAGCAGTACCTGCGGCCCGGGTCGTCCGATTCCGGCCACCGGACCGTCGACTACTACCGGGCGGTCCGGGGCGGCCGTGCCGAACCGGACGAGGTCGCCGAGCGGGGGCGGCAGGCTGGACGGGACCTCGGCGCCCACCTGCCCGAGAGCGTCGACGCCGTCGTGCGACGGGTGACCGGCGTGGTGGCTGCACGGACCGCGGACGCGCGGGTCGAGACGCCGGTCGGCGAGTGGCGGCTCGAGGCGTACCTCCCGACGCGCGTCGTCGAGCTCGTGGTGCACACGGGCGACCTCAGGGCGGCCGCCGGGCTCGACGGGCCGGCGCCCGAGATCGCGGGCCGTCAGGCGCTGGTGGTGCTCGGGGCCCTCGTGGCCGATGCTCCGTGGGCTGACGCGCCGCGCCTCCTGACGGCCCTGACGGGTCGCTCGGCGCTCGCCGCCGGCTACACGGTGCTCTGACGGGGCTACCGGTCCGCCGCGGGCGCCTCCCATCCCTCGACAACGCCCCCGGGGCCTCCGGCTCGGACTCCGGTGTCGGCAATTCCGGGCTCGTGCTGCGGCGGGGTGCCCGCTTCCGCGCGGGAGGGGAGCGGCTGCGGCAGGAGTCAGGATTTGTTGACCTGGGGCGGGACGCGTGCCGCGTGCATGGGGGTGGGCCGACACGCGTCCAGGTCGAAGCGGATGTCGAGCATGCCGCCGTTGTCGGTGTCGGCAACTCCGGGCCGGTGCTGCGGCGGGGTGCCGGGATCACCGGGGAGGAGAGCTACCGCGACGGGAGTCAGGAGTTGCCGACGGGTGGGCGCTGCCGGTGTCGGTGTCGGCAGTTCCGGGCCGGTGTCGCGGCGGGTGTCCGGATCGAACGGATGGCGGGGTCACACCCTCCAAGGGAACGGCCGAGCCTGTCCTGGACGGATCACCGTCCGGTCGAGTCGTCGACCCGCTGGAAGAGGACGTGGTCCTGCCAACGGCCCGCGATCTCGAGGTAGGACGGTGCGATGCCGTACTGCTCGAAACCCGCCTTCTGCAGGACCCGCTGTGAGGCGACGTTGTGACGGAGCGTCCCCGCCTGGACTCGGTGGAGGCCGGCGTCGCCGAACGCCCAGTCGACGGCTTCGCCGACGGCCGAGGTCATGATGCCGCGCCCGTTGCGGTCCTCCGACAGCCAGTAGCCCAGGTCACAGGACCGGAAGGGGCCACGGGCGATCCCGCTGAGGGTCAGCCGGCCCACCACGGCACCCTCGTCGACGATGACGAACGGCTGCGCCTCACCCCGGGATCGTTGCGCCAGCAGCGACGAGATCACCGACAGCTGCCCCTCGGGCGTGAAGTAGGCGTCACCGCGCACGGGGTCCCAGGGCGCCAGGAACTCACGGTTGCGCGTCAACGCCCGGGCCAACTCGGGGGCGTCTCGCGGCTCGATCAGGCGGAGGTGGGAGGACACGGGTTCACGGTACCGCCGGAGACGCGGCCCGATGCCGTCATCGTCGTCGCCGTCGTCATCGGGTCGGCCTCGGGTTCATGTTCGTCCTACGGGGCGCCGTCCTCCGTGCCGGGCTCCAGTCCGCAGGGGTTGAGTGCGTCGAACTCGACGAGCACCCGGTCGACGAGGTCACGCCAGGCCTGACTGCGGCGGGGTTCGTCGACGTCCGCCTCTCGTCGACGGAGGAATCCGCGGACGGCCCTCACCGCGCCTCCGGACGCCCGGCCTCGTCGAGCGCGCGCAGCAGCGCCTCGCCGTCGCGCACGTCCACGAAGGTCATCGGCAGCGGGGCCATGACCCCGTCGAGGCCCGTGTTGGTCAGGCCACGCTGCCGTGCGCCGAACGGGGTGTTCCCCGTGATCGAGTCGGTCCAGTCCACGCTGACGTGGGTGCGGTCCCGGGACCACGAGACCTCCTGGTTCTGCTGCTTCGCCGGCGCCTGGTGGACGGTCGACCCGACGACCAGGAACGACCTCTGGTCGGTGACCGCGTAACCCGTCTTCGCCTTCCAGGCCCGCTTGAGCAGGAACCTGCCGACCACGAAGAAGAGGCCGATCGCCACGAAGACCCCACCGAAGGCGACGAAGAACCACGATGCCCCGTCGCGCAGCGCGGAGACCTCCCAGAAGATCGCGAACCCGCACCAAAGCAGGCTGAACGGCACGAGGAACAGGTCGTTGCGACCGAAGGTCACGCTCTCGTCCGGGCCGCCCGACCAGAGCAGGTGCTCGCCGGGGCGCAGCTCCGGCTGGACGAGGGCACGTCGGTCGTCGGGCACGCGGGCGTCGGGAGCGCTCATGGTCGAGAAACTACCGTGACGCGTCCGCCGCCGTCACCGCGCCCGGGCTGGGGTGCCGTCAGGCCCGGGGCCGGTCGAACCGGGCGCCGCCGGGCTTCGGGCCGAGCAGCGACAGGATGAAGATGACGAATCCGCCGAGGTACGGGACGAGGTTGATGAGCAGCAACCATCCGCTGAGGTCGATGTCGTGGAGTCGCCGCGCTCCGAGGGAGAGGAACGGCACGATCGTCCCGAAGAAGAGGATCGCGAAGACGAAGCCGAAGGGGATGGAACCGGGTCCGGGTTCGAGGGTGCCGTCGTAGTCGGTCGTGCTCCCCGGGAGGCCCGCGAGGAACCCGACGATGCCGAGGACGAAGTAGAGGACCGTGTTCGCGAGGACCACCCACCAGTACTCGCTGCGGCTCGCGCGCCCCGTGAAGTCGGCGTACTTGAGGAAGAACCGCTTCACCGCGACGATCGGGCCCGCCCCGTACAGCGGCGCCCAGAGGGGGACCGACCCGCCCGGGCCGGAGGGCGACCCCTGCGGCGGCTGTCCGTACGAGGGCTGTGCGTACGAGGGCTGCCCGTACCCGGGCTGCTGCCCGTACGGCGGAGGCGTCGGCTGCCCGTAGGGCGGCTGCTGCCCGTAGGGCGGAGGCGACTGCTGCCCGTAGGGCGGGGGCGTCGGCTGCCCGTAGGAGGGCTGCCCGTAGGAGGGCTGCCCGTAGGAGGGCTGCCCGTAGGGCGGCTGCTGCGGCTGCCCGCCCCGCTGGTCCGCTCCGTCGTTCTGGTCGCTCATGAGATCCCCCTCGTCCGCGCCGCCCACCGCGACCAGACCACCCTATCGAGCGGGGGCGTCGTACCATCGGGCCGTGCAGACACCGGCCGTCCTCCGTGACGATTCACCCGAGGCCGCCGCGCTCCTCCGCGCCGGGTGGACCGTCGCGGCCCGGTCGTTCGGTGCCCGGCTCGACGGCGACCGCCTCGACCGTGACCGCCTCCGCGCCCTCGCGTCCGGCAGGGTCGCCGACGTCACGATCCGCGAGCTCGGGTTGCACGACGTCGACGACGTCCTCGCTCTCGACGCGCAGACCCTCGACGACTACCCGGGCAGCGTGGCCACACGGCACGAGCCCTTCGACCGGTCGTCGGCGACACCCGGACCGACCCGCCGGGCCTGGGGTGCCCTCACGTCGACGGGTCGCCTCGTCGGCCTGACCGTCGTCGACCTCGACGGTCCCACCGCCGAGACGGACGTCACCGTCGTGCATCCCGATCACCGCGGTCGAGGCCTCGCGGCGGCGGTCAAGGCCGCGTCGGTGCTGGCCCTCCTCGACGCCGGCGTGCTCCGCTTCCGCACCGGAGGTTCGGCCGACAACCCCGCCATCGTCGCCGCGAACGCCACCCTCGGCTACGTCGTCGACGAGGGCTGGCTCACCCTGGTCGCACCCACCCCCTGAACGTCGGTCGAGTGGTCCCGAACCGTCCCTCGTCGGTCGACGAAGGACGATGGGGGACCACTCGACGCGGCCGCGGGAGTGATCGCGCGGGCCCCGGGATCAGCCCCAGCCGCCGAGGTAGGCGGCGACGCTCGGCTCGCCCGTGACGGGCGTCAGCCAGTCCACGGAGGCGCGGTGCGAGACGAACGCGACGCCCGCCCCCCAGCGTCGGGCGCGCAGGGCGGCGCGGCGCGACTCGACCGTCACGAGCACGCGGCCCGACGGGTCCGCCAACTCGACCGTGCCGAGCGACCCGACGCCCACCGCGTCCGTCGCCGTCCGCAGGTCGCGCGCGACGTCGTCCCCGAGGCCGACCGCAGCGGCCAGGGCCTGCACCCGGGCGTCGTCCGAGCCGCCGGCCTCCACCGCGGGCAGCACCCGCACGGGCCCGTCGAGCGTCACGACCACCCGGGCACCGGCCAGCGCCGCGGCGGCAGCGTCCGACGAGCGGCCCCGCACCCGCTGGTCCGCCTCGAAGACCGGGGCCACGTCATCCGGCACCACGACCGTCACGCCCGGCATCGCCGCCAGCACGCTGTCGACCGCCACGAACGCCGCACCGGCCGAGATCGACGTCCCGACGGAGGCGACCAGGTCGACGCAGACGTCCACCGCGCGACTCCGCACGCCGAACCCACGCGAGCCGCGCACGGCGATCAGGTCCGCGAGGCGCAGGGTCTCGCCGTTCTTCTCGACCTGACGCCGCGCCTCCTCGTCCTCGCGAGCGACCGCCGCCGACGCCGCCGCCGCCGACCCCGCCGAACCCCCCGACCCCGACCCCGCCGACGCGCCGCCGGCACCCGTCGCCCGTCCCGCCCAGTCCGGCCCGTCGTGCCACGCCACGGCGCCCGGCACGTGCGCGAACACGCCGCCGGCGAGCCACGCGCGGTGGGCCCACTCCCAGTCCTCGCCGCCGTAGCTCGTGAACGACTCGTCGAAGCCGCCGACCTGGTCGAAGAACCAGCGGGTGCAGCAGGTGACCGCCCCGATCAGGTGACGGTACGACCGGTCGTCGGCGTGCAGCAGGTCGGCCGACCAGCCGTACGCCTGCTGCAACCAGCGCGGCTGCTCCAGCTCGTGGGCCGGCCCTGCCAGCTCGACCGGCTCCGACACCGGCACGGCCACGCCGTCACCTGCGCCGCCGTCGCCACCCAGCACCCCCGCGAAGTCCGCGTGCTTCCGCTGGCCGACCGTCACCGCCTCGGGGGCGAGCGCCGGCAGCCGGGTCAGCCGTAGCACGTAGTCCGGCTCGGGTGAGGTGTCGGCGTCGACGAAGCACAGCACCGACCCCGACGACGCGGCGACGCCGACGTTGCGGGCGGCCGAGAGCCGGAACCCGAGGTCCTCCTGCACGATCAGCCGCACCCCCTCGGGCACGGTGGGTGGCGTCGGCGATCCGTCGTCGACGACGATCACCTCGAGCCGTTCGGCCGGGTAGCTCTGACGCGCGAGCGCCGCCAGCGTGCGGTCGAGCTCGGCCTGCTGCCGGTAGTGCACGACGACCACCGACACGAGCGGCGGCAGGTCGGGCCACACCCCGTCGAGGGCGTCCCACGCGTTGCCGACGACGAACCGCCCACCCGCAGGAGGCGCGGTGTCGGTCGCGTCGGACACCGGCGACCCGGCGTCGCGGCTCACCAGCGCACCCCCTCGGCCCACCACGCCGCGTAGGCGTCGGCCACCTCGTCGAGGCCGGGCAGGGTCCGGGCGTCGTCGTCGAGCCAGGTCGACGCCGGGTCGGCCAGGGCCGTCGCGATCGCCGTCGCCAGACCGCCGTCGGGGTAGAGCGTGAGCGTGCCCGGCCGGAGGGCGGCCATCTCGCGCGAGTACCTCGTGTCGGGCACGAGCGGTCGTCGCCCGGCCGCGATCCAGGTCGCGATCGATCCGGAGGCCGACACGTGCTGGTGCGCCGCCACGGGCACCGACGCCCGCCGGGCGCGGTCGAGCAGCGTCGCGTCGTCGAGGTAGCCCGTCGCGCCGAACGGCACGCCGAGCGCCGCCGCCTCGTCGACCAGCTGCTGCAGCTCGGCCTCGTGCCCCGAGGAGGCGCGGCCGAGCGCCACGACGCCGGTCGCCCCCGCGTCCGGTCGCGTCGCCCCGCTGCCGCCCCGGTCGCCGGCGGCGTCGAGCCGCGCGGCCGCGAGTCCGGCCACGGCCGCCACCACCTCGGCGTGCCCCTTGCCCGGGTAGAAGAAGCCGATGACCGCGACGTCGCCGTCCGGCTCGGGGAGCCAGGCCGGCCCGGCGGGCTCGGGGAGCCCGGCCGACCCGGTCCGCTCCGCCGGCAGGGGGTGCCGGTCGACCGGCAGGGGGATCACCTCGACCGGGCCGTCGAAGCCGACCCACTCGCGCAGGAGGGAGCGCTCGTGGTCGCTGTTGACCACGACGCCTCGCGCGGCGGCCACCACGCGACCGTAGGCCTCACCGCGCCTCCTCAGGTTGCGCTCGCCGTCCGACGGCTGCGGCAGGTCGTGCAGGGTGACCGTGAGCGCCGTCGTGTCGGCCAGGTGCTCGACGACGTCGGCCGCGGCGGACGGCGAGGGGCCCCAGAGCCGGTCGGTGAACTGCAGGTGGGCCCGCGGGACGCCGACGTCGACGGCGTCGTCCGGGCACGCATCGACGCCCCCCTCGACGTCCGGCACGTCGAGCAGGTCGGCGACGTCCAGGGCGAGGTGCCGACCGGTGCGGGCCTCGACCGTCGCGGCGATCTGGGCCGCGTAGGTCGCGACGCCGTGCTGCGGATCGTGGTGCGTGACCACCACGGGCAGCTCGACGAGGTCGATCGTGGCCGCCGCACCGTCCCGCGCGGTCGACCGGGCCGAGTCGCGCGCGGTCGCCTCGCGGGTCGAGGGATCGACGGCCCCGCCGCTCACGCCGCACCCCACAGCGCGAACGTGTCGGCGTGACGGGCCAGCGCGGCCTCGACCGCGTCCGGGTGCTCGGCGTACCAGGCGAGGTGTGCCCGGCGGACCTCGTCGGCGTCGACGCGCTCGCCGCCGACGACCCAGTGGTCGGTCGCCTCGTCGTCGAGGCCCCAGGCGTCGATCACCGCCTGCTCGCGCGGGGCGTGAACGCTCGAGAGCACGGGTCGGCCCGGGTCGACGACGTGCTCGGGCAGGCCGAGGCGCTCGCGGACGCGCGAGGCGAGGGCCGTCCAGACCGGGTTGCCGGGATGGTTCAGGGTGCGCATCTGGTCGAAGCGCGGCGTGCCGGCCCCGTCGTCGCCCGCGCCGACCTCGAACAGGTCCGACGCGACGACGCTGTCGTGGGCGACCTCGCGCTTCCGCAGCTCGGCCAGCGACTGCTCGGCGACCGACCGGACGACGGCGGGCGTCAGGGCGCCTCCCGGGAGGGGCTGCCCGGCGGCCTCGGCGATCAGCCGGACGTCGTGGTACTCGACCACGGGCGGCACGAGCGAGACGTCGCTCGGCGGGCGCACGATGACGTGCGCGGGGTAGAGGCCCGCGAACCGGACGACGGGCACCCGGACGACCCGCGCCTCCCGGGGCAGCATCGCGGCCAGCTGGGCCGTGCCGAGCGGGAGGTCGTGGTAGTCGTCGCGCACCGGTTGCGAGACCAGCAGCCCGGCCCGGCCGAGCCACCGGCCGAGCTGCGGCAGGTCGGCGGCCGTGAGCTCGTGCACGGGCGGCATCCGGACGGTCCTGAGGCCCCCGCCGTCGAGGAAGATCCGCAGCGACTCGGCCTGGCAGTTGCCCACCACGAGGGCGATCGCCCCGTCGCCCTCCGGCTCGCTCAGACCGTAGAAGTCGCCGTAGTGACGGGTGCGGCCGTCGGGTTCGGTTCGCTGTTCGGACATGCTTCCCTCCGGCCCGCGCTCGGAACGGACAAAGGGGGACGCGCGGGCCTATGTTGAGTCAACAGCGACTTCCCCGGTCGCGTCATCCTTTCCCGCCGCCAGCCCCGGCACACCTCACCCGCATCGTCGCGGGTGCTCGTCGTCCCGCGAGACAGGCCTCGCGCCGGTCCGCCACGGCGAGCGACCTGATCACGCCGAGGAGGCCCCGATGACCCATCACGCCCCGACGTCGCCGTCGACCACGGCCCCCGCGTCCGACGAGACCGTCGTCGTCGCGCCCCTCCGCGTGGCCTCCGTCCCGGCCGGCCACCCGTACGTCCGCTCGTTGCTCGACCCCGACGACGCCTCCGGCCGCGTCGTCCACCTCGCCGACCCGCTGCCCGACCCCGCCGAGCCGGACCGCTGGTGGCCCCCGGTGGTGCTGGACGCCGACTGGCTCCGCGCCCACGCCGACGAGATCGACCTGCTGCACGTGCACTTCGGCACCGAGTCGTACCCGACCGACCACCTCGTCGCCGTCGTCGAGGCCCTGCGCGACCTGCGCCTGCCGCTCGTGTACACGGTGCACGACCTGACGAACCCGCAGCTCGTCGACCAGGCGCCCCACGTCGAGCACCTCGACGTGCTGATCCCGGCCGCCGACGAGTTGATCACCCTCACCGACGCGGCCGCCGACGAGGTCGAGGCCCGGTGGGGTCGTCGCCCGACCGTCATCGCGCATCCGGCCATCGTCGACCCCGAGGTCGAGCTGCCGGTCGGCACACCTGGTGACACGGTCGTCGTCGGGGTCCACCTCCGCGACCTGCGCCCCAACGTCGCGGGCGTCGAGACCGTCCGCACCCTGCTCGCGGCGGTCGACGCCCTGCGCGCCACCGGTGCCGCCGTGGAGGCGCGGGTCGACCTGAACGAGCGCGTGCGCGACCCCGAGCAGGCCGAGCGCATCCGCGAGCTCGTCCGGGCCGCCGGCCCGTCGGCGACCCTCGCCGAGCACCCGCGCCTGACCGACGCCCGGCTCGAGCGGTCGCTCGCCGACCTGGACGTCTCGGTGCTGCCCTACCGCCACGGCACGCACTCGGGCTGGGTCGAGCTGTGCTGGGACCTGGCCGTCCCGGTCGCGGCGCCCCGCGTCGGCCACGCCGCGGCGCAGCACCCCGACCGTGGGACCACCGCCTCCTTCGACCTCGACGACCCCGCGTCGCTGGCCGCGGCCGTCATCGCCCTGGTCAGCCCGCACGCCGTCGACGAGACCGCCGACGCACACGACGCCCCGGCCCGGGTGCCGGCCTCGCGCCGCGGCACCCCGCACCGCGCCGCCCTGCAGCGGCAACGTCGGTCCGTGCGGCGACGACAACGCCACGACGTGGCCGCCGCGCACCTCGCGGTGTACGAGCGCGCCCTCGCGACGGTCGCGGCGGTGACGGCGTGACCCGCGCCTCCCGTCCCCTGCGCATCGTCGTCGTGGCGCCCCTGCGCTACCCGATCCGCGAGCCGTTCGCCGGCGGCCTCGAGTCGTCGGTCCACCACCAGGTGCGCACCCTGCGCGAGCGCGGCCACCGCGTCTCGCTGATCGCCACCGAGGGGTCCGACCACCTCGACCAGAGCCCGCCCGAGTTCGTCCTGCCCGCCGTGGTCTTCGACGACCCGGCCGAGGCGACCGACACGACCTACCCCGTCGGCTACCTCGAGCGCGCGCTGCCGGCGCTCGAACGCGCCCTGCAGTTCGTCGCCGACCACGCCGACGACTACGACCTCGTCGACAACCACAGCCTGCACGGCGCCCCGCTCGCCCGGGCCGACCGCATCGGCGTGCCGATGGTCAGCACCCTGCACACGCCGACCCTGCCCGCCATGCTCGCCGCGCACCGCTCGTCCACCGGGCCGCGCAGCCGCTTCGTCGCCGTCAGCGGCCACACCGCCGCCGCCTGGGCGAGGGAGGGCGTCGAGGCGAGCGTCCTGCCGAACGGCGTCGACACCGAGCGCTGGGGCTTCGGACCGGGGGGCGACGACCTCGTCTGGTCGGGACGCATCGTCCCCGAGAAGGGGCTGCACCTCGCCCTCGAGGTCGCCCGTCGCGCCGGGCGCCGCCTCGTCATCGCCGGTCGCATCGGCGACGTCGACTACTTCGAGACCGAGGTCGCCCCGCACCTCGGAGCCACCGCCCACTACGTCGGCGAACTGCGCCAGCCCGAGCTCGCGGCCCTCGTCGGGCACAGTGGCTGCGCCCTCGTCACGCCCGTGTGGGAGGAGCCCTTCGGCCTCGTCATCGCGGAGGCGCTGGTCACCGGTACGCCGGTCGTCTCGTTCGCCGTCGGGGGAGTCCCCGAGGTCGTGGCGGGTTCGGTCGGGGCCGCCCTCGTCCCCGCCGGCGACCTCGACGGCATGGCGCGCGCGGCCGACGACCTGCTGCGCCGGGTCGGGACGGACGCCGACGCCCGCCGCACCGTGCGGCAGGACGCCGTCGACCGGTTCTCGCTGCGAGCCCGGGCCGCCGTCCTCGAGCGGCTGTACGCCGACGTCGTGGCCTCGGACGAGCGCGTGCCGGGCACGTCCGCCGTCGCCGCGACGGAGGCGACCGGCGTGGGTGGCCGACACCGTGCCTCCTCGTCCCTCGCCGGCGGCCTGTCGGCCGTGCGCCCGGCCGGCACGGGCCGACGGGTCGTGACGGCGTGACCTCGACGGTCGCCCGCCCCCTCGTCGGCTGGTACGTGCACCACCACGGCGCCGGGCACCGCACCCGCTTCTCGGCCGTCCGGCCGCACCTCGACGCCGACGTCGTCGTCTTCAGCTCGCTGAGCGCCCCTGTCGACCTGCCGGACGACACCACCTGGGTCGAACTCGAGCGCGACGACGCCCCGACCACGGGCCCGGACGGCGTGGTCCGTCACCCCGCCGACGCCTCGCCCACCGTGGGCGGCCTGCTGCACTGGGCCCCGGTGGGGCACCCCGGGCACGCCTCCCGCCTGGGCCGCATCGCCGGGGAGATCGCCGGGGCCGCGGCCGGCGGGCGCCCCTTCGACGCGATGGTCGTCGACGTCTCGGTCGAGGTGACGCTCTTCGTGCGGCTGCTGGGCGTCGAGGTCGTCGTGGTCTCGCAACCCGGCGACCGCACCGACGAACCCCATCGACTCGCGTACGACGCCGCGTCGCGCGTGATCGCTCCCTGGCCTGCCGGGACGCACGACTCGTCGGCGCTCGACCGGGTCGCCGAGAAGGTGCGCTGGGTCGGCGGGATCTCGCGGCAGGACGGGCGCGGGGCCTCGGACCGCGGGTCGGCCGTCGTCCCCGGCAGCGTCCTCTTCGTGGGCGGTGCCGGCGGCAGCGACCACGGGGACCTCTCGGCCGCGGTCGCCCGCGCGGCTCGGGCCACGCCCGGCACGACCTGGTCGGCCCTCGGGCTCGACACCTGGGTCGACGATCCGTGGTCGGCCATGACCTCGGCCGAGGTGATCGTGACCTGGGCCGGCCAGAACACCGTCGCCGACCTCGCCGCCCTCGGCGCACGTGCCGTGGTCGTGCCGCAGACCCGACCCTTCGACGAACAGCTCACGACCGCCCGGGCGCTCGACCGGGCCGGTCTCGCCGTCGTGGCGCCGTCCTGGCCCGCCGACGACGAGTGGCCGTCGGTGGTCGAGCGCGCCCGGGGGCTGCGGCCCGACTGGTCGGCGTGGCAGGTCGAGGGGGCTGCCGCCCGCGCCGCCGCGGTGGTCGTCGAGGTGGCCGGTCGGGGCACGCACGGCGTCGGCCCCGCGTGCGCCGAGCCCGCCGTCGGTTCCGACCCCGCCGTCGGCACCGACCTCGCGGGGGTCGCCTCGTGACCGTCGTGGTGGTGACCCTCGCGTCCGCCACCCGCATGAAGCACGTCGCCAACCAGCTACGGTTCGTCCGGCAAGTGGCGCCCGACGCCGGCCACGTGGTCGTCTGGCTCGACGAGACCCCCGCTCCCGACGTGCCCGCCCTGGCCGGGGTCACGACCCTGCACGTCCCGCCGGGTCCCGACGGCCTGCGCCTCGCCGCCGGACGCAACCGCGGAGCCGACGCGGCCGTCGGTCACGGCGCCACGCTCATCGTGTTCCTCGACGCCGACTGCGTCCCCGGCCCCGATCTCTTCCGCCACTACGAGCAGGCGGCGCTCGACCTCCCGGGGGCTCTCCTGAGCGGACCCGTCACCTACCTGCCCGAGGGGTTCGTGCTCGGCACCGGCGAGGGGCTCGAGGGGGCGACCGCTCCGCACGCGGCGCGACCCGCGCCTCCTGCAGGGACGACGCTCGTCGCGGGCGCCGCGGACTATCCGCTGTTCTGGTCGCTGTCGTTCGCGGTGACGCCGGACGCCTGGGCGCGGCTCGGCGGCTTCGACGAGCGATACGAGGGCTACGGCGGCGAGGACACCGACTTCGCCTTCACCGCTCGCTCGCTCGACGTCCCGCTCGTCTGGGTCGGCGGCGCCCACGCGTACCACCAGTACCACCCGACGTCGTCACCGCCGTGGCGCCACCTGTTCGACGTCGTGCGCAACGGCGGCCTCTTCGCCGCGCGGTGGGGCGAGTGGCCGATGGGTGGCTGGCTCGACGCGTTCGAGCGGGCCGGCGCGGTGCGCCGGGCGGCCGACGGCGGCTGGACCCTCGTCGAGGGCGCGGCCGTCCCGAGCTGACCCGCCCCGGGCTGACCCGCCCCGAGTCGCCGGGCCGAGTAGCCCGCCCCGAGTCACGGGCCGGGATCGCACCGCCGACTGAGCATCGCACCGTCGAAGTGGGCGGTGCGACGTCCAGTCGGCGGTGCGACGCCACCCCGCGGTGGCGCAAACGACTCTCAGCGCAGGGCCGTCTCGTCGAGGCCCAGCGCCCGTCGCGCCTCCGGCGCCCCGTCGACGTGCGTCGTCCACGACGGACGCACGAACGAGTCGCGTTCGAGCAGCAGGTGCTGGTCGATTTCGGCTTGGCCTCTCGGTGCGACCCGCGACACACCGTTGTCGACGTATCCGAGTCGCCGGGAGACGCCGAGCGACGCGGCGTTCCACTCGGCGGCGCTCGACGTCGCGACCTCGGCGCGGAGGTGGTCGAAAGCGAAGGTCAGCGCCGCGGCGCGCATCTCGGTGCCGAGGCCCTGACCGTGGGCCGAAGCGGTCAGCCATGAGCCCGTCTCTACGGTACGGAGGGTTGTGAACCGGCGGGCGACCAGGTCTTGCATCCCGATCGGGACCCCGTCACGACGGGCGACCAGGTTGAGGGACCAGGACTCAGGGGTGAGTGCGGCGCGTTGGCGCCATTGGTGCCGGGCCAGTCCCGCCGTGAGTTCGTCGTCGGGCAGGTCGGTCCACGGCTCCGAGAACGGCATGCGGGCGGGGTCGTGGATGCCGGCCCTTGCCGCCTCGACGAGGCCGGGCAGATCGTCGTCCCGCAGCACCCGGAGTTCGAGACGCGGGGTGCGCAGGCACAACCGGAACAGGGGCCAGACGTCGACGAGGTCCATCGCCCGAGCCTAGTGAGCCGCGGAGGCGCGGCGCGGCCGGGTCAGTCGAGCGTGCCCTGGTCGGACGACTTCTTGTGGGCGATGGCGTCGCGTTCGGCGGCGAGGGACGCGACGGTGGCCGGGTCGAGGGCGTCGTAGTCGACGAACGGGTCGGGCTGGCCCGTCTTGTCGGCGACGACCGCCGAGTAGGCCGAGACGGCGAGTCGCAGCTTGGCGGTCGCCCGACCGGCACGCTTGCTCGACAGCGGTTTCTCTTGCATGACCTTGCGGTGGTGGTCGAGCGCCTCGACGAGGTCGCGGTGGGCCGTCTTGAGCTTTTTCGCCATGTGACGATCATGCCCACCCGGGGCCGATCTGCCAACACGGTCGTGGCCGCGGGGGACCGGCCGGGGGACAAGCCGCCGCGGGGGAGGAAGCGAGACCCGGGTGCTTTCACAGCGGGCGGCCACACTGCCGTAACCTCCCGGGCGGACCATCAGGCATGATCTCGCTGACCGGAGTGATCCGCCCCACCGACGAGGTGGCCGTGCTGCACGTCGTCGAGCAGAAGCTCCGGCGGCACTTCCCGGCGTTGAGCGCCGCGTCCGAGGTGCTCGTGCTGCAGGCCTGGGGCCTGCCGGTCCGCGTCACCGAGCAGTTGGCGCGGCTGCGGCTCGACGTCGTCGTGGGCGACCAGGACGAGGCGGCCACGTTCCGCGACACGGTCGGCGCCGAGTTGCGTGGCTGGTCGGGGTCGGGGTCCGGCTCCCTGAGGGTCGACTGGACCGAGGACGTCCTCCCCGCCGTCGCGCCGGCCACGCTCGGCGAGACCGCCTGACCGCGACGGCCGGGGACGACGACGGCGCGACCTCCGGGGTTTCCCGGCCCGCGCCTCCTATGCTTCGTCCCGACGAGGGTCTCCCGAGCCCTCTCTCGCCGAGGGGGCGCGCATGACCGACGACGGACGCACCGAGCGGGCCCCCGACGGCCACGACGACCCCGCCGATCGAGGAGGCGCGGTGCGGCAGGGCGGGATCGCCCGCCACGGTCGCCTCCGCCGTGGGCACCCCGTGGCGTTCGCGGCGAAGGTGACGGCGGCCGCGCTGGCCGTGGTCCTCGTCAGCACGACCTCGATCGCGGCCATCGCCACGTGGCAGGTGCTGCAGGGCGCGAGGCCCACGGTGCAGCTCGCCGGACCCGACGGGTCGTCCGCCTCGCCGGTGCCGCAGCTGACGGCGCAGACCGGTGAGGTGAACCTGCTGCTGATCGGCACCGACACCCGCGAGGGGCTGGGCACCGGGTTCGACGACGCCGCCAACCAGCAGGCCAGCTCGGGGGCGGGCAAGAACGACTCCACGGTGCTCGTGCACATCTCCGAGGACCACACGAACATGGCGGTCGTGAGCTTCCCGCGCGACCTCATCGTGCCGATGCCGGCCTGCCCGAACGACGACGGCACGGTCAGCCCGGCGACCTCGGGCGCGATGCTGAACACCGCGCTGGGACGTGGCGGACCGAAGAACGGGCTGTCGTGCGTGGCCCAGACGATCGGACAGCTGACCGGATTGCAGATCGACTACGCGGGATCGATCACGTTCGAGGGGGTCGTGTCGATGGCCGACGCCATCGGCGGCGTCGAGGTGTGCCTGGCGACGCCGATCCGCGACACCGAGGTCCAGCCCGCGCTCGACCTCCCGGCCGGCACGCGGACGTTGTCGGGGGCCGAGGCCGGAGCCTTCCTCCGCTCGCGCTACGGGGTCGGCGACTCGAGCGACCTCGGGCGGATCAGCAACCAACAGACGTTCCTCTCGGCGCTGGCCCGGCAGACGGTGTCGGCGGGGACGCTGACCGACCCGACCAAGGTGTTGGCGATCGCGAGGGTGGCGTTCGCGAACATGACGCTGAGCGACACGCTGGCCGACGCGTCGACCCTCGCCAAGCTCGCCCTCGCCGTGAACACGGTCGGGCTGTCGAACATGGTCTTCGTGCAGTACCCGGCGGTGGACGACCCCGCCGACCGCAACCGCGTGCTGGTCGACGAGTCGGCGGCCGCGGTGCTGGACGACGCCCTGCAGCGCAACCTGCCGCTGACCCTCTCGGCGGACAGCCTCGGACGGTCGGCGGTGCTCGACCCGGCCGCCCCGGCCGCGCCGGGTGTGTCGGCGTCTCCGTCCACGGGTGCCGGGGGCGAGCCGTCGGGCGAGGCGACCGACGGGGCGGTCGACGTCGTCCCGGGCGCCGGAGCGACCCCGGCGCCGACGCCCGCACCGACCTCGGCGGCCCTGCCCGGGAACGTCTCGGGCCAGTCCGCCGACCAGGTCACCTGCGCCAAGCGCGACTGACGAGGGGTCGAGCCACCTTCTTCCGGGGGTTCCCCCTGCCTTCGACGCGCCCTAACATGGCAACCGACATGTGAACTCGGACATGTCACCTTCCGGGTGGCGTGTCGACGATCGGCGAAGGGGCCACACGATGAAGACGACCACATCGATCCGAGGGGTCGGTGCGACGGTGGCCCTGGCCATGGTCACCGCGGCCTTCGCGGCGACACCGGCCGCGGCGACACCGGCTGCGGCGACACCGGCTGCGGCGACACCGGCCGCGGCGACACCGGCTGCCGCGGCACCGGCCGCGGCGACGCCCACCGCCGCGGAGCCGGCTGCTCCGACGTCGGCCGCGGCTACCGCCGCCTCGACCGCGACCGTCGACCTCGACATCGAACGCCGCGCCGACGGCAGCGGCCCCTTCACGCCCGCCGAGGGCCCCGGTGCCGACGCCGGCGCCTCCAACGGCATCGTCCGCACCTTCGACGCCATCACCTACCGCGTCACCGTCAGCGCCAACGGCGGCTCGGTGACGAACGAGCGGTTCACCGTGACCGCACCCGACGGCACCACGTGGGCCGGGATGCCGAACACCTGCGAGGTCGACGGCTCCGCGATCGTCGGCCCCGAACTCACCTGCAACGTCGGCACCGTCGGCGAGGGGCAGGTCCTCGCGACCCCGGTCGTCCTGACCATCGACTCCCGGGCCGGCGGCGGCACGGTCGCCATCACGGGCACCGTGACCGGTGACGGCGTCGCCGAACCGGCAGGGCCCGTCACATCCGTGGCGACGACGGTCTCCGCGGCACCGCGCTTCGACCTCGCGAAATCCGTCGCGAACTCCACCTTCCACCCCGGTGTCGTCGGCCCCGACGGAACGGAGGGGACGGTCCTCCAGTACCCCGTGACCGTCGCGTGGGAGCCCGTGGTCCCCGGGCAGGGGCTCCTCGGCTACGAACGCTCGAGCGGCACCTTCACCTTCCAGGACGACGTCTCCCGGATGTTCGGCGACCTGCCGTCCCCCGCGGTCCTCGTCGGCCACGACGGGCGGGCCGCCTGCGGGCTCAACGACGGGCGCACCTTCCCGGTCCTCCCCGGCGGCAGCGGGGGGAGGTCCACGACGGTGCTGCACTCCGGCCGCTTCGAGTGCACGCAGTCCGCTCCGGGGCAGCCCGTCGAGGTGACCATCACGGGCACCGACACCGACATCACCCCGTCGAGGGGCATCCCCTCGCAGAGCGCCACCGGCCAGCCGATCCAGGGGGGCGTCAAGCCCTACGTGATCAGCGGGTACATCAGCATCTGGGTTCCCGCCCTCGATGCCGGCCAGTCCCTCATCGCGACCAACACCTTCACCCCGCTGCAGACGACGGGCATCAGCGGTTCGTCCAACTTCCCGGGCTCGACCGAGCCGCTGGCGAACAACTCGGTCGACCGCAACCTGTCGTTCTTCGTCCCGGGAGGGGGCTTCAAGCACCTCGGCCAGACCCGGGCGGACGGCTCCACCGCCGTCGGCTCCGCGAAGTCGGGAGACCCCTACGTCACCCCCGGGACGCGCCTCCGCTCCCAGGTCTCCCTCGCGAACAGGGGCGTCTCGGATTACGTCGGAGCGATCGCCTGCGACGTCTACGACAACCGCTTCCAACAGCTGACGACGCTGTTCGGCGAGCACGCCACCACCAACGGCTGGAACGAGGGCGTCCGCATCGAGTACGCGGCGTTCTCCTTCACGGACCCCACCGTCGGTCGGGACGCCACGTGCGACGACTCCGACGGTCCCTGGTACGACAGCCCCGACGACGTGCCCGGCGGTGTCGACGCGATCGGGAAGATCCGCGCCGTCGGGACGGTCGCCGGTGGGCGGGCCGGCAACCTCTTCAGCTACTTCGAGGTGCAGGCCGCCCCGAACGACACCCGCGTCCACGACTTCGGCTCGTTCTTCGACGGCACGAGCGCCTGGGTCCACGACACGGCGCCCGCGGCCAACGGTGTCGGGCCGCTGGCCGACAGCGTCATCGTCACGCAGGTCAGGGCCCGGGTCGTGAAGAAGGTCGTCGACCCCGGCACCACCGCCGTGACCACCCCCGACAAGACCGCGTTCGTCGTCGCCGGCACGAGCATGGACTACGCCCTCTACCCGACGCTGACGAACGCGACGGAGGGGGGCCGCCCCCAGGTCCTCACCGTGACGGACGTCCTGCCCGCGCACACGACGTACCAGCGTGGCTCGAGCTCCCTCGAACCGACGAGCGTCGAGACCACGACGATCGACGGTGAGCTCCACGAGACGATCGTCTGGACCCTCGAGGACGTCGTCCCCAACCGTCCGATCGCGCCCCTCACGTACCGGCTCGACGTGTCCGGGACGGCCCCGCCGGGGTCCGTGAACAACACCGCCCACGTCGCCGCCGACGACGACCTGTCGCCCGAAGGGCTCCGCACGGCACTCCGAGGCGTCCGCGTCGAGTCCTCGAGCGGCATCGGCGTCCAGAAGACCGCGGAGGAGCCCACCGTCGTCGTCGGCGACGACCTCGTCTGGACGCTCGAGTACCGCAACACCGACTCCGTCCCCATCGCGGCCGTCGACCTGATCGACGTCCTGCCCACCGTCGGGGCCAGCGGGGGGCAGGTCGAACTCGCCGCCCCGGTCGAGGTCGACCCCGACGCCGGTGAACGCGTCCGCTACACCACCGCTGCCCCGGGCGGCATCTCCTTGGACGGCGACGACCCGAGCAACGCCCCCGGGGGCGACACCGCCTGGTTCGACGCGTCCCGCATCGGGACGGGCGGCGACCAGGTGGCGCTCGAGGACGTCACCGCCGTCCGCATCCAGCGGACCACGGCCGTCGACGTCGGCGAGGTCGTCACGCACGACCTGACCGCGACGACGACGGAGGCACGTGACGGGGACGTCGTCACCAACCGCTTCGGCCTCCGCGCGACGAACCTCGCGCTCGCCGCGTTCTCGAACCGGGCCGCCATCACCGTCGTCGCCGGAGCCGTCGGCGACCGCGTGTGGGACGACGCGGACGCCGACGGGCTCCAGGGGCCTGCCGAGGCCGGCATCCCGTTCCTCCCGGTGACCCTCACCGGCACCGACGACCGGGGCCGTCGGGTCGAGCGGCGCACCACGACCGACGTCGCGGGCACGTACGTCTTCGACGGGCTCCGCCCGGGGGAGTACACCGTCGCCTTCTCCTCGCTGCTCGACCGGGCCTGGACCGCACGCCACCAGGGAGACGACGACACCGTCGACTCCGACGCCGGGCTCGACGGAACCGCGACGGTGGCGCTCTCGACCGTCCTCGAGGGGGACGAGCTCGTCGGGGTCGACCGGGACCTCGGCATCGACGCGGGCCTCCTGCCGGCCGTCGACCCGGGGGAGCCGGTCGATCCCGGTGTGCCGGTCGACCCGGGTGCCCCGGTCGACCCGGAGGCACCCGTCGATGCCGTCGGTGCCGCGGGCACGACCTCGGACCCGTCGACCGGGCCCGGAGCGTCACGGGGTGACCGTCTGCTCGCCTTCACGGGCAGCGAACCGGCCGTCCTCGGCATCGCGGTGCTCGGCCTCCTCGGTCTCGGTGCGCTCCTCGCCCTCGCCGCGCGGCGGCGGGACTCCTGAGCGTGTCCCGTCGCCGCCGCGGCGCCCCCTGATCGTGACCGGGCTCCATCTCGGCCTCGATCAGGCGGCAGAGCCGAGGAGGCGCCCGGTCCAGTCCCGCAGGGCCGCGACGGCTCGGCGCGACAGGGTCGCCTGCGGCAGCATGCTCGCCGACCCGTGGAAGGCCCCCGGCCACACGTGGAGCTCGGCCTGCACCCCGGCCGCCCAGAGCGCCCCCGCGTAGGCGATGGCCTCGTCGCGGAACACCTCAGCGCTGCCGCAGTCGACGTAGGCCGGTGGCAGGTCCGCGAGGTCGGCCGCGCGGCCGGGAGCGGCGTAGATCGACACGCCGTCGTCGTCACCACGACGGTCGCCGAGGTAGGCGTCCCAGCCGAACCGGGTCATCTCCCGGTCGGCGACGCCCACCCCGTCGAACTGCCGGGCGGAGACGGTCGCGTCGCGGTCGTCGAGCATGGGGCTGACGAGCACCTGCCCGAGAAGGGCCGTGCCGCGTCGATCACGGGCCAGGAGCGCGGTGCCCGCGGCGAGCCCGCCCCCGGCGCTCTGACCGACGACGACCACGCGGTCGGGGTCGACGCCGAGCTCGTCGGCGTGCTCGGCGACCCAGACGAGACCGGCGTAGCAGTCCTCGACCGGGTAGGGGTCGGGGTGCTCGGGCGCGAGGCGGTAGTCCGGGCTGACGAGGACGACGTCGTGCACGAGCAGCCAGTCGTCGTACGAGTCGAGGTTGCCGAGGTGGTGGCCGAACATCATGCCGCCCCCGTGGATCGCGTAGGCGCAGGCCGCCGGCCCGGTGCGGCCGATCCGCTGGACGACCGCGAGGTCGATCGGGTCGCCGAGGTGCCCGGGGACGGTGATGCTGCGCCTCTCGAGACCGCGGGCGTGCAGTCCTTCGTCGAGCTGCGCCTCCGTCGTCTCGAGCTGTCGCATCCGCGGCAGCATCCCGGTCTCGAGGCGGAACCGACCGCGGGCGTCCATCGCCTCCAGGAAGGGCGCGAACTCGGGGTCGAACGGCGGACGGGGCAGGGCGGTGGTGTCAGGCACGGGAGGTCTCCTCGGTGGTGGTGGTCGAACGGGTCGGGGTAGAGAGCGGTTCGGGGGCCGGTTCGGTGCGGCCGGGGTCGCCGCGGCCGGGGTCGGCGCGGCCGCGGTCGGTCCTGCCGTCGGCGGCCCGCGCACGGGTCGTCCCGACCGCGACCAGCGCGGCGGCGACGACGGCGAGCCCGAGGCCCGCGACCGTCAGGGCGTCCTGGAACGTGGCCAGACGTGCGGCCGTCCAGGCGGTCGAGGTGATGCTGCCGCCGACGAGCATGGCGACGACCGTCCCGGCCGCGGTGACGGCGGCACCGCTCGCGAGCTCGCTCGACGTGTCGACCAGGGCGGCACCGACCGAGGTGCGGTCGGCGGGCAGGCCGGTGAGCACCGAGGCGCCCGCGACGACCCCGACCACGCGCATCCCCGCCGCGACCAGCACGAGCGCGACGAGCACCCACACGTACCCGTGGCGACCCAGGGCGCCGAAGACCGCGAGGCCCGCGACGACCGACGCCGCGCTGATCCCCGCCGCCCGGGCCAGACCGACCCGCCGGACGAACGGCCCGACGAGGCGCCCGCCGGCGAGCAGCACGACGACCTGCGGAAGCGTCCCCACGGCGGCCAGGGCCGGCGGCCAGCCCCAGGCGAACTGCAGCTGGAGCGTCACCAGGTACGAGAGCCCGGCGACGGCGAGGCCCGACGCCGCCTTGAACGCGAGGCCGCTCGACACCAACGGACGGGCGAGCAGCGAGAGGTCGACCACCGGGTGCCGGGCGGACCGCTCCCGGGCCACGAACCCGACGGCGCCGACGACGGTCACGGCGACGCCGAGCCACCCCCACCCGGAGGTGCCACCCGACTCCACGAGGACGGTCGGCGTCACGAGTGCGGTGGACACGGTCGCCGTGCCGAGCAGCGCTCCGGCGACGTCGACCGGGTCGCGTCGGAGCCCCGCGGGGTCGTCCCGGGCGACACCGAGCCCGATGCCGACCAGGGCCAGGACGGCGATCGGCGCGTCGGCGAGCAGCAGCACCTGCCACGGGGCGACGGCCAGCACGAACCCGCCGACCGTCGGTCCGACGGCGAGGCCGACGAGCCCCGCGGTCGAGATGACGGTCAGCGCGCGGACGCGCAGGCCCTCGTCGTCGAAGAGGCGGAACGCCAGCGCCATCGACCCCGGTGTGGTCATCGCGGCCGCGACCCCCATGAGCACGCGGACGGCGACGAGTTCCCCGGTCGTCGTGACCGCCGCGGTGGCGAGGCTCGCCGCGGCCAGCAGGACGAGTCCCGTCATCATCACGCGGCGGCGGCCGACGCGGTCGGCGACGGCGCCGAACAGCAGCATGAGCCCGCCGAAGGCGACCGAGTAGGCGGCGGACACCCACTGCAGGCCCGTCGTCGAGGCGTCCAGCTCGCGGCCGATCGTCGGCAGCGCGACGTTCAGCACCGAGTTGTCGAGCATCTCGAACAGGAACACCGCGGACAACCCGGCGAGGGCGATCCAGGCGTCCGAGAGGCGAGGAGGCGCGTCGCCGGTGCGGAGGCCGGCGCGGCGGATGAGGTGGGGGCTGGGCGACACGAGGGCGCACTCCTTCGAGGGAAGAAGTGGCGGATCGTCCGATGCCGCGTGCGGGTGCGTCGCGGATCGCGACGCCTTTTACCTCAGTGAGGGAGACGATACACCGACCGCCGGCGATGACGGAACCCGCGCCTCCGACCGCTCAGCGCGCGAGGGTGTCCTTCGGGTGCTCGCCGAAGCGGGCCAGGTACGCGGCCGAGAACCGGCCCATGTTCCCGAAGCCCCAGCGGCCGGCGACCTCTGAGACAAGGGTCGTCCCCGGGTCGCCCGCGACGAGGTCCTGGCGCACCCGGTCGAGGCGGACGTGTCTCAGGTACTTCGACGGACTGGAGCCCAGGTGCTCGTTCATCAGTTGCTGCAGGGTCCGGGTGTGCATGCCGGCTGCCGTGGCGATGTCCGCCGACGAGATCGCCTGATCGGCGTAGGCGTGGACGTACTCGGCGGCGAGTCGCAGGCGTTTCGTCCGCTCGGTGCGCAGGGTGTCGGGGACGTCGACCGCTCGCCACGGGAACACGTCCAGCAGCGTCCTGACGATCGCCGTCTGGGCGCCGTGGCGGGCGAGGGGAGGGGTCCGCGGGTCGACGATCGTCGGGGTGGCGGCGCCGAGGGTGCGCTGCCAGGCGGCGAGGGCGACGTCGCTCGGCACGGCGGCGTAGTCGAAGACGATCCGTTGCGCCGGCCCGCCGTGGCGTTCGGTGGCGACCTCCTCGAAGAAGGCGCCGTCGATGTGGACGATGCCGTGCCGGTGGGGCGTCATGACGAACGAGAACGACGTCTCGGTCGGGGTCAGGAATGGCCGGGTGCCCACGCTGGTGAGTTGCCCGGTGGGGTGGTCGATGGTCACGGACCCCTGCTGGAACCAGGACACGACGTAGTCCCGGGACCACGGGATCGTGCCCTGCAGGTGACCGGTGAAGGTGCCGGTCTGCAGGGCCAGACGGGCGTCGCCGGCGGAGGCGAAGCGGAAC
Source organism: Frigoribacterium sp. VKM Ac-2859 (assembly GCF_013204925.1). Classification (NCBI taxonomy): domain Bacteria; kingdom Bacillati; phylum Actinomycetota; class Actinomycetes; order Micrococcales; family Microbacteriaceae; genus Frigoribacterium; species Frigoribacterium sp. VKM Ac-2859. The sequence goes on along the minus strand of NZ_JABMLC010000001.1, from coordinate 1,283,049 downwards.
GCGAACGGCTCCGAGTCGACGCGGGCACGGAAGTCCCGGCCGGCGAGGACCGTCTGCAGACTGTCGCGCGCCTCCTCGACGTCGTCGCTCGACCAGGCGTCCCGGCGGAATTCGTCGGGTGCGCGCTCGTCCGGTGCGCGCTCGTCGGGCGCCGGTCCGGTCGCGGGCATGTAGGTGCTGGGCACGGTGATCTCCTGGTCCTCCTCTCCGGGTCGCACGCTGGTGGGACGTGGCCTCAGCAATGGGGACGAGGGTCGAGCAGGTTTCGTCACGAATTGCCGACGGGAGGTCTGACGGACACGATGCCGCATCCACCGGCGGCTGTCCCTACCCCAGAAGACGTGCCCCGCCCCGTGGGGGATGCCCCGCCGCGGGTCGGGAGGGCGCCTGCGGGTCGGCAGGGCGCCTGCGGGTCGACGGGGTGCCGCGGCCGCGGCTCAGACGTCGCGGGCGAAGCAGACCGACTCGGCCGACCCGGCGTACGAGCCGAAGAGCGGGATGCTCTCGTAGCCCTCGCGTTCGTAGAAACGGATGGCGTCCGGCTGGAGGATGCCCGTCTCGAGCACGATCCGGCGGGAGCCCAGGTCGCGTGCGGCGTCCTCGAGGGCTCGGAGGACGGCGGTCGCGACCCCCGATCCCCGCGCCTCGGGCGAGACGTACATGCGTTTGACCTCGACCGTGGCCGGGCCGACCACCGTGTCGGCGAGAGGGCGCAGGCCACCGCAGGCGATCGGCCGGCCGTCGTCCGTGCGGGCGACGAGGAACACCGGGACGTCGGCCGCCGACGGCGGCGTGCCCGGCTCGTGGTCGTCGCTGCCGTACCGGGCGTCGAGTTCGACCCGCTGTGCGCGGCGGAGGCCGTCGGCGTCGGGGTGGTCGAAGGGGGTCCGGGTGATCGTCCAGCGCATGGGTCGTCCTTTCGTGACAACCGTTACGGTAACATGCGTTACGATCACGGGATGAGCAGGACGCGTGACGTGGACGACACCCGGAGGCGTCTCTCGGACGCCGTGTTCACGACCCTCGCCGAGCGCGGGCCGACGGGGCTCACCCTCCGCGCGGTCGCCGAACGGGCGGGCTGCACCACGGGCCTCGTCCTGCACACCTTCCGGGACAAGCAGGCCCTGCTGCTCCACGCCCGGGACGTGCTCCACGAGCGCACCCGCGAGCGCTCGGACGCGCTCGAGGGCGGTGCCGGCGACGCGACGGCCGCCGTACGCGCCGTCGTCCTGGGCACCCTGCCGACCGACGACGAGCGCCTCGCCGAGGCCCGCGTGTGGGTCGGCTTCCTGGCCGCGGCGCTCGACGATCCCGTCCTGGCCGAGCGGCACGCCCTCGCCAGCCGCGCCTTCGCCGACCGTCTGACGCGACTGCTCGAGGTCGGTGATCCCGGGGGCCACGACGAGGCGGGCACCCGGGCGGCGGCACTCGTCGCGGCGGTGGAGGGGGTCTCGAGCCTGGCGACCGGCGACCCCGGCCGCTGGACCGCGGCGCGCCAGGTGCAGGCTCTCGAGGTCGTCCTCGCCGCCGCCCTGCGGACCAGCGCCCCGCGGTAGCCGATCAGCCGCGCCGGTAGCGGCTGCCGTCGCAGGTGTGGACGGCCGAATCGTCGAAGAGCAGCCGCAGGTCGTAGGCGGCGCAGTCGGCGAACGTGCCGATGCTGATGAACGAGGAGGAGCGGTGCAGTTCGCCCTTGGACGGGCCGTCGGAGCCGATGCCGGCCCGGTGGACCATCCACTCGACGTCGCGGGCGTCCTGGTCGAGGTAGCGCATGACGGCCTCGTTGTCCTCGTGCTGCCCGATGTACGCGCGGGCGATCGTGCTGCGGACGATCCGCAGCACCGGTGCGAGGGGCTTGCCCGGTTCCGCGCTCAGGCCCCCGGCCTGGTACAGGAGTCGTCGCGTGCCGCTGCGGCGCATGGCGGGGACGAGCGCTCGGACGAAGGTCGCGTTCACCTGCCGCTCGCGCTGGGCGGCCGCGTCCCCGACCATCATCACGACGGCGTCGACGCCGCCGAGCAGGGCGTCGAGGTCGAGGTCGTCGTCGAGGGAGCCCTGGACGACCTCGAGGTCGTCGTGCTCGATCGCGAGCTTGCCGGGCGTCCGCGCGAGAGCGCGGAGTCGATGCCCGGCGTCGAGTGCCAGTCGCGTGAAGTGCTGCCCGGTCTGCCCCGTGGCGCCGAGCACGAGAAGGGTGCGTGGAGTCGTCATGGCCTAAATCTAGGCGGTGTCTAGTATCTAGTCAATGACTAGTCGGGGATTAGGATCGAAGCATGACGCAGCGGCCCTTCCACCACGGGAACCTCCGCGCGGTGCTGCTGGACGAGGCGATCGAGGTCGTGCGCGAGTCCGGCGTCGACGGCCTCTCGCTCCGCGACCTCGCCCGTCGGGCCGGGGTCAGTCACGGTGCCCCCCGGAGCCACTTCGTCGATCGGCAGGCGCTGCTCGACGCGCTCGCCGGAGCCGGGTTCGAGCGGCTCACCACCGGGGTCCGACGCGCGCTCGACGGCGGGGGAGGTCGGACGGAACGCCTTCATCGCGTCGCCCGGGCCTACGTCGACTTCGCCGTCGACGATGCCGCGCTGATGGAGCTCATGTTCCAGACCAAGGTGACGACGAAGCCCGAGGCCGTGCACGAGGCGGCGGTCACCCTCTTCGCCGTCCTCGACGGAGCCCTGGGGCCGACGGAGTCCGAGGCGTCCGGCGACGAGTCGCGGGACCACTTCAAGATGCTCTTCGCGGCGACGATGCAGGGCATCGCCTCGCTGGTCGCCTCCGGCCGCATCGAGCGCTCCCTCGGGGACCGCCTGGTGGACACGGCCATGGACACGATGCTCGACTCCGACCTCGGACGACGGGTGGTCACGACCCGCTGATCGGCGGGGGCGTCGGTCGCGGCGTCCTCCTCCTCGGGCGGTGCGCGGCGGGAGGCACCGTCTACGCTCGGCGGCATGCTGTCGTTGACCCGCGTGCGGGAGTCGTTCTGGTTCCTGCCCGCCGTGTTCGGGCTCGTCGCCGTCGTCCTCGCCGAGGTGCTGGTGACGGTCGACCGGTCCCTGCCGACGACGGTGACCGAGGGGCTGCCGCTGCTGGGTGCCCTCAGCGCCTCCGGGGGACGGTCGTTGCTGTCGGGCATCGGGACGTCCATGCTGACCGTGGCCGGGACGTCGTTCTCGATCACGATCTCGGTGCTCGCCACGACGTCGTCGACCTACGGCCCGCGACTCGTCCGCAACTTCATGGCCGACCGTGCCAACCAGTTCGTGCTGGCGACCTTCACCTCGACCTTCCTCTACTGCATCGTCGTGATGCGCACCGTCCACACCGAGGTCGACGACACCAGCGCGTTCGTCCCGGTGATCGCCGTCCACGTCGCGGTCCTGCTCAGCGTGTTCGACGTGGGGGTGCTGGTCTTCTTCATCCACCACATCGCCGGTTCGGTGCAGATCACCTCGTTGCAGGCGCGCGTGCTCGACGACCTCCGGGCCGTGACCGACGTCGTCTACCCCACGAGCCCCGCCGACGACGTCAGCCTGGAGGCGCGGGCCCGGTCCTCGGCGGACGATCCGCTCCCGGCCGACGCGGCCGTCGTCCGTGCCGACGCCGACGGCTACGTGCAGACCGTCGCGTGGGAGGCGCTCCGACGCGTCGCCGTGCGTGACGGCCTCGTCGTCGACGTCGTCGCGATGCCCGGCCGGTACGTGATCGTGGGGGACCCGCTCGCGGTGACCAGCGCCTCCCCGGGGTCCGACACGGTCCGTGAACTGCGACGGGCGACCACCCTGGGGCCCGCCCGGACGCCTCACCAGGACGTCGGGTTCGCCCTGCAGCAACTCGTCGAGATCGCCGTGCGCGGTCTCGCCTCGGGGAGCAACGACCCGTACACCGCGGTGAGCGCGCTCGACATGTCGGCCGGAGTGCTCGTCCCGCTGTGGCGTCGGGGCGAGCCCGTCACGGCGCTGCTGGACGACCGGGGTGCACCCGCCGTCCTCGTCACGTGGCCGTCCGTGGAGGCGCTCGTCGACTCGCTGTTCCACACCGTCCGCACCTACGCCCCCGACCAACCGGCCGTGCTGGCGGCCGCGCTGCGCCTCGTCGAGCGGCTCGACGAGGTGGCCCCGTCGGCCCGCGCCGGTCGACTGGTCGATCACGGGACCGCCCTCCGGGACGCCCTCGCCGGCTGAGGGTCCCGCCGCCGACGACCGCACGCGTCTGCGTGCCGCGGGCGGGGCTCGGCAGTGCGGACGTGCACGTCGCGTCGGGACCGTGCCGCGCGCTCGTGCGCCGTGCGCCGTGCGCTCGTGTCGTCGCGCACTCGTGTCGGCAACTCCGGGCTGGTGCCGCAGCGCCGAATCCCGGGCCCGGAGTCCCGGGGCTCGCGCAGCTCGGTGCGACACCAGGCAGGAATTGCCCGCACCGCGAGGCGACGCGCAGGGCGGGTTGAGCGGGGTGCCGGGGTGGCGGCGGGGCGTGCCGGGGGTGCGGGCGGGCTCGGCTCCGGTCGGGACCGCGCGTCACCACGATCCGCGTCGGCAACTCCGGGACGGTGCCGCAGCGCGAATCCCCGGGCCCGGAGGCTCGGGGCCGCCGCGGAACGTCGCAGCACGAGGCAGGAGTTGCCGACCACGCGGCGGATGGGCGGTCGGGCGACGGGGTGGCCGAAGGAATCGGGGCGGGACGTCGTGCCGGTGGCGCGGCACTCGTGGGGTCGGCGGTCGCGGTGGGGCGGCACGCTCGGGGTCGGCGGTCGCGGTGGGGCGGCCGTCCCGGCGCGGAGCGCGGTGTCGGTGGTCTGACGTAGCGTCCTCGGTGGGAGGCGTGATGAGAGATCACCGGCAGTCGTCCGTGCGAACCGGCGTGCGCCTCCTCGGCGACCCCCGTGCCGGGTGCGAGGGCACACGGTGACCGCCGTCATCGGCCCCGTCGGGGGCGACGAACGTCCCGACCACCTGTTGCCGCAGCAGGCCGCCGAAGCCGTCCACGCCGGTTTCCCCTCCCCGGCGCAGGGCTACTACAACGGGCCGGTCGACCTCAACCGGCACCTGATGCGCGACCCCACCGCGACGTTCCTGGTGCGGGTCAGCGGCGACAGCATGACCGGCGCCGGCATCTTCGACGGTGACGAGCTCGTCGTCGACCGGGGGCTCGACGCCCACGACGGCCACGTGGTCGTCGCGGTCGTCAACGCCGAGCTCACCGTCAAGCGCCTCTCGTACCGGCAGGGGCGGATGGTGCTCAGCCCCGAGAACCCGGCCTACCCCGAGATCGTGCTGTCCGAGCTCGACGAGGCGACGATCTGGGGCGTCGTGACGAGGTGCCTGCACCGTGTCTGAGTCCGCTACGACATCCAGGTCGACCGCGTCCGAGCGCAGCGTCGCCATCGTCGACGCCAACAACTTCTACGTGTCGTGCGAGCGCGTCTTCAACCCGGCCCTCGAGGGGCGGCCGGTGGTCGTGCTGTCGAACAACGACGGCTGCGTCATCGCCCGTTCGCAAGAGGCGAAGGCGCTGAACGTCGACATGGCGGCACCGTGGCACAGCATCGCCCCGATCGCGGCGATGCAGGGAGTGGTCGCGGTGTCGAGCAACTACGAGCTCTACGGCGACATGTCGGCGCGGTCGGCCGAGATCCTGAGTCGGTACACCAGCGACCAAGAGGTGTACTCGATCGACGAGTCGTTCATCGAGCTGACCGGTTCGCTCGACGACACGATCGCCCAGGCCCGCGAGATCCGCCGCGCCCTGCGCAAGCTCATCGGGCTGCCCGTCAGCATCGGCATCGCGCCGACCAAGACCCTGGCCAAACTCGCCAACCGGGGGTCCAAACAGAACGCCGCCCTCGCCGGCGTCTGCCACCTGGGCAGCTACGCCCCCGAGCAGCAGACGGCCATCCTCGCGAGCGTCGACGTCGGCGACGTCTGGGGCATCGGTCGCCGCACGGCGAAGAAGCTCGCGCCGCTCGGCATCCACACCGCGGCCGACCTCCGCGACGCCGACGCGGCCCGCATCCGCACGCGCTTCGGCGTCGTGCAGGCCCGGGTGGTCCACGAGCTACGAGGCGTCGACTGCCTGCCGATCGAGCAGGTGCAGCCCGACCGTGAGCAGATCTACCACTCGCGGTCGTTCGCGGTGCCCATCACGACCGTCACCGAGCTCGAAGAGGTCCTGTCGGTCTACACGCAGCGAGCCGCGGCCCGGTTGCGCGGGCAGGGGTCGTTGACGCGCATGATGCGCTGCTTCACCGCGACCTCGCCGTTCTCCGACAGCGCCGCCCACACGAACCACTCGGTGTCGGTGGCGTTCCCCGAGCCCACCGACGACGCCGCCCTGCTGTACCGCTCGGCCATCGCCGCCCTCGGGCCGCAGCTCGAACCCGGCAAGCGCTACGTCCGGGCGGGCGTCACCCTGATGGAGCTCACCCCGCGCGACGAACACGCGAGCCTCGACGTCTTCGGCGAGGCCGACGCGGCACCGCCCGCCTACGGCGCCGTCATCGACCGCATCGCCGGCAAGTTCGGCGAGGACACCCTGGGGCTCGGCATCGCGGGTCTCCGCCACCGTCGCGGGTGGTCGATGAAGCGCGACATGGTGTCGCCCCGCGCCACCACCCACTGGGACGAGTTGGCGACCGTCAGGGCTCGGTGACCCGTGGGCGCACCTCGTCGGTCGTCAGTCGGCGGACGCCCGGCGTCGACACGGCCGCGAGGGTCGCCGCCACGATGATCGCGGCGCAGACGAGCAGCGTCGGACGCGTGCCGACGTACTGCGCCGCCGGCCCCGCGAACACCTCGCCGAGCGGCACGGCCACGAACGAGCCGACCATGTCGTACGAGTAGACCCGGGCCAGGGAGGCGCGGGGCACGTGGCTCTGCAACGACTGGTCCCACGAGATGGCGAAGATCTCGAGGGCGACGCCGCCCAACAGGAAGGCCACCACCAGCGCGGGCACCACCGGAGCCAGTCCGAGCGTCGCCACCGGCACCGCCGTGACGGCCATCAGCCCCACGCCCACGGCGAGGCCGTGCCGGGGCCGCCAGCGCAGGGCGACGACGGCTCCGAGGCCGAGGCCGACCGTCTGGGCCGCGACGACCAGCCCCCAGGCCGCCCGCCCGAACGACCCGTCCGCCACGACGGGGCCCAACACCGTCGTGGCCCCCACGAACGCGGCGTTCAGCACCGCGAACTGCGCCACCACGATCCAGACCCACGAGCGCCGGGTGAACTCCTGCCACCCCTCGCGCAGGTCGGCGATCACCGACGAGCCCGAGCCCGAGCCCGAGCCCGGGCCCGAGCCCGGGCCCGAGCCCGGGCCCGAGCCAGCGCCCGCCCCCGCGCCCGCGCCCGCCCCCGAGCCCGCCCCTGCGCCTGCGCCCGCGTCCGCCCCGCCGCTCGGCGGGGTGGCGGACCGGACGGGCAGCCGCAGCCGCGAGTACAGCACGCCCGCGAGGGCGAAGCCCGCCGCGTCAACGCCGAGGCCCCAGCCCGGACCGACCACCGCCACGATCCCCGCCCCCGCCGACGCCCCGACGACGCTGCCGCCGTTGAGGCCGAGGCGCAGCAGTGCGTTGGCGGGCCGCAGCAGGACGTCGGGCACCGTCTCGGGCACGAGGGCCGCCGCCGCGGGCAGACTCACGGCCGCGACCGCCCCGTTCAGCACGCTCAGCACGACGAGCAGCGGGATCGTCGCCGACCCCGTGATGACGAGAGAGGCGACGACGGCCTGCGTCCCGGCGGCGGCGAGCGACGTCCCGACGAGCACGACGTCTCGCCGCAGCCGGTCGGCGATCACGCCGCCGACGAGCAGCACCGCGACGTTGGCGATCGACCGGGCCGCGACGACCAGGCCGAGGTCGGCCGCCGACCCGGTCAGGTCGAGCACGGCGAACGCGAGGGCGATCGGGGCGACGGCGTTGCCGAGCACGCCCGTCGTCCGAGCCGCGAGCAGCCAGCGGAACGGGCCGTGGGCGAGGGGACCCCGGCGGTCGTGAGGGGCCCGGGGGGCCCAGGAGGCGCCTCCTGCGTCCCCGGTCACGGTCGCCTCATCGGGAACAGGGCGGCCGTCATCGACACCGGGTTCGTGCCGGGCGTCCGGGGGCGCTGCGCGGCCGCGTGCAGGAGGGCCGAGGCGTGACCCACGTGGCGTACGACCCGCTGCCAGGTCTCGGGGTCGACCCAGAGCTCGGCGTCGGTCGAGATCTGGGGGCCTTCCGCCCGCCGCGGGGAGCGGCGACGCAGCTCGTCGGCCAGGGCGTCGACGTAGCGGGCGCGTTCGGCGTCGGTGTCGTCGTCGGTCCCGTCGACGGAGGGCGGGACGACGGGGAACGGCTGCGCCGACGACAGGTGCCGGTAGCGCTTGGCCTCGCCGCCGCGGATACTGACCACCTCGACGACCTCGACGAGACCCACGCGCTCGAGCACGCGCAGGTGGTAGCTCGCCGTCGCCTGCGACAGCCCGAGCTCGCGACCGGCCTCGGCGGCGCTCATCGCGACGCCGGTCAGGAGCGACAGGAGGCGCAGGCGGATCGGGTGGGCCGTGGCGCGGAGTTCGTCGAGTGCGGACATGCGGCCATCGTGCAGGCCGACGCGTCCGACCGTCAAACGGGTCTTTGGGGGTCGGCTACAACACCTCGTGCCGGATGGTCGACGACCTCCGTCCGGGTGAGGGACGCCGAGGGGGTTCGCGCTACTTCGAGGTCGCGAGCCCCACGAGAGCGGCCGAGATGAGGCCGGCGCCGACGACCGAGATGGCGATGATGAGGACGTGGAAGAACAGGACCATGGGGGCGTCGGTCTCTCTGTGAGCAGGTGGGGCGGGGTCTGGGCGGAACAGGGCTCCATCGTACCGACGGCCCCTGGGCGCGGCACGTCCGGCGGGGCGTCGGTGTCGGCGTCGCGGCCTACGCTCGGACGATGACGACCCACCGCCTCGACCCCCGCACCGACACCGCCCACGAGGTCTTCTCGCGCGACCACGCCCCCGTGCTGACGATCGACCCCGGTGACACGGTCGTCGTGCGCTCGCTCGACGCCTCGGGCCACCTCGAGCCGCAGACCGTGCCCGGCGAGGTCACCCCGTACCTGTTCCCGACGCGGCGGGGTCACGCCCTGACCGGTCCGATCGCCGTCCGCGGGGCACGGCCGGGCGACATGCTCCAGCTCGACCTGCTCGCGCTCACCCCCGACGACTGGGGCTTCACGGTCGCCGCGGCCGCCGACACCCCGATCACCCGCCACCTCGGCCTGGTCGACGCCGAGGCCGCCTGGCTGCTCTGGAGCATCGACCGCGACGCCGGCACGGCCACCGAGAGCCTGGGCCTGCGTCGACCGATCGCGCCCTTCCTCGGCGTCATGGGACTCGCCCCCGCCGAGGCCGGAGAGCACTCGACAATCCCGCCCCGCACCTCCGTGGGCGGCAACATCGACTGCCGTGACCTCGTCGCGGGCACGACCCTCTGGCTGCCGGTGGCGGTCGACGACGCCCTGCTCTACCTCGGCGACGGGCACGCGGCCCAGGGCGACGGCGAGGTCGGGGGCACCGCGATCGAGACCGGCATGACGACGGAGGCGCGGGTCGGCCTCGCCACGGACCGCCCGCTCTCGACGATCCACGCCGAGACCCCCGAGGCGCGCATCACCTTCGGCTTCGACGCCGACCTCAACGTCGCCAGCGGCGACGCGCTCGCCGCGATGGTCGAGTGGATGCGTCAGCTCTACTCGCTCGACGCCGCCACGGCGCTGGCCTTCGCCAGCACGGTCGTCGACCTGCGCGTCACCCAGGTCGCCAACCGCACCTGGGGCGTGCACGCCGTGCTGCCCCGCGACGTGCTCGTCCCCGCCTGAGCCGCGCCGCGCCTCCTGATCCGCGCCGCGCCTCATGACCGTCGGCCGGGGAAGGCGTTCGGCGCGCGACGCCCCGCGCGACGGTTCGCCGACACCACGGATTCGGCGCGCCGAATACCTCTGATCAGGGCTTTTCCGGCCGAGGAGGCGCGTCGGGCATGGCAGGATCGTCAGGTTCCGAGACAGCGGTGTCTCCACCCGACCGTCTCGAAAGGCGCTGCCCCCATGTCGCTCTGGGCTCTCTTCCTCATCGCGCTGGGCGTGTCCGCCGACGCCTTCGCCGTCGCCCTCGGCAAGGGCCTGCACATGACGCGGTTCAACGCTCGTCATGCCGTCGTCATCGCCGTGACGTTCGGCGCGTTCCAGGCGTTGATGCCGCTGCTGGGCTGGCTGCTCGGCTCGACGTTCGCGCAGTACATCGCGCCGTTCGACCACTGGGTCGCCTTCGGACTGCTCGCCCTGATCGGCGGCAAGATGCTCTACGAGGCGTTCTCGTCGGGCGAGGACGACGAGAAGGACACCGACCGGCTGAACCTCCGCGAACTCGCCGTGCTCGCGATCGCCACGAGCATCGACGCCCTCGCGGTCGGGGTGACCCTGGCGTTCCTGCCGGTCTCGATCGGCTGGGCGATCCTGCTGATCGGTGTGACCACCACCGTCCTGACCTTCGTCGGCGTGCTCGTCGGGCGCCGGGTGGGTGCGAGGTTCGGCAAGCCGGCCGAGATCGCCGGTGGCGTGATCCTCATCCTCATCGGCGTGAACATCGTGCTCGAGCACACCGGCGTCCTCGGCTGAGTCCTGCGCCGGCCCAGCCGGGTCGGCGCCTCGGAGGCGCGGGTCGCGTCAGTCGCGCGGCATGCGCAGCTGCGCCAGCGCGGGTGCGTGGAGCGGCTGGGTCTCCCACAAGGCCGTGAAGGTCCCGTCCGCCTCGTCGAGCGTGAGGTGCAGGCGGTGCGGCGTCTCGAGGAAGACGAGGTCGACGTGCAGCAGGTCGGCCGACCGGGTGGCACTCGCGGCGACCGGCGCGGCGGAGCCGGCGCCTGAGCCGGCCGCGCCGACCGAGCCGTCGGTGACGACCCAGTCCTCGGCCTCGACCCGGACCACGAGGCGGGAGTCGCCCTCGACGAGGGTGAGCGTCGTCGCGGCGTCGGCCGAGGCGTGCAGGTCGACCAGGGTGAGGTCGGGCTGGTCGTTGCCGTCGGCCGCGGTGAACGACACGAGCCGGTCGGTGCCGGGGGAGTCCTGGTCGCCGTCCCGCGCCTCCTCGTCCGCCGGCCGCACGGGTGCGGCGTCGTGCTCGGTGGGACCGGCGACCCCGGGCAGTGCCAGGTCGGCGAGGCGGGACGCCAGGGCGGCGTCGGCCGGGGCGTCGCCGACGCGCGCCGCGTCCGTGCCGAAGGCGGGCAGCAGGTGCGCCCACGCCGCGTCGAGCACGGCCTGCATGTCGAGCGACTGGCCGGTCAGGGCGAGCACGACGTCGTGCTCGGGCAACACGACGGCGAACTGCCCGTAGGCGCCGTCGCCGCGGTAGCCGTGGCGGGCCATCCAGAACTGGAAGCCGTAGCCCTGCGCCCAGTCGGGGTTCGACTCGCCCGCGTTCGAGACGTGCGAGCGCGTGGCCTCGGCGACCCACTCGCGCGGCATCAGCTGCACGCCGTCCCACTCGCCCTGCTGCAGGTGGAGCTGGCCGAGGGCGGCGATCGCGTGGGTGGTGGCGTGCAGTCCGCTGAAGCCGAGCTCGCGGCCGGACGCGTCGCGCTGCCACCCGACCTCGCCGATGCCGAGCGGGTCGAGCAGGCGTGGTCGCAGGTACTCGCTCAGCGGCTGGCCCGTGACGCGCTGCACGATCGCGCCGGCGGCGAACGTGCAGGGCTGGTTGTAGGCGAAGACGGTACCGGGCTCGTCGTCGGGCGGCGTGAGCAGGAAGCCCCGGACGACGTCGACCGGGTCGACGGCGAGCGCACGGTCGAGGGTCTCGGCGCGGTGCCCGCTGGCCATCGCGAGCACGTGGCGCACGAGCATCGAGCGGCTGCGCGGGTCGGTGACCTCGTCGTCGAGTTCGGGGAAGTGGCCGAGCACGGTGTCGTCGAGCCCCATCAGGCCCTCGGCCACGGCGAACCCGACGGCCGACGACGTGAAGCTCTTGCTCAGCGAGTAGAGCAGGTGGGCGCGGTCGGCCGAGTACGGAGCCCACCAGCCCTCGGCGACGACCTGCCCGTGGCGCAGCAGCATGATGCTGTGCGGCTCAACGCCGGCGGTGGTCTCGAGGGCGTCGACGAAGGCGGCGATGCCCGCCGCGTCGACGTTCTGGGCGGAGGGCGTGCTGCGCGGCAGCGTCGTCGGAGTCACCCCTCGACCCTATGCCCGGCCTCGGAGGCGCGGGTCAGGTCGCGAGGGACGTCAACCGCAGGTCGACGAGCGGCACCCGGTCGCGCGGCAGCACCACGAGGACGATCGAGCCGTCGACCTCGGTGCCCCAGCCGACCACGTCGGGATCGGTGTCGATCAGCGCGGCGTCACGCCCGATCCCGTCGACGAGGAGCACCGCCCCGGGCTGCGCGTGCCGGGCGGTCACGGGGGAGTCCAGCACGGGCGTGCCGCCGTCGGGTCGGATGCTCCGTCCCTCGGCGGTGTTGACCAGGACGTGGTTGACGTGCCGAGCGAGGTGCTCGGCCACGGATGCGGGTTGGTCGGACGGCGCCGGCTCGTCGGGCGCGACCAGGGTGACCACCGCCTCCCACAGCATCGGGTACCGGAACGCTCGTAGCCCGGCCACGAACCAGTCGGGCTGCCCGGCGGCCAGGGCTTCGGCCAGGTGGCCGTCGATCTCGGCGACGTTCTCGACCAGGTTCGACGGGGCATCCGGGTCGGACGGGTCGGCGACGAACACGTTGGAACCATTGATCGGCAGTGCGAGAGGCGATGACCTCGACTATCGCTCCAACCAACCGCCGTCACCCAGAAAGTCATCGTGAGAGGTCCGCTTTCGCTGCTCGAAGTCGACGCGAGAGCAACGCCTAGGAGAGTCAAGGGTTCGCCGGTCTTTGCACCTGCTGAATGTATCGATTCTGAGATTGCCTCGAGCGCTGTTAGCCACGCTAAGTCTGAGGAGGGAGGCCCTGCGGTGGCTTAGCTATCGTCGGTGACCGCAAGCGATTGGTTCTGGGTCTGGCCGCGGCGGGCCTGGATCAGCTGCTCGCAAACGACGACCGGTTCAAAACGGGGTTTTGAACCGGTCCGGGTTTCTGGGAAGCTCGCAGGTCGGGTGCTCCTCAGGCGGTCCTGAGTCGGATGGTCAGCAGTTCGCCGAGCGCGCCTCCTCTGGGTCCGTTATTTGGGCAGGAGCTCGTGCTGTTCGCTGCACCCCAGAGCAGCCGAAGCCAGGCCGATGGGAGCGGTGATCGCCGCCCGTGAGGGGATCGTCGACTGGCGACCTCAGGCCTGGCCTCCGCTGATTCGCGCTGGCTTTCCAACAGCGATCCGTGGTCAGGCCAGGCGGCTCACCAGCGTCTCTCCCACCCGCGACAAGAGCTTGCCGAGCTGCTCCCGTTCAGCGTTGGACAGGTCCGCAGTGGTCAGTTCTTCGAGCTGTGCCCGTGTCGTGGTCACGGGCCCTTCCAGATCACGGCCGGCAGGGGTGGGCCGGACGAGTACGACACGCCCGTCGGTCGTGGATTGCTCGCGCGCGACGAAGCCGCTCTTCTCGAGGCGGGCGAGCATCTTGGCCGTGGTCGGCGGTTCGACCATGAGGAGACGTATCAGGTCCGCCTGCGTTCGCGGGGACTCCTCCCACAGCAGCATCAGCAACAGTTCCTGCCCGGGGGAGAGCCCGAGCTCGTCGAGGAGCCGACCTGCGAGCTTGCGATGAGCCTTTGAGACGCCCGGCAACAGTGAGCTGACCGGGTCGACGGCCCCGCCGTCTCCGGCTGCGGTCGGTGCATCCGTCGTCATCCGTGCCTCCTAGGAATAATGCTTAGCCGTCCTTGACGCCGTCGCCGACCTCGACGACGGTCCCGGCAGCGTCGGCGCCGGCGCCTGTCGGGGCTGCGAGATCGGGGGTGGGTGCTATGGAGCCGGATCGGATCTTGGTGTCGATCTGGTTGATGCCTGCACTGGCGACGTCGATGACGATCTCGCCGCGGCCCGCGTGAGGCTCAGGGATCGTGACGACCTCGAGCACGTCGGGGGTGCCGTAGGTGTTGAACTGGACTGCTCTCATGACTGGTCTTCTCTCTTTGAGGCGGGCCGGGTAATTACGACGCGGGGGTGTAGTTGACGGAGTCGAGCCAGGCGGCCAAGGTCTGCGCCTCGGGGGCGAGCTTGGCAAGCTCGTCGTCATCCCCTGAGCAACGTCCACCGTTCCACGACCCCGGGAGCACGGAGCAAGCTGCTCCGTGCTCCCGGTCGGACCGCGCATCAAAACGGAGATCAACCCATCGCACACCAACTCTTGTCATAGGAGTCGACTCGGTACTTTCTAGAATCAACAATCGTGGGGGACATATGCAGGCCGACACCGTGCGGCAGCAAGCCCGAGACAGAGCTGCTGAGCTACCCGGCGCAGGGCTCGAGCATCCGTTCGGTCCTGACTGGGACGTGTTCAAGGTCCGGGGCAAAGTGTTCATGCTCACAACGGAGATCACGGGGGAACCCATCGTCATCCTCAAAGCCGCACCCGAGGACGCGAAGGCGCTCCGGGAGCAGCATGACGACATCACGCCCGGGTACCACATGAACAAGAAACACTGGGTCACGCTGAACCCGGGAGGCGATCTTCCGGCTGACCTCGTGGTCGACCTGGTCACCGAGGCCTATCTGCTGGTCGTCGAGGGGCTACCTCACGCGCGGCGGCCCGTGGACCCGACAACGTTTGGCCGGCACAAGCGATGACCCTGTCGGGCACGCAGCTTCAAGAGACGGCCCGGGACGCCGCCGCGAGGTTGGAGCACGTCAGTCGTGGTTACCCGTTCACGCCGCACCTCGAGGTGTGGAAGACCCCGGAAAAGGTGTTCCTCATCGTCGCGGACAACGATCCCGACCTGCAGATCATCACAGTGAAGGCCGACCCGCACCACGCGGACGCACTCCGCCGAGACCACGAATCGATCACCCCGGGGAGATACCTCGACAAGAGCCACTGGATCTCAGTCGGTGCGGGGCCAGGCGTGACCAAGCGCCTCGTCGAGGACTTCGTGCTCAGCTCCCATGACCTCGTTACGAGCGACCGGACGAATCGGCGCTAATAGGAGGGCAGTTATCCCGCCCGCCCCCCGCCGTCCTTTTCGACCGTCGCGCTGACCTCCTGGGCCGATTCGAGAGCGATTTAGCCGACCTCCGACACGACCTCTTCACCCGTTTTGGCCTCGGACACCTTGCCGGCCGCGTCTACGCGACCATGCGCCACGAGGCCCCTGTCACTATCGATGACGCCTCCGACCGACTCGGAGTCCCCCGACACCGCATCATCCGAGTCCTTTCCCGTCTCCGGACCCACCGCCTCGTCGTCTCCACCAATAGCGGGTGGCGACTTCACCGCCGCGATCTTCGCGACGCTGCAGCTCGAACCTTCGACGTCTTCGGCACCCTCGCCACCCTCTATGCCCGCGAACGCGAGCTCTGGACCTGGTGGCTGGCTGAGGAAGCCTTCATGCGCTCTGAGCCTCACTGACGTCGACGCGGAACCCACGCCACAGCCCGAGTCATCTTCCAAGCACTCGACTCTCGAGGAGGCGAGGAAGTTTGGCCGGCTTACCCCCGAGACGCCTCCGGGCTCGGAGACCACCGCACTGCTCGGCGCATTGTCCATTCTCCCGATGGCGTCGAGCGGCTTCGTGCCTACGAACTTGCAGCATGAGTTGTGTAACCGCTTGTTGCCAAGCTTTTTAGGTTTCGGTGAGCTCTCGCCGTTCAGTCGACCCCCTTCTTGGGGGCAGAGGACTCTTTCTAATTGCCAGTAACTTCCATGCAATTACTAAGGGGGAATTTGTGCCGACAAGAACACGAGGTCTCGTAGCCGTAGCGGCTACCGTGGCTCTAGCAGGATCGCTTCTAATCGCTGTGCAACCAGCGTCCGGTGCGCAAGCTGACACAGCTATCGTCATCGACTGGGACAATCTCGATTCATTCAAGGATGTCAACGGACATCCCTTGACTATCGACAGTGATGTTGACACCGGCCAAGGGGCCCATGTTCTATCCGGGACGAACGAGGCAGGAACTCCCTTCAACGTCACCATTTATTACGGTGACGAAGTCAAAGGCGACACCGCAGGCGTCACTCTGGACCCAAGCGACGCCGATGACGCGGAAGATGTTCCTGTCGGAAGTACCCTTCCTTTCGCTGCTCAGGAAAGCCTGGTCCTAGAAGAAACAGTTGACCTAGCCGTTGTTCCCATCGTCGTCGTCGCTGCGACGCCCTCTACGCTTACGACAGCATGGCTAGCTCCCGAGGACGCAACTTCATTCCGCGCCACCCTTGATGAGACATTGACTATCGATAGCGAAGAACCAAACGTAACCTTCGAATCGCTCAATCCCGATACCTCGTACTCACTCAATCTCGAATCCGTATCCCCGCAGCCCGATCAGGTGCCCGTTGTTGCAGACCTCAACGCCTATGCCGAGCCTGCGTCTGAATCGGACCCAGCAGAAGGCTCGGGCAACGAAAGCGGTGACCTTCCTACCGCCAGCCCCTCTCCGACTGCGCCAGATCCTGAGCCAGTCGATCCTGTTGCTGTTCCGGACTCCGTTCGGTCGTCCGTGATTTCGGCCACCACACTCGCCTTTCCAAAGCCGGACAGTAATCCCCAAGAACGAGGAATGCGGGCCCTCGAGTCGTCACCTGCACTCACGGCTGCAGAGGTCCATTCAACAGAGTTCAATTACCGGACTTTCATTCCCTGGACGTCGACACACTCCGAGGAGGCCAGCGATATCGACCGTGCGATCGTCACCGCCTGCATGATTTCGGCTCAGCCACGAGGCTTCTTAAAAGGCGCCTCGCCTACCGGCCTGACCTTCCGTGGCGATGCACGCGGGTTTCGCCAGCCAGCCGCAGACGGCCCCGCAGACTACCGAACGATGGTCAACCTCAAAGCAGACTGGGATACCAATACCGCCGCTGCATCCAAACAAACTGGCTACACGAACGCTATCTACATCAACGATAACGACCGTGTTGCTGCAACTCGACACGCAAGCACCGGAAAAATTGAGATTACGAGTCGAGTCGCCGATTCGCAGATACTCGACTGGTATAGATCATTTTCCGTTAAGCACATTGCCAACGATCCCTTCTGCCCAAGCGCAGAGAGGTTTGGAGCGATCTACTACGACATTGACATTGAACTGACCCGGTCAGGCGTCGTCACAATGACCGGCTTTCAGGCGAGTATGCCTAACCACGAGGCCTACGTTCGGTGGAACAACTCCCCTACCTGGAGCACACTCCTTACCCGTGACGCCGTTGGCCTCATCTGTCTGGTCGCAGGTCCGCTGAAAAAGCCCATCATTTTCAGGCAAGAGGACGGATCGCTTGGTGGAGACTTGATCTGTGGCAAGAACATCGACGCTCGTATCTCCATCTCTCAGGACCGATATGTAGCTCTTTCCGAGAACTTCTTCTTGACTAAATCTGGACGCATTTCGGGAGTCGGTAACGGCTCGGTTGTCTCTCCCTACGCAGACGGCGTCTTTTTCTGCGAAGCGGTGGCCCCCGTACCAGCAGCACCACTTCCGGGCGGTGTGCGGGTGTCGAAGTTCGCTGCCACTCGGACTGAAGCGGGCAGCACAAAGGCCACCATCTTGGCTCTTGGCAGTGACAAGCGGCTCTATACCTGGGGAGGAGGTTCTGGAGTAATGGGCCGCGAATCAGACGGTGTCTGGGATGTCGAATGGGGCACTACCCCATCGTCCTTCATGCCAACACCGCTCGCCGGGGAGTTTGTAGATGTGTCTATCCTCAACGGTGCTGCGGCCGCGGTCACAACGTCCAACACCGTCAAAACTTGGGGCGAATACGAAATGATGCCGGCAGAGTCGGCGCCGTGGGCATCTCCCATTGTGCAAGCATCAGCTATGACCGCAGTTCCCGACGGCGGCGCGGTGAAGGCCCTCGACGATCAGGGGCGATACATCTACTGGGATGGCTACAGATGGTCGGTTGTCGACGAAGGCCCGTACACCACAATGGTCTTCGCAGCGAACGGAACGTACGCTCTGGATGACGCCGGTCAGCTCTACAGCGACGGTGTCATCTTGGATGCCCCAGGAACCTCGCCGCAGGGCTCGGCTTGGGCCCTCGAGGCCGTCCCTGCCAACGAAAATCTGATTGCTGAGTTCGGAGAAGATCAGCACTTCACTGACATCGGGTACGACGACCGCACCGGGCAAATTGGTCTCACGGCAGACTTCGGTGGCGCATACGTCGTACCCGACTGGGCAGCAACGACGCGCTCCCTATCTGAGCTCACCGTGGTGCCGACGCCACCTGGACTTGTGTCGTTCAACGGAGTGAGGGGCATCACCGATGACGGTCAAGCGTGGAATATCGGTGATCAAGTGCCTGTGCCCCTGGGAGTTCCGGCGGCCGGCCCATCACCGAAAGCAACTGCGATCGGCAGCTACTGCCCTAGCAACTCCTAAACCGGCGCTCTAAACCAAGGGGGTTGGAAGCCTTTCAGATGAAAGCTTCCGGCCCCCTTGCCTGCGCTGCCTTGAACGAACAAAAGCCTCAGCTACGACAACAGCTAAGAAGCCAAACACAACACCTGGGACAAACCACAGCAGGGTCGGGAACACGTACCACCCCATGAGGAGGAGAAGACCCGACGACAAAGCAACAGAAATAGCCGAAAGAAAAGCCAGCCGAATACCGGGCCGGGTCTGAGCAACAACTGGGCGGGCAAACGATGTGAGCAGGCCGACGACGGCTCCGAAAGCTATTCCCGCTGGAACCGTGAGGAAGGAAAAGACTAGTCCGATGAGCAACATTTCGGACGCAGCCCCCTCAGCGCTTTCCCCTTCGGCGCTCATCATCGCACCCAGTGAAAAAACAATGCTCGGGGCTGCAACGCCCGTCACCGCACCAGTCACCAGTCCCGTGACGACAAAAGTGGCCATTCTTCGCGGATTCTCATCAGCTGGGGATTGATTCCAAGATTGGCCGGTCATAGCTACCTCGCGTTCACACTGATCCAGAAATTACTCACTCACTCAAGCTGCAAACCAGCCTCTGCACCACCCCCAGCTTGGGCGCAAGAGTGACCACGTCGCTCACCGTGCTCGAGGCTCAAACATCCACGCCGACACTGTAAGACGAACCATCTGCCGTCGAGTACATGACCTGAGTCGATCTCGATAGCCTGCGCCGGTGATCCCACTGAACTACCATAGTGATATCACGTTAGTATCATTCTGGTAGTTTTACGGCTAGCTTCTAGTGGCCCCATCCTCTAGTAGGTCGAGCTCACTCAGAGCTGCCTGACGCCGTACATCGTCGTGGCCACCGCCGGCTATTTGGACGCGTGCGCGCTCCCGCGTCAGAGTGCGATGACTACCGCAATAATCGCGATCGACGTGCTTATGGCTAGTCGCGGCTCGTGTGGTCGATGCCACTCCAGATCCAGAAATGCAGCCTCCGTTGGGGAGAGCCTAAATCGCGCCACAATCGCCGTCAGGCTGGCTCCGACTTGGCGGGCGTGCATCTCGACGATGTCAACTCCCTTTGGCAACTCGTCATGGACAGCATCAACCGCCATAAAGCCGGAGTTTGGCCGTACTACGTCGATGACACGCAACACCTAACACCCCCCTGCGCCCGTGAATTGCCGAGCGTCGCGTTGCTGCTCTGTTCTGAGGGGCAACTATAGGGAGTCTTGTCCCACCCGTTCTTCGTCAATGCGGCCTGAAGCGAAGGCAGATCGGTCGGGGGGAAAAGTTCGACAACCCAGATCCCTGGGACATTTACGTGTTCAACGTCGGGAACGAAGACGTTGTGCATTGAACTAATCAAGGACTCCGCGCGGTGACGATCTAGTTTGTTGTACGGATGCAGCCTGTTGATTCCTGCGAGCAGTAAATCGCGGGCCTTTTGACCAAAGAGCCGCCTGGGCCGCGCCCGCATCGGTCCATCACCCCAGGGTCGCACCTCGGCCGTCGGTGGCCACCGTGTCGACGACGGGCGGCTCGGCCACCGCGTCGCCGAGGGGCGTCTCGGCCACCGCGTCGGCCACGACCGCGGCCTCGCGGGTGCGTTCGGCCCGGACGAAGCCGATGCCGACCACGATCAGCAGGCCGCCGCCGAGTTGCAGCGGGGTCAGGGCCTCGCCGAGCAGCAGCCAGGCGTAGAGCGCGGCGGCCGCCACCTCGAGCAGGCCGACGAACGACGCCAGGCGGGAGCCGAGCATGCTGCTCGCCGTGATGCTCGTGGCGTACGCGACCGCGGTGGCCACGACGCCGACCACGAGCATCGGCACCCACCACGGCACGATCGCGTCGAACAGGGGCACGTCGGCCGCGGAGGTCGTGAACGGCACGAGGCCGGTCAGTCCCAGCAGTCCCAGCAGCCCGGCGCCGACGAGCAGGCCCGACGCCGCCAGGGCGACCGGGGGCAGGTCGCCGCTCGGCCGGGCGGCGAGCACGAAGTAGGCGGCGCAGCAGACCATCGCCGCCCCCGCCAGGGCGAGCCCGACGGGGTCGAGGGCCACGCCTCCGCTCGGGGCGACGACCAGCAGGAGGCCCGCGAAGGCGATCACGGAGCCCACGAGCACGACGGCCTGCGGGACGCGTCGCGAGGTCGCCCAGGCCACGCCGACGAGCAGCAGCGGAGCGAGGTACTCGACCAGGATCGCGGTGCCCACCGGGATGCGCACCACCGCGGCGAAGTAGAAGACCTGGGTGCCGGCGACGCCGACCACCGCCATGCCGAGCACGCGCCACCGGGCCCGCCAGATCGGACCCAGGCGGCCCCGGAGGGCGAAGAGGGCGACGGGGGCGAGCACGACCCCGCCGATCAGGGCGCGGACCGTGACGGCGGCCACGGGACTCCAGCCCGACTCGAGCAACGGCTTGACGAACGGACCCGAGAATCCGAACGAGGCGGCGGCCAGCAGGGCGACGAGCAGGCCGGCGGTGGTCGAGGCGGGGCGCCCCGCGGCGAGGGGCGTCGTCGCGATCGTGGTCGTGGTCGCACCGGTGCTCACGAGGACTCCTTGGTGTCAGGGCCGTCGTGCACAATGGGTGCTGACGCGCCGTCTCTGTGGCGAGCGTAGGACCGCCTCTGACAAGGAGTCAACTTGCATTTCGCCCCTGACACCGAAGACGTCCTCGAGTTCAACGTCGCCCTGGTCAACACCGGTGCCGGCGCGAGTCGGTCCGGTGGCGACGAGCTCTCGACCCGTGCCGAGCTGACGGCCCTGCTCGACTCGTTCGCCTTCTCGGGCCGCTTCGACCGGGACGACGCCGAACTGGCCTCGGTGCAGGGCGTCCGGGCCGAACTGCGACGCATCTGGACGCTCGAGCGCGACCTGCTCGCCGCCGAGGTCAACCGCATGCTGGCCGACAGCGTCTCGTCGCCCCGGCTCGTGCGACACGACGCCCTCGACTGGCACCTGCACGCGACGAGCGACGACGCGCCCCTCGCCGACCGCATCCGCGTCGAGTCGGCCCTGGCGCTGGTCGACGTCATCCGCACCGACGAGACCGGCCGGCTGCGGGCCTGTGCCGCCGAGGACTGCGACGGGGTCTTCGTCGACCTGTCACGTAACGGGTCGAAGCGGTTCTGCAGCGTCCGCTGCGGCAACCGCGTCAACATGATCGCCTTCCGGGAACGCCGGGCCGACGTCGACCGAGGTGGGTTCGCGTCGATTGAGGCATCAAAGAGCGAATTAGTTGTGCACAACCAAATCGTGCGCGACGTGCTACAGTCGCCGACATGACGACAGCAGCCGAGACGACGACCCCGGGCCCGGCGCCCGTGCTCGACGAGCAGATCTGCTTCGCGCTCTACAACGCCTCGCGTGCCGTCACGGCGCGCTACCGCGACCTGCTCGCGCCGCTCGGTCTCACCTACCCGCAGTACCTCGTGCTGCTGGTCCTCTGGCAGGGCGGCCCGACGACCGTCTCCGAGCTCGGCCACCAGCTGCAGCTCGAGTCGGGCACGTTGTCGCCCCTGCTCAAGCGGCTCGAGGCCCACGGCCTGGTCACGCGCACACGCTCGGCCTCCGACGAGCGCACCGTCGACGTCGCCCTGACCGACGCCGGGGTCGCGCTCCGCGAGCAGGCCGCCGGCTTCGCCGACCAGATCTGCGGCGCCACCGGTCTCGAGCTGACCGACCTGCAGACGCTGCGAGCCGACATCGCCGCGCTCGCCGCCGCCGTCCGGGCGAACACGGCCGCCCTCACCGACCAGCACCTCTGACCCGCCTCACCGACCGACCAGAACACCCCCGAACACCCCACCCCGGGCCGACCCCGACGTCGGCCCCTCCACGAAAGAAGGCACCACATGCCCACTCGCACCTCACGCACCGCCTGGAACGGCAGCCTCGAGACCGGCGAAGGCCAGGTCGAGCTCTCGAGCTCGAAGCTCGGCACCTACGACGTCTCGTTCCCCAAGCGTGCCGCCGACGACGCCAACGGCTCCACCAGCCCCGAAGAGCTGCTCGCCGCGGCCCACTCGGCCTGCTACGCCATGCAGTTCTCGGCCGTCCTCGGCCAGGCCGGCGGCACCGTCGAGGCGCTCGACGTCAAGGCCGACGTCTCGCTCGGCCCGGACTCGGCCGGCGGCTTCAAGCTCACCGGCATCGCCCTCACCGTCCGCGGCGAGGTCTCCGGCATCGACGAGGCCGGCTTCCTCGAGGCCGCCCAGAACGCCAAGGAGACGTGCCCCGTCTCGAAGGCCCTCACCGGCGTCGAGATCACGCTCGACGCCGCGCTCGAGGCTTAGGCCCCGATCGCAGCACCGCACCGCCTCGTGGACGCAGGAGGCGCGGGTCACCCGACCCGCGCCTCCTGCGTTCTCCGCATCACCCGCCCGACGGCGTCACCGGTGCGACGGCGTCAGAGCCACTTCTTCCACTTGAAGACGCCCCAGATGCTCGCGCCGACCGCGACCATGGCGGCGACCGCCATGGGGTAGCCGAACTGCCAGTGCAACTCGGGCATGTGGTCGAAGTTCATGCCATAGACGCCGCCGACCAGGGTCGGGGCGAACAGGATGGCCGCCCAGCCCGAGATCTTCTTGACCTCGTCGTTCTGCTGCAGGCCGACCTCCGACAGGCGCCGGGTCTCCTCGTTCTGGGCGAGCCCGGCCTCGGACAGGCGCCGCATCTCGTCGTTCTGCGCCTGGGTGACGAGCGTCGAGTGCACGGTCAGCGCGTTCTCGAGCAGGGCGCGGAACGTGTCGGCGCGCTCGCCGATGCGCAACACGTGGTCGAGCACGTCGCGCAGCGAGCGCTGCAACTCGACGTCGACGCCGTACTTGTCCGACCCGCGCAGCAGGTTCTCGAGCATCCCCCGCAGCGGGCTCGTCGCGCGCTGGAAGCTGATCACCTCGCGCAGCAGTTCGTAGATGCGCCGTGACACCTCGGGGTCGCCGCCGAAGAGTTCGTCCTCGATCTCGTCGATGTCCTTCTCGATGCCGGCGACGACCGGGCCGTAGCCGTCGACCACCTGGTCGAGCACGGCGTAGAGGACGGCCTCGGGTCCGAGGGCGAGCAGCTCGGGGTTCGACTCGAGGCGGCGCCGCACCCGACCCAGGTCGGGGTTCTCGGCGTGCCGGATCGTGATGACGAAGCCCGGGCCGACGAACACGTGCACCTCGCCGAACTCGACCGTCTCCTCGGCGTCCAGGTAGCGGGCCGACCGCAGCACGACGAAGAGGGTCTCGCCGAAGCGCTCGAGCTTCGCGCGCTGGTGGCCCTTGAGTGCGTCCTCCACGGCGAGCGGGTGCAGCTCGAACTCCTGCGCGATCGAGCGCACCTCGTCGGGGTCGGCGCGGTACAGCCCGATCCAGGCCATGCCCTGGTGTTCGTGCAGCAACTCGAACGTCTCGTCGAGGTTCGCCGGGCTGTCGGTGCGGTGTCCCGCGACGTAGATGCCGTTGTCGATGAGTGCCATGGTCTGCGCTCCTGCCGTTCGGGGTGCGACGACCGTCCGTCGAGGGACGATGTCGTACCGGTGGTGGTCACGACAGCCGTGTGGACGGCGGGTGTGCGGTGGGGCCGGGGCGACGCACACGGGCGACGAGACGACACCGGGGTGTCGGGTCGTCGACGACGTGCGTCGACAGGAGACGTCGGTGCCCGTGGGCCTCGCTCGTGGTCGGTCGGGCCCGGTGCTCAGACGAGCGGGGCGGACGGCGCGATCACGGAGCGATGCCGCGGGGCGCCAGTACTGTCACCAGCCATCGCCGCTCACCTGCCTTCCGTCGTGCTGCCGCCGGGCCCGGTGGGGCCGTGGGCCCGCCTGGGCCGTGGGACAGCGTACCCCCGGGGGCCGCGACCGTCGACCGTCGTGCGACGGGAGCGACGGGGTGGGGTGAGGGGAAGGAGGCGCGTGTCGCCGTTGACCCGTGCCTCCCGCGTCCACGATCGGGTTTCGCGACCTGCAGACGGCGTCACTCTGCCACCGGCTCGACGCAGACACGAGCCTGAGTCGCTTTCGTGACCGGATCGATACGGTGGAGCGATGAGCACCGTCGCCGTCACCGTCCTGCCCTCCGCCTCCGCCACCGCCGACTCCGAGGCGTCGTCCGGTGACGCCTGGGGCGTCGCCCCCGCGACGAGGGCGGTGGACGCGACCGACGCCCGCCTGGTCGAGCTCGGCGACGAGACCGACATGATCGTCCTCGGTGGCCGCGTCGACCAGGACGCCCTGCGCGCGGCGATCGACGAGCACCCCCGCGTCCGCGTCGTCCAGCTGCCGAGCGCCGGGGTCGACGCCTACGTCGAGACCATGCAGGCCACCGCCCGCGACGGCCTGGTCTTCACCAGTGCCAAGGGCGCGTACAGCGCACCCGTGGCCGAGCACGCCCTGGCGCTGACGCTGGCGACGCTGCGCTCCCTGCAGATCAGGGCCCGCGCCTCCTCGTGGGAGCGCGAGCAGCGCGGCATCTCGCTGAACGGAGCGTCCGTCACCATCGTCGGGGCCGGCGGCATCGGCACCGAGCTGCTGCGGCTGCTGCAGCCGTTCGACGTCGAGGTGACGATGGTGCGCCGCACCGACGAGGCCGTGCCGGGTGCTGCCCGGACGATCACGGTCGACCGCCTGGCGGAGGTGCTGCCGACGAGCGACGTCGTCGTGGTCGCGGCCGCCCTCACCGGCGGCACCCGCAGCCTGCTCGGTGCCGCCGAGTTCGCCGCCATGCGCGAGACGGCCGTGCTGGTCAACATCGCCCGCGGCCCGCTCGTCGACACGGACGCGCTCGTGACGGCACTCGCCGAAGGGCGGATCGGGGCCGCGGGCCTCGACGTGGTCGACCCCGAGCCGCTGCCCGACGGTCACCCCCTGTGGGCCGAGCCCCGTGCGCTCGTCACCCCGCACCAGGCGAACACGAACGACATGACCGAGCCGCTGTTCCAGGCCCGGGTCGAGGCGAACATCTGCGCGCTCGCCGAGGGCGGCGACCCCGAGGGCGTCGTCGACGTCGAGCAGGGGTACTGAGCGCACACGGGAAACGGGAACGCCGCGCACCTGGGAGCAGCGCGCGGCCGGGAGCGCCGCGCACACGGGAACGCCGCGGACCTGGGAACGAACCCGCGCCGCACGCGTTAGACCTGGGTAGTCGCCGCGCCGACCCGACGCGACGTTCGCGAAAGGAACCCCCGCATGCCCCTCATCGGAACATCCGACCTCGACGTCTTCCCCCTCGCCCTCGGCGGCAACACCTTCGGCTGGACCAGCGACGAGGCCGAGTCGCACTCGGTGCTCGACGCCTTCGTCGCCGGCGGCGGCAACTTCGTCGACACGGCCGACGTCTACTCGGCCTGGGCGGACGGCAACTCGGGCGGTGAGTCCGAGACGGTCATCGGCACCTGGCTCGCCCAGGGTGGTGCCTCGCGTCGCGACCAGATCGTGCTCGGCACCAAGGTCAGCCAGCACCCCGAGTTCCCCGGGCTCGGCGCCGCCAACGTCGCCGCCGCGGCCGACGCCTCGTTGACCCGCCTGCAGACCGACCACATCGACCTGTACTGGGCGCACTTCGACACCGGCGACGACCTCGCCGAGACCCTCGGCGCCTTCGACGCGCTGCAGAAGGCCGGCAAGGTGCGGCACGTCGGCATCTCGAACTTCTCGCCCGAGCGCATCACCGAGTGGGTCGAGATCGCGCGCCGCGAGGGATTCGCGGCCCCGGTCGCACTGCAGCCGCACTACAACCTCGTGACCCGCAAGTCCTACGAGCGCGACCTGGCTCCGCTCGCCGCCCTGAACCAGCTCGGCGTGACGCCCTACTTCTCGCTCGCCGCGGGCTTCCTCACCGGCAAGTACCAGAGCCGTGACGACATCGCCGGGGCCCGCAGCGGCAACGTCGAGGGCTACTTCAGCGACGAGGGGCTCGACGTCGTGGCCGCCCTGCGCGACATCGCGAGCGCCCACCAGGTCGAGATCGCCACGATCGCCCTCGCCTGGCTGCAGGCGCAGCCCCGCGTCGTCGCCCCGATCGCCAGCGCCCGCACCCTCGAGCAGCTGCCCGCGTTGCTGGCCAGCGCGAGCGTGGCCCTCAGCGCCGACGAGCTCGCCGCCCTCGAGACCGTCTCGGCCCGCGTGGCCGAGTAGCGCCTCCCGAACCGACGACCCGCGCCTCCGGGTCCGCCTCGGCCCGCGACGAGCGGGGGAGCGACGGACCCGGAGGCGCGGTGCGTGCAGCACCGTCGGCGTACGGTCGAGCGATGAGCAGAGCGACCCCCGACCAGCGGTTCCACGGACGCATCGCCGGCTTCGGCACGGAGTCCGGCACGCGCGTCGTCGTCGGGTTGTGGGACCGTTCGCCGCTCGGCCGCTTCGTCGACGTGATGGTCGAGGGGGCGGACGGCCACCGCACGCTGCTGGCGCCGTCGCAGGCCGTGGCCGACTACGTCTCGTCGACCTACACGTTCGACGAGGTGCGCGTGCAGCCCGTGTCGTGGCGCGGCGTCGACCGGACGCTGCGGGTCTCGACCGGCCCCGACGACGCGGGCGGCGACGTCCTCGACCTGTCGCTCGAGATCGGGCCCGTGTCCGCGCTCGGCTGGCTGCTGCGGCTCGTGCCCCGGGCGTTCGCGACCCGCCCCGGCTGGCTCACGCTGATCGACCCGGTGGCC
Organism: Frigoribacterium sp. VKM Ac-2859; assembly: GCF_013204925.1. Lineage (NCBI taxonomy): Bacteria > Bacillati > Actinomycetota > Actinomycetes > Micrococcales > Microbacteriaceae > Frigoribacterium > Frigoribacterium sp. VKM Ac-2859. The sequence continues at coordinate 1,255,909 of NZ_JABMLC010000001.1, read as the reverse complement.
CGATTGATCGTCCGGGGTGCCCGCACGGCGGGCACGGCCGGTGGAGGTCGTCGCGAGTACTACGGCGTGACGCTGGCCCGGCGCATCGTCGCGGTCGACGCCCGTCTCGACGGTCGCGCCCTCGGGCCGCTGGCCCCGCTCGACCCGCCCGTGCGGTTCGGCTTCGGCTCGGCGCCCGCCGATCCCAGCCTCGTCGACGTGACCACCACGATCCGCGAGCGCTGACCCGCCGCGCCGCGCCGCACCGCGCCGCACCGCGTTCCGTGCACCACACCTCGTCTCGTCGCGGTGTCGTGCACGGGACGCGGTGCGGTGTGGTGCCGCCCGGTTCTCCCCTCGGGCGACACGGCGTCACCGCCCGGTGGACGAGGAGGCGCGGTGCGGCACAGTAGGACGCGTGAGCACCGCAGACACCCCCGCGCCCGAGCCGTCCGCCACCGTCCCCGCCGCCGCCGTCGACGCCGGGACCCCCGCCCCGAAGAAGAAGCTGATCCTCAACCTCTTCGAGATGAACTGCGTCGGGCACATCACGCACGGTCTCTGGCGACTGCCGCACAACCACCGCAGCGAGTACAAAGACCTGGCGTACTGGCTCGAGCTGGCCCGCCTGGCCGAGCGTGGCGGCTTCGACGCGATCTTCATCGCCGACGTGCTCGGTGCCTACGACGTGTTCGGTGACAGCCCGGCACCGGCCCTGCTCGAGGGCATCCAGGCGCCCAACAACGACCCGATGATGGTCGTGCCGGCCATGGCCGCGGTGACCGAGCACCTCGGCTTCGGCATCACCTTCTCGACGAGCTACGAGCCGCCCTTCGCGTTCGCGCGGCGGATGTCGACCCTCGACCACCTCACGAAGGGGCGCGTCGGCTGGAACGTCGTGACGTCGTACCTGCCGAACGCCGCCCGCAACTTCGGCCTCGACGCCGAGATCCCCAAGGCCGAGCGCTACGCCCGCGCCGCCGAGTACCTCGACGTCCTCTACAAGCTGTGGGAGGGCTCGTGGGAGGACGACGCCGTCGTCGCCGACCCCACCGCCGACGGGCTCGAGCCCGGCTCCGGCGTCTACACCGACCCCGCCAAGGTGCACGCGATCGACCACGTCGGCGAGCACTTCCGGGTCGCCGGCCCGCACCTCAGCGAGCCGTCGCCGCAGCGCACGCCCGTGCTCTTCCTCGCGACGGCGTCGCCGAAGGGCGTCGAGCAGGCGGCCCGCAACGCCGAGGTCGTCTTCACCGGCGGCCCCGCCGTCCGGGCGGTCGGCGCGGCCACGCGCGAGGCGGCGGTCGCGGCCGGACGCTCCGCCGCCGACGTGTCGTTCATCGTGCAGGCCGGCGTCATCACGGGCGAGACCGACGAGGTCGTCGCCGAGAAGCTGGCGCTCTACCGCTCGTTCGCCAGCGAGCAGGGCAAGCTGATCCACCGCAGCATCCCCTTCGACGCCCCGGCGCACCCCCGCGACCGGACCGTGCGCGAGGCGCTCGAGGCCGAGGGTCGGCTCGACCACCCGGGAGCCGCCGCGCTGCCGCTCGACATCACGGTGGGGCAGCTGATCGACTCGGTCGACGAGGCCTGGGGCGGCACGTTCTTCGTCGCCGGCACCCCGACCGTCGTCGCGGACGCCGTCGAGCGCTGGCTCGACGACGAGGGCATCGACGGCATCAACCTGCGCCAGTACCACTCGTTCGACACGCTGACCGACTTCGTCGAGCTGGTCGTGCCCGAGCTGCGTCGTCGTGGTCGACTGCGCGAGGCGTACGTGCCCGGTGAGACGCTGCGCGAGCGGTTGACCGGCGGGGGACCCCGGCTCCCCGCGACGCACCCGGCGGCGGCCTACCGGCGCTGAGCCCGGGAGGGGCGGCGCGCGCCGGCGCGTCGTTCACGTCCCTCCCGGGGACGTCCCGGTCCGGGGTGGACGTGTCGACGTGGTCAGTGGGCGGCGGGGCTGCGGTACCGAGCCGGGACCGGCGGGACGCGGAGCCACGTCGTCCGGCTGACACCGCGAGCGTCCGACCACTCGACGAAGACGGTGCCGAGGGCGACCAGAGCGTCGAGTTCGACGGGGGTCGCGATGCCGAGGGGGGCGCCGGGGCGCAGCTTGTCGCGACCCCGGACCGGCCCGCCGGGCAGGTCGACGAGCACGTCCCGCGCCGGCCGGCCGACCGTGCGCAGCACGAGGCACGTGCCGAGGGGCAGGGTGGGGTCGCTGCCGTCGTTGGGCAGGTCGAGCCAGGACAGCACGAAGGTGGCGGGGCGACGCAGACGGGTGGCGCGTTCGCGGCGGATGCGGGCCGGGTGCGCCGGCGTGGTCCGGACGGTGCCCACGGTCGCGGTGGGGTCGAGGACGAGCGCCGCGTCCGAGGGGTCGTTCGTGCCCGGGCGTCCGGTGTCGGGCTCTGCGGTGTCCATCGTGTTCTGTTCCCCTGGAGTCGTGGTGGCGTGCGTGGTCGTGTCGTCGTGGACGTGACCCTCGAACGGCTCCGTCCAGCGAACCGCACTCCGGGGTGGGGGACAACGGGGCACAGGCACCCAGTACGGGGGTGGGCCGGTCCCCAATGCGGGGGACGCACCCCGGGGGACGCCGTCCGGGGATGTCGCACGGGGGGACGAGGGCCGGGGCCCGGCCCGGCGACCCCGGGTCGTCTGGCTAGGCTCGACGGGTGACCACCGCCTCCTCGTCGCCCGCTCCGTCCGCCGCCGCGAGGCCGTTGCGTCGTCTCGGCTTCCTCACCATCGGCGCCTTCGAGGGCGACGACCCGACCGTCGGTCTCGAGCAGGGGCTCGAGTTGTTCGAGCGGGCCGAGGCGCTGGGGCTCGACGGCGGCTGGACCCGCACGCGGCACCTGCAGTTCGGCATCTCGTCGCCCGTCGCGTTCCTCTCGGCCGCTGTGCAGCGCACCTCGCGCCTGACCCTCGGCACGGCCGTGATGCCGCTCGGCTGGGAGAACCCGTTCCGTCTCGCCGAGGACTGGGGCACGGTCGACGTGCTCTCGCGCGGCCGGCTGCAGCTCGGCGTCAGCGTCGGCGAGCCCCGCGCCTACGACGAGGTCGGGCCGCACCTCTACGGGGACGCCGCCGACCACCAGGACTTCTCGTACGGCCGGGTCGAGAAGTTCCTCTCGCTCGTCCGGGGCGAGCAGGTCAGCGCGTTCGAGGGCACCGAGGGCATCGAGGTCTTCACCGGGCGGGTGCAGCCGCAGAGCCCCGGCCTCGCCGACCGTGTCTGGTACGGCGCGGGCAGCCCCCGGTCGGCCGAGTGGGCGGGTCGCCAGGGCCTCGGCATGTTGATCAGCAACGTCAGCTTCGCGGGCGCGCCCGGGCCGATCGAGCCGACCCGCTTCGCGGCGTCGCAACTCGAGCAGATCCGCGCCTTCCGCGCGGTCCACCCCTCGGGTCCGGAGGCGCGGGTCGCCAAGGGCGCGGTCGTCCTGCCCACCGACACGGCCACCGCCGAGCAGCGTGCCGCGTACGAGGCCTACGCGTCCTCCCGTCGCGACCGCACCACCGTGGCCCACGGACCCCGCGGCATGATGTTCGACCGCGACCTCGTCGGCCCGTCCGAGTGGATCGCCGAGCAGCTGCACGAGAACGCCGCGATGCGCGAGGTCGACGACCTGATCGTCGAGCTGCCGTTCGACTTCGGACTCGCCGAGTACACGCAGGTGCTGACCGACGCCGCCGAGCGCCTCGGCCCGCTGCTCGGCTGGCAGGCCGCCGCCCGAGGCGAGTGAGCGCTCACTCCCGGCCGTGGGGCTCGCCTAGACTCGACGCAGCACCCCGAGCCGAAGGAGTCTCCATGCAGAACTGGGCCGCCAACGTCGAGTACTCGACGACCGACCTGCGTCGCCCCACGAGCATCGACGAGCTGCGTGACGTCGTCACCGGCAGCCGTCGGGTCAAGGCCCTGGGCTCGCGCCACTCGTTCAACCGGGTCGCCGACACCGACGGCGTCCTCGTCTCGCTCGACGTGCTCGACACCCCGGTCGAGGTCGACTCGGCCGCCGGCACGGTCCGCGTCGGTGCGGGCACGACGCACGCCGCCCTCGCGGGCGAGCTGCAGCGTCGCGGCCTCGCCCTGCACAACCTCGCCTCGCTGCCCCACATCTCGGTCGCCGGAGCGGTCCAGACCGGCACGCACGGTTCCGGCGTGCGCAATCCCGCCCTCTCGGCCGGCGTCCGCGCCGTCGAGCTCGTCCGCGCGGACGGCAGCCTCGAGACCGTGCGCCGCGGTGACGACGCGTTCGGCGCCTCCGTCGTCTCGCTGGGCGCCGTCGGCGTCGTCACGAGCCTCGAACTCGACACCGTGCCGACCTTCGACGTCGAGCAGACCATCCACGAGGACCTCCCGTGGGCGGCCGCTCTCGAGAACCTCGACGCCGTACTCGCCGGCGCGTACAGCCTGAGCTTCTTCACGCGGTACGACGGCGCGGGGGTCGACCAGGTCTGGTCCAAGCACCGGGTCGGCGACGCGGTCGGTCTCGACCTCCGCGACCTCGGTGCCGTGCGGGCCGACGCGACCACGCACATGATCCCCGGGGCCGAGACCGCTGCCGTCACGCAGCAGGGCGGCGTGGCCGGCCCGTGGCTCGAACGCCTCCCGCACTTCCGCTTCGACTTCACGCCGAGCGCCGGCGAAGAGATCCAGAGCGAGTTCCTGATCCCCGCCGAGCACGCCGCGGCCGCGATCGAGGGGCTCCGTGGCATCGCGCACACCTTCGCCGACGTGCTCATGGTCAGCGAGATCCGCACGATCGCCCCGGACGACGCCTGGATCAGCCCGAGCGGCGGACGTCAGAGCGTCGCCTTCCACTTCACCTGGCATCGCCGCCCGGACGAGGTGCTCGCCGTCCTGCCCGAGATCGAGCGGGTGCTCGGCGCGTTCGACGCCCGCCCGCACTGGGGCAAGGTCTCGACCGCCACGCACGCCGAGCTGCGCCGGGTGTTCCCGCGTCTCGGCGACTTCGCCGCCCACGTCGCGTCGGTCGACCCCGAGGGCCGCTTCCGCAACCCGTTCCTGTCCGCGTCCGTCCTCGGAGAGCCCGCGCATGTCTGAGCCCACCCCCGTCGCCCCCGTTCCGCCGCACGGCACCGTGCCCCCCGTCGTCGAGCCCGCACCGGGGGCGCCGCCGACCGCTCGCCTCGTCACGTCGCCGGTGCCGGTCTCCGGCGCGCAGGTCGTGCTCGAGCGTGACGGCTACCGGGCCGAGATCGCCGGGGTCGGGGCCACGCTGCGCACGCTCACGTTCGAGGGCCGCGACCTGGTCGTGCCGTTCGCCGCCGACGAGGTGCGGCCGGGCTTCCGCGGGGCCCTGCTCGCCCCGTGGCCCAACCGCGTGACCGACGGACGCTACGAGCGCGACGGGGTCGAACACCAGCTGCCGCTGAACGAGGTCGAGCGCGGGCACGCCCTGCACGGCCTGGCCCACTGGGCCGACTGGACCATCGACCAGGCCCAGGCCGCGCGGGCCTCGGCCTCGTTCGTGCTCGTGCCGAGCGACGGCTACCCGTGGCGGCTGGCGCTGTCGGTCGTCTACGAGCTGACCGACGACGGGCTCACGACGACGGTCACGGCCCGCAACGCGGGCACGGGCGTCGCCCCCTACGGCACGGCGCCGCACCCCTACCTCGTCGCCGGCGAGGGTCGCGTCGACGACTGGTCGTTCACGCTGCCCGCCGCGAGCTACCTCGAGGTGACCGACGACCGCCTCGTCCCCGTCGGCACGCGGCCCGTCGGTGACCGTGACGGCTTCGACTTCCGCGACGGGCACCCGGTCGGCGACCTGTTCGTCGACCACGCCTTCACCGACCTCGCGTTCGGCACCCCTGACGGCGACGCCGGTGGGGGCCCCGCTCAGGAGGCGCGGGTCACCGCCACGGTGACCGCGCGCGACGGCCACGGCGTCACCATGTCGTGGGGGACCGAGCTGCCCTGGGTGCAGGTGCACACCGCCGACCGTCCCGAACCCGAGAACGACCGCGTCGGGTTGGCCGTCGAGCCCATGACCTGCCCGCCGGACGCCTTCAACTCGGGTGACGACCTCGTGCTGCTCGCCCCGGGCGAGGCCCACACGGCGAGCTGGACCATCACCGCGTTCTAGCGCGGCCCGACACCTCCGAACCAGCGCGACACCCCACGAACCCGGGGCGTCGCGCTGGTTCGGGGGTGTCGCGCCGGGCCGCCCTCAGACGGCGACGGGTTCGGTCTGCCAGGTCATGGCCGACACCGTGCCGGGCAGGCAGCGTTCGAGGGCGGCCTCGAGCGCCCGGCGCGTGCGGCGTGCCGTCAGCTCGTCCCGGACGACGACGTCGAACCGCAGGGCCTCGGGCAGCTCGGTGAGCAGCACGGTCCCGGCGTCGGCGAGCTGCACGAGGTACTGGCCCACCTCGACCTTCGCGGCCCGGTGCTCGGCGAGCAGGCGGCGCGACAACCAGAACAGGCCGGCGGCGTCGTGCGCCGTGTGGACGGTCGCGGTCGCGGTGATCATGGGCACACTGTGACGTGACGACCGCTCACGCGCGTGAACGGCGTGTGGCGAACATGTAAATCCTGTCGCGACACGCCGGGCACCGACCGACTTGACAAGCACCTGGACCTCGTTCAGTATTGCCCAGCACCACCGATGTGAGCGCTCACATTCTCAGGTCAGCGCTCGACCGTCCCCGCGACGGGCCATCCCGCTCCACTCCGCGACACCCCAGCCACACGTTTCCTGACGAAGAGGTCAACCGTGAACAGCTCCTCCCTCCGCCGCCCGGCCGCCCACCGGGCCGTCCGCACGTCGCCCGCCCCGCGCCTCCTCGCGGTCGCCCCGGCCTGACGTCCCCTCAGCCCCGACGGGCAGGCCTCGCGCACCCGTCGGCCCGGCGCGTCCCCGGCCACCCGAGCCGTCGAGCGCCCGCACCACAGAGATTCCCTCACAGCACCATCACCCGTCATCGACGACGCCGTCGAGATGACACCTGACACGAATGGAACAACCGTGAAGAAAAAGCTCCTCGTCGGCATCGTCGCCGTCGGCATGGCATTCTCCCTGGCCGCCTGCTCCGGCGGCGGCGGCGGACGCGGCGGTGACGCCGGCGGCAGCAGCAGCGGCGACAACGCCGGTGCGCTGGTCGGCGTCGCGATGCCCACCAAGGTGTCCGAGCGCTGGATCAAGGACGGCGACGCCGTCAAGAGCGCCCTCGAGGACAAGGGTTACAAGGTCGACCTCGAGTACGCCGACAACAAGATCCCCCAGCAGGTCCAGCAGATCAGCAACATGATCACCAAGGGCGCGAAGGTCCTCATCGTCGCCTCGATCGACGGTGGCTCGCTCAGCGACCAGCTCGACTCGGCCGCCAAGGCCGGCATCAAGGTCATCTCGTACGACCGCCTGCTGACGGGCAACGAGAACGTCGACTACTACGTCTCGTTCGACAACTACAAGGTCGGCGTCGACCAGGGCACCAGCCTCCTGACCGGTCTCGGCCTCGCCGACGCCGACGGCAAGAAGGTCGACGGCGCCTCGCCCAAGACCATCGAGGTCTTCGCCGGCAGCTCGGACGACAACAACGCCACCTTCTTCTTCAACGGCGCGATGGACACCCTCAAGCCCTACATCGAAGACGGTTCGCTGACCATCGGCTCCGGTCAGGACCAGTTCACGCAGGCCGCCACCGCGGCTTGGGACCCGGCCACCGCCAAGGCCCGCATGCAGAACCTGATCGCCTCGACCTACTCGGGCGGCACCAAGCTCGACGGCGTGCTCTCGCCCTACGACGGCATCTCGATCGGCATCATCTCGGCGCTCGAGGGTGCCGGCTACACCAGCGACGCCCTCCCGGTCATCACCGGCCAGGACGCCGAGGCCGCCTCGGTCAAGTCGATCATCGAGGGTCAGCAGTACTCGACCATCTACAAGGACACGCGTCAGCTCGCCGACCAGTCCGTGGTGATGGCCGACGACCTGCTCACCGGCAAGACGCCCGAGACGAACGACGACAAGACGTACGACAACGGCGTGAAGGTCGTCCCGACGTACCTCTTCCAGCCGACCATCGTCACGAAGGACAACTACAAAGAGGTCCTGATCGACAGCGGCTACTACACCGAGGCCGACCTCAAGTAGGTCCCTCCCCTGCGAGAACCGAGGAGGCGCCGGTCGCCGACCAGCGCCTCCTCGCTTCTCTGCTCCCCAGCGGCACCCACCCGACACACGGAAGAAGGAACACGTGGCGAACACGATCCTCGAGATGCGGGAGATCACCAAGACGTTCCCCGGCGTCAAGGCCCTGCAGGACGTCACGCTCGAGGTCGAGCGCGGCCAGGTCCACGCGATCTGCGGCGAGAACGGCGCCGGCAAGTCGACGCTCATGAAGGTGCTCTCGGGCGTCTACCCGAGCGGCTCGTTCGACGGTCAGATCCTGCTCGACGGCCAGCCCGTCGACTTCAAGAACATCAACGACTCCGAGGCCGCGGGAGTCGTCATCATCCACCAAGAGCTGGCGCTCAGCCCGTTCCTCTCGATCGCCGAGAACATCTTCCTCGGCAACGAGCAGTCCAAGAACGGCTTCATCGACTGGAACAAGACCAACCTCGACGCCGCCGGCCTGCTGGCCCGCGTCGGCCTGCGCGACAACCCGGTCACCAAGGTGGTCGACATCGGAGTCGGCAAGCAGCAGCTGGTCGAGATCGCCAAGGCGCTCTCGAAGCGCGTGAAGATCCTCATCCTCGACGAGCCCACCGCCGCCCTGAACGACGACGACTCGGCCCACCTGCTCGACCTGATCAAGAGCCTGCAGGGGCAGGGCATCACGTCGATCATCATCAGCCACAAGCTCAACGAGATCAAGGCGATCGCCGACAAGGTGACGATCATCCGCGACGGCAAGACGATCGAGACCCTCGACATGCACGCCGACGAGGTGTCCGAGGATCGCATCATCAAGGGCATGGTCGGCCGTGACCTCGAGAGCCGCTACCCGGCCCACGAGTCGAAGGTCGGCGACGAGCTGCTGCGCATCGAGGACTGGACCGTCCACCACCCCCTCGACTCGACGCGCGAGATCATCCACCAGGCCAACCTCGCCGTGAAGGCCGGCGAGATCGTCGGCATCGCCGGGCTGATGGGTGCCGGACGCACCGAACTCGCGATGAGCGTCTTCGGCAAGAGCTACGGCACCGGCATCTCGGGCACCGTCTACAAGCGCGGCGAGAAGATCGACACGTCGACGGTCAGCAAGGCCATCGCCGCGGGTCTCGCCTACGCCACCGAGGACCGCAAGAAGTACGGCCTCAACCTGATCGACGACATCACGCGCAACGTGTCCGGTTCGGCCCTCGGCAAGCTCGCCAACTGGGGCTTCGTCAACCGGTCCGAAGAGAGCACCGTCGCCGAGCGCTTCCGCAAGAGCATGAACATCAAGGCTCCCACCGTGGCGTCGGTGACGGGAAAGCTCTCGGGCGGCAACCAGCAGAAGGTCGTGCTGTCGAAGTGGATGTACGCCGACCCCGACGTGCTCATCCTCGACGAGCCCACCCGTGGCATCGACGTCGGCGCGAAGTACGAGATCTACACGATCATCAACCAGCTCGCCGACGCGGGCAAGGGCGTCATCGTCATCTCGTCCGAGCTGCCCGAACTGCTCGGCATCTGCGACCGCATCTACACCCTCTCGGAGGGGCGCATCACGGCCGACGTGCCGATCGCCGAGGCGACCCCCGAATTCCTCCTGAAGTACATGACCCTCGAACGAGAGAGCCCCGTCAATGAGCGCGCCTAGCCCCACCCAGGCCACCGACCCGAAGCCCACGGGCGGGTCGCCCACCTCCCGTCAGCCGCAGTCCGGTTCGGGTGGCAACCCGATCACGGGTGCCGTCTCGTACCTCGGCGGGCAGCTGCGCCAGATCGGCCTGTTCATCGCGCTGATCGTCATCGTGCTGTTCTTCCAGGTCACCACGAACGGCATCACGCTGGCACCGATCAACGTGTCGAACCTGGTGGTCCAGAACAGCTACATCCTGATCCTGGCCATCGGCATGGTGATGGTCATCATCGCCGGCCACATCGACCTCTCGGTCGGCTCCATCGTCGCCTTCACCGGCGCCATGGCCGGCGTCATGATCACCCAGTGGGGCCTGCCCTGGCCGCTCGCCGTCGTGCTCTGCCTCGTGCTCGGCGCCCTGGTCGGGGCCTGGCAGGGCTTCTGGATCGCCTACTTCGGCATCCCGGCGTTCATCGTCACCCTGGCCGGCATGCTCGCGTTCCGCGGTGCCGCCCAGATCGCCCTCCAGAGCCAGCAGATCTCGCCCTTCCCCCAGGGGTTCCGCGACATCGGGTCGGGCTTCCTGCCCGCCTTCGGCACCACCGGGTACGAGCCGCTGACGCTCGTCCTCGGCGCCGTCGCCTCGTTGGCCCTCATCGGCACCGGCCTCCGCGGCCGTGCCACGCGTCGCAAGTACCAGCTCGAGGACGAGCCCTTCCTGTGGTTCATCACCAAGATGGTCTTCACGGTCGCCCTGGTCATGTACGTCGGGTTCCTGCTCGCCAGCTACTCGGGCACCCCGATCGTCCTGGTCGTGCTCGCGGTGCTCGTCGTCGCGTACTCGATGATCATGAAGAACTCGGTGTTCGGTCGTCACGTCTACGCGATCGGTGGCAACCTGCACGCCGCCGAGCTGTCCGGCGTCAAGACGAAGCGCGTCACGTTCCTGCTCTTCGTCAACATGGGCGTCATCGCCGCCCTGGCCGGCGTCGTCTTCACCGGTCAGCTGAACCTCGCCAGCCCCAGCGCCGGCAACGGGTTCGAGCTCGACGCCATCGCGGCCGTGTTCATCGGTGGCGCCGCCGTCACCGGCGGCATCGGCACGGTCACCGGCGCCATCGTCGGTGGTCTCATCATCGGCATCCTGAACAACGGCATGTCGATCCTCGGCGTCGGCACCGAGTACCAGTCCCTGATCAAGGGCCTCGTGCTGCTCGCCGCGGTCGCGTTCGACGTCTTCAACAAGCGTCGCGCCGCCTCGTCCGGCAAGTAACGAGCGGTCACCATCCGCGAGAGGCGCGGTTCCCGGTCACGGGAGCCGCGCCTCCTCGTCTCCCCGCCCCCGGCGGGCACCGACCAGACCGCAGGAGGCGCGGGCCGGCCGCACACGACGCCACCGTCCCGAAAACCGAACCGAACTAGGATCACCTCGTGGCAACCCTCTTCGACGTCGCGGCCGCAGCCGGCGTCTCGCACCAGACCGTCTCGCGGGTCGTCAACGGCGACCCGACGGTCCGTCCCGCCACCAAGGCCAAGGTCGACGTCGCCATCGACGAGCTCCACTACCGGCCGAGCCTCACCGCCCGGGCGCTGGCCAGCCGCAAGACGAGGTCGCTCGGCGTGATCAGCACGGGGTTCCCGTTCTACGGGCCGTCGAGCACGATGCACGGCTTCAACGGTGCCGCCCGACGAGCCGGGTACCAGGTGTCGATGGCCACCCTCGACGTCGACGACCGGCAGGGCATGCGGCAGGCCCTCGACTCGTTGGTGGGCCAGAACGTGGCGGCCATCGTGCTCATCGCGCCCGACGCCGAGGCCCTCGAGGTGCTGCGGCGTTCCGGGGTTTCGGTGCCGCTGGTCACCGCCGACAGCGAGGCCGAGGACGGCCACCACACGGTCTCGTTCGACCAGGCCGCCGGGGCCGAGGCGGCCGTCGAGCACCTCGTCTCGCTCGGTCACCGCCGCATCGCCCACGTCGCCGGGCCCGACGGGTGGATGGACGGCCGCGACCGCGAGCGGGGCTGGCGCGAGGCCTGCGAACGGCTCGGCGTCGACTCGACGGTGCTGCTGCGCGGCGACTGGACCCCGGGCTCCGGTCATCGCATCGGCCGAGAGCTGGCCGGGCGCGACGACGTCACGGCCGTGTTCTGCGGCAACGACCAGATGGCGCTCGGCGTCGTGCACGCGTACGTCGACGCCGGTCGGGTCGTGCCGCGCGACGTGAGCATCGTCGGCTTCGACGACATCCCCGAGGCCGAACACTTCGTCCCGCCGCTGACCACCGTGCGGCAGGACTTCGAGGCACTCGGGCGCCGACTCATGACGACCGTCGAGGCCGTGCTCGCCGGCGACGAGGCGCCCGTGGCGGCACTCGACCCCGAGCTCGTCGTCCGCCGCTCGACGGCGGCCCCGGCCCGCTGACCGACCCCGAACCGCCCGTGCGAGATTGCACGGTCCCACTCGCTCATGTGAGAATGTGAGCGCTCACTTTCGCATCAGGACAAGGACGTTCCATGGCTGAGACCGCCATCCCCTCCGACCCGTCGCCCGCGGCCCCCGACCCCGCCGGCGCCTCGGCCGAGACGTACGTCGTCGGCGTCGACTACGGCACGCTCAGCGGCCGCGCGGTCGTCGTGCGCGTGCGTGACGGCGCCGAACTGGCCAGCGCCACGTTCGAGTACCCGCACGCGGTCGTCGACCGCACGCTGCCCGGAACGGGCGAGCGCCTGCCCGCCGACTGGGCCCTGCAGGTGCCGTCCGACTACGTCGACGTGCTGAAGAACGCCGTTCCCGAAGCCCTCCGCGCGTCGGGCGTCGACCCCGCCGCGGTCGTCGGCATCGGCACCGACTTCACGGCCTGCACCATGGTGCCGACCACCGCCGACGGCACCCCGCTCAACGAGCTCGACCGCTTCGCCGACCGCCCGCACGCGTTCGTCAAGCTGTGGCGTCACCACGCCGCGCAGGGCCAGGCCGACCGCATCAACGAACTGGCCGCGTCGCGGGGCGAGTCGTGGCTGCCCCGGTACGGCGGGCTCATCTCGAGCGAGTGGGAGTTCGCCAAGGGGCTGCAGCTGCTCGAAGAGGACCCCGAGGTCTACGCCGCGACCGAGCACTGGGTCGAGGCCGCCGACTGGATCGTCTGGCAGCTCAGCGGGCGCTACGTCCGCAACGCCTGCACCGCGGGTTACAAAGGCATCTACCAGGACGGCGAGTACCCCAGCCGCGAGTTCCTCGCCGCCCTCAACCCCGACTTCGCCGACTTCGCCGAGACCAAGGTCGTGCACGAGATCGGCGCCCTGGGCGACGTCGCGGGCACGCTGACGGCCGAGGCCGCCGGCTGGACCGGACTGCCCGAGGGCATCGCCGTGGCCGTCGGCAACGTCGACGCGCACGTCACGGCCCCGGCCGCCAAGGCCACGCAGCCCGGCCAGATGGTCGCCATCATGGGCACGAGCACCTGCCACGTCATGAACGGCGACAAGCTCGCCGAGGTGCCCGGCATGTGCGGCGTCGTCGACGGTGGCATCGTCGACGGCCTCTACGGCTACGAGGCCGGTCAGTCCGGCGTCGGCGACATCTTCGCCTGGTACGTGAAGAACCAGGTGCCGCAGTCGTCGGTCGACGACGCCGCGGCGGCCGGCAAGAGCGTGCACCAGCACCTCACCGACCTCGCCTACGAGCAGCCCGTCGGGGCCCACGGCCTCGTGGCCCTCGACTGGCACAGCGGCAACCGCTCGGTGCTCGTCGACCACGAGCTGAGCGGCGTCATCGTCGGCCAGACGCTCAGCACGACGCCCGAAGAGGGCTACCGGGCCTTGCTCGAGGCCACGGCGTTCGGCACGCGCCGCATCGTCCAGGCCTTCGAGGAGTCGGGCGTGCCGGTCACCGAGTTCATCGCCGCCGGCGGTCTGCTGAAGAACAAGCACCTGATGCAGACCTACAGCGATGTGCTCCGCATGCCGATCTCGACGATCACGAGCGAGCAGGGCCCGGCCCTCGGGTCGGCCATCCACGCCGCCGTCGCCGCGGGCGCCTACGCCGACATCCGCGCCGCGGCCGAGGCCATGGGCAGCGTCGACCGGGCGACCTACGTCCCCGACGAGGCCGCCGCCGACGCCTACGACGCGTTGTACGCCGAGTACCTCCTGCTGCACGACTGGTTCGGTCGGGGCGGCAACGACGTGATGCACCGCCTGCGCGCGATGCGTCGCGAGGCGACCCGCGCCTCCTCGGCTCCCTCGGCGACGACCGAGGGCGGTGGAGGCACGGATGCCGTCGAACAGGACGCCACCGCCTCCGCCACGAGCGACGCGCAGGTGACCGCATGACCGGCTGGATCGACCGCTCGACGCAGGCGGCCATCGACGCCACCCGAGAAGACGTCGCCACCCTGCACGCCGAGCTCGTGCGCTACGGGCTCGTCGTCTGGACGGGCGGCAACGTGTCGGGTCGCGTGCCCGGCACCGACCTCTTCGTGATCAAGCCCAGCGGGGTGCTCTACGACGACCTCACGGCCGAGAACCAGATCCTCTGCCGCCTCGACGGCACCGTGGTCGAGGGCACGCCGGGCAGCGACCGCAGTCCGTCGAGCGACACCGCCGCCCACGCCTACGTCTACCGCACCATGCCGCACGTCGGCGGAGTCGTGCACACGCACTCGACCTACGCCACGGCCTGGGCCGCGCGCGGCGAGGCGATCCCGTGCGTGATCACGGCGATGGCCGACGAGTTCGGCGGCGAGATCCCCGTGGGGCCGTTCGCGATCATCGGCGACGACTCGATCGGCCGCGGCATCGTCGCGACGCTCGAGGGGCACCGCAGCCGGGCCGTGCTGATGCAGAACCACGGCGTCTTCACGATCGGCAAGGACGCCCGCGACGCGGTCAAGGCCGCCGTCATGACCGAGGACGTGGCCCGCACCGTCCACATCACCCGCCAGCTCGGCGAACCCATCCCCATCCCGGCAGAGAGCATCGACGCCCTCTTCGACCGGTACCAGAACGTCTACGGACAAGCACCCGCAGGAGAACTGAAGTGACGAACGACACCCTCGACCCCACCGCCTTCCTCGCCTCACGCGAGGTCTGGTTCCTCACCGGCAGCCAGGGCCTCTACGGCGAAGAGACGCTCCAGCAGGTCGCCGACCAGTCGCGTGCCATCGCCGACGAACTCGCCGCCGCCTCCGACGTGCCCGTGCGCCTCGTCTGGAAGCCCGTCCTGACCGACGCCGACGCGATCCGTCGCACGATGCTCGAGGCGAACCTCGACGACTCGGTCATCGGCGTCACGGCCTGGATGCACACCTTCAGCCCGGCCAAGATGTGGATCGGCGGCCTCGACGCCCTGCGCAAGCCGCTGCTGCACCTGCACACGCAGGCCAACGTCGCGCTGCCCTGGGCCGACATCGACTTCGACTTCATGAACCTCAACCAGGCCGCCCACGGCGACCGCGAGTTCGGCTACATGCAGACCCGTCTCGGGGTGCCCCGCAAGACCGTCGTCGGCCACGTCAGCGACCCGCGCGTGCAGCAGCAGGTCGGCACCTGGATGCGCGCCGCCGCGGGCGCCTCGGCCATGCGCTCGCTCAAGCTGGCACGCTTCGGCGACAACATGCGCTTCGTCGGCGTGACCGAGGGCGACAAGACCGAGGCCGAGCTGGCCTTCGGCGTCCAGGTCAACACCTGGGGCGTCAACGAACTGGCCGAGGCCGTCGCCGCGGCGTCCGAGACGGCGATCGACGCGCTCGTCGCGGTGTACGAGGCCGAGTACGACGTGGTCCCCGCGCTGCGGGCGGGCGGCGAGCGTCACCAGTCGCTGCGAGACGGTGCGGCGATCGAGATCGGTCTGCGCTCGTTCCTCGAAGAGGGCGGGTTCAGTGCCTTCACGACGAACTTCGAAGACCTGGGCGCGCTCAAGCAGCTGCCCGGCCTCGCGGTCCAGCGCCTGATGGCCGAGGGCTACGGCTTCGGTGCCGAGGGTGACTGGAAGACCTCGGTGCTGGTGCGTGCGGCCAACGTGATGGGCGCCGGGCTGCCGGGTGGCGCCTCCTTGATGGAGGACTACACGTACCACCTGGTGCCCGGCGAGGAGAAGATCCTCGGGGCGCACATGCTCGAGGTCAGCCCGGCGCTGACGTCGGGGCGCGCCTCCCTCGAGGTGCACGCGCTCGGCATCGGCGGCAAGGACGACCCGGTGCGCCTGGTCTTCTCCGCCGACCCCGGCCCGGCCGTCGTCGTCGCGATGAGCGACGTGCGCGACCGCTTCCGCCTGACGGTCAACGTGGTCGACGTGGTCGACCCCGACGAGGACCTGCCGAACCTCCCGGTGGGGCGCGCGGTGTGGAAGCCCCGTCCGTCGTTCGCCGTGTCGGCCGAGGCGTGGCTGACGGCCGGCGCCGCCCACCACACGGTCATGTCGACCGCGGTCGGGCTCGAGGCCTTCGAGGACCTCGCCCGCATCGTCGAGACCGAGCTGCTCGTGATCGACGAGGACACCCGCATCCGCGACTTCCGTCACGAGGTCGCCTGGAACGCCGCGTACCACCGCCTCGCCCGCGGCCTGTAGGCCGCGCCCGGCTCGCGCCCTTCGCGCCCCCCGCGCATCGAGTGGTCCCGGATCGTCCTCCGCCCCACGGCGGACGACGGTCCGGGACCACTCGTTTTGCCTCGCGGGGCATACGACGACGCCCGTCGTTGTTCACCCCCGCATGAGCATTCCCCTCTCGATCCTCGACCTCGCCCCCGTCGCACCCGGCCAGACCGTGCGCGAGAGCTTCGCGGCCTCCGTGGCCCTGGCGCAGCAGGCCGAGGCGAGCGGGTACCGGCGGGTCTGGTACGCCGAGCACCACAACATGGCCTCCATCGCCTCGAGCGCGACGTCGGTGTTGATCGCCCACATCGCGAGCCAGACCTCGACCATCCGCCTCGGCTCGGGCGGCGTCATGCTCCCGAACCACTCGCCGCTCGCCATCGCCGAGCAGTTCGGCACCCTCGAGACCCTGCACCCGGGGCGCATCGACCTCGGCCTCGGCCGAGCCCCCGGCAGCGACCAGGCCACGTTCCGTGCCATGCGCCGCGACCCCTCGTCGTCCGAGCGCTTCCCGCAGGACGTCGTCGAACTGCAGGCGTTCCTCGCGGGGGAGTCGCGCGTCGCCGGCGTCCAGGCCGTCCCCGGGGCGGGCACGAACGTGCCGCTGTACATCCTCGGTTCGTCGCTGTTCGGTGCCAAGCTCGCCGCCGCCCTCGGTCTGCCCTACGCCTTCGCCTCGCACTTCGCCCCCGGTGACCTGGTGGACGCCGTCTCGGCGTACCGTCGCGAGTTCCAGCCGTCGACCCAGCTGAGCGAGCCGTACGTGCTCGCCGCCGTCAACGCGATCGTCGCCGACGACGCGGACGACGCCGACACGCAGTTCGCCGCCGTCAAGCGTCAGCGCCTCATGATGCTGCTGCGCCAGAGCGGGCAGATCGACCCCACCCGCGAGTTCGGCGACGACGAGCTCGACCACCTGCTGCGCACCCCCGTGGGGCAGCACGTCCAGACCATGACGACCTACACTGCCGTCGGCACGCCCGGCGACGCACGCGAGTACATGGAGCAGTTCGCCCGTACCGCCCAGGCCGACGAGCTGATCGTCGCGCACTCGGCCTCATCGACGGAGGCGCGCCTCCGGTCGGTCGCGCTCCTCGCCGACGCGATGCAACTGGCCCCCGCCGCCGCGTAGCGCGCTGCGGCACAGCCCGCTGCGCCAGCCCGCCGCCGCAGGGCCCCGCCCCGGCGTAGCCCGCTGCTGCCGACCCGCCACCGCACAGCCGCCACCGCACGGCCCGTCGGGGCCGGGATCGCGCCGACGGCTACGGCGCGGTGAAGAGGAAGACGAACACGACGGCGACGGGCTGCAGCGCGGCCCCGCCGAGCAGCATCGAGCGCCGCACCCACGGTCGCGACGAGATCGCGGGCGTGCCGAGCAGGGGGCTGAGGGGCATGAGCAGGCGGAACAGGCTCTGCTGGGGCAGGAACACCGCGACGAGGTAGGCGAAGAACCCCGCGGTGAACGCGACGACCTCGTGACCGAGCCGCAGCGTCGAGCGTCGGGTCACCCAGAACGTGAACGACGCGATGATGGCCAGCACGAGCACGATGCCCCCGATGCCCAGCCACCGCCCGGCGAGGAGGAACCACGGGGTCAACGGCACGAACGCCGGGCGGCCGACGTAGTCCACCCACCAGGCCATCTCGGTCTCGAGGTAGGCGTCGGACTGGCCCGTGACCACGTGGGCGATCACCGGCCAGGCGAGTCCCGCCGCGGCCATCGAGAGCCCCGCCACGACGATCGTCGTCAGTTCGCGCTTCGGCATCCGGCCACCGACGACGAACTCGCGCAGCCCGGCCCAGGAACGACGGGCCGACGCCCGGGCGGCGAGGATGAGGGCAGGAGGCGCGCTGCCGATCCCGGCGATCCGTCGCGTCCCGGCGCCTCCGGGGGACCGCGGCGTCGACGCGGACGGCGCGTCGGCACCCGCTGTGCCGTGCCCCGTGATCGAGGCCGAGGTCGAAGCGGAGGACGTGGTCGAGGCAGCGGCGGCGGAGGCAGCGGCCGTGCGGGCCCCGGGTCGCTCCCGCTCGGTGTGCCAGCGCACGATCAGGTGGATGCCGAGCGCCAACGCCAGGGCGAGCGCCCCGGGTCGGACGAACGAGGCGACGATGCCCGCCGCCGCCACGAGCGGGTAGTTCCGCCGCTGCATGGCGAGCAGGCCGCCGAACATCAGCAGGAGGAAGAGGCTCTCGGCGTAGCCGACCGACATGACGAACGCCATCGGCCCGAAGCAGAACAGCAGCACGGCCCAGAGGGCGCCGGTGCGTCCGACCTTCGTCACGAGCAGGCGGTGGAGGACGACGGCCGCAGCCGCACCGAAGACGGTGGCGAGCAGAGGGGCGGCGACGACGAAGTCCATGCCCGTGGCGACCATCAGCAGGTGGCAGAGGTACGGGAAGACCGGCAGGAACGCCCACTCGTTCGGCAGCACCTCGCCGGCAGCGTCGGTCGGCAGGGTCGAGGGATAGCCGTGCAGCGCGATGGTGCGGTACCGGTCGGCGTCCCACGACGAGGTGAAGTCGAGGAAGCTGCGGTCGCTGCCGGGGGTGATGAAGGTCGCACCGGCGAGTTTCGCGACCTCGTAGACGGCGAAGAGGACGCTCGTCGAGAACAGCCGCGACGCGAGGTAGACGACCAGCACGCTGCGCCAGCTGCCCGAGAACCGGTCGGCGAGACCGATCGAGAAACCGGGTCGGCGCAGCCTCGCCGCCGAGGGCGACGCGATCGTCTCGCGGCTCACCGCCCCGCCCCGTGTCCGGTCATCTGGACGACGCTACCAAGAGTCGGCTGTGACGGGGCAAGATCGTCCCGTGCCCCTTCCGTCCTTCGCCGCCCTCGGGATCGACGACGTGGCCGTCGCGGTCTACCGTCACGTCGTCGCCGGGGCCGGGCTGGCGGACGCCGCGGGAGCGGCGGCCGGGCCGACGCCCGAGGCCGTGGCACGGGCCGTGCACCTCGACGAGGCGACGGCCCTGGCCGCCCTGGAGCGCCTCCGTTCGCTCGGGCTCGTCCAGCGCTCGGCGGGGGGCGAGGGCTACGGCGCGGTGGACCCGCGCGTGGCCGTGCCGGCCGTCGTCGCCGCGCGTGCCGACGCGCTCGTCGAGGTGCGCGCGGCCGTGCCCGAGCTGGGAGCGCTGTTCGACGAGGGCCGCCGCCCGCATGACGCCGACGAACTCACGCGGGTGGTCGTCGGGCACGCGGCCGTGGGGGACTGGTACTCGAGGCTGGAGCACCGGGCGACCACCGACTTCGTCGCCTTCGACCGTCCGCCCTACGTGGTCGCGTCGAACGAGTCCACCCAGCGGGTCGCCCTCGGGCGCGGCGTGCGGTGGCGGGCGGTCTACACGGTCGCCAGCATCTCGGCCGACGGCAGCTGGCAGGGCGTCCACCGCCTCGGCGCCGACGGGGAGGAGGCCCGCATCACGCACGACCTGCCGGTCAAGCTCGCCGTCGCCGACCGCCGGGTGGCCCTCGTCTCGATCGGGCACGACCCCGACCGGCCCGAGGCCCTCGTGACCGAGTCCGAGCCGCTCGTCGCCGCCCTCCACGACCTGTTCGAGGCCCGGTGGCGCAGCGCGTTGCCCGTGCCGGGCACCCCGGGGGCCGGTGGGGCCGCGGTCGACTGGGCCGCGGTGGCCGCGCGACTGGCGTCGTCGTCGACCGTGCCGGCGACGTCGGGAGCCACCGTGCCGTCGCGGGACCAGGAGGCGCGACTCGCGATGCGACCCCCCACCCCCGCCGAGCGCGACCTCCTCGCCCTCGTGGCGGCGGGGGCGACCGACGAGGTGATCGCCGGTCAGCTCGGCATCTCGTCCCGCACGCTCCGGCGACGCCTGCACGCCCTCTTCGACGAGCTCGGCGCGAGCAACCGGTTCCACGCCGGAGTCGAGGCCGCACGCCGCGGCTGGGTCTGAGTCAGCCGACGCCCAGCCCTCTCACGGCTCACCCATCGAGTCGCCTCGATAGCGTCCGGACGTGATCGATCCTCCCCGTGCGGAGCCCTCGTGCTGAGGCTCTCCCTGATGTCCGCGGGCACCCTCGCGGCCGTGTACGCCGTGGCCGGGGCGCTCGTGGTCTCGACGGTGCGCCGTCCGCGCGGGGCCCGCACCTGGTGGCGCTGGGTCGCCGCAGCCGCCGCGCTGGGGGCCGGCCTCGGCGCGCTGGTCACCTGGTGGCTCGGAGACGTCGAGGACGTCCTCGACGTCCCGCCCACCTGGGTCGACCGTCTCTGGGTCGGGGCCTTGCTGGCGGTGGTCGGCGCGGCCGTGGTCGCCGTGGTGCGCGGAGGCGCGGGGCGGCGGGTCCTCGCCGCCTCGACGATCGTCGTGACGGCCCTCGCCACCGGCCTCGCGATCGACCGCGACAGCGGGCTCTTCCCGACCGTGGGGGCCCTGCTCGGCGTGTCGGACGTCTCGCCGCTCGTCGTCCCGGTCGCGCAGGGGGCGGCCGTGCGGGCCGGACGGACGTCGACCCCGGCGGCCCCGGACCTGGGACGCACCTGGCGGGCACCCGCCGACCTGCCGTCCCGCGGACGGCTCGGCAGCGTCGCCATCCCGGGCACGGCGTCCCACTTCGACGCGCGGGACGCCCTGGTGTACCTGCCGCCCGCCGCCCTCGTGGCCGATCCGCCGCCCCTGCCCGTCGACGTCGTCCTGTCCGGACAGGGCCCCGGCGCCGCGCCGGAGAACCTCGTCGACGCCGGACGGATGGTCGAGACCCTCGACGCGCTCGCCCGCACGCACCACGGCCTCGCGCCGATCGTCGTGATGCCCGACCAGCTCGAGCGGCCGACCAACAACCCGATGTGCGTCGACGGACCCCTCGGTCACAGCGAGACCTACCTGACGGTCGACGTGCCCCGGTGGATCACGAGCCACCTCTCGGTCCAGGCGCCCGGTCGGGCGTGGGCCGTGTCGGGCTTCTCGGAGGGCGGCACCTGTTCGCTCCAGCTGGCGGCGGGCCACCCCGAGCTCTTCGCCTCGTTCGTCGACGTCTCGGGGCAGCGGGGACCACTGCTGGACGGGGGAGCCCGGGCGACGGTCGAGCGCGGCTTCGCCGGCGACCGGGCGGCCTACGACGCCGCCCAGCCGCTCGCCGTGCTGGCCGCCCGGGCCCCCTACGCCGACAGTGCCGGGTTCTTCGCCGTCGGCGGGACCGACTCGCGCTACGGGCCCGTGATGCCCGTCGTGGCGGCGGCGGCCCGGGCCGCGGGCATGGCCGTCACCCGCCACGTCGTGCCCGGCAGCGGCCACGACTGGTCGACGGCGTCGCGCGGGCTCGGCGCGGGGACGGCCTGGGCGGCGGCGCGGCTCGGGCTGACGACGCGGTAGGGAGGCGCGGCGAGGCGACCGTCCGCCGAAGGGGGGACGACGGCGGTGCCCCGCCCGCGCCTCCTCGTGTGAACTCTCTGGCCGAAGCCGGTCAGTGGCCGGTTTCGGCCATGGCCCCCACTAGAGGGTCACCGACATTCACAGGTAGTTCTTATGGATCGACCGCGGCCCGGGGCTGCGGCGCACCACCGACAGCACGTCCCGAACGACGTGCATCGAAAGGCGATCCGTGATCACACCATCCGGCCGACGCAGGCCGACCGCTCCGCCCCGCACCCGACTCCGTGGCGGCTTCGCCACCCTCCTCGCCACCGGCGTCGTCGCCGCGGGCCTCGTCGCGGTGCCGGCCACCGCCTCCTTCGCCGCGGACGGCCCGGCCGTCGTGGGCGACAGCCAGTTCTCCGACGGCAAGTACATCGTCACGCTGCGCGAGCCGGCGGCCGCGACCTACGAGGGCGGACAGCCGGGCCTCGCCCGCACCGCCGTGCCCGAAGGCAGCGACCTCGACGCGCAGAGCGCTCCCGTGCAGGACTACGCCGAGCACCTGAAGGGCGTCCAGCAGGACGTCGCGGCGGCGGCCGGCGCCACCGTCCAGGCGAGCTACGCCATCACGACCAACGCCTTCGCGGCCGACCTCACGGCCGCCCAGGCCGCCGAGCTCGCGAGCGACCCCTCGGTCGCCGCCGTCTCGAAGAACGAGCTGCTCAAGCTGCAGGCGACGCCGTCGACCGAGTTCCTCGGCCTGGGCGACGCCGAGGGGAACGGTGGCGTCTGGGACGCCGTCGGCGGACGCGAGAAGGCCGGCGAAGGAGTCGTCGTCGGCATCATCGACTCGGGCATCGCGGCGGGCAACGCCTCGTTCGCCGGTGACCCCCTGGGGTCGGCCAGCGACGCCGAACCCCACCTCGACGGCGACCGGACCGTCTTCGCCAAGGGCGACGGCGGCACCTTCACCGGCGTGTGCCAGACCGGCGTGCAGTTCGACGCGGGCGACTGCAACACGAAGCTGATCGGTGCGCGCTACTTCGTCGACGGCTTCGGCGTCGGCAACATCGGCACCGAGGAGCAGGGCGAGTACCTCTCTCCCCGCGACGGCAACGGCCACGGCTCGCACACGGCGTCGACCGCCGCGGGCAACGCCGACGTCGAGGCCACCATCGGCGACCGTTCGTTCGGCACCGTCTCGGGCGTCGCCCCGGCCGCCAAGATCGCGGCCTACAAGGTCTGCTGGGACGGCCCCGACCGCGTCGCCACCGACGACGACGGCTGCGCCACGCTCGACCTGATCGCCGCCATCGAGGCCGCGGTCACCGACGGCGTCGACGTCATCAACTACTCGATCGGCGGAGGCGGGGCCACGAGCACCTTCTCGGCCACCGACCAGGCGTTCCTCGGCGCGGCCTCGGCCGGCGTCTTCGTGGCGGCCTCGGCGGGCAACGACGGCCCGACCGCGACCACCGCCGACAACGCGGCACCGTGGATCACCACGGTCGCGGCGTCGACCATCCCCAGCTACAGCGCGACGGTTCGGACCGCCGACGGCACCGACTACCTGGGCGGCTCGATCACCGTGCCGACCGGCACCGACGGCCTGACGGGCGACTTCGTCTCGTCGACCGCCGTCGCGGCCGCCGGCGCCGACGCCACCGCGGTGACCCTCTGCGCACCGGACACGCTCGACCCGGCGAAGGCCGCCGGCACGATCGTGCTCTGCGACCGCGGTGTCTACGACCGCACGGCCAAGTCGGCCGAGGTCGAGCGCGCCGGCGGCATCGGCATGGTGCTGGTCAACCCGACGAGCAGCTCGGTCGACCTCGACGAACACGCCGTCCCCACGGTCCACCTCAACGCCGACGACTACGACGCGGTCCACGCGTACGCCGACACCGAAGGTGCCACCGCCACCCTGCTCGACGGCAACCCGGGCGCACTGCCCGAGCCCGCCACCCCCCAGATCGCCGGCTTCTCGTCGCGCGGCCCGGTGACGGCCGACGGCGGCAACCTGCTGAAGCCCGACATCTCGGCCCCCGGCGTGGCGATCCTCGCGGACGGTGCCAACGCGCAAGGCGAGCCCGGCACGTACGAGTTCCTCTCGGGCACGTCGATGTCGTCCCCCCACATCGCCGGTCTGGCCGCGCTCTACCTCTCGAAGGACGTCCACCCCGACTGGACCCCGGACGAGGTCAAGTCGGCCATGATGACGACCGCCTACGACCTCGTCGGCGAGGACGGTGCTCCGAGCCGGGACGTCTTCGCCCAGGGCGCCGGCCACGTCGACCCGACCGCGTTCCTCGAACCCGGGCTGCTCTACGAGAACGGTCCGGCCGACTGGCAGGCCTACGTCGACTCGATCGACACCGTCGAGGGCACGGACTCGTCGCTCAACCTGCCGTCGATCAGCGTCGGCTCGCTGGCCGGCACCGCCCAGGTCACGCGCACCGTCACCTCGACCGGGGCGGGGACCTACACGGTCGCCCCGATCGAGATGGACGGCGTGACGGCGACGGTCGAACCCTCGACGTTGACCTTCGGCGCCGCGGGCGAGGAGCAGGACTACACGGTCACCTTCACCCGGACGACGGCGGAGCTCGACCAGTTCGCCACCGGCTACCTCACCTGGTCCGACGGGACCCACGACGTGCGCAGCCCGCTCGCCGTGCGCCCCGTCCAGCTGCAGGCCCCGGCCGAGGTGGCCGGCGAGGGCGCCACGGGCGAGAAGGCGTTCGACGTCACGGCGGGCGACGCCCTCGAGCTGCCGCTCACCACCGAGGGCCTCGCCGCCGGGCAGGTCACGACCGGCTCGGGTGCGGCAGGCACCGCGGCGGCCGAGACGCCGGTCACGATCGCCGAGGGCACCAGCCACGCGCGCTTCGTGCTCGACAGCGCCGACGACACCGCGGACCTCGACCTGCTCCTCTACACGGCCGGTGCCGACGGTGCGCCCGACCGGCTCGCGGCGTCCTCGGCCACCGGTTCGGCGGACGAGCAGATCGACCTCGACGGCCCCGCGGCGGGCGAGTACGTGCTGCTGGTCGACTTCTACAGCGGTGCCGGGCAGCTCGACTACACGCTGACGTCGTACCTGCTTGACCCGGCGACGGCCGTCGGAGGCTTCGCGGTCGACCCGGCCACCCTCTCCGCAGGGCTGGGCGAGACGGCGACGCTGACCGCGTCCTGGACGGGCCTGCCCTACGAGCAGACCTTCCTCGGCCGCGTCGTGTACGGCGACACGGGACAGGTCACCTATCTCACGGTCGCCTCGGGAGAAGAGCCCGAGACGCCCACCGACCCGGGTCCCGGCCCGGGCCAGCCCGGCCACCCCGGACAGCCCGGACACCCCGGCGGCTGGAGCCTCGGTGACATCCTGCAGTGGATTTGGAACGCCCTCGGCGACCTCTTCCACGGCTGGTTCCCCTGGCGCGGGTAGCACCCGCGGCCTGACGGCCTGACGGCCTGACGGCCTGACGGCCTGACGGCCTGAGCCACCCGGAGGCGGTGGTCACCTTCCCTCGGGAGGGCGACCACCGCCTCCTCGCGTCCCCGCCCCCTCCCGCCCCGCCTGCCCCGCCCGCGTGGTGTCGGCAACTCCTGGCCCGTGTTCCGCCCCCGCCGCGGTGTCGGCAACTCCTGGTCCCTGCTGCGGCGTCGCTCGCCAGCGGGGGAGTCGGGGCCGGTGTCGGTCAGGGTGCAGGAGTTGCCGACCGGGGGCCGTCCGTGTCGGCATCTCCTGGCTCGTGCTGCGGTGGCGCTCGCCTGCGGGGGAGTCGGGGCGGGTGCCGGGCAGGGTGCAGGAGTTGCCGACCGGGGGTGGTCCGTGTCGGCAACTCCTGGCTCGTGCTGCGGTGTGGGCTCGCCTGCGGGGGAATCGGGGCGGGTGTCGGACAGGGTGCAGGAGTTCCCGGCAAACCGCGCACGGCGCACGGCGCACGGCGCACGGCGCACCGCGGAACGTCCGTCGCTCGGGCGCCACCCTCGTCGCCCGTTCCTCGTCCGGGTGATCTGTCCCCCCGATGGTGGACACGGTCGGCACGCCGGCCCTAGTTTGGGTGTCACCCGAGACGTGACGATCCCCGTTCACCCGACCCCGGCGCCGTACCCGAACACGGCACCGGGGGAACAGGTCGAGGCGCGCATCTGCCCTACCCGAAAAAGGCACCACCATGCATTCGCTCACCCTCGCGGGGTCTCCCCGTCGCGGGCGGAGGGCCCTGCGCCTGTCCGCCGCGCTGCTCGCCACCCTCGCCCTGGCCGGCACCGCCGCCCTCACCGGCACCGCGGCTCCGGCCCGGGCCGCCGAGATCGACGGTGCCATCACGAACGTGACGGTCACCCCGACCACGCCGAAGCAGGGTTCCCAGCTCACGACGACGATCGCGTGGCAGGTGCCCGACGACACCCTCGCCGGTGACACCTTCACGCTGACGCTCAGCGAGCACCTGAAGAACCTGCCCACCGACTTCGCGCTCCGCGACCCCGCCACCGGTGCGGTCGTGGCCGACGCCGCCGTCGTCGGGACGCGCCCGTCCGTGGTCACCTTCACGATGACCGCCTACGCCGAGGACCACCTCAACGTCAGCGGCCAGGCCTTCGTCACGTCCGACTTCGAGGGACGCACCACCCCGTCGGGCGTGCCGACCCCCTTCACGTCGACCACGAACGACGGTCGCGACTTCACGACCGTCGTCACTCCGACCGGTGTGCTGCGCGGCTCGGACGTCGTGACGAAGTTCGGCACCTACACCCGTGCCGACCAGGGTCGACTCGTGGCCGACGACTTCCTCGTCTGGAGCGTGAACACGCCGATGGGGCCGTTCGACTCGGCCACCGTCGGTGACTCGGTCCCCGCCGGCGAGGCGTGGTCGTTCGACTGCGACACCGCCGTCTTCACCGAGATCCGCACCAAGGCCGACGGTTCGCTGGCCGCCCCGGTCGCCGTGACCCCGGCCTCGTTCGACTGCACCGACTCCGGGTACACGGTCTCGTGGGGCGCGCAGACGCGGACCGCGCAGTACCGTGCCGCCGTCGCCGTGAGCCTCGCCGCCCCCACCGGCACCGCGACCGCCCCGCAGACCTTCACCAACGCCGCGACGGCATCGACCGTCCGGGCCGGTGTCGCCGCCGGCAGCCGGGTCACGGCCTCGAAGGTCCAGGCCTCCGCCGGGGGAGTGGGCAGCGGTGACGTCCCCGTCTCCGCCGTGACCATCACGAAGGGCGACGCCGCGGGCCACGCGGCCGACACCGCCGACGCCGCCGTCGTGCTCTCCGACGGGACCGCCTCGCTGGCCTACCGGGTGACCAACACGGGCGCCGACGCGCTCGCCGACGTCTCGGTCTCGGACGCGGTCGTCGCCAACGGCACCGTCACGGGCCTGAGCTGTGACTTCAGCGCCCTGGGCGGACCGTCCACCGGTGTCACCTGGGCCGGCCCGCTCGCGGTCGGCGCCTCGTTCGACTGCACCGCCGCCCTCGCGGGTGTGACGGCCGGCACCGCCGACCACCACGACGTCGGCACCGTGACGGCGCGGGGCATCGAGTCGGGCCAGGCCGTGACGTCCTCGAACGCCTGGTTCGCCCGCGTCTCCGGCGCGACCGGCACGACCACCACGCCGACGTCCTCCCCGACGACGACCCCGGCCGCGCTCGCCGCCCCCGCGGCGGGCCCGACCGCCCCGGCCGCGTCGACGCCTCGACCCGCCGCCGCGGCAGCGACCACCGGTCTCGCCTTCACCGGCGCCGAGCTGGCCGGCCCGGTCACGCTGGCCGCACTGCTGACCCTGCTCGGTGCAGCGCTCGTCGTCTCGGCCCGTCGCCGTGCGGCCCGCGCGGCGCTGACCGGTGACGCCGACCGCAGCCACCGCGGCGAGTAGCCGACCGTCAGGGGGTGCCGGGTGCGGCGGACACGACGTCCGCCTCACCCGGCACCCCCCTTTCGTCCAACCTGCACCTCCCCGAAACAGACGTGGACTAGGTTCGCTACTCGTGACAGAAGACAACGGACACACGATGCGCGTCGTCAGCTACAACCTTCGCGAGCACACGGCCAAGGGCGAGATCCGGTCGCTCGCCGAGGACAACGACGCCGACGTGCTCTGCCTGCAAGAGGCCGACACGAAGGACATCCCCGACGAGTTCGGCGAGTTCGCCCTCGCGGCGTCGACGCACAACAACCGTCTCGGGCTGGCGGCCTACTACCGCCGTTCGCGCTTCGAGTTGCTGGGGACGAACGTCTACGCGCTGAAGAAGTCGATGCACGACCGGGTGATGTCGCCGGCGCACGAGCGTCTCCTGGCCATGCACCTGGCCGACCGGCAGAGCGGACGCGACGTGCTGATCGGCTCGTTCCACGCCGCCCCGCTCACCGCCACGAACGCCCTGCGGAAGAAGCAGGTCGAGTCGGCGCACCGCCTCATGCGTGCGCTGGCGCCCGGCGTGCCGATGCTCATGGTGGGCGACTTCAACTACCCGTGGTTCCACGGCGGTCTCCGCAAGCACATCGAGCGCGACGGCTTCGTGCTGACCCGCAGTTCGACCCCGACCTACCTCGGCTACAAGTACGTCAAGGGCCACTTCGACTTCGCGACGAGCTACGACCTCAAGATCGAGGACGTCGTCACCCTGCCGGCCGGCATCAGCGACCACCGTCCGATCCTGGTCCGCGCCCGGGGGCTCTGACCTCGCGGGTTCCGCACACGACGACGGGCCCGGTCACCTCCTCGGTGGCCGGGCCCCTCGTCGTGGTGCCGGGAACCGCAGGAGGCGCGGTGCGGCCGACAGCCTCACCGCGCCTCCTCGGGGCCGGGAACCGCAGGAGGCGCGGTGCGGCCGACAGCCTCACCGCGCCTCCTCGGGTCGTCGCGCCCGCAGGCGCCGCCGGGGCCTAGGCGGCCAGGGCGAGCTCGCGGGTCTCGACCGACGAGGCCTGCACGATGGTGCGGCTGGGCTCGTGGCGCCAGCTGCGACCGGGGATGACCCAGCCGGCCGCTCCGTCGACGACGACCGACGCACCGACGCGCACGGCGGCGGTGACGTCGTCGCGCCAGGCGCGGACAGCGAACTGGGTGCCGCGGTCGTCGACGACGACGAACTCGACGAGGCGGGCGGTGGTGAGGGTGGGCGCGGTCGTGACCGTGCCGGTGATGCTGATGATGTCGTTCATGATGCTCGATTTCGATGTGTGCTCTGTGTTGCGACAGAATCCGTGGCACGAGATGCCGGATGGGCGCTCGTGGTCCGCCTGACGGCGGTGGTCGGGCCTGCGGTGACGGCGGCCGGAGAAGTAGGGCAACGATGATCGGTGGTCATCGTGCGCATCCGGCGAGGTCGTCTCGCGGGGCTGTTCGGGCGGTGCACCGGTGTGGACTCGGTCGTCACCGCACGGGGCACTTCTGAGAAGAAGGACCCAAGCGACTCACCACAGTAACACGCCCGGGGTACGTCCACCAGTGTTTCCTCGGAAGGTTCGACGGGGGTGAGTGGTTGGCTCTACACATGACCACGATCCCCACCATCACCCTGAACAACGGAATCCAGATCCCTCAGCTCGGGTTCGGCGTCTACCAGGTCGACCCGGCCGAGACCAAGGACGCCACCCTCACCGCGTTCGAGGTCGGTTACCGCCACATCGACACCGCCGAGATGTACGGCAACGAGGCGGGCGTCGGCGAGGCGATCGCCGAGAGCGGCATCGACCGCAGCGAGATCTTCGTCACCTCGAAGCTCAACAACGGCTTCCACAAGCGTGACGACGCGCTGAAGGCGTTCGACGGCACGCTCGACGCGCTGAAGCAGGACTACGTCGACCTGTTCCTCATCCACTGGCCGCTGCCCGGCATCGACGTCGACTACGTCGAGACCTGGAAGGCCCTCGAGGAGATCCACGCCACCGGCCGCGCGAAGTCCATCGGCGTCTCGAACTTCCAGCAGCCCCACCTCGAGCGCGTCCTCGACGAGGGCTCGGTCGTCCCGGTCGTCAACCAGATCGAGGTCCACCCCTACCTGACCCAGGACGCGCTGCGCGAGTTCGGCGTCTCGAAGGGCATCCACACCGAGGCCTGGTCGCCCATCGCCCAGGGCGGCGTGCTCAAGGACGAGACCATCACCGAGATCGCCGAGCGCGTCGGCAAGACGACCGCGCAGGTGACGCTGCGCTGGCACATCCAGCGTGGCGACATCGTCTTCCCGAAGTCGGTCACGCGCTCGCGCGTTGAAGAGAACTTCGATCTCTTCGACTTCGAGCTGACCGACGCCGACGTGGCCGCCATCACCGCCCTGAACAAGGACGAGCGCACCGGTCCGAACCCGGACGAGTTCAACTACATCCCCAGCTGATCGCCTGATCGGCACGACGTCGCGCTCGGTCGCGACGCCGAGGCACCGAGGCCGGGTCCGCACGTCGTCACGACGAGCGGGCCCGGCCTCCGCACGTCGAGGCGTCGGGCGGGCGCCTAGTACGATCGACGTTTCCCCCGACCACAGCCGACCAGATCCGGAGGGCGTGACACGGTGCGACGGATCGTCGGCGTCCTACGCCTGCTCGCGGCCGCCGTCGGCGTCGTCGCCCTCGTCGCCGACTTCGTCTACGTGCTCGGTTTCAGCACCTTCAGCTCGATCAACTACTTCAGCTACTTCACGCAGCAGAGCAACATGGCGAACGTCGTGGTGCTCGCCTTCGCGGGCGTCGTGTCGTTGCGTGGGCGGCAGGAGCCCGGCTGGTTCGCAGGAGTCCACGCCCTGGTCAGCACCTACGTGATCGTGTCGGGCATCGTGTTCGGCATCATCGTCGCCGAGTCGGCGAGTCACGACTACCGCATCGAGGTGCCCTGGTCGAGCCAGCTGCTGCACTTCGTGATCCCGACGTTCGTGCTCGTGGACTGGGTGTTCGGCCCCGACCGGCCGCGGGTGCGGTGGCGGGTGCTCTCGGTGGTGCTGGTCTTCCCGCTCGTGTGGGGCGTGTTCACGATCGTCCGGGGCGCCGACGTCGGCTGGTACCCGTACTTCTTCCTCGACCCGGCGCAGGTCACCTGGCCGGGCGAGTTCCTGTTGTACAACGGCATCGCCCTGGGCACGATCGTCGGCGTGCTCGTGGGGCTCGTCGCGCTGAGCCACGTGCGGCCGCACGCGCGGGCACGGCAGGGTGGCGGGCCGGCGTCGGCGACGGGCACCGCGCCTCCTGCGGTCGACGGACGAGGAGGCGCGGGTCAGGACGTCGGGTCGGCCGTCGGCTCGTCGGTGGGCGCGGGGGACCCGGCGGCCACGAGGTCGAGGTAGGGCGCCAGGCTCTGCATCGCCGAGGCCACCGCCGCGTCGTCGTCGAGGCCGGCGACCTCGGCCGCCGCGTCGCCACCGGTCAGCGCGACCAGCACGGGTGCGCCGGTCGCCGGCATGAGGTTGACGAAGAGCCGGTAGGGGGCGTCGTCGTCGAGCACGGCCCAGACCGTGGCCTGGGTGGACCAGAAGGCCTCGTCGAAGCGCAGCCAGAGCACTTCGCGCGTGCCGACGCCGAGGGCCTCGATCGCGTCCGTGTGGGTGGACGGCAGGTCGGGTGAGAACTCGGGCACGCCGGTCTTCAGCACGCCCAGGGGGATGGTCGACACGGCGCGGTCGACCGAGAGCGACTCGCCGGTCGCGAGCCTCAGCCCCACGCCCTGGTCGCCGTACTGCACGCGGACGACGTTGCTGTCGCGGAGCACGTCGAGGCCGTCGAGCAGGCCCGCGACGAAGCCCGACAGGCCACCCGTCACCACGGAGGCGCCGGTGGGCAGCAGGTCGCCCGCGGGGTCGTCGCCGAGGGCCGAGGCGGCGAGGTCGTCGGCCCCGACCCCCCAGCGGGCCGGGAGGAGGTCGTCGAGCACGAGGGCGAGGCGGTCGGCGTCCGAGACCCCGTCGGGACCGGGCAGGGCCGAGACGTCGTCGGCCCCCGAGCCGGAGAGGGCGTCGGCGACGCTCGTGCCGGAGTCGGCGTCGGTCGTGGTGGAGCGCCCCGCGGCCCAGGACGCGGCCCGGTCGAGACGGTCGGCGGCGTCGCCGAGGGAGTCGACCGCACCGTCGGACGTCCGGACCTCGACGGTGTCGTCGAGCGGCCGGGTGCGGACGCGGGCGAGGGCGAGGGCAGCCTGGAGGGCCACCGACCCGGGGCCCTCGAGCAGGCCGACGCCGAGTTCGACCGGGTAGGGCCAGTCGTCGTCGTGCACGCTGTGCACCCGGCCGCCGACCCGGCCGCGGGCCTCGACGACCACGACGTCGTAGCCCCGGTCGACGAGGGACCGCGCCGCGGTCGCGCCCGCGATGCCGGCGCCGATCACGACGATGCGCTCGTCGGCCGTGGCGACCTCGGCGACCTGCGCCGCGACGTCGAAGCCCGACTGGCGTGCACCGTAGACCGTGCCGCCCATCGTCGAGGCGACGGCTTCTCCGGCGAAGAAGAGGCGGTCGTCGAGCGGGGTGCCGAGCAACCGGCGGTCGGCGTCGGAGGTGCCGGGGGTGAGGTGGCTCGTCGCCCCGAGGGAGTAGGGATCGTCGGCCCACGAGCTGCGGCGGAAGGCGGCGGGGGCGACCGTGCCCGACGAGGTCGGCGTCGGCGTGGGGGTCGGCGTGGCGGACGGGGTGGGGCTGGCCGTCGGCGCGGGGGAGTCCGTCGTGCAGGCCGACAGCACGAGGATCGCGGCCCCCGAGACCGATCCCGTCAAGAACGCTCGCCGACTGATGCCCATGGTGCGTCCATTCTCGCAGTCGGCGCGCACCGGCGCTCGCCGGGGTCGTCCCGTGGCGTCCTGCGCACCGGCACCGCGCCTCCGGGTCGCGTCCTGCGTTCGGGCGCCGCGCCTCCTGGTGGCGTCCTGCGTTCGGGCGCCGCGCCTCCGGGTCGACGACCCGTCGGGGCGGGCCTCAGGCGTCGACGGTCTCGAGGAAGGTGCGCAGCAGGTCCGTCACCTGGTCGACGGGGAGCAGCGACGAGGCGTGGTCCTGGCCGACGAGCGAGTAGAAGACGGCTGCCGGCATCCGGCGGGCGGCCTCCTGGGACTCGCGGTGGCGGTCGACGTCCCGCGTGCCGGCCAGCAGGAGGGTGGGGACCTCGACCGAGTCGAGCTGGGGGACCGTCAGGCCGCCACCCGTCTCTGCCGCGGTGAAGAAGGCGGCCAGGGCGATCGGGTCGTCCTGCATGAAGGCCAGGCGGGTCTCGGGATCGATCGGACGGCCGATCGTCTCGCCCCAGCGGTCGACGAAGCGGGCCATGCCACCCGTCGTCAGGGCGTCGTGCCAGTCGGGCGTGAAGGTCGCGCCGATGTTGCCGTTCATCGGGGCCCAGCTGCCACCGATCGTGGTCAGCGTCCGGAGGCGCCGGGGCTCGTGCGCCGCGACGGACAGCCCGATGCGGGCGCCGAACGAGTAACCGACGTAGTGCGCGGGCTCGAGGCCCGTGGCGTCGAGCACGGCGCCGACGTCACCACGGTGCAGGTCCATCGCATACGACTCGGGGTCGTGGGGCTTGCCGCTCTTGCCGTGGCCGCGCATGTCGAGGGCGACCACCGTGAAGTCGCGCTGCAGGTCCCGGAGGTAGCCGAGCCCCCGCCAGGTGCCGCGCGAGAGGCCCGAGCCGTGCACGAGCAGGAGCGGCGGACCGTCCCCGTCGACCTCGTAGGCGATCTCGGTGCCGTCGACGGGGTTCGGGGTGGTCGCACGCATCCCGACAGTCTGGCAGCGCCGCACAGCTCGTGACGGTTGTGGTCGTAGTGCTCGCTGTGCTCGTTCTGCTCGTCGTGCCCGCTGCGCGCCCCGCTCGTCGTGCCCCCTGCGCGCGTCTCGCGCGTCGTGCCCGCTGCACGTCCCGCTCGTCGTGCCCGCTGCGCCTCCCGCTCGTCGTGCCGTTCTGGTCGCGTGACGGTCGGCTCGGGTCTGCTCGCGATCGGGTCTGCTCGCGATCGGGTCGTCCGAGGTGCCGAGTGGCGCGCGATGTCGGCAACTCCTCCCTCGTGCCGCCCGTGCCTCCCGTGGGCGGCGCCCTCGGCCGCCTGCGCGTCACAGGCCCGGAGTTACCGACTCGGCCGGTGCCGCACGAGCAGGTCCTCCCTCGGCGCGGTGCGGCACGGCGGGGCCCGGCGCCGTGGCGGACCGGGGTGGGAGCCCGGTCGTCCGGCGGGCGAGGGGAGGAGGGTGGACGCATGGTCGAAGCTTGGACGGCGGCACAGATCCGCGAGGCGGAGCGCCCACACCTGGAGGCGGGTGAACCCTTGATGAGGCGGGCGGCCGACGGTCTCGCGGACGTCGTGCGCGACGTGTTGCGCGCCTCCTCGTCCTCTCGGGACGGTCGTGCGGGCCGCATCCTGTTGCTCGTCGGAAGCGGCAACAACGGCGGTGACGCGCTCTACGCCGGGGAGTCGCTCGCCCGCGAGCTTGTGCCACAAGGCGGCGCGGTGACGGTCGTGCCGGTGGGGTCACGGGTGCACGAGGCCGCCCTGGCCGCGGCGCTCGCGGCAGGGGCCGTGCTCGACGACGTCGAAGCCTGGTGCGATGCTGCGGTCGTGGCGGGGGTTCTGCCCGCGTACGACGTGCTGCTCGACGGACTGGTCGGGACGGGCTCGAACGGAGCGGGGCTCCGGGGGGATTCGCTGCGCGTGGTGGAGGCGGTGCTGCCGGTGGTCACTGGTGCGACATGGGGTGCGGGTGCGGAAGCGGCTGTGGCATCCGTGACGGGGAGGGGCGCAGGGACGTCCCCGGGCGGAGGTTCGGCTGCGGACGGCGACGTCACGGAGCCCGCACCACGAGTGATCGCGGTCGACGTTCCGAGCGGCATCGGGGTGGACGACGGGGCCCTCCCCGATCCGCCACACGTGCTGCCCGCGGACGTCACCGTCACGTTCGGCGGGCACAAGGTCGGGCTCGTCGTGAGCCCGGGGGCGGAGCGAGCCGGACGCGTCGTGCTCGTCGACATCGGCATCGGTCCGGACCTCGCGCGCATGCCCCCGGCGGTCACGACTCCCTGATCGCCGCCCCCGCCCCGCCCCGCCCCGCCCCCGCCTCGCCTCGTCTCGCCCAGCCCCCGCCTCGCCTCGTGCCGCCCCTGTCCCGTCCGTCTACTGCCCCCTTCCGTCTCGTCCCGTCCTGTCCTGTCCGTTCCGCCTGCTGTCACCGCCAAGCGTCTGTCCCGGTCGGCAACTCCTGGCTGTCGGCTTCCCGAGGCGGAGCCCTCGCGCCTCCCTCGCGACGCCGACGCCCGAGGCAGGAGTTCCCGACACCGCACCAGCACGATCGGCAACTCCTGCCCCAGGGCATCGCCACCGGGCCGGAACTCTCGCACGACATCGGGTCTGGGCAGGAGACAGGAGTTGCCGACGGCAGGCCGGTCCCGACCGCGGATAAGGTCACACCGGTCCGGCGTCGTCTCGTCCCCAGGGGCCCGCCGCCGCCGTGCGTCCCCGATCCGAGTCGCGCGGAGGTGCCGGCTACGGCGATTCCGACACGCTCGTGGACATGACCACGATCGCCGAATTGGTCTCGTCCGCCGGAGGCCTGCTCCACAGACGCGACCTCGTCGCCCACGGCGCGACCGACCGACACCTCACCGTCGCCGTGCGATCCCGCAGCGTCGTCCGGCCCCGGCGGGGGTGGTACTCCACGTGGCCGCCCCATGACCCCCGGTTCGTCGCGGTGGCGGTCGGTGGCCGGCTCACGGGAGCCTCCGCCCTCCACCTGCTCGGGGCGTGGTCGTGGTCGTCGCGCCGACCGCCCGTCACCGTGTCGGTTCCGTTGACGGCCTCGCGCCTCCGGAGGCGTCGAGGGGTCCGTGTCGTCTGGGACCCCGTCGACCTGAGTTGCCGAGGATCGACCTGGGCGGTCGATCCTCGCGACGCCCTGGCACGGGCGGTCGTCGAGGCGCCATCCTTCGAGGACGCGGTGATCCTCGTCGACTGGGCGAGGGAGGCAGGCATCGTCCAGGACGATGACGACGCCGCCGAGGTGTTGTCCCGCAAGAGGGTGGACGCTGCCGGCCTCGTCGCATGGAGTGAAGGAGGCGCGGAGAGCATCCTCGAGAGCGCCGCCGGGACGAGACTCCGACGCGCGGGACGCCACGTCGTGCGTCAGATCCCCGTCTCGGGGACGAACAAGATCATCGACATGGTGGTCGACGGCATCATCGGATTCGAGACCGATGGACGAGCACACCACGAACGGCGTTTCGACGAGGACCGGGTCAAGGACTCCGACATCGCCCGTGAGGGGCGGGTGCCGTTCCGGGCGAGCGCCATGATGGTGAAGAACAGGTGGCGGTCGACGGCTGAGGCGATCGAAGCGCTGATCTTCACGGCGGGTGGCCCCCGTCGCGCCGAGGATGTCGGCAACTCCTCGTTGCCGCGAGTGCTCGGACCCCGGGGTCGCCGATCCTGGCGGCTGGCGATTCCCCGACGGCGCCCCGGTCAGGAGTTCCCGATCGGGGGAACCTAGCGGTGGAGCGCGTAGCCCGTCCCACTGGCCTTCATCGCGCCGCACGGCCCGGCCAAGCCGGTCGCGAGGCATGGCCCGCAGCACGGCCCGCCGTCCGGCCTGGCCAAGCCGCCCGCCGGCTTGGTGAAGCCACCCCGCCCGCGGGCCCTGCCCTGCCCGGCCCACCTCAGCTCCGCGGCGACTGCTTCGACGAGGGGACGACCGACAGCGGAGTGGTGATCGTCTCGAGCGACTTGCGAGCCGCGTCGACTCCGAAGATGAGCGCGATGACACCGCCGACCAGCATGACGCCGGCGCCCAGGAAGTACCCGCCCGTGAGGGGGCCCCGGTCGCTCCCGTCGCCGATGAGGGCGCCGTAGAGGCTCGGAGCGACGGCGCCGACGATCTGTCCGAGGGCGAAGAAGTAGCCGATGACCTGACTCCGTAGCTCGAGCGGGAAGATCTCGCTCACCGTCAGGTAGGCCGACGACGCGCCTGCCGAGGCGAAGAAGAACGAGACGCTCCAGAAGGCGGTCTGAGTCGCGGCGTTCAGCACGTCCGCCTGGAACAGGATCGCCGACACGGCGAGCACCGCCGCCGACACGGCGTACGTCAGGAAGATCATCTGACGTCGACCCCAGCTGTCGAACAGCGGCCCCAGCACCAGCGGCCCGAGCAGGTTTCCCACGGCGAAGATCAGGAAGAAGTACTGCGTACTGCTGGGGCTCGTGCCGTAGAAGTTCTGCAGCACGAGTGCGTAGGTGAAGAAGATCGCGTTGTAGAGAAAAGACTGCGTGATCATCATCGCGGCGCCGACGAAGGTTCGCTTCGGGTAGTCGTGTACCAGGGTGCGGATGATGGTGCCGAACCCGATCCGCCCCGCCGCGACCACCTCGATGGCCTGGTCGTCCGACACGGCGGTGAGGTGGTCGGTGCCCTTGTCCTTCTCGACGCGGGCCTCGATGTCGTCGACCGTCGCCTCGGCCTCCTTCTCGCGTCCGTGGGTCATCAGCCACCGCGGGCTCTCCGGGATGTGGCGGCGCAGGTAGATGATCGCGAGGCCCAGCACCGGCCCGATGAAGAACCCGATGCGCCAGCCCACGTTCTCGGCGAACAGGTCGGGGTCGAGCAAGAAGATGTTGGCCGTCGCGCCCAGGGCCGCGCCGCCCCAGTACGTCCCGTTGATCGCGATGTCGACGCGTCCGCGGTACTTCGACGGGATGAGTTCGTCGATCGCCGAGTTGATGGCGGCGTACTCCCCGCCGATCCCCGCACCGGCGAAGAACCGGAACACGGCCAGGAAGACGAAGTTCGGCGACAGTCCCGCGATGGCGCTCGCCACGAGGTAGATCGCCAGGGTCAGGATGAACAGCTTCTTGCGGCCGAGGCTGTCGGCCATCCGCCCGAAGATGAGGGCCCCGAAGACCTGGCCGACGAGGTAGATCGTGCCCAGCAGCCCGACCTCGGCGGCGGTGAGCCCGAGGTCCGCCTGGAACCCGGCCGAAGCCACGATCTGGATCTCGAGCCCGTCGAGTACCCAAGAGAACCCCAGGCCCACGACGATCGACCAGTGGAACCTCGTCCACGGCAGACGGTCCATCCGGGCCGGGACGAGGCTGCGCGTGCCTCCGCTCGGGCCGCCGTTCGACGCGGTGGTGGGTGAGCTTGTCATGGGTCGGCCTCCCGGGGATGCGTGACGTCGGGTGCGCAGCCTGCAAGTCTGCATCATCTGCACGTGCCCGGACGTTACTCGCGCTCGGAGCCCGTGTCCGCGTCGGCCCGCACGTCGAGGAAGCAGGTGCCCGAGGAGGCGCGTGTCGGCAACGCAGGACTCCTGAGGAGGCGCGGGTCGAGAAGACAGGGACCTCGAGGTGGGGCGCACCTCGAGACAGGAGTTGCCCGCACCCGCAGCCCCACCCGCGCCTGCAGGGGAAGAGGAGGCGCGTGACGGCAATGCATGACCGCCGAGGAGGCGCGTGTCGGCAACGCAGGACTCGCGAGGGGGCGCGGGCCGAGAAGACAGGGACCCGCAGGGAGGGCGCACCGCGGGACAGGAGTTGCCCGCACCCGCACCCGGAGGGGTTGCGGAGGCGCGTGTCGGCAACGCAGGACTCCTGAAGAGGCGCAGGCGGAGAAGACAGGGGCCCGGAGGCGGGGCGCACCGCGGGAGAGGAGTTGCCCGCACCCGCACCCGCACCGAATTCGCAGGGGTTGAGGAGGCGCGGGTGGTGCAGGTCGCACCGCCGGCGCCATGGGGCAGTCGGGGGACGGGATCACGCGGCGCAGGCCGTAGGTTGCGCGATGGTCCACGACCTCACGGACGGCTGACACGACGACGAGCTGCCGACGGCTGGCGCTTCCCCGAGGGGGAGGCCGTGACCATCGGCAGCTCGCCAGCGACGATGTGCGGAGCGCCGACGCACGTCTCGCCACGCGCCACGCGACGCGCTCACGTGCGACGCGCGCTGCGCCACGCGCGCTGCGCCACGCGCGCTACACGACGCGCGACGCGCGCAGGCTAGTGCGCGACGACCGGCTCGGCGCCCTCGACGACCGGCGGGCGCCGGACGAAGAACGACCCCACGACGGCGAACACCGAGATGATCGCGCCGACCAGGAACGCGGCGCGCACGCCGGCTCCCGTGGCGGCGGCTCCGGCACCGGACTGGCTGGCCGCCGCGGTGGCGGCCAGGGTCATCACGGTGACGAACACGGCGGTGCCGGCGGCGCCCGCCAGCTGCTGCACCGTGCCGACGATCGCGCTGCCGTGCGAGTACAGGTTCGACGGCAGCGACCCGAGGCCCGAGGTGAACAGCGGCGTGAACATGAAGGCCAGACCGATGCTGAGGGCGACGTGGGCGGCGAGGACCATCGGGATCGGGGTGGACTCGGACACCGTGGACATGAACCACAGCACCGCGCTGACCAGGGTGGTGCCGGGCACGAGCAGCACGGTCGGACCGTACTTGTCGAACAGGCGTCCCACGACGGGCGACAGCAGGCCCTGGACGAGGCCGCCGGGCAGCAGCAGCAGCCCGGTGGCGAGCGGGTCGAGGCCGTGCACGTTCTGCAGGTAGATCGGCAGGACGATCAGGGTGCCGAAGAGGGCGATCATGCCGACGCCGAGCACCGACGCCGAGATCGTGAAGGTGCGCGACGAGAACGTGCGCAGGTCGAGCAGGGCGCGGTCGCGACGCTGCAGCGAGCGCTGACGCAGCACGAACGCGACGAGCGCGACGACGCCGACGGCCAGCGGCACCCAGGCGGGGACGGCGGCCTCTGCCCCTTCGCCGATCGAGCTGAGCCCGAAGACGATGCCACCGAAGGCGAAGGCAGACAGGATCACCGAGGTGACATCGAGGGGCACCTTCTTCGGCGTGGTGACGTTCTTGACGCGGGCGGCACCGAGCGCGAGCGCCACGAGGGCGATCGGCAGCACGAGGATGAACATGAAGCGCCACTCGAGCACGCTCAGGATGACGCCCGAGATCGTCGGGCCGATGGCCGGTGCGACCGAGATGACGATCGAGATGTTGCCCATCGTGCGGCCGCGCGTGGCCGGCGGCACGAGGGTGAGCACGGTGGTCATCAGCAGCGGCATCATGATCGCCGTGCCCGAGGCCTGCACGACGCGGCCGAGCAGCAGCACGCCGAAGCCGGGGGCGATCGCCGAGATGGCCGTCCCGAGGCTGAAGAGGCTCATCGCGGTGATGAACACCGGGCGGGTGTTGAAGCGCTGCAGCAGGAAGCCCGTGATCGGGATGACGACGGCCATGGTGAGCATGAAGCCCGTGGTCAGCCACTGGCCCGCCGTGACGGTGATGTCGAGGTCGCGCGTGAGGCTCGGCAGGGCGACGCCCATGATCGTCTCGTTGAGGATCACGACGAAGGCCGACACGAGCAGCAGCCCGATGACGAGCTTGTTGCGCGCCTCGGTGCCGGCCTGGTCGCCGTCGGCGCCCGCCGTCGCGGTGTCGGCGGCTCGGCTCTCGGCGGCTCGGCTGTCGACGACGGTCGTCGGGGGAGAGGGGTCGATGCTCAAATGGGGCTCCTCGGAGGTGACGGCGGTGTGCCTGTGCGACCGAACGTACGAGACGGTCCGGTTCTTCCCGATCCGTCCGATCGCGTCGCCGTCACCCCGAGGAGGCGCGGTGCCCGTCGGTCAGACGTCGCGTCGCTTCACGAGCGCGAGCGCCAGACCGAAGAGCACGACGACCCAGCCGACGAGCACCAGCAGGGCGCTCCACGGCTCGAGGACGAGGGCCCCGTCGGGGCTCGGCAGGGCCATGGCCGACTGGCCGGAGACGACGTAGTCGTAGAGCCGGGCGGCGGCGTTCGGCGGGATGATCTCGGCCAGTGTGTAGACCCAGGCGGCGTCGACGAACGCCGTGAAGATCTGCACGATGATCGGCAGCACGAAGACCAGGCCGACCGAGGCCGCGATGGCGCCGGCGCCGTTGCGGATGATCGCCCCGAGCGAGAAGGCGATCATGCCGATGAAGGCGATCGAGGCCGCGGCTCCGACCACGCTGCGCCAGAGGGCGCCGTCGCCGAAGTCGACCGTGATGTCGTTCGACGGCAGGATCGCGCTGTTGATCAGCAGGGTCAGGACGAGGGCGACCAGCGACACCACGAAGAGCGTGAGCGCGACGACGACGAGCTTGGCGACGACCGCGGGCAGGCGTTTGGGCACCGTGGAGAAGGTCGACCGGATCATGCCCGTGCCGAATTCACCGGTGATGACGAGAGCGCCCAGGATCGACGCGACGAGCTGGCCGAACACCACGCCGACCGAGACGGACTGCGCGACGATCTGCTGTTGTTGCTCGGTGCTGGCCTCGCCGGCCTGGAACAGGCCCGCGCTCAGGGCGAAGAGGGCACCGAAGCCGACGATGATGACGACCATGATCGCCAGGCACCACCAGGTCGAGCGGAGCGTACGCAGTTTGATGACCTCGCTGCGCAGCACGCCGCCGAAGGTGAGCTTCGAGGTCGGGCGCACGGGTCGGTCGCGGTGACGGGTGGGGGTCGTGGCGGTCATCGGGTCGCTCCCTGGGGGGTCTGCGTGTCGGGGGCGACGTGGCTGCCTCGCGCCGCGCCTCCTGCGTGGTATTCGACGGAGTCCTGCGTGAGGGTCATGTACGCGTCCTCGAGCGAGCGGACCAGCGGGGTGAGCTCGTGCAGCACGACGCCGGACGAGGCGGCGAGGTCGCCGACCCGCTCGGCGGTGATGCCGCGCAACTCGACCACGCCGGGTTCGACGGCCGTGACGGCGACGTCCGGCCCCTGCAGCAGCGAGACGAGGTGGTCCGCGTGCGGGCTGCGGACGCGCACGGCGTCGCCCGACGCCTGCGAGATGACGTCCGAGATGGGGGAGTCGGCGAGCACCTTGCCGCGCCCGAGCACGATGAGGTGGTCGGCGGTCTGGGCCATCTCGCTCATCAGGTGCGACGAGAGGAACACGGTGCGGCCCTCGCTCGCGAGGAAGCGGGCCAGGGTGCGCACCCAGACGACGCCCTCGGGGTCGAGGCCGTTGACGGGCTCGTCGAGGATGACGGTGGCCGGGTCGCCGAGCAGCGCGGCGGCGATGCCGAGGCGCTGGCCCATGCCGAGCGAGAACCCGCCGACGCGCTTCTTCGCGACCGACTCGAGGCCGGTCAGGGCGATCACCTCGTCGACGCGCTTCTTGCCGATGCCGTGCGTGGCGCCCATGGCGAGCAGGTGGTCGTGGGCGCTGCGACCGGTGTGCACGGCCTTGGCGTCGAGCAGGACGCCGACCTCGTGCAGGGGGGCCGCGTGGTCGGCGAACCGCTTGCCGTTGACCGTGACGCTGCCGCTGGTGGGGCGGTCGAGCCCGACGATCATGCGCATGGTGGTGGACTTGCCGGCGCCGTTCGGGCCGAGGAACCCGGTGACGAGACCGGGTCGGACCGTGAAGGTGGCGTCGTCGAGCGCGCGCTTGTCTCCGTAGATCTTGGTGAGGTTCCGGGCTTCGATCATCGCGTGCGTCCTGTCGTCGGCATGCTGAGGGGTGTCCGCATCGCCCCAGGCTAGGGGCGCGGTGCGCCCGGGGGCATCCCCCGCCCGGCCGAGACCGGTGGATGCGCGAGTGGTCCGCTCGGTGGACGCCGCGTCCCGGGGTCGACCCGTTACAGTCGTCCCTCGTGATCGCCGACACCCTGCTCGCCGCCCTGCCCGCCTCCACCGGCGGGGGGTTCGTCCTGTTCAACCCGGACGAGCTGCTGCCCGCCCTGGGGCCCTGGGCCCTCGCCGGAATCTCGCTGATGGTCTTCATCGAGTCGGGCGTGCTGTTCCCGTTCCTGCCCGGCGACTCCCTGCTCTTCACCGCCGGCGTGCTGCACGAGGCGCTGGGGCTGCAGGTCTGGGTGATCGCCCTCTGCGCCTTCGTCGCCGCGGTCCTCGGCGACCAGGTGGGCTACTTCCTCGGCAACCGCTTCGGCCGACGCCTGTTCAAGGACGACGCCCGCATCCTGAAGACGGCCTACCTCGAGCGTGCGGAGGCCTTCTTCGCGAAGTACGGCGGCACGAGCCTGATCCTCGGGCGGTTCGTCCCGATCGTCCGCACCTACGTCCCGCTGGCCGCGGGGACCGCGGGCTACCGGTACCGCAGGTTCCTGCTCTTCAACGTGACCGGCGCCTTCCTCTGGGCCGTGGGCATGACGGTGCTCGGCTCGCTGCTCGGCGGCATCCCGTTCATCCGCGACCACATCGACGTGCTGGCGGTCGTGCTCGTCGTGCTGTCGGTCGTGCCCATCGCCCTGCACGCCCTGCTCGCCTGGCGCCGGTCGCGGCGTGAGGCGGCCCTCACCGAGCTGCGGACCGCGGACGTCGGCGACGAGGCGGGCACCGGTCCGGGCTCGGCCGGCCGCCCCGAGTGACCGGTACGCCGCTCGGTTCGGTCGAGGCCCTCGTCGCCCGAGCCCTGGCGGTCCACGCCCGGACGCAGGAGGCGCGGCGCGGCTCCTCCGCGGGCCTCGCGTCCCCCGGCGGTCCCGCCCCGACGTCCGTCCGCACCCTGATCGGCGTCGCCGGCGAGCCCGGGGGCGGCAAGAGCACGGTCGCCGCGGCCGTCGTCGAGGGGCTCACGCGGGTCGGGGTGAGGGCCGTGGTCGTGCCGATGGACGGGTTCCACCTCGCGGGCGCCACCCTGGCCCGGCTCGGCCGTCTCGACCGCAAGGGCGCGATCGACACCTTCGACGCCGACGGCTACCTCGCCCTGCTCGAGCGGCTGCGGTCCCGGTCGGGGACGGTGTGGGCACCCGAGTACGTCCGGGGCGTCGAGGAGTCGATCGGCGGCGCGGTCGAGGTCGATCCGTCCGTCGAGGTCGTGGTCAGCGAGGGGAACTACCTGCTGGCCGAGCTCACGCCCTGGCCCGCGGTGCGCGCGACGTTCGACGAGGTGTGGTTCGTCGACACCCCGGCCGAGCGGCGACGGCGCTGGCTCGTCGCCCGTCACGTCCGCTTCGGCATGACGCCCGGAGCCGCCGAGGCCTGGGCCGCGGGTCCCGACGAGGCGAACGCCCGGCTCGTGCGGGCCACCCGCGCCCGGGCCGACGTCGTCGTGGACGCCGGTCGCCTCTGGCCCGACGCCTGACCGACCGCCGGTGTCGGGGGTCCACCGTAGGGTTGACGATCATGCGCCTGTTGTTGATCCGCCACGGTCAGACCCCCGACAACGTCGAGGGCGTGCTCGGCACCGTCGCCCCCGGCGTCGGGCTCACCGACCTCGGTCGACGGCAGGCCGAGGCTCTGCCCGCCGCCCTCGCCGACGAGACGATCGGCGCCCTCGCCGTCAGCACGCTCGTGCGGACGCAGCTCACCGCGGCTCCTCTGGCCGCCGCCCGGGGCCTCGCGCCGACGGTGCTCGACGGGTTGCGCGAGGTGAAGGCGGGCGACCTCGAAGGCCGACACGACACCGAGGCGGTCACGGCCTACGTCGGCTGCGTCTTCTCCTGGGCGTCGGGCGACCTCGACGTCCGGGTGCCCGGTTCCGAGGACGGGCACGAGTTCTCCGCGCGGTACGACGCCGCGTTGGCCGACCTGATCGCCGGGGCCGAGGGCGACGGGCACGAGACGGTCGCGGCCGTCAGTCACGGTGCGGCCATCCGGGCCTGGGTCGGCTCGCGGGCGGTCAACGCCGACGACGAGTTCATCCGTCAGCACCTGCTCGAGAACACGGGGGTCGTCACCCTCGAGGGCAGCATCGATGCCGGCTGGCGCCTGCAGACCTGGCAGGGCCTGCCCGTCGGCGGGGCCGAGCTGCTCGACTTCGAGGCGGCGGACCCCACCGGCGAGTCCTACTGAAGCCCGACCCCAGGCCCGATCCGGTGCCCGACCCGAGGCCGGATTCCAGGCCCGACCCGTCGACCACCCGTCGCGCCTAGGCGCGCAGGCGCTCCACGCCGTCCCGGCTAGGCGAGCAGGCGCTCCACGGCCGGGCCGCCGAACTTGCCCTCGGGGTCGATCTCGCGCACGAGGTCGGCGAAATCCGTCAGTCTCGGGTACGCCGCGACGATCGCCGCGTGCGGCAGGGCCGACAGCTTGCCCCAGTGGGGGCGCGGGGTGAACGGGGCCAGCGCCTCCTCGACCCGGGGGATCAAGGCCGCGACCTCGGCGGGGTGCTTCTTCCAGGTGAAGGCGATGCCCAGGCTGTCCTGTGGTGTCGGGCTCAACCAGAGCGGGTCGCCCGCGACGGTGCGGGTCTCGCAGGTGTGCAGGTGCGGGCGTAGCTCGTCGCCGAGGCGTCGTACGGCGCGGAGGGCGGCCGCACCGTCTTCGAGGGCGACGAAGTGTTC
The DNA here is from genome assembly GCF_013204925.1 of Frigoribacterium sp. VKM Ac-2859. Lineage (NCBI taxonomy): Bacteria > Bacillati > Actinomycetota > Actinomycetes > Micrococcales > Microbacteriaceae > Frigoribacterium > Frigoribacterium sp. VKM Ac-2859. The sequence continues at coordinate 1,211,009 of NZ_JABMLC010000001.1, read as the reverse complement.
GCTCTGCAGTTCGGAACCCACGGACGGGGTGGCGTCGATGCGGAAATGCGGCAACCGGTCGGCCCACGACCCCACGCTGCCGTCCATGGGCGTCGACTTCGTGCCGGTGACCTCGGCGTGCTCGTCGACGGGGGCGGGGCGGGCGCCCCACAGGTCACGGGGCATCGACACGTCGGCGAGGCCGTCGGGCACGCGCGACTTGACCAGCACCTCGCGGATGCGGTGGTCGAACTCGTGGAAGAAGCTGACGCTGTACCCGGCTCCCATGACGTCCATCAGGTGGTCGTCGACGCTCGACCAGGGCAGGTCGACGTAGGTGTCCTGTCGCATGCGGAACCCGGGTTGGACGTCGAGGGTCACCCGGACCACCACGCCGAGGGCGCCCAGGGCCACGACGCTGCCGTCGAAGCCCGGCTGTCCACGACGCACGGTCCGGAGCGACCCGTCGGGCCCGACGATCTCGAGGGCCGACACCGCGCTCGACAGGCTCCCGAGGCCGAGTCCCGAGCCGTGGGTGCCGGTCGCGATCGCTCCACCCACCGAGATGTGCGGCAGCGAGCCCATGTTCAGCAGGGCGAGTCCGTGTCGGTCGAGGTGCTGCGCGACGACGGCGTAGTTCGTGCCGGCCCCGACGGTGACGCCGTGGCCGTCGTCCGAGATCACCGGGTCGGCGGGCAACGCCGTGGTCGAGACCAACAGCCCCGGTCCGTCGGCCACGTCGCTGAAGGAGTGGCGCGTGCCTAGGGCCCGGATGCGCGGGGCCCCGGCGACCAGCTCGCTCAGCTCGTCGATCGTGGTCGGCTGGACGACCCGGGTCGCCCAGTAGCTGAAGCTGTCGGCCCAGTTGCGCTCGTCGCGTCGGGGTGGCCGGAGGGTCTCGTGCGTCGTCGTCACCGGTCGAGTCTCGCACGCGTCCCCGGCGGGCCCGGCGCCCGGTGTCGCACGCGTCACCGCCGCGCCCGGCGTCCCCGGCGTCCCCGACGCCCTGCGGCTCAGGCGGCGATGCCCTCCTCGTCCTCGCGGACGGCCACGCGCTCGTTCGCGAGCCGGGTGCGGCGCACGCTCCAGAGGTGGGTGAGTCCGGCGAGGGCGAGCCCCGCGGCCAGCCAGAGTGCGAGCGTCAGACCGGCCCGGCCCCATCCCTGGCCGGGGAAGTACACGATCGACTGCGTGGCGTGCAGCCAGGCCGAGCCGTTCCAGAAGGCACCCAACGCGCCGAAGAAAAGCGGCACGAGCTGCGACGAGAAGACTCCGCCCGAGCTGGTGAAGTTCAGCATGACGAAGAGCATGGTCAGGGCCGGCGTCGTCCAGTGGCGGAGCAGGGGGTGCAGGCCGATGCCGATCACGACGACGGCGGTCACGTACAACCAGCTGACGAGGGCGACGCCCCAGAGGCCGGTCGTGACGATGCCGTAGACGGGGCCGACCACGACGGTGCCGATCGCCGCGATCACGGCTGCCGTGACGACCCCGGCGAGGAGGCGCGAGCCGAGTCCCAGCCGGGCGCTCGCCGCCGAGATGGCTGCGGCACTCGCGTACGCGCCGACGCTCAGGGCGACGAGCAGGAAGAACAGGCCCTGTCCGGTCGGGTCGCCCTCGCCGCTCGGGACGACGTCGTCGACCTTCAGGGGCAGCCCGAGTCGGTAGGCGACCGGACCGAACACCTTCTGCAGGACGCTCGCGGTCGTGTCCGACGCCGCGGACGAGACGTACAGCGTCGCGTCGGTGGCGCCCACCTCGAACGCACCCGAGATCTCGCGGTCGGTGATGAGCCTGCGTGCCGCGTCGGCGTCGGCGACGGTGCGCACGTCGAGGGCGTCCGGGTCGGCGTCGTTGAGCTGTTGGGCGAAGACCTCGCTCTGGGCCGAGCTGCCCACGACGGCGACGGGCACGTGGTGCGGGGTCGGGTGGCCGAAGGCGCCGAGGTAGGCGAGGGCCATGCCGGTGGCCAGGAAGAGCGGGATGAGCACGTGCAGGCCGAGGGACCGCCAGGCCGCGGCGTCGGGACGCGGGCGGCGCGCGGTCGTGGGCCCGGCGTGCTGGTGAGCCCGGTGGAGGCGCGGGTCGGGTCGGTCGTCCCGCCCCCGGAGCGCGTCGGCGCGGAACGGGTCGTGGTCGGGGCGCGCGCCGTCGTCCGGGCGGTGCAGGGTCAGGTCGGTGGTCGTCACGGGGCTCCTCGGGGTCGGGGGCGCCGTTGCCCGTCGGTCTACAGTTGCATTATGCAACACAAACGACCCCCTCGGTGTTCCCGACCACCCGCCGTTAGGCTGAACACGTGACGGACCAGCGGGGGCAGCGAGGAATCGACACGGTCTACTCGGAGCTCGAGACCGTGTCCCGACGGGCCGTCGCCCGTGCCCGGCACAAGAGTGCCCCGCTGTCGTTCGTCGAGCACTCGCTCGTCACCTTCATCGCCACCCACCCCGGCTGCCGCGCCACCGACATCGCCGCCGACTTCGGGCTGAACCGCTCGACCGTCTCGCGCCAGCTCGGCGGACTCGTCGAGCTGGGCCTGGTCGAGCCCGGCGCGGGGGCCGCGGTCGAGGGTCGCCGCGGCCAGGCGCTCACGCTGACCGCCCGTGGTCGTGACCTGCTCGCCCGATCGGTCGACGCCAACCGGTCCGCACTGGCCGACCGGCTCGAGGGGTGGACGGCCGCCGAGGTCGACGCGCTGGCCGCGGCGCTCCACCGTCTGAACTCGGCCTTCGTCGACTGACCCGCCTGGCGGCTCGGCGCCCGTGCCCGGTGCCGGGTGCCCGATGGCCGGCCCGGCCCGGCCCGGCCCCGGCCCGGCCCGGAACGGCGATGCCCGTCGCGGTGGGCGACGGGTGTCGCCGACCCGCGCCTCCTCGTCGATCGGGGTACAGATCGTGTGACGGATGTGACTGGAGTCATGTCGTGCATCCCCCTGTGAACCCCTGACTGGGGACATGCCGATGACGAGAAACCCTGAGGTGCGGGTTTACCCTTCCCGGTTCCGCCCGTAGGCTGAGCGGGTTCCCCACCCCCGACGACCGTCGATCCGGCGCGTCCAGCGGGCTCAGGACCGACCACAGATAGGTGCTCCTCCGTGACTTCGCCCGTGTCCCTGCCCCGCCGTCAGGGCGTCGCCGCCGCCGTGGCGACGGTGCTGCTCAGCCTCACGCTCGTCGCGTCGGGCGCGGTGCTCGGGGGCTCGCCCGCACAGGCCGCCTCGTACCCGACGTGGGACGACGTCCAGGCGGCCCGGTCGAGCGAGTCGGCGAAGGCTTCCGAGGTCAGCCGCATCCAGGGGCTGCTCGACCAGCTCGCGAGCGACGCCACCACCGCCCAGGCCGAGGCCGAACGTCTCGGTGCCGAGTTCGAGCAGGCCCAGGCCGACGCCGACGCCGGTGCCGCCAAGCTCGCCGAACTGCAGTCGCAGGCCGACGAGAAGGCTGCGGTGGCCGACGCCAGCGAACAGCGCGCCGGTCAGGTCTCGGCCCAGCTCGCCCGCACCGGTGGCGGTGACGTCTCGTCGCAGCTCGTGGGCGACACCGAGCAGGCCGACGACCTGCTGTACCGCCTCGGCGCGATGAGCAAGCTCACCGAGCAGACCGACGGCATCCGTCAGCAGGCCGTGAACGACCGCAACGTGGCCCAGTCGCTGTCCGACCAGGCCAAGGTCGCCTCGGACGCGCTCGTGAAGTTGCAGGGAGCCGCCCAGGTCTCGATGGACGAGGCCCAGGCCGCGTCCGACGCGGCCGCGGCCGCCGTCGCCGCCCAGCAGGAGAACGAGTCGCGCCTCCAGGGCCAGCTCGCCGTGCTGCAAGACCAGAGCCTGCAGACCGAGGCCGACTACGCCACCGGCGTCGAGGTCGCGCGTCAGGCCGAAGAGGCCCGCAAGGCCGCCGCCGCCGCCGAGGCCGCCCGCCAGGCCGAGGCGCTCCGTCAGCAGCGCGCCGCGGCTGCCGCGGCCGCCGCTGCCCGGCCCTCGACGCCCTCCGCACCCGCGCCCGCCCCGTCCGCCGGCGGCGGTTCGTCCGGCGGTGGCGGTGCCTCGAGCGGCTCGGGCTGGGTGCGCCCCAGCGCCGGGTACATGTCGAGCGGCTACGGCATGCGCGTGAACCCCGTGACCGGCGTGTACCGCATGCACGACGGCATCGACCTGGCCCCCGGCTGCAACAGCCCGATCTACGCGGCGACCTCCGGGACGGTCACCTTCGCGGGCCTGACCGGCGGCTACGGCAACTACATCCAGGTCAGCCACGGCGGCGGCGTCTCGACCGCGTACGGCCACATCGTCAACGGGGGCATCAAGGTGTCCCGCGGGCAGAGCGTCGTCGCGGGCCAGTTGATCGCGCTCGTCGGTTCGACCGGCAACTCGACCGGCTGCCACCTCCACTTCGAGACCCGCGTCGGCGGCGCCTCGACCAACCCCGTGCCGTTCATGGCCGCGCGGGGCGTGCGACTTTAGGCACCCCACGAGGGGGCAGAATCGTCTGGTGACGAACACCGCTCCCTCTGCCCTGCCCCCGCTGCATCTCGAACGCGTCGCCTTCGACGATCCCCGTGCCGTCGCGCTGCGCGACGCCATGGACGCCGAGATGACCGTCCGCTACCACCGCGACGTCGTCGAACCCGTCGAGGTCGTCGAGGCCCGGAACGCCGCCCTCACGGTGCACCCGTCGAACGTGCTGGCCACCGTGCTGGTGGTCGTCGACGACGGTGCCGACGGCGGCACGCCCGTCGGCCACGCCCTCGTGCAGAGCCGGGACGGCGAATGGGAGGTCAAGCGGGTGATCGTCGCGGACGGTCAGCGTGGCCGCGGCATCGGCCGGCTGCTGATGGCCGAGCTCGAGGCGGCCGCCCGAGAGGGCGGTGCCCGCCGACTCATCCTGCAGACCGGGGACCGTCAGCCCGACGCCGTCGCCCTCTACGAGAAGATCGGCTTCACCCGCATCCCGACCTACGAGCCCTACGTCACGACCATCCCGCAGTCGATCTGCTTCGAGAAGCCGATCGCCTGACGTCCGGCGGCCGACGCCCCCGAGGAGGCGCGGGTCAACGCGACGACGGAGGCGCGCCCCGGTCGCGTGACCGGGGCGCGCCTCCTGCGTTCCGTGGGTGGGCGCGTCCGTACGGGCCTTGCGTCCGAGGCCGCCCGTCGCCGGCGGACCCGGCCGAGGTCGCGGACTAGAGGCCGGCGGTCGAGCGGATCCAGGTCGCGCTCTGCGACAGCACGGCGTAGTTCGAGCCGGCGCGGGTGTTCGCGCCCGGGTCGGCCTCGTCGCCGGTGGAGCAGACGGCCACGATCTGGCCGCCCACGATCAGGGGGCCACCCGAGTCGCCGTGGTTCGCCGCGCCGGTGGTGCCGGTCAGGTGCTGTGCGGCCCCGCCGTAGGCGTCGGTGCTGCGGCCGGTCAGGCCCACCGTCGCCTGGTACAGGCCGTCGGACTGCACCGAGTTCGCTCGCAGGCCGTAGCCCATGATCGTGCCGCTGCCCGACGACGTCGCCTGGAACCCGAGGTTCAGCGTCGGGTAGCTGCCGAGCGCCTTCGACTGGCCGAGGTGCACGAGCGCGATGTCGCCCGCGGGGGCGGCGGCGACGCGGTCGACGGCGATCGCGGTGCCCGGGTTCGTCGTGCTGTTCGAGTGGTACACCTGCATCGAGGTGACGCCGTCGATGCAGTGGCGGGCGGTCAGCACCCAGCTGGCGTTGATCTGCTCGCCGGTGCAGGCGTAGCTGGCGGTGCCGCCGGTCCGGAAGACCAGCTGCACGGCCCACGGCGTCGTGGGAGCCTTCTCGCCGCCGACGACGTCCGTCGACCGGATGGTGTCGACGGGCCCGGCGGCGACGGCCGAGGTCGAGACCCCGAGCGATCCGACGACGAGGGCTGCGGCGGTGAGGGCGGCGGCGACGGAGGTCTTCATGTGGTTCCCCTTGGTTCGTGTGGTGCGTGTCGGGTGGTGCCTGCCGGGCGGTCCGGTGATCGACCGACCGGGTGGATCGGACACGTGCCGCCTGGGTCGAGCTTCCGCCTGGCCCTCGTTCGGGGGCAAGTCGGCACTCTGGCCGACTTGACGGCTTGTGTTGCGCGTGGCAACAGCGCCGGTGCTCGCGAGGGGTGGGGGCGGACGGGTAGCGTGTGCGGGTGATCACGCGACGAGACGCCGCCCTGCGACTGGACATCCCGCTCGAGATGGCCAAGCGCCACGGCCTGCCGCCGAAGATGACGGTCGACGAACTCGTCGCGATCGAGCGGACGCCGCCGGCCTGGCTGGTGCAGTCCCGGGCGAACCGCACGGGCAAGCCGGTCTGGGTCGAACTGGAGTGCGTCGTCTGCGGCTACCACGAGGCGGCCCGCCCCAAGAAGTGGTGGCCCGAGTACACCTACCTCAGCTGCGACGACCACGGTGCGGACGAGTTGCCCGAGCCCGAGCCGGGCGTCGTGCGCGCCGAGGTCGACGGCGTCGGCACCCGCTTCGTCGCCATCGTCGACGTCGCCCCCTGACCCGACTGCCTGCCCGGGAGGCGCGCGCCGCGTCGGTCAGACCGTGTACTGCACCGAGACGGGCGGCTCGAGCCCGGCGAGCAGGTGCACGTACGCCTGGCGGGCGTCCTCGACGAGCAGTTGCCGCTGGATGTGTTGGTCGTGCCAGTCGACCAGGTCGTCGGGCGTGACGTCGTCGACGTCGTCGGCGACGAGGTAGGTGAACGCGTAGGCGCTGCCGCCGTCGTCGAGGGTGCGACGGTAACCGAGGGTCTGACGGCTCAGGGCGTCGACGAAGACCTCCCAGCCGGGGTCGCTCGCGTCCGGCAGGGTGACGTCGACCACGGGGTGGGCGGCGCCGACGGCGGGGGAGGCGAGTCTCGTCCCGAGGGTGGCCGTCCGCATCGTCGTGGCGGCGGGCCCGGCCGCCGAGAGGTCGACCGGGTCGGAGTGGTGGGGCACCGGACGGCCCCCGACCGGGCCCGAGGCGGGCGAACCCGCGGCCGCAGGGGCTGCCGCCCGGGCCGCAGCGGCGGCGCCGGCCAGCGAGGCCTCGGGAGAGCTCGTGTCGACGCCTCGGACCACGTCGTGGTCGACCCGGGCGACGGCACGCGCGAGGGCGCCGTCGAACAGCTGCAACCGCCGCGCCGTCGCCCGCAACCATGCCTCGAGGGCGTCTCGTTCGTCGGACGAGAAGGGCTCGGGCTCGAAGGAGTGCACGGCGAACGACGCTGCCTCGACCGACCACTCCCACGCGAGCACGACGCGGAGGAGTGCCGACCGTCGGGGCATCAGAGCGAGCGTCCCCTGGCGCAGCCCGGGTGAGAAGTGCAGTTCGGGTTCGTCGAGCAGGTGCCGGACGCCGGAGGCCGCACCGGTCGAGGTGGTCGGCACCAAGAAGTCCACCCGGACCTCTCGCCAGGGTGTGGCCCGCACGGGTGGGGCGTCCTCGTCGCGCAGGACCGTCAGGCTGCGCGGCATCTCGGGCGGCAGGGGTGACGGGGCGTCTGTGGGGTCGACGGGATCTCGGTCGTTCGGTGCCATGGCCCGAGAATGCTGGCACGGCCCGATGCGAGCCGCCTGGACGAGCCGGGGTCGCGTCGCCTGGCGGTCAGAACGACAGCTGGTCGACCGACGTCAGCGGCACCCACCCCGCGCGGATGCCGTCCGGCGGCTCGATCGTGGGCACGGGCCGGAGCGTGTCGGCCTCGGCGAGTTGGGCGAGGTCGAAACCGGTCATCTCGGCGATGTCGCGGACGGGCACCTGGTAGGTGCGGTACGGCCCGAGGGGCGGCGGGTCGCCCTGCTCGTGCGCGCGGGCGAAGGCCGCCTCGAGGTCGACGCCGTCGAGTTCGGGGGACTGGTCGAGCAGGTACGCCGCGCTGCGCAACGAACCGCCGTCGGAGGTCGTCCAGGCCGCGACCTTGAAGAACCGACGGGGCAGGCGGATGCCGCGGTAGGGCGCGTCGTCGTCGAGCAGCACGGGCGCCGTGAAGACCGTCAGCCGCTGCCGATGCGTGGAGGCGTAATGCAGCACCTGGTCCTCGAGGCCGAGCCACAGTTCTTTCGACTGGTTGAACTCGGCGGCCTGGGGTGCGGCGTTGGTGAAGCTGAAGGTGTCGACGTTCGCCGCGGCCGCGACGGCTCGCTCGCCCCAGACCGGGTCGCGCCGACGCACGAGGTGCCCCCGGTCGAGGTCGTTCGAGGCGTACACCTCGGGACCCGTCTGTTCGTCGTCGGGCACGCGCTCGTCGAGGTGCCAGTCGTCGCCCCGGCCGAGGTCGACCAGCGACGACCCGTCGATGTTGACGGCCGTCAGGGCGGCCAACCGCCGGACGGGGTCGAGCAGCACCGTGAAGTGGACGTAGGGCAGCTCGCGGACGGTGGCGTGGACGGCCGGCAGGGGCACGTCGACCGTGAGGAAGGACGGGTCGTACCCCGCCTGCGCGAGGTCGGCGGTGCTCGCGGTGGTGGGGTCGTCTGCGGTGCTCATGTGCGCCTCCGGCGGGGTCGTCGTGCTCGTGGCCCCATCATGCCGACGGCCCCCGACATCGGTCCGGCCGCCACCGGCGGACGGCCCGCCGGGGCTCGGTCGGCCGAGCCCCGGCCCGCCGGGGCTCAGTCGGCCAGGATCGTGTAGAGCGCGCGGCGTGCCTCGTCGAGCTTGGCGGTGGCGGCGGCCCGCTGGGCGTCGCTGCCGTCGTGGTGGAACTGCTTGACGACGCCCATGAGCTTCATGAGGCTGGTCTGGAACTCGCGGTCGGTGTCGCTCGCGTCGTCCGCCGTGGCGGCCCAGGCCTTCTCGATCTCGTCGGCGTGTTCGGCCACGTGGGCCCGGCCCGCGTCGGTCAGCGTGAAGACGCTCTTGGTCGCGGTCTCGTCGGACGAGATGAGCTCTTCGTCGACGAGTTGCTGCAGCGTGGGGTAGACCGAGCCGGGGCTGGGCTTCCACGTGCCGTCGGTGCGCTCGGCGATCGCCTTGATCAGGCCGTAGCCGTTCGACGGGGCGTCGGACAGCAGCGAGAGGATCGCGAGGCGCACGTCGCCGCGTCGTGCCCGGCCGCGTCCTCCGCGGCCCGGTCCGAAGCCGCCGGGACCGAAGCCCGGGCCGCCGGGGCCGAAACCGGGGCCGAAGCCGCCGAAGCCCGGACCGGGGCGGAACCCGCGGCCGAACGGACGGCCGAAGCGGCCGTGACCCTCGCCGCGGCCGATCGGGTCGTGTCGGGCGTCGGGGGAGTCGTGGTGCCGGCGACGGGGGTCGCCGTGGTTCTCGGGGGTGAAGTCGGTACCCATGGGGTACTCCTCTCGGGTCGGGGGGAAGAGATCGAGGTCGCGACGTCCTGTCGCGATGTGTAAAAGATATGTCGTTGACTATCGTCTGTCAACGGTCTGCCAGATATCCGGGCAAAAAAAAAGGAGGCGCGTCCCGGGTGGGACGCGCCTCCTTCCGTCGAGCCGTCAGTTCGCGGCTTGCACCCCGAACGCCGAGGCGAGCTTCTCGATCTTCTGGGCCCGGCCCAGGCGGGGCAGGTCGCTGCCGTCGCGGATGACCCGGCCGCGTCCCTCGAAGTCGGCGAGGAAGTCCTGGGCCCAGGCGACGTCGGACGGCGTGGGGCTGATGACCTCGTTGATCACGGGCAGCTGCTCGACGTCGAGGCAGAGCTTGCCGGTGAGGCCGAGGGCGACCGCGACCCCGGACTGCTCGCGCAGGACGGGGTGGCTGCTGCCCACCGTCGGGCCGTCGATCGGGCCGGGCAGCCCGCCGATGCGGCTCGCCACGACGAGGCGGGAGCGGGGGTAGGCCATGGCCAGGTCGTCGGCGCTCGTGCCGGTGTCGCGGCGGTAGTCGCCGCTTCCGAACGCGAGGCGGAACGCCCCGCGGGCCTTGGCGATGGCGGGGCTCTCCTCGATGCCGAGGGCCGACTCGACGAGCGCGAGCACCGGCACCGCGCCTCCGAGCCGGTCGAAGGTCTCGGTGACGTGTTCGGGCGCCTCGGTCTTGGCGAGCATGACGCCGTGCAGTCCGGGCAGGCCCATCAGGGCGTCGACGTCGTCGGACCAGAAGTCCGTCGAGCGGTCGTTGATGCGCACCCAGGCCTCGCCGCCGCCCGTGAGCCAGGCGACGACGTCGTCGCGTGCGGCTGGCTTGCGGGCGGGGTCGACCGCGTCCTCGATGTCGAGGACGATCTGGTCGGCGCGGGACGCCTGGGCCGAGTCGAAACGGTCGGGGGCGGTGCCCGGCACGAGCAGCCACGAACGGGCGATGTCGGCCTTCGGTCGCGTGCGGGCGGCCGCCGCGGCCCGGCGGCCCGTCGCCGCGGAGTCGGTCGCGCCGGGGGCCGTCGCGGTCGGGTCGGAGGGGGTCTGGCTGGTGTCGGTCATGACGTCGTCGTCCTTCGTCGCTCGGCGGTCCGGTCCACGCTACCGGCTCGTCCGCGCCCGTGAGTCCCGCGGGCGCGGGCGGGGGCTCCCGGCCCGGGGTGCCGTTCGGGCGTAACGTTCAGGCGGATCACAGATCCAGGGAACGACCCCACCGACAGGAGTGAGCCATGACCGACGCGAACGATCCGCGGCGCGACCGCCCCGACCACGAGGGACGCGATCCCCAGTACGGCGACACGAACGACGCCCCGCGGTCCGACGAGACCGGCGAGACGGTCGAGCCGACCGAGGTGCCGTACGGCTCCGAGGTCCCGACCCAGCAGCCCCCGGCCGTCGACTTCGGCGGCGACGCCCCGACGCAGCAGCAGCCCGCCGTCGACTTCGGGTCCGACGCCCCGACGCAGCAGGCCCCCGTCGCCGACGCCGAGGACCGCCCGGTCGTCGCCGAGGCCCCCGCGAACCCCGAGGCGTCCGGCCTGGACGCGCACGAGGCTCCCGCGTCGTCCGACGAGGAGGCGCTGCCCGATTCGGTGCCCGCCGAGTACGTCCCCGGCGACACCGGGCCCGACCAGCACGCCGACGCCGACCCGTCGACCGACGCCGACCGCCGCGACACCGAGGTCCTCTCGGAGTCCGACCGCGACGCGGCCTCGACCGGCCGTCCCACCGAGGCGGTGCCCATGGTGGCGCCGACCGAGCCCGCCCAGCGGGCCTGGTCCGCCTCCTCGGACGGCACGCGCCGTCCGTTGCACGACGACGAGGCCCTCCGTGCGGCCGAGGCCGCCCGTGCCGGCGAGCCCGCCACCGGTGACCGAGGGGACGACACGGCCACCGCGGCGTCCGCGACCGCGGCGACCGGCGCCTCCTCGTCCTCGCACGACGGGTGGGTCGACGACCGCTCGGACGCCGAACGCGACGCCACCGACCGCGCCGCGGCCGAGCGTCAGCCCTCGTTCGGTCAGGACGCCCCCACCGCCGTCGCGCCCACCGCGGCGGCAGCCGGAGGCGCGGCCGCAGGAGCCGCCGCGGGTCGCGACACCGGCTCCCACGCCTACCCCCTCGTCAAGGACTCGGGCATCGACCACGTGTCGGTGCGCCGTGAGCTGCTCGCCCAGCAGAAAGAGGAGTTCGGCGGCATCCGCTTCGGCGCCGGCCTGCTCGGCTGGTTCGCCGCAACGGGCTTCGGCCTCGTCATGATCACGATCTTCGGCGGCGTCCTCGCGGCCTGGGGCGGGGTCGCCTCCGGTTCGACCGCCATGGCCGACCTGCGCAGCTTCACGACCGACAACGCCGACGTGCTCGCGCTGACCTCGGGCATCGTGGTGCTCGCGATCATGTTCTTCGGGTACCTCATCGGTGGCTACACGGCGTCGCGCATCGCCCGCTTCAGCGGCTTCAAGCAGGGGCTCGCGACCTGGCTCTGGGGTCTGGTCATCACGATCGTCCTGGCGATCGTCGTCGGCGTCGTCGGCACCCAGACCGGAGACTCGTCGTCGCCGAACCCGTTCGTGCCCTCGATGGACGACCTGCAGTCGTCGTCCCTCGCCGGTCTCATCGGCCTCGGCCTCGTCGTCGTCCTGAGCTTCGCCGGGGCCGTCCTCGGTGGCCTGCTGGGTCAGCGGTACCACCGCAAGGTCGACCGCTTCTTCTCCGAAGAGGACTGAGCGCCGCGAGGGAGCGTCCCGGCCGGGTCGCCCCCTCGCCCCATCCGACGCGGCCCGGGCGTCGAACACCGATCAATCCCACCGGGCAGCACAGACAAGGACCATTCATGCGCACCCCCTTCCGTTCCTCCCTCGGTCGAGGCGTCCTCGGCGTCGTCGCCACCGGCGCCCTCGTGTTCTCGCTCGCGGCCTGCGCCTCGACCTCGGACTCCGAGAGCAACAACACGGCCCCGACGCACCCCGTCAACCAGACCCGTGAACCCGGCCCCGGCGAGAGCATGCTGCTTGAGGCGTCCATCCCGGATCTGTCGAACGGCGTCGACACGCAGGTCGCCGTGGACGCGTCCTTCGTCGACGCCCTCACGAGCCTGGGCCTGACCCCCGGCGTCGTCGGCACCGCGACCTTCACCGACGGCACCTTCGCCTTCCCCATCACCGGCGGAAACGTCGACTACTACGGCCCCGACAGCGACGTGCGCCCCTACGTCCAGGGCGAGATCGACCACGACGGCTCCGGCCTGTCGCTGACCTCCGCCGACGGCACCGTCGTCGAACTGACCGACTTCCGCATCGACCCGGGTGAGAGCAAGCTCTACGGCACCGTCACCGCCAACGGCACCGTCGCCGCCGAAGACGCCTACCTCTTCAACCTCTACGGTGGCTCGCTGAAGCCCCTCGAGGTCGTCGACGGCAACGCCGTCCTCGAGGGCACCACGGTGCACATCAGCCCCGACGCCGCGTCGCTGCTGAACCAGACCTTCAAGACCGACGCCGTCCAGGACGAGATGCTCGTCGGCGTCGCGAAGATCACCGCCGCCACCGAGTAACACCTCCGCGCGGTCGGTCGACTACACACCGATCACCGACGAACCCCGTTCGCGAAGAAGAACCCCGATCGATCGTGGTTCGTCTTCGGGAACGGGGTTCTCGGCGTTCGGGCGCGGCGTTCGGTGTGCGGGCGCGGCGTGCGGCCCGCGGGCGGGTTACGGAGGCCTCACACCAAGGTTTCGGGACACCGAAATCTTGCTAGGGTCGAGGCATGAGCTCGTCCGACACCCGCCGTGCCGACGCCGACCGACCCCGTGACGGCCGTGCCCCGCAGGTCGTGCACGCCCGACCCCGCGGCACCCTGCTCGGCCCGGCGTTCGTCGCCGCGATCGCGTACGTCGACCCCGGCAACGTCGCCGCCAACCTCACGGCCGGGGCGGCGTACCAGTACACGCTCCTCTGGGTGCTCGTCCTCGCGAACGCCATCGCGGTGCTCGTCCAGTACCTGTCGGCGAAGCTCGGCATCGTCACGGGTCGGTCGCTGCCCGAGGTGATGGGCACGCGCCTCCGTCGTCGGCCCCTCCGGCTGGCGTACTGGGGTCAGGCCGAGCTGGTGGCGGCCGCGACCGACGTCGCCGAGATCATCGGGGGAGCCCTCGCGCTCCAGCTGCTCTTCGGGGTGCCGCTGGTCGTCGGGGGCCTGATCACCGGCCTCGTCTCGCTCGGCCTGCTGCTGCTCACGAGGTACCGCAGCGGGCGAGTCTTCCAGGCCGTCGTCATCGCCCTGCTCGCCGTCCTCACGCTCGGCTTCTGCGCGGGGCTGCTCTTCGCCCCGCCGTCGGCCGGAGGCATGCTCGCCGGTCTCGTGCCCCGCTTCGAGGACAGCACGGCCGTGCTGCTCGCCGCGTCGATGCTCGGCGCGACGGTCATGCCGCACGCGGTCTACCTGCACTCCGCACTCACCCGCGACCACCACGGCGTCGTGGCCGAGGGGGCGGACCGTGCCCGCGTGCTGAAGGCCACCCGGTGGGACGTCGTGCTGGCGTTGCTCGTCGCCGGCGGCGTCAACATCGCCATGCTCGTGCTCGCGGCCTCGACCCTGTCGGGTCAGGACGGCACCGACACGATCCCCGGGGCCCAGCGGGCCATCGCGGCGGCGCTCGGGCCGGTGATCGGCGTCCTGTTCGCCGTCGGCCTCCTCGCGTCGGGTCTGGCGTCCACGTCGATCGGGGCGATGGCGGGCGCCGAGATCATGAAGGGCCTGCTGCACGTGCAGGTGCCGCTCATGGTGCGTCGGGTCGTCACGTTGATCCCGGCCCTCGTGCTGCTCGCGACGGGCATCAGCCCGACGTGGTTGCTCGTGCTCAGCCAGGTCGTGCTGAGCTTCGGCATCGCCTTCGCCCTCGTGCCCCTCGTCGTGGCGACGAGCGACCGGTCGCTCATGGGCACGGGCGTCAACGCCGTCGGGACGCGGATCGCCGGTTGGGTGGCCGTGGTCGTCGTCGTGGCCCTCAACCTCGTGCTGATCGGGCTGACCGTCTCGGGGGCGTGAGGGTCCGGCGGCGAGGCGACCCGCGCCTCCTGCGTTCCCGACCCGACCCGACCCGACCCGACCCGGCCCGGCCCGGCGCGGCCGAGACGAGCCGCACAGTCAGCGGTCCGCGCCGCCGGTGGTGGGTTCGATGTGCGGGCCGTCGTCGGGGTCGGCGCCGGCCGCGGCCTTCTCGGCCTGGCGACGGTCGAAGGCCGCCTGCATCGACTCGGCGTGGTCCGTCTTGGCCTTCGCGAGGGCCTCGTCGTCTCCGCGCATGGTCGCCGCGGTCGAACGCAGGCGCGCCCCCACGGCCTTCACGAAGTCGGCCGGGCTGGGGCTGAAGTCGTCGCTCTCGTCGCCGTCCCCCGCGTCGACGTAGTGGTGCAACTCGACGCCCTCGTCGTGTCGGATCGGCTGCTGGGCGTGCTCGACGCAGAGCTTGGCGACCTCTTCGGCGTGGGCGTGCATGACGGAGTGGGCGGCCCCGGGCATCTCCCACAGGCGGGACGAGCGCAGCAGTTCGCCGACGCGGCGCACCCACTCGCGCGGGGCGACGGCGTCGTGCTCGCCCCGGATGACCAGGGTGTCGGCGGCGATCTGCGGCAGGTGCTGCTCGATCGGGTAGGTCATCATCTTCGGCAGGATGCGGGAGAACCAACGCACCCCGCAGAGCACGTAGGCGCTCAGGGCCAGGAACTTCACCCGGCCGGGCTCGTGCCAGGCGGCCCGGGCGAACCGCACCGCCTGCTCGAGCACGTGACGATGGGCCGGATCGATCACCGGCCCGATCAGCACGACGGTCGACAGGTCGGGTCGGCGCGCGGCGAGGTCGACGACGATCTGCGTGCCCATCGAGTGCCCGACGACGACCGGGTCGTGGAGTCCCAGTTCGTCGATGGCGGTGCCGACGAGGTCGGCGTACTCGCGGATGCTCAGGGCGTGACCCGGGTGCGGCACCCCGGCGAAGCCCGGCAGGTCGAGAGCGTGCACGGGGCCGAACTCGTTGAGGTTCGGCGCGAGGCGCTCGAAGTAGTCGGACGAGACGCCGATGCCCGGCACGAGGACGAACGGACGGTCGCCGGTGTCGCCGATCGTGTTGACCCGCACGTAGAGGTCGCCCCGCTCGACGCGACGCACGGTGACGGTCGTGTCGACGTCCCCCGCTCGCGAGGCGTCGCGGGCGGCCGCACGCCGTGGCGAACCGGCGTGGCGACGTCGAGGGGTCATCGGATCAGTGTGGCACGGTGGGCTCGGAGCCCGGGACGCTGGCGCAGGCGGGGTCCCCGGTGGCAGGCTGACCCCGCCGGGTCCCACCCGCGGCCCACCGCCTCCGACCCACCCGCCTCGACGAGAGAAGAGTCATCGTGCCCGCTGCCGACATCGTCCGGACCGTCACCCTCGCCGCGCCTCCCGCCGTGGTCTTCGACGCCGTCACCACGGGCACCGGCGGGTGGCTCTGGCCCGGCGAGGTCGAACCCCGGGTGGGAGGCGCGGCCGGGCCGGGCGGGGTGGTCACGGCCTGGCGACCGGGTCGCCACTACGCCAACCGCATGGAGGGCGAGGGCGGCTGGTTCAACGAGCTCGACTTCGCCCTCGAGGCAGGCGACGACACCGAGGAGGCGACCCGGCTGACCTACCGGCACTCGAGCGTCTTCGACGAGGGGCAGGTGCCCGGCGTCGAGGAGCACACCGACTTCTACCTGCACACCCTCGCCGAGTACGTCGCGTGGTTCACGGGCCGGGAGGCCACGTTCACGAGCGTCGACGCCCCGGAGTCGTCGCGGGCGGCGGGATCGGCCGCCCGGGTGCTGCAGGCCCTCGACCTGGCCGACGACGTCGAGGTCGGTGACGCCGTCGTGGTCGACCTGCCCGGCGTCGGTCCGGTCGCCGCGGGACTCTCGTACCGCACGGCGTCGTTCGTGGGGCTGCGGACCGCGAGCGCGCTCGTCCGCATCTTCGGGCGGGAGGCCTGGGGGGCCGGGGTGAGCGTCAGCGTCCACGACTTCGCCGACGGGGCCGACGCCGCCGCGACCGGGTCGGCCTGGCAGAGGTGGCTCGACGACCTGTTCTCGTGAGCCGTGCCTCCTCGTCCCCACGGAGGGGTGACCGGGCCGTCCGGTGAGGGCGCGGTGCCGTCAGGCGGAGGCCACGACGACGTCGAGGGCACGGAGGTTGCGCCGCAGGATCAGCGAGAGGGCGAATGCGGACGCCGGCCCGGCGGCCCGCATCCACCACGCGGCGGGGAGCCAGACGACGCGGATGTCGAGGGTGACGCGGTCGTCGTCGTGGTGGTGCACGCGGTAGCTCTCCCAGCCGCGCTGGGGGTGGCCGACCAGGGCGGCGTGTCCGAAGCCGATGTCGGTGGCGGACCGGACGACGGCGAACACCCGGCAGGCGACCGGTGGGTGCACGGGGCCGAGGGTCACGCCCCAGACGCTCGTCGCACCGACGGCCACGCGGACGGGCACCTCGAGGGGCACGAAGCCCGAGCCGCGGTGCACCTGCCAGTGCAGCACGGCGTCCCCTGCGGCCTCGAAGGCGGCCCGGCCGTGGCCGATCACCCGACTGCGCGTCGTCACGTGGAATCCGGTCGGCGGCGGACCGTCGAGGGTGGGCTCACCCTCGAAGGCGTAGCCGTCGCCGAACCGGGCGCGGTACGGGTGTGACGTCATGGGTCGACCCTGCCACGTGAGGACGCCGGGTCGGGGCATGATCGGACCGTGACCGACGCGACCGCCCCGACGCCGACCCCGCCCACGGCCTTCCTGATCTTGCACGGCTGGCAGAACCATCGTCCCGAGGGGCACTGGCAGCGCTGGCTCGCCGGCGAGCTCGAGGCCCGCGGACACGTGGTGCGCTACCCGCAGCTGCCCGACGCCGACGAGCCCACGCCCGCCGCCTGGGACGCCGCGGTGCGACACGAACGGGCCGCCCTGCCCGCGGGCCGTCCGGTGACGGTGCTGTGCCACAGCCTCTCGTGCCTGCTCTGGTTGAGGCTGCAGGCCGGCGTCGCGCCTCCGTCCGCCGACCGGGTCGCGCTGGTCGCGCCTCCGTCGCCCGAGCTGATCGCCGGCCAGCCGATCCACGCGTTCGTGGCCGGGGAGCTGTTCGACGGGCGGCGGCTCGCGCTCGGGGGCGACGCCGAGTCGGTCGTCGTCGCCGGGGACGACGACGAGTGGCTGCCGCTCGGCCCGGTCGACACCTGGGAGGCGCGGGTCGACGCCCCGGTCGTCGTCGTGCCCCGAGGCGGTCACCTCACCCCCGACTCGGGCTACGGCGAGTGGCCGGCGATCCTGGCCTGGGCGCTCGGGGCGCCGGCGGTGGAGGCCTTCGGCTGATCCGCCGCCGGTCACGACCGTCGGCCGAACGAACTGCCCATCAGCAGTGCGACGAGGGCGAGCCCGGAACAGCACAGGGTGACCGGGTTCACGATCACGGCCGCCCACGTGCCGAGGTCGGCCTGGGCGGCCGACAACAGAGGTGAGGCCGAGACCGCTACCACGGCGACGGCGCCAAGGGCCCCGAGAGCCCAGAGCAGGACGGCCTCGAAGGAGGCGATGGCCCGAAGGGTCGCCGGGGCGGCTCCCGCGGCGAGCAGTGCTCGCCCGGTGTCTCGACGGATCGGGGCCGACAGGCTGAAGACGAGTGCACCCGTGACCGCTGCGAGGAGGGCGGGCGCCGTGGCGAGACCGGTCACGGCCGCCCAGTTGATCGTCGTCTCCGACGTGACCAGCGAACCGAACGCACGGAGGGCCTCGTCGCCCGCCAGGAAGACGGCGGCGAGTCCGCCGGGGACGGCGACGCCGACCATCGGCACCGAGATGCCCGCGCCATCGCGGCGGACGCCGTCCGCGACGGCCTGGAAGGCGAGTCGGGGAATGGTCCATCGGGTACCCCGCGCAACCAGACCGAGCCCGGCGGCGGCGAGACGGCAGGCCGCAGGGCCGATCGTGGACGCGGCGACGGAGCCGAGGACGACGAGGAGGAGCGACCAGGGCACCAGCCCGGCCACGTCGTCGTCCCTCATCGAAGTCGACGGCATCAGGGCCAGGAGCACCACGACGGCCGCGACGGGGATCGCGCAACCGAGCACGCGGCCGAGCCTGGCCCGTCGCGGACGCGGCGGGAAGCGGCTCGTCGCACCTACCAGCGCCGGGGTCAGTGACAATGCGACGACGACCGATGTGCCGACGGTGACCAGTGGACCCGTGGTGAGGACGAGGGAACCCCAGGGAGTTGTCAGGGGGTTGAGGGCCGTGGCCGTCACGATCACGATGGCGATACCCCCCGTGGCGGCCGCGACCGTCA
This sequence comes from Frigoribacterium sp. VKM Ac-2859, assembly GCF_013204925.1. Classification (NCBI taxonomy): domain Bacteria; kingdom Bacillati; phylum Actinomycetota; class Actinomycetes; order Micrococcales; family Microbacteriaceae; genus Frigoribacterium; species Frigoribacterium sp. VKM Ac-2859. The sequence goes on along the minus strand of NZ_JABMLC010000001.1, from coordinate 1,192,401 downwards.
CGACGGCCGTCTCGAGGGCGATGAGCGCTCGCCCCTGCCACGGCAGGACGCCCAAGGGCACCCAGGCGAGACGGGTCGGGTCGAACTGTGACTGGGTCAGTCGTGACACGGCGGCGAGGCACGTCGTGCCGGCGACGACGGCCATGAACGCCGCGGGAGTCGTCCACGAGCGGACGATGCCTCCGAGGGGGGCGGGCGCACCGCCTGCCGAGTCGACACCCGTCAGGGCGAGGCCGGCGACGACGGTGGTGACCAGGACGACGGCGCCGTAGGCGAACCAGGTGGCCCGATCGGTCGCGAGCATGCGCAGGGAGGCCCCGGCGAGACGAGCGAGGCCGATCATCTTTCGCTCTGGGTGTCGTGCACGGCTCGCATCCGCCGGCGGATGTCCGACGCCGTCGTCGGGGTCAGATGCGTGACGACCTGCCCCTCGGTGATCGCCGCGACGGCGTCGACGCTGGCGGCGAGCTCGAGATCGTGCGTGACCAGCACCGTGCCGCACCCCGCGGCCGCGAGCGCACGGATGCCGTCGACGACGTCGGCGCGGCTCTCGGCGTCGAGGCTCGAGGTCGGTTCGTCCAACGTCGCGAAAGGTGCCCGTTGGGCCAGCACCCGGGCGAAGGCGACCCTCTGCCGCTCGCCGCCGGACAGCTCGTCGGGTCGCCGGTCGGCCAGTCTGGTCAGGCCGAGGTCGGCGAGGGTCGATCGGGCAGTGGATCGCGACTTCGGGATGCGGCGGAGGTCGAGAGCGATCTGCACGTTGTCCAAGGCCGACAACGACGGTACGAGGCCGCCGTCTTGAAGGACGATGCCGAACAGCTCTCGCCGTCGCCGAGCGAGCCGGGAGGGGGACAAGGACGTCAGATCGAGGTCGTCGACGAAGACCTGACCCGAGGAAGGGCGTTGGAGGCCCGTCAGGCAGCGAAGCAGAGAGCTCTTGCCGCTGCCGGATGCTCCCACGAGCGCTGTCGTGGACGATCGGGCGATCTCGAGTGCGGGAGCGGCCACCACCGGTCGGCGCCCGTACCGGATCTCGACATCCGCCAGTCGTAGTCGATTCGCCTCGTGCATCGCACCAAACTACCCTGACATGTCAGACCGTCATGTCACGGCGAACCGCCTCGAGCAGGGCAAAGCAGGGCAGGGCAAAGCAGGGCAGGGCAGGGCCGCGGCCGTCCGCGGCCGACCTACGCGTCCGGCGCGAGGAAAGCGGCGGCGGCGCGTGACAGGTAGGCCGGGTCGTCGGCGCCGCACAACTCGCGGGCCGAGTGCATGCCGAGCAGCGGGATGCCGACGTCGATCGTCCGGATGCCGAGTCGCGTCGCGGTGATCGGTCCGATGGTCGAGCCGCAGGGCACCGAGTTGCTCGAGACGAACTCCTGGAACGGCACACCCGCCTGCTCGCACGCCCGCGACCACTCGGCCGCCCCGAGCCCGTCGGTGGCGTAGCGCTGGTTCGCGTTGATCTTGAGCAGCGGCCCGCGGTTGACGACCGGCTGGTTGACCGGGTCGTGCCGCTCGGGGTAGTTCGGGTGCACCGCGTGCCCGGCGTCCGCGCTCAGGCACCACGACCCGGCGATGGCCCGGCGGTGATCGGTCGTCGTCGCCCCGAGACCGGCCGAGACCCGGGCCAACACGTCCTCGAGCAGCGGCCCGGCTGCACCCGACGGCGTGGCCGAACCGACCTCTTCGTGGTCGAACGCCGCGAACACGGCGACATGGTCGAGTTCGATGCCCGAGGTCGCCGTCTCGACCAGTGCGACGAGACCGGCGTGGGTCGACGACAGGTTGTCCATGCGCCCGGCGGCGAAGAGCTCGCCCGACATCCCCAGGACCGCAGGAGGCGCGGTGTCGGCCACGACCACGTCGTACCCGGTCACGTCGGCTCCGGTCAGCCCGGCCAACCCGGCGAGGTGGCCGAGGACGTCGGCCTCGTCGAGCGGTCCCGCCCCGACCACGGGGTTCAGGTGGCGCTGGGGGTCGAGCTTGAGGCCGTCGGCGTTGACGCCTCGGTCGAGGTGGACGGCGAGCTGCGGGAAGCGCAGCAGCGGCCCGGTGCGCACCAGGTGCGTCTCGCCGCTGCGGGTGACCAGTCGGCCGGCGAACTCGAGGTCGCGGTCGAGCCAGGAGTTGAACAGCGGACCGCCGTAGACCTCGACGCCGGCCTGCAGCCAGCCGCGAGTGCCGGTCGTCGGCTTGGGCTTCAGCTTGAAGCCGGGGGAGTCGGTGTGCGCTCCGACGACGCGGAACGGCGTCGTGGCCGTCGCGGTGGCCGGCTCGATCCAGGCGATGACCGCGCCGTCGCGCACGACGTAGCGACGGCCCGGGCCCGAGGGCCACTCGGCGGTCTCGTCGAGGGCGGTGAACCCGGCGTCGTCGAGCCGGCGGGCGGCCTCGGCCGCGGCGTGGAAGGACGAGGGCGAGGCCTGGATGAAGCGGGCGAAGTCGTCGAGGTGGGGGCGCGTGTCAGTCATCCCCACCAGCATGCACCACCCGGTCGCCGCCGAGACCCCACGAAGTGGCCGAGGCCCCGGCTCACGCACGCGGGTCTCGGCGCCCTCCCGGGGTCTCACTCGGGGTCAGCGGCCGCCGCTGCCGCCGCGGTTCGCGCCGATGTCGCCACGGTGGGCGTTCGCCTCGGGGTCGGCCGAGTGCGAGTCCTCGTCGTCGACGGTCAAGGCGGCGTCCTGCTCGCCCGAGACACCCCCGGGGCTCACGGCGACATAGCCCTCCTCACCCGAGTGGCTGCCGCCGAGCGGCTGCGTGACGTCGCCGTCCGGCGTCGCCTCGCCCGATGCGGCGGACTCGCCCTGCGTGTCGGTCGGGCCCGTGCCGTGGGCGGCCCGGTGCGTCTCGATCGCGGCGGCCTCGACCGCAGCCTGGTCGAGCGCGTCGCCGTGGCCGAGTTCGTCGTCCGGCTCGTGCGGGTCCGGGTTCGTGCGGGCGTCGCTCATCGGGGGGTCCTCTCGTGGTGGGCCTCCGAGGCTAGGCGCACCGCGCCTCCTCGTCCGGTCGTCGTCGTCGGCAGGTGGCGCCGGGCGCCTCACGGCGCGGTCGGCAGCACCGCGGCCCAGAGGTGGAACAGGGCGTAGGCGCGCCAGGGCGACCACGGTGCCCCGGCGACCTCGGCCTCCTTCGTCGTCAGGCCGCCCATCACGCGCCGCAGCACGAGGTCGCCCGCCGGCCAGGCGTCGCGGTCGCCGAGGGCGCGCACGGCCAGGTACTCGACGGTCCACGGGCCGATGCCGGGCACGGCGAGCAGGCGTCGGCGGGCGTCGGCGTGGTCGACGTCGGGGGCGATGACGAGTCCGTCGGCGACGACCTCGGCCAGGGCGTGGATCGTCCGCGCGCGACTGTTCGTCACCCCGACCGCGGCCCGCAGCTCGTCGACGTCGGCGGCCGCCAGGCAGTCGGCGCGGGGGAACCGCGTCAGGCCCGTCCCCGCGACGGGTTCGCCGTGGGCCGCGACGAGCCGCCCGGTGAAGGTGCGCGCCGCGGCGAGCGAGACCTGCTGCCCGAGCACCGTCATCACGGCCGTCTCGAACCCGTCGGGGTTGCCCGTCACGCGGATGCCCGGACGCGCCGCGACGAGCGGCCCGAGCACGGGGTCGTCGGCGAAGCCCCGCTCGACGTCGTCGAGGTCGGTGTCGAGGTCGAGCCACGTCCGCACGACGCGTCGTGCCTCGTCGACCGTCGCCTCCGTCGGCGGCACGCCGTCGGGCCCGGTCACCGTCACGTCGACCCCGGTGGCCGCGAACGACAGGTCGAGACGGTGGGAGGCGCGCTCGGCTCCCGTGCCCAGCTCGACCAGTCGCGCGTGCGTGGCCGCGGCGACGTCGGTGGCTTCGGCTCCCGGCACGCTGTGCGCCGCCAGCAATCCCACGGCGTGCGCGTGGTCCCAGGCGCCGACGGGTTCGACGACGAAGCGCGCGGTCGACCCGTGCGGTACCGCCCCATGCGGTACCGCCCCGACCGGTACCGCCCCGTGCGGTACCGCCCCGTCGGGCGAGTCCGCGGTCACGACCCGGCCGCCCGGGGGCCGCCGTCCGGCACCGGCCGGCCGTCGTCGCCCCACACCCCGGACGACCCGCGGCGGTGGCTGTCGACGAGGTGCGTGTCGACGATGCCCGCGGCCTCCATCAGCGCGTGCATGGTGGTCGGCCCCACGAAGGTGAACCCCTTCGCCTTGAGTGCCCGCGAGAGGGCGAGCGACTCCGGCGACGTCGTCGGCACCTCGGCCATCGTGCGGGGCCGGGGAGTCTCGGCCGGCCGGAACGACCAGACGAAGTCGACCAGGCCGCCGTCGGCCCTCAGGTCGAGCGTCGCCCGCGCGTTGCGGATCGTCGCGTCGACCTTGAGCCGGTTGCGGACGATCCCCGCGTCGGCCATCAGCCGTGCCCGGTCCTCGTCGTCGAAGCGCGCGACGACGTCGGGGTCGAAGCCGGAGAACGCGCTCCGGAACGCCGGACGCTTGCGGAGGATCGTCGCCCACGACAGCCCCGACTGGAACGCCTCGAGGCTCAGCCGCTCGAACAGGCCCCGCTCGTCCCGGACCGGCAGCCCCCACTCGGTGTCGTAGTACTCGCGCAACAGCGGATCGGTCGACGCCCAGACCGGTCGGGCCAGCCCGTCGTCACCGACCACGACGCCCGCGCCCGCCACGTCCGACGGCACCGCTCCCGGGCCGGCCGCCGTCACGCCGGAGGTCACCGCGTCGCTCACGCCCCCGCCTCGAGGTCGATGAGGATCTGCTTGGCCGCCATGCCCCCACGGTAGTTGCCCGAGGTCCCGTCGCTCCGCACCACCCGGTGGCAGGGGACGACGAGCGGCAGGGGGTTGGTGGCGCAGGCCGTGCCGACGGCCCGCACCGCGCGAGGACTGCCCGAGGCCAGCGCCACCGCGGCGTAGCTCGTCGTCGACCCGTAGCCGATGTCGGGCAGGTGCTCGAGCACCGTCCGCTGGAACCCCGTCGACAGGCGCCGGTCGAGCGGCAGGTCGAACGCGCGGCGCTCGCCGCGGAAGTACTCGTCGAGCTCGCGTGCCACGGTGTCGAGCCGTGACGGCGCCTCGACGATGCGCGGGCTGACCGTCGAGGCGAGGCGGTCGAGCACCGTGTCGTGCCCCTCGATCTCGAAGGCCACCCGCAGCACGCCCACGTCGGTGGCGCAGAGCAGCAGGAGGCCGACGGGGGAGTCGAGGGTGCGGTAGGCCACGTCGACCGCCCCGACGCCGAGGGCGGTCTCGGCGAAGCGGGCGTGCAGCGCGGCGAGTCGCTCGTCGGTCGGGTCGAGGCTGGTCAACAGGTCGCCGGGGTCGGTCGACGCGTCGATGGGGGAGGCGGTCATCGGGTGCCCTTCGGCTCGGGGGAGGCGGACGGGACGGAGGCGCGGTCGGCGGCCCGGTCGGAGGCGTCAGCCGGTCGGGGCGTCGCCGGCTCCGCGAGCAGCCGCCGCAGCGCCGCGATGCCGTCCGCGGACGCACGCCGGGCCGCGTCCGCGCTGATGCCGGTCAGCTCGGCCACCTCGCGGTGCGAGAGCCCGACGAGGTGGTGGTAGACCACGGCACGCCGCTGGCCCGGCGGCAGGGTGCGCAGCGCCCCGTCGAGCTCGTCCGCGCGCGCGACGGTCTCGTCGTGAGGAGGCGCGGGCGGCGGTTCGGGCACCGTCTCGACCGGGCGGGGGCGACGCTCCCGTGCCCGCAGCACGTCGATCGCCTTGCGGTGCGCGATGGTCACCAGCCACGCCTCGAGGTTCGTCGACGCGGGGAGCGACGGATACGCGACGAGGGCCGCCACGAACGTCTCGCTCCAGGCGTCGTCGGTGTCGTGCTCGTCGAGCACGGCCCGGCAGACGCGCCAGACCGTGCGACCGTGCCGGGCGACCACGCGCTCGAAGGGTTCCACGTCAGAACAGCCGACCGGAGTCGGGGCCCGACGGCTGGTCGGCCTCCAGCCCGAGCAGGAACCGTTTGCGGTCGAGCCCGCCGGCGTAGCCGACCAGGGCCCCGCCCGAGCCGACCACGCGGTGGCACGGCACGACGATGCTCAACGGGTTGAGCCCGTTGGCGGCGCCGACCGCGCGGGCGAGGCCGACGCCGCCGAGTGCGGTCGCGAGCTGCCCGTAGCTGCGGGTCTCGCCGAAGGGGATGTCGCGGAGGAGCGTCCACACCCGCACCTGGAAGTCGTTGCCTCGCGGTGCCAGCGGGAGGTCGAAGGAGCGCCGCTCGCCGCCGAAGTACTCGCCGAGCTGGCGCCCGACCTCGGCGAAGTCGCTCAGGCCGACGCCGTCCCGCGAGACCGGGCCGAAGCCGGTCGGATCGGGGAGGTGGCGGTGCTCGTCGAAGTAGAGGCCGACGAGGCCCGTCTCGCCCCCGACGACGGTCAACGGGCCGACGGGGGTGTCGACGCTGGTGTGGACGCTCACGGTGCCTCCTGGCTCTCGGCGATGGTATCCACCCCGTAGACGCGGCAGCGGCACCGGATGTGAGGTCACCGGTCGACGAGATCGGACGCGCCGGGCCGGACGGGCCGACCGGGCCGGACGGTCCGACCGAACCGGTCCGGGTGATCGGGCCGGGCCGTCGAGCAGGTACCCTTGAACGCCCGGTCCGGGCACTCCACACTGTCGGGTGTGTGCGAGCGTCCGGGCCGGGTCTCTCGTCTCCGGCCGCCGGGCCCCGTTCTGATCGTCGCTCGGGCTAGTGGCGCGTGCTGAACTCGCTCTCGCCCACGGGGGTGATCTCGCTCACCTCGACCCGGTCGACCCGGGCCCCACGGGGCCCCTCGTCCAGCCACTCGAGCAGCAGCGCCACCCGGTCGGGCCGTCCCTCGACCTCGACCTCGACGGTCCCGTCGGGCAGGTTGCGGACGAAGCCGCCGACGTCCAGTCGGTCCGCCTCGCCCTCGGTCGAAAAACGGAAACCCACGCCCTGCACCGAACCGTGCACGAGGGCCCGGCGTCTGATCACGTCGTCCATCGCTCGACCGTACCCGCGCCTCCTCGGGCTCGCCCTCGTTCCGCGCCCGGACGTCTCACCCCGCCACGAAGTGAACATCCCGCCACGAGAAAAGATGGCGGGATGTTCATTTCGTGGCGGGGTGGCGGGGTGGCGGGGTGGCGGGGTGGCGGGGTGGCGGGGTGGCCGAGCGACGGCTCACGCAGGCCGACGGTCGAGCCGACGCCGGTCGCCTCGCTACTTGTCGACCGTCGACATGTCGGCGTAGCGGGCGCCCTTCGGCGCGGCCACGTCGTCGAGCTGGTGCACCTGCTCGGCGTCGAGCACCACGTCGTCGGCCGCGACGTTCTCGTCGAGGTAGGCGCGGCGCTTCGTGCCCGGGATCGGCACGATGCCGTCACCCTTGGCGAGCAGCCAGGCGAGCGCGACCTGACCCGGTGTGGCGCCGACGGCCCGGGCGACCTCGTCGACCTGCTGCACGATGCGGACGTTGGCCTGCAGGTTGTCGCCCGAGAAGCGGGGAGCGAACCGGCGGAAGTCGTCCTCGGCGAGCTCGTCCACCGAGCGGATGGTGCCCGTGAGGAACCCCCGACCGAGCGGCGAGTAGGGCACGAAGCCGATGCCGAGCTCGCGGACGGTCGGCAGGATCTCGGCCTCGGGCTCACGGCTCCACAGCGACCACTCGGTCTGCAGGGCGGTGATCGGGTGCGTCGCGTGGGCACGGCGGATCGTCTCGGGCGCCGCCTCGGACAGCCCGAGGAACCTCACCTTGCCGGCCGTGACGAGCTCGCCCATGGCGCCCACGGTCTCCTCGATGGGCACGAGCGGGTCGACGCGGTGCTGGTAGTAGAGGTCGATGTGGTCGATGCCGAGGCGCTTCAGCGAGCCGTCGACCGACCGGCGGACGTACTCGGGGCGACCGTCGACCGTGCGTTCGGCGCGGGCCTCGGGGTCGGTCACGTTGCCGAACTTCGTCGCGACGACGGCCTGGTCGCGGCGGCCCTTGAGGGCGCGGCCGAGCAGTTGCTCGTTCGTGTGCGGGCCGTACATGTCGGCGGTGTCGAGCAGGGTGACGCCCACGTCGAGCGCGCGGTGGATGACGCGCACCGACTCGTCGTCGTCGGTGCTGTTGCCGGTGTAGAAGGCGGACATGCCCATGAGGCCGAGGCCGAGGCGGCCGACGTCGAGTCCGCCGTCGACCTGGCCGAGTGTGGTGTTCTTCATGGTCCCGAGCCAACTCCCTCGCACCCGGTGCGGGCACATGCCCGGCCCACGGGCCCACGGGCCCACGGGCCCACGGGCCCACGGGCCCACGGGGCCCACGGGCCGACGGACAGCAGGAGGCGCGGTGCCCGTCGACCGGACACCGCGCCTCCTCTGCCTCGTGGGGTCGGGCCCCGGGGGCCGCCGCGGTCAGCGGCGCCCCGCCCGGCGACGGGTGACGGCCGAGCCCGTGACGAGCGCGAGGCCGAGGGCCAGGGCGGCCGCCGCGACGCCGAGCGGCAGGCCCGGCTCGCTGCCGGTGTAGGCGAGCGGTCGGCCCGAGCCGCCGGTGCCCGTGCCGCCCGTGCCCTGGCCTCCGGCTGCCGGCACGACGGGAGCCGGCGTGACGGTCGGGTCGGGGGTCGGCTCGGGGTCGGGCACCGGGGTCACCACGGGAGGCGCGGCGAGGGTGATGGTCGGGACGGTCCCGTCGGCGGTCGGCGCCGTGAACGACCCGATGGCCTCGCCGTCGGCCACGACGTCGTAGGTCGTGCCGGGGACGAGGTCGCCGGCCCGGTAGACGCCCGCGGCGTCGGTGGTCGGGGTGGCGACGGGCTCGGGGTCGGTGGCGTCCGCCTCGATCAGCGACAGCTCGAGGTCGGCGGCGGGCGTGCCGTCGGAGTCCACGACGGTGCCCTCGACCGACACGGTCGCAGGGGCCGCGATCTGCACGGGCGGGATCGTCCCGCTCGTCGCGGGTGCGGTGATCGTGACGGCCGAGTCGACGTCCTCGTTGAGGACCACCTCGTACTGTTCGCCGGGGGTGAGGCCGTCCGCCGTGAACGAGCCGCCCGCGCCGGTCTCGACGCTCGCCACCGGCGCGGTCTCGCCGACCGGCACGATGTCGACCGTCGACCCGGTCGCGGGTGCCGATCCGTCGGGGTTCACGATGCTCGTCGTGATCTCGACGGTCGGGTCGAGCGTGATCGACGCGCCGGAGGCCGTGGTGACCGGACCGCGGGCGATGCCCGTGACCTCGTCGACCAGGTCGTACTCGGCCGCCGGGTCGAGCCCCTCGAAGGTGACCGTGCCGTCGGCTCCGGTCGTCCCCGACGCCACCGGGTCGATCTGGTCGGGCACGACGATGCTCACCGGACGGTCGGCCACGGGCGTCCCGTCGGCCTCCACGACCGTCACCGTGAGGGGCGCGGTGGCCACCGGGGGCACGGCGCCGGCGAAGGCGAAGTCGAGTCCGGGGGAGTCGTCGCCCGCGATCGTGAAGGGCACGGCAGGCAGATCCGCGGCGTCCTCCGGTGTGGTGACGTCGACCTCGTAGGGCGTGCCCGAGACGAGGCCGGGGACCGACCAGGTGCCCTCGGGGCCGACCGTCGTGGTGGTCCCGACGACCTCACCGGTCGCCGGGTCGACGACCGTCACGATCGCTCCGGGGTAGGCCGCGCCGTCGTTCGTCACCACCCCGCTCGCGGTGAAGGTCTTGGTCACGAACCACGTCTGGTAGACGGGGAACCCGGAACGCTGCTGGTACGTGAAGGTCAGCGTCGACAGCGGCACGGTCGGGCTGAACCAGGCGGCGGCGCCCTCGGTGTCGGACGCGGTGGCGTTGCCGGTCAGCACGCCCGTGGCGGCGTTCCAGGTCGGCACGTCGCGCAGTCCCGCGGCGTCGCACGACGGCGACGGACCGCCGGCCGCGGTGCGGCAGTAGTTGTACGTGCTCCCGAAGCCGAGGGCGTCGGCGGGCACGGCCACACCGTCGGCGCCGGTGGCCGACACCGTCACCTGGTCGGCGTCGACGTCACCGAGCACGAACGACCAGTCGCTCGCGGGGGTGGCGCGATCGAAGGTGTAGGTCGTGACCGAGGCGGCGGCCGCGGTCGGCGAGTCCTGGGCGGGACGGAGGTTGAGGTAGGGGCGACCGCGGCTCGAGTCGTACTCGGCGCCGACCGGCGTGCCCGTGCCCTGCCACGTGCTCGACCCGCTGGGGATCGTCGCCTGGCGCGAGGTCGACGTGAACGTCGCCTGCGGGAAGTCCCCGGGGATCGTCATCGTGCCCGTGTACGCGCGAGCCGTCCCGTCCACGGTGAAGTCGGCCCAGCCGACCGTTCCCGGTCCGGCGGCGGAGGCGCTGGTCGCGCCCCCGAGGGCCAGCGCTCCGGCCACGACGACCGTCACCCCCGTCGCCGCCCATGCCCTGATGCGCCTGTCGATCATGTCGCCGTCCCTCCGGGCCCACCCCTGATCGCGGGCCACGAGGTCGAGGTTATGTCAGGTGTGGTCGTCGTGTCACACCCGTGGAGGCCCGAGGCGTCGTCGCGGGCGTCGCCGCGTGCCGGGAACGACGAAGGGGCGCCGCCTCGCGACCGGTCACCCGGTGCGGAGGTCGGCGCCCCTTCGGGGACGTCGTGCGTCAGCGCTTCTTGGCGTTGGAGACGATGTCCTCCGAGTGGCCACCCGTCGCGCCCTTGGCCTTCTTGTCGGCGCGCTTCTCCTTCAAGGAGCGCACGGCAACCTTCGCGGTGCCTTTTTTCGCTGATTTCTCTGCCATGGTGGTGCCTCCGTCGCGGACCGAGATGATCCGGTCCGCCCGAGGCTACGGTGCCGCGGCCCCGGTGTCTGTAGCCGCGGCCATCTTCACGGCTCCTACACTGCCCAGTGGCCCGGTCCGCCTCACGCGAGGAGTCCGTGTCCGACCACCCGCCCGACCCGACGACACCCCGAGACGACAGGCCCCGATGACCCCCGTCCCCACCTCGACCCCGGTCGCCCCGACGCGCAGCGAGCGCCTCGACGAGCTGCCGTTCACCTCGAAGCACCGTCGCCTGTTGGCCGGCTCGGGCATCGGATGGGCCCTGGACGCGCTCGACGTCGGCCTGCTCTCGTTCGTCATCGCCCAACTGATGACCGTGTGGAGCGACCAGGCCGGACAACTGGCCTGGGTCGCGTCGGCCGGGTTCGCGGGCATGGCGATCGGCGCGGCCGTCGGTGGTTCGCTGGCCGACCGCCTGGGCCGCAAGACCGTCTTCGCCCTGACCCTGTTGCTCTACGGCCTCGCCACCGGCCTCTCGGCCCTGTCCTGGTCGGTCGGCGTGCTGCTCGTCCTGCGCTTCGTCGTCGGACTCGGCCTGGGCTCCGAACTGCCGGTCGCGTCGACCCTCGTCAGCGAGTTCTCACCCCGGCGCATCCGGGGCCGGGTGGTCGTCCTGCTCGAGGCGTTCTGGGCCGTCGGCTCGATCGGGGCCGCCCTCGTCGGCTACCTCGTGATCCCGACGAGCGACGACGGCTGGCGCTGGGCCCTGCTGATCGGTGCCGCTCCCGCGCTCTACGCCGTGTTCGTCCGCCTCAGGATGCCCGAGTCGGTGCGCTTCCTCGAGTCGAAGGGGCGTCACGACGAGGCCGAGCGCACCGTCCGCGGCTTCGAGCAGGCGGCCGGCGTCGCCGCCCCGACCGTGGCCGCCGAGGAGGCGCGGGTCGTCGAGAAGCCGGCCCGCGCCTCCGTCGGCCGGCTCTTCGGTGCCGGCATGGCTCGCCGCACGGTCGCGATCTGGGTGGTCTGGTTCATGACCAACTTCTCGTACTACGGCGCCTTCGTCTGGCTGCCGTCGTTGCTCGTCGCGGCCGGGTTCCCGCTCGTGCGCTCGTTCGGGTACGTGCTGATCATCACCCTGGCGCAGCTGCCGGGCTACGCGGCCTCGGCCTGGTTGATCGAGAAGTGGGGACGCCGGGGGACGCTCGCGACCTTCCTGCTCGGGTCGGCCGTCGCGGCCGTCTTCTTCGGCTTCGGGGCGGTCAGCGGCAGCGTCGCGCAGATCCTCGTCGCGGGCATGGCCCTGTCGTTCTTCAACCTCGGCGCGTGGGGGGCGCTCTACGCCGTGACGCCCGAGCTCTACCCCACCCCGCTGCGGGGCACGGGCGCGGGGTGGGCCGCGGGCGTCGGGCGCATCGCCTCGATCGCCGCGCCGCTGTCGGTGCCCCCGCTGATCGCCCTCGGGGGGCCGCCCACCCTGTTCGTCGTCTTCGGCGCGGTCTTCGTCGTGGGGGCCGTCGCCGCCACGATGCTGCCCGAGCTCCGCGGCACGCGGCTCGCCGAGTGAGCGCGCGTCGCCGTCCGTCGCGTCGTCGCCTCACGCCGCGCCGGCTGCTCGGAGTCCTCGTGGTGCTCGTGGCGGGGGCCGTCCTCGTGGCCTTCCCGCGCCTCCTCGGCGACGGGTCGGCGGGTGGCGACCCGGGAGGCGCGGGTGCGGTCCCCGTGCCCGCGAGCGTCCCGGCCGCGGCGGTCGAGGCCGTGGTCGACCGGGTCGTCGACGGGGACACCGTCGTCGTCCTGGTGGCGGGGGAGCGCGAGCGCATCCGCCTGATCGGCGTCGACACCCCCGAGACCGTGAAGCCCGACGCGCCCGTCGACTGCTTCGGACCCGAGGCGAGCGCCTTCACGACGGCCACCCTGCCCGAGGGGGCCACGGTCTGGCTCGAGGACGACGCCTCGCAGGGTGACGCCGACCGCTACGACCGGCTGCTGCGCTACGTCTGGTCGCCGGACGGCACGATGCTCAACGAGCGGCTCGTCGCCGAGGGCTACGGGCGCGAGGACACCTACGACGACGCGTACCGCTACCGCAACCGGTTCGTCGCGGCCGAGGCGTCGGCCGAGGCGTCGCGGGTCGGGCTCTGGGGCGCCTGCGGCTGAACCGACGGACGCCGGCTCGGCCACCAGAACGCGTCACCGGTGAGGAACACGAGCGCGGGCACCAGCACGGTGCGCACGACCAGGGTGTCGAGCAGCACGCCGAGGCAGACGATCACGCCGACCTGGGTCAGGGCGACGACCGGCAGCACGCCGAGGACGGCGAAGACGGCCGCCAGCAGGATGCCGGCACTCGTGATGACGGCGCCGGTCGAGGCCAGGGCCCGCACCATGCCCTCGCGGGTGCCGTGCACGAGGCCCTCCTCGCGGGCCCGGGTGGTGAGGAAGATGTTGTAGTCCACCCCGAGGGCGACGAGGAACAGGAACGCGTACAGCGTCACCGCCGTGTCGAGCGCGGGGAACCCCAGCACGTTCTGGAACAGCCAGGTCGAGGCCCCGAGGCTCGCGAAGAACGTGGCGAGCACCGAGGCGATGAGCAGGACGGGGGCCACGAGCGAGCGCAGCAACAGGGCCAGGACGGCGAACACGATCGCCAGGATGATCGGCGCGATCAGGTCGATGTCGGCCTGCGCCGCCACCTTCGTGTCGTAGGCGGTGGCGTCGCTGCCCCCGACGAGCGCGTCGGCGAGGCCGCCGCCGGCGTCGGCGTACCCGGCACGCAGACGCTCGACGGTGGCGAACGCGGCGTCGCTCTCGGGTTCGGCGGACAGCTGCAGGTCGACGCGCGTCAGTCCGCCCTCGGTCTCGCCGGTCGTGGCCGTGTCGACGCCGTCCGTGCCCGACGCGAGCGCGGTGGCCTCGTCGGCGACCGTCGAGGGGACGATCACGGTGGTGCGGCTGGTCAGCCCCGCCGAGAACGAGTCGTCGATCACCTGTTGCGCGGTGACCGAATCGGGGTCGCCGAGCAGCTGGTCGGTCTGCGAGAGGCCGACGGCGTAGCCGCTCAGGCCGAGGCAGAGGACGCCGATGCCCGCGACGGACGCCACGGCCACGACGGCCGGACGGCGTCGGACGCCGCGCCCGAGACGATCCCAGAAGCCGCGTCGCGGTGCCGCGTGGTGCGCCGCGCCTCCTGCGGTGGCGTCGGCCGTCCGGGCCGCGTCGGCCCCGTCGGGCACGCTGTCGCGCCCGGACGAGGAGGCGCGGGGCACGAAGGGCCAGAACAGCCCGCGACCGCAGACCACCAGGGCCGCCGGCAGGGCGACGAGGGCGAACACGATCGCGACGCCGACGCCGATCGCACAGGCGAGACCGAGGGCCCGGTTGCCCGTGAGTGACGCGAGGAGCAGCGTGAGGAGGCTCAGGGCGACCGTGCCGCCGCTGGCCGCGATGGCGGGCCCGGCGCTCGTCACGGCCGTGCGCATCGCGCGATGGCGGTCGGGCTCGAGCAGCAGTTCTTCGCGGTAACGCGCGACGAGTAGCAGGGCGTAGTTGGTGCCCGCGCCGAAGACGAGCACCGAGAGGATGCCCGAGATCGAGGCGTCGAGCGGGATGCCCAGGAATTCGGCGACGGCGGCCGCGACCCGGCCGGCCAGGGCGTCCGCGGCACCGACGACGGCCAGCGGCACGATCCACAGCACGGGGCTGCGGTAGGTGACGATCAGCAGCACGGCCACGACGACCACCGTGACCAGCAGGAGCCGGAAGTCGGCCCCGGCGAAGGCGTTCGCGATGTCGTCCTGGAACCCGATCGGCCCGGTGAGCAGGGCGTCCAGCCCGGCGGTCAGGTCGGCCGAGGCGGCGTCCCGCAGGCTCGTCGCCGTGCCCGCGACGTCGGCGTCGACCGTCGTGGCGTCGAGCGGGACGGCCACGATCGCCGCGGTGCCGTCGTCGCTGATCTGCGGCCGGACGGCCTGCGGGGTCGTGGCGAGCTCGGCGAGGGCGGCCGCCCGCTCGTCGACGGCGGTCAGGTCGGCGGCGTCGAGCCGGTCGCCGTCGTGGCTGAAGACCAGGATGCCCACCGTCGTCTCGGCACTCGGGAAGGTCGTGAGCAACTCGGCCACCTGGGCCGACTGGCTCGTGTCGGGGACGCCCGACGGCGGGGCCGCGTCGCCCTCGCTCTGCGGCAGGACCGTGAAGAGCAGGGCGACGGCGACGGCCGTCGCGGCGAGCACCGCCCAGGCGGTGCGGTGGCCGCTGACGATGCGGGCGAGGGTGCGCATGGTGATCCTTCAGTCGCTGAATGTCTTAGGAGCTAAGAGTATTGCAGATCACAGGAGCATCGACCAGACTCGTCACGCAGGAGGTTCCATGCCCACCCCGAGAGACCCGGGCCCCACGGCCCCGTCGACCCGTCCGTCGCGCTCGCCGCAGGCCGACGAGATCGTCACCCACATGCAACGGCTGACCACCGAGTCCCAGAAGGTCGCCCAGGCCTTCGCCTCGCGACACGGTCTCGGCCACATCGACCTCGAGGCGCTGCTGCACGTCATGCAGGCCGAGCGTGACGGCGACCCCGTCACCGCCGGCGGTCTCGGCGAGCTCCTGGGCGTCACGTCGGGGGCGGCGACCGGAGTCATCGACCGGCTCGAGAAGGTCGGGCACGTGCACCGCAGCCGCGACGACGCCGATCGGCGCCGGGTGCTCGTCCGCTACTCGGATCGCGCCCGCGAGGTCGCGGGCGCGTTCTTCGGGCCGCTCGGCGTGATGAGCGACCGGGTCATGGCCGAGTTCGACGAGGCCGAGCTCGAGACCGTCCGACGGTTCCTCGAGGGCATGTCGGGCGCGATGGCGGAGCGGGCCCGCGAGGTGGGGCGACCCGCCTGAGGCGAGCCGCGCCTCCTCGGGGTGGCGAACGGCCCCGACCTCCTGGGCGTCGGCGGGAGCGGGTAACGTCGTGGTGACCCCGGAAGGCAGGTTCTCCGTGACCGACCACGTCTCGGCCCTCGATCTCTTCTCGATCGGCATCGGCCCCTCGAGCTCGCACACCGTCGGCCCCATGAGGGCCGCCCGCGAGTTCCTGCTCGGTCTCGACGTCGACGGCCGGCTGACCGACGTCGTGCGGGTCGAGGCCGTGCTCTACGGCTCGCTCGCCGCCACCGGCCTCGGCCACGGCACGCCGTCGGCCGTCCTCGCCGGCCTCGCGGGCATGCAACCCGAGACCTGTGACCCCGAGGTCGTCTCGGGCATGCAGCAGGCGGTCGAGCAGGGCGGCGGCCTGCGGCTGCTCGGCCGGCACCAGATCGCCTTCGCCCCCAACGACCTGCGCATGGCGCCGCTGACGCGCATGCCCCGGCACCCCAACGCGATGAGCGTCGAGGCCTTCGACGCTCACGGCGAGAGCCTCGCCCGCGAAGTTTACTTCTCGGTCGGCGGGGGCTTCGTCGTGCGCGACGGCGACGACGAGCAGGCCGTGCCCACCGCCGAGGCGCCGTTCGCCTTCACCGACGCGGACGACCTGCTGCGCCTCTGCGACTCCGAAGGCGCGTCGATCGCCGACCTCGCCTGGCGCAACGAGGTCGCCCTGCACGGCGAGGCCGACGCCGCGGCGGGGCTCGACTCGCGCTGGGCGGCCATGCGGGCCTGCGTCGACGCGGGTCTCGAGGCCACGGGCGTCCTGCCCGGCTGGATGAAGGTGCCCCGGCGCGCCCGGCAGTTCGCGACCATGCTCCGCCAGCAGGACGAGCGGGCGACCGCCTTCGCCCTCGGCGGCTCGGCGATCGACCGGGGCCGCGCCTCCTCGCTGTTGGCCTCCGACCTGCCGGCCCAGTGGCTGCAGGCCTACGCGATGGCCGTCAACGAAGAGAACGCGGGCGGCGGGCGCGTCGTCACCGCCCCGACCAACGGCGCGGCCGGCATCATCCCGGCGGTCGCCTACTACGCCATGAGGTTCCACGGCGCGACCGATCACGAGCTGTCCCGCACCTTCCTGCTGACGGCGGCGGCGATCGGGTCGCTCTACAAGCGCAACGCGTCGATCTCGGGGGCCGAGGCCGGCTGTCAGGGCGAGGTCGGCTCGGCCGCGTCGATGGCCGCCGGCGCGCTGACCGCCCTGCTCGGCGGGACGCCCCGCCAGGTCGAGAACGCGGCCGAGATCGCCATGGAGCACCACCTCGGCCTCACCTGCGACCCCGTGGGCGGCTTCGTGCAGGTGCCCTGCATCGAGCGCAACGCCATCGCGGCGGGCACGGCGGTCGCCGCCACCCGCATGGCCCTGCTCGGCGACGGCAGCCACGTCGTCAGCCTCGACACCGTCATCGAGACGATGCGCCAGACCGGCCGCGACATGAAGGACAGCTACAAGGAGACCAGCCGCGCCGGGCTCGCGGTCAACGTCATCGAGTGCTGAGAACGTCCGCGTCGGACGCCCGCCCGGACGTTCCTCGGGGTCGTGTCGCACCCCCGCCGCTAGCCTCGTCGCATGACCCCGTCGCGCCGCCCCACGCCGTCCCGCCCCGCGACCCCGGGGGGCACCGACGCTCCGCGGCTCGACCCCGTCGAGCCCCGGGGGCTCGTCGATCTCGGCACCGACCTGCTGGGTCCGCGCGACAGCCGTGAGCTCGAACGGTACGTCGACGCCGACCTGACCGGTCGCGACCTCGAGGGGTCCGAGTTCACCGAGTGCGTCTTCGAGTCGCCGCGGCTCGGATCGGCCCGACTGCGGGGCGCCCGCCTGGTCGAGTCGGTGCTGGCCGACTCGTTCGCCCCCGAGTTCGCCGCCTCGCGCAGCACCTGGCGTGACGTCCGCGTCGAGCGGCCCCGGTGGGGGTCGGCAGAGCTGTTCGACGCCGAACTGCGGTCGGTGCACCTGGTCGGCGGCAAGGTCGACTTCCTCAACCTGCGCGGGGCGCGCCTCACCG
Organism: Frigoribacterium sp. VKM Ac-2859; assembly: GCF_013204925.1. NCBI lineage: Bacteria > Bacillati > Actinomycetota > Actinomycetes > Micrococcales > Microbacteriaceae > Frigoribacterium > Frigoribacterium sp. VKM Ac-2859. Next base: position 1,174,785 of record NZ_JABMLC010000001.1, on the reverse strand, counting down.
ACGTCGTGATCGAGGGCTGCACGATCGGCGAACTCGACCTCGGGGGTGTGCAGGCCCTGCGGGTCGCGCTGGTCGACTGCCGCATCGGCACGCTCGACGTGACCCGCGCCTCCTTGTCGCACACCGATCTGCGCACCAGCGACTTCTCCCGCATCGACGGTTTCGAAGGGCTTCGTGGCGCGACCATCGACGACCTGCAGCTGGCGACCTTCGCCCCGACGATGGCGGCTCACCTCGGGCTCGTCGTCGGCTGAGCCCGGGCTCGTCGACGGCTGAGCCCGGGCCGCCCGTGCGACGCCCGGCTACGCCCTGGCCGAACACGTCGGGGCCGCACGAGGCGGCGGTGCTATCGTCGCCGACAGAGCAACGCGCTCCGGGGTCAGTGAAAATCTGAGCCGGCGGTCACAGTCCGCGACCCGCGTCGTCCCCGAGAGGTGGCGGCCGGTTGAACCGGTGGAACCCCGGTACCGACGGTCATAGTCCGGATGAGAGGTGGCGCGGGCCCGGTCGTCCGTCAGCGGACCCCCGGGCCGATGCCGACCCTCGCGTCGCGCACCCCCGGAGAGCCCTCGGCACACAGCCAGGCAGACCGGAGGACGACATGACGACGCAGGCGACCACGCCCCGCGGGCCCGATGCACGCACGCACCGACCCACCGACCCGACGGGCCCGGTGGTGCGCTGATGTTCACCGGCCTCGTCGAAGAACTCGGACGCGTCGAGCGCGTCGCCGACCAGGGGGACAGCGTCCGCCTGACGGTCCACGGCCCGGCCGTGCTGACCGACGCCGCGCACGGTGACTCCATCTCGGTCAGCGGCGTCTGCCTGACGGTGGTCGAGCAGCAGGGTGACACCTTCACGGCCGACGTCATGCGGCAGACCCTGGCCATGAGCACCGTGGGGACGTTCGGCCCCGGGACGCGCGTCAACCTCGAACGAGCCGCCCGCGTCGGCGACCGCCTGGGCGGGCACATCGTCCAGGGCCACGTCGACGGCACGGCCACGGTCGTCGAGATCGAAGAGGGCGAGGCCTGGCGTCGGGTCCGGTTCGACCTCGCCGAGGACCTCGCGCCCCTGCTCGTCGACAAGGGGTCGGTGACGCTCGACGGCGTCAGCCTCACGGTGAGCGCGATCAGCGAACCCGGCGAGCTGCCGGGCTGGTTCGAGGTCAGCCTCATCCCCGAGACGCTCGCCGTGACGACCCTGGGCGGCAAGGCCGTCGGCGACCGCGTCAACGTCGAGACCGACGTGCTCGCCCGCCACGTGCGCCGCATGCTGCGACTGGACGCGCTCGACGCCGGCGGCCCGCGCGGTGCGGCCGCCCCGGCCGACGCGGCGGACCCGCGGGACGCCGCCGTGACGGGGCGCCCGTGACCGTGTCGACGCCCCGGGAGGAGGGGCGGGTCGACTCGCGCCTCGCCCCGATCGAGCTCGCCCTCGAGCACCTGCGCCGTGGTCGCCCGGTCGTGGTGGTCGACGACGAGTCCCGCGAGAACGAGGGCGACGTCGTCCTGTCGGCCGAGTTGGCCTCGGCCGAGTGGATCGCCTGGACGGTCCGGGTGTCCTCCGGCTTCGTCTGCGCGCCGATGACGAACGAGATCGCCGACCGACTCGACCTGCCGCCGATGGTCGCCCACAACGAGGACGCCCGGGGCACGGCCTACACGGTCAGCGTCGACGCGGCGGCCGGCGTGACGACGGGCATCAGCGCCTCCGATCGGGCGACGACCCTCCGCACGCTCGCGTCGCCGACCAGCGTGCGCGACGACCTGCACCGTCCCGGGCACGTCCTGCCGCTGCGCGCCCGTGACGGCGGAGTGCGTGAGCGCGACGGCCACACCGAGGCCTCGGTCGACCTGATGAAGGCCGCGGGGCTGCGACCCGTGGCCGTCATCAGCGAGATCGTGGGCGACGACGGCGAGATGATGCGCCTGCGGGCACTGCTCGACTTCGGGGCCCGCGAGGGCGTGCCGGTCGTGACGATCGCCGCTCTCGTCTCCTGGCTGGGCGACCGCGACCTCGACGCACCATCCCCTGCGTCCGACTCCCGGGCCACCGACACCACGACCACCACCCGCACGACCGAAGGAGACCGCGCATGAGCGGAGAAGGCGCCCCCACCGAACTCGACGTCGACGGCACGGGAATCCGTGTCACGATCGTCGCCGGCACCTGGCACGAGACCATCACCGACGGCCTGCTGGCCGGCGCGCTGTCGACGGTCGAGCGCCTCGGCGCCACGGCCACGGTCGTGCGCGTGCCCGGCAGCTTCGAACTGCCCGTCGTCGCGAAGGCCGCGCTCGAGGCCGGGGCCGACGCGGTCGTGGCCCTCGGTGTCATCATCCGCGGCGGCACGCCGCACTTCGAGTACGTGTCCGACGCCGCGACCTCGGGCCTGGTGCGGGTGACGCTCGACACGGGCAAGCCCGTCGGGTTCGGCGTGCTCACCCTCGACGACGAGCAGCAGGGCCTCGACCGGGCAGGCCTCCCCGGCTCGAAGGAGGACAAGGGTGCCGAGGCCGCCCACGCCGCCGTCGCGACGGCCGTCCAGTTGCGCGACCTGGCCCGGGCCGGCACGGCCCGCGTGGCCGGCTTCTGACGACGGAGGCGGTGCCGGGGCGACGAGCGTCCCGGCACCGCGCCTCCTGACGGTCTGGCGTCCTGCCCGTCGCGCCCGTCGGGACCCTCGGGCCCCTCGGGCCTAGGCGAAGACCTCGGACAGGAACGTCTCGAGCTGCTGCCACGAGCGACGATCCGCGCGGGCGTCGTACTGGGCCCCGTGATCGGGTGCGTCCGTCCCGGGGACGGCGAAGGCGTGCATGACGCCGCTGTAGCTCAGCACCTGCCAGTCGGGTGCCTCGGCGGCGCGCATCTCGTCCTCGAAGCCGACCACGGCCTCGTCGGGCACCACCGGGTCGGCGGCACCCGTCATCACGAGCAGCGGGGCCGTCACGGCACCCTTCTCGGCGGGCCTCCCCGTCCCGAGCCCTCCGTGGAACGACACGACGCCGGCGACGTCGGCACCCGCGCGGGCCAGCTCGAGGGCACCCGAGCCGCCGAAGCAGTAGCCCATCACCGCGATCCGCGACGGGTCGACGCCCGGCTCGGCGCGCAGGCGCTCGAGGTTCGCGAGCAGGCGCGACCGGAACAGCGCGACGTCACCGTAGTACTTGCCCGCCTCGCCGGCGGCCTCCTCGGGCGACGGGCGGACCCCCTGCCCGTAGACGTCGCCGGCCAGCGCCACGTAGCCGAGCCGCGCGAGCATCTGCGCGCGCACCTTGACGTGGTCGACGACGCCGAACCAGTCGTGCAGCACGAGCACGCCGGGCACGAGCCCGGACGAGGAGGCGCCGGCCGGCGTCGCGAGGAACCCCTCGAGATCGACGTCGGTCGCCGCGTAGACCTCGTCCGACGTCGTGACGCCGCCCGGGTCGGGCACGCTGTCGAGGACGCGCTGAAGGTCGGGGGAGAGGGCGGGAGTGGGTTCGGTCGTGGTCACACGGGGACGCTACTCCCGGCGGGTCGGACGGTGCCGGGGGCGGTTCAGCCGGGGTCGACGATGCGGGCGACGGCCTGGCGGACGACGTCGCACCGACGCTGCTGCGGGCCGGTGTGCAGGTTGGTGGCCTCGGGCGTGACGAACCAGGCCAGCACGACGCCGAAGACCATGGTCAGCAACTCGTCGGCGTCCCAGCCGGACGAGATGTCACCCGCGTCCTGGGCCGCACGCACCGAGTCACGGCGCGCCTCGAGCTGACCGTGGTCGAGCACGCCGGGGCTCGGCAACGCGACGCCCTCGATCTGGCCCCAGAGCAGGAGGCGCGCGTCGTCGGGGTTCGAGGCCAGGTGGTCGTAGAGCGCGCTGGCCCAGCCCGGCAGGTCGTGGGCGTCGAAGGGGACGACCGCGACCCAGCGGCCGATGCTCTCGCCGAGGGCGGCGTCGAACAGGTCGCGCTTGGTCGAGAAGTGGGCGTAGAGCCGTTCTTTGCTCGCCTCGGCGTCGCGCGCGATCGTGTCGACGCGGGCTCCGGCGAGGCCGCGGGCCGCGAACTCGGTCCGCGCCGCCTCGAGCAGCCGCTCCCGCGGAGGGGTGGGTCGTCGTGCCATGCCCAGAGCATAGGGGCTGCACCTCTCCGGACCACCTGGTTCGGAGAGAGGTCTTCGCTTACCGGCCGGACCGGTTCGCCCCGCGTCCGGGAGGGCGCCGTCGCGGAGGTGGACCGTCGCGTCGCCGGACGGGTCAGAGCGCGCGGGCGTCCACCAGGTCGACGCCGGCCGCCGCCGCGACGCCCGCGTTGGTGATCTGCCCCGCGACCGCGTTGACGCCGCGGGCCAACGACGCATCCGCCGCGATGGCGTCACGCCACCCCCGGTCGGCGAGGGCGAGTGCATAGGGCATGGTCGCGTTCGTCAGGGCCCGGGTCGAGGTCTGGGGGACCGCGCCGGGCATGTTGGCGACGCAGTAGTAGACGCTGTCGTGGACGGCGAAGGTCGGGTCGTCGTGCGTGGTCGCGCGCGAGCCCTCGAAGCAGCCGCCCTGGTCGATGGCGATGTCGACGAGCACCGATCCGGGACGCATCGACGCCACCATCTCGTCGGTGACGAGCTTGGGGGCCTGTGCGCCGGGGATCAGAACCGAACCGATCACCAGGTCGGCGGCCGCGACCTGGGCGCCGATCTCGTAGGCCGTCGAGGCGCGGGTCTGCACCCTGCCGCCGAACTGCACCTCGAGGGCGCGGAGGCGCGGAAGCGACACGTCGATGACGGTCACGTCGGCGCCGAGGCCGAGGGCGTTCGCCGCGGCGTGTTCACCGGCGACGCCGCCGCCGATCACCACCACCTTCGCCTTCGGGGTGCCGGGGACGCCGCCGAGCAGCACGCCCGTGCCCCCGATCGGCTTCATGAGGTGGTAGGCGCCGACCATCGTGGAGAGGCGGCCGGCGACCTCGCTCATGGGCGAGAGCAGCGGCAGGCTGCGATCGTCCCGCTGGACCGTCTCGTAGGCGATCGCGGTCGTGCCGGACGCGAGGACGGCCTCGGTGCACTCGGGTGAGGCCGCGAGGTGCAGATAGGTGAAGAGGGTCTGGTCCGCCCGCATGAGCGGGTACTCGGCCGCGATCGGCTCCTTGACCTTCATCAGCAGATCGGCCTCGCCCCAGACGTCGGCCGCGTCGTCCACCACCGTCGCACCCGCGGCGACGAACTCGGCGTCGGTGAACCCCGACCCCCGTCCGGCGCCGGCCTGCACGATCATGTCGTGTCCACGGCGGGAGAACTCGTGGACTCCGGCCGGTGTCGCGGCGACGCGGTTCTCGTTGTTCTTGATCTCGGTGGGGATGCCGACGCGCATGGTTCGTCCTCTCGGGGAGTGGCCTCGACGACGGGCGGCCGGTGCACGCCTCTGTTCGCCGAACTGAGGTCAGTGTGCTGTTTCGTGCCGATGCGTGCCAAGCTCTCCGCACGAGATTCTGTGCAGGCCCTGCCTGGCCGCACGATCGACGGTGAGGGACGGGACGAGGCATGGCTGCGACGAAGGACGTTCGGCTCGACGAGATCGACCGGCAGCTCGTGCGCCTGCTGCTCGCGAACAGTCGGACCCCCAACGCCACGTTGGCCGCGCAGGTCGGGATCGCTCCGTCGACCTGTCTCGCGCGCCTCCGGTCCCTCGTCGAGCGCGGCGTCGTCGCCGGCTTCGGAGCCGACGTCGACCTGTCCGCGCTCGGACTCGACCTGCAGGCGCTGATCAGCGTGACGATCCTCGCGTCGGCCCGGCAGCGGATCGCCGCGTTCTCGGCCGAGATCCGGGCCCTGCCGCAGGTGGTGCAGCTGTTCTTCCTGGGCGGGTCCGAGGACTTCATCATCCACCTGGCCGTCCGCGACACGAACGACGTCCGCGAGTTCGTCCTCGACCACCTCTCGGCGCACCCGGCCGTCGCCTCGACCCGGACCAGCCTGGTCTTCGAGCACCACCACCCCGGCCCGACCGTCTGATCGACCAGCCGGTGCCGTGCCGAGCCAGGGGCCGGCGTCAGCGCGTGGCGGCGAGCGTCATCGGCAGGTGGGGGATGCCGTCCTCGAGGAACTCGTCACCGTCGACCACGAAGCCGAACCGGGCGTACCAGCCCGAGAGGTGGGCCTGGGCGTCGAGCCGGACCAGTCGACCGTCGCACTCGTCGACGGCCGACCGCATGAGGTCGGCGGCGAGCCCGCGACCGCGAGCCGACGACGCCGTCGCCACCCGGCCGATGCGACGGTCGTCGCCGTCGTGCAGCACCCGGAGCGTTGCCAGGATCCGGGCGTCGTCGTCGGTGGACCAGAGGAGGCGCGCGGTCGGCTCGAGGTCGCGCCCGTCGAGCTCGGGGTAGGGGCACTCCTGTTCGACGACGAAGACGTCGACCCGGAGGCGGAGGATCTCGTAGAGGACGACGGGGTCGATCTCGGCGACGGACGACGAGTGCTGGGTGGGGGTCACACGGCCACGCTATCGGCCTCGCGCGCGTGACCGGATGCCGCCTTCGGGCGGGTCACCGGGTCTCGCCCAACGGCATGGTCGTGAAGTCCCCGCCGACGGGTGCGTCGGGGGGCAGGACCTGACCGGCGAAGCGGTCGGCGAACGCCTCGGCGTCGTCCTCGGGGTGGTAGCCGATGGCCTCGCCCGCCGCGAGCGACACGACGCGACGGGTGTTGTGACTGACGCCCCAGACGACGTGGTGCCCGGCCGGTGCGGTCGTCAGGGTGGCCAGGATCAGCCGGGTCGCGTCGGCCGGGGACAGCCAGGTGCCGAGGCTGCGGACGTCGTGCGGCTCGACCTCGGCCGTCATGATGCGCGCCGACACGACGGTCGAGCCGAAGCGGTCGGCGTACAGGCTGCCGACCGCCTCGAGCAGCACCTTGCTGACGCCGTAGAAGGTGTCGGGCCGGGGGGCCGGCACGTCGTGGTCGGCGGCGCTCGAGCCCGGTTCGAACCCGACGGCGTGCACCGAGCTGGCCGCGAGCAGCCGGGTCACGCCGGCCCGACGGGCGGCCTCGTGCGCCACGTAGGCGCTCTCGACGTTGAGGTCGCGGATCTCGTGCCACGTGCGTTCGCTGGCGTGCGACGCGAGGTGGACGACCAGGTCGGCCCCGGCGAACGCCACGGTGAGGGAGTCGAGATCGGTCACGCCGACGTGCTCGAAGGTCTCTCGTCGTCGGAGGTCGCCGGGTGGCGTGACCACGTCGAGCAGCCGCAGGTCGTGGCCGGCCTCGAGCAGAAGAGGGCGGACCCAGGTCGCGATGCGGCCCGAGCCTCCCGTGATCGCGATGGTCGCCATGTGTGCCGCCTCTCGTCGGGGGCTCGTCGGCCCGCCCGTGGTCCTGCCCCGATCCTGCCCCGGACCACCGACAGCGCTCGCGGGGCACGCCACGCGTCCGCCGAAGCGCCCTCGCGACGCGTCCCCGCGTCCCCCGGATGCCCCACCCGAGCCTGACAAGGCTCTGGCGAAGGCCTGGCAGGGATCTCCACGACCCCGGTCGGTGACGCGTCACCTCCTACCGTGGCGGGGGGCCCGACGACGTGCCACGACCCCGTCCCCGACCGAAAGGCACCTCGTGTCGTCAGCTCTCTCGTCCCTCGGCCTCCTCCTCGTCCGCGTCGTCCTCGGGGTCGTGTTCGTCGCCCATGGCTGGCAGAAGCTCGCCGTCGACGGCCTCGCCGCGACGCAGGGCGCCTTCGGGGGCATGGGCATCCCGCTCGCCGAGGTCGCCGCCCCGGTCGCGGCCGTCACCGAGCTCGCCGGTGGCGTCGCCCTCGTGGTCGGCGTCGCCACCCGTGTCGCCGCCGCGCTCCTGGCGGTGACGGCGGTCGTCGCCCTGGTCGCCGTCCACCTGCCGAACGGCTTCTACTCGACGACGGGTGGGTTCGAGTACGTCCTCGTCCTGGCGGTCGTCTCCGTCGCGGTCGTGCTCACGGGGCCGGGCCGCTTCGCGCTCGACGCCCTGGTCGTCCGGGGCCGGCGCGCCCGTCGCGAGGCCCCGGCCCCGCTGCCCGCCACCGTCTGAGTCGGGGCCGAGCGGGTCGGGCGCGAGGCCGGGACGGGTGAACGTGACGCACCCGCGAGGGTGATTTGCGCCTCCTCGTCCCGTCCCGGCCCCCGATCCGTGGTCGGCTGGATGCCGATGATCCCCGCCAGCGACCGCTTCCGCCGCTCCGGCGGCCGACCCCGCACCGGGTCGCCCGTCCTCGTCTTCGGGGACGTGCTCGACGACATCATCGTCACTCCCCGGGCGGAGGACGGCACCGGGACCGAGACGGCCGCCACCATCCGGCACCGGGCCGGGGGTTCGGCGGCGAACACGGCGGCGTGGCTCGGGTCGCTGGGGGTCGAGGTCTCGTTCGTCGGTCGGGTCGGCACGGCCGACCTGCAACGCCACGCGCAACTGCTCGCCAACGCGGGGGTCGTGGCCCGTCTGTCCTACGACGCCCACGACCCGACGGGCACGGTCGTCATCACCGTCGACGGCTCGTCGCGCATCATGTTCACCGATCGGGGGGCCGGTGCCTCGCTGAGCCCCGACGACGTCCCCGACGACCTGGTCGCCAGGGCCGGTCTCGTGCACTTCACGGGCTACACCGTCGCCCAGTCCCGCAGCCCGGTCGCCCTCCGACGCCTCGTGGGACGGGCCCGGGAGGCGGGGGCGCTCGTCTCGGTCGCCCCGGGCAGCGCCTCGATCGTCCGCCGCTTCGGGGCGTCGGCGTTCCTCGCGGCCGTCCACGGAGCCGACCTGTTCTTCCCGTCGGACGAGACCGCTCGCGAGCTCACCGGGCTGGACGACCCCGTCGCGTCGGCGACGGCGCTCGCCGAGCAGGTCGGCGCTGTCGCGATCGTCGCCGACGACGGGGGTGCCGTCGTGGTCTCGCGGGGGCAGCAACCGGTCGTGGTCGACGGGGTCGTCTCGCGCTGGGTCGACTCGGTGGGTCTCGTGGACGCGTTCTCGGCCGGATTCATCGCCGCGTGGGCGACGACGGGCAGCCTGGGGGTCGCGGGTCGGAGTGGGGCCCGTGCCGCCGCCCGGGCCGCCGGGGTCGCCGGAGGACGGCCGCCCGCCTGACGGCGTCGGGCTCGCCTGACGACGCCTGGCCCGCGTGACGACGCCTGGCCCGCCTGACGACGCCTGGCCCGACGAGCCCTTCGGCTACCGTGCGCTCTCGGCGCTCACCAACACGGTCTGGACCCGGGGCGGATGCTCGGGGGTGAGCCGGATCTCGAACCGGACGACGCCCCGGGCTCCCCGTCGTCGCCAGACCACGTGCGAGGGCGCGGACGACTCGTCGGGCGGCGATGCCTCGCCGTCGTCGTCCCAGCCGCCCACGGACTCGACGGCGGCGGCCCAGGAGGCGCGGCGTCGGTCGAGCGGCAGGTCCGCTTCGACGTTCTCGCTGAACAACCCGTCGGGCACGGCGCCGCCGAGGACGACGGCCTCGACCGCCTCGCGGGCCGCGGACGTCTCGGGCCACGGCCGCACGACGACGCGGGCATCGGGGCGCTCGGCCATCAGGCCGTCGAGCGCGAGCCCGATCGGCTCGGAGACCTTCGAGTAGGTCGCGTTCTCGAACCCGATCGCGCCGAGGCCGGTCGCGGTCTGCCAGCGCATGTGGGCCGAGAACCCGGGGTAGCCCCCGCTGTGCGACACGACGGGGCCGTGGTCGGGGTAGTGCTCGACGAACAGGCCGAACCCGTAGCCGCCGGGGTGCCCGACCCGGGCGGGGACGAAACGCTGCACCTGTTGCATCTCGCGTCGGGAGGCGCGCGAGAGGATGCCGTCGAGGTCGCCGCGGCCCTCGGGGTCGAAGGCGGAACCCAGCCAGCGCGCCCAGCGCGCCAGGTCGGTCACGGTGCTGAACAAGCCGCCGATCGGCGAGAACGCGCCCGGGCCTGAGAACGGCAGGGGGTCACCCCCGTCGGAGGTGCGGCGATGGCCGATCGCGACGCCGCCCGTCGCTCGCACGGTCGCCTCGAAGCCGGTGGCCGTCAGGCCGAGCGGTTCGAGGATCGTCGACTCGACGACCTCACGGTAGGGCCTGCCGGCGACGGCCGCGATCGCCCGGCCCACGAGGGCGAAGCCGAGGTTGGAGTAGGCGAAGGTGGTGCCCGGCACGCTGTCGAAGCTGAGCCCGGCCCGCAGCAGGGCGTCGAGTCCGTCGTCGGTGAGCGATTCTTGCCGGTCGCCCCACGGATCGTCCGTGGGGAAGCCGGCCGACATGGTCAGGAGCATGCGCAGGGTCGGCACGGGGGAGTCGGCGGTGGGCAGGGCCACGTCGGCGAAGGCGGGCACGAAGTCGGTGATCGGTGCGTCGAGGGACACGAGCCCGGCGTCGCGCTGGGCGAGCAGGGCGGTGGCGGTGAAGCTCTTCGTGCACGAGGCGATGCGGTACGCCGTGTCGACGCCGGGCGCGGTGCCGGGGGCGACCTGGCCGTAGGAGCCGTCGTGCGTGACGCCCGAACGGTCGAAGGTCGCCCACACGGCGCTCGGGCCGCGCCGCTCGGGAGCGCGTGCGGCGAACACGGCGTCGATCCCCGTGGGTGGTTCGGTGCGGTCGGGTCGTGATGACGTCGTCACGGAGGCGGTCCTCTCGAGGGGCGGGGTCATTCGGTGCGCGTGGTGCGGCGCATGGCTTCGTAGGCGTCGAGCGCGGCCCGGCGGGAGGCCTTGAGGTCGACCATGGGCTCGGGGTACGAGTCGGTGTCGACCTCGGGGACCCAGCGCCGCACGTAGTCGCGGTGCTTGTCGAACTTGTCGGCCTGCAGGACGGGGTTGAACACTCGGAAGTACGGGGCCGCGTCCGCACCCGAGCCGGCCGTCCACTGCCAGTTCGCGGGGTTGTTCGCCTCGTCCGCGTCGACCAGGGTGTCCCAGAACCACTGCTCGCCCACCCGCCAGTCGGCCAGCAGGTTCTTGACCAGGAAGCTCGCCGTGACCATGCGCACCCGGTTGTGCATGTACCCGGTGGTCCACAGCTCTCGCATGCCCGCGTCGACCAGCGGGATGCCGGTCGTGCCCTGCTGCCACGCCTCGAGTTCGCCGGGTTCGAGTTCGTGCCACGGGAAGTCGTCGAACTCCGGCCGGTAGTTCTTCGTGGCGAGGTGCGGGTTCGCGAAGAGGACGGTGTGGTTGAACTCGCGCCACACGAGTTCGCGCAGGAAGCCCGAGGCCTGTTCTCGGGCGTCGGGTGCCAGGTCGCCGCGCATGCGGTGCCAGACCTGGAACGGGCTGACCTCGCCGAAACGGAGGTGCGGCGAGAGGTGGCTCGTCGCCTCTTGGGCCGGCTCGTCGCGCAGGCCGTAGTCGGCCAGGTGGCCGGTGGCGAAACGTTCGAGGGTGTCGAGGGCCGACGCCTCGCCCGGGGTCCAGGCGTCGCGCAGGCCGGCCGACCAGTCGGGGGTCGTGGGCAGCAGCGCCCACGAGTCGAGGTCGTCGCTGTCGGGCGTCGCGTGGGGGACGTGCAGCTCGTCGGGTACCGCCTCGGGGTGGCGGGGTTCGGGCCGGTCGAGGCAGGCGCGCCAGAACGGCGTGAAGACCTTGAACGGCTGGCCCTGCCCGGTCTGGATGGTCCACGGTTCGAACATGAGGTTCGCCTGGAAGCTGCGCACGTCGAGCCCACGCTCGCGCAGCGACGACTTGAGCCCGGCGTCGGCGTCGCGGGCGGCCAGACCGTACCGGCGGTTCCAGAAGACGGCACCCGCGCCCACCTCGTCGACGAGACGGGGGAGTTCGCGTGCCTGGGGACCCCGGCGCAGCGTGAGTCGCCCCCCGACGGCCTGCAGCGATTCGGCGAGGGCGGCGAGGCTGTGGTGCAGCCACCAGCGTGAGGCCGCGCCGAGGGGGCGGAGGCCGTCGGTCTCGTCGTCGAGCAGGAAGAGGACGACGACCGGCTCGCCGCGCTCGACGGCGGCCACGAGGGCGGGGTTGTCGGCGAGGCGCAGATCGTCGCGCAACCAGACGATGGAGGGAGAGGTCATGCGTTCGTCCCGACCGGCGTGCCGAGCCGCAGCTTGGTGCACAGATCGGCGAGCGAGGCCAGTTCGTCGTCGTCGAGTGCTCCGCCCACGCGACGACGGATGGCCTCGGCGTGGCTGACCGCCGTGCGTCGGTAGAGGTCGTAGCCCTCGTCCGTCATGGTCACGATGATGCCCCGGCCGTCGCCGGGGTCGGAGGCCTTCTCGACGATGCCCTTCGACGCCAGTCGGTCGACGAGACGGCTGATGCTCGGCTGCGTCAGCAACAGGTGGCGGGTCAGGTCGCGGATGCGGGCCCGCCGATCGGGCTGGTTGGACAGGTTGAACAACACGTCGTACTCGTTGAACGAGATCTCGTGGGTCGGGAAGCACTCGGTCAGTTCACGCATGACGCTGACCTGGGCCCGGAACAGGGCTTCCCAGGCCCCCACGGCCATCGATGTCTCGCTCATGTCGTCCCTCACGTTCGTCGAGGTCGAGTCTACGAAAGGCCACCGACCTCGGGCCGACGCGCGGGGGCGGCGACGAGCGAGCGTGTACCCGGGGGTACACGACAGAGGGCCGGTCGCCCGATGGCGACCGGCCCTCTTCCCTTGCACCAGGAGTGTCCTGCAATCACATTCCGCCTCGGCCGCCACAGCAAACGACGTCGGCGAGACACAATCTATAACGGATCGGTAACGGTGGTCCAGGGGTGGACCCGAGGAATTCCTGGGAACTCGCACCGAGCCGACGCCGCGGCCGGCGCGTGTGCCGGACGGGGCTCAGAACACGTCGGGCGACGGGGTCGACGCGTGACGGATCGAGACGTCCGCGTGGCGGTCGAACCGGTAGCCGACCCCGCGGACGGTGCGGACGATGTCCTCGAAGGCGCCGAGTTTCGACCGCAGTCGACGGACGTGCACGTCGATGGTGCGTTCGTTCGGCACCTCGTCGTCGCCGTCGGCCCAGAGGCTCGAGATCAGCTCTGCTCGTTCGATGGTGCGGCCCTCGCGCAGGACGAGGTACTGCAGCAGCTCGAACTCCTTGTAGGTCAGGGGAGCCACGTCGCCGTCCAGCAGCAGGCGCTTGCGCGAGATGTCGACGACGACGCCGCCGCGGGCACCGGGCTCGTCGTCCTCGGTGACCTGCCGGCGCTTCGCCAGGGCGGCTGGGTCCTGCAGGGCCAGGCGGACGACCTCGACGTCTCGGCCGCCGGCCCCCTCGGGGGCGAGGGCCACGGCGGCGTGCGTCTCGGCCGACGGGGCGATCCGTCCGACGAGCTCCTTGATCTGCGAGACGACGTCGCCGAGCGAGGTGCCGTCGGCGGCGGCCTTGAGCTCGTCGAGCCCGACGTAGAGGACGAAGCCGCGGGCCTCGGTGCCCTCGGGCACGGCGCGGGGTCGAGGTGCCGCGGGAGCAACGGAACTCGCGACGACGGACGCGTCGCTGGGGGCGGCCGAGAGGGCGGGCGCGACCTCGCGGAGGGGCGTCGGGGCGGCGGAACGGGCGGGCGAGACGGTGCGGGTGGCGGTGACGGGGCGGTCGAGGATGAGGGACATGACAGGCGGGGTCCTTGCGTGACGGCGGCGGTCCCTCGGGCCGACGGGTCGCCGGGTGCGGAGGGACTGCTCGATGTGTGTCGGTGCTCGATCCCGCCGGCGATGGTGCCGTACGTCACGAGCAGTCGGTGCGATGCACCGTTCGGGATGCGCGTCGAGGGTGGCGACGCGGGGCATCCTGGAGTCGGTGGCTCAGTGACCGGGTGGGGTCACGAGCTCAGCTGGCGGTGTCAGCAGCTTCGACTCGGCGAGGTGTGTGACCGGATCAGGCACACATTCGACACATGACAGCGTGCATCGGCATCATCATGCCGGTGCTCCCGAGGGCCTCACGAGAGGTCGGGGTGAGCACACTGTTAGTCATGGGGTCGATCTTGTTACACCCCGCGTCGCGATGTCAAGCGACGTTCGCGTTCCGGCACCGTGAGCGGCCCGGAAACGCCGGACCGCGCCTCCTGCGGTCGAGGAGGCGCGGTCCGGGGCGTCGGGGCGACGGGGGTCAGGCGAGCCCGTAGAGGCGGTCGCCCGCGTCGCCGAGGCCCGGCACGATGTAGCCCTGCTCGTTGAGCTTCTCGTCGACGGCGCCCAGCACGACGTGGACGTCGCGGCCCTCCATCGCCTTCTCGACGGCGGCGAGGCCCTCGGGCGCGGCCAGGATGCAGACCGCCGTGACGTCGACGGCGCCGCGGTCGAGGAGGTAGTCGATCGCCGCGATGAGCGAACCGCCGGTGGCGAGCATCGGGTCGAGCACGAAGCACTGACGGTTCGAGAGGTCGTCGGGCAGACGCTCGGCGTAGGTCGTGGGCTGGAGGGTCTCTTCGTCGCGCACCATGCCGAGGAATCCGACCTCGGCCGTGGGGACGAGCTTGGTCATGCCCTCGAGCATGCCGAGGCCGGCGCGCAGGATCGGCACGACGAGCGGACGCGGCTGGCTGATCTCGAGACCCGTGGTCGGACCGACCGGGGTCTCGATGTCGACGGGGCTGGTGCGGACGTCGCGCGTGGCCTCGTAGGCCAGCAGCGTGACGAGTTCTTCGGTCAGCGCCCGGAAGGTGGGGGAGGGTGTGCTCTTGTCGCGGAGCACGGTCAGCTTGTGGGTGATCAGGGGGTGGTCCGCTACGTGCACTCGCATAGGCTCAACGGTAGCGGAGTCGACCGGTTCCGTGAGCCGTCCCGACCCCGCAGAGGCCCCGTGATCGCCGTCCCGCCCGAGTTCGACGACTGGATGTCGCTCGCCCTCGCCGAGGCCGACGCGTGCCACGTCTCGGCCGACGTGCCGGTCGGTGCCGTGGTGGTCGACGCCGACGGCCTGGTCATCGCGACCGGCCGCAACGAACGCGAGTTGCGGCAGGACCCGACCGCCCACGCCGAGGTGATCGCGCTGCGGGCCGCCGCGGCGCACACCGGCGACTGGCACCTCACCGGCACGACGCTCGTGGTCACCCTCGAACCGTGCCCCATGTGCGCCGGGGCCCTGCTCGCCGCCCGGGTCCCGCGGCTCGTCTACGGGGCCTGGGACGACAAGGCAGGAGGCGCGGGCAGCGTCTACGACATCGTCCGCGACCGCAGGCTCCCGCACCGCGCCGAGGTGTACGCCGGCGTGCGCGAGGCCGAGTGCCGGGCTCGGCTGGACGACTTCTTCGCCGCGCGGCGCGTCGCCGAGGGGCACTGAGGCGGGCCGACCCCGAGGGCCGATCCGCGCCTCCTCGGGTCAGTCGGCCGCGCGGATGACGATCGCGTCGGTCGGCGGGTCGACCTGGCCCGGCTTGACCCAGACGTCGGGTTCGACGTAGATGACGCGGGCGATCGGCACGGCCTCGCGGATGCGCGACTCGACGGCGTTGATGGCGCTCGCGACGTCGGCCAGCACCGTGCGGCCGGGCATCGCGACCTTGACGCCGACGAGCAGCTCGTCGGGACCGAGGTAGAGGGTCTTCATGTGGATGATCGACTCGACCTCGGGCCCGCCCGTGATCGCGGCGCGGATCTTCTGGACGTCGTCGGCCGAGGCGCCCTCGCCGACGAGCAGGCTCTTCGTCTCGATGCCGAGGATCACGGCCACCGCGACGAGCAGCACGCCGATCGCCAGGGTGCCGATCGCGTCGAAGACGCCGTCACCGGTGATCCAGGTGAGCACGACGCCGATCATGGCGAACGACAGGCCGAGCAGCGCGGCGGCGTCCTCGAGCAGCACGACCGGCAGCTCGGGGGCCTTGGCCCGGCGCACGAACGCGACCCAGCTCTGCTGACCCTTGCTCGGGCGGGACTCGCGGATCGCGGTGCGCAGCGAGAACCCTTCGAGGGCGAGCGAGATGGCGAGCACGAGGACGGGCAGCCAGGGCACCTCGAGGGGGTGCGGCTCGCGCAGCTTCTCGACGCCCTCGTAGAGCGAGAACACGCCACCGACGCTGAACAGGATGATCGAGACGACGAACGCATAGACGTAGCGTTCGCGCCCGTGGCCGAAGGGGTGGTCGGCGTCGGCGGCCTTCTTCGCCTTGCGGCCACCGAGCAGCAGCAGGAGCTGGTTGCCCGAGTCCGCCAGGGAGTGGACGCCCTCGGCGAGCATGGACGACGACCCCGAGAACGCCCAGGCGATGAACTTCGTCACCGCGATGCCCAGGTTCGCGCTGAGTGCGGCGATGATCGCCTTGTTGCCGCCGTGACTGCTCATCGGTTCGATCCCCTCGTGTGGTCCTGGTCGATCCTAGGATGGCCGGATGGTCACCACCCTCCCCACCACAGCGATTCTCGGAGCCGGCTCGATGGGCGGCGCGATCCTGCAGGGCCTGCTGCACCCCGAGGTGTCCGTCGACGGGGGCGTGCGGGTGACGAACCGCACCGAGGTCAAGGCCCGCGCGCTGCGGCACGGCGGGGTCACCTCCTTCGCCACCGAGACCGATCCGAGCGCCAACTCCTCCGCGGTCGTCGGTGCGCGGCTGGTGCTGATCGGCGTCAAGCCGCACATGGTGGTCGACCTGCTGCACGAGATCGGTCCCGTGCTCGACGCGGGTGCCGTCGTCGTGAGCCTGGCCGCCGGCGTGACGACGGCCACGATGGAGGCGGCGCTGCCCGAGTCCGTGTCGGTGCTGCGCTCCATGCCGAACACGCCGTCGCACGTCGGTCTCGGGGTGACCGGCCTGAGCGCCGGGTCGCGCTCGACCGACGCCGACCTGGCCCTGGCCCGGTCGCTCTTCGCCGTCGTCGGCGACGTCGTGGTCGTCCCCGAGGCGCAGATCGACGCGCTCAGCACGATCTCGGGTTCGGGCCCCGCGTACGTCTTCTACCTCGTCGAGCAACTGCAGGAGGCGGCGGTCGCGTTGGGCTTCACCCGCGCGCAGGCCGCCACCCTGGTGCAGGGCACGTTCCGTGGCGCGAGCGAGCTGCTCGCGACGAGCGACGTCCTGCCGGCCGACGCCGCACCGGCCGAACTCCGTCGCCGTGTCACGAGCCCTGGCGGAACGACCGAGCGCGCCGTGGCCGAACTCGCCGACGGTGGTCTGCTCGAGCTGTTCGAGCGGGCGACCCAGGCGGCCCTGGCCCGCAACCGCGAGATCGCCGAAGGGCGCTAGGCGATCAGCCCTCGAGGGCGGCGAAGCGCTCGATGGCGCGGCTGTCGCCCGACACGATGATCAGGTCGTGGTTGCTGATGACCGTCTCGGGGGTCGCCTCGACGAACGCCCCACCGGGGCTCTTGACGCCGACGATCGTGATGCCGTACTTCTTGCGGATGTTCGACGCGGCCAACGAGGCACCGCGGACGGGCTTCGGCGGATACATCTTGACGATCGCGAAGGCGTCGTCGAACTCGATGTAGTCGAGCATCCGGCCCGAGACGAGGTGCGCGACGCGCTCGCCGGCCTCGCGCTCGGGGTAGATGACGTGGTTTGCGCCGATGCGGGCGAGGATCTTGCCGTGCGACTGGCTGATCGCCTTCGCCCAGATCTGCGGCACCTTCAGGTCGACCAGGTTGGCCGTGATGAGCACGCTGGCCTCGATGGACGAGCCGACGGCGACGACCGCGATCGAGAAGTCCTGCGCGCCGATCTGCTTGAGGGCGTCGATGCTCCGGGCGTCGGCCTGCACCGCGTGCGTCACGCGGTCGGCCCATTTCTGCACGAGCCCGGCGTCGGTGTCGACGGCGAGCACGTCACGGTCCTGCCGTTCGAGCTGTCCGGCGGTCGCGGCGCCGAAGCGTCCGAGGCCGATGACGAGCACCGGGGCGTCGTGCTTGATCTTGTCAACCAACGATCGGTCGCTCCTCGGCTCGGGTGAACAGCTGGCGTCGTTGGCTGGCGGCCAGGGCGACGGAGAGTGTCACTGTACCAACGCGGCCCATCCACATCGTGACCGCCAGGATGTACTTCGCCGAGTCCGGCAGGCGGTCGGTCAGGCCGGTGCTGAGCCCCGAGGTGGCGAACGCCGAGATGGACTCGAACAGCACGTGGTCGAGGGGCTCCTTCGTGATGTGCATGATCAGGATGCTCGACACGGCGACGATCGTGGCGCCCCAGAGGACGACGCTGACGGCCAGGCGCAGGACGTCGCTGGGGATGCGGCGGCCGAAGGCCTCCATCGACCGCTGGCCGCGTGCCTCCGCGAAGGCCGCCAGGAACAGCACCGCGAGCGTCGTGACCTTGATGCCTCCGGCGGTCGACGCCGAGCCGCCGCCGATGAACATCAGCATGTCGGTGACGAGGAGCGACGATCCGTTCAGGTCGGAGATCTGGATCGTCGAGAAACCGCCCGACCTCGTCATCATGCTGAGGAACAGGGACTGGAACACCGTCGGGCCGGCCTCGATGCCGCCGAACGTCTTCGGGTTGTCGAACTCGAGGACGATGTAGAGCACCATGCCGAACACGATGAGGATCGCCGTCGTCAGCAGGGTCAGCTTGACGTGGACGGACCAGCGCCGGGGGTTGCGGGGGTTCCGGGCCAGGGCGTAGATCACCGGGAACCCGATGCTGCCGAGGAAGACCCCGACCATGATCAGGCTGAGGAACCAGTAGTCGTTCTCGAACGCGGCCAGACCCTCGGCGTTGGGCGTGAACCCGGTGTTCGTGAAGGCCATCGCCGAGTAGTAGAAGCTGTCGAGCACCGCGTCGCCGACGGGGATGCCGTCGATCAGCATGCGGGGGATCATCAGCACCGCGATGACGAGCTGGATCACGAACGAGCTGAGGGCCACCGTCGTCAGCAGGCCACCGATCTCGCCGAGTCGCACGGCCTGCCCCTCGGGCACGGGGCCGGCGTGCACCCGCAGCGGGTTCTGGTCGCCGGCGGCCATCAGCCGGGCGCGGAGGCCGAGCTTGCGCGAGACGACGAGGCCCATGATCGACGCGAGCGTGAGCACGCCGATCGCCCCGATCTGCACGCCGACGAAGATGACGACGTGGCCGAACAGGGACCAGTGGGTGGCCATGTCGACCGTCGCGAGGCCGGTCACGCAGATGACCGAGACGGCCGTGAACACGGAGTCGGCCAGCGGGGTGATCGTCCGGTCGGCCGAGGCGATCGGCAACGAGAACAGCAGGGTGAAGACGACGATGAGGCCGGTGAAGATCAGGATGGCGAAGCGCGCGGGCGACTTGCGACCGATGTCGTCGATCGCGTCGCTGAGTCTGCGCCAGGGCGAGCGGCCGGGGTCCGAGGGGCGGCGTCGACCGGCGACGGGGGCGCGAGTCACGACGGTCATGCTATCCCGGGTCACTACGCTGGTCGCATGCCGGACATCTTCGCCGTGATCGCCGACGCCACCCGCCGAGACCTCTTGAAGGTGCTGCTCGACGCCTCGCTGTCGACCGACTCCGCCAATGCCGACATCAGCGTGGGTGAGATGGTCACGTCCCTCGGCGTCAGCCAGCCGACCGTCTCGAAGCACCTCCGGGTGCTGCGCGAGGCCGGTCTGGTGCGCGTCCGCGAAGAAGGTCAGCACCGGTACTACTCGCTCGAGTCGGGGCCGCTCGAGGTGGTCGAGGACTGGTTGATCCCGTTCGTCAGTGCCGACTCGCTGACCTCCGAGGCGTTGGCCAGCACGCCCTTCGCCGCCTGGGCCGGGGCCTCCGTCCCCGCCCCGCTCCGGCGGGCGGCCGAGAACCTGCCCGACGCCGAGGACGTCGGGAGCACGCTGGGTCGCTACGCGGCCGGGGCCCAGCACCGCGCCTCCTCGGCCCTGCACGACGCCCAGAGCGCGCTCGGGGCCCTGGACGAGCGCGTCATCGACCCCGTCCGCAAGCGGTGGGGACGCACCGGCCAGTAGCGGCCCGGGCACCTTTACACCGAGTCACACGCGCCCCTAGAGTTGCCCCCAGGCACATGGGGAACACCCGTCTGCTCCACAGCCCCGCCCGGGGCCCGAGACGAGGCAGGGTCATGTCGCAGGATCTGTCGGATGTGCGGTTCCTCACGGTCGCCGAGGTGGCCGACATGATGCGCGTGTCGAAGATGACGGTCTACCGCATGGTCCACTCGGGCGAGCTGCCGGCGATCCGCTTCGGGCGGTCCTTCCGCGTGCCGGAATCGGCCGTCGCGGCCGTGCTGCGAATCGGCATCGCCGACGTCGGGTAGGCCCACTTCGACTTTCTCGGGCCGTCCTAGTAGACTGACCCGAGGCATTTTTCCGCGGTTCTGTTTCGGACCCGGTCGGTCCAATCCAGAAATCAGTGAGGTCCTCTATGGGTTCTGTCATCAAGAAGCGTCGCAAGCGCATGGCGAAGAAGAAGCACCGCAAGCTGCTTCGCAAGACTCGTCACCAGCGTCGCAACAAGAAGTAGTCGCTCGACGCGAAGGCCCCCGCCGACCACCGGTCGCCGGGGGCCTTCGTCGTGCCCGGGCGCCAGCCGGCCCTCGCTACCCTTGAGGGCATGGCCGAACCGCGAATCACCCTCCTGACCAAGCCGGGCTGCCACCTGTGCGACGACGCCCGTTCCGCGGTGCACGGCGTGCTGGCCGAAGCCGAGTTCGTCGATGCCGGCATGGTCGTCGACGAGAAGAACATCCTCGACGACGCCGAGCTCGCCGCCGAGTACGCCGAAGAGATCCCGGTCGTCCTGATCGACGGTCGCGTGCACACCATCTGGCGGGTCGAGCCCGAGCGGCTCCGGACGGCGCTCCGCGCGGCCGTCCGCTGAGGACGGCCGACGGCGCACGACGACGAGAAGCCCCGACGAGACACTCTCGTCGGGGCTTCTGTGGTCGGTGGCGAGGAGCTACGGCTGGAGGCGCGTGGGGCCGCGGAAGAGGAAGGTCACCTCACGCAGGTTGGCCTGGTTCAGCATGAGCATCAGCACCCGGGCGAGGCCCATGCCGAAGCCGCCGTGCGACGGGGCGCCGTAGCGGAAGAAGTCGAGGTAGCTCGAGAGCTCTTCGGGCTTCTTGCCCTTCTCGCGGATCTGCTGCTCGAGCACCTCGATGCGGTGCTCGCGCTGCGCACCCGTGGTGATCTCGGTGCCGCGGTAGATGAGGTCGTAGCTCTTGGTGAGCTGCGGGTCGTCGTCATGACGCATGTGATAGAACGGGCGGATCGAGGCATCGTAGTCCGTCAGGTACACGAAGTCGTGTCCGAACTCCTCCGCGACGTACTCGGCGATGCGGCGCTCGCCCTCGGGGTCCATGTCGGCATCCGCCCGGGGCACCTCGTAGCCGCGCTCGGCCACGATGCGCTTGGCCTCGGCCAAGGGGATGCGGGGGAACGGCACGGTCGGCACCACGACGTCGACGTCGAAGAGCTCCTTGATCTCGGCGCCGTGCTTGTCGGCCACGGCCTGGAACGCGAAGGCCAGCAGCTGCTCCTGCATCTGCATGACGTCCTCGTGGCTCTCGACGTAGCTGATCTCGGCGTCGACCCCCGTGAACTCGGTCGCGTGACGCGACGTGAACGACGGGTCGGCACGGAACACCGGAGCGATCTCGAAGATCTTGCCGAAGCCGGCCGACTGGGCCATCTGCTTGAAGAACTGGGGGCTCTGCGCCAGGTAGGCGACACCGTCGAAGTAGTCGACCTTGAACAGCTCGGCGTTCGACTCGCTCGGGGTCGCCATGAGCTTCGGGGTGTGGATCTCGACGTAGTCACGCTCGATCCACCAGGTGCGCAGGGCGTGCTCGAAGGTCGTCTGCACGCGGAAGATCAGGGCGTTGCGGGGGACGCGCAGGTCGAGGAAGCGCCAGTCGAGGCGCTTGTCGATGCCGCTGTCGGCGGCGATGGGGGTCTCGGGGTCGGCCAGCGAGTCGATGACGAGCGTCTCGACCTTGACCTCGATGCCGCCGAGCTTGACGCGCTCGTCGTGCTTGAGCTCGCCCGTGACGGTGACGAAGCTGCCCTGCGACAGCGACGAGATCGCGTCGGCGACGTCGTCGGTCTCGCCCGCGGCCTCGAGCACGTCGGCCGCGGTACGGGGGCGGACCAGCTGAAGGGCGCCCGTCTCGTCGCGGAGCACGACGAACTGCACCTTCTTCTGGTCGCGCACCGTCTCGACCCAGCCGGTCACGGTCACGGGTCCGTCGGGCAGCGCGGACAGGTCTTTGATGAGGGTGCGTTCGATCACGAGGCCCGAGTTTACAGTCACCGCCTCGCGCGACCCGCCGGACGGCCCCGGCGGACCACGGCGAGCTTGGGGCTTCCCGTGTGGGAGGTGTGCAGGCGGTCCCGACCTAGACTCGTCCGCATGCCCGCGCAGCAGATCCACCTCGTCCGGCACGGTGAGGTGCACAACCCCGAGCACGTGCTCTACGGCCGCCTCGACGGGTTCGGCCTGAGCGACCTCGGCCACCGGATGGCGGCCGCCTCGGCCGACGCCTTCCACGAGCAGGGCGTCCCGGTCCGCGCCGTGGTGGCCTCACCGCTCCAGCGCACCCGCGAGAGCGCGGCGCCGTGGTCGTCGGCCTTCGGGCTCGAGACGCAGGTCGACGAGCGGCTGATCGAGCCGAGCAACAAGTACGAGGGTCGTCGCAGCGACTTCACCATCGCCAAGCAGCTCAAGGTGCCGGCCGAGTGGCCCTGGATCGTCAACCCCCTGAAGCCGAGCTGGGGCGAGGCCTACGTGAGCATCGCCGCCCGCATGCTCTCGGCGGTCGACGAGGCCTGGTCGAGCGTCGACGAGGGCGACGTCGTGCTCGTCAGCCACCAGCTGCCCATCTGGATGGTCCACCGGAGCGTGACGGGCGCCCGCCTGTTCCACGACCCGCGCCGCCGCCGCTGCACCCTCTCGAGCATCACGACGCTCGAACGCCGCGAGGGGGGCTTCGTCGAGGTCGGCTACCAGGAACCCGCTGCACACTTGAACCAGTCCGCCGTCGACCTGGGAGCAGTGTGAGCCAGAAGACCATCCGTCCGACCCGAGCCCGACTCGTGGTCCGGGGCCTCGCGCTCGCTGCAGTCCTGGGCGTCGTCGCCACGGGGTGCTCGTCCACCGCCGACGACCTCGCGAAGCAGTACGGCAACGGCACGACCGAGAACTACATCTCGGGCAACGGCACCGTGACCGAGATCGCGCCCGAGGACCGCACCGACCCGGTCGCGTTCACGGCCGAGACGGACGCGGGCGAGACCGTCTCGCGAACCGACCACGAGGGCGAGGTCGTCGTCCTCAACTTCTGGTACGCGGCGTGCCCGCCCTGCCGTCTCGAAGCACCGGAGCTGGAGAAGCTCAACCAGTCCTACGCCGACAAGGGCGTCGAGTTCCTCGGCGTCAACGTGCGCGACCAGGCCGACACCTCCCTGGCCTTCGCCCGCACCTTCGACGTCACCTACCCGTCGGTCGTCGACGCCAACGACGGGGCGGTCCAGCTCGCCCTCGCCGGCACGATCGCGCCCAACGCGGTGCCGACCACGATCGTCCTCGACAAGCAGGGCCGCATCGCGGCGCGCATCCTGGGCGGTCTCGACGGGCCCGGCATCCTCGACACCCTGATCTCCGACACCCTCGCCGAGACGTCCTAGGTGTACCAGGGCAATCCCTTCTTCGACGCGGTCGTGGGCGGTCAGCTCGCGGTCGGCCTGCCGGTGGCCCTGCTGGCGGGGCTCATCTCGTTCCTGTCGCCGTGTGTGCTGCCGCTCGTGCCGGGGTACCTCGGTTACGTCGGCGGTCTGACGACGGGGGCGACCGAGGCGAGGGCCCGGCGCCGCGACCGCCGCCGGCTCGTCCTCGGCGTCGTCCTGTTCATCCTCGGCTTCTCGGTCGTCTTCGTCGGCACCTCGCTCGCCTTCGCCTCGGCGGGGTTCTGGTTGATCCAGTGGCGCGACGTCGTCACCCGGGTCATGGGCGTCGTGGTGATCCTGCTCGGTCTCGTCTTCATCGGGCAGTTCACGTTCTTGCAACGCACCCTCAAGCCCGGGTTCCTCCCGAAGACGGGTCTCGCCGGGGCGCCCCTGCTCGGCATCGTCTTCGGCGTCGGGTGGACCCCCTGCATCGGACCCACCCTGGCCGCCGTGCAGGTGCTCGCCCTGGGCTCGGGCTCGGCCTGGCAGGGCGTCCTGCTCGGGGCCTTCTACTGCATCGGCCTCGGGGTCCCGTTCCTGCTCGTCGCGCTCGGCTTCGGCTGGGCGTCACGATCCATCTCGTTCGTCAAGCGGCACATCCGCGTCGTCAACATCGTCGGAGGGTCACTGCTCGTGCTCATCGGTCTGCTCATGGTCACGGGCCTCTGGTCCAGCCTCATGTCACACGTCGGGGCGGTGATCGCGACCTATGGCACGATCGTCTGACCGCGACGGGGGCGACGCGACCCGCGCCTCCTCGGTGGCCGCCGGGACCGACACCGGGCGGAGCGACACCGGGTTGACCGACGCGGACGCCACCGACGTCGGCGGCGACCCGTTGCGCCCGAGCGACCACATCGACTCGGTCCGCCCGGCGGCCTCCGACGGCGCGGGCATCACGCAGCCGAAGCTCGGCCCCGTCGGCTACCTGCGCTTCTTCTGGCGACAGCTGACCAGCATGAAGACCGCGCTCTTCCTGCTCATGCTGCTCGCCGTCGCGGCGATCCCCGGTTCGCTCGTGCCGCAGCGCACCTCCGACCCCAACGGCGTGGTCCAGTACCGCACCGACCACCCCGACCTGTTCCCGGTGCTCGACAAGCTCGGCGTCTTCGACACCTACTCGTCGCCCTGGTTCTCGGCCGTCTACCTGCTGCTCTTCATCTCGCTGATCGGCTGCATCATCCCGCGCACCCGGCACCACTTCGAGGCGCTGCGAGCTCGACCCCCGAAGACCCCCGCGCGGTTGTCGCGCCTGGCCGGGTACCGGTCGATCACGCTCGAGACCGCAGGAGGCGCGGGTGAGGCCTCGATCACGGCCGCCCGTGCCGTCGACGCGGCCCGGGCCCAGCTGAAGCGCTCCGGCTACCGCACGCAGGTCTTCGGCGACTCGGTCAGCGCCGAACGCGGCTACCTGCGCGAGACCGGCAACCTGGTGTTCCACTCGGCGCTCGTCGGGGTCCTCCTGACCGTCGGCGTCGGCGGCGGCTTCGGTTACTCGGGCCAGCGCGTGGTCGTCGAGGGTCAGACCTTCTCGAACGTGCTCGGCTCGTACGACTCGTTCAACCCGGGCCGCTGGTTCGACGAGGCACAGCTGTCGCCTTTCTCGATCGCGCTCGACCGGTTCTCGACCGAGTACGCGCCCGACACCGCGGGCGCGGCCGGCATGGCCACCGACTTCACCGCCGACGTCACCGCGCAGGCGCGGGGTGGCGACGCCGAGAAGACGCAGATCAAGGTCAACTCGCCCCTGTCGATCGGCGGTTCGAACGTCTACCTGCTGGGCAACGGCTACGCGGTCGACGTGACGGTGCGCGACGGCGAGGGCAACGTCGCGTTCCGGGACACGGTCCCGTTCCTGCCGCAGGACACCAACCTCACCTCGCTCGGCGTCATCAAGGTGCCCGACGCCCTGCCCCGGCAGCTCGGCATGATCGGGTTCTTCTACCCCACGGCGGCGGACAACGGCACGGGGGCCCTGACGTCCACCGACCCGGACACCACGAACCCCGTGCTCAGCCTGAACGTCTACTCGGGCGACCTCGGGCTGGACGCCGGGGTGCCGACGTCCGTCTACACGCTCGACACGGACGGTCTGACCCCGCTGGCCGGCACCGACGACGACGCGCAAGAGAAAGCGGTCCAGCTGATCCCGGGCGAGACGGCGACGATCCCCGACGGTCTCGGCACGATCACCTTCGACGGGGTGAAGCGGTTCGCCTCGTTCGACATCCACCACGACCCCTCGCAGGTCTGGGTGCTGTTGTTCGCGGGGCTCTCGTTCGCCGGTCTGCTGACCGCGTTGTTCGTGCCGCGCCGTCGGGTCTGGGTCAAGGCCACCGAGACCGGCGACGGCGTCCGGCTCGAGTACGCCGGGCTCGCCCGCGGCGAGGACCCCACGCTCGGACGCGCCGTCGGCGACATCGCCAAGGCGCACCTGGGCGGCCTCGGCGTCCCGGCCGACGTCGCGCGCGAGGTCGCCGACGACCCGGCCCGTCACGACGTCGAGAAACCCGGCCCCGCCGCCGGGGGACGCGGACGTAAGATCTGATGGTGACCGCCGACCTCGCCTACTACTCGCTCGTCGCCGTGTACTCGGCGATGGCCATCTACACGATCTCGTTCGTGGCCTTCGCCCTCGACCTGGCGAAGCGGTCCGGTGACGCCCAGCAGGCGGCGGCCCGTGCGGCCAAGGCCGAGGCCCTCGCGACCACCACCGTCTCGCGCTCGTCGTCGGGCGGCAGCACCGTCGTCCTCGACCGGCCGTCGGGCGGAGCGGGCGGGGCGGTCCCCGCCGCCGGTGGGTCCGCCAAGGCCTCGAGCTTCGAGCGCGTCGCCATCGCCATGATGCTCCTGGGGTTCGTCGTCCACGTCTCCTCGGTCGTCCTGCGTGGACTGGCCGCCGGTCGCGTGCCGTGGGCGAACATGTTCGAGTTCTCGCTGACCGGCACCGCGATCATCGTCGGGGTCTACCTGGCCGTCCAGCTGGTGGTCAACCTGCGGTTCCTCGGCGCGTACGTCATGGGCCTCAACCTGGTGCTGCTCGCGATCGGCACCGTCAACTACTACGTGGCGGTCTCGCCGCTGCCACCGGCGCTCCAGTCCGCCTGGCTGGTGATCCACGTCTTCGTGGCCATCCTCGGCACGGCGTTCTTCGCCATCGCCGCCGGGCTCTCGGCCGCCCAGCTCGTGCAGACGAAGCGTGAGCAGTCCAAGCTCGCCGGCCTGCGCTTCCTCGACACCCTCCCGGGCGCCGAGCGCCTCGAAGACCTGGCCTACCGCATCGCCCTCGTCGGCTTCGTCCTCTGGACCTTCACCCTCATCGCCGGCGCCATCTGGGCCGAGCGGGCGTGGGGCCGCTACTGGGGCTGGGACACCAAAGAGGTCTGGACCTTCATCATCTGGGTGCTCTACGCCGGGTACATCCACGCGCGGGCGACCCGTGGGTGGCGCGGGGCCCGGTCGTCGTGGTTGTCGATCATCGGCTTCGCCGCGGTCATGTTCAACTTCTCGGTCGTCAACGTCTTCTTCAAGGGCCTCCACGCGTACTCCGGTCTCTGACGCACCGACGCCGTGGCGTCGCCCGGCGCCGCGTGCGACGGGGCGTCAGCCCGCGAGCACGGCGTAGGAGGCGCGCAGCCGCTCCAGCCACACGTCGCGTCGGTCGTCGTCCACCGCGTGGCGGCGGAGCAGGTCGACGTCGACCTCGACCCGTCGCACGTCGATCTCTCCGTCGACGGGCAGCAGGGGATCACGCGTGACGTCGGCCCCGAGCAGGGCGGCCGTGCCGAGCCCGCAGTCGTGGCGGAGCCCGGGCACGGCGGAGGCGAGGTGCGCCCCCATGCTGAGCCCGACCGACGTGTCGAGGGCGCTCGACACGACGACGGGCAGCCCGGCCGCCGCGACGATGCGCAGTGCGGCGGTGACGCCGCCGAGCGGTTGGGCCTTGACCACGAGGAGGTCCGCGGCCCCGGCCCGGGCCACGGCCAGCGGGTCGTCGGCCTTGCGGACGCTCTCGTCGGCGGCGACGAGCACGCCCGACCCCGAGACGCGGCGTCGCAGCTCGGCGAGCTCGGGCACCGTGGCGCAGGGCTGTTCGGCGTACTCCAGGGCGTACGGTGCCATGCCGACCAGCGCCTCCTCGGCCGACTCGACGGACCATCCTCCGTTGGCGTCGACGCGGACGCGCCCCTCGGGGCCGACCCAGTCGCGGGCCGCCGCGACGCGGGCGATGTCGTCCGCGAGGGTCTGACCGCGCTCGGCGACCTTGACCTTGACCGTCCGGCAGCCGCGGTAGCGGGCGAGCACGTCGGGCACCCGGTCGGCGGAGACGGCCGGCAGGGTCGCGTTGACCGCCACCCGGCGGGCGCCCCCCTCGGGGAGCCGGCCCCAGCCGAAGTCGATCGTGGCCGCGAGCCAGGCGGCCGCCTCGGCCGGTCCGTACTCGACGAAGGGGCTGAACTCGGTCCAGCCCGACGGGCCCTCGACCAGCAGGGCCTCGCGTGCGTCGAGTCCGCGGAACCGGGTGCGGAGGGGGAGACGGACGACGTGGGCACCCTCGACCAGGTCGGCCAGGGGAGGCAGCGGGGGAGTCGTGGACGGTGCGCGGTCGACGGTCGGCATCCGCCCAGTGTCGCACCGGGGACCCCGGTAAGGTCGTGCGTCATGGTCGACCGCGAACCCGAACCCGTCCGACGACCGGAGCCCTCACCCGACGATCCCTCCGACCCGGGGCGCGACGGCCTCGGCCGCGCCTCGTCCGAGGCCGACGGCCTCCGGGTCTTCGACGGTCCCGGTCACGACGTGCTCGACCCTGCGCGCAGCCGACGCCTCGGCGTCGTCACGTTCGTCCTGGCCGTCGTGCTGCTCGCACTCGACGGTGTGGCCCTGGGACTCCTGGCCGCGGACGCCGTGAGCCCGGCCGCCGTCCTCGCGTTGGTCACCCTGTTGGCCTCCGTCGTCGTCGGGGTGATCGGTCTGATGGCCGCCGTCCTGCGCCGCGGCCGGTGGTGGGGGGTGGCCGCGGTGGTCCTCAGCTCGCTGTCGAACCCGTTCGTGCTCGTCTGGCTGATCGGGCGGTTCGTCTCGACGGTCTGACCCCGCCAGGCGGCGAGGTCGGACCCCGTCGCTAGGCTGGCGACATGGCTTCCGAGGTGTCCGACCTGTTCGATCCGACCGAGTGGCGGGGGGTCGAGGGGTTCGACGCCCTGACCGACGTCACCTACCACCACAGCCTCGACGGGCGGGTGGCCCGCGTGGCCTTCGACCGCCCCGAGGTGCGCAACGCGTTCCGGCCGCACACGGTCGACGAGCTCTACCGGGTGCTCGACGACGCCCGCATGAACAGCCGCATCGGGGTCGTCCTGCTGACCGGCAACGGTCCCAGCGCGAAGGACGGGGGCTGGGCGTTCTGCAGCGGTGGCGACCAGCGCATCCGCGGTCGTGACGGCTACAAAGCAGAGGGCGACCAGGCGAACGTGCCCGACCCGGCGTCGGCGGGGCGGCTGCACATCCTCGAGGTGCAGCGGCTCATCCGGTTCATGCCCAAGGTCGTCATCGCCGTGGTGCCCGGTTGGGCGGCCGGTGGCGGCCACTCGTTGCACGTCGTCTGCGACCTGACGATCGCCAGTCGCGAACACGGTCGGTTCAAGCAGACGGACGCCGACGTGGGGTCGTTCGACGCGGGCTACGGCAGCGCCTACTTCGCCAAGCAGATCGGGCAGAAGTTCGCTCGCGAGGTGTTCTTCCTGGCAGAGGAGTACAGCGCCGACCGTGCCCACGAGATGGGTGCCGTCAACCGGGTCGTGCCACACGTCGACCTCGAACGCGAGGCGCTCGCCATGGCGCGCACCATCCTGACGAAGTCGCCGACCGCCATCCGCATGCTCAAGTTCGCCTTCAACGCGACCGACGACGGCATCGTCGGTCAGCAGGTCTTCGCGGGCGAGGCGACCCGCCTCGCCTACGGCACCGACGAGGCCGTCGAAGGACGCGACTCGTTCCTCGAGAAGCGTGCTCCCGACTGGTCGCCCTTCCCCTGGCAGTACTGATGACGCGCACCCTGCGGGCGGTCGACGCACGTGAGCCCGGTGCGGTGCTCGACGCCCTCCGGGTCGCGCTCGAGGGGGGTCCCGCGGTGGCGCCCCGGACGGACGACCGTGTGCCCGCCGACCTCCCGGGACTCGTGCCGCAGGCGGTGTCGCTGGTCGTCGAGACCAGCGGCTCGAGCGGACGCCCGAAGCGCGTGGCCCTGTCCTCCGACGCGGTGCTCGCCGGTGCCGCCGCGGCCGACGGTGCCCTGGCCGGGCCCGGGCAGTGGGTGCTCGCCCTGCCGGCGCACTACGTCGCGGGGCTGAACGTGCTCGTCCGCTCGATCGCCTCGGGCACCGAGCCGGCCCTGCTGACGCCCGGCCACTTCGACGTCGCCGACTTCGTCGCCGCCGCCGGTCGGCTCGAGCACCCTCTGCGGTACTCGTCGCTCGTCCCCGCGCAGCTCTCGACGGCGCTCGACGCCGCCGACGAGGACGCCGGCGTGGCCGACGTGCTGCGCCGCTTCGACGCCCTCCTGGTGGGCGGGCAGGCGACTCCCGGCCCCCTCGTCGAACGGGCCCGTCGGCTCGGGGTGACCGTCGTGCGCACCTACGGGTCGAGCGAGACCAGTGGCGGGTGCGTGTACGACGGCGTGCCCGTGGGCCGCACCCGCGTCGAGGTCGTCGACGGCCAGGTCGAGCTGAGCGGGCCGTCGCTGGCCGAGGGGTACCTCGACGACCCCGAGCGCACGGCTGCGGCCTTCGTCACGCGCGACGGCCTGCGCTGGTACCGCACGGGCGACGCCGGAACGGTGTCGCCCGGCGGGGTGCTGACCGTGAGCGGCCGGCTCGACGACGTGATCGTCTCGGGTGGCGAGAAGGTGTCGCTCGGCGTCGTCGAGCGGGTCGTGCGCGAGCAGCCGGGGCTCGCCGACGCCGTGGTCGTCCGCGCGGCGCACGCCCGGTGGGGCGAGGTGCCCGTCGTGGTCACCGACACCGCGGCTCCTGCGCCGTCGGCCGCCGACGACCTGGCGGCACTGCGATCCGCGGTGGCCGCCGCCGCCGGTCGAGCCGCGGCACCCGATCGCATCGTCAGGGTCGACGCGGTGCCCGTGCTCGCGAGCGGCAAGCCGGACCGGGTGGCGCTGACCCGCCTGGTCGCCGGCCTCGCGGCAAGCTGATAGCCGGCTGCGAACTAGACTCGACCACGTGGCGAAGACGAAGACCTCGACCCCCAAGCGCAACGGCCGCCCCGGTGGCCGACCGGGCGGGCGGCCCGGCAAGCAGCCGGTCCGTCGCGTGACAACCGGCGACTGGATCGGCGGTGCCCGCCTGCGCACCCTGCCGCTGGGCATCGCCCCGGTCGCCCTCGGCACCGGTGTCGCCCGGGCGAACGGTGGCTGGGACCTCACCCTGGCGCTTCTCTGCCTCGCCGTCGCGGTGTTCCTGCAGATCGGCGTCAACTACTCGAACGACTACTCGGACGGCATCCGCGGCACCGACGACTTCCGGGTCGGGCCCTCGCGACTGACCGGCTCGGGCAGCGTCCGTCCGAAGACCGTGCTGAAGGTGGCGCTGGCGTTCTTCGCCCTCGCGGCCGTCGCCGGTGTCGTCGTCGTCGTCATCACCCAGATCTGGTGGCTGCTCGCGGTCGGCGCCGCCGCGGTCGTGGCCGCCTGGTTCTACACCGGCGGCAAACGGCCCTACGGCTACAACGCCCTGGGCGAGCTCTTCGTCTTCGTGTTCTTCGGGCTCGTCGCGACCGTGGGCACGACCTTCGTACAGCTGCGCGAGTTCCCGTTCGACGCCTGGGTGGCGGGGGTCGCCGCCGGGCTGTTCGCCTGCGCGGTCCTGATGATCAACAACGTGCGCGACATCCCGCAAGACACCGCCGCCGGCAAGCGCACCCTCGCGGTCGTCGTCGGCGACCCGGTGGCGCGCGCCCTCTACGCGCTGTTCCTGCTGCTGCCGTTCTTCATCCTCGTGTACTTCGCGTTCCTGTACCTGCACGCGCCCTACGTCTACTTCACGCTCATCGTCGCGGTGCCCGCCGCGGTGATCGGCGTCACGGGCAAGACGCCCCGTGAGCTGATCCTCGCCCTGCAGCTGTCGTCGTTGACGGCCCTGGTCTGGGCTCTCGCCTTGTCGGCCGCGCTCTTCTTCTAGGGTCCGGCCCGGGCTCGCGGCCCGGGCTCGCGGCCCGGGCTCGCGGCCCGGGGGCGGTCAGGCCTGGCCGTCGATGCGGCGTGCGCGCTCGCCGTCGTCCTCGGCGATGGCCTCGTCCTCGGCGAGGGAGTCGTCGTCGAGCTTGGCCGGGCGCGACCGGCGGTCGGCGAGGTCGAGCGCGACCTTCCGGCGCAGCGGCGCGAAGAACAGGTACGAGACGCAGAAGCCGACGACCGCCGCGATCAGCGTGGCCCAGAAGGGGTCGAACCTCAGCACCAGCAGCAGGCCCAGCACGACCGCGAACAGGCCGAGGCGGACTATCGAGTACTTGAGCCAGGGTTTCACGACGAGGAGTCTACGGTCCGTGAGGTGTGCGCCCGCCCCGCGGCGGACGGGCCGTGCGGCCGCGATCCGACGGGCCGAGGAGGCGCGGTGCGGAACCGCCTCGCGCCGTACGTCACAGCTCCGCAACGGCCGACCGACCATCAGGCGTTGCACCGGATCGAGAACTAGGCTCGGTCCATGGTCAGGCTCTTCATCGTGGGCATCGTCGCCGCGGCGGCATTCGTCATCTTCGCGCTCATCGACTGCCTGTTCGCCGACGCCTCACGGTTCCGGGCCCTCAACAAGCCCCTCTGGGCCGTCATCATCGTCCTCCTCCCCGTCATCGGCGCGGTGCTGTGGTTCGTGCTCGGGCGGGCGCGCAAGAGCGGCCGCCCCGCCGCGACGCGCACCATCGCACCCGACGACGACCCCGAGTTCTCGGGGACGTCCTGGCGCACGACGAGCGACCTCGACCGCGAGACGACCGACGAGCGCATCCGTCGCCTCGAGCAAGAGCTGCTCGACCTCGACAACGACGACAAGACCGGCAAGCAGTAAGTGACCAGTCCGTCGACCGAGTACGCCCTGTCGCTGCTCGCGTCCCTCGCCGACGCGGGTGTCCGCGACGTGGTGCTCAGCCCCGGGTCCCGAAGCCAGGCCCTGGCCCTCGCGGCCGCCGAGTTCGAGACCGCCGGTCGGTTGTCGGTCCACGTGCGCATCGACGAGCGCTCGGGAGGATTCCTGGCGCTGGGTCTCGCCGCCGAGACGGGCGTCCCGAGCGTCGTGATCACCACGTCGGGCACCGCTGTGGCGAACCTCCACCCCGCCGTGCTCGAGGCGCACCACTCGGGTGTGCCCATGATCGTCGTGAGCGCCGACCGTCCCTCCGAGATGCGCGGGATCGGCTCGAACCAGACGACGGTGCAACCGGGTCTCTTCGCGAGCGCCGTCGGGTGGGTGCGCGACGTCGAGGCTCCTCGCTCCGGTCCGGTCGACCACGAGGCCGTCCGCACGCTCGCGCGCGAGGCCGTCGCCGAGGCCCTCGGCGGCGACTCGCACGGTGCCCTCGGGCGTTCGCGCGGCCCGGTCCAGCTCAACGTCGCGTTCCGCGAGCCCCTGTCGTCGGGCGAGCAGTCGCTGCCCGCCGCCCACCCCGTGCCGGTCGAGGTCGCGCCGCCCGTGGCACCATCCGCGCTCGGGGTCGACGTCGACCCCGCGACCCTCGTCGTCGCCGGGCACGCCGCCGGCCCCGAGGCCGAGGCCGCTGCCCGGGCACTGGGTGCCCCGCTCGTGGCCGAGGTCTCGAGCGGGGCCCGTTTCGGGCCGCACCTCGTCTCGTCGTACCGTGCCCTGCTCGACGACGCCGACTTCGGCGGCCGCGTCCGTCGGGTGGTGGTCTTCGGGCACCCGACCCTCAGCCGTCAGATCCCCTCGCTGCTCACCCGTGACGGGGTCGAGGTCGTGGTCGTCCGTGCGGCGGGGGCCGAGGCCTACGACCCGGGTCGCTCCGCGCGCGTGGTCGAGGCCGTCGAGGTGGACCGCGCCTCCTCGGGGGTCGGTTCGACCGACGACGCCGCCCATCGCGCGTGGGTCGGGCGTTGGGTGCACACGGGTCGTCGCCTGCTCGAGGCCGAGGACGCGACCGACGGTCCCGGGGCCGACGGGACGGCCGAGGGCTCGGCCGGTCGCACCGAGGCGGCCGAACAGGCCGAGTTCCTGCGTCGCGAGGTGCAGCTGCTGCGGCGGCCGGTGACGCGCCGCGCCCTCGCCGAGGCCCTGTGGCGCGTCAGCTGGCCACACGACCGCCTCGTGTTGGGTGCGTCGAGGCTCATCCGCGAACTCGACCAGATCGTGCCGGGCAAGAAGATCCCCGTGCACGCCAACCGTGGGCTGGCCGGCATCGACGGCACGATCGCCACGGCCACCGGCATCGCCCTCGCCAGCCAGCGTGACGACCCCGCAGCCGGCACCACCCGGGTGCTCGTCGGCGACCTGACCTTTTTGCACGACGTCGGTTCGATGCTCCTCGGCCTCGGCGAGACCAGGCCCCGGTTGCAGGTGGTCGTCGGCAACGACGGCGGCGGCACCATCTTCGACGGGCTCGAGGTCGCGGCGACCGCGTCGCCCGAGGCGATGACCCGTGTGCAGTTCACCCCGCACGAGGTCGACCTCTCGGCACTCGCCGTGGCCTACGGCTGGCAGTACGTCGAGGCGGCCACGCGGGCGGAGCTCGACCAGGCCCTCGTCGCCCGGTACGACGCGCCGGTGCTGATCGAGGTGCCCCTCTCCCGCTGAGCGTCCGCGTCACGGCAGGGCGGATCGGGTCGCTCGGTCGTAGGGTCGAGGGCATGGCCAAGACGTGGACGACCCCGCCCTCCCAGTCCCTCCGAGCCGGTGAGGGCTTCGTGCTCGCCGACGTCGACACCTCGTCCACCCCGGGCTTCGCGGGTGACAAGGCGTATGCACAACAGGCGCTCGAGTCGGGTCGCGAGACCCTGAGCGAGCTCCAGGAGAAGATGTTCGCGCAGAGCCGGAGCGGGGGCAGCACCGGCAACGTGCTGTTGGTCCTGCAGGCGATGGACACCGCCGGCAAGGGCGGCATCGTCCGGCACGTCGTGGGCGCCGTCGACCCCCAGGGCGTCGCGCACCATGCCTTCAAGTCGCCGACGCCCGACGAGCTCGCGCACGACTTCCTGTGGCGGGTGCGGCGCGAGCTGCCCGGCCCCGGCATGATCGGGGTCTTCGACCGCTCGCACTACGAGGACGTGCTGATCGGCAAGGTACGCCGCCTCGCGCCGCCCGAGGACATCGAGCAGCGGTACGCCGACATCGTCGAGTTCGAGGACGAGCTCGTCGCGAACGGCACCACGCTGGTCAAGGTGATGCTGCACATCTCGTCCGACGAGCAGAAGGAACGCCTCGCGGACCGACTCGACCGCCCCGACAAGCACTGGAAGTACAACCCGGGTGACCTCGAGGAGCGTCTCGTCTGGAACGACTACCAAGACGCCTACGAGACGGCGATCCGTCGCACGTCGACCGGGACCGCCCCGTGGTTCGTCGTGCCGGCCGATCGCAAGTGGTACGCCCGGGTCGCCGTCCAGAAGCTGCTGATCGACGCCCTCGCGTCGCGCGGGCTCGACTGGCCCGTCGCGCAGTTCGACGTCGAGCTCGAGAAGACGAAGCTCGCGACGTCGTAGCGGCCCACCGGCCGACGAGGTCAGGAGCCTAGGAGGCGCGGCTCCGCAACGCGTCGCCGGTCCCCTTGGGCAGCCGCAGCCCCTCGATCAGGCTGAGCAGGGCCAGCACGGCCAGCACGATCAACGCGGCCTGGTACCCGGACGCCGCGGGTGCCGGGCCGTCGGTCGAGATCGCGAGGTCGGCCACGCGGACGGCCAGTGCCGTCGCGGCGACTCCGAGCCCCACGGCGAGTTGGCTCGTGATGGACGCGATGGCGTTGGCGGGCCCGATCATCTCGGCCGGGACGTCGGCGAACTGCAACGTGTTGTAGGCCGTGAAGCCGACGGACCGGAAGACGCCGCTGAGCAGCAGCACCCCCGCCACGACGACCGGCGAGGTGTCGGGGCCGACCAGCGCGGCCGCGACGAAGGTCGCCGCGAGGGCCACCGTCGCGACGACGATGATCGGCACCACGCGGAAGCGCTTCAGCAGCGGCGTCGTGAACGGTTTGACGGCCAGGTTGCCGACGAACACCCACATGAGCATGAGTCCCGCCTCGACCGGCGACCAGCCGAAACCGTCCTGAAGCAGCAGCGGGACGACGAAGGGGATGCCGTTCACGACGGCCCGGTA
This sequence comes from Frigoribacterium sp. VKM Ac-2859, assembly GCF_013204925.1. Taxonomy (NCBI): domain Bacteria; kingdom Bacillati; phylum Actinomycetota; class Actinomycetes; order Micrococcales; family Microbacteriaceae; genus Frigoribacterium; species Frigoribacterium sp. VKM Ac-2859. Next base: position 1,138,943 of record NZ_JABMLC010000001.1, on the reverse strand, counting down.
GAGCGATCCGCTGAGGTTCGTCACGCGGAACGACCCGATGCGGAAGGCCGTGAGGTCGAGCAACGGGTGCGCCGCCCGACGGAACCACCGCACGGCCACGAGGCCGAGCACCACCGCCAGGACGGCCAGCAGCACGCCCGGCACGAGCGTCGTGGGCTCGCCGAGCAGCTCGAACGCCAGCACCAGTGCCACGATCGATCCCGCCACGAGCACGAGACCGACCAGGTCGAGAGGCTGGCGGTCACCGACCTCGGGGGAGGCGACGACCCTCCAGGCGACCGCGAGCAGCGCGAGGCCGACCGGGACGTTGACCAGGAACACCCACTGCCAGCCGAGGTGCTCGGTGAGCAGTCCTCCGAGCAGCGGCGCGACGACCGGAGCCACGAGCGCGGGCCAGGTGAGGTAGGCGATCGCTCGGATCAGCTCGGACTTCTCGGTGCTGCGGAGGACGATCAGTCGGCCGATCGGCACCATCATGCTGCCCGCGAAGCCCTGCACGACCCGGGAGGTCGTGAGGGCGACCAGGTCGGTGCTCGCGGCACAGGCGACCGAGGCGAGGACGAAGAGCACGACGGCCGCGAGGAACACGCGGCGGGCGCCCCAGCGTTCGGCGAGCCAGGCGCCCAGCGGGATGAACGCCGCCACGGCGACGAGGTAGCCGGTCACGGCGAGTCCGAGTTGCGCGGGCTGGACGCCGAAGTCGGTCGCGATCGTGGCGGTCGCCGTCGACAGGATGGTGGCGTCGAGGTTCTCCATGAAGAACGCGGCCGCCACGACGAGGGCGACCGGACGCGACCACGTCGTCGCGGGGGCGGGCGCGGTCATCGGCTGAAGGCGTCGACCACGGGGCGGAACTTCATGGCCGTCTCGGCCACCTCCCTCTCGGGCACGGACTCACCGACGACGCCGGCCCCCGCGAACGCCCGCACCGAGCCGTCCCGGTCGACCTGGGCACACCGGAGGGCGATGGCCCACTCGCCGTCGCCGTCGGCGCCGACCCAGCCGACGGGCCCCGCGTAGCGACCACGGTCGAACGGTTCGAGTTCTCGGATCAGGGCCAGCGCCTCCTGCGTCGGGGTGCCGGCGACGGCCGCCGTGGGGTGCAGCGAGGCGATGAGGTCGAGCGAACTCGACCCGTCGGTCAGGCGGCCCCGCACGTCGCTGGCCAGGTGCCAGAGGTTGGGGAGGCGCAGGGTGAAGGGCTGCTCGCCCGTCACGACGTCTCGGGCGTGCGGTCCGAGCGACAGCAACAGGCTGCGCAGGGCGAAGGCGTGTTCGTCGAGGTCCTTCGGAGACGTCGCCAGGGCGAGGGCGGCCTGCTCGTCGGTGGCCGCGTCGACGCCACGGGCCGCGCTTCCGGCGAGGACCCGGGCCGACACCTCGCCCCGTTCGGATTTGACGAGCGTCTCGGGGCTGGCCCCGATCAGTCCGTCGACGGCGAAGGCGTAGCAGTCGGGGTACGCGGTGAGCAGGGTGGCGGCGACGAGGCGCAGGTCGGCCTCGGGGGGCAACGTGCCCACGAGGTCGCGTGCGAGCACGACCTTGCTGACCCGACCGGCGCCGATGGCGTCGACTGCCCGGGCCACGGCCGTCGCGTAGCCGCCGGCGTCGAGGGCGCCGTCGGCCAGCGAGAGGCGGACGGAGGCGCCGACCGGCTTCCCCGCGGGCAGCTCGGCGTCGTCCACCCTCGTGATCCAGGCGACCCCGTCGCGCCGTCCGATGACGATGCTCGGGACGATCAGCACGCTCGTCTCGGCGGACTCGTCGTCGAACGCGAACGAGCCGAACGCGACCAACCCGGTACCGGGCACGCCGACCTCGTCGTGCACCGTGGCGGCGGCCGCCACGGCACGCCAGGCGTCGGCGGCCTCGGTCATGCGGTCGGGCCCGGAGAACTCGAGACGGAGGGCCTCGCCGACGCCCGCCATGCCCGCCCCGCCGCGGACGAAGACCAGCGGACGCGCCCGGTCGACGACGTCGAGCAACGGGCTGACGTGGTCGATTCGCGTGGTGCGGACGGCGAGTGACGGAGCGCGGGACGCGGGGGACTTCACTCGTCGACCCTACTCGGGACACCCCCAGTGCTTGACGGTAGGATCCACCATCGTGACCAAGGCCGACATGAACAAGCAACCCGACGAGGTCGCCTCGATGTTCGACGGCGTCGCGCGCCATTACGACCGCACGAACGACGTGCTCTCGGCGGGCAACGCCGTCCTGTGGCGCATCGCCACCGTGAAGGCGATCGGTGCCGGTCCGGCCGACAAGGTCCTCGACATCGCAGCCGGCACGGGCACCAGCTCGGCGGCCATCGCGCAGCGGGGTGCCGAGGTCGTCGCCCTCGACTTCTCGAAGGGCATGGTCGAGGTCGGCCGCGAACGCCACCCCGAGCTCGAGTTCGTCGAGGGCAACGCCGAGTCGCTGCCCTTCGACGACGACACGTTCGACGCCGTCACCATCTCGTTCGGGCTGCGCAACGTGAGCCGGCCCAAGGTCGCGCTCGCCGAGATGAACCGCGTGCTCAAGCCGGGTGGCCGCCTCGTCGTCTGCGAGTTCTCCACTCCGCCGTTCGGTCTCCTGCGCGCCGCCTACCGGGCCTACCTCAAGTACGGCATGCCCCTCGTCGCCAAGGTCACCAGCAGCAACGGCCCGGCCTACTCGTACCTGGCCGAGTCCATCGAGCAGTGGCCGGAGCAGCAGGTCCTCAGCCAGTGGATCCGCGGTGCCGGGTTCACCCGCGTCGCCCACCGCGACCTCAGCTTCGGCATCGTCGCCCTGCACCGGGGTCGCAAGCCGGCGTCGGGTGCCGCGCGCTCCTCCTCGCGGTCGAAGCGGGCCACGTCGTGAACGCCGGCGCCCCTCCTGCGCAGCGCAACTCGCTGGGTCGTTCGCTCGGCCTCGGCGAGAAGCTGTTCGCCACGCCGACCGAGCGTCGTTTCGTGGCCGCGGTCGACGACGGGCTCGAGCTCGTCGAAGAGGGGTTGCTGCGCGAGATCGCCTTCGCCGACGACATCGCCGACGCCACGACGCGCTACCTCCTCGCGGCCGGCGGCAAGCGCGTCCGGCCGACGCTGACGCTGCTCATCGCCCAGCTGGGTGACGGCGCGACCCCCGGGATCGTCGCCTCGGCGCAGGCCACCGAGATCACCCACCTCGCCTCGCTCTACCACGACGACGTCATGGACGAGGCGCAGATGCGTCGCGGCGTCCCCAGCGCCCAGACGGTATGGGGCAACAACGTCGCGATCCTCGCCGGCGACCTGCTGTTCGCCCGGGCCAGCACCATCGTGTCGGGGCTCGGCCAAGAGGCCATCCTGCTCCAGGCCGAGACCTTCGAACGGCTCTGCCTCGGTCAGCTCCACGAGACGGTCGGCCCACGAGAGGGCGACGACCCGATCGCCCACTACATCGACGTGCTCGCCGACAAGACGGGGTCGCTCATCTCGACCGCCGCCCGCGCCGGCGTCATGTTCAGCGGGGCACCGCGTGAGTACCTCGCCCCCGTCGCCGAGTTCGGTGAGAAGATCGGCATCGCCTTTCAGCTGATCGACGACGTCATCGACCTGTCCGACCAGCCCGCCGAGACCGGCAAGAAGGCCGGCACCGACCTGCGGGCCGGCGTCGTCACGCTCCCGGTGCTGTACCTGCGGCAGCTGGCGCAGGCCGACCTCGAGGCGTCGTCGCTGTTGTCCGAGATCGACCGCATCGTCGACGCCACGCGTGCCGCAGCCCACGGGTCGAGCGGTGAACCGACCCTCGAGGGCGGCACGTCGTCGTCGCTCGCCGACGCGACGGCCCACCTCGACGACGAGTTCGCCGACCTGGTCCGACGCGTCCGTGAGCACGAGGTCACCGAACGCACCCGGGTCGAGGCTCACCGGTGGGCCCGCGAAGCCCTCGACGCCCTGTCCCCGCTGCCCGACGGGCCCGTGAAGAAGGCGCTCACCCGCTTCGCCGACCGCGTGGTCGAGCGGTCCGCCTGACCGGCGCCGCGCCTCCTCGTCCGTCTCGTCCTCGAGCACCATCGTCCAACCGGCCGGCCCCGCCGAGCCACCCCAGATCTAGGGAGAACCCGTGACCACCTTGCGACTGGCCATCGTCGGCGCCGGACCGGCCGGCATCTACGCCGCCGACATCCTCGCGAAGGCCGAAAAGGCCTTCGACGTCTCGATCGACCTCTTCGAGCAGCTGCCGGCCCCCTACGGTCTCGTGCGCTACGGCGTCGCCCCCGACCACCCCCGCATCAAGGGCATCGTCAACGCGCTGCGCGACGTGCTCGACAGCGGCGACATCAGGGTCTTCGGCAACGTCCGCTACGGCGTCGACATCGGGCTCGACGACCTGCGCAAGCACTACAACGCCGTCATCTTCTCGACCGGTGCCATCAAGGACGCCGACCTCGACATCCCCGGCATCGACCTCGAGGGCAGCTACGGCGCGGCCGACTTCGTCAGCTGGTTCGACGGTCACCCCGACTTCCCCCGCACCTGGCCGCTCGACGCGACGTCGGTCGCCGTCGTCGGCGTCGGCAACGTCGCGCTCGACGTGTCCCGCATCCTGGCCAAGCACGCCGACGACCTGCTGCCCACCGAGATCCCCGACAACGTCTACGCGGGCCTCAAGCAGTCCTCGATCACCGACGTGCACGTCTTCGGACGCCGGGGCCCGGCGCAGGTCAAGTTCACGCCGCTCGAGCTGCGCGAGCTGGGCGAGGTGCGTGACGTCGACATGATCGTCTACGACGAGGACTTCGACCACGACGAGGCGTCCAAGACGGCCATCGCCACCAACAAGCAGGTGTTCGTCATCGACAAGGTGCTGAACCAGTGGCGCCAGCGCGAGGTCGGGACGGCGTCGCGTCGCCTGCACCTGCACTTCTACGCCAAGCCCGTCGAGGTCGTCGGCGACGCCGACGGTCGCGTCGCGGCCTTCCGGTACGAGCGCACCCGGCCCGACGGGCAGGGCGGCGTCGAGGGCACGGGCGAGCTCCGCGACGTGCCGATCCAGGCCATCTACCGCGCGGTCGGCTACTTCGGCTCCCCGCTCGACGGCATCCCGTTCGACGAGCGTCGTGGCGTGATCCCGAACCACGAGGGCCAGGTGATGGACGACGACAACCAGATCGTCCCCGGCGTCTACGCCACCGGCTGGATCAAGCGCGGCCCCGTCGGCCTCATCGGGCACACCAAGAGCGACGCGATGGAGACCGTCAAGCACCTCATCAACGACCAGGCCAGCTGGTGGCAGCCGGTCGACCCGTCCGACGAGGCCATCCCGGCCCTGCTCGAGCAGCGCGGCGTCGAGTACACCGACCTCGAGGGCTGGCACCGTCTCGACGGGCACGAGATCGCCCTCGGCGGGGCCCACGAGCACGAGCGTGCCCGGGTCAAGGTCGTGGAGCGTGACGAGATGGTGCGCGTCTCGCGCGCCGTCGAGACGGAGTCGACGCCCGCCTGACGTCCTCGGTCGCCCGTAGCGCGCCTCCTCGGCTCCCCTCGACGGCGGAACCGAGGAGGCGCGCGGTCGTCACCGACCTCGTCGGTCGTCGGTATGGTGGTCCCCATGGCAGACAGTTCCTTCGACGTGGTCAGCAAGGTCGACAAGATGGAGGCCGACAACGCCCTCCACCAGGCGCAGAAAGAGATCGAGCAGCGCTACGACTTCAAGGGTGTCGGTGCCTCGGTCGACTGGAGCGGCGAGAAGCTGCTGCTCAAGGCCGCCACCGAAGAACGCGTCAAGGCCGTGCTCGACGTGCTCGAGTCGAAGTTCATCAAGCGCAGCATCAGCCTCAAGCACCTCGACGTCGGCGAGCCCTTCGCCAGCGGCAAGGAGTACCGCATCGAGGCGTCCCTCAAGCAGGGCATCGAGCAGGACGCAGCGAAGAAGATCGGCAAGATCATCCGCGACGAGGGCCCGAAGAGCGTGAAGAGCCAGATCCAGGGCGACGAACTGCGCGTGCAGTCCAAGAGCCGTGACGATCTGCAGGCGACCATGGCGCTGTTGAAGAAGGCCGACCTCGACGTCGACCTGCAGTTCGTCAACTTCCGCTAGTCACCCGCGGCTCACGACTCCGAGGTCCCGTCCATGGTCGAACCCGCCTGGGTGGCGCCGACGATCGCCGTTCTCGGCATCGTGCTCGACATCGCCATCCGGGTGTTCGCGATCGTCTACGTCCCGATCAACAGGCGGCCCCAGACGGCCACCGCGTGGTTGCTCGCGATCTTCCTGATCCCGTACGTCGGGTTCGTCCTCTTCTTGTTGATCGGCAGCACCAAGCTGCCCGCGCGTCGTCGTGAGAAGCAGACCGAGATCAACAAGTACATCATCGAGACGACCGAGGGCATGGAGCGCGTCAAGCGCGACCACCCGTGGCCGGCCTGGCTCGACTCGGTGGTCGAACTCAACCGCACGCTCGGTGCGATGCCGCTCGTCGGCGGCAACACCGGTGAGATGCACACCGACTACGACGAATCCATGGCCGCGATGGTCGAGGCCGTCGACGGGGCCCACCGCTACGTCCACGCCGAGTTCTACATCACGAGCCTCGACCGCACGACCGAGCCGTTCTTCCTGGCGCTCGAGAAGGCCCGTCGACGGGGCGTCACGGTCCGTCTGCTCATGGACCACATCGCCAGCCGCGGGTACCCGGGGTACCGCAAGGCCCGACGCCGGTTGGACGCGATGGGCGTGGAGTGGCAGCTCATGCTGCCCGTGCTGCCGCTGCGGGGCAAGTACCAGCGGCCCGATCTGCGCAACCACCGCAAGCTCCTCGTCATCGACGGCCGGGTGGCCTTCACGGGCTCGCAGAACATGGTCGACAAGAGCTACCAGAAACGCAAGAACAAGCGCCGCGGCCTCGAGTGGAAGGACTTCATGGTCCGCTTCGAGGGCCCCATCGTCGCCGGCATCAACGCGCTGTTCGTCACCGACTGGTACAGCGAGACCGACGAGTTGCTGCTCCGCGAGACCGACCCCGTGCACACGGCCGACCGGCTCGAGACGATCGACTGTCAGGTGGTGCCGAGCGGGCCGGGCTTCGACGGCGAGAACAACCTGCGGTTGTTCAACTCGCTGCTCTACAGCGCGCAGGAGCGCATCATCATCACCAGCCCCTACTTCGTGCCCGACGAGTCGATGCTCTACGCCGTGACGACCGCGGCCCAGCGCGGGCTCGAGGTGCAGCTCTTCGTCAGCGAGATCGGCGACCAGCCGGTGGTCTACCACGCGCAGCGTTCCTACTACGAGGCACTGCTGCGGTCGGGGGTCCGCATCTTCCTGTACCGCTCGCCGACCGTCCTGCACGCCAAGCACTTCTCGATCGACGACGAGGTCGCGGTCATCGGCTCCAGCAACATGGACATGCGGTCGTTCAGCCTCAACCTCGAGATCTCGGTCATGGTGCGTGGACGCGAGTTCGTCGAACGGCTGCGCGAGGTCGAGCAGACCTACCGCGCCTCGAGCCGCGAACTGTTCCTCGACGACTGGCTCGCGCGGCCCTTCCGCTCGAAGGTCCTCGACAACGTCGCCCGCCTCACCTCCGCCGTCCAGTAGTCCACCTGTCCGAGCGGTCCATCGTGGGCCGGCGGCCCGCGCGGCGCGGCCCTGAGGGCGAGTGGTCGTGAGGGGGCTCCCAAGGCTGTATATTTGTCTGGCGCCTCCGGTCGGTGATCACACGGGCTGGGCGTGCATGGCAAGTTACCCAAGCGGCCAAAGGGATCTGACTGTAAATCAGCCGGCGTAGCCTTCGGGGGTTCGAATCCCTCACTTGCCACGGTTGCCCCTCAAGAACGGACTCGCTCGTCGAGTCCGTTCTTGCGTTACCGGGCCACCCACCCCACAGGAGGACCCGTGTCCGTCACCCCGACCCCCGCCGAGCTGCTCGAGATCGCCGTCGCCGTCGCGGGTGAGGCCGCCGAGCTCGCGGCCCTCCGCCGCTCCGAGGGGGTCGTCGTCGCCGACACCAAGAGCAGCGCCGTCGACGTCGTGACGCACACCGACCGAGAGGTCGAGACGTACGTCCGAGGCCGTCTGGCCGAGCTGCGTCCTGGGGACGGCTTCTTCGGAGAAGAGGGCGAACCCGACGACTCGACCACGGGACTCACCTGGGTCGTGGACCCCATCGACGGGACCGTCAACTTCCTCTACGGCATCCCGCAGTGGGCCGTGAGCATCGCCGTCGTCGAGGGCGGTCCCGACCCGCTCACCTGGCGCACCCTCGCCGCAGCGGTCGTCAACCCGACGTCGGGCGAGACCTTCACCGCGTCGGTCGGCGGTGGCGCGTGGCTGGACGGGCGTCGCCTCCAGGTGAACGCTCCGGCCTCCCTCGAGACGTCCCTGCTGGCCACCGGGTTCTCGTACGACGCCGCACGTCGGGTCGAGCACGCGGAGGCGCTGGTCCGGGTGGTGGGGCGCGTTCGCGACCTGAGGCGCCTGGGGGCGGCCTCGCTCGACCTCTGCGCCGTCGCCGCGGGACGGGTCGACGCCTACGTCGAGCGAGGACTCAAGCCGTGGGACCACGCGGCGGGCGCACTCGTGGCCGCCGAAGCAGGAGCCGTCGTCCGCGGGGAGCTCGGTCAGGCCCCCAGCGAGTCGCTGACCTTCGTCGCGGCCCCTGCCATCGCCCAGGACCTCGCCGCCCTGGTCGTCGAGGCAGGGATCTGACCGGAGCACCCAGCGCAAGATGTCAACATGCGTCGTTGTGCGTTGTCATATCGTAGATCAACGGTGAATATCGGCGACGACACCCGAATGCGGGTAGCCATTCGTTCATCGACCGGCTACCCTGGTGAGGTCGTTATTGATCCGTGATCATCGCGTGACGCACTCCGCCAGGGCTCCTTCCGAAGGTCCTGCGCAGCTCGCGCCACGATCACCAGTGACGGCCGTGAAGACGACGGTGCACCCACCGTCCGATCCCGATCACCCCGAGGACCCATCACACGTGACGAAGTACCAGCAGATCGCCGAGCCCGACGGCGACGGAACCCCGTCGCGTCGCGCCACCGACGACCTCACGGGCACCGGTTCGCCGAGTGTCGCTCCGACCGTCCCCGTCGTGGCCGACGCCCCCGTCTACCTCACCCGTCGCGAAGCCCGTGAGGCCGAACGCCGCGCGGCCCGGCCCGTGACCGCGACGGCCTCCGCCGCCACCACGACCTCCGCCACCACGACGGCTGCCGCCGCTACGAGCACTGCGGCCCGCGTGGTCGCCGAGCCCGCCGCCGAGGCCCGGCCCGCGACTGGCCCGTCCGCGGCGACCGAGCACGTCTCGCCGCGACGAGCCGCTCGTCTCGGTGCGGACTCCGGCACCCGTCCCGCAGCTGCCGGACGCACCGCGAAGGCCCGCGCACAGCGCCCCGCGGCTCGCCTCGAGGCGCCCGTCCGCGCGCCCCGCACCGCCGGGGCGACCTTCCGACGCACCACCAAGCGCGTCACGGTCGTCGGAGCCATGCTCTTCGCCGCGTCCATGCTCGTGGCCACCTCGGTGCCCGCCAACGCCTTCTTCGTCGACACCCCCACGCAGACGGCCGCCAAGAAGGCCGCCGACTCCCAGAGCTACACGGCGACCGCACCCTCGGCCGACGGCACGGCTGGCGTCTCCCGCGACGGCTACTCGGTCACCGAGATGAAGGCCGTCTCCGAGTACGCCTCGACGAGTGCCAGCACGTTCTCGAACGACGTCGACGGCACGGTCCAGTGGCCGTTCCAGACGGGCGTGCCGATCAGCAGCGGCTTCGGCGCCCGCCAGGTCGCCAACTGCGGCTTCTGCTCGACGTTCCACCAGGGTCTCGACTTCGTCCCCGGTGCCGGCTCGCCGATCCAGGCGATCGCCGACGGCGTCGTCAGCAAGGTCGACGGCCCCTCCGGTGCCCTGGGCAACAACGTCTGGATCGACCACGTCGTCAACGGCCAGAAGGTCACCAGCGTCTACGCGCACATGCAGACCGGTTCGGTCGAGGTCCGCGAGGGCGACACCGTCACGGTCGGCACCATCATCGGCAAGGTCGGCAGCACGGGCAACAGCACCGGGGCCCACCTGCACTTCGAGATCGTGATCGGCGGCGTGCCCGTCGACCCGTATCCCTGGCTCCAGGCCAACACGAACTGAACCGTGGTCCCGCGTCCGCGCGGCACGCACGAGAAGAGCCCCACCTGTCGCCAGGTGGGGCTCTTCCGTCGTCGCCGCCGCTACGACGTGGTGGCGAGCCAGACCGTCGCGTTCGCCGGCAGGGCCGGCCCGTCGACGACCATGGTGGCCAGCAGGACCTCGCCCACGGGGAGCTCGACGGGGACGTCGCCCATGTTGGCCACGACGGTGACCCCCTGGCTGCGGAACGCGACCACCTCGGGCCCGAAGCCCTCGAGCCAGGTCAGCGTGCCCGTACCCAGTTCGTGCTCCGCACGGAGGCGGAGCGCCCGCGTGTAGAGCTCGAGCGTCGACCCGGCGACACCCCGCTGCTCGTCCCGGGCGTACGTCGACCAGTCCGCGGGTTGGGGCAACCAGGAGGCGCCCGTCGCGTTGAACCCGAAGGCCGGCTCGGTCGCGGACCACGGCAACGGCACGCGGCAGCCGTCCCGGCCGTAGCGCTCCCCGTCCGTGCGGAACCACGTGGGGTCCTGCCGGGAGTCGTCGGGCAGGTCGATGGCCTCGGGCAGGCCGAGTTCTTCGCCCTGGTAGAGGTACGCGCTGCCGGGGAGGGCCAACATGAGCGCCGATGCGGCTCGCGCCCTGGCCAACCCGAGCTCGGGGACGGGCAGCCCCTCGCTCTTCGGCCCGATGCCGTACCCCTGCGGGTTCTCGGCCGTCAGGGCGAGCCGACTGGCGTGCCGGACGACGTCGTGGTTGCTCATGACCCAGGTGCTGGGGGCTCCGACGCTCGAGAAGGTCTGGAGGGACGCGTCGACGACCTCGCGGACGGCCGGGGCGGACCACCCGGTCTCGAGGTAGGCGAAGTTGAACGCCTGGTGCATCTCGTCGGGGCGCACCCAGTCGGCCAGACGCGAGAGCGGTTCGACCCAGGCCTCGGCGACGAGCACCCGGTCGCCCGGGTACTCGGCGAGGACGGTGTGCCACTCGCGGTAGATCTCGTGGACGCCCTCCTGGCCCCAGTAGGGCGGGGGAGCGGACTCGCCCTGGCCACCGCCCATGCTGCCGGACTCGGCGGGGGGCGTGTAGTCGGGCAGGCCCTCGGCCTTGACCATGCCGTGAGCGACGTCGACCCGGAACCCGTCGACGCCGCGGTCGAGCCAGAAGCGCAGCACGTCGACGAACTCGTCGCGCACGCGGCGGTTCGTCCAGTCGAGGTCGGGTTGCGACGAGTCGAACAGGTGCAGGTACCACTGGCCCGGTCGGCCGTCGGCCTCGGTCACGCGGGACCACGCCGGGCCGCCGAAGACCGACTGCCAGTTGTTCGGCGGCAGGTCGCCGTCGGGGCCGCGGCCGTCACGGAACAGGTAGCGACCGCGGGCGGCCGAACCGGCCGGCGAGGCGAGGGCCTCGCGGAACCACGCGTGGTCGCTCGAGGTGTGGTTCGGCACCACGTCGACGATGACCCGCAGGCCCAGCTCGGTGGCCCGGGCGCGGAGGGCGTCGAAGTCGTCCAAGGTGCCGAACAGCGGATCGACGTCGCGGTAGTCGGCCACGTCGTAGCCCGCGTCGCGCTGGGGCGAGGTGTAGAAGGGCGACAGCCAGACAGCGTCGACGCCGAGCTCGCCGAGGGCGTCGAGGCGCGACGTGATGCCGGGGAGGTCGCCGACGCCGTCGCCGTCGCCGTCGGCGAACGACCGCGGGTAGACCTGGTAGATGACGGCGGTGCGCCACCACTCGTGGCCCTGGTCGGCGGTCGTCGCGGTGCCCTCGAGGGGGGCGGTCGGGGTCAGCGTGTCGGTCTCGGCCGGATCTCGTGTGGACATGAGGCCACGATACGGCAGGCCCTCGGCGCGGCATCGGCTACGGTCGTGGTCAGGACAGCCCGGAGGGGGACCTCCGGGACGAACACCCGCGACACGATTGGCACGATCCTGAACCCTGCGACCGATCTCGTGACGGCCGACCTGCCCGCCGGCACCCGGCCGTTCCCGCTCGCGCTCGGAACCAACGTCTTCGGCTGGACGGTCGGCGCCCCCACCGCCCTCGAGGTGCTCGACCTCTTCGCCGACGACGGCGGCCGCGTCGTCGACACGGCCGACGTCTACTCGGCGTGGCTGCCGGGCAACTCCGGGGGCGAGTCCGAGGCGATCATCGGCCGGTGGCTCGCCCGACCGGGCAACCGCGACCGGGTGGTGCTGAGCACCAAGTGCGGGCAGCACCCCGACGCTCCCGGCCTGTCGCGTGCCAGCATCCGTGCGGCGGTCGAGGCGTCGCTGCGCCGTCTGCGCACCGACCACGTCGACTTCTACTTCACGCACTTCGACGACGACGAGACACCGCTGGACGAGACGGTGGGCGCGCTCAGCGAGCTCGTCGACGAGGGCAAGATCCTCTGCGCCGGGGCGTCCAACTACACCGGCGCGCGCCTCCGGCAGGCCCTCGCGATCGCGGATCGCGACGGACTCCACCCGTTCCGGTTGGTCCAGGTCGCGTACAACCTGGTGCGACGGGGCGAGTACGAGCACGACGTCGCCGCCATCGTGGACCACTACGACCTCGCCGTGTTGCCGCACTCGTCCCTGGCGAGCGGGTTCCTGACGGGCAAGTACCGTCACGAGGCCGGCCGCGGCGACTCTCCCCGGGGCAGCCGGGCCCTCAGCTACGTCACGCCGCAGAACCAGGGCACCCTCGAGGTCGTCGTCGAGATCGCCGAGCGTCTCGACGTCGAGCCGGGCGCCGTCGCCGTCGCGTGGCTCGCCTCCCGCGACAACGTCATCGGCGCACTCGGCAGTGCCCGGACCCCCCGCCAGCTCGAGGGCCTGCTCGACGCCGCCCGGGTCGAGTTGACCGAGGGCGACCTGGCGTCCCTCGAGGCGGCCTCGCGTCCGCTCGCCTGACGTCCGGGGTCAGCGCCCTGCGCCGTCCCTCTCATCCGCCTCCGTGTCCGCGGCGACGGGACCCAGCGGGACGATCGTCCGCGCTCCCGGGTCCCAGCGCCGCAGCCGGGACAGCACGACCGGCCGGGTCGACGGGACGCCGGCCTCGGAGAGGGCGTCGAGGGCCCGGGCCACCTGGTCGGGCGTCAGGCGTGACGCGAGGGTGACGTGGGGGGTCCACCGACCGGGCGTGGTGTGCGGGACGTCCCCCGCGCCTCCGAGGCTCTCGTGCACCCGGGCGTGGAGGTCCAGCAGTTCTCCCGTCACGACCACGGGTCGCACGAGCACGAGCCCGCGCGGGGGCGATCCGAAGAGCAGCAGCCCGCCGAGCTCGGCGGGCATCGGCAATGCCTCCGAGAGGGGCAGGAGGCGCGGGTCGGCAGCTGGGTCGAGGTCGGGTCGTGCCACCAGGGTGACGTGCGGCGCGTTCGACGTCCCGACGTGGTCGCCCTGCGACGGGAGGCCCGCCGCGGACAGCACGCGCCATTCGTCACGGACGGCTCCGTCGGAGGCCGGGTCGAGCAGGAGTTCGAGGCTGTGCACCCGTCGATCCTGCCCCGCGGGGCCTTCGGCGGGCCGGGTCGGCACGTGGCGTCAGCAGCCCGTTCGCTCTGCTACCCTTGTCTGGTGCCAATCGGCAGCGGCCCCGGTCGCTCGCCTGGTGGTCACGCCCCGATAGCTCAGTGGTAGAGCACTTCCATGGTAAGGAAGGGGTCGTCAGTTCAATCCTGACTCGGGGCTCTGGCTGTCTCGGTCCCGTCCCGGTGTGATGCCGGCAGGGCCTGCAGCCTGCGGCGGGGTAGCTCAGTTGGTTAGAGCACACGGCTCATAATCGTGGTGTCGCGGGTTCAAGTCCCGCCCTCGCTACCGCAGGCCCGGATCTCTCACGAGTTCGGGCCTTCGTCGTCCGTACCCTCGGTGGTCACCCGCCGGGTCGTCTCCGTGCACCGAGGCGCGACCGGTGCGCCGTGCCCAGGCGTCGGGCATACGATGAAGCATGGCCGTGAGCATCCGCAGCATCGGCACCGCGGTGCCCCCGACCATCATCCGACAGGACGACGTCCGAGAGATCTTCGCGACCCAGGCCGGCCTCGGCCGCCTCGGTCAGCGCATCGTCGGCGCCGCGTTCGGTGCCTCGGCCATCGAGACCCGGCACACCGTCGTCGACGAGCTCGACCGGCGACCGCGCGAGGGCGAGCCCACGTTCTACGACGCCGCGTCGAACGAGATCCTCCGACCCGGCACGGGCGCACGCAACCAGGTCTACACGGACCGGTCGCCCGAGCTGTTCCTCGACGCCGCTCGTGCCGCGCTCGCGGCGGCGCCCGACCTCGGGCCCGACGACGTCACGCACGTGATCAGCGTGTCGTGCACCGGCTTCTTCGCCCCCGGGCCCGACTACCTGCTCGTCCGGGGCCTCGGGTTGTCGCCGTCGACCCGTCGCCACCACCTGGGCTTCATGGGCTGCTACGGGGCCTTCCCCGCCCTCGCCGCCGCACGCGACTTCTGCCTCGCCGATCCGGAGGCGGTCGTGCTCGTCGTCTGCGCCGAGCTCTGCACGCTGCACCTGCGGAGCTCCGACGACCCCGACTCGATCGTCGCCTCGTCCGTGTTCGCCGACGGGGCGGCCGCCGCCGTGGTGACCGCCCGCCCGGCGCCGTCGGGCTCCGTCGTGCTCGACCTCGACGTCCTCGAGACGGTGCTCACGCCGGTCGGCGAGACCGACATGGCGTGGACGATCGGCGACCTGGGCTTCGACATGGTGCTGAGCAGCTACGTCCCGCAGATCATCGAGCTGCACATCGACTCGGCCCTGGCACCGCTCTTCGAGGCCGGCGGCGTCGGCGTCGGCGACGTCGACCTGTGGGCCGTCCATCCGGGCGGGCGCAGCATCCTCGACCGCGTGCAACAGCAGCTCGGGCTCACCGACGCCCACCTTGCGCCCTCACGCGACGTCCTGCGCGACTACGGCAACATGTCGAGCGCGACCGTCCTGTTCATCCTCGCCGACCTCCTGGCCGGGCCCCCCGCCCCGTCGCAGCGCGTGGGTGCCATGGCCTTCGGCCCCGGGCTGACCGTCGAGACCGCGCTGATGACGCGTCGCGCGGTCTCGTGAGCGCGACCCGCACCTCCTCGGCTCCGTCGGTCGCGGTGCGGCCGCCCTGGTGGCCGGACCTGTCGCGACGAGGCGTCGGACTCGTCGAGCTGATGGACGACCCGGGCTGCGACCTCGGCCTGCTGAACGCCACCTACCGGGCCTTCCCGGTCGTGAACGGTCTCGTGGCGGGGTGGCGCCGGGCGTACCTCCGCCGCCTCCGCCCGCTGTTGTCGGCCGACGTGACGACCAGGCTGCTCGACCTCGGGTCCGGCGGCGGCGACCTCGCGCGCGCCCTGGCCGGCTGGGCCCGTCGCGACGGGCTCGCCCTCGAGGTCGTGGCCGTCGATCCCGACGAACGGGCCCACGCCTTCGCGGCGTCCTGCCCCGTCCCGCCCGGCGTCGAGTTCCGGCGGGCCTCGAGCGCCGACCTCGTGGCGGCGGGCGAGACCTTCGACGTGGTCGTGTCGAACCACGTCCTGCACCACCTCGACGACGAGGCCCGGGCGGCCGTGCTGGACGACAGCGCCCGCCTGGCGTCCCGTCTCGTGCTGCACGCCGACATCGAGCGGGCCCGCGGGGCGTACCTCGCCTACCGGGCCGCGACCTGGCCGTGGCGGACCCGCTCGTTCGTCCACGTCGACGGGCTCCTGTCGATCCGCCGCAGCTTCACCGCCGACGAGCTGGTCGACGTGGCTCCGCCGGGGTGGCGCGTCGTCCGGCAGTGGCCCTTCCGCCTGCTGCTCGTCCGCGAGATCGGCGTCGACGCCCCCGGGGGTGCCGGCCGTGCGGACGCATGACGTCCTGATCGTCGGTGGGGGGCCCGTCGGGGTGATGCTCGCCGCCGCCCTGGCGGATCGCGGCCTCGATGCCGTCGTCTGGGAGGCGCGGGTCGACGATCCGGCGCACTCGCGCGCCCTCGGCGTGCATCCGCCCTCGATCGACCTCTTCGACCGGCTCGGCCTCGCGGACGACCTGCTCGCCCACGCCGTCCGCATCCGGCGGGGAATCGCCCGGAGCGGCGAGCGGACGGTCGGCGTGGTGCCGTTCGACCGGGCGTCGTCGCGGTGGCCGTTCGTCGCGGCGGTGCCGCAGGACCGCACCGAGGCGGTGCTGCGGACGGGGTTGGCCGCGCGGCGGGACGACGCGCTCCGTCGGGGCGTGCGGTTCGTCGGGCTCGCACAACGCGACGAGGACGTGGTCGTCGAGGGGGTCGACGACGAGGGGCCGGTGGTCGTCGCCGCCCGCTTCGTCGTCGGGGCCGACGGCACGCGCAGCGCCGTCCGCGCCGCGCTGGGGGTCGACACCAGGGCCCGGGACCTGCCCGACCGCTACGTGATGGGCGACTTCGCCGACGCCACCGGCCACGGCCCCGACGCCGTGATCCATCTCGAGCGCTCCGGGGTGGTCGAGTCGTTCCCGTTGCCCGCGGGTCGACGACGGTTCGTGGTGCACGTCGGGTCGGCTCAGGGAGCGACCGCGTCGGTCGCACCGGACGACGTCGCGCGGCTCGTGTCGGACCGCACGGGGTCGCCCGTGGACCCGACGACCTCGACCATGACGAGCGGGTTCGGCGTCCGGCGCCGGCTGGCCGTCCGGAGGGTCGTCGGCCGGGTCACGCTGATCGGCGACGCCGCCCACGAGATCAGTCCCATCGGCGGCCAGGGCATGAACCTCGGCTGGCTCGACGGACACGCTCTCGAGGCCGTCATCGCTGCGGCGGTGAAGCGGAGGGGTGGCCGGGTGCTCGATCCGACCACGTTCGGCCGTTTCGACGCCGACCGTGCCCGCGCCGCCCTCCGCGCCGCCCGGCAGGCCGAGTGGAACACCGCCCTCGGTCGGCCCGTCGGCGGGGGAGCGGCTCGGGCCCGGGACCTGGCGCTCGGAGCCGTGCTGAGGGCTCCGAGCAGGCATCTGCTCGCGTCGGTCTACGCCATGCGCTGGGCCTGAGCGGTCCGGCCTCTGCGGCCGGGCCGGCTCGGCTCGCCTCCGCCGACCCGCGTGCTCAGGCGACGACGGTGCCGCCGCTGAGGGCGAGCTGCACCACGAGCAGCACGGCCGCCACCATGATCAATCGGAAGAGGGTCCGGTCGACGCGTCCCGCGAACACGAGGCGCACGCCGACGACGGCGATGCCGAGGGTCACGGCGGTGCCGACGGCGGCAGCCACGAGGCCCGGGGCCGACGAGTCGCCGCCCAGCCGGCCCGAGAGCAGCAGGACGGCCGCGACGGCCAGGGCCGCGAACGCGACGACGCCCGAGACGGTCCGTCCGAGGCGGTGGGGGAGCCCGACGATGCCGGTGCGCGCGTCGTCGTCGAGGTCGGGCAGGACGTTCGTGAAGTGGATCGCGACGCCGAACACGGCTCCGACCGCGACGGCCCAGCCGGCGGGAGGCGACGGTGGTGCCGCGGCGAGGGTGGCGACGGCGGGCAGCAGGCCGAAGCTCACGACGAACGGCACCACCGAGACCGGGGTCCGCTTGAGCCCGAGGTCGTAGGCCCACCCCGAGGCCACGAGCACGAGGTGGGCCGTGCCGGCTGCGGGCCCGAGCGCGTAGGACGGCACGAGCATCAGCACGCCGCAGACCACCGCGGCACGGCGGACGGCCGACACGCTCACGAGGCCCTGGGCCACCGGCTTGTCGGTCCGGCCGACGGCGCGGTCGCGCCCGGCGTCGAGCCAGTCGTTGGCGAACCCGATCGAGGCCTGTCCGAGCAGCACCGCGAGGGCGAGCAGCACGAGTCGGCCGAGGGGCAACCCCGAGGAGGCGCCCAGCACGACGGCGAGGACGGTCACCACCACCGTCGGCCCCGGGTGCGTCGAACCCAGCAGGGCGACGGTCCACGAGGCGGGGCCGTCGCGGCGACCGGAGCCGGCGGTGGAGACCGGGGGCTCGGGGGAGGTCATCCGTTCACCCTAGACGGACGGAGCCGCACGGCCCCGAGTGGGTCGGCCCCGATGGGGTCGGCCCCGGACGGGTCGGCCCCGGACGACGGCACGTGGTGCGGTGGGAGACGTGAAGAGGTGCACCCGAGTCGGGGGAGGACTCGGATGCACCCCGTCGCACCCTCGGCGCTCGAGGTGCAGGTGGATCAGTACCGGCACGCGCCAGACGAGGGTGCCCACGTCGAGTTACCATCCCAGACGTGACTGGAGTGTACGACTGCCACGGGTGGATCGGAAGGGGCACCGGGCCGTCTTTCGCGGATCGGCCCGGGCCCCGGGGGACGACGAGGGGTCAGGCCCCGCGGCCGGTCTTCTGCTGGAGGCGGTCGATGTGCTCGCTCGCCTCGGCCTTCGTCATGTCGGCGGGCAGCTCTTCGCCGGCCTCGCGGGCGAGGGTGTCGAGGTAGCTCTTCTGCGGGCCGGTGATGGGCTCGTCGCCGGTGACCCAGTCGTCGGGGTCCTTCGACGCCGTGCTGCCGCCGTCGGGGCGGGCGCCGCCGAGCGTCTCGCCGTGTGCGGGGGCCGCGTTCTCCTCGCGGGCCGTGGCGGCCTGGTCGGTCTCGTCGGTGGTCGTCGTGTCGGTGGTCGTCGTCTCGTCGGACTCGGCCGCTGCCGGGTCGACGGGGGTGATGTCGGGGTCGATGTTCGCGTCGCTCATGACGTGAACGTACGCCGTGCCCCCGACACCGGGCCGGGCGACGTACCCCGCTGGTTAGACTCGACCGCGTGTCCGTGAACCCTGATCTGCAAGGGCGGGTCTTCCCGCCGGCCCCGCCCTACCTCGTGGGCCGCGAGAAGGTGCGCGAGTTCGCCCGCGCGACCGGCTCGACGAGCCCGCTCTCGTTCGACGTCGAGGCGGCCCACGCGGCCGGGCACGGCGACCTCGTCGCCCCGCCGACCTTCGCCGTCGTCGTCCAAGAGGCCACCCTCGCCCAGCTGCTCGCCGAACCCGACGCGGGCATCGACTTCTCGCGCGTGGTCCACGGCGAGCAGCGCTTCTCGCTCTCGCGTCCGATCGTCGCGGGCGACGAGCTGACGGCCACCCTGACCGTGACGAGCGTCAAGACGCTGGGCGGCAACGCCATGGTCACGGCGTCCTCCGACATGCGCGACGTCGACGGGCGGCACGTGGTCACCGCCGTGTCGACGCTCGTCGTCCGCGCCGACGACGAGGCCGCCGCATGAGCGCCCTCGAGGTCGGCCAGGTCGTGGCCGAGAAGACCTACCCCCTGACACGCGACTCGTTGGTGCGCTACGCCGGCGCCTCGGGCGACTTCAACCCCATCCACTACCGCGACGACGTGGCGGCCGCGGTCGGTCTCCCCGGCGTCCTGGCCCACGGCATGCTCACGATGGGCACCGCCGTCCAGCCGGTCGTCGAATGGCTCGACGGGGCGGGCGACGACGCCGGCGTGCTCGGTCGGGTGTCGGACTACCAGGTGCGCTTCACGCGTCCCGTCGTGGTCGATCCCACCGCCGGGGCCGAGATCGCCGTCGTCGCGAAGGTGGGCAAGCTCGACGCCGAGGCCGGCACGGCGCGCATCGACCTGACCGTGACCGCCGGCGGCCAGACCGTGCTGGGCAAGGCCCAGGTCGTGGTGACGCTGGCGTGACGACCTTCGCCGAGCTCACGACGATGCAGGTGGGCGGCGAGCCCGCCCGCCTGGTCGAGGCGACGACGACCGACGAGCTGCTGGCCGCGGTCCGTGAGGCGTCGGTCGGTGACGACCCCTGGTACGTCCTGGGCGGCGGGTCGAACACGGTCGCCTCCGACGAGCCGTTCGACGGCACGGTCGTGCACGTGGCCACCCGGGGTGTCGAGCGCGTCGACTCCGACGACCACCACGTCCACCTCCGCGTCGCCGCAGGCGAGCCCTGGGACGACCTCGTCGCCTCGACGGTCGAACAGGGCTGGTCGGGGCTCGAGGCGCTCAGCGGCATCCCCGGCTCGACGGGCGCGTCGCCGATCCAGAACATCGGTGCCTACGGCCAGGAGGTCGCCTCGACGCTCGTGGCCGTCGACTTCCTCGACGACGACTCGGGCGAGTTCGTCCGCATCCCCGCGGCCAACCTCGACCTCGGGTACCGCACGAGCGTCTTCAAGCAGGGCCGCCGGGGCGTCGTCACGGCCGTGGAGTTCGCCCTCGCCGACCACGGAGGCGCGAGCGAGCAGGTCGCCTACCCGCAGCTCGCGAAGGCCCTCGGCGTCGAGCTCGGGGCCCGGGTCTCGGTCGCCGACGTGCGCTCCAGCGTGCTCGCCCTGCGGGCCGCGAAGGGCATGGTGCTCGACCCGGCCGACCGCGACACGGCGTCGAGCGGATCGTTCTTCACCAACCCGATCGTGTCACGGGCCGATGCGTCGACCCTGCCGGCCGACGCACCACGGTGGCCGACCGGCCCCGAGCCCGAGCGCCAGGTCGTGCCACTCGGTGAGGAGCCGGCCGCCCCGGCGCCCCGTGCGCCCGCCGAGGTCAAGCTCAGCGCCGCCTGGCTGATCGAGCACGCCGGCATCGCGAGGGGTTTCCGCCTGCCGGGCTCGCGAGCCGCCGTCTCGTCCAAGCACACCCTGGCCCTGACCAACCGTGGCGGTGCCACGGGCGACGAGGTCGCCGAGCTCGCGCGCTACGTGCAGCAGCGGGTCCAGTCCGAGTTCGGCGTGCTGCTGCACCCCGAGCCCGTCCTCCTCGGCCTCTCGCTGTAGGGACGCCGCCGCGCGCGTCCGACGCGGCGGCCGTCCGACGCGGCGGTGCCCGTCCGACGTCGCGGCGCAGAGAACCTCAGCGGCGCGGCAGGTGGCCGAGTTCGAGCGCCAGCGTGACGGCGCGCGTCCGGTCGTTGACGCCGAGTTTCTCGAAGACGTGCAGCAGGTGCGTCTTGACCGTCGCCTCGCCGACGAACAGCCGGCGTCCGATCTCGCGGTTCGAGCAACCCTCCGCCACGAGGGCGAGCACGTCGGTCTCGCGAGGACTCAACGGGGTCGGGCGCGGCACGGGCTCGGCGCCGCTGCGTGCGCGGCCGACGAGACGGGCCGCCATCGCGGGGGCGAGGGCCACCTGTCCCGCGACCACGGCTCGGAGGCCCGCCACGAGCTCGTCCTCCGGGGAGGCCTTCAGCAGGTAGCCGCTCGCCCCCACCTCGATCGCCCGCAGGATGCTGTCGTCGGACTCGTAGGTGGTGAGCACGACGACCTTGGTCGTCGGGTGACGTGCCAGGACGGCCTCGGTCGCCTCGACACCGTCGAGGCCGGGCATGCGGAGGTCCATCACGATCAGGTCGGGCTCGAGCGAGTCCGCCAGGGCGGCGGCCTCGGAGCCGTCGCTCGCCTGCCCCACCACGACGAAGTCGTCCGTCGTCGCGAGCAGGGCGGCGATGCCCTGCCGCACGATCGGATGGTCGTCGGCCACGAGCGTGCGGTGCACGGGCGATCCCGCCGGCGACGCGCCGGGCCCGGTCGACGTCGCACCCTCGTGCGCGGGCCCCGCGGTCACGGGGTCACCACCGCGGCGCGGGGGACCTGCGCGGTGACGACCGTCCCGTCGCGGTCCGACGAGACGTCGAGGCGGCCACCCGACAGCTCGAGCCGCTCGCGGAGACCGTCGAGGCCGAACCCGGTCGATGCGACCGCCGTGTCGAACCCGGTGCCGTCGTCGGACACGACGAGCACGGCCGTCCCGTCCGTCGCCGTGAGCGTGACCCGCGCCGACGTCGACGCACTGTGCTTGCGGACGTTGGCCAGCGCCTCCTGGGTGCACCGCACCAGCACGACCTGCAGGTCGCGGGGCAGGTCGACCTCGACGGCGTCGACCGTGATCCCGATTCCGCTCTCCCGCTCGAAGCGCGCGCCGAGGCGATGGAGGGCGGCCGCCACGTCGGTGCCCGCCGGTCCGGTGGACGCGGTCGCCGCGACGAGGGTGCGCGCCTCGGTGAGGGCCTCGCGGGCGGCTGCCTCGATCACGTCGAGCCGTTCACGGGTCGTCGTCAGGTCGCCCGCCGCGAGGGCTCCGCGGGTCTGCTGCGCGAGCATGACGACTCCGGTGAGGCTCTGGGCGATCGTGTCGTGGATCTCTCGGGCCAGGCGCTCGCGTTCGGTGCTCGTGCCCGCGTCGCGGTGCCGCGCGGCCAGTTCGGCCTGGGCCTCGCGCAGCTCGTCGAGCAGCCGGCCGCGTTCGACCCCGACCCGGGCGATCGTGGTGATCCACATCCCCAGCGCGATGCTGAAGACGAGCGAGAGGCCTTCGCTGGTGGCGGCCGTCGCGAGGGCCTCGGCCGACCACCCCAGGCTGACGACGAACCCGATCGAGATGGCGACGCACAAGCAGACGTTGGCGACGATCGCGGACCGGGTGCCGGGGAGCAGCGTCCAGATCAGCGGCATGAGGAAGGCCTGCACGACCGCGAGTTCGGGGGTGGCGGCCACCGTGACGCCGCCCACCACCACGAGCGCGGCGACGGCCGTCACGGTCGGGAGCGACAGCAGCGCGTCGGCGCGACGCACCACGGGCCGCGCGAGGGCGAACCACGTGAGCACCAGCAGCCCGACGGCGACGAACGAGGCCGTGACCCGGCCGCTCGACGAGGTCGTGGCCAGGACGACCATCACCACGACCGTCATCGCGAGGCCGGCGTCCCACCAGCGCATCGAGATGGCGGTGCCCGACCGGGCGGAGGCCGCGGCCTCCGCCCGGTCACCGGTGTCGTCCATGTCGATCACGCTAGTGGCAGCCGCGGGCCGGCGAGGCCGTCGTGGTCGTCGCCGATCGGGCGGGGGACGGTGGCCGTCCACGGGTCAGGTGTCCTTCCTGATCCACCGGAAGGTCAGCAGCGAGGCGACGGCGCCGGCGACGAGCCAGACCGCCAGCCAGAGGGCGACGCCGGGCAGGTCCCACGATCCGCCGGCCTCGGCGGCCGAGAACGTGTCGGGCAGGAACACGCTGCGCATGCCCTGCACCAGCCACTTCAACGGGAACACCGAGGCCACCGACTGCAGCCAGTCGGGCAGCTGGGTGAACGGCAGGTAGACACCCGAGATGAACTGCAGCACGAGCGTGATCGGGACGATCACGGCCGTGGCGCTCTTCCCGCTGCGGGGCACGCGCGAGAGGGCGATGCCGACCAGTGCCGACGTCGCGATGCCGAGCAGGTAGACCCAGGCGAGCGTCAGCCACGACCCGGCGTCGGTCGGCAAGGGCACGCCGAAGAGCACCCGGGCCACCAGCACGAGCAGCGCCACCTGCAGCAGGCTCGTGACGAGCACCTGGCCGAACTTGCCGACGAAGTACGACCCGACCGGCAGGGGCGTCCCCGAGAGTCGCTTGAGGGTGCCGTCGCCACGCTCGAGGGCGATGTCGACGGCGAGGTTCTGCACGCCCGAGAGCAGGATGCCGGCCGCGATCATGCCCGGCAGGTAGAACGCGGCGGCCCCCACCTCGGAACCGTCCGGCCGCGTGCCGAACGAGCCCGAGGCGCTGAACGCCGTGGAGAAGATCGCGAGCATCACGACCGGGAACAGGAACGTGAAGAAGACGGTGTCGCCGGCCCGGAAGTACCCCCGCACCTCGTACCGGGTGCGGCTCAGGCCGAGCGAGAGCGTCCTCACGAGGTCACCCCGGACGAGGAGGCGCGCTGCGCGTCCCCGGCGTCCGTCGCGCCCCGTGTTCCGTCCGCCACGTGCTCGGCGGTCGCGACCAACCCGAGGTACACGTCCTCCAGCGACGGCCGGATCACCTCGAGCGAACGCGGTTCGCCTCCGCGGGCGTGCAGGTCGGCGACCAGGGCGCCCGGTGCGGAGGTGCGGACGTCGTGCCGTCCGTGTTCGTCGAGCCAGGTCACGCGAGGGGTGCGCGCCTCCTCGTCCCCGAGCTCGTCGGGTCGCCCCTGGGCGACGAGCCGGCCCTGCGCGATCACCGCGACGCGGTCGCTCAGCTGCGCCGCCTCGTCGAGGTAGTGGGTGGTGAGGACGATGCTCGTCCCGTCGTCCGACAGCGACCGGATCAACTGCCAGAACTGTCGGCGGGCCTCGGGGTCGAAGCCCGTGGTCGGTTCGTCGAGGAACAACAGCTCGGGGCCGCCGACCACACCGAGCGCGACGTCGACGCGTCGTCGCTGCCCCCCGGACAGCGACCGGATGCGTGCCCCGGCCTTCGCCTCGAGGCCGACCGCGGCGATCACCTCGTCGACGTCGCGCGGGTTCGGGTAGAAGCCGGCGAAGTGGGCGATCTGCTCGCGCACCGTGGCCGTCCCCTGTTCGCCGGAGGTCTGCAGGACGATGCCGAGGCGCGCCTTCCAGTCGAGGCCGGCGTGCTGCGGGTCGGCGCCGAGCACCGACACGTCGCCGCCCGACCGGTCGCGGTAGCCCTCGAGGATCTCGATGGTGGTCGACTTGCCGGCGCCGTTGGGGCCGAGCAGGCCGAGGGTCTCGCCCGCGGCCACCTCGAACGAGAGGCCGTGCAGAGCCGTGGCGGTGCCGTAGGTCTTGGTGAGGTCGTGCACTCGCACGACGGGTTCGGGGGTCATGGCTCCAGCGTGCGCCGTGGCGGCTCCGCGCACCAGGCCCGACCGGTCGAGGCCGGGTCCACCGATCGGTGGACCCGGCCTCGGGACGGGGGTCGCGGCCTCAGGCGAACAGTCGTTGGAGGCGGCGGACGCCCTCGAGCAGCTCGTCGTCGCCGAGGGCGTAGGACAGCCGGAGGTACCCGCTGGGCCCGAAGGCCTCACCGGGCACGGTGGCGACGTCGGCCTGTTCGAGGATGAGGTCGGCGAGTTCGAGCGACGTGGTGGGCGTGACGCCTCCCCACTCGCGACCGAGCAGGCCCTGTACGTCGGGGTAGACGTAGAAGGCGCCCTCGGGGGTGGGGGTGACGACGCCGTCGATCCGGTTGAGCTCGCGGACGATGGTGCTGCGTCGGGCGTCGAAGGCGACCCGCATGGCCTCGACCTCGTCCTGCGGCCCGGTGAGGGCCGCGAGGGCCGCTCGCTGCGACACGTTCGAGACGTTCGAGGTGAGGTGCGACTGGAGGTTCGCGGCACCCTTGACCACGTCGGTCGGGCCGATCATCCAGCCGACCCGCCACCCGGTCATCGCGTAGGTCTTGGCCACGCCGTTGACCAGGATCGCCTGGTCGGCCAGCTCGGGCACGGCCTCGGTGATCGAGACGGCCGTCACCCCGTCGTAGGTGAGGTTCTGGTAGATCTC
Organism: Frigoribacterium sp. VKM Ac-2859; assembly: GCF_013204925.1. Lineage (NCBI taxonomy): Bacteria > Bacillati > Actinomycetota > Actinomycetes > Micrococcales > Microbacteriaceae > Frigoribacterium > Frigoribacterium sp. VKM Ac-2859. The sequence continues at coordinate 1,113,683 of NZ_JABMLC010000001.1, read as the reverse complement.
GTCGGTGATCACCCAGACGCCGGCCTCGAGGGCCCAGCGACCGATCGCCTCGACCTCGTCGGGTGAGTAGACCGCGCCCGTCGGGTTCGACGGCGAGCAGAACAGCAACACCTTCGTGCGCTCGGTGCGGGCGGCCTCGAGCTGGTCGACGGTGACCTTGTAGCCCTGGTCGGCACCGGCGAAGACCTCGACGGTGACTCCGCCGGCGAGGGCGATGGCCTCGGGGTAGGTCGTCCAGTAGGGCGACGGCAGGAGGGCTTCGTCGCCGTCGTCGAGCAGCGCCTGGAAGGCCTGGTATACGGCCTGCTTGCCACCGTTCGTGACGATCACCTGCGACGTCGACACCGTGGTGCCGCTGTCGCGCAGGGTCTTCTCGACGATCGCCTCGCGCAGTTCGAGCAGGCCGGCCGCGGCCGAGTAGCGGTGGTTGCGCGGGTCGCGGGCGGCGACGACGGCCGCGTCGACGATGTGGTCGGGCGTGGGGAAGTTGGGCTCGCCCGGGCCGTAGCTGATGATCGGTCGGCCCTGCGCCAGCAGGGCCTTGGCCTTCGCGTCGACGGCCAGCGTGGCCGATTCGGCGATCGACGAGATACGGGACGAGAGACGGCGCGCGGTCGGGGTCACGCGGGTCAGCCTAGCGGGGGTGTGACCGGCCCGGACGGGTGCGCCCGCCGGCGGTCCGTCGGACCCCGCGGCGCCCGGCTTTGCACGCGCCCGCCGCTTCGCCTACACTTGACGAGGCGATCGAATGCGCCAAGCTTCAGCGCGCCTCTGCAGTCCGGTTCACCAACAGCCGACTGAGAGAGGCAGGGCCTCCGGGTCCGACCGAGAGGTCATCTGAAGGGCGTCGATCCCATAGGGCGGTGGCTCAATTGGTAGAGCAGCGGTCTCCAAAACCGCAGGTTGCAGGTTCGAGTCCTGTCCGCCCTGCAGCCCGGCTGTGTTCTTCATGACACGGTGATCACACACAGATACGGACACAGGCCCACGGGCCGAGCTCGGAAGGTCGGAACAGTGGCGAGAAAAGACGTTGACGTCCCCAGTGAAGACGTCGTCGAGAAGGCGAAGAGCGACGGTGCGACGCGCCGCAGTCCCTTCGCCCGCATCGCGTTGTTCATCCGCCAGGTGATCGCCGAGCTCAAGAAGGTCGTCACGCCGACCCGCAAAGAGCTGCTCAGCTACACCGGCGTCGTCCTGGTCTTCGTGGTCATCATGATGGCCCTCGTCTCCCTGCTCGACCTGGTGTTCGGCACCGGCGTCGGCTACGTCTTCGGCAACGGCCCGACCGGCAGCTGACGCGTCACCCACCGGCCGACTCCCCGAGCACCACGTGAGCGGGTCCCGTGCCACCGAGCACGAGCACCCGACAACCCCGATCGAAAGAAGAACCCTTGCCTGACAACGAGCGCGACGACATCGACCTCGCCACCGCTGCCGAGCAGTCCTCCGAGGTCGAAGAGGCCCAAGAGGGCGGCACGCTGGCCGCCGACGAGGACGCCGTCGAGCCCGCCGAGTCCGAGGCCCTCTCGGTCGTCGACGAAGGCGACTCCGGTTCGACCGACACGAGCGACCTCGACGGCCTGCTCGACACGCTGGCCGAGGCACGCGACCCCGAGGCCGACGCGATCGTCGACGACGCCCTCGACATCGACGACGAGTTCGAGGCCGAGGCCGCCGTCGAGGCCACCGACGACGAGGCCGACTCCGAGGCCGAGCAGGCGGCCGACGAGGGCGACGCCCCCGCCGCGAACGCCGTCATCGCCGAGGCCGAGCAGTCCGTCCAGGACGCCGACGCCGAGATCGCGCACGACGACGTCGACGTCGACGTGTCCGCCACCGAGGTCGAGGACGACGAGCCCGCCGAGGTCGACCCCTACGAGGCCTTCCGTTACGAGCTGCGGGGCAAGCCCGGCAAGTGGTACGTCATCCACTCGTACGCCGGCTTCGAGCGCCGCGTGAAGCAGAACATCGAGAACCGCATGGTCTCGATGACCATGGAGGACTACATCTACCAGGTAGAGGTCCCCATGGAGGACGTGGTCGAGATCAAGAACGGGCAGCGCAAGCTCGTCACCCGCGTCCGCATCCCCGGCTACGTGCTCGTGCGTCTCGACCTCAACGAGGACAGCTGGTCCGTCGTCCGCCACACCCCCGGCGTCACGGGCTTCGTGGGCAACGCCCACAACCCGACGCCGCTGCGTTTCGAAGAGGCCTTCAACATGTTGAAGAGCCTCGTCCAGGTCGACACGACCCCGGCGCCCGCCAAGGGCGGCGCCAAGGGTGGCAAGCAGGCCCAGCGGGTCATCCCCGCCGAGGTCGACTTCGAGATCGGCGAGACGATCACGATCAAAGAGGGGTCGTTCGCCGGACTTCCCGGTACGATCAACGAGATCAAGCCCGAGAGCGGCAAGCTCACCGTGCTGGTCTCGCTGTTCGAGCGCGAGACGCCGGTCGAGCTCAGCTTCGACCAGGTCACGAAGCTCTAGCAGGCACCCACCCCCCCAGGTCTACAGATCACCGGAGTCCGCGCCGCGGGCCACCGGGAGAGCAGGTCGCGACCGCGATCGGTTCGAACCCCACAAGAAGGAAAGAACAATGGCACCGAAAAAGAAGGTCACGGGTCTGATCAAGCTTCAGATCAACGCCGGCGCCGCGAACCCCGCCCCGCCCATCGGCCCGGCCCTGGGTCAGCACGGCGTGAACATCATGGAGTTCTGCAAGGCGTACAACGCGGCGACCGAGTCGCAGCGCGGCAACGTCGTCCCCGTCGAGATCACGGTCTACGAAGACCGCTCGTTCACGTTCATCCTCAAGACCCCGCCCGCCGCCGAGCTCATCAAGAAGGCCGCCGGCGTCGCCAAGGGTTCGGGAACCCCGCACACCACCAAGGTCGGCAAGCTGACCATGGACCAGGTGCGCGAGATCGCGACGACCAAGCAGGCCGACCTGAACGCCAACGACATCGACGCCGCGGCGAAGATCATCGCCGGCACCGCCCGTTCCATGGGCATCACGGTCGACGCCTAAGCAGCACCCCTCCGTGCAGGCGACCCGCCTGCACGACCCTGACATCAGTGGGAGAGCCGGCCAGGCTCGCAACCACGTCCCCAGTACGAAGAGGTCCAACATGGCTCAGAAGTCCAAGGCGTACCGCGCCGCTGCCGAGAAGATCGAGGCAGGCAAGTTCTACAGCACCAGCGAGGCCGTGGCCGTCGCTCGCGAGACCGGCTCGAAGAAGTTCGACTCGACCGTCGAGGTCGCGCTCAAGCTCGGCGTCGACCCCCGCAAGGCCGACCAGATGGTGCGCGGCACCGTCATCCTGCCGCACGGCACGGGCAAGACCGCCCGCGTCATCGTGTTCGCGACGGGTGCCGCCGCCGAGGCGGCCATCGCGGCGGGTGCCGACGAGGTCGGTGGCGACGAGCTCATCGAGAAGGTCGCGGGCGGCTACACGTCGTTCGACTCGGCCGTCTCGACCCCCGAGCTCATGGGAAAGGTCGGTCGTCTCGGAAAGGTGCTCGGCCCCCGTGGCCTCATGCCCAACCCGAAGACCGGCACCGTGACCCCCAACGTCGCGCAGGCGGTCAACGACATCAAGGGCGGAAAGATCGAGTTCCGTGTCGACAAGCACAGCAACGTGCACTTCGTCATCGGCAAGGCCGGCTTCTCGGAAGAGCAGCTGAACACCAACCTCGACGCCGCCCTCGAAGAGGTCGTCCGCCTCAAGCCGTCCTCGTCCAAGGGCCGCTACATCACCAAGGGCACGCTGTCGACGACCTTCGGTCCCGGCATCCCCCTCGACATCAACGTCTTCTAGGTCCTCCGACCTCCCAGGCACTGCGTCGCCCGAAGGCCGTCCCACTCTCGAGTGGGGCGGCCTTCGTCGTCGGCTCCCGTCCGTGGTCGGGCGAGGAGGCGCGGGTGGGGCACCATGGGCAGATGACCGTCACCGTGCGCCCCGCCCTCCCGACCGACGCCCCCCTGCTCGCCGAGGTCGCCGCGGTGACCTTCCCGCTCGCCTGCCCGCCCGGGTCGGACCTCGCGGACATCGCCCGGGTCGTCACCACGGTGCTGTCCGAGGAGGCCTTCTCGCGCTACCTCGCCGACGACACCCGGACCGTCCTGCTGGCCGTCGACCCCACGGCCCGGGGGGCCCTCGGCTACAGCATGATGATCGCGGGAGATCCCGAGGACGCGGACGTCGCCGCAGCCGTCTCGTCCCGGCCGACCGTCGAGCTGAGCAAGTTCTACGTCATGCCGCAGGGGCACGGCACGGGGGCGGCCTCGACCCTGATGGCCGCGACCCTCGAGGCAGCCCGCGCGACCGGCGCCTCCTCGGTGTGGCTCGGGGTCAACCAGCAGAACGAACGGGCGCTGCGTTTCTACGCCAAGCACGGACTCGTGCAGGTCGGGACGAAGACCTTCGCCCTCGGCGACGACCTGCAGCAGGACTTCGTCCTCGAGCGTCGGATCTAGGCGGGGTCGCTTCGGGCCACGGCGGCCGGTCCGGAGGCCGGGTCCGGAGGCCGGGTCAGGCGGCCTCGGTGTCGTCGGTGACGCGCAGCACGAGCTTGCCGCGGGTGTGCGACCGCTCGAGGCGAGCATGGGCGTCACGGGCGTCGACCAGGTCGTAGACCTCGTCGACGTAGACCCGGACGTCGCCCGAGTCGAGCAGTCGCGAGATGACCGCCAGCGTGGCGCCGTCGGGGGAGACGGCGAACCCGGTCGACCGGACGCCTGCCTGCGCGGCCTTCTCGGCGAAGGCGGCCCCCGAGGCGAGCGGTGCGTGGATGGCGAGCCCTCCGGGTCGGAGCAACCTCAGCGACCGGTCGGCCTCGACGTCGTCGTCGACCAGGTTGAGCACGACGTCGACCTGACGGACGCTGCGGTCGACGTCGGCCGCGCCGTAGTCGACGACCTCGGCGGCACCGAGCTCCCGCAGCCAGGCCGAGTTGGCCTGTGAGCCGGTCGCGACGACGTGTGCGCCGAAGTACGAGGCGAACTGCACCGCGAAGTGCCCCACCCCGCCCGCGCCGGCGTTGATGAGGAGGCGCTGGCCCTCGTGGGCCTTGGCGACGTCGACGACCATCCCCCAGGCCGTGAGCGCCGCGAGGGGCACCGCGGCGGCTTCGAGGTGCGACAGGGTGGTGGGCTTCCGGGCCACCGACAGCGACGGGACGCTGATGTACTCGGCGTAGCTGCCACCGGAGCGCGGGCACGGGGCCATGCCGTAGACGGCGTCGCCCGGACTCAGTGGATGCGCCGCGTAGGGCGTCTCGACGACGACGCCGCTGAAGTCGTGGCCCAGCACGGCCGGGAACGCCGGGATGGCGTCGCTGTCGCCGCGACCGGCCCGGGTCTCCAGGTCGAAGCGGTTGACGCCGGCGGCGACGACGCGCACGAGCACCTCGGCGTTGACCCGTCGCGGGTAGGGCACGTCGGCGGCGACGAGCTGTTCGGGCCCGCCGGTCCGCTCGATCACCATCGCCCGCATCGTCGTCTGCATCGTCGTGTCCATCGGCGGCCCCTGTCGGCTCGTGTGCGCCGTGGCTCCGGCGCGGTGGTCAGGTCAGTCAACGGGACGGATGAGTCACCCGTGTTTCGCGGGTGTCACCGAGAGGGAAACGATGATGGGTACGGTGTGGACATGAGAGCATCGGTCGCCGTCCTGCGCGTCGCGGCTGCGGTCGCGGTCCTCGTCGCCGTCGTGGCCCAGTGGGAGAACAGCCTGCGCGACCCGGGGTACCGGTTCGTGGACTTCTTCGGGTACTTCACCATCCAGAGCAACCTCATCGTGCTGCTGGCCCTGGCGATCGGGGCGATCACGGTGCTGCGCCGGACGACGCCGCCCCGGTGGACGGTCGCGGTGCGGGCGGCGGCGACCACGTACATCGCGTTGACCGGGCTGGTCTTCAACCTGCTGCTGGCGGGCTTGCCCTCGAACGACCCGTACACCGTGGGGTGGGCGAGCGACGTGTTCCACCGGGTGATCCCGCTCTACGTCGTGCTCGACTGGGTGCTCTTCGCCGACCGCGACCGCCAGCCCTGGCGGCGGTTGTGGCAGTTCCTGGCCTTCCCGTTGATCTGGGTGGTCGTCGTCCTGGCTCGGGGCGCCGACTTCGTGCCGTACCCCTTCCTCGACGTGGCGACCCTCGGCGGGGGCGTCGTGGCGCTCTGGTGCGTGGGCATCGCCGTCGCGGTCGCCCTGATCGGGGCGCTCGTCGTGGCGGCGTCGCGCCTGCGCCTCGTCGACCCGGATCGGCGCGTGACTCAGCGCAACGGATCGTAGGGCGGGGGTTCGTAGGCCTCGTAGGCGTCGGGCGGTGGCGGCGCCGACGCCCGACCGCCCGGCGCGAACGGGTCGACCGGCGCCTGTCGTGCGAGGGTGTCGAGCACCTGGTCGGCGAGGGCCACGAGACGGTGGATCTCGTCCTCGTCCCGCTCGACCCAGCGGCACTGCGGGTCACCGTGCAGGGGCACGAAGTCGGTGTGCTGCTCCCACACCACGAGGGTGCGCTCGGCGCCGAGCACGTACTGCTGCCAGGCCACCTGACGCAGGTACGAGCGGGGGATCGACGACCAGGCCTTCTTCGTCGTCTTGATCTCGCACAGCTCGACGGTGCCGTCGGTGCGGACGGTCACGCCGTCCGGGGTGGCCAGGTGTCGGCGCTGACCCGCGGCGTGGAAGAGCTTCTGGCTGGACTCGATGCCGTGCCTCTGCAGCACCCACCGGGCGATCTCGGGCTCACGCGCCCGCCCGTGGTCGGTGTAGGCGTTGCCGCCGAAACCGTTGCCGTACAACTTGTCGAGCACGACGGCCTGCACGGCGCGCGGGCTCGAGAGTCGGGCGACGTCGGTGGCCGTGATGCCCTGGCTGCGAGCCCGCAGCCATGCGATGCGGTCCGACGAGTCGGCCAGCACGCGCGTCAGGTGCGCAGGAGGCGCGGCGGGGGTCGTCGGCTCGTCGTCGTCCCACAGGGCGAGCATGGGTTGGACGACGGTCATGGTGACCATTCTCCCTCGCCGGGGGCGCGAGGACGACACCCGCGCCTCCTCGTGTCGCGGCGGAGCGGCGAGCACCGGGAGCCCGCGGTCAGACGGCGGCGGCGAGCTCGTCGATCGCCGCGGGGGAGAGGGCGTGGTGGATCGCGAGCATGCTCGCGCCCATGAGTCCCGCCCGGTCGCCCGCCCGGGACGGCACGATGCTCAGGTGCTCGGTCGCTAGCGGCATCGACCGCTGGTAGACGACCTCGCGCACGCCGGCCAGCAAGTGCTCGCCGGCCTGCGCCATGGAGCCGCCGATCGCGATGACCGAGGGGTTGATCATGTTGACGCAGGCGGTCAGCACCTCGCCGAGGTCGCGACCCGCCTGGCGGACGGCCTGCACCGCGTCGACGTTGCCGGCCCGGACGAGCTCGACCACCTGGCGGCCACCCTCGCAGTCGTGGCCGAGGGCCCGCAGCGAGCGGGCGAGGGCCGGGCCGGAGGCGACGGCCTCGAGGCACCCGACGTTGCCGCAGTGGCAGACGACGCCGGCGCCGCGGGGGATCTGCACGTGGCCGATGTCGCCCGCGATGCCCTGGGCGCCGCGCTGCAGGCGACCGCCCGAGATGATGCCCGAGCCGATGCCGGTGGCGACCTTGACGAACAGGAAGTGGTCGGTGCCCGGCCAGGCGTGGCTGCGCTCGCCGAGGGCCATGATGTTGACGTCGTTGTCGACGAGGACGGGCACGTCGAGGTGGCGCCTCACCCAGCCCGGCACGTCGACGCCGTCCCAGCCGGGCATGATCGGCGGGTTCACCGGTCGACCCGTGCTGAACTGCACGGGGCCCGGCAGGCCGATCCCGACCCCGATGAGGTCGTCCCGGGTGCGACCGAGCCGGTCGAGCAGGGCGTCCGCCCCGGTCACCATGCCGGCGAGGGTCGTCTCGGGACCGTCGGCGATGTCGATCAGGCGACGGTCGCTGATCAGCTCGACGCCCATCAGGTCGGTCAGGGCGAGGTTGACGTGGCCCGCTCCGAAGTCCGCGGCCAGGACGACGCGCGCCGAGGGGATGAGCGCCACGCGAGAGGGAGGGCGGCCACCCGTCGAGACGGCGTCGGCGGAGGGGCCGACCAGACCGAGTTCGGCCAGGACGTCGAGGCGCAGGCCGATCGTCGACCGGGCGAGGCCCGTCATCGCCGCGAGTTCGGCCCGGGTGCGCGGCACGCCGTCGCGGAGCAGCTGGAAGATCTCGCTGGCTCCGGTGCTGCCGAGGGCAGACGACCTCGTCGTGTCGGACATGGCAGCAGTAAACCACAGCCCTCGGCGACGCCCGAGAGAACCCCGCCGAGAAAAGGTCGACTTTTGCTTGCGGGTCGACAGAAGCGGTCCTATGGTGAGTCTCGGTCGACGCCGACCGCCACTCTTCCGGGGGTGACCGGTCGACGGCTCGACCGCTGAGAGTCCCCGACGGTGCCCGTCGCCGTCGCACATCCACTCGGAAGAGGAGACACCCCTGGTGACCACCGCAAGCCCGATCTCGGTCCAGCTCTACACGGTCAGAGACGCCATCGCCGCCGACCTGCCCGGCACCCTGAAGCGCATCGCCGACCTCGGCTACACCCAGGTCGAGCCGTACGCCTTCGTCGACCGCGTCGACGAGTACGCCGAGGCCCTGCCCGCCGCCGGACTCACCGCGCCCAGCGCGCACGTCGGCCTGATCGGCAAGGACCTCGAGCCGATCTTCGCCGCCGCCACCCGTCTCGGCGTCGGCACGATCATCGACCCGCACATCGACGAGACCCGCTGGGTCACCCGTGAGGACGTCGAGGCGATCGCGAAGGAGCTGGGCGAGATCGCCGACGCGGCCGCCGCCCACGACCTCACCATCGGCTACCACAACCACGCCTTCGAGCTGGAGAACCTGATCGACGGCACCCCCGCCCTCGAGGTGTTCGCCGCGGCCCTGCCCGCGAACGTCGTGCTCGAGATCGACACCTACTGGGTCGAGGTCGGCGGCGTCGACGCCGCCGAGCTGCTCGCCCGCCTCGGCGACAAGGTGCAGTTCCTCCACGTGAAGGACGGCCCGAAGAACAAGAACGACGTCGAGCAGGTCGCCGTCGGGCGTGGGTCGATGCCCGTCCGCGACATCCTGCAGGCGGCCCGTCAGGCCACCCCCGTCGTCGAACTCGACGACCACGCCGGTGACGTGTTCACCGCGCTCGCCGACAGCCTCGAGTTCCTGCAGGGGGTCCGCGCATGACCGACGTGACGACGGCCTCGCGGCCCGCCGTCGCCTCCGACGGCAAGACCGGCCCGGTGGGCGTCGGGGTCATCGGCGCCGGCGTGATCAGCGACCAGTACCTCGGCAACCTCACGCAGTTCCCCGACCTCGAGGTGCTCTTCATCGCCGACATCGACCAGGCCCGCGCGGCGGCCCAGGCCGAGAAGTGGGGCGTCCCCGCCAGCGGCACGGTCGACGAGTTGCTCGCCCTCGACGACGTCGAGATCGTGGTCAACCTGACGATCCCGGCGGCCCACGTCGACGTGGCGCTGCAGGCCGTCGCCGCGGGCAAGCACGTCTGGGGAGAGAAGCCCTACGCCCTCGACCGCGAGAGCGGTGCCCGGCTGCTGGCCGCCGCGAAGGAGGCGGGCGTCCGCGTGGCCGTCGCCCCGGACACGTTCCTCGGCGCCGGTCTGCAGACCGGACTGCGGGTCGTGAAGCGCGGCGACATCGGCACGCCCCTGACCGGCCTCGCGCTCTTCCAGGTGCCCGGCCCCGAGTCGTGGCACCCCAGCCCCGAGTTCCTCTTCGCCTACGGCGCGGGACCGATGTTCGACGTCGGCCCGTACTACCTGACCACGCTCGTGCAGGTCTTCGGACCCGTCGCGAAGGTCACGGCCACGGCGTCGAAGGCCCGGGACAGCCGGGTCATCGGCTCGGGGCCGAAGGCCGGAACGGTCTTCCCCGTCGAGGTGCCGACGCACGTGAGCGCCCTGCTGCAGTTCGAGAGCGGCGCCAGCGCGCAGGCCGTCTTCAGCTTCGACTCGAAGCTGGCCCGCGCCGGCTTCGTCGAGATCGCCGGGACCGAGGGCACGGCCGTGTTCCCCGACCCGAACGAGTTCGAGGGCGACACGACGGTCCACACGGGCACCGACGAGCCGGCGGTCGTCGCGGCCACGGGTTCGACCTTCACCCGCGGCACCGGCGTCGCCGAGCTCGCCCAGGCCATCCGCGAGGGTCGCCGTGAGCGCGTGCCCGGCGAACTCGCCTTCCACGTCCTCGACGTCATGGTCTCGCTGGCCGAGTCCGCCGAACGCGACGAGAGCGTCCGTGTCGACTCGACCCTCGAGCCGACGCCCGAGCTGCCCGAGAGCTGGGACCCCTCCGTCCCGACCCTCGGCTGATCCGGTGAGGTGCCGGCGCCTCCTCGACGCCGGCACCGCGCCTCCTGACCCGTCCACCCCCTGAGCGCACCACCCGCACTACCCGTACCACCGGAGTCACCACAGCACCACGAACCCCCGCACCACCCCTTCCCTCACTCGATGAAGAGAAATCTCGAAGAAGAGACACCAGGAGAAGTCATGCAAACGAAGTTCCGTTGGCTCGCCGCCCTCGCGGTCGGAGCCCTCTCGGTCGGATCGATGACCGCCTGCAGCGCCTCGGGCGGCAGCGGCGACGCCGACACGATCACCTACTGGGCCAGCAACCAGGCTCCGACGGTCGAGAAGGACGCCGAGATCCTGCAGGAGAGCATCGACCGCTACACGGAGGAGACCGGCGTCAAGGTCGACCTCGAGGTCATCCCGTGGTCCGACCTCTACAACCGCATCCTCACCGCCGTCTCGAGCGGCGAGGGGCCCGACGTCCTCAACATCGGCAACACCTGGGCGGTGTCGCTGCAGTCCAGCGGTGCCTTCGTGCCCTGGGAGGGCGACGCCCTCGACCAGGTCGGTGGCCAGGACCGCTTCGTGCAGTCCAGCTTCGCCACCGGCGGTGCCGAGGGTCAGGCACCCACGTCGATCCCGCTCTACGGGCTGTCGTACTCGCTGTACTACAACACGAAGATGTTCGAGGCCGCGGGCATCACCACCCCGCCCGCCACCTGGGACGAGTTCGTCGAGGACGCCAAGAAGCTGACGGTCGACACCGACGGCGACGGCACGATCGACCAGTGGGGCGTCACCATGGCCGGGTCGAGCATCTCGAACAACGCCCACCAGGCGTTCGTCCGGGGCCTGCAGAACGGAGGCGCGCTGTACGACGAGGACGGCGAGCCCGACTTCGGCAACGACGGCGTCGTCAAGGGCGTCAAGGAGTGGGTCGACCTGATGGCGGTCGACAAGGTGGTCTCACCCTCCGACGCCGAGAGCGTGAACGGTTCGGACATGGCCGCGACGTTCGCGGACGACAAGGCTGCGATGTTCTTCGACCAGGCCCCCGACGCGAACCTCTCGGCCCGCGACTTCACCGACTACGCCGCGGCACCCGTGCCGATGGAGTCCGCCGACGCGACCGGTCTGCTGGGCACCCAGAGCCACGTGGCCGGCATCAACGTGAGCGTCTTCGAGAACAGCGGCAACAAGGACGCGGCGATCGACTTCGTCAAGCACCTGACGAGCGACTCCGAGCAGGTGTACCTGAACAAGGCGTTCAGCTCGCTGCCCGTGGTCACGAGCGCGTACGACGACCCGGCGTTCCAGTCGGACACGATCAAGCTGAAGCAGACGATCCTCGAGGACCACGCCCAGCCCATGCCCCTCTACCCCTCCGAGGGGCAGATGGAGACCTTGGTCGGCACCGCGATCAAGAACCTCCTCGCCACCGCAGCCCAGGGCGGTTCCGTCAGCGAGTCCGACGTCAAGTCGGCCCTCGAGGACGCGAACAGCCAGATGAGCTCGGGTCAGTAGCCCGTCCCACCGCCCGTGACGGGGGCGGCCGGTCCGATCGACCGGCCGCCCCCGCCACCCAGGCCCCGAGAGGACCCTCATGACCGTCAACGTCCTGCCCCCCGCCACCGCCGAGAAAGACCTCCCGCCCGACCCGCACCAGCAGGCCCCGATCGAGCCGGCCAAGCGCAAGAAGCACCGATCGCCGCTCGCCTACTTCCTGGTGGCGCCCGCCGCCCTGGCCGAACTGCTCGTCCACATCGTCCCGATGGTGCTCGGCATCTGGATCGCGTTCATCACGCTGAACCAGCTCAGCATCGCCAACTGGGTCAACGCGCCCTTCGTCGGCCTGCAGAACTTCGTCACCGCGCTCGACCCGTCCTCGCCCATCGCCGGCCAGCTGTACGGGGCCCTGGGGCGCACGCTGATGTTCACCGTCATCGTGGTGGCCATCGCCTGGAGCATGGGCATGCTCGGCGCGGTGCTCCTGACCAGCTCGTTCAAGGGCCGCGGCATCCTCCGCACGCTCTTCCTCGTGCCCTACGCCCTGCCGTCGTACGTCGGCACCATCGCCTGGGCCTTCATGTTCAACCAGCGCGACGGGGCCATCAACCGCTTCCTGGTGGACGACCTCGGCATCCTGCAGGACCGCCCCTTCTGGCTGCTCGGCGGCAACTCGTTCTGGGCCATCGTCATCGTGACGGCATGGCAGTTCTGGCCCTTCGCCTTCCTGATGCTGCTCGCCGCGTTGCAGAACATCCCGGGCGACGTCTACGAGGCCGCGAGCCTCGACGGCGCCAGCCTCTGGAAGCAGTTCACCCAGATCACCCTGCCCATGGTCAAGCCGGCCAACGCCGTGCTGCTGTTGATCATGAGCCTGTGGATCTTCAACCAGTTCAACGTGCCCTACGTGCTCTTCGGCCCGGCGTCGCCCGAGCAGGCGACGCTCATCTCGCCGTTGATCTACCAGCAGTCGTTCAACAACTGGAACTTCGGCCTCGGCGGTGCCATGAGCGTGATGCTCCTGGTCGTGCTGCTGATCGCGTCGGCGTTCTACATCCGCATGGTTCTGCCGAAGGGACAACACGATGATTGAGACCCGTGGGTTCAAGGTCTTCCGCTTCTTCGGGCTGGCCTTCCTGTCGCTCGTGGTGGTCGTCCCGCTCTACGTGGTGCTGACCACGTCGATCAAGCCGCTCGCCGACGTCCAGGGCTTGTTCACCTGGATCCCCAGCCGGGTGACGCTCGAGCCGTACGTGCAGATCTGGCAGACGGTTCCGCTGGCGTCGTACTTCAAGAACAGCCTGATCGTCACGATCTCGGCGACGGTGCTGTCGGTGGCCATGGCCGTGCTGGCCGCGTACTCGCTGGCCCGCCTGCGGTTCAAGGGGCAGCGCAGCTTCAGCCTGGTCGTGCTGTCGACGCAGATGTTCCCGGGCATCCTGTTCCTGTTGCCGCTGTTCCTGATCTTCGTGCAGATCCAGCGCACGGTGGGCGTGCAGCTGACCGGCAGCTACCTCGGCCTGATCATCACCTACATGACGTTCTCGCTGCCGTTCTCGATCTGGATGCTGACGGGCTACTTCGCGTCGATCCCGAAAGAGCTGGAGGAGGCGTCGATGATCGACGGCACGGGTCGTCTCGGTGCCCTGTTCCTCGTGATCATCCCGGTCGCCAAGCCGGGCATCATCGCGGTCGCGGTCTACGCCTTCATCACGGCCTGGGGCGAGGTGCTCTTCGCCTCGGTGCTGACGAGCAAGGACACGCGCACGCTCTCCATCGGCCTCCGCGCCTACGCCTCGCAGCAGGACGTCTACTGGAACCAGCTCATGGCCGCCTCGGTCGTCGTCTCGCTGCCCGTGCTCATAGGCTTCATGCTCGTGCAGAAACACTTGATCACCGGACTGTCGTCGGGGGCCGTGAAGTGACCGAGCCGGCCGTGGCCACGGCGGTGGGGCCGGTGGGCGCCACCGCCGGCCCGGCCGGCCGGGCAGCGCCGAGCCGAGGAGGCGCGGGTCGCGTCGAACCCCTGCGCGTCGGCATCGTGGGCGGCGGCTTCATGGCGCGCGTGCACGCCGGCGCCGCGCGGTCGGCCGGCGCCCGCGTGGTCGCCCTCGCCTCATCGAGCGCCGCCAGCGCGGCCCACGCGGCGGCGTCCCTGGGCGTCGACACCTCCCACGAGAGCGTCGACGACCTCGTGACCGATCCCGGCGTCGACGTCGTGCACGTCTGCTCGCCGAACGCCACGCACGCGCCCGTCGCGCTGGCGGCGCTCGCCGCCGGCAAGCACGTGGTCTGCGAGAAGCCGCTGGCGACCTCGAGCGCCGAGGCCGAGGCCCTGGTCGAGGCCGCCCGGGCCGGGCGACTGGTCGGTGCCGTGCCCTTCGTCTACCGCTACCACCCGATGGTGCGCGAGGCCCGGGCCCGCGTCGCCACGGGCGAGGTCGGCCGCGTGCTGAGCGTCCGGGGTTCGTACCTGCAGGACTGGTTGCTCGACAGCGACGACGTCGACTGGCGGGTCGACTCGGCCGCGGGTGGTCCGTCACGGGCCTTCGCCGACATCGGCAGCCACCTGGTCGACCTGCTCGAGTTCGTCCTGGGCGACCGGCTGGCCCGGCTGACCTCGACGACCACCACCGTGCACACGCACCGCGGCGGCTCGTCGGTCGACACCGAGGACGAGGCGGCCGTCGTGTTCGAGACGGCACGGGGGGCGATCGGCACCCTCTTCGTGTCGCAGGTCGCGCCAGGTCGCAAGAACCGCCTCCTGCTCGACCTGTCGGGCACCGCCGAGAGCCTCGAGTTCTCGCAGGAGGAGCCCGAGACGCTCTGGGTCGGACGCCGGTCGGGCACGCAACTCGTGGCCCGCGACGCGGCCGTGCTCGCACCCGACGCCGCCCGCCTGTCGACCGTCCCCGCCGGGCACCCGATGGGCTACGTCGACGCGTTCGCGGGGTTCGTGCGCGACGCCCACGACGCCGTCCGGGGCGGGACCCCCGAGGGGCTGCCCACCTTCGTCGACGGCCTGCGCGCCGTCCGGGTGACCGAGGCGGTCCTCGCGTCCGCCGCGTCGCGCCGGTGGGTCGACCTGCCCTGACCCCGACCGTCCCGACCCCGTCGCCGCCCGCACCGCCCCCGCCGCCCGCCCGCACCCCCGTCGCCCCCGAGAAGGAACCCATGGCCGAGAGCTCCCGCCCCGTCACCCTGTTCACCGGCCAGTGGGCCGACCTGCCCTTCGAGGAGGTCGCGGCACTCGCCGCCGGGTGGGGCTACGACGGCCTCGAGATCGCCGCGTCGGGCGATCACCTCGACCTCGAGCGCGCCGACCAGGACGACGCGTACCTGCGGTCGCGACTCGACGTGCTCGAGCGGCACGGCCTGGGGGTCTGGGCGATCTCGAACCACCTGACCGGGCAGGCGGTCTGCGACGACCCGATCGACTTCCGGCACCAGGCGATCGTGCGCCCGTCCACCTGGGGCGACGGCGAGCCCGAGGGCGTCCGGCAGCGGGCCGCGGTGGACATGAAGCGGGCGGCACGGGTGGCCCGCAAGATGGGCGTCGACACCGTCGTCGGCTTCACCGGCTCGAAGATCTGGCCCTACGTGGCGATGTTCCCGCCGGTCCCGGCGAGCGTGATCGACGCCGGCTACCAGGACTTCGCCGACCGCTGGAACCCCATCCTCGACGTGTTCGACGCCGAGGGCGTCCGGTTCGCGCACGAGGTGCACCCGAGCGAGATCGCCTACGACCACTGGACGAGCGTCCGGGCGCTCGAGGCCATCGAGCACCGGTCGGCCTTCGGCTTCAACTGGGACCCCTCGCACATGCTCTGGCAGGGAGTCGACACGGTGTCGTTCATCACCGACTTCGCCGACCGGATCTTCCACGTCGACTGCAAGGACACCCGCATCAAGCCCGCCAGCGGGCGCTCGGGCGTGCTCGGCTCCCACCTGCCCTGGGGCGACCCCCGCCGGGGCTGGGACTTCGTCTCGACCGGCCACGGCGACATGAAGTGGGAGGACGCCTTCCGCGCTCTCGACGCGATCGGCTACGACGGCCCGATCTCGATCGAGTGGGAGGACGCGGGCATGGACCGGTTGCACGGTGCTCCCGAGGCGCTCGCCTACATCCGTTCACTCCTCTGGAGACGGCCGAGCGCCTCCTTCGACGCCGCCTTCTCGAACCAGTGACGGCAGACTGATCCCATGCCCCGAATCCTGCTGCCCGGCCAACGGAGCCGCCTGCTCGTCGTCGACCCCGCGACCGGCGACGTCCAGGTCGTCCTCGAGAGCACCCGCGTGCTCGTCGAGGCCCCGAACTGGAGCCCCGACGGTCGCTGGCTCGTCGTCAACGGCGACGGCCTGCTCTGGCGGGTGCCCGCCGACGCCCGTGGGGTCGACGAGACGGCGCTCGAGCCGGTGCCGATGGGCGACGTGCCCGAGATCAACAACGACCACGTGATCGTTCCCGACCAGGGGGCCGTGATCGTGAGCGCCCGGGACGGCCACCTGTACGAGGTGCCGTGGGACGGCGTGACCCCGGGCGGCACCGCCCGCCGCGTGACGCGCGACCACCCCGCGGGCCGCAACCACAAGAACTACCTGCACGGCGTCTCGCCCGACGGTGCCACGCTCAGCGTGATCGTCGGCGCCCTGCCGGCGCCGGTCGACGACCCGGACGACGAGGAGGCGCGGGCCGGCTGGCGCACGAACGTCGCCCTGGTCTCGCTCGCCGACGGCGCGACCACGCCGGTGACCGACGACGAGCACCCCGACGACGGGGCCGAGTTCTCTCCGGACGGGGCGTGGCTGTGGGCGAACTCGGAGCGCGCCTCCGCGGGGGTCGCCGGCCACGCGCAGCTCTTCCGGAGCCGCCTGGACGGCGGAGACGTCGTGCAGGTGACCGACGACGAACGGGTCAACTGGTTCCCGCACGTGTCGCCCGACGGCTCGACGCTGCTCTGGGTGTCGTTCGAGCCCGGCACGCTCGGCCACCCCGAGAACCGCGACGTCGTGCTGCGAACCCTGCTCCTCGGTCCCGACGGCCTGCCCGTGCCGGGCCGGGCGCCGCGCGACGTGCTCGCCCTCTTCGGCGGCCAGGGCACGATCAACGTGCCCTGCTGGGCCCCGGACTCGGCTCGTTTCGCCTGCGCCGACTACCCGTCCGCCTGACGCCCGCCCGGCACCCCGGGTGCTCGCGGCCCCCGTGGGTCGCCCGGGGACGATGCGCAGCCTGCTCATCGACCGATCACAGTCGGTTCATAGGAACCGCTCGATACTTGGAGAGGTGACCACAACGACCCCCGCCACCGCCTCGGCCCCCCGCCTCACCCGTGCCGACGGAACGCCCCTCCGAGTCCTCGTCGTCGACGACGAGAACAGTCTCACCGACCTGCTCTCGATGGCCCTCCGCTACGAGGGATGGGACGTCAAGGCGGCCTCCGACGGTCAGGCGGCCCTCGCCACGGCGCGCGAGTTCAAGCCCGACGCGATCGTGCTCGACTGGATGCTGCCCGACATCGACGGCATCCAGGTGCTGGGTCGACTGCGGTCGAGCGGTGACGACACCCCGATCCTGTTCCTCACCGCGAAGGACAGCGTCGAGGACCGCGTGTCGGGTCTCACCGCCGGGGGCGACGACTACGTCACCAAGCCGTTCTCGCTCGAAGAGGTCGTGGCCCGGCTGCGCGGCCTGATCCGCCGGTCGGCCTCGGCCATCAGCGAGGCGGGCGACTCGCGCATCGTCGTCGGCGACCTCGTGCTCGACGAGGAGAGCTACGAGGTGACGCGCGCCGGTCGCGAGATCGAGCTGACCGCGACCGAGTTCGAGCTGCTGCGCTTCCTGATGCGCAACCCCCGCCGCGTGCTGAGCAAGGCGCAGATCCTCGACCGGGTCTGGAGCTACGACTTCGGCGGCAAGTCGAGCGTCGTCGAGATCTACATCTCGTACCTGCGCAAGAAGATCGACGTCGGCGAAGAGCCGATGATCCACACCGTGCGCGGCGTCGGTTACGTGATCAAGCCCACGTCGTGAGCGATGCCCTGCCCGCCCGGGTGGGCTCGCGCCTCCGGGGCCTGGTGGGCCGGGCGCCCGGTCTCGCCGGGCCGCTCACGCTGCGCAACCGCCTGATCCTCAGCATCGTCGCGCTCGTGGTGCTGCTGACCATCGTGATCGGCTCGGTCAGCGTGTTCGTGCTCCAGGCGTCGCTCATGCGTCAGCTCGACGACGAGCTCGAGGGGGCGACGGGCCGCTCCGTGCCCATGGTGAACGCGCAGGGCTCGACGAGCCGGCCCTACCTGACGCCCGACGGCGACGACCTCTCGGGCCCGCGGCAGTCGCCCGGCACCTTCACGGCCGTCGTCGTGAACGGGACGGTCGTGGCGGCGTACCAGGTCGAGCAGTCGGGTCGGGTCGTCACGCCGCGCCTGACCGACGACCTGACCTCGGTCGTGACGACCGTCGCCGGCTCGACCGCGCCCGAGTCCGTCTCGCTCGGGTCGGCGCTGGGGTCGTACCGGGTGGAGTCGCTCGCGGTCGGCTACCAGACGACCACCACGTCGGGCTCCCTCGCCACCACGCCGGCGTACCTCGTCGTCGGTCTGCCGACGAGCAGCGTCGACCGCACCATCACGGTCATGGTGGTCACGATCCTCGCGGTGACCCTCATCGGCCTCGCCGTCGCGATCGCGATCGCCTACGGGGTCGTGCGGAGCGCCCTCCGCCCGCTCGAGCGCATGTCCGACACGGCGCTGCGGGTCGCCGAACTGCCGCTCGACCGCGGCGAGGTGGCCCTCGCGGAACGCGTCGACGAGGCCGACGCCGACACCCGCACCGAGGTCGGCCGCGTCGGTGCGTCGCTCAACCGCATGCTGGGCCACGTGGCCGGGGCCCTCGAGGCCCGTCAGCAGAGCGAGAACAAGGTGCGGCAGTTCGTGGCCGACGCCTCGCACGAGCTGCGCACCCCGCTCGCGTCGGTCCGCGGCTACGCCGAGCTGACCCGCCGCATGAACACCGGACTGCCCCACGACGTGGTCTACGCCATGGGCCGCATCGAGTCGGAGTCGCTGCGGATGACCTCGCTCGTCGAGGACCTCCTGCTGCTCGCCCGCCTCGACGAGGGCCGCGACCTCGTCACGGGCGACGTCGACCTGACCAGGGTCGTGCTCGACACGGTCAACGACGCCCACGTGGCCGGACCCACGCACGACGTCGACGTGTACGTGCCCGACGAGCCGGTGACCGTGTCGGGCGACGCCATGCGCCTCCACCAGATCGTCGCCAACCTGTTGACCAACGTGCGCACCCACACGCCCGACGGCACCCACGTGCACGTCTCGCTCACGGTCGACGACACGTCGGGGGAGGCCGTCGTCTCGGTCGCCGACGACGGGCCGGGCATCGACCCGGCCGTGCTGCCCGTGCTGTTCGAACGGTTCGCCCGCGCCGACAGCTCGCGATCGCGGAAGGCCGGCTCCACGGGTCTCGGCCTCGCGATCGTCCAGGCCGTCGTCCACTCCCACGGCGGCACCGTCGACGTCGCGAGCTCGGCCGGGGGAGCGACCTTCACCGTCCGCCTGCCGCTCGCGACGCCCGCGGGCGCACCCCATCGCGAAGCCGAGGAGGCGCGACTTGCGTGAGCGCGCCTCCTGCGTCTACTCTGTACGAAGCCCAAGACCGCCGGTTGTAGTCGTCTGCTCGCAGACGGGTGCCGAAGGTTCTCGAGAGAGAGCGACCAGCGCAGGTGTGTGAAGTCGTTCCTCTTCTCGAAGAGATCCAGCTCCGTGCGCTTGCGCCGGAGCTTTTTTCATTGGTGCGGCGCCGGTCTCGGCGCGGCCGAGTCGAGTTCCCGGGGGCTGCCGGCACACCCACGTTTTAGGAGAGCCATGGCGAACAAGGAAGCATCGGTCGCCGAGCTCACGGACAACTTCCGTGACTCGACCGCCGTCCTGCTCACCGAGTACCGCGGTCTCACTGTTGCCGAGCTGAAAGAGCTCCGCAAGTCCATCAGTGCAGACGCGACGTACGCCGTGGTGAAGAACACGCTCAGCAAGATCGCGGCCAACAACGCCGGAATCAGCTCGTTCGACGACGAACTCGTCGGACCGTCTGCGATCGCCTTCGTGCACGGTGACCCTGTCGCCGTCGCCAAGAGCCTGCGTGACTTCGCCAAGGCACACCCCGCTCTGATCGTGAAGAACGGTTACTTCGACGGTAACCCGCTCACGGCAGACGAGGTCAAGCAGCTCGCCGATCTCGAGTCCCGAGAGGTGCTGCTGGGCAAACTGGCCGGCGCCTTCAAGGCTTCGCTGTTCGGTGCTGCCTACCTGTTCCAGGCACCGCTGTCCCAGGCCGTTCGCACGGTCGAGGCGCTGCGTGCCAAGCAGGAAGCCGACAGCTAAACAGCTGTCGTACCAACCCACACTTTAGAAAACCCATAAGGAGAACACCATGGCGAAGCTCACGCAGGACGAACTGATCGAGGCCTTCAAGGAGCTCACGCTCATCGAGCTCAGCGACTTCGTGAAGAAGTTCGAAGAGGTCTTCGAGGTCACCGCTGCTGCCCCCGTGGCCGCTGCCGGTGCCGCCGGCCCCGCCGCCGCCGCTGAAGAGGTCGAAGAGCAGACCGCTTTCGACGTCGTGCTCGAGGCCGCCGGCGACAAGAAGATCCAGGTCATCAAAGAGGTCCGCGCGCTCACGAGCCTCGGTCTCGGCGAGGCCAAGGCCGTCGTCGACGGTGCCCCCAGCACCGTCCTCGAGGGTGCCACGAAGGACGCCGCCGAGAAGGCCAAGGCTCAGCTCGAGGCCGCCGGCGCGACGATCACCCTCAAGTAGTCGGCGGGCCCTCGCGGCCCTCTGCACTTGAGCGGCACGTCTGCTCAGCACCACACGGAAGGCGCCACCCCTCGGGGTGGCGCCTTCTGGCGTTTCCGCTGCGACCCGCCGACCACGCGGAGGGCCGGATCAGGAGGCGCGGGCCAGGACCGAGTGTCGGCGGCCGTACCCGAGGTACACCGCGGTGCCCACGACCATCCAGACGGCGAAGGCCGCCCAGGTGACCCACCCGAGGGTCACCATGAGCAGCACGCAGAAGGCGCAGCCGAGGACCGGGGTCAGCGGGTAGAGCGGCACCTTGTAGGTGCGGTCGAGCTCCGGTCGGTTGCGCCGCAGCCAGATGACCGACACGTTGACCAGGGCGAAGGCGAAGAGCGTGCCGATGCTCGTCGCGTCGGCCAGGGCGCCCAGGGGGATCACCGCCGCCGCGACGGCCACGGCTCCGCCGACGATCAGGGTGCCGGCGACGGGTGTCTGCGTGCGCGCCGAGACGCGGCCGAGGACGCGGGGCACGAGGCCGTCGCGGGCCATCGAGACGAAGATGCGCGTCTGACCGTAGAGCACCGTCAACACGACGCTCGCGATCGCCGCCACGGCGGTGACGGCGAAGAGGAAGGCGACCCACGGCTGTCCCGTGATGTCGGCGACGATCGTGACGAGGGTCGCCTCGCCGTCGGTGAAGGTCGTCCACGGGCGCGCGCCGATCGCGGCGACGGCCACGAGGATGTAGAGCACCGTGATGATCACGATCGAGGCGATGATGGCGCGCGGCAGGTCGCGCTTCGCGTCGCGGGCCTCTTCGCCGGCCGTGGACGCCGCGTCGAAGCCGATGTACGAGAAGAACAGGCGCGAGGCCGCCGCCGAGACGCCGGCCGCGCCCATCGGCGCCAGCGGCTCGAAGTTCCCGGCGCGGAAGGCCGTGAAGGCGACGGCGACGAAGAACACGAGCAGCGCCACCTTGACGACGACGAGCAGGGTGTTGACCCAGGCGCTCTCGCGAGCGCCGGGAACGAGTACGAGGGTGGCGAGCAGGACGAGGACCGCGGCGGGCAGGTTGAGGACGCCGCCGGCGCCCGGGGGCTCGGC
Organism: Frigoribacterium sp. VKM Ac-2859; assembly: GCF_013204925.1. Classification (NCBI taxonomy): domain Bacteria; kingdom Bacillati; phylum Actinomycetota; class Actinomycetes; order Micrococcales; family Microbacteriaceae; genus Frigoribacterium; species Frigoribacterium sp. VKM Ac-2859. Next base: position 1,091,889 of record NZ_JABMLC010000001.1, on the reverse strand, counting down.
GATCGCGGCCGGCAGGGCGAGCCCGAACACGTCGAGGGCCTCGTTCACGTACTGCCCCGCCCCGACGGCGACGGCTGCGACCGAGACGGCGTACTCGAGCACGAGGCACCACCCGCAGACCCACGCGATGCCCTCGCCGAGCGTCGCGTACGCGTACGAGTAGCTCGACCCCGACACGGGCACGCTGCCCGCCATCTCGGCGTACGACAGGGCCGACAGCAGGGCCGCGACGCCCGCGAGCACGAACGAGATCCAGACCGCGGGGCCGGCCAGCGGGACGGCGGTGCCCAGCACGACCAGGATGCCCGTGCCGAGGGTCGCCCCGATGCTGATCGCCGTGAGGTGCCAGACGCCCAGGGTGCGTCGCAGACGGGGGCCGCCGTCGGCGGAGGCCGCGCTCTCGGCGACGTAGGCCTCGAGGGGTTTGCGCGCCCTCAGCTGGGCGAGGAGGGACGGACGGGACGTGACGCGGGACTCGTGGGGCACCGCGAGAGGTTACCCCACGGCCGGCACCGCGCCTCCTCGTCCCTAGTCGTCGAGGTCGAGGCCGAGCTGCTTGACGCGGGTCATCGCCTCGCGCCGCGACGACGCCTGCAGCTTGCGGTAGATGCTGCGGACGTGGCTCTTGACGGTGTTGACCGAGATGAACAGCTGGCTGCCGATCTGGCCGAGGGTCTGACCGGTGGCCAGGTGCCGGACGATCACGAGCTCGCGGTCGCTCAGCGGCTCGGCGAGCTGCGGCACGACGTCGGCCGTGGTCCCGCGCAGGCGGTCGAGCACCCCGACGATGGCGGCCGGCTGACGACGGCCGACGGCGCGCTGCACGAGGTGGTCGAGGACGTCCTCCGGCAGGGTGGCGAAGAGCCAGATCGACCCGTTGTGACCCGCGCTCAGCAGGGCCTGGTCGAAGGCGATGTCGCTGTGCGGGGCGTCGCCGAGGGCGAGGTGTGCGGCCGCCTGGAGGGCGTGGACCTGGCCCATCGTGCGCTCGCTGTGCAGGTCGCCGATGGCGAGGCACGGCTCGAGCGCCTCGAGGGCGGCCTCGGGTTCACCGGCGGCGAGGTGCACGAGGGCGAGCACGCGACCGGGACAGCGGATGTGGTGGTGCGACGACGTCACCGACGACGCGAGTCGACGGGCCTCGTGCGGCTGACCGAGCAGGCGCACGGTCTCGGCCCGCAACACCGTGGCCGAGTCGGTGAGGGCACTGTGCCCGGTGAACCCGTCGATGGTGCGGGTGATCCGCGCCAGCAGGTCGAGCACCTCGATGTAGCGGCCCTCGGACAGCAGCACGTGCGCTTCGGCGAACAGGCCGAGCGCCTCCCAGTCGCTGCCGCGCGACGCCTGCCGCACGTCGGCGAGCAGACCCTCGTGGCCGCTCACGGCCTCACCGCGTTCGAGGGCGAGGTGCACGCGCGTGATCTGGGTGAGGGCCCCGAACGAGCTCCCCAGCAGGTCGGTGCCGTCGGCGAGCTCGCGGGCGAGGTCGACGTGGCGGTCGGCGAGGTCGAAGTCTCCGATCAGCATCGCGACGAAGGCGAGCGCCGAGAGGCACTCGACCCGCTCGGCGGTGCTGAGGTGGTCCTCGCCGAGACCGTTCGCGAGGCTCAGGGCGAAGCGGGCCTGGTCGATCTCGCCGTAGTGCAGCCGGATGAGGCCGAGCTGCAACGAGAAGGAGGCGCTGAGCGAGATGCGCACGCTGATCGACTCGGCGAGGTCGTTCTCGATGAGGGTCCGGGCGACCTCGAGGTGCTCGTGGGCCACGACGAAGTTGCCGAGGGTGCGCAGCGACGCCCCGAGGTGCACGTGGTAGCCCGCCCGGATGTCGAGCGGCAGGTCGGGGTCGGCGTCGAGCGCCTTGGCGACGCCGCGGAACCAGGGCAGGGCCGCACTGCGCGAGCGGGAGCCGACCGAGCGGTGGCTCGCCGCCAGGGCGAGCAGGATGCGGGGTCGACCGCGCCATTCCTCTTCGGGTGTCGAGCGGATGGCCTCGCGCAGACGCGCTCCCTGCAAGGGGGCGATCTGGGTCCAGCCCTGCTCGATGGCATCGAGAGCGGCCCGGTGGTCGGCGGGCTGCAGTTCGGCACTCGGCGGTTCGACGGCCGTGGGGTTCGACGTGTTCACGATGGTCCTAGCTCGGCCGCTTCGGGAGGCTCGCCCGTCGGGTAGGGAGAACGCGGCTGCCGGAGCCTGGTCAGGTGCACCGACACCGCCATACTAAACTGAGTGTTCATTACGCCGTATGGTCTGTCGGGCATTGCGCCCACAACTGGGGGACGAACGGTCGTTCTACGGCGTGTCGCGGCGTGTCGCGGTGAGGCTCTTTTCCGGGGGACGGCAACGGTGACGGCACCCGCGAACGGCGACGACGCGTCGGCATCCGACGGCGGGCCACTCGTGACGGGGGTCGGGCCTACGCTGACCGCATGAGTTCGATGCACGCCCCCGCAGGCGGTCCCCGGGGCGGAGGCCGACCGGGCGGGTCCGGCCGGGTCTCGAGCGGCGACGCCGAGGCCCAGCGTGCGGCGAACGCCACCGCGCCGCGCATCCCCGACCTGTTCCGTCGCATCCGCGGCCTGTTCGCCCCGCACCGGCGAGCCCTCGTCGTCACCGTCGTGCTCGTCCTGATCGGGGCCGCCGTCAGCGTGGCTCCACCGCTGCTCACCAAGCAGGCGTTCGACCGGGGGTTGTTCCCCCAGGGCGGTCCCGACGTGCCCGTGCTGCTCGAACTCGTGGGCGCCATGGTGGGACTCTGGGTGCTGTCCGCCGGCATCGGCGTCTGGCAGACGTACCTGACCGCCACGGTCGGCAACAAGGTGATGGGTGCGTTGCGCATCCGCCTCTTCGGCCACCTGCAGCGCATGGAGCTCGCGTTCTTCACCCGCACCAAGACCGGGGTCATCCAGTCGCGCCTGCAGAACGACGTCGGCGGCGTCGCGAACGTGCTGAGCAACACCATCTCGAGCGTCCTCGGCAACACGGTCACGGTCATCGCGGCCTTCGTGTCCATGCTCGTGCTCAGCTGGCAGATGACCGTCGTCACGGTCGTCCTGCTGCCGCTGCTGGTGGTGGCCCAGCGACGGGTGGGCCAGGTGCGCGCCCGCATCGCCACCAAGACGCAGGAGTCGCTCAGCGACATGACCGCCATCACGCAGGAGGCGCTGAGCGTCAGCGGCATCCTGTTGGCGAAGAGCTTCAACCAGCAGCGCGCCGAGGTCGAGCGCTACTCGGCCGAGAACCGCACCCAGATCGGGTTGCAGGTGCGTCAGCAGATGAGCGGGCAGTGGTTCTTCGCCGTCGTCCAGATCTTCCTCTCGGTCATCCCCGCCCTCATCTACCTGGTCGCGGCCTGGCTGATCCTCCGTGACGTGCCCGTGACGGCGGGCACGATCGTGGCCTTCACCACGGTGCAGGCCCGCTTGACCTTCCCGCTCATGGGGCTGCTGCGGGTGGCCCTCGACCTGCAGACCTCCGGAGCGCTCTTCGCGCGCATCTTCGAGTACCTCGACCTCCACCCGGCGATCACGAACGACCCCTCGGCCGAGCCGGTCGACGAGACGCAGCTCGGCCGGGTCGAGTTCGACGACGTCTCGTTCTCGTACCCCGACGCCGAGCCCGGGCAGAAGACCCTCGACGGCGTCTCGTTCGACATCGCGCCCGGCCAGTTCGCCGCCTTCGTCGGCCCGAGCGGTGCCGGCAAGACGACAGTCTCGTACCTGATCCCTCGGTTCTACGAGGCGTCCGGCGGGGCGGTGCGATTCGCCGGCACCGACGTCCGGCGCCTCGACCAAGAATCGCTGGTCGGCAACATCGGCATCGTCAGCCAAGAGACCTACCTCTTCCACGCCAGCATCGGCGACAACCTCCGGTACGCGCGACCCGACGCGACCGACGAACAGTTGGTCGACGCAGCCCGGCAGGCGAACATCCACGAGACCATCGCGTCGTTCCCCGACGGTTACGACACGATCGTGGGCGAGCGGGGCTATCGCCTCTCGGGCGGCGAGAAACAACGCATCGCCATCGCTCGCGTCCTGTTGAAGGACCCCGCCGTCATGGTCCTCGACGAGGCGACGAGCGCCCTCGACACGGTGTCCGAGCGCGTGGTGCAAGAGGCCCTCGACACGGCGACCCGTGGCCGGACGACGATCGCCATCGCGCACCGGCTCTCGACCGTGCGCGACGCGGACGTCGTGTTCGTCGTGGTGGCCGGTCGCGTCGTCGAGCGGGGGACGCCCGACGAGTTGCTCGCCCTGGGCGGGGTGTACGCCGAGCTGTACGGGCAGCAGGTGTCGTCGTAGCGCTGCGGCGTCCCGTCAGCCGCGCTCGACGAGCATCGCCTGCATGGCGTCGACCTCGCTCTGCTGCGTCTGCAGCATGCCCGAGGCGAAGGCCCGCACCTGCGGCACCTCGCTGCGCGCCAGGACGGCGTCGGCCATCTCGATGCCGCCCTCGTGGTGCGCGATCATCAGGGTCAGGAAGATCCGCTCGGCCTCGACGCCGTTCGCCGAGGCCAGTGCCGCCAGTTGCTCGTCGGTCGCCAGCCCCGGCATGCGGCCGCCGGGTTCGTGGGTGGCGACGGGCGTGGCCGAGCCGCCCGCGCCTCCGTCGTCGGTCATGTGGTGGCTGCCGTAGTCCCCGTCGAGGGTCGGACGGGTCATCCAGGTCATGGTCGGCTCGGAGGGCGCCTGCGGCAGGCGCCACAGCTCGAGCCAGGCGTACATCTGACCGGCCTGCTGCGACTGCGTGAGGGCCATGTCGTAGGCCAACGAGCGGACCGCGGGGTCGTCGGTCCGGTCGCGGACCATCATCGCCATCTGCACGGCCTGCTCGTGGTGCACCTGCATGTCGCGCGAGAACCCCGCCTCGACGCTGTCCGTGCCGGGCGTGACGGGGGTGGGCGAGCTGAGCCGCCCGAGCGCGACGCCGACCAGCAGCACGATCGCCACGGTCAGGACCCCCGCGATCACCAGCCTCAGCCGACGACCCGAGGAGGCGCGGTGCGGCCCCGCCCCGTCGGTCGCGTCGTCGTCGTGCCCCGGTGCCGTCACGCGATCTTGCCGGTGCCGTCCACGCCGCCGCTGCAGGGCGCACCGGGCTCGGGGGCGTTCGTGGACTTCCAGTACTTGGTGACGAAGTCGGACACGGTGGCCTCGTCGTCGGTCACGTTCGCGAAGGGCAACTGGGCGCCCCAGGCCGAGACGTACATGGGGGAGTCGAGGCCCTCGTAGGGCGAGACGACCGCGTACGTGTCGGGGGCGAAGTCGCGCAGCGCCTCGATCTCGCCCTCGCTGACCTGCTCGGGGTCGTAGGTGAACCAGACGGCGCCGTGCTCGAGGTCGTGGACGGCGTTCTCGTTCGGCACGGGCTCGGTGTAGACGCCGCAGTTCAGCCAGATCTGGTTGTGGTCGCCGCCCGCGGGAGGGGTCATCGCGTAGTCGACGCTGCCGCCGACGTGGTTCGCGGTGAGGTCGGAGTAGGTCTTCACGCCGTCGATCTCGATGGCCTGGGGGTCCTGCCGCGGCTGGCCGCTCGTCACGACGAAGGTGACGACCAGCGCGATCGCCGCCGCGCCCGCGACCGAGGCGGTGACGATGCCGATGGTGCGGTTGCGCTTCGCCCGGGCCTGTTGCCGCTTGAGCTCGGCCACCTTCTCGTGACGCCGGGCGTCTCGCTGCTGCTTGACGGTGGGTTTGTCGGTCGGCTTGTCGCTGCTGGCCACGGGGGTCCTCTGGGGTCGGGGAGGTGGTCGGGACGCACCCGATCGTGGATGCGTCACCCATTTTCTCTCACGACTGCCTGGGAGGCGCGTGCCAGCCGGTCGGGCCCGCCGACCCTCCGTCACACGCCACGACCCCGTCGTTAGACTCGACGAACGGGTCCGGCGGGGACGCCCCGACCGACCCGATCACCCGAGTCGTCGACCTGCGCGCGCCCCACGAGGGCCCCGCGAGAACCGGAGCACCCGTGAAGTACGCCGAGACCGTCCTCGACCTGATCGGTGACACGCCGCTCGTCAAGCTGAACAAGGTGACCGAGGGCATCACGGCGACCGTGCTCGTCAAGGTCGAGTACGTCAACCCGGGCGGTTCGTCGAAGGACCGCATCGCGACGCGCATCATCGACGCGGCCGAGCGCGACGGCCTGCTCGGGCCCGGGGGCACCATCGTCGAGCCGACCAGCGGCAACACCGGGGTGGGCCTCGCCCTCGTCGCCCAGCAGCGCGGCTACCGCTGCGTCTTCGTCCTGCCCGACAAGGTCGGCGAGGACAAGCGCAACGTGCTCAAGGCCTACGGCGCCGAGATCGTCGTCACGCCGACCGCCGTCGAGCCGACCAGCCCCGAGTCGTACTACAGCGTCTCCGACCGCCTCGCGCGCGAGATCCCCGGGGCGTTCAAGCCGAACCAGTACGCCAACCCCAACGGGCCGCTCAGCCACTACGAGACGACGGGCCCCGAGATCTGGCGCGACACCGACGGCCGCATCACGCACTTCGTCGCGGGCGTGGGCACCGGCGGCACCATCAGCGGTACCGGCCGCTACCTCAAAGAGGTGTCCGGAGGCGCGGTGCAGGTCGTCGGCGCCGATCCCGAGGGCAGCGTCTACAGCGGTGGCACCGGCCGTCCCTACCTGCTCGAGGGCGTCGGCGAGGACTTCTGGCCGGCCGCCTACGACCCCTCGGTCGTCGACCGCATCATCGCCGCGGACGACGCCCGTTCGTTCGAGCTGACCCGGCGCCTCGCCCGCGAGGAGGGACTGCTGGTCGGCGGCTCGTCCGGCCTGGCCGTCGCGGCCGCCCTCGACGTGGCCCGCGAGCTCGGCCCCGACCACGTCGTCGTCGCCCTGCTGCCCGACGGCGGGCGCGGCTACCTCGGCAAGATCTTCAACGACGCGTGGATGCGCTCGTACGGCTTCGGCGTCAGCCACGACGAGCGGTCGGTCCGCGACCTCATCGCCTCGAAGACCGGGCAGCTGCCCGACCTCGTCCACGCCCACCCGTCCGACACCGTCCACGACGTGATCGGCATCATGAAGACCTACGGCGTCTCGCAGATGCCCGTGCTCTCGGCCGAGCCCCCGGTCGTCATCGGCGAGGTCGTCGGCGCCATCGAGGAGAAGGCGTTGCTCGAGGCCATCTTCCGCGGCGGCGCGACCATGGGCGACGCGGTCTCGGCGTACCTCGGCGACCCCCTGCCCCTGATCGGCGTGAACGAACCCGTCTCGGCGGCCCGGTCCGCGCTCGAGTCCGTCGACGCCCTGCTCGTCACCGACGACGGCCGCCCGGTCGGCGTCGTCACCCGCCAGGACGTCCTCTCCTTCCTGTCCTCCTGAGCGGCCGGGGCGGCACCGTCACCCGGCGGCCCGGCCCGCGCCTCCTCGTCCCTCCTCCGTCTGCACCACCCGTCCCCCTCGAAAGGACATCCTCATGACCCACGGCTTCTCGACCAGGGCGATCCACGCCGGCCAGGACTTCGACCCCACCACCGGTGCCGTCGTCCCCCCGATCTACCAGTCGTCGACGTTCGTCCAGGACGGCATCGGTGGGTTCCGCGGCGGCTACGAGTACGCGCGGTCGGCGAACCCGACGCGCGACTCGCTGCAGACCCTGCTCGCCGACATCGAGGGCGGCAGCGCCGCGTTCAGCTTCGCCTCGGGGCTGTCGGCCGAGGACGCGCTGCTGCGTTCGGTCCTGGCGCCCGGCACGCGCATCGTCATGGGCAACGACGTCTACGGCGGCACGCACCGCCTCGTCAACCGGGTGTGGGTGCCCTGGGGCGTCACGCTCGACACCGTCGAGATGAGCGACCTCGACGCCGTGCGCGCCGCGGTCCAGGCCGCGCCGACGGCCGTGCTCTGGGTCGAGACCCCGAGCAACCCGCTGATGAAGATCAGCGACATCGCGGCGCTCGCCGAGATCGGGCACGCCGCCGGGGCCGTCGTCGTCGTCGACAACACGTTCGCGTCGCCGTACCTGCAGCAGCCCCTCGCCCTGGGGGCCGACGCGGTCGTCCACTCGACGACGAAGTACATCGGCGGTCACTCGGACGTCGTGGGCGGGGCCGTCGTCGTGCGCGACGACGAGCTCGCCGCGAAGGTCGGCTTCGTGCAGTTCGGCGTCGGTGCCGTGTCGGCGCCGATGGAGGCGTGGCTCACGGTGCGTGGCATCAAGACGCTCGGCGTGCGCGTCGACCGCCACTCGTCGAACGCCCTCGCCATCGCCCGGGCCCTGGAGGGGCACGCGGCGGTCGAGCGCGTCTACTACCCGGGGCTCGAGTCCCACCCGGGCCACGAACTCGCCGCCCGGCAGATGCGGGCGTTCGGCGGCATGCTCTCGGTGCAGCTGAGCGCGGGCGCCGCCGCGGCCCGACGGTTCGCCGAGTCGACCGAGCTGTTCCAGCTGGCCGAGTCGCTCGGCGGCGTCGAGTCGCTGATCGGCTACCCGAGCGAGATGACCCACGCCTCGGTGCGCGGCACCGAGCTCGAGGTGCCGGACTCCATCGTGCGGCTGTCGGTCGGCATCGAGGACGTCGACGACCTGCTCGGCGACGTCACGCAGGCGCTCGCCCGGCTCGACGCGTAGGCGCCCTCGCGAGGGACGACGGAGGCGCGGTGCGGGTGGTCCCGCACCGCGCCTCCGTCACGTGGCCACGTCGAACACGTCCGTCAGGGGCGGGCCTCGGTCAGAGCCCGGCCTCGACTGCGGGGCTGACGGCGTTGGGGCCACCCAGCACGACCAGGCCGTCGGTGCCGAGCTTCGTCAGGGCGGTGCGCACGCTCACGGGCAGCGCGTCGGGTCGCGTGAGCAGGACGGGACCGCCCAGCCGGCCCGCGGTCGGTGCTCCGGCGAGCGCGTCGGGGAAGTTCACACCCGTCGAGACGAACGCCACGTCGGAACCGGCGGGGTAGCCGGCGGCGGCGATGACGGCCGAGGTGTCGAAACGGTCGGCACCCGAGAGCCGCGACGTGGGCGCGACGGCCTGGAGCTGGGCGATGACCGATTCTCCCACCGCGTTGACCCCGCCGAGCACGACGATGCGTGCGGGGGCCAGCCGGGTGAGCTCGGCCGAGACCGTCTGCGGCAGGGCGTCGGGCCGCGTGAGCAGCATCGGGCCCTTGTCGGGGCCGCCGGCCAGGGCTGCGCCCGAGAGGGCGTCGGGGAAGTCCAGACCGGTCGCGACGTAGGCCGTCCCGCCCCGACCCTTCGGGAAGGTCGTGCTCGAGATCGTCGCAGACGTGTCGAAACGATCCGCACCCGAGACACGGGTGACACCGGCGGCGCCGGTCGTCGCGATCTGGGAGAGCTGCTGGCGGACCGTGTCGGAGACCGCGGCCACCCCGCCCAGGACGACGACGCGTTGCGGGCGGAGCTCGGCGAGTTGGGCGCGGGTCGCGTCGGGCAGGGTGTCGGGGTAGGTCAGGAGGACCGGAGCGCCCCGGTAGCCGGCGGCCGCGCCCCCCGCGAGGGCGTCGGGGTAGGTGCTGCGCGACGCGACGTAGACCAGGGGGATCGAGGCCTTGGCCGGGGCGTTGCCGTTCACGACGACCGGCGGGGTGAACGCGCTGGCGGCGATGGTCGCCGCGGTGGCGAAGGCGTCGGCTCCCGAGAGACGGCCCACGGCCGGGGTGGTCGGGCGGGTGAGGGCCGCGAGGTCGGCCTCGGTGCCGTTGAACACGTCCTGGTCACCGGGGTAGGGCGAGTCCTCGGTCTGGGACCACTGCCAGAACGTCCAGGTCGCGAAGGACGAGGTCGGCGGGGCGACCGGGGTGTTCGTGGTCGCCGTCGGGTAGTACGCGACGAAGAGGCGGTCCTTCGGGAACGCCGAGCTGTTGCCCGTGCACGAGCTCCAGAAGTCCTGGTTGGTGTAGATGAGCGGCTGGACGCCCTGCTGGGCGACGACGGTGCCGATCCACGACTGGATCCAGGTGACCATCTCGGATTGCGACAGCCCCCAGCAACGTCCACCCTGCTTCGTCGGGTTGGTCGACACCTCGACGTCGAGAACCGGCGGCAGCATGCCGGGCTCCCAGGCCGTGGCGTTGTCGAGGAAGAACTGCGCCTGCGGTGCACCGGACGAGTAGAAGGGCAACGCGTAGTGGTAGAAACCGGCCGTCAGCCCCGCCGCCTGCGCGCCGGCGAACTGGGCGGAACGGTAGCGGTTGGTGCTGCCGGTGGGGTTGCCGTTCGTGTAGGTGCCGGGCACGCCCTCGGAGGCCTTGACGAACGTGAAGCGGGCGCCCGCCGAACGCGCGGCGGCGAAGTCGGGGGACGGCTGGTACGAGCTGACGTCGAAGCCGGGCACGCCACGAGGAGGCGAGACGGCCGCGGCGCGGGAGAGGCGTTCGTCGGCCCCGTCCCGGGTGCCGCCCGATGCCCCCATCTCGTGGTCGGAACCCGCGTCCTGCTGGGCGAGCGTCGGGGACGAGGTCGAACCGGCGGTGACGGGAGCCGCGACGGCGACCGTGGTCGTCCCGAGCCCGAGGACGACGCCGAGGGCGACCGTCAGGGCGAGACCGCGGACGGACCCGGCACGGTGAGAAGAAGTGGACACGAGACAGACCCCCAGACGCAGGCGACGCCCCTCGCCGCCTGAGGGCGATCCTAGGGGAGGGGGTGCCGTCGGTGGCTCGGCCTAGGCTGACGACATGACCGACGCCGCCGCCGTGAGCACCCGCCCCGAGGGCGTGCTCAGCGGTCGGTACCGGCTGGCCACCCTCGGCATGTGCGCCCTGATCGGCATCGCGGCGTTCGAGTCGCTCGCGGTCACGACGATCATGCCGATCATCAGCCGTGAGCTCGACGGCGAGGCGCTCTACTCGCTCAGCTTCGCGGCCCCCCTCGCGTCCGGCCTGGTCGGCATGGTGGTGGCGGGCAACTGGGCCGACCGCAGCGGGCCGCGCGTCGTGGTCATCGCCTCGATGCTGCTGTTCGCCGTCGGGCTGCTCGTCGTCGGCACCGCGCCCGACATGGTCGTGCTGCTGGTCGGCCGTCTGGTGCAGGGCGTCGGCTCCGGCGCGGTCATCGTCGGGCTCTACGTCATGGTCGCCCGGCTCTACCCGCCGGGCCTGCACCCGTCGATCTTCGCGGGGTTCGCCGCGGCCTGGGTCGTCCCGGGCCTCGTCGGGCCACTCGTCGCGGGCGTCGTGGCCGAGACGGTCGGCTGGCACTGGGTCTTCCTCGGTGCACTCGGCCTCGCCGTGCCCGCGTTCTTCGCCGTCCTGCCGAGCCTGCGTCGCGTCCCTCCGCCCGAGGTGGCCGAGGGTGGGGGGCGCGTGCCCTTGAGCATCGGCCGCATCCTCTGGTCGGTCGGCGCGGCCCTCGGCGTGCTGGCCCTCAACCTGGTCTCCGAGTTCCCGACCTGGTTGACCGTCGTCGTCATCGTGGTGGCGGTGGTCGTGCTCGCCGTGGCGCTCCGGCCCCTGTTGCCGCCGGGCACGCTGCGCGCCGCCCCGGGGCTGCCCACCCTGGTGCTGCTGCGCGGTCTCGTGGGGGCGGCGTTCCTCGGCAGCGAGGTCTACATCCCGTACATGCTCTCGGCCGAATACGACTTCAGCGCCTCGGCCTCCGGCGTGACGCTGACCCTGGGGGCGCTCGGCTGGGCGTTCGCGAGCTGGGTGCAGGGCAGGCTCGGCGACCGGGTGGCCCAGCGCGACGGCATCGGCATCGGCATCGTCCTCGTGCTCCTCGGCGTCGTGGTCGCCGCGCTGACCCCCCTGTTCCACCTGCCCCCGGCCTTCCTCATCGCGACCTGGGCCGTCGCCGGATTCGGCATGGGGTTCATGTACCCCCGCTTCTCGGTGCTCGTCCTCGCGCTGTCGCCCGAGTCCGAGCGCGGGTTCAACAGTTCGGCGTTGACCATCGCCGACTCCACCGGTTCGGCCGTCGCGCTGGCCTTGACCGGCGCCGCGTTCGGGGTGCTCGGCGGCGCGTCCAGCCCCCTCGCCTTCGTCGCCTGCTTCGCCGTCGGCACGGGCGTCGCGGTGCTCGCGCTCGCCCTGAGCGGCCGCGCGGTGCCCCGGGGACGGTGACCGCGCCTCCTGCCCGCCGATGGTGCCGCCGCTCCGCCGGTGCCGGTGCCGGCGCCGGGCGTCGCGACGGGGCGGTGACCCCCGTCCGGGACGTCGGCGACCTCCGGGGAATGCATAATGGTCTCCGGACGACGATGTGTACGGTCACATCGCCCGGTCACAGAGCGACGGAGCGACGGTGAAGCCTGACATCGACAAGGTGCGTGCTCCCAACATCCGCGACGTGGCCGCTCTCGCAGGGGTCTCGTACCAGACCGTCTCGCGTGTGCTCAACGACAGTCCCAGCATCCGGCCGAGCACGCGGCAGAAGGTGCTCGACGTCATCGACGAGATCGGCTACCGACCGAACCAGGCCGCGCGGGCGCTGGTCACCAGCCGGTCGAAGGCCATCGGCGTGCTCACCCTGCAGAACGTCCACTTCGGTCCGCAGACGATCGTCAACGCCATCGAGGTCGCGGCCCGGACGGCCGGCTACCGGCTGAGCATCGCGAGCACGACCACGGTGTCGGACGACGTCCGGGCGAGCCTGCAGTTGCTCACCAACCAGGCCGTCGAGGCGATCATCGTCATCGCCCCGCAACGCAAGTTCTTCGACGTGATCGACGAGCTCGACCTCGACGTCCCCATCGTCGCGCTCGACTCGACGCAGCGGGCCCGGGCGCACAGCCTCTCGGTCGACCAGTTCGAAGGCGCGCGCCTCGCCACCCGGCACCTGATCGACCTCGGCCACCGGCACATCGTGCACGTCGCCGGACCCCAGGACTGGATCGAGGCCGACGAGCGGATGCAGGGCTTCCTCTTCGAGATGGGCGAGGCCGAGTTGTCCATCGAGCCGCCCATCCTCGGCGACCTGACCGCCGACTTCGGCTACACGGCCGGGCAGGAGCTGCTGCGTCGCCGCGACTTCACGGCCGTGTTCTCGGCCAACGACCTGATGGCCGTGGGGTTGCTGCACGCCTTCCGCGAGGCCGACGTCGACGTGCCCCGCGAGGTCAGCGTCGTCGGCTTCGACGACTCGCCGACCGCACCGCACCTGTGGCCGCCGCTCACGACCGTGCGTCAGGACTTCGCCCTGATCGGCCGACGAGCCGTCGAACTCGTCGTGGCCGAGCTCGAGGGCGGCACGGTCGTCGACCGCACCTTGATCCCCCCGGAACTGGTGGTGCGCGGGTCGACCTCGCGCCCCTGGTTCCTCTGACGGCCCGTCACCGCACGGCGGGACGACCGTCAGGAGGCGCGGCGCGCGTCGGTCGGCCCGCGTTCGATAACGGATCGGCATCGGCATTTGACAGCACCCCCTCTCGGGATTAGCTTTGCTCCAGTCGCAGTGTGAACGGTCACATTCGGCGGGTCCGGCCCCTTCGGCAGGCTCGACGGACGGCCCGGCACGGCGGCGACGAATCACAGGATGCCCGTCGGTGCACATCACCGGCGGACGACGACGAGGTCGAAGGTCGAGGACGACGTGCCCAGTGCCGTGACGCAGAGCGAACAGCTCGCGAGCAGCCACATCCCCGGGGGTGCCCCGCATGGGCGTTGACTCTCCCGTCATCCTCGAGATGCGCTCCATCACGAAGGAGTTCCCGGGCGTCAAGGCGCTCGACGACGTGTCGATGCAGGTCCGCGCCGGTGAGGTGCACGCGATCTGCGGCGAGAACGGCGCCGGCAAGTCGACGCTGATGAAGGTCCTCTCGGGTGTCTACCCGTTCGGCACCTACACGGGCGACATCGTCTACCAGGGTGCCGAGATGCGCTTCCGCGACATCCGCTCGAGCGAGTCGCAGGGCATCGTCATCATCCACCAGGAGTTGGCGCTGATCCCCGAGCTCTCGATCACCGAGAACATCTTCCTCGGCAACGAGCCGACCCGCTTCGGGGCCATCGACTGGCGCGCGGCGAAGACGAAGGCCATCGACCTGCTCGCCCGCGTCGGCCTCAAGGACGACCCCGACACCGCCATCAAGAACCTCGGCGTCGGCAAGCAGCAGCTCGTCGAGATCGCCAAGGCGCTGAACAAGAACGTCAAGCTGCTGATCCTCGACGAGCCGACCGCGGCCCTCAACGAGGCCGACTCGCAGCACCTGCTCGACCTCATCCGCGGCCTCAAGGGTCGGGGCATCTCGTCGATCATGATCAGCCACAAGCTCAACGAGATCGAGGCCATCGCCGACTCCATCACGATCATCCGTGACGGCAAGACCATCGAGACGCTCGACGTGAAAGAGGACGGCGTCAACGAGGACCGCATCATCCGCGGCATGGTCGGCCGCAACCTGGCCAGCCGTTTCCCCGACCGCACCCCGAAGATCGGCGAGGTCTTCTTCGAGGTCAAGGACTGGTGGGTGCGCCACCCGCAGACGGCCGAACGCTTCGTCTGCAAGGGATCGTCCATCACCGTGCGCAAGGGCGAGATCGTCGGCCTGGCCGGCCTGATGGGCGCCGGTCGCACCGAACTCGCGATGAGCATCTTCGGTCGCTCGTACGGTCAGTTCGTCTCGGGCGAGATCGTCAAGGACGGCCGCAAGATCGAGATCAAGAACGTCTCGGACGCGATCGACAACGGCCTGGCCTACGTCTCCGAAGACCGGAAGGTGCTGGGGCTCAACCTGCTCGACGACATCAAGCGCTCGACGGTCGCGGCCAAGCTCACCAAGATCTCGAAGGCCTCCGTGGTCAACACCTACGAAGAGCACTCGATCGCCGAGGACTACCGCAAGAGCCTGCGCGTCAAGACCCCCACGGTCGACGAGGGGGTCGCCAAGCTCTCCGGCGGCAACCAGCAGAAGGTCGTCCTGGCGAAGTGGATGTTCACCGACCCCGACCTGCTCATCCTCGACGAGCCCACGCGAGGCATCGACGTGGGCGCCAAGTTCGAGATCTACAACATCATCAACCAGCTCGCGGCCCAGGGCAAAGGCGTGATCGTCATCTCGTCCGAACTGCCCGAGCTGCTGGGGCTCTCCGATCGCATCTACACGATCTTCGAGGGTTCCGTCACGAACGAGATCGAGGCCTCCGAGGCCGACGCCGAGACGCTCATGCGAACCATGACCTCGAAGAAGAAGGAGCAAGCCGCATGAGTGGCATCAAAGACCTGAAGAAGGTGTTCGGCGGCAACACGTCGAACGCGCGCCAGTTCGGCATGATCGCGACGCTCGTCGTGGCCATCCTGATCTTCCAGGTGCTGACCGACGGGCTCACCCTGCAGCCCACGAACCTCATCGCCCTGGTCAGCCAGTACTCGTACATCCTGATCCTCGCCATCGGCATGGTGATGGTCATCGTGGCCGGTCACATCGACCTCTCGGTCGGTTCGGTCGCCGCCTTCAGCGGCATCGTCGTCGCCAAGGCGATGGACAGCTGGGGTCTTCCGTGGGGTGCCGCGATCCTGCTCGGCCTCGTGGTCGGCGTGGTCATCGGCGCCTGGCAGGGCTTCTGGGTCGCCTACGTCGGCGTCCCCGCCTTCATCGTGACGCTGGCCGGCATGCTGCTCTTCCGCGGTGCCAACCAGTTCGTCGGCAACGCCGACACCATCCCGGTCCCCGAGGGCTTCACGGTCATCGGCGCGGGTTACCTCCCCGAGTTCGGTCCGAACACCGGCTACAACAACGCGACCCTGCTGCTCGGCCTCGTCATCATCGTCGCCGTGGTCTACAACGAGTTCCGTCTGCGTCGCATCCAGCAGAAGATGGGCTCCGAGCGGGCTCCCCTCTGGGTCAGCGCCGTCAAGCTGGTCGTGCTGGTCGCGATCATCGCCTACGCCGCGACGCTGTTCGCCGGCGGCCGCGTCGGGACGTCGTTCCCGATCTCGGGCATCATCCTCGGCGTGCTCGTCCTGGTCTACGGCTTCGTCACGCAGAACACGATCTTCGGTCGGCACATCTACGCGGTGGGTGGCAACTCTCACGCCGCCGAGCTCTCGGGCGTCAAGGCGAAGCGCATCAACTTCTTCGTCATGATGAACATGTCCGTGCTCGCCGCTCTGGCCGGCATGATCTACGTCGCCCGTGCCGGTGCCTCCGGCCCGCAGGACGGCCTCAACTGGGAGCTCGACGCCATCGCCTCGGTCTTCATCGGTGGCGCCGCCGTCGCCGGCGGCATCGGCACGGTGACCGGCTCGATCGTCGGTGGTTTCGTCATCGCCGTGCTGAACAACGGCCTGCAGCTCATGGGCGTCGGCTCCGACAAGGTGCAGATGATCAAGGGCCTCGTGCTCCTGATCGCGGTCGCGGTCGACGTCTACAACAAGAGCCAGGGTCGTCCTTCCATCACCGGGTTCCTCACCCGGGGCCTGCGTCGCGACAAGAACGGCATCGCGGCCTCCGACCTGCCCCCGGGCGCCCAGAACGGCGTCGGTCGCGACGCCGAGACGATCGAGCCCGCCCTCACCCCGAACGGCGACATCTCGGACGTGCAGCGTCCCAAGGCCACGACGCCCAACTAGACCCACGACCCGCGCGCCCGTCCATCGACGGCCGGGCGCGCCTCCACCGGGAGTCCGCACCGCGGGCGACCACACGGCATCACCCCTCACAACGAGAAAGTAGACACAGCATGCGCAAACTCGCGCTGACGACCTTCGCGGTCGCCGCAGCAACGACGCTGATCCTGAGCGGCTGCTCGAACTCGGCCCGCACCGACGCGGGTTCGGGCGACGCGGCCTCGGGCTTCGAGTCCGGTTCGACCATCGGCGTGGCCCTGCCGGCCAAGACCAGCGAGAACTGGGTCCTCGCCGGCGACCTGTTCACCAAGGACCTCACCGACGCCGGGTTCAAGCCCGACGTGCAGTACGCGGCCGCCAGCGGCACCGTGGCCAACCAGCAGGACGAGATCCAGTCCATGGTCACCAAGGGCGCGAAGGTCATCATCATCGGCGCGGCCGACGGTGGCCAGCTCGGCACCCAGGTCAAGGCCGCCCACGACGCCGGCGCCGTGGTCATCGCCTACGACCGCCTGATCCTCAACACCGAGGACGTCGACTACTACGTCGCGTACGACAACTTCAAGGTCGGCGAGCTCCAGGGCCAGGCCCTGCTCGACGGCATGGCCGCGAAGAAGGCCGACGGCCCCTACAACGTCGAGCTGTTCTCCGGCTCGTCGGACGACGCCAACTCGAAGGTCTTCTTCGACGGCGCGATGAGCGTCCTGCAGCCGAAGATCGACGACGGCACCCTCGTCGTCGCCTCGGGCCAGACCGACATCAAGCAGACGGCGACCGACGGCTGGAAGCCCGAGAACGCCCAGCGTCGCATGGACTCGCTGCTCACCAGCACCTACGGTGACAAGGAGCTCGACGGCGTCCTGAGCCCGAACGACACCCTGGCCCGCGCCATCATCACCTCGGTGAAGCAGGCAGGCAAGGACATCCCGACCGTCACCGGTCAGGACTCCGAGGTCGAGTCGGTCAAGTCGATCATGGCCGGCGAGCAGTACTCGACCATCAACAAGGACACCCGCAACCTCGTGAAGCAGGCCGTCGCGATGGTCAGCTCGCTCAGCAAGGGCGACAAGGCCGAGACGAACGACGACAAGTCGTACGACAACGGCAGCAAGGTCGTCCCGGCCTACCTGCTGCCCCCGCAGATCGTGACCAAGGACAACGCCGCCGAGGCGTACGCCAACGACACGACGCTCGAGCCGCTCACCAAGTAGCACTCCCGCTGCCCTCGGGCAGCACCGGCACCGGCCGGGCACCCCGCACGGGGTGCCCGGCCGTCGTCGTCGGCGGGCGGTATCGTGCGTCCGTGGACACCGACCGACGAGCGCAGGAGGCGCGGGCCGCGTCCGCGACGCCGGTCACCGTCGAGTCGCTGCTCGCCTCGCCCCGGTCCCGCTACGTCGGCCGCCCCGCCGACGGCCCGGCCCCGGCCCCGACCACGGGCCCCGAGTCGCACGACGCCGTCACCGTGCGCGCCCACCTCGGCATCGTGGGCGACCGCTACTTCAACGCCCCGGCGCACCGCGGGGCCTCGGTCACCCTGTTCGCCGCCGAGCAGCTCGGGCACCTGGCCCGCGAGCTCGGTCTGCCCGAGGGCACCGTGCTCGACGCCGCCCTGACGCGTCGCAACGTGGTCGTGCGCGGCATCGACGTCGACGCGCTCGTGGGTCGCGAGTTCGACCTCGACACGGGCGACGGCCCCGTGGTCTTCCGCGCGAACCGGGCGGCGAACCCGTGCGCGTGGATGGACGTGGTGTTCGGCGCGGGGGCCTTCCGCGCGCTCCGGGGCCGCGGGGGAGTCCGATGCGAACCGCTCACCGACGGGGTGCTGCGCGTGGGGCCGGGACTGCTGCGCGCCTCCTAGGCGCCTGGGCGGCCCACCGACCCGTCGGAACGGGGGGCGCTGCGGGTCAACCCCACCAGGTGGGCAGCATGAGGTTCATGGTGTCGAGCAAGGCGCGTCGGCTCGTCCGCTTGCCGCCGAGCCAGGCCTCGACGGCGCCTACGAGCCCGTGTGCCAGGTGGCCGGCGGCGATGTGCACCGCGAGCCCCTCGGGGAGGCTGCCGGCGGGCAGGCCGGCGAGGTGCTGCACGCTCGACTCCTCGAAGTGGCGGGCCAGCGCCTGGTGGATCGAGGCGTCGAGCGGGTCGGGCAGGGCGAGACGGTAGATCTCGCGGTACCGCACGACGTGGTCGACGACCTTCTCCATCGCGCGTCGCGTCGCGTCGGGGCCGTCGGCCCGGCCGTCGAGCCGCAGCGCGTGGTCCTCGTCGCGGATCGCGTCGAGCTCGGGGGTGAGCACCGCGGTGAGCAGGCTGCCGGGCGAGGTCGCGTGGCTGTAGAACGTCGCGCGGTTGATCCCCGCGGCCCGGGTGACGTCGGCGACCGAGATGCTCGACACGGGCCTGGTCGAGGCGAGCTCGACGACGGCGGCGTGCAGTGCCTTCGTGGTCTGGACGATGCGCGCGTCGACCATGGACGTTCCTCCTCGGGTGCTCGGACGGGACGATCGCGTCCGAGGCCAGGTCGAGCCTAGACCGGGCCGACGCGCCGACACGGCACGGCGCGAGCCGCCGAGGCGGAAGGGCTGTCGCGGGGGTGCACGGCAGGGTTAGGCTGAGAGCCGACGGGTGTCGTGCAGCGACGCCGTTCCCCTCCCTCCTCCCACCCCCTGCGATCTCGTGGTGGTCGTGCGCGACGGCCCGGTCGCATCGATTCGAGCCGCGAGCCGGCCTCGTCGTCGTGGCCGCGCCTCCTCGCGTGCCCCGATCCGTGACCGCCCCTCCGCGACCCCCCAGACAGGACCTGCCTCGTGACCACCGTCGTCCACCCGGGTGACTCCCTGACCCGCCGCCAGCGGCTCGTCTACGTCGTCGTGCTCGGCGCGCTCACCGCGCTCGGGCCGTTCACGATCGACCTCTACCTGCCGGCGTTCCCCGAACTCAGCCGGGACTTCTCCGTCGACAGCGGCGTCATCCAGCTGACGCTGACGGCGACGACGATCGGCTTCGGGGTGGGGCAGCTGCTGGTCGGGCCGTGGAGCGACAAGGTCGGCCGTCGCACGCCGCTGATCGTCGCGACCGCCGTGCACATCCTCGCCAGCATCGGCGCCGCCAGCGCGCCGACCATCGAGCTGCTCGCCGTGTTCCGGGTGCTGCAGGGCATGGGTGCCGCCGCCGGGGGCGTCGTCGCCATGGCGACGGTGCGCGACCTGTTCGGTGGGCTGCCGCTCGTGCGCATGCTGTCGCGTCTCGCCCTGGTGAACGGGCTCGCCCCCATCGTCGCGCCCGTCATCGGCTCGCAGCTGCTGGCCTTCACCAGCTGGCGCGGCATCTTCGTGTTCCTCGTGGCCTACGGCGCGTTCGTGATCATCGCCGCGATCTTCCTGATCGTCGAGACCCTGCCGCCCGCGCGGCGGCACGAGGCCGGGCACACGACCCTCGGACAGCGCTACAAGGTGCTCTTCAGCGACCGGATCTTCGTCGGCGTCGCCCTGATCGGGGCGATGGTCTTCTCGGGCCTGTTCTCGTACCTCTCGGCCTCGTCGTTCCTCTTCCAGGAGGTCTACGGCCTGAACGCCCAGCAGTACGGCTACCTGTTCGCGATCAACTCGCTCGGGATCGTCGCCGGCGTCCAGATCAGCTCGCGGCTGGCCCGGCGGGTCGGGCCGCAGTGGATCCTCGCCTGCTCGACGATCGTCCTGCTGCTCGCCGCCGCGTCGATCGTCGTGCTCGACTCGCTCGGTGCCGGGCTCGTGGGCATCCTCGTGCCGCTGTGGTTCTTCATCGCGGCCTGCGGCTTCTCGTTCCCGCAGGTCCAGGTGCTCGGGCTCGCCAACCACGGCAAGGAGGCAGGGACGGCGGCGTCGTTGCTCGGCGCGCTGAACTTCGGCCTGGCGGGGCTCATCTCGCCGGTGGTCGGGTTCCTCGGCATCGGGTCCGCCGTGCCGATGGGCAGTGTCATGGTCGCCACCTCGTGCGTGGCCATCGCGAGCCTGTGGCTGCTGGTGCGCCCGCGGACGGTGCCGGCGCTGGGTCGCTGACCCGCGCCTCCCGGTCGTCCGTCGCCGACCGGGGCCTCCCGGTCGCCGACCCGCGCCTCCCGGTACCGTCTGGGGATGCGCACCGACCCGCTCGCCCCGAAGCCCGCCTCGCCGTCCGAAGAACGGGTGGCCCGCCGCGTGCAGCGCCGCTGGTGGGTGTTCAGCGCGCTCGGCGCCATCGGCGTCGTGCTGCTGCTCGGCGTCGTGATCACGGCCCGGTCGGGGGTGATCGGCGTCGACGAGCGGTTCATGGGCGAACTGGTCGAGCACCGCAGCCCGTTCTGGGACGTCCCCTCGTTGATCTTCAACTCGATCGGCGCGGGCGTGGTCGGCGTCTTCGTCGTCCCGCTAGGCGTCGCCGCGCTCTTCCTGCTGCGCCGTCGCCCGTGGGCCGCGCTCTACTGGATCGCCGCCTGCGCGCTCAGCGCGGGCGTGGTCCAGGTCGTCAAGCACACGTTCGGCCGGGCCCGTCCCGAGGACATCCTCGTGGTGAGCGACTACGGCTCGTTCCCCTCGGGCCACACGTCCAACGCCGCGACGCTGGCCGTCGTGCTCGGGGTGATCCTGCGACGCGTCTGGGTGTGGGTCGCGGGCGCGGCCTACACGGTGCTGATGCTGCTCAGCCGCACCTACCTCGGGGCGCACTGGCTGACCGACACGATCGGCGGGCTGCTGATCGGTGCCGGGGTCGCGGTCGTCCTCTGGGCTCCGGTCGCGCACCGGCTGCTCGACGAGCAGGAGCGCGTGCGGGGTCGCGGCTGGATCTGGCAGGGGCGCCCCGCCTGACGGTGCCGCTCGCGGGGTCGATGACGGGGCGCTCTCGGTGCCGCTCGCGGGGTCGATCACGGGCGGTCCGGACGAGGCGGGCGTGCGGTGTCGCCCGCTGTGGCCGAACTCGCCCGGACCACCGTGCCCAGGGTGCCTAGGCTGGCCGCATGACGGACGCGCTCGAGCAGGCCAGGGCGGAGGCCGCCGCAGCGGTCGCCGCCGCCGAGAAGGCGAAGCAGGACGCGGAGGCGGCACTCGCGCGGGCCGAGCGGCTCGCGGCCGAGGCGGACGTCGCCGACGCCGCGGCGGACGCCGGGCTGACCGAACCCGAGCCGGTCGCCGGCACCCCGGTCGACGGCCTGCCCGTCCCGCCCGGCGGGCCGCTCGACGAGTCGGCGGTCGACCTCGTCCGCGCGGGCTACGGTTTCGACGGTCCCGCCCTCGAGCTCGGCGCCCTCGTGAACGGCGATGCCCGGGTCGACGTGCCCGTGCGCATCCCGCTCGCGATGCTCAACCGGCACGGGCTCGTGGCCGGTGCGACCGGCACGGGCAAGACCAGGACCCTGCAGGTGCTCGCCGAGCAGCTCTCGGCGGCCGGGGTCCCGGTGTTCGCGGCCGACGTGAAGGGCGACCTGTCGGGCATCGCGACGCCGGGCGAGGCGAACGAGAAGCTGCTGGCCCGCACGCGGGGGATCGGCCAGGACTGGTCGCCGCAGGCGGCACCGACCGAGTACTTCGCGCTGGGCGGCAAGGGCACCGGCGTGCCGGTCCGCGCGACGGTCAGCGGTTTCGGGTCGCTGCTGCTCAGCAAGGTGCTCGGCCTCAACGACACGCAGGAGAGCAGCCTCGGCCTGGTGTTCCACTACGCCGCGCAGGCCGGTCTGCCGCTGCTCGACCTGTCCGACCTGCGGGCCGTGCTGACCTGGCTGACGAGCGACGAGGGCAAGGGCGAACTCGAGGGGTTGGGCGGGCTGAGCAGACAGACCGTCGGGGTGATCCTCCGCGAGCTGATCACGTTCGCCGACCGGGGGGCCGACGCGTTCTTCGGCGAGCCCGAGATCGACACCGCCGAGTTCCTCCGCACGGCCGAGGACGGTCGTGGCGTCGTCAGCCTGCTCGAGGTGCCCGGCGTGCACGACCAGCCGGCGCTGTTCTCGACCTTCCTGATGTGGCTGCTCGCCGACCTCTACAACGACCTGCCCGAGGTGGGCGACCTCGACAAGCCGAGGCTCGTCTTCTTCTTCGACGAGGCGCACCTGCTGTTCGCCGACGCCTCGAAGGAGTTCCTGGCGCAGATCACGCAGACCGTCCGGCTCATCCGGTCCAAGGGCGTGGGCATCGTCTTCGTCACCCAGACCCCGAAGGACGTCCCGGGCGAGGTGCTCGCCCAGCTCGGCTCGCGCGTCCAGCACCAGCTCCGCGCGTTCACGCCCGACGACGCGAAGGCCCTGCGGGCGACGGTGTCGACGTACCCGACGAGCGACTACGACCTCGCCGCGGTGCTCACCGGCCTCGCCACCGGGGAGGCGGTGGTGACGGTCATGAACGAGAAGGGGGCTCCCAGCCCGGTCGCGTGGACGCGCCTCCGTGCCCCGCGCGGTTCGATGTCGCCGACCCCGGCCGACGTCATGACCGCGGCGGTCGCGGCGTCGCCGTTGAACGCCTCCTACGGGGCGTCGATCGACCGCGACTCGGCCCGGGAGATCCTGGCCCGCAAGCTCGAGGCGGCCGCGCTCGACCAGCGCGAACGGACCGACGCCGCGGCACGCCAGGCCACGATCGACGCCCAGCTCAAGGAGGCCGCGGCCCGCGAGAAGGCGGACGCCCAGGCGGTCACCGCCGCCGAGCGCGAGCGGAAGGCCGCCCAGGCCGAGTACGAACGTCAGCAGAAGGAGTTCGAGCGAGCCGAACGGGCGGCCGCGAAGGCGCGTGCCGGGCGCGGGACGACGACCCGCGCCTCCTCGGGGTCCCGTTCGTCGGGGTCCGGATCGACCGGCGGGTTGCTCGGCGAGGTCCTCGGGTCGAGTGCCGGCAAGGCGGTCGTGCGCGAGGTCGTCAAGGGCATCTTCGGCACGCTGCGTCGCCGCTGAGCCCCGGGTCGGTGCAGCCCCGAGGCGGTGCAGCCCCGGGGCGGTGCAGCCCCGGGTCGGTGCAGCCCCGGGCCCGCGGGCACGTCCTCAGGCGGGGTTGCCGAACGCCTGGAAGAGCACCACGAGCGTGCCGGTCGCCAGGGCGAACAGGCCGCAGGCGATGGTGACCCCGATCCACGGACGGCTCTCGTACCAGTAGGGGCTGTCGGGGTAGGCCGCGAAGAACTCGCGGCGGGTGAGGGCCCGGGGCAGGACGGTCGTCGGGATGCCGAGTGCGTCGACGACGGCGTGCACGGACGCCTCCGACCAGTACGTGCCCCGCATCCGGAACAGGCGTCGCCCCTCGTCGTCGAGGGCGAGCAGCTGCGTGACGGTCTCGGTCGAGTGGTCCCGGTAGGTGCGGACGAGCACGAGGGAGTCGACCTCGTCGCGCCGCAGCCGGACGAACCCGGGCAACCACCCCCGCTTGACGAACTCGCTGCGCGTGACGGCCGCGTACGAGAGGCGGTAGCGCCAGTACATGAGCAGTCCCATCACCACGACGCCGCAGGTGACGGCCAGCACGCCGCTCTGGTGACCGCTCGGCAGGGTCAGCCACAGCACCGCGATCAGCACGGGGGACAGGCTGAAGACGCCGGTGAGCGTGGCGCTCCGGGCGAGTTCGCGCCGTGGCCGCACCGTCACGGTGCCCCGCTCGGTCGGCATCGCCGCGTCGGTCGTGTTCATGTCGTCCCCCCGGGGTCGGCGTGACCCCGAGTCCCCCGACCCGAGGCTGCTGCTGTCGGGGCAGCGCCGTGCCCTCAGCGTAGACGATGCGTTCGCACAGATACCGGGGCGTCCCACCCCAGTGCGGGGAGCCCGCGATCGGGGGAGTCGAGCGAGTGTCAGCTCTCTGCGCGGTCCCTGAGGCGCTCGATCTCGCGACGGTCGCGCTTGGTGGGGCGGCCCGCGCCTCGGTCGCGGACCGGTACGGCGGCGACCTCTTCGCGCGGCGGCGGCGGGGGAGTGAGGTCGGTCATCGCCTCGGCCGCGGCCGGAGCACCGACGCGCTTCACGAGGCAGGTCTTGACGACGACGATCCGCTCGAAGCCCGCGATGCGCGCCCGGACCTCGTCGCCGGGACGGACGCCCTGGGCGGCCTTGACGCGCTCGCCGTTCACCCGCACGTGACCGGCCCGGCAGGCGGTGTTGGCGGCCGAGCGGGTCTTGTAGAGCCGGACGGCCCAGAGCCAGGCGTCGACGCGGGCGGACGTGAGGGGCGGCATGGGGAAATGCTACGGGTG
The DNA here is from genome assembly GCF_013204925.1 of Frigoribacterium sp. VKM Ac-2859. Classification (NCBI taxonomy): domain Bacteria; kingdom Bacillati; phylum Actinomycetota; class Actinomycetes; order Micrococcales; family Microbacteriaceae; genus Frigoribacterium; species Frigoribacterium sp. VKM Ac-2859. Next base: position 1,067,240 of record NZ_JABMLC010000001.1, on the reverse strand, counting down.
GCCGCCGACGTCGACAACCGAGGGGGCCGGTCTCAGAGGTCGTCGGAGGCGACGCGCGCCGGGGTGCCCCCGGTCACGCGCACCAGCTCGGCGAACGTCGTGGCGAAGACGGTGTTCGCGGTGCCGGCGCTCGCCCAGAGCACGTCGTGGGTCTCGAGCGCGGTGTCGACGAGCGTCCGCACCGGGCTGGGGTGGCCGACCGGGGCCACGCCGCCGATGACCTGGCCGGTCGCGCGCTTCACCTGGTCGGCGTTCGCCCGCATGATCGGGCCCCGGCCGAGAGTCGACGCCACCAGGTCGGTGTCGACCCGGTGGGCGCCGCTGGTGAGCACGAGCAGGGCCTCCCCGCCGGAGTGGAACACCAGGCTGCTGGCGATGGCGCCCACCTCGCAGCCGAGGGCGGCGGCGGCCTGTGCGGCCGTGTGCGTCGACTCGTCGAACTCGCGGACCTCGCCCTCGGCGCCGGCGGCACGGAGGGCGGCGACGACGGCGCGGGCCCGCGGCGGCAGGGCGGCGTCGAGGTGCTCCGAGGAGGGGCGGTGCGCGTCGGTCATGCCCCGACGGTAGCCATGAGGGAGCCTCAAGGTCAGCAGCGACACGGGGGCGTCCCCCGGGCCCCGCGGAGTCCGGTACGCTGGTCTCGGTCGTGCGCCGGTTCACCGTGTGCCCGCCCTGGAGGATTCGCCTAGTGGCCTATGGCGCACGCTTGGAAAGCGTGTTGGGTGCAAGCCCTCAGGGGTTCGAATCCCCTATCCTCCGCATCGAGACGGCTCTTCCCTCCCCGGGAGGGGCCGTTTCTCGTCCTCGCCCCACGTTCTGGGGCATCGCCTTCTCCCCGATGGAGGCCCGGTCGCCCTAGCCTTGGGTCATGAGCGTCAGTCAGTTGGGCAACGACACCCTGCGCCCCAGCGTCTGGGGCGACTCCGGCCTCCTCGCGCGGGTCATGTCCGCCGGCTCGCGACGTCACGTCGCCCTGCTCAAGCAGGGCTTCGTCTTCCTCTTCGTGTTGCTCGCCGCGGTCGTGAGCACGCTCATCCCGTGGCTGCCCGTCAGCGATGCACCGAGCATGTGGGCCGGCGTCTTCGCCGCGTTCTGCGGCGTCGTCTTCGCCTCGGTGGTCTCCCGGCGTCCCCGCCTGCTCACCTGGGAGATCGTCATCCCCGCCGCCGACTTCGTCGCGGTGGGCCTGCTCCGCTACGGAACGGGTGACAGCGGGTCCGTCTTCATCCCCATCATCCTGCTGCCGATCGTCTGGATCGCCGTGTGGCCGGGGCGGCTCAGCATCGTGTGGCTGCTGATCGGATCGGCGGTCACCTTCATGCTGCCGTTCGTGATCGAGCCGAGCGGACGCGCGCCCAGCGAGTTCATCCGCATCGCCTTCTCCCTGGCCATCTACGCCACCATCGGCCTCGCCATCAACGAGCTCGCCCGGCAGGCGAGCCGCAAGGTGGAGCTGTCCCGAGCGCAGCAGCACGCGGTCGAACGGGAGCTCGACCGGGCCGCGACCATCCAGCAGTCGCTCCTGCCACCGAAGACGAGCCTCCTTCCCGAGATGTTCGCCGTCCGGGGGAGGTGCATCCCCGCCCGCGCCGTCGGGGGCGACTTCTACGACTGGTATCCCACCCCGGACGGCATCGCCCTGACCGTGGGGGACGTCATGGGCAAAGGCGTCGGAGCGGGGATGATCGCCGCCGCCGTGCGTTCCGTCATCCGCAGTTCGTCGGACGATCTCGACCCCGCCGTGGCCCTGCGTCGTGCGACGACGGGCCTCGCGAGCGGTGACGGCGACGTCCAGTTCACCACGTGCTTCCACGCCCGCATCACGCCGTCGGGCGAGATCCGTTGGGCCGACGGCGGACACGGGCTGGCGCTCATCCGGCGCGCCACCGGTCTCGTGGAGCGGCTGCAGTCGTCCGACCTCCCCATCGGCCTCGGGGACCGCTGGACGTCCTACGCCGACCAGCTGCACCCAGGCGACACGATCGTCTGCATCAGCGACGGGGTCCTCGACCTCTTCCCGGACGAACTGCACGCCTTCAGCCAGTTCCAACTGCTGCTCATCTCGTCCGGTGACCCGGGCGACATCGTGCAGAAGGTCGCCGAGCTGGTCGGCGACGACGAGCAGGCCGACGACGTCACCGTCGTCGCGGCGACGTTCGCCCCGGCTCTGACACGGGCGTGACGGGCGCCGTCGCCTCGTCCCGTGCCCGCCCCGGCGTCGTCTGGTAAGACAGGACGACGATGCCACACGACGACCTGCCCTCTTCCCCGCCTCCCGCCGTCACTCCCGGACTCTTCGCCGAAGAGACGACCTCGGAGTCCACCCGCCTCGGCGAGATCCTCCGGAAGGAGACCGTGGGTGGGGTCGTCCTCGTCGTCGCCGCCGTCCTGGCGGTCGTGTGGGCGAACTCACCGCTCTCAGGGGCGTACTTCGCACTCCGGGACTTCGAGTTCGGCCCGGAGGGTCTCGGGCTGCACCTGAGCGTGGGGGAGTGGGCCGCGGACGGGCTCCTGGCGATCTTCTTCTTCCTCGTCGGGCTGGAGCTCAAACGGGAGTTCGTCGCCGGAGAGCTGCGGAAGGTCAGCAAGGCGATCGTGCCGGTGGCCGCCGCGTTCGGCGGAGTCCTCGTCCCCGCCCTGATCTTCACCGCCGTCAACGCCTCCGACCCGGAGGCGGTGCGGGGGTGGGCCATCCCCACCGCGACCGACATCGCCTTCGCCGTCGCGGTCCTCGCCATCGTGGGCTCGAGGTTGCCCAGCGCGCTGCGCATCTTCCTGCTGACCCTCGCCGTCGTGGACGACCTCATCGCCATCGGCATCATCGCGTTCGTCTACACCAGCGCGATCGAGGTCGTCCCGTTGGCACTCGCCATCGTGCCGCTCGCGGCGTACGTGTTCCTCACCCAGAGGTTCCGACGGTTCTTCGGCCTGCACCCCGCCGCGAACTGGTTCATCCTCCTGCCGGTCGCCGTCCTGGTGTGGGGGCTCATCCACGCCTCCGGGGTCCACGCCACCGTCGCCGGCGTCCTCCTCGGTTTCGCCGTCCCCGTCATCCGGAGCCAGGCCAGTGGCGGCCCGGATGCGGGACCGGGGCTCTCCGAGGTCTTCGAGCACCGCTTCCGGCCCATCTCCACCGGCTTCGCCGTCCCCGTGTTCGCGTTCTTCTCCGCAGGCGTCGCCTTCGGTGGCCTCGACGGCCTCAGGACGGCTCTCTCGAGTCCGGTCACGATCGGCATCATCGCCGCCCTCGTCCTCGGAAAACCCGTCGGCATCCTCGCGACGACCTGGATCACGACCAGGATCACCCGGGCAGAACTCGACCGGAGCATCAAGTGGGTGGACCTCACCGGCGTCGCCCTCCTCGGGGGCATCGGCTTCACCGTGTCCCTGCTCGTCGCCGAACTGAGCTACGGGCTCGGCAGCGCGCACGACGACGACGCCAAGGTGGCCATCCTCGTCGCGTCGGTGCTCGCCGCCGTCCTCGCGACGGCCGTCCTGCGACCCCGCAACCGGTACTACCGTCACCAGGATCGGTGACCCCGACGACGTCGTGATTGGGACGGCGGGCCCCTCAACCGTCACCATGGAGGCATGGCCACGACAACTCCGCCCCCTTCCGGGCCCCCCGCCGACCATCCCGCTTCCCTGACGGAGACCGTCTCGACCACCCCTCAACTGCGCCGCTGGGTCTTCTGGCCGGCCGCCGTCGTCGTCCTCGGCTTCGTCGCCTACACCCTGATCGCGCCCGCCTCGGCCGAGGCGCTGTTCCTCGGCCTGCAGAGCGGCATCGTCCGCAACTTCAGCTGGTACTACGTCCTGATCGCCGCCTTCTTCGTCGGCTTCAGCCTGTTCCTCGGATTCAGCAGGTTCGGTGGCATCAAGCTGGGCAAGGACAAGGACGAGCCCGAGTTCTCGACCGGCTCGTGGTTCGCGCTCCTCTTCGCCGCGGGCATGGGCATCGGCCTCGTCTTCTACGGCGTCTCCGAGCCCCTCAGCCACTTCGCCTCGCCACGACCGGGCGTCACCGGCACCGAGGACCAGCTCGCGCAGCAGGCCCTGACCCAGACCTTCCTCCACTGGGGGCTGCACGCCTGGGCCATCTACGTCGTCCTCGGACTCGCCCTCGCCTACGCGATCCACCGGAGGGGGCGTCCCGTCTCCATCCGCTGGGCCCTCGAGCCCCTCCTCGGCAACCGCGTCCGCGGGGGTTGGGGCAACCTCATCGACGTCATCGCCCTCGTCGGCACGCTGTTCGGCGTCGCGACCTCGCTCGGCCTCGGCGTCATCCAGATCGGCGCCGGCCTCGAGGCCGCGGGCATCGCCGACAGCAGCATCGTGAGCCAGATCGCGATCATCGCCGTCATCACGGCGGTCACCATCGTGTCGCTCGTCACCGGTGTGACCAAGGGCATGAAGATCCTCTCGAACTTCAACCTCATCCTCGCGGCCGCCCTGCTGCTGTTCATCCTGATCGTCGGACCCACGCAGTTCCTGCTGCGCGACTTCGTGCAGTCCATCGGCGCCTACCTGCAGAACGTCGTCGGCCTGTCCTTCAACGTGACCGCCCAGCAGGGCGCCGCCGGCGAGGAGTGGCAGGGCGCCTGGACCACGTTCTACTGGGGGTGGTGGATGTCGTGGGCGCCCTTCGTCGGCATCTTCATCGCCCGCATCTCGAAGGGCCGCACGGTCCGCCAGTTCGTCTTCGGCGTGCTGCTCGTCCCGACCGCCCTCACCTTCCTGTGGTTCGCCGTCCTCGGTGGTGCGGCCATCCACCAGCAGACCGACGGCTCGGGTGGCCTCGTCGGAGCCGACGGCTCGGTCGACGTCGAGGGGTCGCTCTTCGCCCTGCTCGGCGGCCTGCCCGCCGGGACGGTCCTGACGTTCGGCGCGATCCTGCTCATCGGCGTGTTCTTCGTCACCTCGTCCGACTCCGGATCGCTCGTCATGGCGATGATCGCGTCGGGCGGCGACATCGAGCCGAAGAACTGGCTCCGAGTGTTCTTCGCCCTGGTGGCCGCCCTGCTCGCCGTCGCGCTCCTCCTGACCGGCGGTCTGGACGCCCTGAAGACCGCGGCGATCACGACGGCGCTGCCGTTCAGCATCGTGCTGCTGTTGACCTGTTGGTCGACGATCATCGCCTTCACCCGCGAACGTCGTGCGTACGACAAGGCCGAGCGCGACGTCCTGCTCGAGCACGTCGGCGCGTACTACGGTCTCGAGGTCGACGCCCCGGCCCAGGCCGGTGGCACACGACTCGCCCGCCCCTGGGAGGCGGTCAAACGCCGGGTCCGGGGTGGCCGTGACGGTTCTCCGGTGAGCCGGGCGACGTCAGCCTCGGCCGTCGTCGCCGAGCCTCCGCTCCAGGTCGACGTCGTGTCGCCCGACCCGGCCATCGACGGTCGGCTCGACACGCCCGGCGACACCGGACAGGACGGCTCGACCGGACGCTGACCCCACCGCTCCGCCCACGACGGGCGTCGTCTCCTCGGAGGCGGCGCCCGTCGTCGTCCCGGTGCCTCGTCGGTCCCGTCGCGCCCGGGTCAGGCCAGTCGGCGGACCATGTACCGCAGGTCGAGCCACTCGCCGAACTTCGTGCCGACCTCGCGCAGCACGCCGGCGTCCTCGAAGCCGAGCGACGCGTGCAGCCGCACCGACGCCTCGTTGCCCGCCTCGATCAGCGCCACCATGACGTGCAGCTCGTCCCGCGTGGCCCGCTCGACGAGTTCGGCCATCAGCGCTCGTCCGAGTCCCTTGCCCTGTTGCCCCGGACGCACGTAGACCGAGTTCTCGCAGGTGTGCCGGTAGCCGTCCTTGGCATGGAACGGCCCGTAGCTGCCGTAGCCGAGCACCTCGTCGCCGTCCACCGCGACGATCGCGCTGCGCCGCGCCTCCTGATGGCTGGTCAGCCACTCGCGCCGACCCTCGAGGGTCGGCGTGACGTCGGTCCAGATGGCCCGGGAGTGCGCCACGGCGTCGGCGTGGATCTCGAGGACGCCGGGCAGGTCGGTCTCGGTCGCGGTGCGGATCTGCATGCCGACGAGCCTAGGAGGTGTCTCGCGGCCTCCGCCAGCACGCTTCCCCGGCGGCTCGAAGGCTGCCGCCCGTAGGCTGGCGAGCGTGTCGACACGCATCTACATCACCTCTGCCGAAGGCCACACGGGCAAGTCCACGATCGCCCTGGGCGTGCTCGACACGCTCAGCCACGAGGTGGGACGGGTGGGGGTGTTCCGACCCGTCGCCCGCTCGACCGACGAGCGCGACTACGTGCTCGAACTCCTGCTGTCGCACGACAGCGTCGACCTGGCCTACGACGAGTGCGTCGGCGTCAGCTACGACGCGGTGCACGCCGATCCCGATGCCGCGCTCGCCACCATCGTGAGCCGCTTCGCCGCCGTCGAGCGGCAGTGCGACGCGGTCGTGGTGATCGGTTCCGACTACACCGACGTCGGCAGCCCCACCGAGCTGTCGTACAACGCCCGCATCGCGGCCAACCTCGGCGCGCCCGTGCTGCTGGTGCTCGGCGGCCGCAGCGCCGACGGCCAGACGCGGCGCTCGGGCGCCGACATGCGCCAGGTCGCCGAACTGACCACCGCCGAGCTGCGCTCCGAGCACGCGAGCCTGCTGGCCGTCGTCGCCAACCGGGTCGACCCCGACCACCTCGACGAGGTCGTCGACGGCATCGGCCACGCCCTCGAGGCGTCACCCACCGGGCGGGTCCCGATCTGGACGCTGCCGGAAGACCGCGTCCTCGTCGCCCCGACGATGCGCGCCGTGCTGCAGGCCACCGGTGCGACCCTGCTGCGCGGCGACGACGCCCTGCTCGACCGAGAGGCGCTCGGCGTCGTCGTGGCGGCCATGTCGATGGAGAACGTGCTGCCGCGACTCACCGAGGGTGCCGTCGTCGTGGTGCCGGGCGACCGCTCCGACGTGCTCGTCGCGACGGTGCTCGCCCACGCCTCCGAGACCTTCCCGTCGCTCGCCGGCATCGTGCTCAACGGTGGGTTCGCCCTCGCCCCGCAGGTCGAGCGCCTGCTCGAGGGGCTCGACAGCCCGCTGCCGATCGCGACCACGAGCACCGGCACCTACGACACGGCCCTCGCCATCACCCAGACCCGCGGGCGCCTCGCCGCCGACTCTCCCCGCAAGTACGACCTCGCCCTCGCACTCTTCGAGACGCACGTCGACGGGGCCGAGCTGTTGCGCCTCCTGCAGGTCAGCCCGTCCGGGGTGGTGACGCCCCTGATGTTCGAGTACCAGCTCCTCGAGCGGGCGCGGGGGGCCCAGAAGCACATCGTCATGCCCGAGGGCGACGACGACCGGGTGCTGCGGGCCGCGTCCACCCTGTTGCAGCGCGGCGTCGCCGCCATCACGCTGCTCGGTGACGAGACGGCCATCCGCGCCCGGGGCGCCGAGCTCGGTCTCGACCTCGCCACCGCCCGCGTGCTCGACCCGTTCGACCCCAGCCTGCAGGTGCTCTTCGCGACCGAGTACGCCAAGCTGCGGGCCCACAAGGGCATCGCGGTCTCCCAGGCGATGGACACCGTGACCGACGTCTCGTACTTCGGCACGATGATGGTGAAGCTCGGCCTCGCCGACGGCATGGTGTCGGGCGCCAAGCACACCACGGCGCACACCATCCGGCCCGCGTTCGAGGTCATCAAGACGCTGCCCGACGTCGGCGTCGTGTCGAGCGTGTTCCTCATGGCGCTCGCCGACCGGGTGCTGGTCTACGGCGACTGCGCCGTCATCCCCGACCCGACCGCCGAGCAACTCGCCGACATCGCGATCTCGTCGGCGCAGACCGCACAGCAGTTCGGCATCGAGCCCCGCGTCGCCATGTTGAGCTACAGCACGGGCGACAGCGGCTCGGGTGCGGACGTCGAGAAGGTCCGCGCCGCCACGGCACTCGTCCGCGAACGCCGACCCGACCTGCTCGTCGAGGGGCCGATCCAGTACGACGCCGCGGCCGACCCGACGGTGGCCGCCGCCAAGATGCCGGAGTCCGAGGTCGCCGGTCGGGCGACGGTGTTCATCTTCCCCGACCTCAACACGGGCAACAACACCTACAAGGCCGTGCAGCGCAGTGCGGGTGCGGTCGCGATCGGCCCCATCCTGCAGGGCCTCCGCAAGCCGATCAACGACCTGTCCCGCGGGGCCCTCGTCGGAGACATCGTCAACACCGTCGCCATCACGGCCATCCAGGCCGGCACGCAGGCCGCCGCCGCCGCCGTCACCAGCACCGAAGGAGCCTCCTCGTGAGCACCGTCCTCGTCGTCAACTCCGGCTCGTCGTCGTTCAAGTACCAGCTGATCGAGCTCGAGGGCGAGCGCACGCTCGCGAGCGGTCTCGTCGAGCGCATCGGCGAGGACGTCGGGTCGACCCGTCACCGCAACGAGGTCACAGGCGACGAGACCCGCAACGACACCCAGCCGATCGCCGACCACGCCGCCGGCTTCGCCGCGATGCTGACCGCCTTCGAGGCGCACGGCCCGTCCTTCGCCGAGTACCCGCCGGTCGCGGTGGGCCACCGCGTCGTCCACGGCGGAGAAGAGTTCGACCGCGCGACGGTCGTCACGCCCGACGTCGAGAAGGCGATCGACCGCCTGTCGGCCCTCGCCCCGCTGCACAACCCGGCCAACCTGCAGGGCATCCGCGCGGCCCGGGAGGCCTTCCCCGACGTCCCCCACGTCGCGGTCTTCGACACGGCGTTCCACCAGACGCTCGCCCCCGCCGCCTACACCTACGCGATCGACGCCGAGCTGGCGAAGAAGCACCACGTTCGTCGCTTCGGCTTCCACGGCACGTCGCACAAGTACGTGAGCGAGAAGACCGCCGAGTTCCTCGGTCGCCCCCTCGCCGAGCTCAAGACGATCGTGCTGCACCTCGGCAACGGCGCCTCGGCCGCCGCGATCGACGGCGGGCGGTCCATCGACACGAGCATGGGCATGACGCCCCTCGAGGGTCTCGTCATGGGCACGCGCTCGGGCGACATCGATCCCGCCGCCGTGTTCCACCTCCACCGTGAGGCGGGACTCGACTTCGCCGAGCTCGAGACGTTGCTCAACAAGGGCAGCGGGCTGCTCGGCCTCACCGGCAGCGGCGACATGCGCGACGTGCAGGACAGCGCGTCCCGGGGCGACGCCGTGTCCGAGGCGGCGCTGGCCGTCTACCGGCACCGCCTGCGGCACTACATCGGTGCCTACGTCGCCCAGCTCGGGGGACTCGACGCCGTCGTCTTCACGGCAGGGGTCGGCGAGAACAACGCCCTGCTGCGTCGTCGGACGCTCATGGGCCTGGAGTTCTTCGGCATCCACGTCGACGACGACCGCAACGAACTCGCGTCCCGCGAGGCGCGGTACATCTCGCCCGAGGGGTCGAGGGTGTCCGTCCTCGTCGTCCCCACGAACGAAGAACTCGAGATCGCCCGACAGGCCGCCGCCCTCAGCTGAGGCGTCTGCGGGTACACGACCCGACCGACCCTCAGACGGGGGAGAGCCCCGGTGCGCTGGTCGCGCCTCCGGGGCTCTCGTCCGTCACTCCGTGGTCGGGGGACGACCAGGAGGCGCGGGTCAGTACTTGATGGTCGCCAGCGCGTCCGAGACGGTGACGTCGCCCGAGACGGCCTCGAACTGCGTCTTGACGGCGGTGCCCTCGATCAGCGCCGTGGCGATGATCTCGGCCACGTCCGCGCGGGGGATGCTGCCGCGCTCGACGGTCGTGCCGACCGTGACCTGGCCGGTGCCGGCGTCGTCGGTCAGGCCACCGGGGCGGACGATCGTCCAGTCCAGGCCCTCGCGACGGCGGAGGTCGGCGTCGGCCTCGCTCTTCGCACGCATGTACACCTGGTACACGTCGTCGTCGTTCGCGGCGGGCAGCTCGGCGCGCGCCGGGTCGAAGTCGTCCGTACCGATGGCCGAGACCATGACGTAGCGCGTGACGCCCGCCTTCTCGGCGGCGTCGGCCAGGAGGACGGCCCCGTCGCGGTCGATCGTGAGCTTGCGCTCGGCGCCGCTGCCGCCGCCGCCGCCCGCGGCGAAGACGACGGCGTCGGCCCCGTCGAGGTGGCCGGCGAGCGTGTCGACGTCGGTCCGTTCGAGGTCGAGGACGAGGGCACGGGCCCCCGCGGCCTCGAGGTCGGCGGTGTGGTCGGGGTTGCGGACGATGCCGACGGGGTCGTGCCCGGCGTCGGCTAGTCGGCGTTCGAGGAGCTGGGCGATCTTGCCGTGTCCTCCGGCGATGACGATTCTCATGCCCTCAGGCAACACCCCGGGTCGCGGCGACCACTCAGTTGCCGCTAAACTCGTCGAGGCTCCTCACGTGGCGTCATCCAGGCCAATTCCCCCAGGGCAGAAATGCAGCAAGGGTAACCGGGCTCTGACGGGTGCGTGAGGGGTCATTTCTCTTTTGGGGGCCGAAGGCCCCGTGGCCCCCCTTCGTGGGGTGCGCGATCCGCGCGATGCCCCCTATGCTCGGCATCACGACGAGACCGAACCAGCTCGTCGGGAGCGATCAACCACCGCTCCGGCCGCACCCCTCACCACGGTGCGACCACGCGCGACGGCGCCGTCGCACCCGCACCACACGATCAGGATCAGGACCGATGAGCCCCTCACCACGGCACGTCAGCAGCACCCGCACCAGGCGAACGAGCCCGCGCACCGCGCGGTAGTCCCGTTCGCCTCGCCGTCGTCCCCGGGCGGCGACGCGGCGACGACACAACAGAACAGCAGCACCTCCCGCCTCACCAGCGGGAGTTCTTCGGATCAGGCGGCGGGCTCGTCCCGTCAGGAAGAGGCACACCCATGCGAAGCCAGACGATCGAGCGTCCCCGGCGCTCCCACGCGTCCCGCGCACTGAAGGCGACGGCGGCCGCCGTCGTCGCGGCGGTCGTCGGCGCGCTCGTCGTCGTCGTCCCCGCGCAGGCGGCCACGACCGACCGCAGCGAGGCCGAGGCGTCGCTCGTCGGCGGAACGGGCATCGTCGCGCTCGACCAGGTCGCCGCACTCGGCGGGGCCTACTCGGCCTTCGGCACCACGCAGAACCCGCCGACGTCGCGCAACCCGCTGAACCTCACCGCCGTCAACGCGCTCACGGTCGGTCTGGGCAACGGCATCCGCCTCCTCGGGGGCAACGGGCTGCTCACCCTCGGCGTCGACGGTCAGTACGCGAACGCCACCGCGACCGGCGCCACCGCCTCGGCCGGTCTCATCGCCCAGGACGGCTCGATCGCCGTCGGCGACGGCAGCCCGGCCCAGCAGACCACCCTCCGCCTCCAGCCGCTGCTCGCCCAGGTGCCCGCCACGCAGGGCGTCCTCAGCGACGTGACCCTGCAGCTCGGCGCGCTCTCGTCGCAGATCACCCAGCAGCGGGGCGCCACCGCCACCACGCCCACGACGGCCTACCAGGTCGCCGGTGCGGAGTTCACCCTGACCAGCCCCGCCGTCCAGGGCGTGACCTCGTCCCTCCGCTCCACGGTCGGCGGCCTGGGGACCGCGGTCAACGGGGTCGCCGGCAGCACCGCCGTCAGCGGCCTCGCGAACTCGATCACCGGCCCGCTCACCACGGCCGTGAACGGCCTGCCCCTCGGTGGCGCCGTCACGCTCGGCCAGCCAACGGTGAACGTGCAGGCGACCGTCGACCTCGACTCGACGATCTCGGCGGAACTCGCCCGTCCCCTGACCAGCGGGCCCGTGACCATCATCCCCAGCACGGGCCAGGTGGTCATCGACCTCGACGCCCTGAACGGTCTGCCCGCGAACACCGACCTGCTGCGTCCCGCGACCATCACCGCGATCACCGCCGGCATCACCGACATCCTGCAGAACCAGCTGCCCACCAACCTCGTGGCCGCCGTGGACGACGCGATCCGCGCGACCCAGGTGACCGTCGACCTCGCCGTCGCACTGCGCATCCAGTTGGCCGTCGTCGGCGTGAACGAGACGTTGAGCACCCGCACCGTGACCACCCTCGGCGCGCTGCTCGACGGTACCGTCCAGCCGGCCGCCACGACCGTCACCGGGTCGGGTCTCGTCGGTGCTCTCGGCGCCACGGTCCTCCGGGGGGCCCTCCTCCCCGTCGTCGGCACGCTGCTCGGCAGCGTGGGCGGCCTCTACTCGCCCCTGGTGAACGGCACGGCGCTCGCCGCCACGACGACCAGCCTGCGCACCACGACCGCCGCGGTCGTCACGACCCTCGCGCCTCTCACGACGTTGCTCAACCAGCTCGTCCGCGTCACGATCAACGCCCAGGACGGCGCGGGCTTCCGTGACGGCCGAGGCACCGACGCCGGCTCGAGCTCCGTCCACGCGGTCAGCCTCTCCGTCCTCCCGCTGGTGAACGCCTCCCGGGTCGACCTCGCGACCTCCACCGTCCGCGCCGCGGCCCTCGCCCCCCTCAGCATCGCCACGCCCACCGCCGGGCAGGTGTTCGTCGTCCCGGCCTCCCCGGGCGCCACGCGCAGCGTCGTGCTGACCGGTGCCGGCGAGCCCGGCGCCGCCGTCACGGTCGACCTCGGTGCCGGTCTCACGGGCACCGGCACGGTCGCCGTGGACGGCAGCTGGAGCGTGACCGTCTCCAACGTGCCCGCAGGGGCCTACAGCGCCTCCGTGACCCAGGCCCTCGGCACCGCGACCACCGGCCCCGTGACCCGGGACTTCACCGTCGTCGCGCAGCAGCCGCTCGTCGTCACCACGCCCACCGCCGGACGCGTCTTCACGGTCCTCGACGCCGACTCCACGACCCCCGTGATCGTCTCGGGCACCGCGACCCCCACGGCCACCGTCGCCGTCGACCTGGGCGGCGGCCGCACGGCCACGGCCCTCGTCGCCGCGGACGGCACCTGGTCGACGACCGTCCCGGGCGTGCCCGTCGGCGGTTACGCCGCGTCGGTGACCCAAGCCCTCGGTGGAGACGTCTCCGCCGCCGTGACGCGCGCCTTCAGCGTCGTCGCCGGCACGGGCCTGACCATCACGAGCCCGACCTCCGGCACGCAGTACCGTCTGCCCGGAGCCGACTCCACGCGTGACGTCACCGTCTCGGGTGCCGGGCAGGCCGGGGCCCCGGTCGCCGTCACCCTCGGCGGCGGCCGCGACCTCACCACGACGGTCGCCCCCAACGGCACCTGGTCCGTGACCTTCCCGGCCCTGCCGGTCGCCACCTACACGGCCACCGCGACGCAGACGGTGGGAGGCGCGGTGTCCGCCCCGCAGACCACCGACTTCACCCTCGTGGCCGCGACCGGCGTGACGATCTCGACGCCGGCGCCCGGTGCGACCCTCACGGTCGCCGACGCCACCTCGACCACCCCGGTCACGGTGACGGGAGCCGCCGAGCCGAACGCCCCCGTCCGCGTGGACCTGGGCGACGGCTACGTGGCCACGACCACGGCCGACGCCACGGGCGCCTGGTCGGCCACCGTGTCGTCCGTGCCCGTCGGGCCCCGGACGATCAGCGTCACGCAGACGGTCGCGGGCGTCGTCTCGGTGCCGGTCACGCAGCCGTTGACGGTCGCCGCCGGTGCGCCGCTCGACATCCTCGCCCCGGCCGAGGGCACCACGGTGCGCGTCGCCGACAGCGCCTCCTTGTCCACGCTGACCGTCTCGGGCACCGCCCAGGTCGGCGCCGACGTCCGCGTCGACCTCGGTGACGGCCTCACCGGCCGGATCACGGCGGACGCCACGACCGGCGCCTGGTCGGTGGACGTCGCCGGCGTTCCCGTCGGTCAGCGCACGATCTCGGCGACGCAGACCGTCGGCGGCACCGTGTCGCCCGCGCAGACGCGCGTCGTGTCGATCGTCGCCGGGACCCCGGTCGCCATCTCGACGCCGGCCCCCGGGGCCACGATCCCGATCGTCGGCGGCACCACGGCCGACGTGACCGTCACCGGCACGGCCGACCCGGGGGCGACCGTCACGGTCGGCCTCGGCGCCGGCTTCGAGGTGCCGGCCACGGTCGACCCCGCCACGGGCGCCTGGACCGCCGTCATCCCCGACGTCCCCGCCGGTGACCGCACGCTCGGTGCGACGCAGACCCTCGGCGGGACCACCTCGGCACCGGTGACCCAGCCGCTGACGATCGCGCAGGGCACGCCCCTGGCCGTCACGGCACCGCTCGACGGCGCCGAGTACTTCGTCCCCGGACCGCAGGACACGACGCCCGTCGTCGTCTCGGGCACGGGCCAGGTCGGGGCGACCGTCGAGGTCGACCTCGGCGACGGCCTCGTCGGCCAGGTGGTCGTCCCGGTCTCGGGCCAGTGGTCCGTCACGGTCGACGGCGTCCCGGTCGGTCCGCACACGGTCTCGGTGACCCAGAGCATCAACGGCTCCACCTCGGACGCCGAGACGCGGGACGTCCTGGTCAGCGTCGGCGGCGACGTCGTCATCACGGCGCCCGTCCCGGGCACCCGTCTGGTCGTCGCCGACGACCAGGGGACCGCACCGGTCAACATCGCGGGCACCGGCGTGGCCGGTCTGCCCGTCACCGTCACGGTGGACGGCGTCGGCCGGGCCCCGGTCGCCACGAACGCGCAGGGTGCCTGGTCCCTCGTCCTGACCGGGGTCGCCGTCGGCGACCACGTCGTGGGCGCGAGCCAGCAGCAGGGCCCCGACCTCCTCGAGGCCGAGCCGACGGACTTCTCGGTGGTCTCGGCCGAGGCCGACCTCTCCATCACCGCACCCGGTGACGGCGACGTCGTCACGGTCGCCGGCGTCGACAGCACCACCGCCGTCGTCGTGACCGGGACGGCCTACCCCGGTGCGTCCGTCGAGGTCACCCTGGCCGGCGTGGTCGTCCCGACGACCGCCGGGCCCGACGGGCTCTGGTCCGTCACGGTCCCGGGCGTCCCCGTGGGTGACCAGGTCGCCTCCGCGACCCAGACGGTCGGTGGCACGACGACCACCGAGCCCGTCACCCGGGCCTTCGAGATCGTCTCCGGGGCCGACGTGGTCATCACGACGCCCGCCGCCGACATCCGCTACGTCGTCGCCTCGCCCGCGGCCACGCAGGACGTCCCGGTCGCCGGCACCGCCCAGCCGGGCGCACGGGTCACCGTGACCCTCGACGGCGCCGAGGTCGGCAGCACCCTCGCCGACCCCGTGACCGGGGCCTGGGCGGTCACGCTCGTCGGCGTCGGCGTCGGAGAGCGCGTCCTCGGGGCCTCACAGGCGGTGCGGGACACCGTCCAGCAGGCCGACACGCGCGTCGTGACGATCGACCCGGCCGCACCGCTGACCATCGTCGCCCCGGCCGACGGCGTCCCGATCGTCCTCGCCGACCCGTCCTCGACCACGACGCTCGTCGTGTCGGGTCAGGCCGAGCCGGGCGCGGTCGTCCGCGTCGACCTCGGCGACGGCTTCACCGACACGGTCACTTCCGGCACCACGACGGGTGCCTGGACGGTGTCCTTCGCCGGGGTGCCCGTGGGCACGCGGACCGTCACCGCCACCCAGACGGTGGGCACCTCGGTCTCGGCTCCCGAGACCCGGGTGGTCCGCATCCTCGCCGGCGACCCCCTCGTCGTCCTGACCCCCGCCGACGGTTCCGTCGTCGACGTGGCCGGGCCCGAGGTCGTGACCACGGTGACCGTCTCCGGCACCGCCGCGGCGGGAGCCACGGTCGACGTGGTCCTCGATCCCGCGACGGGCGCCGACCTCGCCGCCACGACGACGGCCGACGCGGCCACGGGCCGGTGGTCCGTGGACGTCCCGGGCGTGCCCGTGGGCGCGGCCGAGCTGACGGTGACGCAGAGCATCGGCGGCACCACCTCGCCGGCGCAGGAGAGCTCGTTCGAGATCCGCGCGGCCGCCCCGGTCGTCATCGTCGACCCGGACGACACCGTGTTCACGGTGCTCGACCCGGCCGGCACCGTGGACGTCCCCGTCTCGGGCACGGCGTCCCCGGGCGCCCCGGTCTCGGTCCGACTGAACGGGGGAGCGGCCGTCACCACGACCGCCGACCCGACGTCCGGCGACTGGTCCGTCCTCTTCGCCGACCTGCCGACCGCCGTCTACCAGGTGACGGCGTCGCAGACCGTGGCCGGCACGACCTCGACCCCCGTCGCGGCCGGGTTCCGGATCGTGGTCGGACCGGGATTGGAGGTCCTGCAGCCCGAGCCCGGTGACGTCGTGACCGTCGCCGACGCGACCGCCTCGACGGCCGTCACGGTCAGCGGCACGGCCGCACCCGGGGCGACCGTCCGCGTCGACCTCGGCGACGACCTCGTGGCCTCGACGATCGCCGACCCGACCACCGGCGCCTGGAGCGTCGTCGTGGCCGGCGTCACGGTCGGCGAGCGCACGCTCTCCGCCACCCAGGCGCTCGGCACCTCGGTGTCGCCCGCCGTCACCCAACCCCTCTCGGTGGTCTCCGCCGCCGCGGTCGTCATCGAGGCCCCGGCCGTCGGGACCGTCGTGGCGGTGGCGACGCCGGACGCGACGACCGACCTGGTCGTGTCGGGCACGGCCGAGCCGGGCGCCTCGATCGCCGTCGACCTCGGCGACGACCTGACCGGCACGGTCACGGCCGACGGCACGACCGGCGCGTGGAGCGTCACCGTGCCGGGCGTCCCGGTCGGCGACCGCACCATCGCGGTCACGCAGACCGTCGACGGCTCGACCTCGACCCCGGTCACGCGGGACGTGTCGATCGTCGTGGCCCCCGCAGCGCCCGCGATCGTCACCCCCGCCCCCGGTGCGACGGTCTCCTTGCTCGACCCGGCCGGCACCACGTCGGTCGTCGTCTCGGGCACCGG
Source organism: Frigoribacterium sp. VKM Ac-2859 (assembly GCF_013204925.1). Taxonomy (NCBI): domain Bacteria; kingdom Bacillati; phylum Actinomycetota; class Actinomycetes; order Micrococcales; family Microbacteriaceae; genus Frigoribacterium; species Frigoribacterium sp. VKM Ac-2859. The sequence goes on along the minus strand of NZ_JABMLC010000001.1, from coordinate 1,050,493 downwards.
TGAGCCCGGCGCCACCATCGCCGTCTCGCTCGGCACGGGCCTCACGGCCGGCGCCACCGTCGGGCCCGAGGGTGACTGGCAGACGACCGTCGACGGAGTCCCCGTCGGCGACTACACCCTGACCGCCACGCAGACGATCCGGGGCGCGACCTCGGCCGCGGCGACGCAACCGTTCACGGTCGCGGCGGCAGCGGGTCTCGTCGTCGACCGGCCCACCGACGGCACGACGGTCGTCGTGCTCGCCGCGGGCGACACCGCCCCGGTGGTCGCGTCCGGCACGGCCCAGCCCGGAGCGACCGTCACGGTCGACCTCGGTGACGGCCTGGTCGGGACCGTCGTGGCCGACCCGACGACCGGCGCCTGGAGCGTCACGGTCGACGGCGTCCCGGTCGGCGACCGCACCGCCTCGGTCACCCAGACCGTCGACGGCGCCGTGTCGACCCCGATCACGCGGGACGTGTCGGTCGTCGTGGCCGCCCCGGTGACGATCACCTCGCCGCCCGCCGGGTCGTCGATCGTCGTCCGTGACGCCGACGACACCACCGACGTCACGGTCACCGGCACGGGTCAGCCCGGCGCCACGGTCGTGGTCGCGGTGGGCGACGACCTCTCCGAGACGACGACGGTGACCCCCGAGGGCACCTGGACCGTCACGGTGGGCGACGTGCCCGTCGGCTCGTACCCGGTCGTCGTGACGCAGACGGTGCCGGCCGGTTCGACGACTCCCGCCACCCAGCAGCTCGACGTGGTGGTCGGCACCCCGGTCACCATCACCGAGCCCGCCCCGGGTGCCACGGTCGTCGTCCTCGACGGCCGGACCACGCCGGTGACCGTGTCGGGCACCGCCCAGCCCGGCGCGACCGTCACGGTCTCGCTCGGTGGTGACCTGACCCAGGCCGTCACGGCCGACCCGACGACGGGGGCGTGGACCACGACCTTCGACGCGGTGCCGGTGGGTGCCGGACCGATCTCGGTGGTGCAGCAGTACGGCACCGTCACGACGGTCCCCGTGACCCAGCCGTTCGCGGTGGTCGCGGCAGACCCGATCCGGATCACCGACCCGGCGACGGGCACGCGCCTCCTCGTGCCGTCCGCCGCCTCGACGGTGGACCTGCCGGTGTCCGGTTCGGCCCAGGCCGGCGCGACCGTCGCGGTGACGCTCGACGACGGCACGGCCGTCACGGTCGACGTGGACGACGACGGCGACTGGTCGACCACCTTCGCGGGGGTCGGCGTGGGCGAGCACGTGGTGTCCGCGACGCAGACCGTCGGCGGGGTCGAGTCGGCTCCGGTCACGACCACGGTCGTGGTCGAGGCCGCCGCGACGCTCACGATCACGGCACCGACCGACGGCCAGCAGTACCAGGCGGGCGACGCCGGCACCGCGCCGGTCGTCGTCCGTGGCCAGGGGCAGCCGGGCGCACCCGTCGCCGTCACGGTCGACGGGGGAGACCCCGTCACCACGACGGTCGACGCCTCGGGCTCGTGGCAGGTGCCGGTCGTGCTCGGCACCGGGACGCACACGGTCTCGGCCGTGCAGACCATCGGAGGCGCCACGAGCGCTCCCGTCGAGGTCTCGGTGGTCGTCGTGCCCGTCCCGGCCGACCCCGCCGCCGCGCCCACCATCACCTCGCCGGCCGACGGACAGCTCGTCGTCGACACCGACGGTGACGGCTTCGTCGACCTGCCGGTCACCGGAACGGGCGAGCCCGGAGCGACCGTCACCGTCTCCGTCGGCGGCATCACGCAGACGGCCACCGTCACCGACGGGGGCACCTGGTCGGTGACCCTGCCGGCGGTCCCGGTCGGCACCCGCACCGTGATCGTCGAACAGACGGTCGGCGGCGTCGTCACCGGCAGCGCGTCGGTCGACGTCACCCTCGCCCCCGCGGCCGAGGTCGCGCCGCTCGTGGTCACCTCGCCCGAACAGGGCTCGATCCTGCCGGCGGGCACGGCGGGGACGGCGGACGTCCTGGTCGGCGGTTCGGCCCAGCCGAACGCCTCGGTGGCCGTCAGCATCGACGGCGGCCTCCCGGTCGTGGTCGACGTGGACGCCGACGGCGCCTGGTCCACCACCCTGGTGGGGGTCGAACAGGGGCAGCACACCCTGTCCGTGACCCAGACCGTGGGAGGCGCGGTGTCGGCCCCCGAGACCGTCGTGTTCACGGTCTCGCCGGCCGCGAGCACCGACGCCGTCGTCATCACCTCGCCGGCACCCGGCGCGTTGATCGCCGACGTCGACGGGAACGGCCTCGAGGACGTCACGGTGACGGGCACCGGCACACCCGGCGCGCTCGTCACGGTTGATCTCGGCGGCGGACCGACGCAGTCGGCGACGGTCGGCGCCGACGGCACCTGGGCGGTCGACTTCACGGACGTCCCGGTCGGCGCCTACGTCGTCACGGCGACGCAGACCGCGGACGCGGGCGCGACCACGGTGAGCCAGGACCTCCTGATCGCCTCGGTCGACCCCGTGGTGATCACCAGCCCGGTGGCCGGCTCGGTCCTGCAGGCCGGAACCGGCGGCACGACGCCCGTGACGGTCGTCGGGACGGCGGAACCCGGTGCCACGGTGACGGTGCAGCTCGACGACGGCACCGCGCAGGTCGTCCAGGCCGACCCCGGGACGGGGAGCTGGACGGTCGTCCTCGCGGGCGTCGCCGTCGGACCCCACGTGGTCGCCGCGACCGAGACGATCGCGGGCGCCACGTCGGCCCCGGTCGCCACCGGGTTCACCGTCGCGGCGGCCAGCGGGACCCCGGGCACGCCGGGCGACCCGGGAACTCCCGGGACGCCCGGGACCCCGGGTACCCCGGGTACCCCGGGTACCCCTGGCACCCCCGGCTTCCCGGGTCTGCCCGGATCGGGTGGCGGCACCGGCACCGGTAACGGCACCGGCACCGGCACCGGCAACGGTGGGGGAGCGGTCCCGACCGGCTCCGTCTCGGGCCTGGCGTACACGGGGTCGGACGCCCTCGGCTGGTTCTCGCTCGCGGCCTTCGCCTTGCTGATCGGCCTCGGCCTCGTGTCGGCGACCAGGGTCCGCCGTCGCGCGAGGGGGTCTGCCGAGTAGTCCACCCCGGCCGGGAGCCGCACCCGAGGGCCCGTCGACACGACGGGCCCTCTCGTGCGCCCGGGGCACCGCCAGGGGGCCCCGACGGCGACTTCCGCCGTCGACCGTTGTCGGTCGCCCCGACTACTCTTGCTCTGTGGTCACCGCCCTGTATCGCCGTTACCGGCCAGAGAACTTCGCCGAGCTCATCGGGCAGACGCAGGTGACCGATCCGCTCCGCACGGCACTCCGCACCAACCGCGTCAACCACGCCTACCTCTTCAGCGGGCCGCGCGGTTGCGGCAAGACGACGTCCGCGCGCATCCTGGCCCGCTGCCTCAACTGCGCCCAGGGCCCGACCGACACCCCGTGCGGCGTCTGTGCGTCGTGCGTCGAGCTCTCACGCGACGGCGGCGGCTCGCTCGACGTCATCGAGATCGACGCGGCCAGCCACAACGGCGTCGACGACGCCCGCGACATCCGTGACCGGGCCGTGTTCGCCCCGGCTCGCGACCGCTTCAAGATCTTCATCCTCGACGAGGCCCACATGGTCACCCCGCAGGGCTTCAACGCCCTGCTGAAGGTCGTCGAAGAACCGCCCGAGCACGTCAAGTTCATCTTCGCGACCACCGAACCCGACAAGGTGATCGGCACCATCCGGTCGCGCACCCACCACTATCCGTTCCGCCTCGTGCCCCCGGCCCAGATGCTCGAGTACGTCCACGAACTCTGCGAGAGCGAGTCGGTCGAGGCGGCCCCGGGCGTGCTCCCGCTCGTGGTCCGTGCCGGCGGCGGGTCGGTGCGCGACACCCTTTCGCTCCTCGACCAGCTGATGGCCGGCAGTGAGGACGGCGCCATCCAGTACGAGCGCGCCGTCGCGCTGCTCGGGTACACCCATGCATCGCTGCTCGACGACGTCGTCGAGGCGCTGGGCGCCCGTGACGGCGCCGCGGCGTTCGCTGCGGTCGACCGCGTCGTCCAGACCGGGCAAGACCCTCGGCGGTTCGTCGAAGACCTGCTCGAACGCCTGCGCGACCTCATCGTCGTCGGAGCGACCGTCGAGGGTGCCTCGGCCGTGTTGCGGGGCGTCACGGCTGACGAGCTCGACCGTCTCGTGCACCAGTCGCACGCCTTCGGCGCCGCGGAGCTGTCGCGCTCGGCCGACGTCGTGAACCGCGCTCTCACCGACATGACCGGGGCCACCTCGCCGCGGCTGCACCTCGAACTGATGATCGCGCGCGTCCTCGTCCCCGAGAGCGACCAGACCGGCCGGGGCGCCCTCGCCCGGGTCGAGCGCCTCGAACGACGCGTCGGGGTCGAGGGCTCCGGCTCCGGTCCGTCCGCCGTGCCCGGTCCGTCCGCTGCCCCGTCGACGCAGGCGGCTGCCCGGCCGGCCGAGGTCCGGACGGCGGGTCCATCGACGCCTGCCGTCGCCGCCTCGGCCCCGTCCGCGTCGGCCCCGTCCGCCTCGCCCGTCGAGGCCACGCCGTCGACCGAGGCGGCCGGTGGCCCGTCGGCCGTCGAGAGTGCGACGGCGTCCTGGGCGACGGCCGCTCCGTCGACCTCTGCCACCCGGGCCGACCAGGCCGACTCCGCGACGCCGACCGAACCCGCGCCTCCGTCCGCACCGCACTCGGCCGCGTGGGCACAGACCCCCGACACCGGCCACGCGTCCGGGAGCGGCGCGGCTCCCGTCACGCTCCAGCAGTTGCGTGACAGCTGGCCCGAGATCGTCGAGGTCGTCCAGAAGGCGCGGCGCACGGCCTGGATGGTCGTCGTCACGGCCACCGTCGTCGACTTCGTCGACGACGTGCTGACGCTGGCCTTCCCCAGCGCCAACGACGTCGAGAGCTTCAAGCGGCCGCAGGGCGCGGCCGAGGGTGTCAGCGAGTACCTGCGACGCGCGATCGTCGACGTCCTCGGCGTCAAGGTGAAGTACATCGCCCGTGTCGAGGGCGACGGGCCCGCGGGCCCGACCCCCACGGGTTCACCCGCCGACGCCGCCGCCCCTCCCGCCCTGTCGGGTGCGCCGCGCGAGACCGGCCGGTCGACCACACCGGCGCCCGAGGCAGGACGCCAGCCGTCCGGGCCCGCGTCTCCGGGGTCGGCGCCGTCCGAGACGGGCCGGGCCACGGCCCCCGCCGCGACGCCGTCGGCGCCCGAGGCCTCCGCGTCGCCGGCCCCGAGCCCGTCCCGGGCCCCCGCTCCGGCTGCGGCGCCCGAGGCCGCCGCGCGGTCCGGTGCCGCGGCGCCCTCGTCCGCCGGGCGATCCGGCGCTCCGGCGTCCGAGGCCGCCGCGCGGTCCGGCGGCTCGACCCCCGTCACCGGGTGGGACGTCGCCCCCATCCCGCAGACCCCGCCCCCCGAGCCCGACGAACCCGAGCACATCACCGAAGAACCGCCCGGCGGCGTCCCGACGGTCGACGCCGCGCCTCCTCCGCCCGAGGTCGACGTGCCCCCGGCTCGCCCCGCCGCCACCGCCCCGTCGCCCTCCACAGCGGCCACCAGCACACCGACCGCCTCCGCCGGTGCGGGTCCGTCGGTGGCCGAGCGTCGCGCGGCGACCGGTGACCCGCGCCGGGGCATCCCCACCGGGTCGCGATACGGCGAGGCCGTCGTGCGCGAGATCCTCGGGGCCCAGTTCATCGAAGAAGAGACGATCGCCCCCCGGGTCACGCCTCAGAGAAGCGAGTAGCGCGTGTACGAAGGCATCGTCCAAGAGCTGATCGACGAATTCGGTCGCCTCCCCGGCATCGGGCCCAAGTCGGCGCAGCGCATCGCGTTCCACATCGTGCAGAACGAGTCCTTCGACACGTCACGCCTCGCCGAGCTGCTCGTCGACGTCAAGACCAAGGTGCGTTTCTGCGAGATCTGCGGCAACGTCAGCGAACAAGAGACGTGCAACATCTGCCGTGACCCGCGTCGCTCGCCCGCCACGATCTGCGTCGTCGAAGAGGCCAAGGACGTCCAGGCCATCGAGCGCACCCGCGAGTTCCGCGGTCTGTACCACGTGCTCGGCGGGGCGATCAGTCCCATCGACGGCATCGGTCCCGACGATCTGCGCATCCGCCAGTTGGTGCAGCGTCTCGCCGACGACACCGTGCAAGAGGTCATCATCGCCACCGATCCCAACCTCGAGGGCGAGGCGACCGCGACGTACCTCTCCCGGATGCTGGCGCCCTTCGGTCTCCGGGTGACGCGACTGGCCTCGGGGTTGCCCGTGGGCGGCGACCTCGAGTACGCCGACGAGGTCACGCTCGGCCGCGCCTTCGAGGGCCGCCGGCTCGTCTCCGAATGACGACCCGCGCCTCCTGAACCCGTCCGGCGCGCGCCTGCCCGTCAGAGGCGAGCGCGCCGTGCCCGCACGGCGCAGTACGCACCGTAGGCCATGAGCCCCAGGGCGACGGCCGTCAGCACCACCACGCCGAACGGGAGGGCCGCGAGGGCCTTCAGCGCGCCGTCGAGCCCCGTGGCCTCGCTCGGGTCCGAGGTGACGGCCGCGACCGCGAACAGCACGCCCACCACGCCCAGGGCGATCCCCTTGGCCACGTACCCCGTGACGCCGAGGGCGACCGTGCCACGTCCCGCCGCACCGCCCGGCAGCGTGAGGTCCTCGCGGAACTTCTGCTTCACGCCCTTCACGACGAAGTAGGCCCCGATCGCCACGATGGCGAGCGCGACGACGACGAGGAGCACGACGCCCCCGGGTGCGGAGAGCAGCCGGGCGCTGAGCGTCTGGGTCTGCCCCGAGCTGTCCGACGACGAGCCCCGGGCGAAGGTGAAGGCCGTGAACCCGACGGCGAGGTAGGCGACGCCCTTGCCGCCCTCCTTCGCGCGCTCGGCCCAGGCGTCCTTGTCCGTCCCGCGGACGAGAGCGGCTTCGAGCAGCTGGAAGAGGCCGAGGCCCCAGAGCCCGACGACGATCAGCCAGAGGAGGAAGACCCCGCCCGGGCGGGACGCGAACTGCCCGAGGGCACCGCCCTGGTCGGCCTCTCCTCCACCTCCGAACGCGACGCCGAGGGCGATCACGCCGATCACGACGTGGAGCAGGCCGTTCATGGCGAAGCCGACGCGGGCGGCGGTCGTGAGGGCGCGGCTGTCCTGGAGGCGGCTGGCGGCGCCGCGGGCCTGGTCGGTGGTGTCGGGCATCGGTCCACCGTAGGGGAGAGGCGCCGATGACGCCGCGCGACCGACGTACGTCACACGCTCTCGACACCGAATAGAATCGCCGGACGCAGGCGTGAGCCGTCCTCCGGCGCGCCCAGTCCCCCTTCTCAGGAGTCACCGTGAGCTTGATCGTGCAGAAATTCGGCGGGTCGTCCGTCGCCGATGCCGAGAGCATCAAGCGCGTCGCCAAGCGCATCGTCGAGACGCGGAAGGCCGGCAACGACGTCGTCGTGGCCGTCAGCGCGATGGGCGACACCACCGACGAACTGCTCGACCTGGCCAACGAGGTCAGCCCGCTGCCCGGCGGCCGCGAGCTCGACATGCTGCTCACCGCGGGTGAGCGCATCAGCATGGCCCTGCTCGCCATGGCGATCCGCAGCCTGGGCGTCGAGGCCCGCTCGTACACCGGCAGCCAGGCCGGCATGATCACCGACGCCCAGCACGGCAAGGCCCGCATCGTCGACGTCACGCCCGGACGGGTGCGGGACGCGCTCGACGCCGGGTACGTGGCGATCGTCGCCGGCTTCCAGGGGTTCAACCGGTCCACGGGCGACATCACGACCCTCGGTCGCGGCGGCTCCGACACGACCGCCGTCGCCCTCGCCGCGGCGCTCGACGCCGACATGTGCGAGATCTACACCGACGTCGACGGCGTCTTCACGGCCGACCCCCGCGTCGTGCCCAAGGCCCGCAAGCTCGACCGCGTCACGAGCGAAGAGATGCTCGAGCTCGCCGCCGCCGGGTCGAAGGTGCTCTACATCCGTGCCGTCGAGTACGCCCGGCGTCACGGGGTCACCCTGCACGTCCGCTCGTCGTTCAACAACAACGAGGGCACGCTCGTCGTCAACCCGAAAGAGGGAGAGAACGTGGAAGAACCCATCATCAGCGGGGTCGCGGGCGACCTCAGCGAGGGCAAGATCACCGTCGTCGGCGTCCCCGACGTCCCGGGCAAGGCCGCCCAGATCTTCCGCACGGTCGCCAAGACCGGCGCCAACATCGACATGATCGTGCAGAACGTGTCGGCGGCGTCGACCAGCCGCACCGACATCTCGTTCACCCTGCCGAAGTCCGAGGGTGCCGTCGTGCTCCAGGCCCTCGAGTCCGACCGGGCCGAGATCGGCTTCGAGTCCCTGCAGTACGACGACCAGATCGGCAAGCTGGCCCTCGTCGGCGCGGGCATGCGCACCAACGCCGGCGTCTCGGCGCGGCTGTTCACGGCCCTCTTCGAGGCCGGAATCAACATCGAGATGATCTCGACCAGCGAGATCCGCATCTCGGTGGTCACCCGGGCCGACACCCTGAACGACGCCCTGCGCGTCGTCCACACGGCCTTCGGCCTCGACGCCGAGGTCGACGCCGTCGTCCACGGCGGCACCGGCCGCTGACGCGACCCACCACCCGAGGAGGCGCGCGCGGCCACCGCACCGCGCCTCCCGACCCGGCTCCCACCGGGCCAGGACCCGCACCACCGAACCCCGCACCACCGAACCCCGCACCACCGAACCCCGCACCACCGAACCCCAGGAGGCACCCATGGCCGAAGGACTGCGCGTCGGCGTGATCGGCGCGACCGGACAGGTCGGCAAGGTCATGCGCACGCTGCTCGACGAGCGCGACTTCCCGATCGCCGAGATCCGCTTCTTCGCCACCGCCCGGTCGGCGGGCACGACCCTGCCGTTCCGCGGTGTCGACATCGTGGTCGAGGACGTCGAGACGGCCGACCCCGCGGGTCTCGACATCGCCCTCTTCTCGGCGGGCGCGACGGGCTCGCGGGCCCACGCGCCACGGTTCGCCGCGGCCGGGGCACTGGTCATCGACAACTCGAGCGCCTGGCGCATGGACCCCGAGGTGCCCCTGGTGGTCAGCGAGGTCAATCCCCACGCCCTCCGCGAGGCGGTCAAGGGCATCGTCGCCAACCCCAACTGCACGACCATGGCGGCCATGCCCGTGCTGAAGGTGCTCGACACCGAGGCCACCCTGCAGCGCCTGATCGTCAGCACCTACCAGGCGGTGTCGGGTAGTGGACTCGCCGGCGCCGACGAGCTGCTGCAGCAGACCCGTGCCGCGATCGAGGGCGACACCATCGGCCTCGTGCACGACGGTCGCGCGGTCGACCTGCCCGAGCCGGTCACGTACGTCCGTCCCATCGCCTTCGACGTCATCCCGCTCGCGGGCAGCATCGTGGACGACGGCACGAACGAGACCGACGAAGAGAAGAAGCTGCGCAACGAGAGCCGCAAGATCCTCGAGCGCCCCGACCTGCTGGTCAGCGGCACGTGCGTCCGGGTGCCGGTCTTCACGGGGCACTCGCTCTCGATCAACGCCGAGTTCGCCTCGGACATCACGGCGGAGCGCGCGGAAGAACTCCTGCGCGACGCCCCCGGGGTGGTCCTCACCGACGTCCCGACCCCGCTCGAGGCGGCGGGAGCCGACCCCAGCTTCGTCGGCCGCATCCGGCACGACGAGGGCGTCCCCGGTCACCGTGGGCTCGCGTTCTTCATCAGCAACGACAACCTCCGCAAGGGTGCGGCGCTCAACGCCGTGCAGATCGCCGAGCTCGTCGCCGCCGAACGCGCCGTCGCCTGATCCGTCGACGCCGGTCGCCCGAGGGGCGGGTGATGCGTCGCACCCCGGTCTCTCGACATCGAGACACCGGGGTGTCGTGCTCCGGCGGCCACCCGGGGTCGCCGAAGGGGCCGGGCCTAGACTGACGTCGTGACCGATGCGAAGAAGCCCGTCGACGTAGCCCTCATCGGGGCAGGCATCATGAGTGCCACCCTCGGTGCCATGATCAAACAGCTCGAGCCGAGTTGGACGATCCAGATCTACGAGGCGCTGGGCGACGTCGCCCTCGAGTCGAGCAACCCCTGGAACAACGCGGGCACGGGCCACTCCGCCCTCTGCGAGCTCAACTACACGCCCGAGCGCTCCGACGGCACCATCGACACGTCGAGCGCCGTCAAGGTCAACGAGCAGTTCCAGGTGTCGCGGCAGTTCTGGTCGTTCCTCGTGGCCGAGGGGGCCTTGCCCCAGCCGGACGCCTTCATCAACTCGACCCCGCACATGAGCTTCGTCTGGGGCGAGAAGAACGTCGAGTACCTCCGCAAGCGCCACGAGGCCCTGCGCGAGCACCCGCTGTTCCAGGGGCTCGAGTTCAGCACCGACGCGTCCGTCATCCGGTCGTGGGCACCGGTCCTCATCCCGGGACGGGCGAAGGGGCAGCCGATCGCGGCGACGCGCATCGCCGCCGGCACGGACGTCGACTTCGGGTCCCTCACGCGCCTCCTGCTCACCTACCTGCAGGGCGAGGGGGCGATCCTCGAGGTCGACCACCGCGTCACGAACCTCACGAAGCTCGCCGACGGCACGTGGCGGGTGGCCCTCCGCAAGCAGGTCGGTGGCACGCCGACGACCGTCGACGCGCGCTTCGTCTTCGTCGGTGCCGGTGGGGGAGCGCTGCACCTGCTGCAGAAGTCGGGCATCGACGAGATCAAGGGCTTCGGCGGGTTCCCGGTCAGCGGCGAGTTCCTCCGTTGCGACGATCCCGCGATCGTCGGCAAGCACCAGGCCAAGGTCTACGGCAAGGCCGCCGTCGGCTCGCCCCCGATGTCGGTGCCGCACCTCGACACGCGCGTCGTCGACGGGCAGGCCAGCCTGATGTTCGGGCCCTACGCCGGTTTCAGCCCGAAGTTCCTCAAGCACGGCTCGATGTTCGACCTCTTCGCGTCGATCCGTGCCCACAACCTCTACCCGATGATCCGGGCCGGGCTCGCCAACCTCTCGCTCGTCAAGTACCTCGTGGGGCAACTGGCGGCGAGCAAGCAGACCAAGTTCGAGGCGCTGCGCGAGTTCATGCCCGACGCCGACCCGAAGGACTGGTACCGCATCACGGCCGGTCAGCGGGTGCAGGTCATCAAGAAGGACCGCAAGAAGGGCGGGGTGCTGCAGTTCGGCACCGAGGTCATCACGGCGGGCGACGGCACCATCGCGGGTCTGCTCGGTGCGTCCCCCGGGGCGTCCACGGCCGTGCCGATCATGCTCAGCGTTCTCGAGCGGTGCTTCCCCGACCGCATCGCGGCGTGGAAGCCCCGGCTCAACGTCATGATCCCCACGTACGGCGACGACCTCTCGTCCGACGAACGCCGGGCCGCGTCGACCATCGGGGCGACCGCCGAGGCGTTGCACATCCACGCCTGACGCCTCGCCCCGGGCCTCGCGTCCCCGTGCTGCGGGCCTCGGGTTGACCCTGGTTCGAACATGTGTTCGAATGGGGGCATGCGATGGTCCGAGCAAGCGGTCGACACCGAGAACGCCTCGGCGCTGCCCGGTCTGGCGCGATTGAACAACCTGATCACCTCCGTCACGACGCCCGAGTTCGCGGGGGTTACGTTCCACGAGGTGGTCGCGAAGAGTGCCCTCAACCGTGTGCCGGGTGGTGACTCGGCCCTCCCGTTCGGGTGGACGATCAATCCCTACCGGGGCTGCAGCCACGCGTGCGTGTACTGCTTCGCCCGCCCCACCCACGAGTACCTCGACCTCGACGGCGGCGACGACTTCGACCGGCAGATCGTCGTCAAGGTCAACGTCGCCGAGGTGCTCGCGCGTGAGCTGCACCGCCCCACCTGGCAGCACCACCCGGTCGCGCTCGGCACGAACACCGATCCCTACCAACGCGCCGAGGGCCGGTACCGGCTCATGCCCGGCATCATCGCCGCCCTCGCCCACTCGGGCACGCCCTTCAGCATCCTGACCAAGGGCACGTTGCTGCGGCGCGACCTCCCCCTGCTCGCCGAGGCGGCGCAGCACGTGCCCGTCGACCTGGCCATGTCGATCGCCGTCCACGACGACGGCCTGCAGCAGTCGGTCGAGCCGGGCACGCCGACGACGGCGGCCCGCCTGGCCACCGTCTCCGCGGCCCGAGAGCTGGGGCTGTCCTGCTCGGTGTTCATGATGCCCGTGCTGCCGTACCTCACCGACGGCCTCGACCACCTGCACGCCGCGCTCGCCGCCGTCCGCGACTCAGGCGCGTCGAGCGTCATGTACAGCGCCCTGCACCTCAAGCCCGGGGTCAAGGAGTGGTGGTTCGCCTGGCTCGAGCGTGAGCACCCCGAACTCGTGGGCAAGTACCGTGCGCTCTACGCCCAGAACACCTACGCCCCGACGGGGTACCGCTCCTGGCTGGCCGCCCGGCTACGGCCCCTGCTGCGCGAGTACGGCCTCGAGAAGGGGCAGGCCGACCCGGCCACGGGGTCGATGCGTTCCGCCGCACTCGACGACAGCGCGCGTTCCCTCCGACTGATGGGCCTCAACGGCACCGGCGCGGCCCCTGCCGCCGGGACGGGCGGCCTGACGGGCATCCCCGACCTGACCGTCGGTGCCGGTGCCGGTGCCGGTGACTCCGCGGTCCCGCGCGCCCTCATCGCCCATGAACTGCCGGGTGGGGCCCGATCACAGCCGCGACTCTTCTGAGCCTCCGAGGGCCGGAGGTCATCGGCACGGGGTGTCGTGCCCCGTTCGACCAGAACGGGGCACAAGAAGAGCGGGTCTGCCTGCGCGACACCCGCACTGGCCCCACATGTCGGGGTACAGCCCAGGTCCGGCTTCTGTCATGATCTGTCCTGACCACGAACGAGCCGAGGAGGCCCCATGCTGCTCGGCCTCCCCGCCCACCTGGCGCCGACGGCGCTCGGTGACTCGGTGTCGAGGGCCTGCCATGCGATCGCGGCCACCGTCCTCGCGGCGGCGGCTGCCCTCCTGCTCACGAAACAGGCCGCCACGCCCGATCTGTTGCTCTGGCCCGCTCTGGTCTCGCTCCTCCCGATGGTCGTCCTGCTCGTCGTCGTCGAGCGCAAGCGCTCCACGACGGCCCACCTCGCCTACCTGATCGTCGGGACCGCCGCCCTCTACTGGTACGCCGTCACCCTCTTCTCGCAGGTCGCGGCGGTGCAGGCGTCGGACGCGTTCTCGCTCTCGTTGCCCAAGATCGCCCTCATCATGGTCGGCAGCACCGCCGTCGGGCCCCGCCGGGGACTCCTCTGGGCAGCGGCGGGTTACGCGGCCGGCGAGCTCGCCACGCAGCTGGCGACCTGGCACACGGGGGCCTCCCTGCGGCTCGACGTGACCGCCCTGCTGGCCTTCGTCCTGGTCGCGGTGGTGACCGGTCACGCCGAGGCGTCGCGGGGACGCGCGCGGTCGGCTCAGCCGCGGCTGCACCGGTCCGCACTCGAGCAGCAGGTGCAGGGCATCCGTGTCGACATCGAGCAGCAGGCCGCGGCCCTCGTCCACGACACGATCCTCGGGCATCTCGCGGCCGTGGCCACCGCCCGCCCCGGTCCTCTGTCGCCCGACACCGCGCGGTCGATCGCGGCCGATCTCGAGCTCCTCGTGGGGCGCGACTGGCTCTCACCGGGGTCGGTGCCCTCCGAGGCCGCCGTGACGGCCGCCGACGGCTGGGAGGCCAGCCGACTGCACGCGGCCGTCGAGCAGTCGCGATCGGGCGGCCTCGAGGTGGCCGTGACCGGCGACGTCTCGGCCGTCGGTCGCCTCGACCCCGTCACCGGGGACGCCCTCGGCCTGGCGGTCGCACAGTGCCTCGTGAACGTGAGCCGCCACAGCGGGGTCGACCGGGCCGAGCTCGTCGTCTTCGGCGACGGCACCGACCTCACCGTGATGGTGATCGACGACGGAGTCGGCTTCGACACGGCGGCGGTGGCCCCCGACCGTCTCGGACTGACGGCGTCGGTCGAGGGCCGTCTCACACGCGTCCACGGTCACGTGCAGGTCTGGTCGTCCCCCGGCAGCGGGACGTCGATCGTCCTGCGGGTCCCGTTCGCCGCCGGGGCGCCGGTGGTCGGCGACATCGCCACCGAGGACGGGGTGCCCGCGTGACCTTCCCCGCCCCTCCTCGTGCCCTCGGGCGCGCGTCCGATCGATCACCCCAGCAGGTCGACCCCCTCGGCGCCCTGGCGGCCCGACCGATCACCTTCGGGGCGGCCCTCGCCGCCCTGCTCGTCGCCGTGGTCGGCACGCTGCTGCGGGCCTCCGACGTGTCCTCGCCGGGGGCCGCGGTCGGTGCACTCGTCGCCGTGGCCGCGGGTGGCGTCGCACTCGTCGTGTCGGCCGGCCCCTTGCGGGCACCGTTCGGGCCGCGGGCGCTCTGGTGCGTCGCCGCGACGTGTGCGGTGGCGGGTGTCCTGTCCGCCCTGGCCACCTCCGGCAGCAATCCCTTCGTCCGGGACGACTGGGCGGGGATCGTCTCCGGGGTGCTCCTGCTCGGGGTGGCCCCGTACCGCTCGGCACGCGAGATCCTCGCCGCCGGAGGCGCCGTGGCCGTGGTCCTCGCCCTCGTGGTCCTGGTCGAGGCGCCGGGTTTCGTCACACCGGTGCCCACCGCGTCGTACGTCGTCGTCGCCCTCACCCCGTTGCTCGCCCTGACCGCCGCGTCGGCGACCTTCTCGGGGGTCTTCGTGGCCCATGTCGAGGGGTGGATCTCGCGGGCCACGGGATTCCGCAGGGCCAGCACCGACGACCTCAGGGTGACCCTCGCCCGGTCGGTCCAGCAGGACCGTGTCACCGTCCTCAACCGCGAGGTGGTGCCGTTCTTCGCGCGGCTCGTCGAATCCGGCCGGATCGTCGAGGGGGACGCCGACGAGGCCCGGCGCGTGGCCGACGCGTTGCGCGCCTCCCTGGTGGCCGACGCCGACGCGACGTGGCTGGCCCGGCGTCTCGCCGCACCCGGCCGCCGGGTGCCCGCCGAGGTCGTCGACCCCGACCGGCTCGCCGATCTCCTGGGCCCCGGGCACCGCACCGCCCTCTGGGCCCTCGTCGCGACGGTGGACGACGTCGAGGCCGCCGACGTCCGCTCGCTCCGGGTCGTGCTCGAGGCCGAGGAGGCGCGGGTCGGCATCACGATCGAGCTCGCGTCCGGGGCCTCGGCCGTCGCCGCACGACGGTCGCTCGCCCCCTGTCTGACCGTGCTGCGCCTCGTCTCGGGCGACCTGCGGGTCGATCGGGCGCCGTCGCTTCTGACACTAAGGTTTTCTTATGACCAGCACTGAGCCGAGCGGCCGCTCGTCCCACCGTCCGGGCTTCGGGAGGCCCGTCGCATCACCTTCCTGGGCCACCGTCGGCCCGGGTTCCGAGGCACCGCCCGCTCGTCGCGTCCGGCTCGCGATCCTCGACGACCACGAGGTGCTCCTCGACAGCCTCAGCAGCTGGATCAACGTCAACGCCTACGACTTCGACCTCGTCCTGACGGCGCACACCTGGCTGCAGCTGGTGCACAGCGACAACTTCCCGACCGACCTCGTCTTCCTCGACTTCCAGTTGAAAGAGCCCGTCTCGATCGAGGCCCGCGTGCGCACCTGCCGGGCCGCCGGGGCCAAGGTCGTCGTGCTGTCCAGTCTCGACACCCGCGAGTCCCGCGAGCGTGCCCTCGAGGCGGGGGCGTCGGCGTTCCTGTCGAAGACCCTGCCCATGCGCGAGGTGATGGACGCGGCCCGCCAGGTCATGGGCGTGGCCCGCGACAACTCCCCGCAGCGCGACTGGCGTCCCCTGCCGGCCGGCGCCGCGAACCAGACCCGACCCAAGCTCAGCGCCGGTGAGGCCGAGGCGTTCCGGTTGTACGTCTCGGGCTTCAGCACCAACGAGGTCGCCGCGCAGATGAACGTGCAGTACGAGACGGCGAAGACGTTCCTCCGGCGCGTCCGCGAGAAGTACGCCAAGGCCAACCGGCCGGCCAGCAAGAAGTCCGAGCTCATCCGTCGGGCCGCCGAAGACGGTTACCTGCAGTAGTGGCCAAGCTCTACTTCCGCTACGGCGCGATGAACAGCGGCAAGAGCACGGCTCTGCTGCAGGCGGCCTACAACTACGAAGAACGCGGTCAGCGGGTCCTGCTCGCCAAGCCGGGCGTCGACACCAAGGGTGACGACGCCATCGTCTCTCGGTTGGGCGTGACCCGGGCCGCGGACGTCACCTTCGCCCCCGACGACGAGGTCCGCCAGGTCTTCTCGGCCCGCCGTGACGCCGTCCGGGCCGAGACGGGTTCGAGCCTGGCCTGTCTGCTCGTCGACGAGGCGCAGTTCCTGGCGCCGCACCAGATCGACGACCTGTTGCGCATCGCGATCCTCGACGACGTCCCCGTGCTGGCTTACGGCATCCGGACGGACTTCCGCACGGTGGCCTTCCCCGGTAGCCGGCGACTGCTCGAGGTGGCCCACTCGCTCGAAGAGCTCAAGACGATCTGCCGCTGCGGTCGCAAGGCGGTCTTCACGGCGCGCACGGTCGGTGACCGGTTCGTCTTCGACGGCGACCAAGTGGCGATCGACGGTCAGCAGGTGACATACGAGTCGCTCTGCGGTGCCTGCTATCTCGCCGAGTCCGGCGGCCGCCTCGCCTGACCGGTGTCGCCCGAGGGTGAACCGGCGAAGCGGCGAACACGAGAAGAAACCGGCCCTACCCGAAGGTGGCGCCGATTCGTGTCGCCCGCAGGGCGAACCAACGAGCAGAGAGAAACAAATGGCTCCACCCGAAGGTGGAGCCATTTGTTGTGGTCGGGGTAGCGGGATTCGAACCCACGACCTCCTCGTCCCGAACGAGGCGCGCTACCAAGCTGCGCCACACCCCGATGTCTTCGCGTTCTCACGTGAAGCAACCTGACAAGAATAGCCCATGTTCGGGCCTGCTCGTGTCACTCCGGTCGTGCTCAGGCCGTCAGGGTCACGATCACGGCTTCGGGGCGGCACGAGAACCGCACGGGGGCGTAGATCGAGGTGCCCAGACCGGCCGAGATCTCGAGGTGTGCGGTCTTGCGGGCGTGGCTCCAGGTCGTCAGACCGCTGACCTTGCTGCGCGGCAGGTCGCAGTTGGTGACGAGGGCACCGTAGCCGGGCACCTGGACCTGTCCGCCGTGGGTGTGCCCGCCGAAGATGACGTCGGCACCGTTGTTGACGAAGGAGTTGAGCACGCGTTGGTACGGCGCATGGGTGACGCCGATGCTGATGGGCTCGGGTCCACCGTGGTCGTCCTGCCAGCCCACGTTCTCGCGGAGGTCGTCGAGGGCACCGGGGATGCGATCGAGGCGGTCCCAGCCGCGGTGGGCGTCGTTGACCCCGAAGAGTTCGAGGCGCGAGCCTCGCATCTCGAGCGCACGGGCCCTGTTGTTCAGGTCGAGCCAGCCGAGCTGGTCGGTGAAGAACGACTGCATCCGGTCGACGTCGAGGTCGACGGGCGTGCGGTGGGCCTTGCTCGGGCCGCCGAAGTAGGCCAGGGGGTTCTTGGGGGAGGGTCCGTAGTAGTCGTTGGAGCCGTTGACGAAGACCCCGGGGACGCCTCGGAAGGGCTCGAGGGCGTACTCGAGCGCGGTGTGGGCGTCCTCGTGGCCGATGTTGTCGCCCGTGTTGACGATGAGATCGGGTTCGAGCACGGCGAGGCCGCGGATCCATTCCTGCTTCTCGGCCTGCCAGGGTGCCAGGTGCAGGTCGGACAGGTGCAGGATCGTCAGCGTCCGGGAGCCGGGCTCGAGGACGGGCAACACCTCGTGCCGCACGGTGAACCGGTTGCGTTCGACGAACACGCCCCAGGCAAGCGCCCCGAGGCCGACGGCCGCGCCCGCTGCTGCGGTCACGGCCGTCGTCTGGAGGGCGCTCGGCCCGCCGGTGCTCCGTGGGCTCACGCGCAGTTGCCCGGGTCGTTGCCGTCCTTGTCGCCGTAGACGGTCAGCCCGATGGCCGAGTCCTTCGCGACGGACGTGTTGGCGGCAGGATTCGTCGAGGCGACCTGGCAGGCGTTCTTCCCGTCTCCGGGCGTGAAACCCGCGATGGACACCTTGGACGCGTCGAATCCGGCTCCGCCGATCGACTTGACCGCGTCGCCCACCTTCTGCCGGGTCACGTCCGGGACCGCGGCCGCGCCGCTGCCGTCGCTGGTGAAGACCTTCACGGTCGTGCCCTTCGACACGACGCTGCCGACGGCGGGGTCCGAGCCGATGACCTGCCCGGCGGGCAGGGCCGACGGCTGGGTGCCACCGTCCGCGTAGGCCAGGGAGACGCCCCTCAGCAGCGCCTGGGCCGCCGACGGGGTCGTGCCGGCCATGTCGGGCACGGCGACGCCCGAGCCGCGGAGCACAGCGCCCGAAGCCTCACCGAAGGCGCCTCCCGGATACACGGTGTTGTTCACGCTCTGGACGGCCTTGAAGTACTGCGGTCGGGCGTTCGCGTAGCTGCCGAAACGGCTCTGGTTCGGGGACGTCACCGTGCGGAGGCTCTTCTTGCCACCGTCGGCGTTTCCCTGCCAGACCACGGTGGCGAGCTTCGTCGTGGCACCGGCGATCCAAATCTGGTCCTTGGCGTCGGTGGTACCGGTCTTACCGATCTCGGGGTACCCGTCGGCGGGGAGACCGCCGACCGCCGTACCGTTCCGCCACAGTCCCTGCATGGCGACGGCCGCGGCCGCGGCGACCTGGGGGTCCACCGCCTGGTTGCAGGACTGGGGCTGGCCACCGAGGTCGGCGCCGTTGGCGTCCTTGATGTTGTCGACGATGATCGGCGCGCAGTAGGTGCCACCCGAGGCGATGCCGGCGTAGGCCGCCGCCATCGTCAAGGGTGCGATCTCGTCGGCCGAGCCGAGGATGGCGGACGCGTAGTCGTGCAGCGGAGCACCGTCGGCACGGTGCACGCCGAGCTTCTTCGCGACGCCCTGGATGTCGGCGATGTCGAGCTTCTCCGCCATGGCGGCGTAAGCCGTGTTCATCGACTTGGCGGTGGCGTCGGCGACGCTCATCTGGCCGGGCTGTTCGCCCGCGTCGTTCTTCGGCGAGTACTTGTTGCCACGGCTGCCGTTGATCGTCATGTTGAACGTCCGGGGCTTGGCGTTCACCGACTCGTAGATTCCGTGGCCCTGTTCGATCCAGTCGATCAGCGTGAAGGGCTTGTAGGTCGATCCGGGCTGGAATCCGCCCGATCCGCCGTAGTCGTAGTCCGTGCTGTAGTTGACCGAGGTCAGCGTCGGGTCAGGGCTCACGACCTCGGAGAAGGCTGTGTTCTGCGCCATCACGATGACGCGGCCCGTCCCGGCCTCGACGGAGTCCACGACGCTGCCGAGCTTCAGGCGGCTCTCGGACGCCGGAGCGAACTTGTCGATCTGTGCCTTGGCGTTCTCGGTCAGGTCGAGGTTCAGGGTCGTGTAGACGCTGTACCCGCCGGTGTTCCAGTTGGCCTGGCGTTCCTCGGGCGTGGAGCCGAGGACGGCCAGGTCCTTGATGCTCTTCTTCACGTAGTCGCAGAAGTACGCCGCCGAGGCGACGGTCACGGCGCCGCAGCCCTGGGTGGGCGCCGTCAACACGACGTAGCTCTCGACCGGGGTGGCGAGGGAAGCATCGGCCGTCGCCTGGTCGATGTCCTTCTCGGCCAGCATCGACTTGATGATGACGTCGCGCCGGGCCTTGTTGGCCGGGTACTTCTCGGGCGTCGACATGTTGCGCGAGTCCGGGTACTGCACGATCGCGATGAGGCTCGCGGCCTCGGGGACGGTCAGGTCGGCGGCGCTCTTGTTGTAGTAGTGCTGTGCGGCGGCCTGCACGCCGTAGGTCTGGTCGCCGAAGTACGCGATGTTGAGATAGGCCAGCAGGATGTCGTCCTTGCTGTACTTCTTCTCGAGCCCGATCGCGAACTTCATCTCTTCCAGCTTGCGGTCGAGGGTCGTCGTGGTCGCCTCCTTGTAGGCGGCGTCGCGCTCGTCCGCGGTCGGCAGCTGCTGCGACTGCGCGATGCGGATGTTGCGGACGAGCTGCATCGTCAGGGTCGAGCCACCACCGCTCGCGCCGAGCTCGCCGGCCCCGGCCGAGCCGACTGCCGCGCGCACGAGGGAGGTGACGTCGACCCCGCCGTGCTCGTAGAAGCGACGGTCCTCACCGGCGACGACGGCGGTCTTCAAGTTCTCGCTGACCTGGTCCCACTTGAGCTCGACGCGGTTCTCGCTGTAGAGGGTCGCGAAGGGCACCTGCTGCCCGCCCTGGCTCGCGTACAGCGTGTTGCGCTGCTGCAGCTTG
Organism: Frigoribacterium sp. VKM Ac-2859; assembly: GCF_013204925.1. Taxonomy (NCBI): domain Bacteria; kingdom Bacillati; phylum Actinomycetota; class Actinomycetes; order Micrococcales; family Microbacteriaceae; genus Frigoribacterium; species Frigoribacterium sp. VKM Ac-2859. Next base: position 1,030,229 of record NZ_JABMLC010000001.1, on the reverse strand, counting down.
CCGATCTCGATGTACTCGGGGATCGACTCGAAGACGCCGATCGAACTCGAGGCCGTCATGCCGGCGACCGCGATGGCCGGCGTCACGCCGATGGTCACCAGGAGGCCGGCCAGGACGCTGAAGCCGACGAATCCGAAGAGTGCCCCGATGGCTGACGTGGGCTTCGATTTTTGGGCAGACATAGGATCAGGGTAAGCGACATCGCCGATTTTCAAGCTGAACGGAAGCCGAAATGGTCCTTTGGGAGTACACGACGACGCCCCTGCTGGTGCACAACAGCACGGCGATCCTCAACAACTGGGGCTCTGACGGATGGGAACTCGTCCAGGTGACCCAGGGGCCCGAGGGTGGTCCCGTCGCGTGGCTGAAGCGCCCTCGGCAGGACGCCTGATGACGACGGTCGACGAGCGACTGGCCGAGCTCGGTCTCGTCCTCCCTCCCGTCGCGGCACCCGCGGGCTCGTACGTTCCGGCCCTCCGCACGGGGTCGCTCGTCTACACCGCGGGGCAGCTGCCGTTCGTCGACGGTCAGCTGCCGACCACGGGCAAGGTGGGTGACGGTCACGGACTGGTCGAGCCCGCCGAGGCGCAGGCGCTGGCCGCGACCTGCGTGCTGAACGCCCTGGCCGCCGCGGCGACGGTGCTCGACTCGCTCGACGACGTCGTCCGCGTCGTCAAGCTGACCGGTTTCGTCGCCTCCGATCCCGACTTCTCCGGCCAGCCCGGGGTGATCAACGGCGCGTCCGACCTCCTCGGGCAGATCTTCGGCGAGGCAGGGCGTCACGCCCGGAGCGCCGTCGGGGTCGCCGTGCTGCCGCTCGACTCGCCCGTCGAGGTCGAACTCGTCCTCGAGGTCCGCTGACGCGCCTCCTCGTCCGGTCGTGACGACGGCCCCTCCTCGCGACGAGGAGGGGCCGTCGTCGCGCCGGGGTCAGCGCATCTCGGCGGTGATCACCGACATGACCGACGTGTCCGCCAGCGTGGTCGTGTCGCCGACCTCGCGGCCCTCCGCCACGTCCCTCAGCAGGCGGCGCATGATCTTGCCCGAGCGCGTCTTCGGCAGCTCGTCGACGAGCACCACGGTGCGCGGTCGCGCGATCGCGCCGATCTGGTGGGCGACGTGCGCGCGCAGGGTGGCCACCGCCTCCTCGGGGGTCTGCGTCGTCCTCGCCTTGTTCCGCAGGATGACGAAGGCGACCACCGCCTGACCCGTGGTCTCGTCGGCGGCACCGACGACCGCCGACTCGGCGACGATGGGGTGCGACACGAGGGCCGACTCGATCTCGGCGGTCGACAGACGGTGACCCGAGACGTTCATCACGTCGTCGACCCGGCCGAGCAGCCAGATGTCGCCGTCCTCGTCGCGGCGGGCACCGTCGCCGGCGAAGTAGCGGTCGCCGAAGCGGCTCCAGTACGTCTCGACGTAGCGGTCGGGGTCACCCCAGATGCCTCGCAGCATCGACGGCCACGGCTCGGACACGACCAGGAGGCCGCTCTCGCCGTTCGCCACCGGGGTGCCGTGGTCGTCGACCACGTCGACCGAGATGCCCGGCAGGGGGGTCTGGGCCGATCCGGGCTTGGTGGTGGTGACACCCGGCAGCGCCGAGATCATCTGCGCACCCGTCTCGGTCTGCCACCACGTGTCGACGATGGGCGTCCGGCCGGCGCCGATCACCTCGCGGAACCACAGCCAGGCCTCCGGGTTGATGGGCTCGCCGACCGACCCCAGGAGGCGCAGGGACGTCAGGTCGCGGGCCGCCGGGATCTCCCTCCCGGACTTCATGAAGCCCCGGATGGCCGTGGGGGCGGTGTAGAAGATCGTCACCCCGTACTTCTCGACGAGGTCCCACCAGCGGCCCGGCGCGGGGAAGTCCGGGGTGCCCTCGTAGAGCACCTGCGTCGCACCGTTGGCGAGCGGGCCGTAGACGACGTAGCTGTGCCCGGTGATCCACCCGACGTCCGCCGTGCACCAGTAGACGTCGGTCTCGGGGTGCAGGTCGAAGACGACGGAGTGGCTGTAGGCGACCTGCGTGAGGTAGCCCCCGGAGGTGTGCAGGATGCCCTTGGGCTTCCCGGTCGTGCCGCTCGTGTACAGGATGAAGAGCGGGTGCTCGGCCTCGAACGGTTCGGCGACGTGTTCGGCGTCCACGGTGTCGATCGCGTCGTGCCACCAGACGTCGCGTCCGTCGGTCCAGTCGACGTCGTTGCCGCCTCGCCGGACGACGAGGACGTGCTCGACCGTCGAGTCGCCGTCCACCGCCAGGGCCTCGTCCACGGCGGCCTTGAGCGGGGAGACCGCTCCCTTGCGCCAGCCTCCGTCCGCCGTGACGACCAGGCGAGCACCGGCGTCGTCGATGCGCGCGCGCAGGCTCTCGGCGCTGAAGCCGCCGAAGACGACCGAGTGGACCGCTCCGATCCGGGCCACGGCGAGCATGGTCACCACGGCCTCCGGGATCTGCGGGAGGTAGACGACGACGCGGTCGCCCGCCTGCACGCCGAGTGACAGCAGCAGGTTCGCCGCGCGCTTGACCTCGTCGGTGAGCTCGGCGTAGGTCACCGAGCGGGCGTCACCGGGCTCGCCCTCCCAGTGCAGCGCGACGCGATCCCCGTGCCCTGCCTCGACGTGACGATCGAGACAGTTGTAGGCGACGTTCAGGGTTCCGTCGGCGAACCACCGGGCGAAGGGCGCGTCCGACCAGTCGAGCGTCTCGGTCGGGACCCGGTCCCACGTGAGCCGCTCGCGGGCCTGGTCACCCCAGAAGGCGAGCCGGTCGGCGGCGGCTCGTGCGGCGAGGTCCGAGCCGGCGACGGCCGTCCGGACGAAGTCGGCAGGCGGGGCGAAGGTGCGTCCTTCGGTGGGCTGGTCGTCGGTGCCGTCGAGCATCGGAAGTCCTCTCGCGTCGTTGCGTGAACCGCGGCTCGGAGCCGCGCCGACGACCTTACTCCGGAGGTCCCACCGGGCAAGGGCGGGCCGCGCGCGGGGGGGAGGCCGGACGACGTGGTGTTCCGGAGCCGACCTGGGGTACACTTGGCGAGTCGGATTCAATTCCGACGTGCGTCGTGCTGATTCCCCCCAATCGCCCGGCGCACGTGGCGGCACCGGTTCCCCCCAACCGGTGCCGCCCCTCTCTTTTAACCCGGCGGTCGCCCGGGTGGATGGACGGCTCGTCCCCAAGGGCGTTCATCGACGATCCGTCCCCACGGTGCTCTACCGATCTGTCTGTGCTGACGAGACGCTGCCTACCGTCGGGACCATGTCCCATGCGCCTCAGGTCGACACCGCCGATCACCCGTCCCTCACCCTCCGTCACCCTCCCTCCCGCTTCGCCCTGCCTCCCGTGCCGGCACTCGGCCTGGACCGGGGTACAGACGCTCGATTCGGGGTACAAGGGCGCCTCGCTCGACCCGAGCGTTCCGCCTTCGGGCCCCTGGGGCGCCTCCTCGACGATCCGGCCGTCACCGACGTCTTCGTGACCGGCGGCGTGGGCGTCTGGGTCGATCGCGGCGACGGGGCCGAGCCCGAGACGAGCATCCATCTCTCCGAGGCATCGGCTCGGCAGGTCGCGGTACGCCTGGTCTCGCTCGGGGGACGCCACGTCGACGAGTCGAGCCCGTGCGTCGACGTGCGCCTGGGCGACGGTCTCCGGGTCCACGTCGTCCTGCCTCCGCTGGCGGTCGCGGGGACGGCGCTCTCGATCCGGGTGCCCCGGGTCGAGTCGATGTCGCTCCTCGACCTCGATCGTCGGGGGTTCTTCCCCGCGGGGGCCCTCGAGGCGGTGATCGGCTGCGTGGAGCGCCGTGCCAACGTCCTGGTCAGCGGGTCGGGCGGGGCCGGGAAGACCACGTTCCTCGCCGCACTGTTGTCCGAGGCTCCCGTCTCCGACCGCATCGTGACCATCGAGGACGTCGCCGAGTTGCGGCCACGCCATCCACACGTCGTGGCGCTCGAGACGCGGCAGCCCAATCTCGAGGGAGCGGGTGGAGTCGACCTGTCCCGTCTCGTCCGCGAGGCGCTGCGGATGCGACCCGACCGTCTCGTCGTGGGCGAGGTCCGTGGGCCGGAGATCCGCGACCTCCTCTCGGCCCTGAACACCGGGCACGACGGAGGCGCGGGCACGGTCCACGCCAACGGTCTGGACGACGTCCCCGCCCGACTCGAGGCTCTCGGGGCACTCGCCGGGCTCGGGGTGGACGCGCTCGCCCGGCAGGCCGTCAGCGCGATCGACGCCGTGTTCCACCTCGAGCGACGCGACGGTCGTCGGAGGCTCGCCGAGATCGGCCATCTCGCGGTGACGCCCGAGGGGCGCCTGGTCGCGCGGACGGGGTCACGGGGGTGACCGGTGGTCCGGGCCGTCGTTCCGGGAGTCCGGGCCCCGGGCGCCGGAGGACGCGGCGGTCACGACTCACGCCGGCCGCCGTCCTGGTCGAACGCCTCGCCGTCCTCATCGGTGCAGGGGTCGCGCCCGCGAGGGCCTGGGGCCACGTCGGCGCGGCCGAACCCCCGGGCGCGATCCGACGGCTCGCCGAGGCGGTCGCGCTCGACGGCGGCGACGGCGTCGCGGTGTCGACGAGCCTCGTGTCCCGGCTCGACACCCGACCCTTCGAGGGTGCCCAGGACCCCGACGGGCACGACCGCACCTGGAGGCAGGTCGCCTGCGCCTGGCGCGTGGCCGAGACGAGCGGGGCCCCGATGGCCGATTGCCTCCACTCCCTCGTGTCGGCCCTCCGGTCGGCCGACGAGGCACGCCGTGACGTCCAGGTCGCCCTCAGCGGGCCACGGGCGACCGCGAACGTTGTCCTCGCCCTCCCGCCGGTGGGCCTCCTCTTCTCCCTGGGGCTGGGCTTCGACACCGGTGCGGTGCTCGTCGGCACCCCGATCGGTTGGGCGTGCGTCGGTGTCGCCGGAGGACTCGTGATGGTCGCCCGTCGGTGGAACGCCCGACTCGTGCGGGGCGCCCTCCCGTCGTCGAGGGTGCCGGGCCTGCGCCCCGAACTCCTCGCCGTGGCGTTGTCCGGGGGAGCCTCGTGGTCGGCGGGCCTCGCCACCGTCGACGAGGCGATCGTCTCGTGCGGGATCGAGGCCTCGGTCACCGAACCACCAGGAGGCGCGGGCCCGGTCGGCGAGTCCGCCGACCGGGTCGAGCGGCGTCGGTGCGAGGCGGTCCTCGACCTGTCCCGTCGTGCGGGGGCACCGGCGGGGCTGCTCCTGCGCTCCGAGGCCCGCGAGCTGCGGCTGGAGGCCCGGACGGCCGCCCAGGCCGCCGCGGGCCGCCTCGGCGTCACCCTGATGCTGCCGCTCGGCGTATGCATCCTTCCGGCGTTCCTGGTCATCGGGGTCGTGCCGCTGGTCGTCTCGCTCGTGTCGTCCACAGCGGGTTCCTGGTGATCGGTCGTCCCCAGCGCGGAGCGACGTCTGCAGGCCGTCCGTGGAATGCCGCCAGGCTCGGAACGTCACCGATGAGGTGCCGACACCCACGAGAGGAACATCATGACCGTTGCCGAGACCCCGTCGCCCGCCGTCCCCACGTCAGGCCCTCCGTCCCCTGCTCGCCGTGCCTCCCCGGCCGGCCTCCTCGCCCCGTTCGGCCGCCTCGCCTCGGTCGCGCGTCGCGTCGCCCGGGCCGACGACGGTGCCGCCACGGCCGAGTACGCGATCGTGATCATGGCCGCGGTGGGCTTCGCCGGCCTGCTCGTCACGATCATGAGGTCGGACGAGGTCCGGAGCATCCTCTCCGACCTGGTCCGGTCCGCCCTGTCGGTCGGGTGATCGCCGTGGCGACCGGGGTCCGTGCGTGCCTCGTCCGTCTCCTCCGTCGAGTGGACGACGAGAGGGGAAGCGCGACGGTCGAGTTCGCGATGACGATGCCCGCCCTGATCATGGTCGTCTCGTTCGTCGCGGCGAGCCTGGGCGTGACCTCGCAGTCGGTCCGCCTCGCGGACGCCGCCGCCGTGGTCGCCCGCCAGACCGCCCGGGGCGACCGTGGTTCGGTCGGCCCGACCCTCGCCCGGCTGGCGCCGGGCGCGGCGGTGTCCGAGTCCGTCACCGCCGACCTCGTCTGCGTCGACCTCCGCCGGCAGGTACGGCTCGGTCTCGTCGGCGAGGTCGCGTTGGCCTCCCGCAGCTGCGCACCGCGGGCCGGGGGATGACCGTCCGCCAGCTCCTCGGGAGCGACCGCGGCAGCTCGAGCGTGCTGGCGGCCGGCGGGCTCGTGACGATCACCGTCCTCGCCGTCGCGCTCGTCGGATCGCACTCGGCCCTCGCGGTCCGGTCGCGCACGGCCGGGGCGGCCGACGCGTCGGCGCTCGCCGCAGCCGACGCCCTGTCGGGGGCCGTCGTCGGTGCTGCCTGCGACCGCGCCGCCGCGACCGCCGAGGCGAACGGCGTCTCTCTCTCGGCCTGCGTCGTCGCGGATGCGGAGGTCACGGTGGAGGTCTCGACGACCTTCGGTCCCCTCGGCGTCGGGGCCCGGGCGACCGCCGGTCCGCCGCCCGCGACGGCCCCGTCCCGGGGCGGCGGCCCGTGAAGGGGGCCCGGGCGTCGGGTGTGTATGGTGTGGCTGTCGGCTGCACGGCTCCCGACGTTCCTCGGGGTCGGTGGGAGCGATCGAGCACCCCGTCCTCGCCCTGCAGCCCCTCGCCCGGTCCGTCGGACCGGGTCGCCGCACCACCACCCAAGGAGTCCCGTGCCAGGCACGAAGAAACTGGTCATCGTCGAGTCGCCCGCCAAGGCCAAGACGATCGGGCAGTACCTCGGCGACGGATACGAGGTGCTGGCCTCCGTCGGTCACATCCGCGACCTCGTCGAGCCCAAGAACCTCCCGGCCGAGCTGAAGAAGGGGTCGATGGGCAAGTTCTCCGTCGACGTCGAGAACGGCTTCGAGCCCTACTACGTCGTCTCCGACGCCAAGAAGAAGACGGTCTCCGACCTCAAGCGCGCGCTGAAGAACGCCGACGAGCTCTACCTCGCGACAGACGAGGACCGCGAGGGCGAGGCCATCGCGTGGCACCTCCTGCAAGAGCTCAAGCCCAAGGTGCCGGTCAAGCGCATGGTGTTCCACGAGATCACCAAGGACGCCATCCAGAAGGCACAGGAGAACACCCGCGACCTCGACACCGCCCTGGTCGATGCGCAAGAGACCCGTCGCATCCTCGACCGCCTCTACGGCTACGAGGTCTCGCCCGTGCTGTGGCGCAAGGTCGGCCCCGGCCTCTCAGCCGGACGCGTGCAGTCGGCGGCGACCCGTCTCGTCGTCGACCGCGAGCGTGAGCGCCTCGCCTTCGTCTCCGCCTCCTATTGGGACCTCACCGCGACCTTCGAGCCCGTCGCGGCCGAGGGGGAGGCGAAGGTCGCCTTCGGGTCACGCCTCGTCCGCGTCAACGGAGGACGCGTGGCCGCGGGGCGCGACTTCGACGACCGGGGCCGCCTGAAGAACGAGGCCGTCGCGCTCGACGAGGCGGCATCGCGGGCGCTCGCCGAGGCGCTGGGTTCCTCGGACGTCGAGATCCTCGTCGGCTCGGTGGACTCGAAGCCCTACACCCGTCGTCCGGCAGCTCCCTTCACGACGTCGACCCTCCAACAGGAGGCAGCGCGCAAGCTGCGCTTCTCGGCCCGACAGACCATGAGCGTCGCGCAGTCGCTCTACGAGAACGGCCACATCACCTACATGCGAACCGACTCGCCGGCGCTGTCGCAGCAGGCGATCGGTGCGGCGCGCAGCCAGGCGGCCAAGCTCTACGGGTCCGACACCGTCCCCGACAAGCCTCGGCTGTACACGGGCAAGAGCAAGAACGCCCAGGAGGCGCACGAGGCGATCCGTCCGTCGGGTGACACCTTCAAGACGCCGTCCGAGATGCAGAACGTCCTGCGGGGCAACGACTGGAAGCTCTACGACCTCATCTGGAAGCGCACGGTCGCCTCGCAGATGGCGGACGCCAAGGGCTCGACCGCCTCGGTCGTCGTCGCGGCGACGACCTCGGGACCGGTCGAGGGCATCGCGCCCCGCGCCGCCGCCGGGACGCTCGCCGAGTTCGCCGCGTCCGGCACGGTGATCACGTTCCGCGGGTTCCTCAACGCCTACGAAGAGGGTCGTGACGAGGACCGCCACGGCGCCGCCGAGCCGGCCGAGGCCAAGCTGCCCCCGCTGACCGCCGGTCAGGCCCTCGGCCTCGACGAGGTCGAGGCGAAGGGCCACGACACGTCGGCACCGCCGCGCTACACCGAGGCGAGCCTCGTCAAGACCCTGGAAGAGCTCGGCATCGGACGCCCCTCGACCTACGCCGCCATCATGTCGACCATCGTCGACCGTGGCTACGTCACCCCTCGCGGAACGGCCCTCGTCCCGAACTGGATCGCCTTCTCGGTGGTCCGTCTGCTCGAGGACTACTTCGCCGACCTGGTCGAGTACGACTTCACGGCCAGCATGGAGGACGACCTCGACCTCATCGCCGGCGGCGACGCCGACCGCGTGGACTGGTTGAACGGCTTCTACTTCGGCAACGAGTCGCACCGTGGTCTCCGCAAGGTCATCGACAACCTGGGCGAGATCGACGCGCGCGACATCAACTCCATCGTGCTCGCCGACGGCGTGACCCTGCGCATCGGTCGCTACGGCCCCTACCTCGAGGCGCCGGGCGACGACCCCGAGACGCCCCGTCGGGTCAACGTGCCCGAGGACCTCGCCCCCGACGAGTTGACGGCCGAGAAGGCACGCGAGCTCATCGACGCCCCCGTCGTCGGCGACCGCGTACTGGGTCTGAACCCCGAGACGGGCAAGGAGGTCATCGCGAAGGACGGCCGCTTCGGCCCGTACGTGACCGAACGGACCCCCGAGTCGGCGACCGACGAGATCACGGCCGACCCGGCGACGGGAGAGGTGACCGAGCCGTCGTCCGCCGCCGCGGCGACCACGACCGGGGCCAAGAAGGCTCCGGCGAAGAAGGCCCCCGCCAAGAAGGCCGCCGCTCCGAAAGAACGCACGGCGTCGCTCTTCAAGAGCATGGGCGTCGACACGGTCGACCTCGACACGGCGCTGCGGCTGCTCGACCTGCCCCGGACCGTCGGCACCGACCCCGAGAGCGGCGACGAGATCCAGGCGCAGAACGGGCGCTACGGCCCCTACCTCAAGAAGGGCACCGACACCCGGTCGTTGACGAGCGAGGACCAGATCTTCGAGATCGACCTGCCCGGGGCGCTCGAGCTCTACGCCCAGCCGAAGTACGGTGCCCGCAAGGCCAGCAGCGCCCTGAAGGAGTTCGAGGCCGATCCCGTGAGCGGCAAGCCCATCAAGGTGAAGGACGGCCGGTTCGGCCCGTACGTCACCGACGGCGAGACGAACGCGACCATCCCGCGGGGCGAGACGGTGGAAGAGGTCGACTTCGACCGCGCCGTCCAGCTGCTCGCCGACAAGCGGGCCAAGGGTCCGGCCAAACCCAAGGCGGCCGTCAAGAAGGCTCCGGCCAAGAAGGCACCCGCCAAGAAGGCCACCACGGCAAAGGCACCGGCCAAGAAGGCCACCACCGCGAAGACGGCCACCGCCAAGACGACCACCGCGGCGAAGAAGGCGCCGGCCGCGAAGACGTCGGCCCCGAAGGCCCCGGCGGCCGAGTGACCGGCGGGGTAGGCCCTCGAGTCGAGGGCGCACGCTGACCATGCCCCTCTGGGAACACCTCACGGGTCAGCCCGACGCCATCGAGGCGTTGACCGCGGCGGCTTCCACCCAGCCCGGCAACGCCTCGATGACCCATTCGTGGCTCATCACCGGCCCGCCCGGCTCGGGTCGCTCCAACCTCGCCTACGCCTTCGCGGCCGCGTTGCTCTCACGAGAGCCGGCCGACGAGGAGGCGACCCTCCGGCAGGTCGCCGCGAGGTCGCATCCCGACCTCGCGGTCCTCAGCACGGAACGCATCATCATCACGATCGACGAGGTCCGGTCCCTGGTCGCGGCGAGCCAGTTCTCGCCGTCGGTGGGTCGCTACCGGGTGGTCGTCATCGAGGACGCCGACCGCATGACCGAGCGCACCTCGAACCTCCTGCTCAAGGCGCTCGAGGAGCCGCCACCCCGGACGGTCTGGCTGCTGTGCGCCCCGAGTGAGGCCGACCTCATCCCGACGATCCGCTCCCGCGTCCGCAGCGTGCGCCTCCGCATGCCCGCCGTGGCCGACGTCGCCGCGCTCCTCGAGGACCGCGACGGGGTGGAGCCCGAGATCGCCCTCGTGGCGGCCCGGGAGGCCCAGAGCCACATCGGCATGGCGCGGCGCCTGGCGCTCGACTCCTCGGCGAGGTCGCGACGTCGTCAGACCCTCGAGACCGCCCTGGGCATCCGCAGCGTCTCGGACGCCGTCATCGCGGCGGCGACCCTGCTCGCGGTGGCCGGCGACGACGCCAAGGCGATCACGGAAGAGCGTGACGCCGAAGAACGGGCGAGCGCCCTGCGCTCCCTGGGCGTCGAGCCGGGTGGCACCGTGCCTCCGGCGTTGCGAAGCCAACTGCGCGCCCTCGAGGACGACCAGAAACGCCGAGCGACCCGGAGCCTCCGCGACGGGATCGATCGCATCATGGTCGACCTCCTCTCGCTGTACCGAGACGTCCTGCTGCTGCAGCTGGGCGTCGACGAGCAGCCCATCAACGAGGCCATCCGGGCACAGCTCGACGCCGCCGCGACCGCTTCCACGCCGGCCGCGACCCTGGCCGTCCTCGACGCGATCGCCCTGGCCCGCCGCCGCATCGAGGCCAACGTGTCGCCGGCCATGGCGCTCGAAGCCATGCTGGTGGTCGTCAGCCGTCACGCCACCCGCTGACCCGCGCCGGCGACACCGGCGCCGGGGGACACCGGCCCGGCGGCACCGGCCCGGCGGCACCGGCGCGAGCGCCGGATCGGCGAGGGGGCGTCCACCCCTTTCCCCGGCGGCATGAGCGATGATGGCCTGATGAGCGACCCGAACGCCGCCCCCGGTCTGCGCGAGCGCAAACGTCTGGCCACCCGACGAGCGATCCAGGTCGCCGTCCTCGACCTCATCGTCGAACACGGGCTCGACGCGGTGACGGTCGACATGGTCAGCCGCCGGGCCGATGTCTCGCCGCGGACCTTCTTCAACTACTTCCCCTCCAAGGAAGAAGCCGTCGTCGGTGATCCGCCCGCGCTGCCGGACGGTCGAGACCTCGAGCGGTTCGTGGCCCAACGCGACGAGCCCGTGTTGTCGAGCCTGATCCAGCTGCTGACGCACGCCGTCGAGTCGGCCACGGTGGATCGCGAGCTGGTCGTCCTGCGCCGACGGGTGCTGCGGGCGCACCCCGACCTGCTGGCCCGTCGCATCGCGTCGACGCGCGTCTTCGAGGAGCGACTGACGACCGTCGTCGCGCAACGCATGGCGGCCGACGAGGGGGTGGCGGACGACGCCGTCGACGCCTCGTTGCTCAGCCGCGCGCACCTGGTGTCGCTGGTCAGCATCGCCACTCTCCGCCATGCCTGGGCCGAGTGGATCGACGACGACGACGTGGACCACCTCAGCGACATGCGGTACAGCCTGCGCGCCCGCATGGAGGCCAGCTTCGTCGAGCTCGGTCGCCTCGTGACGCGTGAGGTCCGCTGATCCTGTACAGTATCTAATCGTGCCGCGAGGCACGGGCAACCGGCCGAGGTCGGCCCCGCCGCTTTAGCTCAGTCGGTAGAGCGTCTCACTCGTAATGAGAAGGTCATCAGTTCGATTCTGATAAGCGGCTCCACCACAGCCCCGGGTCACCACGACCCGGGGCTGTTCTCGTCCGAGGGCGTGCCGTCTCGAGGCCCCGGTCCCGGTCCCTCCGCCCCCAATAGTGGTGATGGCGTCGTCGAGTTGTACCCCGAACGGCCCCCGGGCGTCGTGCCGTCGCCCTACGGTCGATCTGCGACGACCACCTGATCCCGGAAGGAGGTGGCCCGCATGCCCCTCCGAGTGATCTGCACCGCGCTGCTCGCCGCCGTCCTGGCGGGCATCCTCCTCGTCGTCTGGGCCGGAGGCGACTCCTCGGCCCTCGCGACGGCCGGCGTGGCCGACGGACCGACGACGGTGGTCCTCGCGAGCGGCGACCCCGCATCCGAGGCGGGCCCCACGGCCGAGGACGCGGGAGGCGCGGGGTGCGTCGACGACGCCACCGGCGCCTCCGTCCCCTCGCCCGCGCAGCCCGGCGCCGATGCCGGGAGCGGCGGGACGGGTGCCCCCGACGCGGCGAGCGGCGCCACGGGCACGACCGCCGCCGACCTCGACGCGTTCCGGACGGCGTACGACGAGCGGCGACAGGCGGCGTGCCTCGGGCTGCTGCCGGCCGCGAACGTGCGGTACGACGCGTGCCTCGAGCAGTACCTCTTCTGGGTCGCCGGCGACCCGAGCCCCGATCCGTTGAGCGCTTGGGGGCACAAGGGCGAGGTGGTCCGCAGCGACGGGGTGCCCCCGGTCGGCTGCGACGGCAACCTCGCGGGCGGCACGTCGACCACGGGCGACGTCGCCGCCGCCAAGTGGTGGGCCTCGGCCCCGCACCGCGACGCCGTCTACCGACCGGACTTCCGCGGAGACCTCGCCCACGCCTGTGTCGGGTTCGCCGCCGTGCACGGGGGAGCGCCGGACGACAGCCCGGACTTCGTCCGCTCGGCCAGTCGCTGGTACGCCTGCTGAACGAACCGGGGGACGGAGCCTCGTCCCTCGCGGGCCTCCCCGTCGGCGGTGACTGGTAGACAGTCCGCATGACACTTCGATGGGGAATCCTCGGCGCCGGCGGCATCGCCGCCACCTTCACGTCCGACCTGCAGGGGGCGGGGTCGACCGTCTCCGCCGTCGGGTCGCGAGACCTGGCCAAGGCGCGCGAGTTCGCCGACCGTGCCGGGGTCCCGGGGGCTCACGGCAGCTACGACGACCTGGTCGCGGACCCCGAGGTCGACGTGGTCTACGTCGCCACCCCGCACCCGTTCCACGCCGAGAACGCCCTGCTGGCCATCGCCGCCGGCAAGCACGTCCTCGTCGAGAAGGCCTTCACCGTGAACGCCACGGAGGCCGAGAGGGTCTTCGCGGCCGCTCGCGAGGCCGGCGTGGTCGTCCTCGAGGCGATGTGGACGCGGTACACGCCGCAGAGCGAGCGACTACGCGAGGTCGTGCGCTCCGGGGTCATCGGCGAGGTGCGCCTCCTGACGGCCGTGCACGTCCAGTCACTGCCCACCGATCCCCACCACCGCATCAACGACCCGGCCCTCGGCGGCGGGGCCCTGCTCGACCTCGGGGTGTACCCGGTGTCGTTCGCGGACGACCTGCTCGGGGCGCCCTCGACGGTCTCGGCAGCCGCCACGCTGAGCGACCAGGGCGTGGACGCCCGCGTCGCGATCCAGCTCGGTCACGAGTCGGGTGCGACGGCCCAGCTGTACGCCGCCCTCGACACCTCGGGGCGCAACACGGCGACGCTGCTGGGCACCGCCGGTCGCATCGACGTCGACGACACGTTCTACGCGCCCGGGGGCTTCACGGTGCGTGATCAGGACGACGCCGTGGTCGAACGCTACGAGGCCGACGAGAACGGGCTGAGGGGCATGCACCACCAGGCGCTCGAACTCGAACGGGTCGTGGCGGCGGGCGAGCGAGAGAGTCCGCTGCTGACCGCCGACGACGTCGTCGGCGTCATGCGCACCATGGACGAGGTCCGCCGACAGATCGGCGTGCGGTACCCCTCCGAGGGATGACGTGGGCACGAGGCTCCGTATGATGTCCTCGATGAGCGATCAGGGTGAGCCACGTCACGACCGTCCCGAGTCGACCACGGGGGGCGACGGCGTCGGCTCCGGCGACGCGGCGCGGGCCACGGGGGCGGGCGCCTCGGTGCGGCGTTGGGTCTCCTCGCGTCCGCGGGGGGTCGTCGTGACGGCGGGCGTCCTCGCCTTCGCGCTGCTCGGCGGCGGCGCCGTGGCCGCCGGGGCCGCGACGGCGCCCGACGCCGGGACGGCACGGGCCGCCGCGTCGAGCCCCGAGCCGGCGGTCACGGTCACCCCGACCCCGACCCCCTCGGTCGACCCTGCCCGTTCGGTTCCCGCCGAGATCCCGGGTGCCACGCGCCTCCGGACCTGCTCGGTCACCGGGGCCGCGTCCGACGCCCGTCTCGCCCAGTTCGAGGGCAGCGTGGTCAACGCCGCCACGGGCGAGGTCCTCTTCGACCGCAACGGTTCGACCCCGGCTCGCACGGGCAGCGTGTTGAAGACCCTGACGAGCGCGGTCGCCCTGTCGGTCCTCGGGCCCGACGCGCGTCTCACGACCCGGGTGACCGGCGACGCCGGGACGGGTGCCGTGTCCCTGGTCGGCGGCGGTGACGCCACGCTCAGCGCCACCGGCTCGAGCGTGTACGCCGGGGCCCCCACGGTGGCCGACCTCGCGACCCAGGTGAAGGCGTCGCTCGGCGAGCAGCCCCTCACGCAGATCACGCTCGACGCCACCTTCTGGAACCCCTCCGACAAGTGGGACCCGTCCTGGAAACGCACCGAGCAGACCATCGGGTACCACTCCGAGGTCACCGCGCTCATGGTCGACGGCGACCGGGCGAACCCCGCGGCCCAGACGAGTCCGCGCAGCACCGACCCCGTCGCCCGTGCCGGCGACGCCTTCCGCTCCGCGCTCGTCGCCGCGGGCGTCGTCGGCGCCGACTCCGCCACCATGACCCAGGGCGCCGCCACGAGCGGCACCGTGATCGCCCAGGTGTCGTCCCAGCCGGTCAGCCGCCTGATCTCTCAGCTGCTGCCGACCTCCGACAACACCCTCGCCGAGATGCTCGCACGCGTCTCGTCGAAGGCGTCCGGTGCCGACGGGTCGGCCGCGTCGCTCACCGCCCTCTACAAGTCCGTGCTCTCGTCGACCTACGGTCTCGACACGTCGTCGCTCACGATCATCGACGGGTCCGGCCTGAGCGAGAACGACGCCGTGCCCTCGACCTTCGTCGCGCGTCTGATGATCCAGGTCCTCAACCGCGAGCACGGCCTCGGCGTCGTCTACGACGCGCTGCCGGTGTCGGGCAAGACGGGCACGCTCGCCTCCCGGTTCACGGGCGCGAACGCCGTGGCCCGTGGTGCCGTGCACGCCAAGACCGGCTGGATCGACACGGCCTACACCCTGGCCGGCACGGTGGACGCGGCGGACGGCACGAAGCTCACCTTCGCCTTCTACGCGATCGGCTCCGTGCAGGACGACGCGCGGGCCGCCCTCGACACCCTGACGACGGCCGTCTACAACTGCGGCGACAACCTGGCCAACGGCTGAGGCGTGCCGCTGTCGGTGCGGCGCGCGAGAATGGTCGCATGACCAGAGCACTCTTCGTCATCGACGTCCAGAACGACTTCACCGAAGGAGGCGCGCTCGGGGTCACCGGCGGCGCCCACGTCGCGCAGGCGGTCACCGACCACCTCCGCGCCCATCGCGACCGGTACGACCTCGTCGTCGCCAGCCGCGACTGGCACGCGGCCGACGGAGACAACGGCGGCCACTTCAGCCTCCAGCCCGACTTCGTCGACTCGTGGCCGGTCCACTGCGTGCAGGGGTCGACCGGTGCCGACTACCACCCCGACCTCGACATCGCGTTCGTCGACGTCCACGTGCTCAAGGGCGACGGTCGGCCGGCCTATTCGTTGTTCGACGGGCTCGTCGACGACGGGCGGCCGTTCGGTGACGTCCTCGCCGCGACGGGCGTCGACGAGGTCGACGTCGTCGGTCTGGCGACCGACCACTGCGTCCGGGCCTCGGCCATCGACGCCATCACCGCCGGGCTCGGGGTCACGGTGCTGACCGACCTCGTGGCGGGTGTGGCCCCGGCTCCGAGCGAGGCCGCCCTGGCCGAGCTGCGCGCGGCCGGCGTGCGCACGGTCCCGTCGTCCGACGTCGTCGACGGCTCGACCGGGGTCCCGGCGTGAGCCGCCCGGTCGTGACGGCCGCCGAGCGTCGTCGCGTGGTCGAGGCCGTGCCCACCGGCCTCTTCGTGGGGGGCTCGTGGGGCCCGTCGTCCTCCGGCGAGACCATCGACGTCGTCGACCCGGCCACGGGCGAGGTCCTGGTCGCGGTGGCCGACGCCACTGCCGCCGACGGCCTGCGGGCCCTCGACGCCGCGGTCGCCGCGCAAGAGGACTGGGCGGCCACGTCCCCCCGTCACCGCAGCGAGGTGCTGCGTCGCGCCTTCGACCTGTTGATGCAGCGTCGTGACGACTTCGCCCTCCTGATGACGCTCGAGATGGGCAAGCCGTTGGACGAGTCGCGCGGCGAGGTCACCTACGGGGGCGAATTCCTCCGCTGGTTCTCGGAAGAGGCCGTGCGTGTCTCGGGTCGCTACGGCACCAACCCCGAGGGCACCGGCCGGACGACGGTGTTGCACCGCCCGGTGGGCCCGTGCCTGCTCATCACCCCGTGGAACTTCCCCCTCGCCATGGCGACCCGCAAGATCGCGCCCGCCCTCGCCGCCGGCTGCACGGTGGTCGTCAAGCCGGCTGAGCTGACGCCGCTCACGACGCTCGCCTTCGCCGCCCTGCTCGCCGAGGCGGGTGTTCCCGACGGGGTGGTGAACGTCGTGACGACCCTGTCGGCGAACGACGTGTGCGAGCCCTTGATCCGTGACCCGCGCCTCCGGAAGCTCAGCTTCACGGGGTCGACGCCGGTGGGGTCGACGCTGCTGACGCAGGCCTCCCAGCAGGTGTTGCGCACCTCGATGGAGCTCGGGGGCAACGCCCCCTTCGTGGTCTTCGACGACGCCGACCTCGACGCCGCGGTCGAGGGCGCGATGCAGGCGAAGTTCCGCAACGTGGGGCAGGCCTGCACGGCCGCCAACCGGTTCATCGTGCACGAGTCGGTCGCCGACGAGTTCACCGCCCGGGTGGTCGAGCGCGTGCGCGGGCTCCGGGTGGGCGCGGGGACCGACGACGGGGTCTCCGTGGGCCCGTTGATCGACGACCGGGCCGTCGACAAGGCCGACCGCCTGGTCCGCGATGCCGTCGCCCACGGCGCGGTGGTCGAGACCGGCGGCCACCCCGTCGACGGTCCGGGCACGTTCTTCGAGCCGACCGTCGTGTCGGGCGTCGCCCCCGGCAGCGAGATCCTGACGACCGAGATCTTCGGCCCCGTCCTGGCCGTCTCGACGTTCCGGAACGAGGCCGAGGGGGTCCGCCTCGCGAACGACACCGAGTTCGGGCTCGTCGCCTACGCCTTCACGCGGGACCTCGCCAGAGGGCAGCGGCTGGCCGAACGGCTGCAGACCGGCATGCTCGGGCTGAACGTCGGCGTGGTGTCGAACGCCTCGGCCCCGTTCGGCGGCGTCAAATCGTCGGGCCTCGGCCGCGAGGGCGGTGCCGAGGGCATCCACGAGTACCTCGAGACGGTCTACGTGCTCACCCCCGACCCGTTCGCCGCCGCATGAGCGCCGTCGAGCCGCTGCGCGTCGGCATCGTGGGCTACGGGCTCGCAGGACGGGTTTTCCACGGCGCGCTCCTGGCGGCGGACCCGGCCTGGCAGGTCGATGCCGTCGTCACGCGCGACCCCGACCGTGCGGGGCAGGCCGTCGCGGCGCATCCCGGTGCCGAGGTCGTCGCCGACGTCGACGAGCTCTGGCGTCGTGAACTCGACCTGGTCGTCGTTGCCACCCCGAACGACACCCACGTCGAGACCGCGGTGCGTGCCCTGCGAGCCGGGGCCGCCGTGGTGGTCGACAAGCCGCTGGCGACCTCGGCCGACGACGCCCGCGGGCTCGTCGGGCTCGCCGAGTCGCTGGGGCGGCCGCTGACGGTCTACCAGAACCGGCGGTGGGACGGCGACTTCCTGACGGCGACGCGTCTCGCGGGGTCGGGTGAGCTGGGCGACGTGCACACGGTCGAGTCGCGTTTCGAGCCGTGGAAGCTCGAGAACCGCGTCGGCTGGAAACGTCGGGCCACACCCGCCGATGGTGGCGGCATCCTGTTCGACCTGGGCCCGCACCTCGTCGACCAGGTCATGCGCCTCCTGGGGCCGGTCCGGTCCGTCCATGCCGAGATCGCGACCCGCCGCCCCACCGGCTCGGCCGACGACGACGTGCATCTGTCGCTCGAGCACGACGGGGGTCGACGGTCGCGGCTCACGATGAGCCACGTCGCAGCCCTCCCCGGGCCGAGGTTCCGGGTGCTGGGGTCGGCCGGCGCGTACGAGGTGCACGGCCTCGACCCGCAAGAGGCCCAGCTGTCGTCCGGACTGCCGCCGGTCGATCCCACCTACGGGGTCGACGCGGGCGATCGTCGTGGTGTCGTCGTCACGGGCGGCACGCGTCGCGACGAGTCGACCGATCCGGGGCGCTATCCCGAGTTCTACTCCCGACTGGCCCGGGCGCTCCGAGGCGACGGCGACCTCCCGGTCGACCCCTGGGACGCGGTCCGGGCACTCGAGGTCATCGAGGCCGCCCGCCGTTCCGCGGGGGAGGGACGCGTGGTCCGCCTCTGAGCCGACAGCGAGAGGCGAACGGCCAGCGGCGAGCGGAAAGCGGCGAACCGTGAGCAGCCGGCCGCGGCGAGCGGGGCGGCGGTCGACTCGTCCCCGGTCAGAGCCGCGTGGACCAGTCGACCGTCGCGAGCGTCGCCTCGACGTCGACCTCGGCGAGGGTCGACGGCGACCACCGGGGCCGGCGGTCCTTGTCGATCACGCGTGCCCGGATGCCCTCGACGAGATCCGGTGATGCGGCGAGCGAGGTGACGATGCCGAGTTCCTGCCCCAGCACGGCCTCGAGGTCGGGTAGACGGGCCGCCCGCCTCTGGGCTTCGAGGGTCAGGACCACCGACGTGGGCGACGCCGCCACGAGGTCGTCGACCACGGCTTCGGCGTCGGCGAGACCCTCCTCGGCGAGCTCGTGCAGGCGGGACACGATCGTCCCGGCGTCGTCGCCGCGATAGGCGCGATCGATCCACCCGGCGGCATCCGCGAGCTCGGACGGCCCCGCCGTCGTGCCCAGCGCCCGCACGGCGTCGGGGCCGCCCTCGGCCAGTGCCGGCAGGACTCGAGTCAGCTCGGAGGACGGGACGAACAGGTCGGCGAAGCCCGTGTGCAGGGCATCGGCAGCCGTCATCGCGCGGCCCGTCAGGGCGAGGTGGGTGCCGAGCTCGCCCGGGGCTCGCGACAGCAAGAAACTCCCGCCCGCGTCGGGTGTCAGCCCGATGCGGGTCTCCGGCATGCCCACCGAGCTGCGTTCGGTGACGATGCGGAGCGTGACGTGACCGCCGAGCCCGATGCCGGCACCCATCGCGATGCCGTCGAGCAGCGACACGATCGGCTTCGACCAGCGCGACAGACGCAGCGTGCCACGGTACTCGCGCCGCCACATGTCCACGCTGCGCCGAGGGTCCGTCGTGGCGGCGGCGTGGATCCACGCGATGTCGCCCCCGGCACAGAACCCCCGTGGCCCGGCGCCCCGCAACAGCACCGCCGAGACCCGCGAATCGTCCTCCCAGGCGTCGAGCGCCTGCTCGACGAGCCCGAGCATCTCGAGCGTCACCGCGTTGATCTTCTCCGGGCGGTTGAGGGTGACGACACCGACCCCGCGCTCGACGTGGGTCAGGACCGCGGGGGCGACATCGCTCATCGGGCCATCGTCGCACGGTGTCGTGGCTGCGCCCCGTCGCGCGCGGAGCCCGGCCTCAGACGAGGAGTTGGTGCTTCGCCAGGTCCTTGTACAGCGGCGTCGTCCCCACCAGTTCGGAGTGGGTGCCCACACCGACCACCCGCCCGGCCTCGACGACGACGATCTGGTCGGAGTCGACCACTGTCGACAGCCGGTGGGCGATGACGATGAGCGTACGGTTCTCGGCCACCGCGTCGATCGCTTCGCGGAGGCGCTGCTCGTTGAGGCCGTCGAGGCTCGAGGTCGACTCGTCGAGCAGGAGGATCGGCGGCGCGTTGAGCAGCGTGCGGGCGATGGCCAGGCGCTGGCGCTCGCCTCCGGAGAGCATCACCCCGTCCTCGCCGACCTGGGCGTCGAGGCCCTGGTCGCCGCGTTCGAGGACGGCGGTGAGGTTCACGGCCTCGAGGACCCGACGGCAGTCGTCGTCCGTCGCCTCGGGCGAACCCAGGGTGAGGTTGTCGCGGATGGTGCCGGCGAGGACCGGGGCGTCCTGTTCGACGTAGCCGATGCGGGACCGCAGGTCGCGCCGGTCGAGGGTGCGCACGTCGGCGCCCCCCACGCGCACGGCACCCGAGGTCGGGTCGTAGAAACGCTCGATGAGCGACAGGATCGTGCTCTTCCCTGCTCCCGAGGGGCCGACGAGTGCCGTGCGCTTGCCGACGGGCACCGAGAAGCTCACGCCTCGCAACACCGTGAGGTCGTCGTCGGCGGGGCCTTCGCCCGAGACGTGGACCGGGTCGCCGGAGACCTGCGGGCCCCCCGTCGCCGGCCCGGCGGGGACCGGCGAGTCGGGGTAGCGGAAGTGCACGTCGTCGAACCGGACGGCGATGCCGTCGTCCGCCTCCAGACCCCCGGCGCCCGCCTCACGGGTCGCGACCTCGGCCGCGAGGCGCTCGTCGCCGTCGGTCTCGCTCGGCAGGTCGAGGATCTCCTGGATCCGTCCGAGCGCTCCCAGGGCCTGGTTGACGCTGAGCACGGCGCCGAGAGCCTGGCCGAGCGGCATGATCATGAGGAAGAGGAAGAGCACGAACGAGATGAGCGAGGCGATCTCGATGGCACCGCTGGCCACCCGGTAACCTCCGACGCCGAGCACGACGAGGAAGGAGGCCTGGAGGGCGACGGACGAGATCGGCACGACCAGGGCCGAGATGCGCGCGACCTGCAGCCCCCGTCGGTAGGCGCCCTCGGCGTCTCGCTCGACGGCGACGATCTCGCGTTCGGTGGCGCCCGAGGCGCGGATCGTGCGGACCGAGCTGATGGCGCGTTCGACGGCGGCCGTCAGGTCACCCACCTTCTCCTGCGCCTGGCGGCTCGCCACGCGGATGCGTCCGGACAACAGCACGACGACGACGACCGAGACGGCGACGACGAGCACGGTCAGTCCGAGCAGAACGGGGTCGATCAGGAACATGCCGACCAGGGCGCCGACGAAGGTGAGGCTGCCACCGATCGCCTCGACGAGCCCCTGGGTGAGCACGGCCCGCAGCAGGGTGGTGTCCGAGCCGACCCGCGACACGAGGTCGCCCGTCCGGCGCGTGTCGAACTGGCTGACGGGCAACCGGAGCATGCGTCCGACGAGGCGACGGCGGCTCGACAGGACGACGCCCTCGCCGGTGCGCTGCAGCAGGTAGTGCTGGAACCCGCTGATCAGCCCGGCCACGACGACCAGCGCGACCAGGGCCCAGACGAGGGGACCGAGCGTCACGCCTTCCTGCACGGCCGAGATGACCTGCTGCACGAGCAACGGCTGACCGAGCGACGCCGCGGCACCCAGGACGCTGAGCACGATGATGACGGCCATGACCTTCTTGTGCTCGAACAGGTAGGGCAACAGCTGACGGAACGTGGCACGCGGACCCTCTGGCTGCGGACGGCGACCCCACCGCGACCGGGGCGCGGCCGGTGGGTCGACCCGCGCCTCCTTCCCGTCGGACGTCGTCGTGCGCGCGCGTGTGTCGGAGCTCATGATGCCTCTCGTGCCAGGTGACCGGCGTCGCGGGGTGCGGCGGTCGGTGTCGCGGGCGGTGCCTCCGCCGACTACGACCGTACTTCGTCCCGGTGACTTCCACCTGCGTCACGAGACCGGCCCGCGCCTCCGCTCAGGAGGCGCGGGCCGGGCGGCAGGGCACGTCGCGTCCGGTCAGCCGGCCGTGTCGTAGTCGACGTCGCGGGTCTCACGGCTGAGCACGAGCGCGATCAGGGTCAACACCGCCATCGAGGACAGGTAGAGCCCCACGAGCCAGGTGCTGCCGCCCGCGGCCGTCCAGAGCGCGACGGCGATGAACGGGGCCACGGCGGCACCGAGGATGCTCGCGACGTTGTAGCTGATCGCCGAACCGGTGTAGCGCACGCTCGTGGGGAACAGCTCGGGCAGCACGGCCCCCATCGGTCCGAAGGTCAGCCCCATCAGGACGAAGCCGATGATGAGCAACGCCTGCGCGCCGAGGGCCCCCGCGGCGAACAGCGGGGCGAACGTGAAGCCGAAGACGAGGATGCCCGCCGTCACGCAGATGAGCATCGCGCGGCGACCGTACTTCTCGGCCAAGGGCCCCGACACGAGGGTGAAGACGCCGAAGAACACCACGCCGAGGATCAGCATCCAGAGGAACTGCGTCCGGGGGATGCCCAGGCCGGCCGGGTCGCCCGCGGCGTCGGCCGTCCCGAAGGTCAGCGTGAACGTCGTCATCAGGTAGAAGAGCGTGTAGGTCGCCAGCATGATGAACGTGCCGAGCAGCAGGGGGCGCCAGCTCGACCGGAACACGCGGGCGAGCGGGAGGGTCGCGACGTTGCCCGAGTCGACGACCTTCTGGAACGCCGGCGTCTCGATCAACTTGAACCGGACGTAGAGGCCGATGATCACCAGCACCGCGCTCGCCAGGAACGGCAGGCGCCATCCCCAGGCCATGAACTGCTCCTCGGTGAGGGTCGTGTTCAGCAGCACGAAGAGCAGGTTGGCGATGATGAAGCCGATGGGCGCACCCAGCTGGGGGAACGTGCCGTAGATCGCGCGGCGGTTCGCCGGGGCGTTCTCCGTCGCGAGCAACGCGGCACCGCTCCACTCGCCGCCGAGGCCCAGGCCCTGGCAGAAGCGCAGCACGACGAGGCAGGCCGGGCCGGCGACGGCCCAACCGGGCGTGGTGCCCGCCGGGATGCACCCGATCAGCACCGTGGCGATGCCCATCGTCAGCAGCGACGCCACGAGGGTGCCCTTGCGGCCGATGCGGTCGCCGAAGTGGCCGAAGACGATCGACCCGACGGGCCGGGCGATGAACGCGACGCCGAAGACCGCGAACGAGGCGAGGCGGGCCACGGCGGGGTCGTCGTTGGCGAAGAAGATGGTCGGGAAGACGAGCACCGCGGCGGTCGCGTAGACGTAGAAGTCGTAGAACTCGATCGAGGTGCCGATGAGGCTCGCGACGATGACGCGCGAGCGCTTGTTGGTGGCGGGGACGGACGACGTCGACGGGTCGACGGTGGGGGCAGACACGGGGGCACTCCGAGGCAGGGGTCGAGGTCCCGGCGGACGTCGACGACCGGGCGCATGGTGCGGCGCAACGGGTCGGACGGAGGCGCGGTGCAGGGATCTGCGGATCGCTCGGCCGGGTGAGACGGTGGCCGCTCGTGACAGCCATCGTCCATCGTACCCCGGCGTGTACCCCGGTGGGGACGCACGTCGGGGCCGCGGGAGCGGGGGCCGCCGCGGACTCAGTCGTCGGAGCCGAGGTGGCCGGGCAACTCGTGGCCCATGCGGTCGCGCTTCGTGTCGAGGTAGCCCTCGTTGAAGGCACCGACGCCGACGACGAGGGGCACCAGTTCGGTGACCTCGATGCCGTGCTCGCCGAGCTGACGCCGCTTCTCGGGGTTGTTGCTCAGCAGCCTGACGCGGCTGAGCCCGAGGTCGCGCAGCACGTCGGCCGCCGCCCCGTAGTCCCGGGCGTCCGCCGGCAGCCCCAGGGCGAGGTTGGCGTCCAGGGTGTCGAGTCCGTCCTCTTGCAGGCGGTAGGCCCGGAGCTTGTCGACGAGGCCGATGCCCCGACCCTCGTGTCCGCGCAGGTAGACGACGGCCCCGCCGTGGTCCCGGATGGTGTCGAGCGCGGCGTCGAGCTGCGGGCCGCACTCGCACTTGAGGGAGCCGAACGCCTCGCCGGTGAGGCACTCCGAGTGGACGCGCACGAGGGCACCGTCCGCCGGGGGGAGGCCGGCCGGGTCGCTCGCGATGATCGCCACGTGGTCGGCGCCGGTGAGGGTGTCGCGGTAGGCCCTCATGCGGAACGTGCCGTGACGGGTGGGGACCGTGGTCTCGACCTCGAACGACACCTGGGACGATGCGGCGGGCGTGGTGGTCATGCGGGGCTCCTGGGGGTGTCGCGGGCGACGACCACCAGGTCGTCGCCGAGGGGGTGCGCATCGGTGACGCGCAGTCGTCGTTGCCCGTCGATGTGGTCCACACCGAGGTCGTCGAGGGCCGTCCGGGGGCCGCCGAGCAGCGTGGGCGCGAGGTACACGACGTAGTCGTCGACGAGCCCGAGCCGGACGAACGCGCTGGCCACGGTCGGTCCGCCCTCGACGAACACGCTGCGGACCCCGCGGGCGCCGAGGTCGTCGAGCACGGCCTCGAGGTCGTGCGTCCCCGTCTCGACGATGTCGCGGGGGTGCCGACGCAGGGCGGCGTCGGCCGGCACGGTGCGCGTGCCGACGACGACGGGCAGGGGCTGGTCGGGGAGCAGTTCTCCGCCGTCGCCGCGGGCGGTCAGGCTGGGGTCGTCCGCCAACACGGTGCCCGTGCCCACCAGGATCGCGTCGTGGGCCGCTCGCTGCTCGTGAACGTGCTGCCGTGACGCCGTTCCGGTGATCCAGCGGCTGCTGCCGTCGGACGCCGCCGTGCGACCGTCCAGGCTGGAGGCCCACTTGAGCGTCACGAACGGTCGGCCCGTCCGGGCCGTCACCAACCAGCGGCGAGCCATCTCGGTGGCCTCGTCGGTGAGCACGCCGTCGACCACCTCGACGCCGGCGCGGCGCAGCCGCTCGGCCCCGCCTCCGGAGGACGCGCCGGGGTCGGCGACGGCGTGGACGACGCGGGAGACGCCCGCCTCGATCAAGGCGACGCTGCACGGACCGGTGCGGCCCACGTGGTCGCAGGGTTCGAGCGTGACGACGGCGGTCAGACCCCGCGCCTCGCCGGGGGAGAGGTGCGAGAGGGCGTCGACCTCGGCGTGTGGCGTGCCGGCGCCCCGGTGCCATCCCTCGGCCGCGACGCTGCCGTCGGGACGCAGGAGGACGCAACCGACCTGGGGGTTGACGCCGCGGGCCGGCCCACGTCGCGCGAGCGTGACGGCCCGGCGCATGGCGCGTTCGAGGACGTCGTGGTCGATCGGATCGATGCTCACTGTGCCTCCGGGACGGAACGGTCGCGCGCCGGGGCGTGCGCGGTGGGGGACGGGCGGGCGACGCCGTCGATGGCATCCGTGAGGGAGTCAACGCCGTCGGCCACGGGGTATTCCGCCGAGCCGCCGGGACGGACCCCGGGGCGCCCCAGGTCGGGCCAACCGGCTCGCGCCGACCGAGCGTCGCCCGGTCGTAGGCGGGCCTTCCAGCAGAGGGGGTGGCCTCCGTCACGGTCCGGGTGGAGGCCCGGACCGACGCCCTGGTAGGTGAACCCCGTCCGGCGGGCGACGGCCGCGGAGGCGTCGTTGCCCACGTAGCCCTCCCAGAAGAGTTCTCGGAGCCCTCCGGCGCCGAACGCCCAGTCGGCCACCAGGCCGAGCGCCTCGGTCATCATCCCCTGACCCCGCGAGGCGGGGGCCGTCCAGAAGCCGACGTCGGACGACCGGAGCCGAACGCTGACCACGCCCTCGAGCAGACCCGAACCCGGGCGGCGCAGCCCCCAGGTGAACTCGCGTCCCGTCGCCCACCCGTCGTCCACGATGCGTCGCAGGAAGAACTCGGCGTCGGACCGTCCGTACGGCACGGGCACCGTGGTGAAACGCTGCAGGGTCTCGTCGCGGCAGGCGTCGACGATGGCCGGCACGTCGGCCGCGCTCGGCACCAGTAACTCGAGGGTCGGCGACGCGAGCACGAACGGCAGCACGATCAGGCCTTGCGGACGAAGCCGATGCGGTCGTACACGGTGTCGATCGTGGCCTGGGCGATCTCGTTCGCCCGATCGGCGTTGACGGCGAGGATGCGGTCGAGCTCGGCCGGGTCGTCGAGGAGTTCGAGGGCTCGGGCGCGGACGGGCGCGAAGGTCTCGACGACGACCTCGGCCACGTCCTTCTTGAGGTCGCCGTAGCCGCGACCCGCGTAGCGCTCCTCGAGGTCGGCCACGCTGGCGCCCGAGAACGACGACAGGATGGTGAGCAGGTTGGAGACCCCCGCTTTGGCCCCGCGGTCGAAGCGGATCTCGCGCTCGGCGTCGGTGACCGCCGACTTGATCTTCTTGGCGGTGCGGCCCGGTTCGTCGAGCATCCACACGACTCCGGAGTCGGTGGCCGCCGACTTGCTCATCTTCGACTCGGGTGACTGCAGGTCGTAGATGCGCGCGGATTCTTTCTGGATCACCGCCTCGGGCACGACGAAGGTCTCGCCGAAACGGGAGTTGAACCGGGTGGCGAGGTCGCGGGTGAGCTCGACGTGCTGACGCTGGTCGTCTCCGACGGGAACCGTCTCGGCCTGGTAGAGCAGGATGTCGGCGGCCATCAGGGTCGGGTAGGCGAACAGGCCGAGCGAGGCCGCGTCGGACCCCCGCTTGGCCGCCTTGTCCTTGAACTGCGTCATGCGGCTGGCCTCGCCGAAGCCGGTCAGGGTGTTGAGCACCCAGGCCAACTGCGTGTGTGCCGGCACGTGCGACTGGATGAACAGCGTCGACTCCGCCGGGTCGATGCCCGCGGCGATGTACTGGGCGGCGGTGCCGCGGATCTGCGCACGCAACGCGGCGGGGTCTTGGGGGACGGTGATGGCGTGCAGGTCGACGACGCAGAACAGGGCGTCGTGCGTCGCCTGCAGCGACTTCCACTGCTGCAGGGCGCCGATGTAGTTGCCGACGTGGAGCGAGTCGGCGGACGGCTGCATGCCGGAGAAGAGACGGGGCTTGGTCATGAGGTCCTCGGTCGGGGTGGTGCGAGAAGAGAAGGGGTGGGACGCGGGTCAGAGCCGGTAGTCGACGACGACCGGGGCGTGGTCCGACCAGCGCTGGTCGTAGGCGGCCGCCCGGTCGACCACGTAGTGCTCGACGGTCTCGGCCAGCGCCGGGGTGGCCAGCTGGTAGTCGATGCGCCAACCGGCGTCGTTGTCGAAGGCCTGACCGCGCCAGGACCACCACGAATAGGGCCCCTCGACCTCGCCGGCGAAGCGTCGACCCACGTCGACCCACCCGAGGCCTTCTCCGCCGGTGCCGTCGACGGTCACGACCTGCTCGCCCGCGGGCCCCAGGAACCGGTCGAAGTACGACCGTTCGCGGGGGAGGAAGCCGGCTCGCTTGACGTTGCCCTTCCAGTTCTTGATGTCGAGTTCGCGGTGGCCCACGTTGAGGTCGCCCGTCACCACCGAGAGCTCGTTGTGGGCGGCGAGCTCGGGGAGCCGCGCCGACATGGCGTCGAGGAACTTCCACTTCTCGTCCTGCTTGGGGGTGTCGACCTCGCCCGAGTGGACGTACGTGCTGACGACCGTCACGACGGTGCCGTCGATCTCGTAGTCGGCCTCGAGCCACCGCCCGGCGCTGTCGAAGTCGTCGGGGCCGAGCTCGACGCGGTGCACGTGGGCCTTGCCCCGGCTGGCGATGGCCACACCGGCCCGCCCCTTGGCGGTGGCCGGGTCGTGCACGACGTTCCACTCGGGGCCGAGCAGGCCCTCGAGGTCGTCGGTCGAGGCGCGCACCTCTTGCAGCGTGAGGACGTCCACGTCGCGAGCCGAGAGCCAGTCGCCCATGCCCTTGCGGAAGGCGGCACGGACGCCGTTGACGTTGACGGTGGCGAGACGGAGGCGCGTGGACATGGGCTCCAGACTAGCGGCGGGCACCGTCACCGGGGTCGTCGGGAGACCCCGTGCCCGGGGCGTCGGACGGGTCACCCCGGCGGACGGCCCGCAGCGA
The DNA here is from genome assembly GCF_013204925.1 of Frigoribacterium sp. VKM Ac-2859. Taxonomy (NCBI): domain Bacteria; kingdom Bacillati; phylum Actinomycetota; class Actinomycetes; order Micrococcales; family Microbacteriaceae; genus Frigoribacterium; species Frigoribacterium sp. VKM Ac-2859. The sequence goes on along the minus strand of NZ_JABMLC010000001.1, from coordinate 1,002,526 downwards.
CCGCGAGAGCAGCCCGCGGGCGCCGTCCACCAGACGACCGCCCCGCGACCGGGCCCGCGCCTCCTGGGCTCGCCGTTCCTCCTCGAGGCGGCGGAGGCGGGCCGCCTCCTGATGCGGGTCGGCGAGCACGCCGAGGTCGTCCATGCCGACGGCGATCCAGCCGGCGCTGAGCAGCAGGACCTGGCACAGCAGGTTGATCACGATCAACAGTCCGACGACGGCCGCGAACGAGGCGACCAGGGGGTTCGACCCCGTGGCGCGGAGCACGACGCCGCCGACCACGGTCAGCGAGACGAACCCGGCCGCTCCGAGCATCGCCCCCGCGAGCAGTCGACGGAAGGGGATGTGCAGCCCGGCCAACACGCGGAACAGGACGGCCAGCACCGCGGTCTCGAAGACGAACACGAGCACGATGCCGACCACGCGCAGGGTCGCCTCGCCCGCGATCGACCGGGTCGAGACGCCCACCCCGGACAACAGGCCCGAGACCGCCGTGGTGCTGAGCAGCGACAGCGTCGCCGACACGACGACCGCGGCCCCGAATGCGAGGGCCAGGCCGAGGTCGCGCACGATCAGTCGGCCGAGCGGCGTGACCGGTTGCGGTGCCCGGAACACGATGCGCACGCAGTCGCGCATGCTGCCGAGCAGCGTGACGGACGACACCAGCAGGCCGAGCAGGGCGACCGCACCGGTCCAACCGAAGACCGACGCGTCGAGCAGCAACTCGGGGTCGACGACGCCCGTGCCGTCGACGTCCTGGATGAGCCCGGGGACGGCCGAGCGGATGAACACGATCAACTCGTCACGGAGCACCTGGTCGCCCGAGACGACGAACCCCGCGACCGAGAAGCCCACCCACAGGGCCGCGAACAGGGCGAAGAGCGCCTGGTAGGTCAACCCGGCCGCGAGCAGCGGCCCCTTCGCCGTGACGTGCCGCGCCAGCACCCGGGTCGGCCGCGACCCCACGACGCGTGAGCCGGCCCGCCGGGCGCGTCCGGACGGGCGTCCCGCCGCGGAGGCGCGGATCGCCTCGGCCGGGTCGGGCGTCGGTTCTCGGGTCCACGGCGCGCGCATGCGTCCAGGGTAGGGGTGGCCGGGCGACGCGGCCCGGCCACCTCGGTCGAGCCCGGGATCGGCGCTGACCGGACGTCCGGACGTTCCGTCTACGATGGACCGACCGTGGGCGTGCCCGGCGTCCTGCCGCACGTCCCCACCATCGAGACTCGAAGAGGTTCACCGTGGCACTACAGGGCGTTGGCGTCGGACGTGGAGTGGCCGTCGGCCCCGTCAAGAAGATGCCCGATCCGCTGCCCGAGCCGGGCACCGACCCCCGCACCGCCGACGCGGCTCTCGAGTACGACGCCGTGCTCACCGCCCTCTCCGCGGTCGCCGCCGACCTCACGGCCCGCGGCGAGAAGGCCGGCGGCGAGGCGAAGGACGTCCTCGACGCCCAGTCGCTGATGGCCCAGGACCCCACCCTCACCGACGACGTGAAGGCCCGCATCGACGACGGTCGCACCGGTGAACGCGCCGTGCACGAGGCGTTCGCCGCCTTCCAGGACCTCCTGATCGGCATGGGGGGCTACATGGCCGAACGCGCGACGGACCTCGGCGACGTGGCGCAGCGCGTCATCGCCTCGCTGCGAGGCGTCCCGGCTCCCGGGGTGCCCGAGAGCGACACCCCGTTCGTGCTCGTCGCGCCCGACCTCGCGCCTGCCGACACCGCCCTGCTCGACCTCGACAAGGTGCTCGCACTGGTCACGCGTGACGGCGGACCCACGTCGCACACGGCCATCCTCGCCCGGTCCAAGTCGATCCCCGCGATCGTCGGGGTGACCGGTGCCCTCGACCTCGCCGACGGCACGATCGTCGTCGCCGACGCCGCGACCGGCGTCGTCACGGTCGACCCGTCCGCCGACGAGGTCGCCGACGCCGAGAAGCGCATCGCCGACCGCGCCGCCGCCGCTGCTGCGCCGCTCACCGAGGGCGCGCTGGCCGACGGCCACACCGTCCCGCTGCTCGCGAACCTCGGCGCGCCGGCCGAGGCGGCCGGGGCCATCGAACTGGGTGCCGAAGGCGTCGGACTGTTCCGCACCGAGTTCCTCTTCCTCGGCAATTCCACCGCGCCCACCGTCGAGAGCCAGACGGCGAGCTACACCGCCCTGCTCGAGGCCTTCCCGGGCAAGAAGGTCGTCGTGCGCGCCCTCGACGCGGGCGCCGACAAGCCGCTCAGCTTCCTGAACGACGCCCACGAGGAGAATCCCGCGCTCGGCCTGCGCGGCCTCCGCGCCCTGCGCGTCAAAGAAGACATCCTGCGCGACCAGCTCACCGCCTTGGCGCAGGCACAGGCGGCGACCACCGCCGACCTGTGGGTCATGGCGCCCATGGTCAGCGACGCCGAAGAGACCGAGTACTTCGTCGCCCTCGGCCGAGAACTCGGCCTGAAGACGGTCGGCGTGATGGCCGAGGTCCCCTCGCTCGCGGTGCTCGCGGACCAGATCTTCGCCAGCGCCGACTTCGTCAGCGTCGGGACGAACGACCTCACCCAGTACACGATGGCGGCCGACCGCATGCTCGGCTCCGTGGCCGCCTATCAAGACCCCTGGCACCCCGCCGTGCTGCGTCTGGTCAAGTCGCTCGGCGACGCCGGTGCCGCAGCCGGCAAGCCGGTCGGCATCTGCGGCGAGGCCGCGGCCGACCCCCTGCTGGCCGTCGTGCTCGTCGGTCTGGGGGCGACCACGCTCTCGATGACGCCGGCCGCGTTGGCCGACGTGCGCCTCGAGCTCGCCCGGTACACCCTCGACCAGGCTCGCGAGCTCGCGGCCGCCGCCGTCGCGGCGACCACCGCCGCGGGCGCGCGACAGGCAGCCGAAGCCGTCACCGTCTGACGGTCGGGACGGCGTCGCCCCTCCCGGGGGCGGCGTCGTTCGTCGTCCGTCCGACCTCGGGGCCGTCGGGCCTCGGGGCGTTCCGGCCTCAGGACGGTCGGGCCTCAGAACGGTCCGGCCTCAAGACCGTCCGGCTTCAGCGTGCCCCGGTCTCAGCGCGTCGTTCGTCGAGGTGGTCGGCCAGTTCGCCCCAGGCCACGACCACGTCGCGCAGCGCACCGGCCGTGCTCTCGTCGAGCACCGAGACGAGGCCGCGAGGATCGTCGACGAGGACGAGCGCGCTCGATCTCGACAGCACCGCGTACGACGACGACCGGTCGCCGACGGGTGCGTTCGTGCCCCGCAGTTCGAGGTGCAGGCGACCCGACGACCGCGTGAGACGTGCCCGCACCGGATCGCCGTCCGAGGCGAAGAACTCGGCCAGCGCCTCCCGGTCGTCCGAGAGGACGTCACGCTCCCACCCGTTCTCGGCGAGCCGCGAGTCGGCACCGGCCACCGACTGCCAGAGGACGACCGACCTCTCGGTCGGGGATGCTCCCGCACGCAGGCCGAAGCGCGCCTCCAGGTTGTCCGCGACGGCGGCGGACACCGCCGCGCGGTCGACCGACGGCGGCGGATCGAGCCGGTCCACCACGATCCCGGCCACGGCGTCCAGTTCGCGAGGCCAGGTCGACACCCGCGTCTCGTCGAGCAAGCGGTCGTGGTCGCCCGAGAGCAGGACCTTCTCGACGAGCTCGTCGAGGCGCGCGAGGGCCCGACCGAACTCCCGGTCGGCGGTGGGTCGGAGGGGCGGCCTCGTCCGGACGGCTGCCGCGAACGCTCGTCGGCGTTCCCGCTGGTCGAGGGGGCGTTCGCCGTTGCGGTACGGGCGTCGTCTCACGAGATCGCTCGCGGACCGGGCCGGCAGGGCCGTCGGTCGAGGCGTCGGGCGTCGTTCATGGCAGGCCTCTCGAGGGTCGTTGGCGATGACGGGGACCCAGCCTAGGCCGCGCGGGCCTTCTCGGGCCGGGCTGGTCCGAGTCCGCCGTGCATCCGGTCACGGCCCTCCGGCACGGAGCACAATCGACGGGTGGGCACCCCAATCCGACACCCGTTGGTCGACGCGATCTCGTCGCGCGCCGTCCGGGTCGACAGCAGGGCCCGCGTCGTCCGACTCAGTCGTCCGCTCGCGGACCTCCTCGGTCGACCCCCGACGAGTCGACGTGTCGTGCTCGTCACCAGCGAACGGTCGCGCCTCACCGTCGGTCTCCGGGCCGCGCTGGTCGCCGCCGGGGGCGTCTGGGCCGTCCACGACGACCAGGACCGTCTCCGGGACGGCCTCACGGGCCTGCCGTACGCCGACGTCGACGCCGCGGCCACCGAGCTCGACGCTTCGGTGCCCGTCGTGCCGTCCGCCGGGTGGCTGCCACTCATCGAGGACGCCGTCGACACCACCTGCCAGCTCAGCGTCGACCTCACGGTGCTCCACAGGGCGTCCCACGACACGAGCCTGGGAGGTGCGGTCGAGACCCTGGGAGCGGCGGTCTCGGGCACCGTCCCGACCCGATGGGGGGCGACCGAGCCCCTGGGCCACGGCTGGGACCGCTGGGTCCTCACCCAACACGCCCGTCACCAGGCTCCCGAGACCGTCCGGGTCGTCGTCGAGGGGCCGCACCTGTCGGCGACGATCACCGCACGGGTCACCGACCACGGCATCGAGGAAACCACGGCGTTGACGGTCGACGTGACCGAGGGGACGCTCGACGACGCCATCGCCCGGCTGACCGACGCTCTCGGCCACATCGCCGAGTCGTCCCTGCCGACCTTCGCCCTCGTCATCGCCCGCGAGGGCGAGTCCGATCGGTGCGTCCGGGCCGTGACCTACCCCCCGCCGAACCCGGTCGCCCTCTTGATCGGCGCACCGTCCGTGCGTCGGCTCGGCCTCGAACGCTCCGCCCTCGACGCCGGACGTCCGGTCGTCGTGGTCGGCCGACCGCGCCTGCCCGCCTACGTCGTGCCGCTGGGTGACGAGGCCACGTCGGGCTGGAACGCCCTGCACCGCACGCTGGAGGCGGTCGGCCCCGAGAGGCTCGCCCAGCTCGTCGCCAGCCCTCTGCTCCAGGCGTGGGAGGAAGACCTGCACGAACTGGACCTGCTGCACGAGAGCACGGCCGAGGCCGAGGCCGAGGCCATGACCGAGGCCGATGCCGGGACGGGCAGCCGGTCCGGCGGCCAGGCCGACGGCATCGAGTCCCAGGCCGGAACCGAGCGTCCGCGTCCGGCCGAGGACGAGAGCTGATGCCCCGCGACATCACCATCCTGAGTCCGCACGTCTACGACCAGCTCGACCTCGCGACGGCGGCCCACGCGGTCGACGGTTCGCTCGGCGTGCGCGAGATCGACGGCGGCGACGCCCTCCAGGTGTTCGGGGCGGGTGGGGTTCCGCTGCTCACCGTCTACCAGGCGGCCGAACTGACCGAGGCGGACGAGGTCCACCGTCTGCTGCCCGACCCGCCCTCGGTGCCCCTCCCGGTGTTCTGGATCGACGCCGTCGCCCCGATGGGCGACGAAGGCGAGACCGGGGTGTCGGTCGCGCTACGACTCGCCCTCGGCCTCGAGGCCGCCTGCATCGTCGAGGACGACTGACCAGGTCGTCGACGTGCGTCCATGCGCCGCCGCGACCCGTCGTACGAGAGAGGGCCCGACCACATGGTGGTCGGGCCCTCTCTCGTGGAGGTGGCTCGGTGTCAGGCCCGTCCGCGCAACACGGCCTGCTTGACCTCGGCGATGGCCTGCGTCACCTGGATGCCGCGCGGGCAGGCCTCGGTGCAGTTGAAGGTGGTGCGGCAGCGCCACACGCCTTCTTTGTCGTTCAGGATGTCGAGGCGCACCTGCGCACCCTCGTCGCGCGAGTCGAAGATGAAGCGGTGCGCGTTGACGATGGCGGCCGGACCGAAGTACTGGCCGTCGGTCCAGAACACCGGGCAGCTCGACGTGCAGGCGGCACAGAGGATGCACTTGGTCGTGTCGTCGAAGCGCTCGCGCTGGGTGGCGCTCTGCAGGCGCTCCTTCTCGGGCTTGGACGAGGCCATGAGGAACGGCTGGATCTCGCGGTACGACTGGAAGAAGGGCTCCATGTCGACGACGAGGTCCTTCTCGAGGGGAAGGCCCTTGATCGCTTCGACGTAGATCGGCTGTGAGATGTCGAGGTCCTTGATCAGCGTCTTGCAGGCCAACCGGTTGCGACCGTTGATGCGCATCGCGTCGGAGCCGCAGACGCCGTGGGCACACGAACGACGGAAGGTCAGCGAACCGTCCTGCTCCCACTTGATCTGGTGCAGGGCGTCGAGCACCCGGTCCGTCGGCAGCACCTGGACGTCGAAGTCCTGCCAGCGGGGCTCGTCGTCGACCTCGGGGTCGAACCGACGGATGATCAGGGTGGCCGTGAACGTGGGGACGGCGTCGGCGCCCTGGGGCTTGTTCTCGAGGACAGCGGTGCTCATGTCAGTACTTCCGTTCCATCGGCTGGTAGTTCGTGATCACGACGGGTTTGGTGTCGAGGCGGATGTGGTCGCCGGCCAGGGACGAGTGGGCGTCGCCCGTCAGGTACGCCATCGTGTGGACGAGCCAGTTCTCGTCGTCGCGCGTGGGGTAGTCCTCGCGGAAGTGCCCCCCGCGGCTCTCTTGACGCGAACGAGCCGAGTAGACGACGACCTCGGCGAGGTCGAGCAGGAAGCCCAGCTCGATGGCCTCGAGCAGATCGGTGTTGAAGCGCTTGCCCTTGTCCTGCACCGAGATGTTCTTGAACCGGTCGCGGAGGTCGGCGATCACGTGGGTGACCTCGTCGAGGGTCTCTTCGGTACGGAACACCTGGGCGTTGCGGTCCATGCTGTCCTGCAGCTCCTTGCGCAGCGTCGCGATGCGCTCGGTGCCCGTGGCGTTGCGGACGTCCTCGACGAGACCGCGCACGAAGCCGGCCGGATCGTCGGGCAGCGGCACGAAGGGTGCGTCCTTCACGTACTCGACGGCGTTGTTGCCGGCGCGCTTGCCGAAGACGTTGATGTCGAGCAGCGAGTTCGTGCCGAGGCGGTTGGAGCCGTGCACGCTGACGCAGGCGCACTCGCCGGCGGCGTAGAGGCCCGGCACGACCGTCGTGTTGTCGCGGAGCACCTCGGCCTTGACGTTCGTCGGGATGCCACCCATGGCGTAGTGGGCGGTCGGCAGCACGGGGACGGGCTCGGTGTACGGCTCGACGCCGAGGTAGGTGCGGGCGAACTCCGTGATGTCCGGCAGCTTGGCGTCGATCACGGCCGGGTCGAGGTGCGTGATGTCGAGGTAGACGTAGTCCTTGTGCGGTCCGGCCCCACGGCCCTCGCGGATCTCGGTCGCCATGCAGCGCGCGACGATGTCGCGGGGCGCCAGGTCCTTGATGGTGGGGGCGTAGCGCTCCATGAAGCGCTCGCCCTCGCTGTTGCGCAGGATCGCGCCCTCACCGCGGGCGGCCTCGCTCAGCAGGATGCCGAGCCCGGCGAGGCCGGTCGGGTGGAACTGGAAGAACTCCATGTCCTCGAGCGGCAGACCCTTGCGCCAGATGATGCCCACGCCGTCGCCGGTCAGGGTGTGCGCGTTGGACGTCGTCTTGTAGATCTTGCCGAAGCCGCCGGTGGCGAAGATGACGGCCTTGCCCTGGAACACGTGCAGGTCGCCGGTCGAGAGCTCGTAGGCGATCACGCCGGCCGGGCGCTCTTCTCCGTTGATCTCTCCCATGATGAGGTCGAGGACGTAGAACTCGTTGAAGAAGTTGATGCCGTGCTTGACGCAGTTCTGGTAGAGCGTCTGGAGGATCATGTGACCCGTGCGGTCGGCCGCGTAGCAGGCTCGCCGGACGGGGTTCTTGCCGTGCTCGGCCGTGTGGCCGCCGAAGCGACGCTGGTCGATCTTGCCCTCGGGGGTGCGGTTGAACGGCAGCCCCATGTTCTCGAGGTCGAGGACGGCGTCGATCGCCTCCTTGGCGAGGATCTCGGCGGCGTCCTGGTCGACGAGGTAGTCGCCGCCCTTGACGGTGTCGAACGTGTGCCACTCCCAGTTGTCGTCCTCGACGTTGGCGAGGGCCGCGGCCATGCCGCCCTGGGCCGCACCGGTGTGCGAACGGGTCGGGTACAGCTTCGAGATCACCGCGGTGCTGGCGTTCGGGCCGGCCTCGATGGCCGCCCTCATGCCCGCACCCCCGGCCCCGACGATGACGATGTCGTGCTGGTGGTAGTGGACGCCGTCGACGACGGTGCTGGCGGGGGCGGGGGAGGGTGTGGTCACGGTTCTTTCCGGTGGGGGACGTGCGGCCGGTGGCCGGAGTGGACGGTGGGCCGGTTGGCTAGCCGGCGGTGCAGAACGACGGCAGCAGGTCGGCCGGGGCGTTCGCAGGGCACGGGTCGAACGTGTAGATCACGAGCGTTCCGAGGACGAGCAGGACGACGGTCGAGGTCACGAGCGTGACGAGCAGGACCTTGCGCACCGTCGGCTTCGAGACGTAGTCGTTGACGATCGTCCGCATGCCGTTCGTGCCGTGGATCAGCGCGAGCCAGAGGAGGAGGGTGTCGTAGACCTGCCAGAACGGGCTGGCCCACTTGCCGGCCACGAAGGCGAAGTCGATGGCCTTGACGCCGCCCTCGCTCGCGAGCAGGTTGATGAACAGGTGGCCGAACACGAGCACGACGAGCAGCAGGCCGCTGGCGCGCATGTAGATCCAGCCCCACTTCTCGTAGTTGGTGGAGCGCTGGGCCGCACGGGCCGAGCGCGGGGCTTCGACGGTCTGGGTGGTCATGGCTCTACTCCGAGAAGACGTTCATCAGGTGGCGCGGGGCGAAGCCGGCGAACAGGACCACGGCGAGGCCGATGACGACCCAGAACATGACGCGCTGGTACTTGGTGCCGGGGCCCCAGAAGTCGATGAGGATGATCCGCAGGCCGTTCAGGGCGTGGAACAGGATCGCGGCGACGAGGCCGGTCTCGCCGAGCCCCATGATCGGGTTCTTGTAGGTGCCGATCACCGCGTTGTATGCCTCGGGGCTGATCCGCACCAGGGCGGTGTCGAGGATGTGCACCAGCAGGAAGAAGTAGATGCTCACGCCGGTGATGCGGTGGAGGACCCACGACCACATGCCCTCACGGCCCCGGTAGAGGGTGCCGGCGATCTTCCCGGGCGCCTTGGGCGCACTGATCTTCGGTGCACCCGGTCTGCCTGCCGGTGATGCGACCGTTCGCGTCGACTGCTCGGCCATGAGCACTTCTCCTCGCGGATGGGGCGGACGACGTTCTCGCTCGATCGGTACGAGGGACAGCCGTGTCCGCTGGTGGCGTTCTCAGAACCTGTCCAGTCTATGTTCCCGCCGAGTGCGGACGCGGCCCCGCTCCTCCGAAGTCGTTCGACGTCGAGACAAGACGGACCCGTCGGCCCGGCCCCGCGATCAGCGGACGGAGGCGCGCTCCGCCCCGTCGCGGACGCTCGCCATCGCCCGTCGGTAGTGCTCGACGAGCTCGTCGCCGAGCGTCTCCCACGTGCGTCCGACGACCGCCCGCCTGCCGGCCTCGCCGAAGCGGGCCCGCAGCTCGTCCGAGAGGACCAGGGTGCGGACGCTCCGGCGGAGCGAGTGGTCGTGGCGGGGCTCGAAGAGGAACCCGTCGACCCCGTGCCGCACCAGGTCGAGGGGCCCGCCCGCGGCCGGGGCCACGACCGGCAGTCCGCTGGCGTGGGCCTCCTGGACGGTCTGACCGAAGGTCTCGGTCGAGCCGGTGTGCACGAACACGTCGAGCGCCGCATAGGCGTCCGCGAGGTGCTCGCCGTGCAGAGGGCCGGTGAACACCGGGTCGAGCTGTCGCAGGCGGCGGCGGAGGGCGGGCAGTGAGGGGCCGCCCCCGACGACCACGAGGCGGGCCTCCCGCAGGGGGCGCAGGGCGGCCAGTCGCTCGACCTGTTTCTCGGGGGCCAGTCGGCCCACGTAGCCGACGAGCACCTGGTCGGGTGCGCCCCAGGACTCCCGCAGGGCGCGCACCGCGTCGCCCGACTTGCGGTTCGGGTGGAACAGGGCCGAGTCGACTCCTCGCCCCCAGGTCGCGAGCCGGCCCACGCCGGCCGTCTCGAGGTCCCGCAAGGAGGCGCGCGAGGGGACCAGCGTCGTCGTGGCCTGGTCGTGGATGCGGCGGACGAGCCGCCAGGCGACGGCCGAGCCGAGCCCGAGGCCGTTCGTCCCCGCGTACCGGGCGACGTCGGTCTGGAAGACGGCGACCGAGGGCACGCCCAGGCGTGCCGCCGCGGCGATGGCCTGGGCGCCGAGCAGGAACGGCGAGGCGACGTGCACGACGTCGGGTCGGAACCCGGCGATGGCGGCCGCGACCTGCGGGTTCGGCAGGCCGACCGGGAACTGGCGGTAGGCCACGGACGGCACCCGGTGGACGGGGAAGCCGGCGTAGCTCGTGGTCCCGCGGCCGGCCGGGGCGATGACCATGGCCTCGTGTCCGCGTCGGGCCAGGTGGTCGAGCACGCGCAGCACGCTCGTGGTGACCCCGTTGACGGTGGGTAGGAAGCTCTCGGTCACGATCACGACTCGCATCGGTCCTCCTCGGACTGCTCGTGCTGCGAGCCTCGACGGCGACGGTGGCGCGAGGGGATCGGAGGCATGGAGGAGGGGCGTCGATAAGGTGAACTCATGACGATCCAGGAAAGCCTCGACCGGTTCTACAGCATCATCCCGGCGGGTGGCATCGGGTCCCGTCTCTGGCCGCTCAGCCGCGCCGACGCACCCAAGTTCTTGCACGACCTCACCGGCAGCGGTTCGACCCTGCTGCGCGGCACCTGGGACCGCCTCGCCCCGCTCAACGGCGACCAACGCATCATGGTCGTCACCGGGCGGGCACACCGAGCCGCGGTCGAGTCGCAGCTGCCCGGCCTCGCCGACCACAACGTCGTCCTCGAGAGCGAGCCGAAGGACAGCACCGCGGCCATCGGCCTCGCGGCCGCCGTCCTCCGTCGTCGTGAGCCGGACGTCATCATCGGCTCGTTCGCCGCCGACCACGTCATCGCCGACACCCGCGGTTTCGGTCGGGCCGTCCGCGAGGCCATCGTCGCCGCCGACGAGGGCTACATCGCCACGATCGGCATCACCCCCACCGAACCCGCGATCGGGTTCGGCTACATCCATGTCGGCGCACCGCTCGACATCGAGGGCGCACCGAGCGCCCGCACGGTCGAGTCGTTCGTCGAGAAGCCGGACCTCGAGACGGCCGAGCGCTACGTCTCCGGCGGCGACTACCTCTGGAACGGCGGCATGTTCATCTCGCGGGCCGACCGGTTGCTCGAGCAGCTGGGCGAGACCCGTCCCGACCTGCTCGAGGGCATCGAAGAGCTCGCGGCGGCGTGGGACACCCCGAAGCGCGGCGCCGTCGTCGACAAGGTGTGGCCCGGCCTCGAGAAGATCGCCATCGACTACACCGTGGCCGAACCAGCCGCCGCGGCGGGCCGGCTTGCCGTCGTGCCCGGCGACTTCGACTGGGACGACGTCGGCGACTTCGCCTCCATCGCCAAGCTGCACGCCGGCGGTCGCAAGAGCGACCTGGCCATCCTCGGCGAGAACGCCCGCGTGCTCGCCGACAGCTCGAGCGGCATCGTCGTCGGCAACAGCGGCCGGCTGATCTCGCTGATCGGCGTCAACGACATCATCGTGGTCGACACCCCCGACGCCCTGCTCGTCACGACGACGGCGAACGCCCAACGCGTCAAGGGCGTCGTGGACGCCCTCAAGCTGAGCGGTCGCAGCGACGTCCTCTGACCCGCTCCGGGCCCGTGGACGTTTCGTGCTCGTTACGTCGTGGTCGCGACTGTGTAACGCCTCGGCATCACTACCACCCGTCGGTCGGAGGCGCTCGTCACAGTAGGTAACCTGTCAGCCATACCCACCCGGCGCGCCTCGTGCCGGGCTGCACCCTGGAGGACAACTTGACTACAACTGCGCGCAAGGCCGTGCTCAGCGGCCTCGCCCTGGCGAGCACCGCCGTCATCCTGGCCGGCTGTGCCTCGGCCCCCGAGAGCGGCTCTGGCTCGACCAGCGGCGCCTCGAGCGACTTCGTCCCTTGCATGGTCTCCGACGCCGGCGGCTTCGACGACAAGTCGTTCAACCAGCTCGGCTACGAGGGCCTGACCGAGGCCGCGAAGACCATCGGGTCCACGCCCAAGACGGTCGAGTCGGCCGACGAGACGGTCTACGACGCCAACCTGTCGAACCTCGCCGACCAGGGCTGCAACCTGATCGTCACGGTCGGCTTCGCGCTCGCCGACGCCACCAAGTCGGCGGCCGAGGCGAACTCGGGCATCAACTACGCCACCATCGACGACTCGTCGATCACGGCCGACAACGTGCAGCCGATCACCTTCAACACGTCCGAGGCCGCGTTCCTCGCGGGCTACGCGGCGGCGAGCTACTCGAAGACCGGCGTCGTCGGCACCTTCGGCGGCATGCAGTTCCCGACCGTCACCATCTTCATGGACGGCTTCGCCGACGGCGTGAAGTACTACAACGAGCAGAAGAGCGAGGACGTCAAGGTCGTCGGCTGGGACGTCGACGCCCAGAACGGCACCTTCACCGGTGGCTTCGAGGCCGGCACCACGGCCAAGCAGAGCGCCCAGACCCTGATCGACCAGAACGCCGACGTCATCCTGCCGGTCGGTGGCCCGATCTACCAGAGCGCCGCCGAGGCGATCCGCGACTCCGGCAAGGACGTCGTCCTGGTCGGTGCCGACAGCGACACCTACGAGACCGACAGCGCCAACAAGGACCTCTTCCTCACCTCGGTGCTCAAGGGCATCAAGCAGGCGACCGACGCGGTCGTCACGCAGGCCAGCGAGGACAAGTTCTCGAGCACGCCCTACGTGGGCACGCTCGAGAACGACGGCGTCGGCATCGCCCCGTTCCACGACTACGCCGACAAGGTCGACTCCGGTCTGCAGGACGAGCTCGACACCATCAAGGCCGGCATCATCGACGGCTCGATCGAGGTCGAGTCCCCGTCGGCGCTCACCAGCTGACGAAAGCACCTCCCGTCATCGATTAGCATCGACTGACCCAGGGCCGGGAGCGACGGTCACCCCGTCGCTCCCGGCCCTCTCAACGCCCGTGGGCGGGCCGCCGACCCGGTGCCGCCCGTCCCCACCCGAATGCCTAGACCCGAGGTAGCCACCTGAGATGAAGCTCGAACTGCGGGGCATCACCAAGCGATTCGGCGCGCTGACCGCCAACGACCACATCAGCCTGACCGTCGAGCCCGGCGAGATCCACTGCCTGCTCGGCGAGAACGGCGCCGGCAAGTCCACGCTGATGAACGTGCTCTACGGGCTCTACCAGGCCGACGAGGGCGAGATCCTGCTGGACGACGCCGTCCAGCACTTCTCGGGTCCGGGCGACGCCATGGGCGCCGGAATCGGCATGGTCCACCAGCACTTCATGCTGGTGCCCGTCTTCACCGTCGCCGAGAACGTCATGCTCGGCCACGAAGAGACCAGGTCCGGCGGCCGGCTCGACCTCGCCGCGGCCCGCGCCAAGGTGCGAGAGATCAGCAGCCGGTTCGGCTTCGACATCGACCCCGACGCCCTCGTCGAAGAGCTGCCCGTCGGTGTGCAGCAACGCGTCGAGATCATCAAGGCCCTGTCCCGTGACGCCAAGGTGCTCGTGTTCGACGAGCCCACCGCCGTGCTCACGCCGCAGGAGACCGACGAGCTCATGGTGATCATGCGTCAGCTGCGCGACGCCGGCACCGCCATCGTCTTCATCACCCACAAGCTGCGCGAGGTGCGCGAGGTCGCCACCCGCATCACCGTCATCCGACTCGGCACGGTCGTCGGCGAGGCCGAACCGACCGCCTCGAACGCCGAGCTCGCCTCGCTCATGGTCGGTCGCGCCGTCGAACTCACCGTCCAGAAGGCCCCCGCCGAAGCCGGCGAGCCCGCCCTGGTGGTCGAGAACCTCCGGGTGGTCGACCCCATCGGACAGGTCGTCGTGGACGACGTCTCGTTCGAGGTCCGCCGGGGCGAGATCCTCGCCATCGCCGGCGTCCAGGGCAACGGCCAGACCGAACTCACCGAGGCCATCCTCGGCCTCCAGCCCCGGGTCGAAGGGCGGGTCTCCCTGGACGGGCGCGACATCACGGGCCGCAGCGTGCGCCAGGTCCTCGACGCGGGCGTCGGTTTCGTCCCCGAGGACCGCAACCAGGACGGCCTCGTCGGCGAGTTCACCGTGGCCGAGAACCTCATGCTCGACCGCTCGCAGTCCGGTCCCTTCGTGAAACGCGGCTCGCTCAAGCTCGCCGAGCTCGCGGCGTTCGCCGTGGCCAAGGTGAAGGAGTTCGACATCCGCACCCAGGGCATCACGACGCCTGCCGGCCGCCTCTCGGGCGGCAACCAGCAGAAGGTCGTTCTGGCGCGCGAGCTCAGCCGCGACCTGCGGCTCTTCGTGGCCGCCCAGCCCACCCGCGGCATCGACGTCGGGTCGATCGAGTTCGTGCACAAGCGCATCGTCGAGACCCGCGACCAGGGCGTGCCCGTCATCGTCGTCTCGACCGAGCTCGACGAGGTCGCCGCCCTGGCCGACCGCATCGCCGTGATGTACCGCGGCACCATCGTCGGCATCGTGCCGGCGGACACCCCTCGCGACGTGCTGGGGCTCATGATGGCCGGCGAGATGCCGCAGGGAACGGAGCAGGCAGCGTGAGCGACGCCACGACCACCACGACGGGCCCGGGCACGCCACCCGCCCCGTCGTCACCGGAGTCGACCGAGGGACGCGGCTCGCGCCTCCTGAGAGAGATCACGACCGGCAACGCCGCCATCTCGGTGCTCGCCGTCGTGTTGGCGCTCGTCGTCTCGGGCCTCCTCATCGGGTTCACCGACACCACGGTGCAGGGCACGCTGGGCTACTTCTTCTCGCGCCCGGCCGACTTCTTCCAGGCGTTCTGGACCGCGGTCGGCGGGTCGTACTCGTCGCTGTTCCAGGGCGCGATCTACAACTTCCGGGTCGACGGCTTCGCAGCGGGCATCCGTCCGCTGACCGAGACGCTGAACTACGCCGTGCCCCTCATCGCCGCGGGCCTCGGCGTCGCGGTCGCGTTCCGCGTGGGCCTGTTCAACATCGGTGCCCGCGGGCAGATGCTGATGGCCTCGGCCGCCGCCGGCTGGGTGGGCTTCTCCTTCCACCTGCCGCTCGCCGTGCACCTTCCCCTCGCCCTCGCCGCCGGCATCGCCGCGGGTGCCCTGTGGGGCGGCATCGTGGGCCTGCTCAAGGCCCGCACCGGCGCCCACGAGGTGATCCTCACGATCATGCTCAACTACATCGCCTTCTACCTGTTGGCCTTCATGTTGCGGACGCAGGGCCTGCTGCAGGCTCCGGGCAGCGCGAACCCCAAGTCGCCCGCCACGCTCGACACGGCGATCCTGCCCGACCTGTTCGGCGCCCGGTACAACCTCAACTGGGGCTTCGTGCTGGTCATCGTGATCACCGCCGTCGTCTGGTGGCTGATCAACCGGTCGACGCTCGGCTTCCGGTTCCGTGCCGTCGGCGAGAACCCGCACGCAGCCCGCACGGCCGGCATGAACGTCAAGAACATCTACCTCTACGCGATGCTCATCTCGGGTGCGCTCGCGGGCGTCGCCGGGTCGACCCAGGTGCTCGGCACGCTGACCAGCGGCTTCACCTCGGGCATCGACGCCGGCATCGGCTTCGACGCGATCACGGTCGCGCTGCTCGGTCGTTCGCGGCCGTGGGGAGTGTTCGGCGCCGGCGTCCTCTTCGGCGCGCTCAAGGCCGGCGGGTACTCGATGCAGGCCGCCAACGGCGTGCCGATCGACATCGTGCTCGTCGTGCAGTCCCTCATCGTGTTGTTCGTGGCCGCGCCCCCGCTGGTCCGAGCGATCTTCCGTCTGCCGGCCCCGGGCCTCCGCCCGGTGCGCAAGGCCTCGAACAAGGAGGCGGTGGTCACCAAGTGAGCACGCTCACCCCCGACACCGCGGTCCCCGCCGCGCCGTCGCCCGACCTGGCGCGGGCCTCGTCCCGCAGTCTCAAGGCCCCGATCGCGTTCGCGATCTTCACGATCGTGGCCGCCGTGTTGTTCCTCGGCCTCGCCCGGGACGGCGAGAGCACCTTCCGCCTGTCGACGACGACGGACTTCTTCGCCCTGCCCGACGCGGTCCTGCCGGCGGCCGGCACCGGCATCGTGCTGACGGTGCTCCTGGCCGTCATCACGGTGGTCGCGGTGCTGCGCGCCGTCCGCTTCGAGAAGGTGCCGATCTGGCTGATCGCCGTGTTCGGCGTCCTCTTCCTGCTCGGCTTCCTCACGTGGGCGAGCGCCGGTCAGACCATCCCGGTGCCCGGTCTGCTGCTCGGCGCCCTCGCACTCAGCACCCCGCTGATCTTCGGTGCCCTCGGCGGTGTCATCAGCGAGCGGGTCGGTGTCGTCAACGTCGCGATCGAGGGGCAGTTGCTCGCCGGAGCCTTCGTCTCGGCCATGGTCGCCTCGGCGACCGGGTCGGCCTACGTCGGCCTGGTCGGGGCGATGATCGCGGGCGTGCTCGTGTCGATGGTCCTGGCGGTGTTCAGCATCCGCTACATCGTCGACCAGGTCATCGTCGGCGTCGTGCTCAACGTGCTCGTCACGGGCCTCACCAGCTTCCTGTACTCGCAGGTGCTGTCGAAGTCCGAGTCGCTGAACCGCGGCGTGCGGTTCCCGCAGCTCGACATCCCGGTCCTCAGCCAGATCCCGATCGTCGGGCCGGTCTTCTTCCGTCAGACGATCATCGTCTACCTGATGTACATCGCGATCGCGGTCGTCTTCTACGGTCTCTTCCGCACGCGGTGGGGGCTGCGCCTCCGTTCGGTGGGCGAGCACCCGCAGGCGGCCGACACCGTGGGCATCAAGGTCAACGCCACCCGGTTCTGGAACGTCTCCCTCGCGGGGGCGATCGCCGGCCTCGGCGGGGCGTACTTCACGCTCGGTTCGCTCGGCAACTTCCAGAAAGAGATGACGGCGGGCGCGGGCTTCATCGCCCTGGCCGCGGTCATCTTCGGTCGGTGGGACCCGATCCGGGCCACGCTCGCCGCGCTGCTGTTCGGCTTCGCGAGCAACCTGCAGAACGTGCTCGGGGCCATCGGTTCGCCGGTGCCCAGCGAGTTCATGCTCATGCTGCCGTACGTCGTGACGATCTTCGCGGTCGCCGGCCTGGTCGGGCAGTCCCGGGGCCCCGCGGCCTCGGGCAAGCCCTACATCAAGTCGTGACGGGCCGCAGCAGCGGGTCCGTGCTCGCCGAGACCGACTGGGACGCCCTCCGCGGAGCGGCTCGCGACGCCATGCGCAAGGCGTACGTCCCCTACTCGAACTTCCCCGTGGGGGCCGCGGCCGTCACGGACGACGGTCGTATCGTCTCGGGCTGCAACGTCGAGAACGCCTCGTACGGCATCACCCTCTGCGCCGAGTGCTCATTGGTGTCCGACCTCGTCATGTCAGGAGGGGGCCGTCTGGTCGCCTTCGCCTGCGTCGACGGCAACGGCGGGGTCCTGATGCCCTGCGGGCGGTGCCGTCAGCTGCTCTACGAACACTCCGACGAAGCCATGGTCCTCGACACCGTCTCGGGCTTCAAGACCATCGACGAGGTCATCCCCGACGCGTTCGGACCGCGGCAGCTCGAGGCGTACCGCGCCTCGCAGGGCTGACCCGCGCCTCCTCGTCCCTCCCGGTCGCGACCCCGTGGTCGCGCCCTCGCACCACCCATCGCACCACTGCTAGGAGCCCCGCCGTGACCCAGAACGCCGTCGAACCGTTCGACACCGTCGACCTCATCCGCGTCAAGCGGGGCGGCGACGCCCTCAGCACCGCGCAGATCGACTGGCTCATCGACGCGTACACGCGCGGGTACGTCGCGGACGAGCAGATGTCGGCGCTGACCATGGCGATCTTCCTCAACGGCATGGAGCGCCGAGAGATCCGCGACATGACGATGGCCATGATCCGGTCGGGCGAGACGATGGACTTCGCCGGGCTCGGCAAGACGACCGTCGACAAGCACTCCACCGGTGGCGTCGGTGACAAGATCACCCTGCCGCTGGCTCCGCTCGTCGCCTCGTTCGGCGTCGCCGTGCCCCAGCTCTCGGGCCGGGGCCTCGGCCACACCGGGGGAACGCTCGACAAGCTCGAGTCGATCCCCGGCTGGCAGGCCTCGATCTCGAACGACCGCATGCGCGAGATCATGGCCGACAGCGGCGCCGTCGTCTGCGCCGCCGGGTCGGGCCTCGCCCCCGCCGACGGCAAGCTCTACGCGCTCCGTGACATCACGGGCACCGTCGAGGCCATCCCGCTGATCGCGTCGTCGATCATGAGCAAGAAGATCGCCGAGGGCACCGCCGCCCTCGTCCTCGACGTCAAGTTCGGGTCGGGCGCCTTCATCCAGGACATCGAGCGGTCGCGTGAGCTGGCCCGCACCATGGTCGACCTCGGCACCGACGCCGGCGTCGCGACCACCGCCCTGCTGACCGACATGAACGTGCCGCTCGGGCTGACCATCGGCAACGCCCTCGAGGTCCGCGAGTCGGTCGAGACCCTCGCCGGAGGCGGCCCCGCCGACATCCGCGAGCTCACGGTGGCACTCGCCCGCGAGATGCTGACCCTCGCGGGTCGACCCGACGCCGACGTCGAGGCCGCCCTCGACGACGGACGCGCCATGGACGCCTGGAAGCGCATGATCCGTGCCCAGGGCGGGGACCCCGACGCCGCGCTGCCGACCGCCCGCGAGACGCACGTCGTCACCGCCGGGCGCAGCGGTTACCTGACCGAGCAGCACGCGCTGCCCTTCGGCATCGGTGCCTGGCGCCTCGGCGCCGGTCGCGCCCGCAAGCAGGACCCCGTGCAGGCGGCGGCCGGCATCGAGCTGCACGCGAAGCCGGGCGACCGGGTCACCGAGGGCCAGCCCCTCTTCACCCTGCACACCGACGAACCCGAGCGGTTCGAGCGTGCCCTCGAGGCCGTCGACGGGGCGTGGACGATCGGCGACGAGGCTCCGGCGGCGCGCACCATCGTCGCCGAGCGCATCGGCTGACGACCCGCCCGAGCACGTCCCACCGGCACCGCGCCTCCGTCCAGGAGGCGCGGTGCCGGTTCTCGTGGAGAGCGCACCTCTCTCGTGGCGCGCGTCCAGAGTCGCCGCCCGGAGCGCTAGTAGATTGAGGGCATGAGCGCTCCCGACAAGGACTACCGGCTGCCGAACGGGGGCCCGCGCCTCGCGGCCCTGCCGAAGGTCTCGCTGCACGACCACCTCGACGGCGGACTCCGGCCCGAGACCATCGTCGACCTCGCGGTCGAGGCCGGCGTCGATCTCCCCGCGTCCGAACCCGAGGCGCTGCGCCGCTGGTTCGTCGAGAACGCCGACTCCGGCACCCTCGTCGACTACCTCGCGACCTTCGAGCTCACGGTCGCGGTCATGCAGACCCGCGAGCAGCTGACCCGGGTCGCGCACGAGTTCGTCCTCGACCTGGCCGCCGACGGCGTCGTCCACGCCGAGGTGCGCTGGGCCCCCGAGCAACACCAGCGGCAGGGGCTCACCCTCGACCAGGCGGTGGAGGCCGTGCAGGCGGGCTTCGCGTCGGCCGTGCGGTCGCTGGCCGACGACGGTTACGAGATCTCGGTCGGGCAGATCCTGAGTGCGCTGCGCCAGGGCGAGCGATCGCTCGAGATCGCCCAGCTCGCCGTGCGCCATCGCGAGAACGGCGTGCTGGCCTTCGACATCGCCGGTCCCGAGGCGGGGTACCCGGCCGCCGACCACAGGGTCGCCTTCGACCTGTTGGCCCGCGAGTTCATGCCCGTCACGGTGCACGCGGGCGAGGCCGACGGTCTCGACAGCATCCGGGGTGCGCTGATCGACGGGCGGGCCCTCCGGCTCGGTCACGGGGTCCGCATCGCCGAAGACATCCGGGTCGTCGCGAGCAAGGGATCGACCTCCACCGTCGAGATCGGGCCGATCGCCTCGTGGGTGCGCGACCGCGAGATCCCGCTCGAATTGTCGCCGCAGTCGAACCTGCAGACCGGTGCCATCGCTGCCTGGGGAACGGACCTCGACGACCACCCCTTCGACCTGCTGTACCAGCTCGGCTACGGCGTGACGGTCAACACCGACAACCGCCTGATGAGCGACACGAGCCTCTGCAAAGAGCTCGCCCTGCTCAGCCAGGCCTTCGACTACGACCTCGACGACAACGAGACCTTCCAACTCAACGCCGCCGCGTCGTGCTTCCTGCCCCTCGAGGACCGCGAGGCGCTGGCCGACCGCATCACCGCCGGCTTCGAGGGGGCCTGACCATGGCACTCCCGCCGCTGCCGGACGAGGCCGTCGTCATCGGCGCCCAGGTCGTCGACTGGCGTGAGGCCGTCCGAGTGGCCGGTCGTGCCCTGGTCGACTCCGGTGCCGCCCGCGAGGGCTACGGCGACGAGATGGTCCGCATGATCGACGAACACGGCCCCTACGTGGTCATCGCCCCCGGTCTCGCCCTGGCCCACGCACGGCCCGGTGACGACGTCGTCCGCGACGGCCTGGCCGTCGTGACCCTGGCCGAGCCCGTTCCGTTCGGGCACCCGCACAACGACCCGGTCAGCGTGGTCCTCGGCCTCGCGATCGTCACCGTCGGCGGCCACCTCGAGTCGATCGCCGACCTGGCGAACGTCTTCAACGAGGCCTCCGTCATCCCCGCCCTCGCGGCCGCCTCCTCGGTCGACGAGGTGCGGCGGCTCATGGGCGTCCCCGCCTGATCGCCCTCCCACGGATCGAGACCTCCCCACAATGAAGATCGTCACCATCTGCGGCGCCGGCATCGGCAGCAGCGGAATCCTCAAGGTCAACGCCGAGCGGGTCCTGGCCAAGCTCGACATCGAGGCCGACGTGGTCGCGGCCGACATCGGCTCGATCGCGACGGTCGGTGACGATGCGCAGGTGATCCTCACGTCGGCCGAGTTCGTCGAGGCCATCGGCTCCACGTTCGCCGACGTCATCGTCATCCAGAACCACTTCGACCAGGCGGAGCTCACCGAGAAGCTGCAGAAGTCGCTCGGCTGACCGCGGCGTGCGGCACCGGGGCGAACCGCACCGGCCACGACGAGAGAGACCCCGGAGGCGCAGCTCGCGCCTCCGGGGTCTCTCTCGTCGTCCGGGCGGTCACCGCCCCGACCGTCAGGCCAGGAGGTCGCGCATGCCCGCGTCGAGATCGGTCACGGCCGCCTCGGCGGCGGCTCGACGGGCGACGGCGTCGCCCTCGGTGCTCGACGCGTCGATGTAGACCTTGAGCTTCGGCTCGGTGCCGCTCGGGCGGACGATGACGCGTGAGCCGTCGGTGAGCCAGTAGCGGAGGATGTCGCCCGCGGGGAAGGCTCCGAACCCGTCCCGGAAGTCGTCCACCCGGTCGACGCGGTGCGAGCCGATCGTCGACGGCGGGCGCCGGCGGAGACCGTCGGTGAGGTCCGTGATGGTGGCGAGGTCCTCGACCCGGATCGAGATCTGCGAGGAGGCGTAGGCGCCGAACCGCTCGTCGAAGGCGACGAGGTGCTCGGCCAGGCTCGACCCGGCCGTGTGCAGCTCGGTGGCGAGGGCGAGGAGGTCGACCGCGGCCGAGATCCCGTCCTTGTCGCGGACGACGTCGGGGTCGACGAGGTAGCCGAGTGCCTCTTCGTAGCCGTAGAGCAGCCCTCCGACGCGGGAGACCCACTTGAATCCCGTGAGCGTGTCGACGTAGTCGAGTCCGTGCACCCGGGCGATCTCGCGCAGGGCGGGCGACGAGACGATGCTCGCGGCCAGGGTGCCGTCGCGGTCGTCCCGTCGTGCCCGTTCTGCGGCGCGCCAGCCGAGCAGCGAGCCGACCTCGTTGCCGCTGAGTCGACGCCAGCCGCCGTCGACGGGGATCGCGACCGCGAGCCGGTCGGCGTCGGGATCGTTGGCGATGACCAGGTCGGCCTCGACGCGGCCGGCCGTGGCGTACGCGAGGTCCAGGGCGCCGGGCTCTTCCGGGTTGGGGAAGGCCACGGTCGGGAACGCCGGGTCGGGGGCGCTCTGCTCGCCGACCGGGATCGGCTCGGTGAAGCCGGCGGTCGCGAACACGCGGCGTGCGACCTCCCACCCGACGCCGTGCATCGCGGTGTATACGACCCGTGGCTGACGACCGTTCGCCGCCGTGCCGGCCACCGCGGCGGTGCGACGGACGTACTCCATGACGAGGTCGTCACCGGCCTCGCGGTAGTCGTCGGAACGGGCCAGTCGCGTGACGGGGGACTGCGCGGCCTTCTCGATCTCGGCGGCGATCTCGCCGTCGACCGGGGACACGATCTGCGAGCCGGCGTCGACACCGCCGAGGTAGACCTTGTAGCCGTTGTCCTGCGCCGGGTTGTGGCTCGCGGTCACCATGACGCCTGCGCTGACGTCGAGGTGGCGCACGGCGAAGGCCAGCACCGGGGTCGGGAGGGCGCGGGGCAGGATCGTGGCCGCGACGCCCGCGGCGGCCATGATCTCGGCCGTGTCCCGCGCGAAGACGTCGGAGTTCTTGCGCCCGTCGTAGCCGATGACGATGGAGGGGCTCGACTCGCGGCCCCGCAGGAAGGCCGCGAAGCCGGCCGCGGCCTGCGCCACGAGCACGCGGTTCATGCGGTTCGGACCCGAGCCGAGGGCGCCGCGCAGGCCGGCCGTGCCGAACTGCAGGCGACCGGCGAAGCGGTCGGCGAGTTCGGACGAGGCGTCGGCGTCGTCGGAGCCGGCCCGGGTCAGCAATCGGTCGAGCTCGTCGCGCGTCTCGTCGTCGGGGTCCTGGTCGCGCCAGGCGGTGGCCGACGCGATCAACCGCTCGAGGTCGGACGAGACCGGGGAGCCGTCGCTGCCGGACCCCGTCACGTCGCCGCTCACAGGGCCGCCACGATGCGGGCGAGCAGGTCGCTGATCTTGGCCTCGGCGTCGCGCCCGGCCTCGAGCACCTCGGCGTGGCTGAGCGGCGTCTTCTGGATGCCCGCGGCCAGGTTGGTGATCAGCGACATGCCGAGCACCTCCATGCCGGACTGGCGCGCGGCGATGGCCTCGAGGGCCGTCGACATGCCCACGATGTGCCCGCCGATGGCCTTGGCCATCTGCACCTCGGCCGGCGTCTCGTAGTGCGGGCCGCGGAACTGCGTGTAGACGCCCTCGTCGAGCTCGGGATCGATGCCGCGGGCGACGTCGCGGAGGCGCGTCGAGTAGAGGTCGGTCAGGTCGATGAACGTCGCGCCCTCGAGGGGCGAGTCCGCCGTGAGGTTGATGTGGTCGCTGATCAGCACCGGCGTGCCGGGCTTCCAGGTCTCCTTGATGCCCCCGGCACCGTTCGTCAGGATCATGGTCGTCGCGCCCGTGGCGGCGGCCGTGCGCACGCCGTGCACGACCCGACGCACGCCGTGGCCCTCGTAGTAGTGGGTGCGGGCGCCCATGACGAGGGCGTGCTTGCCCGAGGGCAGTGCGATGCTGCGGATCGAGCTCGTGTGGCCGACGACGGCCGACGCGGCGAAGCCGGTGATCTCGGTCGCGGGGACCTCGGCGACGGTCTCACCGATCAGGTCGGCGGCCTTGGCCCAACCGCTGCCCAGCGTCAGGGCGATGTCGTGTCGGGCGACGCCGGTCTTCTCGGCGATCTCGGCGGCGGCGGTGCGGGCGACCTCGAAGGGGTCGGCGGCGCGGTCGTCGAGCGGGTGCGTGGTGGTCTCAGACATGGCGTCCACTCTAGGGTCTGCCGACGCGCGTCCCCGGTCGCCGCCGGGCCCGGCGCGGGGGTCAGTCGATGCTGAGCAGGACGTGACCCGACGAGACCGTCTCGCCGACGACGGCCGCGATGCCCGAGACGGTGCCGTCGCGGTGGGCGGCGACGGGCTGCTCCATCTTCATGGCCTCGAGGACGAGCACCAGGTCGCCCTTGACGACCTGCTGACCGGCCTCGACCGCGAGCTTGACGACGGTGGCCTGCATCGGAGCCTTGACCTCGGCACCGGTCGCGGTGACGACCGACGACCGGGGCGCGCCCCGGCGCTTGGGCGCGACCGCAGGAGGCGCGGTGCGCGACCCGAGGCCCGCCGGCAGCGAGACCTCGAGGCGCTTTCCGCCCACCTCGACCACGACGGTGTCGCGTTCGTCGGCCGGCCGGGGGGCCTCGGCCTCGCCGCTCCACGCGGGGATGGTGTTGTCGAACTCGGTCTCGATCCAGCGGGTGTAGATGGAGAACGCTGCACCGTCGGCCGGCGCGAAGGCGGGGTCGTCGACGATGGCACGGTGGAACGGCAGCACGGTCGGCAGGCCGGCGACCTCGAACTCGGCCAGGGCGCGACGGGAACGCTCGAGGGCGTCCTCGCGCGAAGAACCCGTGACGATCAGCTTGGCGAGAAGCGAGTCGAACGACCCGCTGATCTCGTCGCCGGCCTGGACGCCGCTGTCGACGCGGACGCCGGGACCGCCCGGGGCCTTGAAGACGTGGATCGGACCGGGTGCGGGCATGAAGCCCCGACCGGCGTCCTCGCCGTTGATGCGGAACTCGAACGAGTGGCCGCGGGCCTCGGGGTCGTCGTAGTCGAGCACGCCGCCCTCGGCGAGGCGGAACTGTTCGCGGACGAGGTCGATGCCGGTGACCTCTTCGGACACGGGGTGTTCGACCTGGAGGCGCGTGTTGACCTCGAGGAACGAGACGGTGCCGTCCTTGCCGATCAGGAACTCGCAGGTGCCGGCACCGACGTAGCCGACCTCGCGGAGGATGGCCTTCGACGACTCGTACAGCTTCGTGGTCTGCTCGTCGGTGAGGAACGGTGCGGGGGCCTCTTCGACGAGCTTCTGGTGACGGCGCTGCAGCGAGCAGTCGCGGGTCGACACGACGACGACGTTCCCGTGTGCGTCGGCCAGGCACTGGGTCTCGACGTGGCGGGGCTGGTCGAGGTACTTCTCGACGAAGCACTCGCCGCGTCCGAAGGCCGCGACGGCCTCGCGGGTGGCCGAGTCGAACAGCTCGGGGACCTCTTCGCGGGTGCGGGCGACCTTGAGACCGCGTCCGCCGCCGCCGAAGGCCGCCTTGATCGCGACGGGGAGGCCGTGCTGGTCGACGAACTCGAGCACCTCGTCGGCGCCCGAGACGGGGTTGAGGGTGCCGGGGGCGAGCGGGGCGCCGACGCGCTCGGCGATGTGCCGGGCCGAGACCTTGTCGCCCAGCTGCTCGATGGCCTCGGGCGACGGGCCGATCCAGACCAGGCCCGCGGCCTGGACGGCCCGGGCGAAGTCCGCGTTCTCGGCGAGGAAGCCGTAGCCGGGGTGCACGGCGTCGGCACCCGAGCGACGGGCGATCGAGAGGATCTTGTCGATGACCAGGTAGGTCTCGGCGCTCGTCGTCCCGCCCAGGGCGTAGGCCTCGTCGGCGAGGCGGGCGTGTTGGGCGTCGCGGTCCTGGTCGGCGTAGACCGCGACCGAGCCGATTCCGGCGTCACGCGCGGCCCGGATCACGCGGACGGCGATCTCTCCACGATTGGCGATGAGGACCTTGCTGATACGCGGCATAGTTCCCCACCCTATTGCGCCCTCCCCGTCCGCCTTTGGCTGACGTGCACAAAAAGGACGAGGAGGCGCGAGGCAGAACCTACAAGGAGCCGGCGGTCGGCGAGGTCCACAGCTCGTGCCACGGCACGCCGAAGCCCCGGACGAGCGACCGCAGCACGGGCACCGAGAGTCCGACGACGGCGCTCGGGGTGCCCTCGATGTGCGTGATGAACGCGGATGCCCGACCGTCGATCGTGAAGGCCCCCGCGACCTCGAGCGGCTCGCCCGTCTCGACGTAGGCCGCGAGCTCGCGCGGGTCGAGGTCGTCGGCGAAGGTGAGGGACGCGCTCGCGACCCGGCCCGCGCCTCCTGAGGGGGTCTCGGCGGTGACGCGCGGAGCGCCACCGCGGTGGTCGACCAGCCAGTGACCCGACCAGAGGGTGCCGTGGCCGATCTCGGCCATGCGGCGCCACCGGTCGAGCGCCAGGGCGGGCTCGTGGGGTTTGCCGTGCACCTCGCCGTCGAACTCGAAGGCGCTGTCGCCCCCGAGGACCAACCCGTCGAGGGGGCGGCCGTCGACGACCGTGTCGAGCACGGCCTCGGCCTTGAGCCTGGCGAGGTGCTGCACCGTCTCGGCCGCCGTGAGCGCTCGGCCGAGCCGTGTCGACTCGACCGCGACCGCGGCCTCTTCGTCGACACCGGGACTGATCAGCACCGGCTCGACGCCGGCGGCGCGCAGCAGGGCGAGACGGGCGGGGGAGGTGCTGGCCAGGTAGAGCGGGACGGTCATGCCGCCCAGCCTGTCAGACTCGACGCATGGGAGACATGCTGGGCCGCGAGGTCGAACTGGACGTGACGGGCATCGCACACGGGGGCATCTCGGTGGCCAGACTCGACGGGCGGGTCGTGTTCGTGACCGACACCCTGCCCGGCGAGAAGGTCGTGGCGCGCATCACCGACGACCGCAAGAAGGCGTTCTGGCGGGCCGACACGGTGCGCGTCCTCGAGGCGAGCGAGCACCGTCGGCCCCACGTGTGGGGCGCGGCCGCCCTCGAGGTCGATCCGACCGACCGTGCCGGCGGCGCCGAGTTCGGGCACGTCGAGCTCGGCCACCAGCGCGAGCTGAAGCGACGCGTGGTGGTCGACGCGCTGACCCGCATGGGCGGGATCGCCGACGCCGACGGCCGCGTCTCGGTCGAGGCCCTGCCCGGCGACGACGAGCGCGGCGGCACCGGGTGGCGCACGCGCCTGCGCCTGCACCTCGACGCCGAGGGGCGTCCCGGTCAGTACGCGGCTCTGTCGCACCGGGTCGTGCACGTGCCCGACCTGCCGCTCGCGTCGCCGGAGGTCGCCGAGGTGGCGCCGCTGGGTGACGCCTTCCCCGGCGAGGGACACGTCGACGTCGTCGCCCCGAGCGGCGGAGGCGCGCGTCTGATCATCGGGCGGCAGGCCCGCTCGACCATCACCGAGGTCGTCGGCGACCGCGAGTTCCGGCTCGACGACGGCGGCTTCTGGCAGGTGCACCGCGAGGCAGCGGCCACGCTCACCGCCGCCGTGCAGACCATGATCGACCCCGAGCGCTTCGACCCGAAGGGCGCCAACCTCGACCTGTACGGCGGGGTCGGACTCCTCGCCGCCGCCGTGGGGGACCGCTTCGGTGCGGGGACGCGCATCACGAGCGTCGAGAGCGACGAGCGGGCCACCGAGCACGCGTCCGAGAACCTGGCCGAGTGGATCGGCGCGTCGGCCGTGACGGGACGCGTCGAGCGCTGGTTGCGCCAGACCGCGTCGCAGGCGAGCGACGCCGAGCGCGAGCGCCTCGCCGCCGCGACGGTCGTGCTCGACCCGCCCCGCTCGGGCGCCGGGCGCGACGTGGTGTCCGAGATCGCGGCCCTCCGCCCGGCCCAGGTCGTCTACGTCGCGTGCGACCCGGTCGCCCTCGCCCGGGACGTGGCCCTCTTCGCCGAGCGGGGCTACGCGCTCGACGCCCTGCAGGCGTACGACCTCTTCCCGAACACGCACCACGTCGAGACGGTGGTGCGCCTGCTGCCGGCCTGAGCCGCCGTCCGGTTACGATGTACCCCGTGCACGCCCGGGATTCAGGGACCAGGGCACACGCCGACCGAAGGATCACCGTGTCAGACATCACGACCGAGACCCCCATCGCCACCCGCCAGACAGCACCCGTGCGGGTCGCCGTCGTCGACGACCACGAGTCGGTGCGGCTCGGCATCCAGGCCGCGTGCCAGAACGAGGGCTTCGAGGTGATCCTCACCGCCGCCGGCGTGCAAGAGTTCGTCGAGAACCTCGCGGGTCGCGAGGTCGACGTCGTCGTCCTCGACCTGTCGCTCGGCGACGGCTCGACCGTCACCGAGAACGTCAAGCGCGTCCAGGCGACGGGGTCGGCCGTCCTCGTGCACAGCATCGCCGACCGGGTCGCCTCGGTCCGTGAGGCGCTCGCCGCGGGGGCGGCCGGCGTCATCCCGAAGTCCTCCGCCACGAAGACCGTCATGGCCGCGGTCGCCACGGTCGCCCGCGGCGACGTGCTCAACAACCTCGAGTGGGCGAGCGCGATCGATGCCGACCGCGACTTCGCCAAGGCCCAGTTGGGTCGTCGCGAGCGCGAGATCCTGCACCTCTACGCCTCGGGTCTGCCGCTGAAGCTGGCCGCCCAACAGCTCGGCATCGGCTACTCGACTGCCCGCGAGTACCTCGACCGCATCCGCGTCAAGTACGTCGAGGTCGGACGCCCGGCACCCACCAAGGTCGACCTCCTCCGTCGCGCCGTCGAGGACGGCATCCTGCCGGGGCTCGACGCGGACGGTGGCGATGGCCGGTGAGGGTCGGCTGACCGGCCCGCTCCCGCTCGGGCCCCTGCGGCCCCCGCGCAACCCGATCAGTCGTGCCCTGCTCGACAAGGTGCTGGGGCGCATCATCGCCGCGGCCGGTCTCGTGTTCGGCCTGCAGGCCCTGCCCGGGATGATCGGTCAGGTCGGGAGCATGCAGCTCGCCTGGGCCTGGGTGATCGGCCTGGCCATGTTCGGCGGGTTCCTGGCGTTGGTCGTGGCGAGCCTCGTGCAGCGCGGCGTGACCACGGTCGAGGCCTTCGTCGCGATCGCCTACCTGATCGCGCTGGTCACCTGGCCCCTCGCCGTCGACGACCCCAGCGAGGTCCAGGCGAGCGTGCCCTGGCTCTGGTACCTGTGCACCGTCGCCACGGCCTCGGCCGCGTCGGCGTTCTCCACCTGGATCGCGACCGGCTACCTCTTCGTCGCCCCCGCCGTCTACGGTTTCATCCGCCTGACGCCGTCGGGCGGAGCGGTCTCCCCGCAGCGCGCGACCCTCGACTCCGTCTACGCGATCCTGCTCGGCGGTGCGGTCCTGATCCTCGTGGTGATCCTGCGCCAGGCGGCCGCGAACGTCGACCAGGCCCAGGCGACCGCGGTCGCGCGGTACTCCGAGGCGATCCGCGAGCACGCCACCGAGCTCGAACGGGTGCAGGTCGACGCCATCGTGCACGACAGCGTCCTCACGACCTTCATCCAGGCGGCCAGGGCCTGGTCACCCGAAGAGCGTGAGCTGTCGACCAACATGGCCCGGAACGCGATGTCCCACCTCTCGGCGGCGGCGAGCACGACTCCGTTCGACGAGTCCGACACGACGGTCACGGGCATGGTCGACCGCATCGAGGCCGCCGTGTCGGACCTGGGCGTCTCCGTCGAGCTGCGCCGGGGCCCGATCGAGGGCGAGGGCATCCCGTCCACCGCCGCGGAGGCCCTCTACTCCGCCGCCGTGCAGGCCCTGGTGAACAGTTCCCAGCACGCCGGGGACGCGCCCGGTGTCCGGCGGTGGGTCGACGTCACCCGCGAGGCGACCGGCCTCACGACCGTCGAGGTCGGCGACACGGGCAAGGGCTTCGAGCCGGCGACGGTGCCGACCGAGCGTCTGGGTGTCCGGGTGTCGATCCACGAGAGGCTGAACAACGCCGGCGGACTCGCGACCATCGACTCGGCACCGGGGCGCGGAACCCTCGTGCGACTGCAGTGGCCGGTCGGCGCCCTCCTCGAGGGGGGACCGGCTCCCCGTTCCTCGCCCGACCGCGCCGACGAGACGGGCATCCCGGAGGGCGTCGCGTGAGGGTGTCCGTGCCGCGGTGGCTGATCGTCTCGCTCGCCGCCGTCTTCTCGGCCTACCATCTGGTCCTCGCCGTGGCCTCGTTGGACCGGTTCACCGATCCGCTGCCCGTCGTCGCGTGCATGGTGTTGTACGCCGCGGCGACCGTGGCCGTGCTGTGGCCCAGCCGCCATGTCATCATGCCCGTGTGGCTGGCCTCGTTCTGCCTCGCCGTCAGCATCGTCCTCCCGCTGGTCGTGACCTCGGAGCTCGACAGCTCGGTGAAGAACGGCTACGCCACGTGGTACGTGGCGGCCGTGGGCACGCTCATGGTGATCGTGTCGACGAGACGCCGCCAGGGGTTCGCCTGGCTCGGGGTCGGATTCATGGCGGCTCACGGGGTGCTCTGGGCCGGGGCCGAACAGATCGCCGACCTCGGCATCGTCGGCAGCGTGGTCTGGGTCGCCTTCAGCCACGCGATGTCGAGCACGCTGACGCGTGCCGGGCGCGAGACGCGTGAGTTCATCCTCGCCGAGCACGAGGCGGCGGACTGGCAGGCCGCGCAGGAAGCCCACGTGAACGAGCGGCAGTACCGGCTGCTGCAGACGGGCCGGACGGCACGACCGATGCTCCAGACCATCGTCGATCGGCACGGTGACCTGACCGCGGACGAGCGACAGGAGTGCCTGAACCTCGAGGGGGCGATCCGGGACGAGATCCGGGGACGCCGCCTCCTCGACGACGACGTGCGTCACGAGGTCATGGCGGCGCGCCGTCGCGGGGCCGTCGTCAGCCTCCTCGACGAGGGGGGCCTCGACGACCTCGGGCCCACCGACCTGCGGCGGGTCCATGCCGTGCTCGCCGAGGCCCTCCGCGGCTCGCTCGCCGATCGCATCATCGTCCGGACCGTCCAGGGCGGGGGGGACGACGCCGTCACGGTCGTCGGGCTCGGTTCGCCGGACCTGTCGTCGAGCGCCCTCGGCCGGGGTGTCTCGGCCGACGCGGACGAGGACGACGACGCCGACGAGGTGCAGCTCTGGCTGCAGATCCCTCGCTCGGCGCCCTGATCACCCACCAGGCAGCCTCGCAACGGGGCGGGTGGAAGTGGGAAGGGCCGGACGATCGTCCGGCCCTTCCGAGACCCTGAGTCAGGGCGGCAACCCGAATGTCGCCCTGACTCCCCCCGGCAGGAATCCACTACCCATGTGGTCCTGCTGGTGGTGTGACTCCGAGAGAGACACCTAGCAAGAGCAAGCATGGTGGGTCGGGGCCCCGGGTGCAGTCGTCATTTAGGGGGACAGGTGGGGGAAGATGACTGCGTCTACCCCCGTTCCGGGGGCGTCAGCCCTCGAAACCCCGCCAGCGGCCTTCTCCGGCCGTGATGACGGGACGGGGTGCCCGGGCCGATCGCGTCCAGCCCGACGTCATGGGTCGGGAGGACGTCGTCGTCGCCGATTCGGCCCGGCCGGCCGCGACGGCGGCGAGAAGCGCCGTGACGGCCGCCAGTTCGTCCGGCGTCGGGTCCCCGGCGACGACCCTGATGAGGGGAGCCGACGGCTGCTCGACCGAGTCGGTGGGGGAGTCCGCCGGGTCGGGGGAGTCGGCGGCGTGGCGACCACTCACAGGGGGATGTTCCCGTGCTTCTTCGGCGGCAGGGTCGCCCGCTTGGTCTTGAGGGCCCGCAGTGCCTTGATGACGGCGACGCGGGTCGCGGCCGGTTCGACGACACCGTCGAGTTCGCCCCGCTCCGCGGCGAGGAAGGGACTCGCCACGTTGTAGGTGTACTCGTTGGCCAGTCGCGTGCGCACGGCCGCCACGTCTTCGCCCGCCTCGGCCGCCGCCTTGATCTCGTTGCGGTAGAGGATGTTGACTGCGCCCTGACCGCCCATCACGGCGATCTCGGCCGTGGGCCACGCGAGGTTGATGTCGGCACCCAACTGCTTCGACCCCATGACGATGTAGGCGCCGCCGTACGCCTTGCGGGTGATCACCGTCACGAGCGGGACCGTGGCCTCGGCGTAGGCGTAGAGCAGCTTGGCTCCGCGACGGATGACACCGGTCCACTCCTGGTCCGTGCCGGGCAGGTAGCCGGGCACGTCGACCAGGGTGAGGATCGGGATGTTGAACGCGTCGCAGAAGCGCACGAAACGACTGGCCTTCTCGCCGGCCTCGATGTTGAGGGTGCCAGCCATGGCGGACGGCTGGTTGGCGATCACGCCCACCGGACGGCCCTCCACCCGGCCGAAGCCCACGACGATGTTGGGCGCGAACAGCGGCTGGACCTCGAGGAACTCGCCGTCGTCGACGACGTGGTCGATGACCGTCATGACGTCGTAGGGCTGGTTCGGGCTGTCCGGGATCAGCGTGTTCAGCTGGCGGTCGTGGTCGGTGGTCTCGAGTTCGACCGGCACGTCAAAGACGTGCGGGTCGGCCAGGTTGTTGTCGGGCAGGTACGAGAGCAGCGCGCGGGCGTAGTCGAGGGCGTCGTCCTCGTCGCTCGCCAGGTAGTGCGAAACGCCCGAGACCTTGTTGTGGGTCAGGGCTCCGCCGAGCTCTTCGAAGCCCACGTCCTCGCCCGTCACGGTCTTGATGACGTCCGGGCCGGTGACGAACATGTGGCTGGTCTTGTCGACCATGATCACGAAGTCGGTCAGCGCGGGGGAGTACACCGCGCCTCCGGCCGCGGGGCCCATGATCAGCGAGATCTGGGGGATGACGCCCGAGGCGGCCGTGTTCAGTCGGAAGATCTCGCCGTACTTGCCCAGGGCGACGACGCCCTCCTGGATGCGCGCTCCGCCCGAGTCGAGGATGCCGATGATGGGCACCCCGGTCTTGAGGGCCAGCTGCATGACCTTGATGATCTTCTCACCCGCCACCTCGCCGAGCGAGCCGCCGAAGATGGTGAAGTCCTGCGAGTAGACCGCGACCTGGCGGCCGTGGATCGTGCCCGTTCCCGTGACGACCGCGTCGCCGTAGGGCCGTTTGGCCTCCATGCCGAAGGCGTGGGTGCGGTGTCGGACGAACTCGTCGAGTTCGACGAACGAACCCGGGTCGAGCAGCTCGTCGATCCGTTCGCGGGCCGTCTTCTTGCCCTTGGCGTGCTGCTTCGCGATCGCGGCCTCGCCGCTGGCCGTCACGGCCTCGTGATAGCGGGCCTTGAGGTCGGCGAGCTTGCCCGCGGTGGTGTGCAGGTCGGGCGCGGCGTCGGTGAGTGGCGCGGAGTCAGGAGTCACGCGCTTCACTCTACTGACCGACCCGCAGCCATCCGTTGGAGGTTTCCACGCGTGGACGGCGTCGCACGTCGTAGGAGTCGTCAACCGAGGCCGCCTAGGCTGACCCGATGGACTTCCCCCTCAGCGCGTCCGTCAGCCCCCGTCTCGTGGTGCTCGAGTCCACCGGATCGACCAACGCCGACCTGCTGGCCGCCGTCGACGAGCCGCACCTGGCGACCTGGCTGACCCTCGACCAGGCCGCCGGGCGGGGCCGACTCGGTCGACGATGGGAGACCGCGCCCGGTCGATCCCTCGCGGCGAGCGTCCTGCTTCGCCGCGGCGACCTGCCGGTCGACTCGCTCGGCTGGGTGCCGCTCCTCGCCGGCGTCGCGATGCGCGCCTCCGTCCAGGGCCTGCTCCCGGGCGGCGACGTCACGCTGAAGTGGCCCAACGACGTGCAGGTGGCCGGCGGAAAGGTCTGCGGTCTGCTGGCCGAGCTGAGGCCCGACGCGAGCGCCGTGGTCGTGGGGGCCGGGGTCAACCTCACGGTGCCGGCCGACGAGCTGCCGACGCCGACCTCGACGTCGCTCGGTCTGCACGGTGCGCGGGGCACGGCTCTCGAGCTCGCCGACGCCGTGCTGTCGGCCTGGGTCTCCGGTCTGGCCCGGTTCGTCGCCGACCTCGTCGCGGCCCGGGGCGACGCCGTGGCGAGCGGCGCCCTGGCGCTGGTGCGCACGCACTGCGCGACGCTGGGGCGCGACGTCCGCGTCGAACTCCCCGGAGGCGCGGCTCTCGTGGGCGAGGCCGTCGACGTCGACGAGGCGGGCCGGTTGGTCGTGCGTTCCGCCTCGACCGGCGGGCTGACGGCCGTCGCTTCGGGTGACGTCACGCATCTGCGGTATGAATGAGCCTGTGAGCAGCGACGGACCACAGCCGACCGAGTACGTCGTCGCGCGGCTGCGTCCCCATGCCCGCGTGCTGTTCTGGCCGTCCCTCGGGCTCGTCGGCATCTGCGCGGCCACCGGCTACTTCGGAGGTCGCTTCGACGTCGCCTGGCAGAACTACGTCGTGCTGGGTGCGGCCGTCGCCCTCATCGTTCTGCTCTGGTTGGTGCCCGTGCTGATCTGGCTCGGCAAGCGCTACGTCATCACCTCGCGTCGCCTCGTCGTGCGCAAGGGGCTGTTCGTGCGCACTCGTCAAGAGTTGCTCCACAGCCGCGGCTACGACCTCACGGTGCGCAAGAACTCGGTCCAGAGCGCCTTCGGCAGCGGAGACGTCCTGATCAACACCGGCCTCGACCGTCCGCTCGTCCTCTGGGACGTGCCGTCGGCCGACCTCGTCCAATCGACCCTGCACGACCTGATGGAGTCGAACCTCAACAGCGTCGCGCAGCGTCGCCAGCACGAGCAGTCCGTCGGACACGCCGACACCACTTCATGGGGCGACGACCGGGTCATCTGATCCGGCTCGCGTGATATAGGATATTACAATGCGAATCTCAGTCATCGGTTGCGGTTACCTCGGAGCCGTGCACGCCGCGTGCATGGCCGACCTCGGGCACGACGTGGTCGGCATCGACGTCGACCCGGGCAAGATCGCCCTGCTCTCGTCGGGTCACGCCCCGTTCTTCGAACCCGGACTGCCCGAGGCGCTCCGCCGGGCCCTCGACTCGGGGCGACTGCGGTTCTCGACCGACCCGGCCGACGCCGCCGGTTCGCAGGTCCACTTCGTCGCCGTCGGCACCCCGCAGACCCCGGGCAGCGACGCGGCCGACCTCACCTACGTCGACGCCGCGGTCCAGGGGCTCTTGCCCCACCTCGCCGACGGCGACCTCGTGGTGGGCAAGTCCACCGTTCCCGTCGGCACCGCGAGCCGACTCGCCGACCTGGTCCGCGCCTCCTCCGGGGCCGACCTGGCCTGGAACCCCGAGTTCCTCCGCGAGGGCTTCGCCGTGGCCGACACCGTCGCGCCCGACCGCTTCGTCTACGGAGTGCCCGACGGTGACGCCGGTGAGCGGGCGACGGCCGTGCTCGACGAGGTCTACGCGACGGCTCTGGCGACCGGCACGCCCCGGCTCGTGACCGGGTACGCGACGGCCGAACTGGTGAAGGTCTCGGCCAACGCGTTCCTCGCGACGAAGATCTCGTTCATCAACGCGATGGCCGAGATCGCCGAGGCCACCGGTGCGGACGTGACGCAGCTGGCCGACGCGATCGGGCACGACGCCCGCATCGGCCGCCGGTTCCTCAACGCCGGCCTCGGCTTCGGCGGCGGGTGCCTGCCGAAGGACATCCGGGCGTTCCGGGCCCGATCGCGCGAGTTGGGGCTCGAGTCGCTGGACTTCCTCGCCGACGTCGACGCCGTCAACCTGCGCCGCCGCGACCGCGTCGTCGAGCTCGCGGGCGAGTTGCTCGGCGAGGTGCGCGGTGCGCGCGTCGCCGTCCTCGGGGTGGCGTTCAAGCCCGACAGCGACGACGTCCGCGACTCGCCGGCCCTCGACGTCGCCCGACGACTGCACGCCGCCGGGGCCGACGTGGTCGTCCACGACCCCGAGGCCAACGAGACCGCCGCCCGGCTGGCTCCCGACCTCACCTACGTCGGGGACGTCCCCACCGCCCTCCGCGACGCCGAGCTCGTGTTGGTCCTCACCGAATGGGCGCAGTTCAAGGCGCTGCGTCCGGCCGACGTCGCCGCCCTCGTCTCCCGGCGACGCATCGTCGACGCGCGCAACGTGTTCGACCCAGCCGAGTGGCGCGAGGCCGGGTTCGAGTTCCGGGGGCTCGGGCGACCGTAGCCTCGCGACGGCCAGGTCGACCATCGGGCAAGATGGTTCGAGCCGGAAGCCGACGGATGAGCCCGTCCTCTCCCGGTGACGCCCGGAGCACGACAGGAAGAGGACCAGATGGCAAACCGTGTCGGCGTGATCGGTGGCGGCCAGCTCGCCCGTATGATGATCCCGCCCGCCGTCCACCTCGGCATCGAGATCAGCGTCCTCGCCGAGGCCGAGGGCAGTTCGGCCAGGCTGGCGGCGACACAGGTGGGTGACTACCACGACGTCGACGTCGTCCTCGAATTCGCCCGCACGGTCGACGTGGTCACCTTCGACCACGAGCACGTCCCCCAGCAGGTCCTGACCGCCCTCGTCGACGCGGGCGTGCCCGTGCATCCCGGGCCGTCCGCGCTGGCCGTCGCGCAGGACAAGATCGTCATGCGTCAGCGGCTCACCGAGCTCGGGCTGCCCGTCCCGGACTGGGCGGCCGTCCACGACGCCTCCGAGCTCGAGGCGTTCCTCGCCGACCACGGAGGCCGGGCGGTCGTCAAGACCGCGCGGGGCGGTTACGACGGCAAAGGCGTGCGCGTGGTCTCGGCCGCGCACGAAGCCGACGACTGGTTCGGAGCCCTGGCCGAGGACGGCAACGGAGGCGCCCTCCTCGTCGAGGAGCTCGTCGAGTTCCGGCGTGAGCTGTCGCAGCTCGTGGCCCGTCGGCCGAGCGGCGACATCGTCCCGTGGCCTCTCGTCGAGACCGTCCAACGCGACGGGGTCTGCTCCGAGGTCTTCGCCCCGGCGCCCTCGAGTGCCGGTCGGCTGGCCGACCTGGCCGACGAGATCGCGCGGACGGTCGCCGAGCGGCTCGACGTCACCGGGGTCCTGGCCGTCGAGCTCTTCGAGACGACCGACGAGCGGCTGCTGATCAACGAACTCGCCATGAGGCCGCACAACACCGGCCACTGGACGATCGACGGGTCGACCACGAGCCAGTTCGAACAGCACCTCCGGGCCGTGCTCGACCTGCCCCTGGGCGACACGGACTGCCACCGCCCGTGGAGCGTCATGTTGAACGTGCTCGGCGGACCGGCGACCGGGTCGATGGCCGACCGTCTCCCCGCTCTCATGGCCGACCAGCCGGCGGTCAAGGTCCACGATTACGGCAAGGAGCCGCGGCCCGGTCGCAAGGTCGGTCACGTCACCGTGGTCGGCGACGACCTCGACGAGGCCGTCTTCCGGGCGCGCGCCGCTGTCGAGTTCTTCACCGACTGACGGCTATCCTCTAGTCCGTGTCCGACCCGAAGAGCACCGACGTGCGCCCGAACGACCCCGCCGTGCCCGCGAAGGTCGCGATCGTCATGGGCTCCGACAGCGACTGGCCCACCATGCAGGGCGCGTCGACGATCTTGTCCGAGCTGGGCATCCCGCACGAGGTCGAGGTCGTCTCGGCGCACCGCACGCCCGACAAGATGATCGCCTTCGGTCGAGACGCCGCCGGTCGGGGGATCTCCGTCGTCATCGCCGGGGCCGGGGGAGCAGCGCACCTGCCCGGCATGATCGCCTCGGTGACGACCCTGCCCGTGGTCGGCGTGCCCGTCGCGCTGGCCAAGCTCGACGGTCTGGACTCGTTGCTCTCGATCGTGCAGATGCCGGCGGGCATCCCCGTCGCGACCGTGTCGATCGGTGGCTCGGTCAACGCCGGCCTGCTCGCGGCCCGCATCATCGGCACGCACGACCCGGCCGTCGCCGAGCGGTTGGCCCGTCACGCCGAGTCCCTCGCCGGTCTGGTCGAGCAGAAGAACGCCGACCTGCGCCGATCACTGTGAGCACGTCCCTGCCCGTGCGTCACCCCGACGCCACCTCCGAGCCCTTCATGACGAAGCGAGCGTGGGTGCTCGTCCTGTTGAACGTGGTCGTGCCCGGCTCGGCCCAGGTGCTCGCGGGCAGCCGCCGGCTCGGCCGGTGGGGGCTCGCCTCCACCCTGGTCTTCTGGGCGGTCGCGGTCGTCGTCATCGTCCTGGCGTTCGCCTTCCGCTCGCCCCTGATCGAGATCGCGACCAACGTCGTCGCCCTGACGATCGTCCAGGTCTTCCTCGCGTACTACGCGGTGTTGTGGGTGGTGCTGACCGTCGACACGTTGCGCTTGGCCCGCATCGTCCGGACGGCCCCCTCGGCGCGAGGATTCCTCGCCGGAGCGATGGTGCTCTTGATGGTGGTGACCGTCGGGCCCGCCGCCTACGGGGCCTATCTCGCCGGGGTGCAGCACGGTCTGCTGAACAGTCTCTTCACCTCGAGGGCCGACGCCGCGCCTCCTGTGGACGGTCGCTACAACATCATGTTGCTCGGCGGTGATGCGGGGGCCGACCGCACGGGTCTGCGTCCCGACAGCATCTCGGTCGCCAGCATCGACGCCGAGACCGGTGCGACCACCATCGTGGGAATCCCGCGGAACCTGTACGACGCGCCCTTCGTCGCGGGATCGCCGCTGTACGGCGAGTACCCCGACGGCTACGACTGCGGTGACGACTGCCTCGTGAGCTTCCTCTACACCTACGGGGAAGAGCATCCCGACCTCTACCCCGATGCCGAGTCGAGGGGAAGCAACCCCGGGGTCGAGGCCATGCGCGACGCCGTCGAGGGCATCACGGGCCTGACGGTGCAGTACTACGCCCTCATCGACATGCAGGGCTTCGTCGACCTCATCGACGCGCTCGGCGGCATCCAGGTCGACGTGCAGCAGCGCATCCCGATCAACGGAGGCGTGGACGGCAACGGTCAGCCGATCAACGTCGACGGCTGGATCGAGCCCGGCGAGCAGAAGCTCGACGGGTACCACGCCCTCTGGTACGCCAGGGCGCGGCACGGTACCAGCGACTACGACCGCATGGCTCGTCAGCGCGAGGTGCAGCAGGCGCTCCTGTCCCAGTTCCAGCCGGCGACGGTGCTGTCGAAGTTCCAGGCGGTCGCGTCGGCCGGTGTGCAGACCGTCGACACCGACATCCCGCAGGGTGCCCTGGCCGCCTTCGTCGACCTGGCCGTCAAGGCGAAGTCGCAGCAGATCACGAGCCTCGAACTCGTGCCGCCCACCTATGACAACGTCTACCCGGACTACGACGCGATGCGCACCGCCGTGGCGCAGGCCACGACGTCCGTCACCGCACCCTGACGACCCGTCTCAGGCCGTGCGTCGAGGCCGGTGTGCGGAAGCGGAACGGGTGAGGAGGCGCCCCTCTGCCGCGCGGGTCACGCGCGTCGTGACCCGGGCCTCAGGGTTCCTCAGAGGTCGGCGTGCAGCTGCCACACCTTGTCGGCCGAGTCCCGCCAGCTGAAGGCGCGCGCCCGGTCGATCCCGGCGATGCCGAGACGTGTCGACAGTTCGACGTCGGAGACGACCTGGAACATGGCCTGGGCGAGGCGCTCCGGGTAGCCGGCGGAGTCTTCCCGCGGCACGCTGACGGCCGCATCCGCCGCGACCTCGAGGAGGGCGGGGGCATCCGAGACGATGGTGGGCGTGCCCAGGCTGAACGCCTCGACGACGGGCAGGCCGAACCCCTCGGCGAGACTGGGGAACACGAAGACGGCCGCGCGCTGCAACAGCACGGCGAGCTGCTCGTCCGACACGAAGCCCATCGTGCGGACCTTGTCGGCGGGGAGCCCTGCCGCGGCGACCAGGTCGGCCACCTTGACGTCTCCCCATCCCTCGGGGCCAACGATCAGCAGAGGCAGGTCGGGGGCGTCGGGGTGTGCGAGGGCCTGGATGAGGGGCTCGATGCCCTTGCGCGGTTCGAGGGTGCCGACGCTGAGGGCGTACCGCTCAGGAAGGTCCAGGGCATCGGCGACCTCGTCGGCGTCCGCGGGGACGGCGAGCTTGGGGCTCACGGCGCCGCCGATGACGCGCAGGCGGTCGCCGAAGGGGAACAACTCGGAGAGTTCGCGAGCGACGCTGTGCGTCGGCACGACGACGCCGTCGGCGTGCTTGAAGGCCCGCTTGGTCATCGCCTTGTGCCAGCGGACGCCACGAGGGGTGAGGGTCTCGGGGTGGGTCCACGGCACCGTGTCGTGGATCGTGACGACGGTCTGCGTTCCCGGGTCGAGTGCGCGGTCGTGACGGTAGAGGGGAGCGAGCAGGCTGGTCGCGTGGACCATCCCCCGGCCGGGAAGGCCGACGACGCCGCCCTGCCACGCCAGCGACAACTCACGGCGACCGAGTGGCGACTTGGCGACACGGGACAGCCCCGGGAGCAGGTCCGTCAACCGGTCGTAATCGGTTTGCGGGTGGGCCGCCACGACGCCCTCGACGTCGCAGCCGCGGGGAGCCGTCTCGACGAGGGCCCGGGTCAGCTCTTCCGTGTAGCGCCCGATGCCTCCGGGGATGGGAGCCAGGATCTGGTCAACGACTACTCGCAGCGTGGTCATCGGTCTGCAACACTCCCCTGCTCGCGGCCTCGGCCAGCGCTTCTCTCCACGGACGCATGGGCGCCAGTCCGGCCTGCCCCCATGCGTCGTGGCCGAGGACGCTGTAGCTCGGTCTCGGTGCGGGACGGACGAAGGTGGAGCTGTCCGTCGGCAAGACCCTGGCCGGATCGAGTCCGGCTTCGTCGAAGACGGCCCGGGCGAACTCGAACCAGCTCGTACTGCCGGAGTTGGTGCCGTGGTACACGCCGGCCGGAGCGTCGGAGTCGAGCAGCGCGACGATCTGGGCCGCGAGGTCGGCCGTCCACGTCGGCTGACCGAGCTGGTCGTCGACGACCTTGACGGTGTCGTGCGAGCCTGCGAGCTTGACCATCGTCTTCGCGAAGTTGCCCCCGTGGGCACCGTACAGCCACGCCGTGCGCACGACGAAGGTGCCCTCCGGGTTGGCGGCGAGGGCCAGCTTCTCTCCCTCGGCCTTCGTGCGGCCGTAGGCGCTGACCGGCGCGATCGTGGCGTCCTCGGCATAGGGCGTGGCGGCATCGCCGTCGAAGACGTAGTCGGTCGAGACCTGGACGAGCTTCGCCCCGACGGATGCCGTCGCCTCGGCCAGCAGACCGGCGGCGGTGCCGTTGACGGCCAATGCGGCTTCTTCGTCGGTCTCGGCCGCGTCCACGGCGGTGTACGCGGCGGCGTTGATGACGACGTCGTGTCCCTCGACAGCGGCGAACACGGCGTCCCGGTCGGTCACGTCGAGGTCCGCGCGGCCGAGGACCGTGACGTCACGCCCGAAGAGCGCCTCGAGCAGGTCGGTGCCGAGCATGCCCCGGGCCCCGGTGACGAGGTACTTCGAGTTCTGAGGGGCGGCCATCAGAGGGCGGCGCGCTCTTTGAGCGGCTGCCACCACTCGCGGTTGTCGCGGTACCACTGGACGACGTCGGCGAGACCCTTCTCGAACGGGACCTGGGGCTCGTAGCCGAGCTCGTCCCGGATCTTCGAGATGTCGACGGAGTACCTCAGGTCGTGGCCCAGACGGTCCTGGACGCGGTCGACGTACGACCAGTCCTTGCCGGTGGCCTCGAGCAACATCTCGGTGAGCTCTTTGTTGGTGAGCTCGGTCCCGCCGCCGATGTTGTAGATCTCTCCGGCGCGACCGTTGACGAGCACCATGGCGATGCCACGGGTGTGGTCGTCGACGTGCAGCCAGTCCCGGATGTTGTTGCCCTCGCCGTAGAGCGGCACGTGCACGTCGTCGATCAGGTTCGTGACGAAGAGCGGGATGACCTTCTCGGGGAAGTGGTAGGGGCCGTAGTTGTTGCTGCAGCGCGTGATGGAGACGTTCAGCCCGTGCGTACGGTGGTAGCTGCGGGCGAGCAGGTCGCTCCCGGCCTTCGAGGCTGAGTAGGGCGAGTTCGGTTCGAGCGGTCGGTCCTCGGCCCAGGAGCCCTCGGCGATGGAGCCGTAGACCTCGTCGGTCGAGACGTGCACGAAGCGCTTCAGGTCGTTGCGCAGGGCGGCGTCGAGCAGCTGCTGCGTTCCCAGCACGTTCGTCTCGACGAAGATCGAGGCGTCGCGGACCGAGCGGTCGACGTG
Organism: Frigoribacterium sp. VKM Ac-2859; assembly: GCF_013204925.1. Lineage (NCBI taxonomy): Bacteria > Bacillati > Actinomycetota > Actinomycetes > Micrococcales > Microbacteriaceae > Frigoribacterium > Frigoribacterium sp. VKM Ac-2859. The sequence goes on along the minus strand of NZ_JABMLC010000001.1, from coordinate 960,976 downwards.
GGACTCCGCGGCGAAGTGGACCACGGCGTCGACCTCGGGGAAGAGCGTGTCGAGCAGGGCACCGTCACGGATGTCGCCCTTGACGAACGTGTAACGGGGGGAGTCGGCGACACTCGCCAGGTTGGCCTCGTTGCCCGAGTAGGTGAGCGCGTCGAGGACGACGACCTCGGCCCCTTCGAGGCCCGGGTAGGCGTCTTCGAGGGTGCGGCGGACGAAGTTGGAGCCGATGAAGCCGGCTCCACCGGTGACGAGAATTTTCACAGTGGTCCCTTGGGGTCGATCGCAGGCGGTCGAGACATCTTAGCCGACAGCGCGGACCACCCGGAGGGCCGCATCGGCCCGGACGCACGAGGACGCCTCGTGACCCCAGTCGTGGGGGACCATCCGGCCTCGAGCGCCGGAAAACCGGGGTACAGCGTGCGGGGGACGTGCAGTGCGCGCTTCCGAGGGGTAGACCAGTCGCCACTCTCGTGCGAACGTCGTCCCATGCCCCTCGACGACTCCGACTCCAGAAGTCTGCCCGCCGGCGCGTCCGTCCTCGACCGCCGTCGATTGCTGGCCTATGCCGGAGCCGTCGGCGCAGCGGCCGTCGTGGTGGGTGCGGCGGACGGTCTACGTCCCAGTTCGGCCCGGGCAGCCTTGCTCCTCGCCGAGGCGACCGTCGGCGTCGACACCGTTGCGGAGGCCGTGGCGCAGGCGGCACTGTCCGCCTGGGGCGGTCAATCCAATGGGCGCATCCCTGCCTCGATGCTGGAACTCGTGCCGACGTCGGTCGCCGGCAGCGGGTTCCTGCGTGACGACGCGGCCCGTCAATTCTTCGGGCTCGGGCTCGCCTTCCAAAGCGCCGTCGGACGGCCACTCCGGATCACCGAGGGCTACCGGTCCTACGATCGGCAGGTCGACTACTGGAACAGATACCAGGCCGGCACCGGGAACCTCGCGGCCTATCCGGGGACGAGCAACCACGGCTGGGGGATCTCCTGCGACTTCGGCTCCGGAGTGGAGACGTCGGGTTCGAGCGCGAAGCGATGGATGGACGCGAACGCCCCGTCGTTCGGCTGGAGCCCCACGGGCAACACCTTCTCCCGACCCGAGCCATGGCACTTCGACTTCGTCTCCGCGTACACGGGGCCTGCCAACGCCGTCCCGAACGACTCCGGTCTGATCGCCCTCCGTGTGCCCGAGGCCATGCCGGGCGTCGGAACGAGCTACACCTGCGTCCTCGGCTTCCGCTTCCTTCGTCATTTCACGACCATCGAGAAGGTCAACGCCTTCCGTGCCATCGGGGTTCCCTACTTCGACGCCATCTCCCGCAGCCACTTCGAACTCCTGGTCGACGCTCTGTCCATCCCCCGGTCCGCCGTCGTCACGGACGCGGATTACTGGCGGGCTTGACGCCCGTCCCTTGAGAGGAAAACCATGATCGTCCTTCACTGCTACGACACCCTTCCCGAGGTCGGACGCGGCTACGTGTGCGTCGTCGCGCCGCGCATGCTGCGCCACGTGACGACCGAGCCCACCGTCGTCGCCCTCCGCGCCGTCGGCATGGCTCCGCGCAACGTCAACGCCGCCGGCTTCTACGACATCCTGGCTTCGTTGTCGATCCCGCGGTCAGAGTTGAGGACTGGGGCCGACTACTCCCGACGCTGACCGAGGTCCTGCGCCGTCGGGTTGGTAGACTCTCGGCGTGCAGATCCGTGAACTGAAGATCCCAGACAGCTACGAGATCACACCGAAGCAGTTCGGTGACGACCGTGGCGTGTTCCTCGAGTGGTATCGCTTTGACGCGCTCGCCGACGTGGTCGGCCACTCCGTCGATCTGCGACAGGCGAACACCTCGGTGTCCAAGAGAGGTGTCGTGCGCGGCATCCATTTCGCCGACGTCCCCAGAGGCCAGGCGAAGTACGTCACGGCGACCCATGGCGCGGTCCTCGACTACGTCATCGACATCCGGGTCGGGTCCGCTACCTTCGGCCAGTGGGACACGGTGCTGCTCGACGACGTCGACAGGCGGGCCATCTACCTCGCTGAGGGGCTCGGTCACGCGTTCGTAGCGCTGAGCGACGACGCGACGGTCAGCTACCTGGTGACCGACACCTTCCGGGCCGAGCGCGAGCACGGCATCAATCCGCTCGACCCCGAGATTGGCCTCGTCTTTCCCGATGCAGCCGGCGAGCCCCTGCTCTCCTCGAAGGACACCGCCGCTCCGTCGCTCTCCGAAGCGGCGGCCTCGGGTCTCCTTCCGACCTGGTCCGACATGCGGGCTTTCTACGCTTCGCTCGACGCCAAGGAGGGCAACTGACATGAAGGGCATCATCCTGGCGGGCGGGTCCGGTACGCGCCTCTGGCCCATCACCAAGGGCATCTCGAAGCAGCTCATGCCCATCTACGACAAGCCGATGGTTTATTACCCCTTGTCGACGCTCATGATGGCGGGCATCCGCGAGGTCCTGGTTATCACGACCCCCGAGTACAACGAGCAGTTCCGGGCCCTGCTCGGCGATGGGTCTCAACTCGGAATGGACGTCCAGTACGCCGTGCAGCCCTCGCCCGACGGGCTGGCCCAGGCCTTCATCATCGGTGAGGACTTCATCGGTTCCGACAGTGTCGCACTCGTCCTAGGCGACAACATCTTCCACGGGGTGGGTCTCGGCTCGAACCTCAAGAAGAACGCCGACGTCGAGGGGGCGACGATCTTCGCTTACCACGTCGCCGACCCCAAGGCCTACGGCGTCGTCGAGTTCGACGAGGCCTTCCGTGCCATCTCGATCGAGGAAAAGCCGGTCGCACCAAAGAGCAACTATGCCGTGCCGGGCCTCTACTTCTACGACAACGAGATCATCGAGATCGCCAAGACGATCGAACCGAGCGCGCGAGGCGAGCTCGAGATCTCGACGGTGAACGAACGGTACCTCGACGCGGGTCGTCTCCAGGTCCAAGTCCTCGACCGAGGCACTGCCTGGCTCGACACGGGGACGTTTGAATCGATGATGCAGGCGTCCGAGTACGTGCGCGTCATCGAAGACCGTCAGGGGCACAAGATCGGCTGCATCGAGGAGATCGCCTGGCGGAACGGGTGGATCGACGACGAGCAGCTGGCCGCCCTTGCGGCCCCCCTGGCCAAGAGCGGCTACGGCGTCTACCTGCAACGTCTTCTGTCGGTCTGACCCCACCACTCGACGAAGGTCCGTTCGCCCTGGGGCGAGCGGGCCTTCGCGTTCCGAGGAAACACTGCTGGTTCGTCAGTCAGGACCCGGCTTGGTGAAACCGCCCGCGGCGACGTCCACGGGACGACGAGCGCAGGGGGCGACCAGTCGTGACGGTCCCGTCCTTCAGGTGCCGGTGGAACTCGTCCTTGCGTTCGTGCAGGCCGTGATATTGATTTTTGTGCTCGAGCACGAACCCTATCTCGGTGTCGGCCTTGACGATCGACCAGCCGAGCGAACGGGCGTAGTGGGACATCCACTGATCCTCGAGGAAGGCATAACGCTCCGGCAGCGACAGGAAGAACCGGTCGTCGTCGACCAACGAGGAATCGAGGACGGTTCCACCGGTCCCACCGTGGTCCGCACGATCACCCGGATCGATCTGAACCCGGTCCCAATACGACGGACCGAAGTCGAAGGCCCACCAGGCGACGATGCTGCGGGGCTGGTAGTTGGCCAACAGGTCGCCCACGAACGACGGCGTGACGTCCTGGTCGTCGTCGAGCATCAGGACAGGGCCCTCGTAGCCGGCGTTGCGGAGCAAGCGGACCGCCACGAAGCGGGCGAGGCCACCAATGTTCGCGGCACTGTGCACCAGGTCGATGCTGGCCAGGGCCCCCCGGGGTTCGTGGTCTTGCAGCCAGGCGTAGGAGTCGCGTTCGTCGACCGCGTTGTTCCAGAGTAGAAGACGCACGGGTCGTGTCGGATCGAGTGACTCAAGCATCGCGATGATGTCGTCGATGCGTTCTGGTCGATTCCAGAGACACACCACCAGCGGGACGGAGTCCCGTGAGGCGGAGGCCCAACGGCCGGTGGTCGACAGCGCTACGCCGCTCTCGAGCAGCGTCAGGAGTTGCTGGTGCCAGCCGCCGGGAGTGAGGGCACGGAGCGCGCGTCGCCGGGCGAGGAACACATCGAGGCGTTCACCCTGGCCCAGGATCTCGAGCGCGCGCCGGGCCAGTCGCCTCGACTCGTGACGAAGACGGGCCCGAACCTGAGGAACGGATGGGCGTCTCATCGGGTGACCCACCAGCTACGGACTCGCAGTCCGACCTTCAACGCCGCTCGAAGCGGCCCGAGGATCGGCCCCCGGTAGCGACGGGACAGGTACCGGTAGGCGCTGTCGTGGTGAACCCGTTCCATCGTCTTGGCACTGCCGGAGGTCGAATGGGCTCCGCTGTGCATCACCACGGCAGTCGGGACGAAGACGTTGTCCCACCCGGCACGTCCGAGCCGCGCCCCCAGATCGACGTCCTCGAAGTACATGAAGTAGCCCTCGTCGAAGCCACCGATCTCGTCGAAGGCGGATCGTCGGACGAGCACGCAGGCCCCGGACAGCCACCCGGCCGTGCGTTCGACCGCTGTCTCTCGCGCGGCCCAGTAGGACTGGCTCCAGGGGTTGCCCGGCCAGAGCCGGGAGAAGGCCGCATGACCGATGCCGGTCCGCAACGACGGAAGACGCCGGGCCGACGGATAGACGACGCCCGTCTCGTCGATGATCTTGGGCCCGAGCGAACCCGCTCGGGGAAGCCGTTCTGCGGCCTCGACAAGACGGTCGATGGCCCCGTCGCCGAGGACGACGTCAGGGTTCGTGACCAGGACGAACTCGACCGGGTCCGTGACGGTCGAGAGACCGTGGCGCACCCCGCCCCCGTAACCCAGGTTCCGTCCCGACACGACGAACGAGGCGCCGTTCTCCAAGGAGATGGACCGGACGAGGTCGACATCGCTCGAGCCGTTGTCGCTCACCACGGTCACGACCGGGTCCGAGCTGGCCCGGGGGATGCTGGCCAGAAGCGGACGGAGCGTCTCTCCCGTGTTGTAGGTGACGGTCACCACAGCAACCCGAGGCATCATGATGCCGCCTCGTCGTACGCCGGAAGGCTCGCCTCGGCGGTCGCCACCCAGGTGAAGCGGCCAGCCCGGGGAACGGCACGGCCGCGAAGGGAAGTGCGCCGGTCCGCATCGGCCAGCAGGGTGCGAAGGGCCTCGACCAGGGAGTCCTCGTCGGGCTCCGTGTAGGCGGCTGCGTCACCCGCGACCTCGGGCAACGAGAGCCTGTCCGTGGTCAGGACGCAGGCGCCGCACGCCAGAGCCTCGAGCACGGGGAGACCGAAGCCCTCTCCGAGGCTGGGGTAGACGACGACCTCCGCCCCGCCGAGGAGGCTGCGGAGCTCGTCGACCGGCAGGTACCCGAGTTCACGCACCGCGCCTCCTGGGGGTCGGTCGTCAAGGGCGGTGAGAGCATCGGTGTCCCAGCCGCGTGCCCCGGAGACCAGCAAGAAGGGGACGTCGGCCGATTCGCCGCATAGGCGCTCGTGCGCCCGCAGGAGGGCTCCGACATTCTTGCGGGGCTCGATCGTGCCGAGGAACGCGATCCAGCGGTGGTCGGGCTCGAGACCCACGGAAGTCCGGAACGAGGCGGTCTCTGCGTCAGTGGGGGGGCGGAAGACCGTGAAGTCGACCCCCAGAGGAGTCGTCGTCACGGTCGAGCGGCACCGGCTGACGTGACGCACGAATTCGCGGGCACTCGCGTCGCTCGGAACCACGCACGGTCGCCCCGAACGCAGCGCGGCCCTCGTCCACGCGGTGAAGAAGAGCCTCTTGACCGTCGAGTGCCACTGGGGATCGCTGAAGAACGTGGCGTCGTGCAATGTGACCACCGAACCTCGTCTGCGCAGGACCGGAAAGGTGTAGTGCGTCGAGTGGACGACGTCGACGCCAAGACGCCGGGCGAGCAGGGGCAGTCCGGTCTGTTCCCAGAGGAACCGCAGGGGCGTGCGGGTGGTCCACCCGGGTGCGGCGACGACTCGTGCGCCGGCCGCGACCTCACGCATGTGCGCGACGTGTTCGGGACGCACCACGATCGTCAGGTCGACGTCGAGCTCGGCCAGCGCGCCCGAAAGGCCCTCGACGTAGCGGCCGACGCCTCCGAGAGCGGACGGCATGGCCGTGCCGTCGACGAGAACGGAGATGTGTGGCACACGCCGCCCTTCCCTGATCGACTCGATGGACCGTCGACAAGCATAGCCTCGTGGTCCCGCTCGACATGCAGTCGGCAGGGCTCAGGGCGTACGTCGAAGACCTGTCCGGGTGTCGATCTCACGACGGCTGTGCGTCGCCTGCCGGGTGAACCGACGACGTCGTCGGAGGTCGGACGGCAGGTCGCGGAGGGCCGCGATGTACCCGGATCGGATGGCGGCCGCGGACGTGTCACGCGGCGATCGAATGACCCGCACCAGCGTGCGGAGCACGGCGCGCACCACGGTGGGGGCCGAGGCGTGCCAGACGGCGACCTTTATCCGGTTGCGGGTGTTGTGGAAGAGGAAGACCCAGGACGACGTCCCCGAGGAGGCCGAGTGGCGGTGGACCAGCACTGCCTTCGGGACGTGCTGGACGACGAAGCCGTGCTCCGCGAGTCGCCAACTCAACTCGGTGTCCTCGTAGTACATGAAGAGCGATTCGTCGAACAAGCCCACCCGGTCGAGGGCGCATGCTCGGAGCAGCGCGCCGCCACCCGAGAATCCGAAGACCTTCGAACCACCCGACTTCTCGGCGGGGCTGAGCCAGTCACGGTCCTGGCCGTTGCCCGACGCATCGAGGACGCCACCGGTGGAGTTGACCAGCACGGCGCCCTCGTCGGCCCGCCTCCACCGCGATCCGTCGGCGGCGACGAAGTCGTCGGGAGCGGCGTCGTCGACGGGTGCCGAGACGAATCGTCCCTCGAGCTCGAGACGCGCCGTGAACGCTGCCACGTGGTCGGACGCCCGGTCGGCGGCGGCCGTGAGTTCGGCCACGAAACGAGGCGCGGGTACCGCGTCGTTGTTGACCAGGACGTACCGGTCGGCCCTGCGGGAACGGATCGCTGCGTTCACCCCGGCCCCGAAACCACCGTTGTGCCCGAGCGGCAGAAGTCGGCTTCCGAGAGCGGGACGTAGGCGTTCGACCGAGTCGTCCTCCGAGCCGTTGTCCACGACGATCAGGTCGAAGTCGGCATCGCCGACCTGGGAGTCGAGGGCCTCGACACAGCGTGCCGTCAGCGCGGCGTTGTTCCAGTTGACGACGACGACCAGCGTCGTCGGCTCAGAGCTGGACGAGCTCGGGCTCGGCATGGACGGTTCCCACGGCCAGCGCGTAGGCGGGGACGTCGAAGGAGGCGCCCTGCGGTAGGTCGTGGACGTGGACGCCCCGAGGGTCCATGAGGGACGCGTTGACGAAGTACTTGCCTTCGCCGAACGCGACGTCCTTCAGGACGAAACGCAGGCGCCTCGTGCCCAGGAGCCGTGGTAGGTCGATGCCCATGCGAGTGCTCGTCGTGCCGTAGACGACCTGGCCGGACGCGCTGTTGATCTGCAAGGCGGCGATCCACTCGTCCATGCCGGTGGCGTGCTCGAACTCCATCGTGACCTCGAGGTCGTCTCCGGGCAGCACCTTGGTACCCTCGCCGCGACCGGCGGCCGACACCACGACACTCGTCACGTGGCCGGAGCCGACGAGGGGGTCGTGAGCGGCTTCGGCCTCGGTCTGACGCCGATCCTCCAGGAGGTCTCGGAAGAGGGCGACGGCGTCGTTCGGATCACCGTCGAACATGACGGTCCCCTTGTTCAGGAAAACGGCCCTGGTGCAGAGTTCCTGCACTTGAGCAAGCGAGTGGGTGACGATGATGATCGTTCGCCCTTCGGCCTGGAACGAACGGATCTTGTCCAGACATTTCCGCTGGAACGCCTCGTCGCCGACGGCCAGGACCTCGTCGACCAGCAGGACGTCGGGGTCGGTGTGCACGGCCACGGCGAAGGCGAGACGGACGTACATGCCCGACGAGTAGAACTTCACTTGTGTGTCGATGAAGTCGCCGATGCCCGAGAAGGTGAGGATGTCGTCGAAGCGGGCCTCGGTCTCTTGGCGCGTGAGTCCGAGCAGGGCCGCGTTCAGGAAGACGTTCTCGCGGCCGGTGAGGTCGGGGTGGAAGCCAGCACCGAGCTCGAGGAGCGCGGCGAGCCGCCCGCGACGCGAGACCGTACCGGTGGTGGGTTGGATGATGCCTCCGATGGCCTTCAGCAACGTGCTCTTGCCCGAGCCGTTCTGACCGATCAGACCTACGGTCGTGCCGGCCTTGATGGTGACGTCGACGTCCTTCAGGGCCCAGAAGTCCTGGCGGTGTCGTCGGCCCATCTTGCCGAGGGTCACGAGTCGCTCTTTGAGGGAGTTGTCCTTCCGGACCGTGAACCGTTTGGAGACCCCCTCGACGACGATGACGTCCGGGGCGTCGGTCGAGGGGCGTGGTTCGGTGCTGAGGATGTCGTCCGTGGTCATGGTGCTCACAGTTCTTGGGCGAAGTTGCCCTGGAGTCGGGAGAAGACGCGTTGCGCGCCGAAGAGGAGGACCAGCCCGACGGCGAGCGCTATGACCAAACGGAGCATGAGGTGCTCCGGGTATACGACGCTGTCATGACCGGCGGTCCAGATCGCTCGTTGCAGGGACAGCACCGAAAGGGTGAGGGGGTTGTCGGTATAGAGCTGCAGCAGCAGACCGTCCCCGAGGACGGACTTGGCCTGCGACCAGGCGTAGACGATGGGCGAGGCCCACAGGAGGACCATGAGCCCCACGTCGATGAGGTATTGCACGTCACGGAGGTAGACGTTGAGGGCCGAGAGGACGAGCCCGAGCGCGGTGCCGTACACGACGATGACTAGTAGGGCAGGGACGAGGTAGACCAGCTCCGAGGTGAGGGGGAACTTGCCGAGAACGAGGGTGGCCGCCAGCAGGATGCCGAACTGGATGCAGAAGTTGAAGAGGGCGGCTCCCACGCTGGCGAGGGGGAAGACTTCACGCGGGATGTAGACCTTCTTGATCAGACCGCTGTTGCCGACGATCGAGCTGGTGGCCCCGGCCACGATCTCGCTGAACAACGTGTATGCCGTCAATCCCGTGAAGACGTAGATCGCGAAGTCGGGGATGCCTCGTGCCGCGCCGAGGAACTGGCCGAGCACCACGTAGTAGATGAGCAGCTGGGTCAAGGGGCGGACCAGTGACCAGACGAATCCGAGAGCGCTGTCCTTATACCGCGCTTTGAGATCACGGCGGACGAGCAACGAGAGCATCTCGCGTTGGCCCACGATGTCGCGGAGGGACTTGCCGGTGCCACGGAACGCCTTTGCGGGAGCCCCGATCACCACGAGTGGTTCGTGGTAGAGGGCTTCAATACGGGAATTGGAGGTCATCACGCGATCCGGTCGGCGGAAATGGACTGGGCAAGCATAACCGTCGTGCCGTTCAGCAGCGTCGGCCTTACGAGGACGGGACTGCGCCCGATAGATAACGATGACGAGTCGATCGTCGAACCTGACCAGATGCTGGGTTACGGTGGATTCCAACCTTTTGATCAGACAGGTCACAACAATGCCCCACGACCAACGCCGTGGCTCCGTCCTCGCTTCCGTCGCCTTCGGTACGGTCGCCTTCCTGGGGCTGGCCGCCTGCACAGCCACGGGAGACGACTCGGGGCCCGCGGTGCGGCCCACCGGCTCGGCGAGCGTGTCCACCGGCCCGTTGACGCCGACGCCGACGCCGACGCCGAACGGCGATGAACCCGGCGCGGCACCGACCACCGGCATCGCGGGACAGCCCTTCCCCCAGGCGACGAGCACCGAGCCGGCGGTCGATCCCGACCCAGGGGACTATCCGGCCTCGCCCTTGGTCACGTTCGCTTCGTGGAACGCCGCCTTGTCGCGGCTCGAAGTCGGCGGCGTGGTCAGCGGGCAGCTCGATCCCGACGGTACCTGTCGTCTTGTGGTTTCGCGCGGTTCGGTGACCGTCCAGCGAACGAGCACCCCGCAGGCCTCCGCGTCGAGTGTCGACTGCGGTCAGTTCTCCGTCCCCCGATCAGAACTGTCGTCCGGTGCGTGGAGCGTGACCATTCGCTATGTGGTGGGCAACGAGTCCGTCGCTTCAGACCCCCAGCAAATCGAGGTGCCCTGATGATGAAGAAGTGGCTGGCCCCCCTGGTGGCCTTCGCGTTGGTGGCTTCCGCCCTGACGGCGTTCTCCGTGGCAGCAGCCCCTGATCGAGCCGAAGCCGCGTCGGGCGCCGACTTCGATGCCGGCAACATCATCAGCGACAAGAACTTCTACGACGCCCAATCGATGTCACTCGACAGCATCCAGTCGTTCCTGAACCAACAGGTTCCCACCTGTCGCGCGACCTCTGGCCCCACCTGTCTGAAGAACTACTCCATGGACACCACGACACGCCAGGACAGCGGCCAGCGTTGCGGCACCTACCCCGGAGGTCCCGGGCAATCGGCCGCCCGCATCATCTACAACGTCTCGCAGGTCTGCGGCATCAGCCCCAAGGCCCTACTCGTCCTCCTCGAGAAAGAGCAAGGAATCGTCACGTCGTCCGCGCCCACGGCCTACATGTATCGTTCAGCGACGGGCTTCGGGTGCCCCGACACGGCGGCCTGCGACGCCCAGTACTACGGCTTCTTTAACCAGGTCTACGGCGCTGCCCTGCAGTTCAAGCGGTACGCGGCGACGCCCACGTCGTGGAGCTACCAGGCAGGCCGGACGAACAACGTCTTCTACCACCCCAACGCCGCCTGTGGCACTAAGCCCGTGTACATCCACAACCAGGCCACGGCCTCGCTGTACATCTACACGCCGTACACGCCGAACGCCGCTGCCCTCAACAACATGTACGGCACCGGGGACTCCTGCTCGGCGTACGGCAATCGGAACTTCTTCCGTCTCTACACGGACTGGTTCGGCTCCACGACCGGCGGGACGAACCCGTACGGCTACGTCGACGCGGCGACCGCAGGGTTCCAGCAGGTCGCCATCAGCGGCTGGGCTGTCGACCCCGACAGCACCGGGGCCATCCGCGTCGACTTCTACATCGACGGTCAGGGGGTGACCAGTGCGACGGCAGACATCGACTATCCCCACCTGGCGCCGACCCTCGGCGCGTCCAACACGCGCCACGGGTTCTCCAAGGTCATTACCGGGGTCGCTCCCGGGGCTCACAGCATCTGCGCGATCGCCATCAACGTGATGGCCGGAGGCAACACCTTGCTCGAGTGCCGCTCGTTCACCGTGGCTTCCGGGGCCCCGTTCGGCTACATCGACCAGGTCTCCGCCTCGCCCGCCACCATCGCCGTGCGAGGGTGGGCCATTGACCCCGACGTCGTCGACCCCGTCACGGTCCGCCTGAGCATCGACGGCCGAGAGGTCGTGACTGCTCGGGCCGATGTCGACAAGCCGAGTCTTCCTGCTGTCTACCCGGGTTGGGGCAGCAAACACGCCTTCACGCTCACGGCTACCGGCATCGCTCCAGGTGCGCACAGCGTGTGCACCACGATCACGAACGTCGGCTCGGGTCAGGACACCCGCCTGGGCTGCTCGACCGTCCAGATTCCGTCGGGCTCACCGCAGATCTATCTCGACCAGGCGTCCTCGACGTCGCCCGGGGTCATCACGTTGCGGGGCTGGGCCCTCGACCCCGACACCGTCGATCCGGTCCGTGTGCACGTCTACCTCGACGGAGTCCTCACGACGAAGCTGACGGCCGACGTCGAGAAGGCTTCGCTCGCGACTGCGTTCCCCGGATACGGTGCTCGGCACGCCTTCACCGCGAGCCTCACAGGTGTCGCCAGCGGTACTCGCCAAGTCTGCGTCTACGCCATCAACCAGGGCCCCGGTGAGAACGCGGGTGGCTGCGTGAACGTGGTCGGACCGCAGGGTCCGCCCGCGTTGTACTTGGACGAGGTTCGGGCCACCGATCTCGGCCAGGTGCTCGTCCGTGGCTGGTCCGTCGATCCCGACACGGTCGATCCCGTCCGCGTCCACGTCTACGTCGACGGAATGCTCAACACGAAGTTCTCGGCTGACCTCGCGAAGGAATCCCTCTCGACCGCCTTCCCCGGATACGGAGCGGGCCATGCTTTCTCGACCACTCTCGCGGGCGTCGGTCCGGGCACCCACCAGATCTGCTTCTACGCGATCAACGTGGGCGTCGGCGCCAATACGGTCGCGTGCTCGTCCGTTCGGGCCGTGAGCGGTGCCCCGGCCATCCTCCTCGACGAGGCATCGTCTCCTGCGGTGGGAACGGCACGCCTCCGAGGTTGGACGATCGACCCCGACTCCGTCGAGGCCTTGCGTGTGCACGTCTACGTCGACGGCATCCTGACGACGAAGGTCACGGCCGACGTGGCGAAGCCCTCGCTCGCCACTACCTACCCTCCGTACGGTGCCAACCACCAGTTCGACGTGTCGGTTCCCGGACTGCGCGTGGGCACCCACGAGTTGTGCGCCTTCGCCATCAACGTCGGCCCGGGCGAGAACCGGGCTGCCTGCGCGACCGTGACCGTCAGATGACGGGACGGGGGCTGGTGCGAAATGCGCAGCCTCCGCCCGGGGGCCTGGTGGCGGCTCAGCGGCCGCGCGCCCGGGACGCGACGGAGCGGTATCGCTCGAGCAGCGTGTAGGCCCGGCTGCCCTTGAGTTCGCGCAGTTCCTCGAGGGGGCCGACCGTCTCGGCCAGTCTGCCCTGCAGATCCCCGATGGTGTCCGCCAAGGCCTCGGCCTCTCGTTCGAGGCGTCGCACCGTGATCAGGTGGCCGTCGCGTTCGCGCGAGGCGTGCCGGAGTTCCTCTTGCTTCACCGTGATCCAGCGAAGCATCTCGGAACGCGAGGATCGGCCGCGTGCACTGTCGATGGCCCCGTCGAGGAGCGGAGCGACGAATCGCGCGCGTGCCGAATAGGAGTGACGACTGCGGACCAGACGTGTCCACTCGGCGACTTCGTGCTGCTGCTCGGGCGAAGGGTCGACGAACCGATCGACGACCCGTCGGAGGGAATGTGCGTCATCGAACACGGGTAGGTCTCCGAGCCCCAGCTCGGCGAGGCCGGAACTGGTATTGGTCGTCACGGGCGTTCCGGTCGACAGTGCCTCGAAGATTCGGCTGTTCTGGCTGCCGAACTCGGCAGCGGGATCGATCACGTCGTCGACGACCAGCTGGCTGCGACCGTAGACCTCCGGGAGTTCGAAGAAGTCGACCCGGTCGCGGTGGTCTATTCGCGGAGATCGTTCGAGATGGGCGCCATTTGCCCCGAACCACACGACGGGATGTGTGTCGCTCAGGTCGTCGAGCACGGCCCGGAGGCGTCGCTCGACACCCCAGAAGTTGGCAGTGGTCACGATCGGCATGTCGCGTTCGACTCCGGGATCGACGAAGAGTGCCTCGTCGACTCCGATCGGGACGATCGGGACGGGGCGCCCGAAACGTGCCTCGAGGTGCTCCGATGCCAGACCGGAGGAGGCCCAGACTCCGTCGAACTCGGTGAGGTAGGGAAGTTTTGCCCAGGACGCGGTCCAGTTGCGGACCCAGGCGATGGTCGCGGTCGATGGGGGGAGCAGCCCGGGGACGAACGACTCGATCATCACGACGGCGACATCCGTCGCGACGGGCGGCTCCTCGTTCCACCGCTCAGCAGGCCAAAAGATGACTCCCCATCCTTCCGCGGAGAGGGCGGAGGCGAGGCCAGCGGCCACGTAGAGGTCACCCTTGCCCTCCGAGAGGTCGGCCGTCGAAACGCAGAACATGATCGTCCCGCGAGGCCCGGCGGCGCGCTCCCCCGAGGTGAGTGCACGGTAGTGCGCCGAGATGTCCGGCGTCGGGGTCGGCTGTTCTGTCGTGACGGTCATGCTCTCGGGTGGGGTAGGGGGCATCAGGGCGATCGCTTCGATGACGACGGTGGTCACTCTACCTGCGGCGAGTCCGTCGCAGGCTCGACGGATCGCGCTGGGCGAGGGCGTCTCTCCTCGAGAATGTAGTATCGACGTGCCGTGGCGCTGTCTGCGCCCTCGTCGCCCACGCGCCGGGCGATGTCGCGCCGACGAAGGGAATTCATGAAAGACCGCAAACCGGGGGTCGTCTCCGTCGTCCTCGTCAACTACAAGGGCACCGACGACACGCTCACGAGCATCGAGGGGCTCGCCGCCCAGGACTGGCCGGCCGACAAGCTCGAGATCATCGTGGTCGACAACGACTCCGGTGCGGATCACGTCGCACGCCTCAAGGAGTCGTCCCTCGACTTCACGCTCGTCGAGTCCGGCGGCAATCTGGGCTTCACCGGCGGCTGCAACCTCGGGGTCGAACGTTCCTCGGGTGAGATCGTCGCGTTCCTCAACAACGACGCCCGGCCTGACGTCTCGTGGATCCGCGCGGCTATGGACACTTTCGCTGCCGGCGCCGACATCGGAGCCGTCGCCAGCAAAGTGCTGGACTGGGAGGGCGTCAACGTCGACTTCACCGAAGCGGCCATGACGTGGTACGGCATGGGGTACAAACCCCATGCCGGTGGCCCCGACACGGGGGCCTGGGAGGTCGAGAAAGACGTCCTCTTCGGCACGGGTGCCGCGATGTTCATCCGCGCGGACCTCTTCGACCAGCTGGGCGGGTTCGACGACCGCTACTTCATGTTCTACGACGACGTCGATCTCGGTTGGCGTCTCAACCTGCTCGGGTGGCGGTTCCGCTACCAACCGCGGTCGGTCGCGTTCCACAAACACCACGCGTCGATGAACAAGTTCGGTGACTTCCGCGAGACCTACCTGCTCGAACGGAACGCACTGTTCACGCTGTACAAGAACCTCGGGCAAGAGCAGCTCGACAAGGCCTTGCCCGGCGCGCTGGCTCTCGTGGTGCGGCGTGCCGTCGGTCGCAGTGAACTCGATTCGACCGAGCTCGATCTGCGCAACCCGGGCGACGACTCCGTCGAGACCCGACCGGTGCCCAAGAAAGGCATGGCGGGCATCTACGGGATCGACCAGTTCGTCGAGATGCTGCCGTCGCTCACCGAATCGAGACGAGAGATCCAGGCGTCGCGAGTCAGGGACGATCGGCAATTGCTCGACCTGTTCGGCAACCGCGACGAGCCAGCGTACCCGATCGAGAGCTACCTGGCCGGATACGACAAGATTGTCGCATCCCTCGACGTGCTCGAGGTCGTCAAGCGTCGACGGGTGTTGATCGTCACGGGTGACTCCATCGGAGCCAAGATGGCGGGCCCTGCCATCCGGGCCACTAGCATGGCGCGCGAGCTCGCACTCGAACACGACGTCCGCGTGGTCAGCATGACTCGTTCGACGTCGATCGACGACAGCTTCGAGGTCGTGACGGTTCCCCATCGTCACCCCAGGCAGATGGTCGAGCACGAGGCCTGGGCCGACGTGATCATCGTCCAGGGGCACGCCCTGCGGCTGTTCCCCGTGCTCGAGTCGACCCGAAAGGTGCTGGTCGTCGACGTCTACGATCCGCTCCATCTCGAACAGCTCGAGCAGGGTCGGAGCACCGACGTCGAGGCGTGGGACCGTCAGATCCTCGACGCCGCCGACACCCTGAACCACCAACTCGAGCTCGGCGACTACTTCATCTGCGCCTCCGAGCGTCAGCGCCTCTTCTGGCTCGGCCAGCTCGCGGGATCGGGCCGGGTCAACGCCCGCACGTACTCGCGCGACCCCGAGTTGCGCAGCCTCATCGGTGTCGTGCCGTTTGGGCTGTCGTCGACCCCACCGCGCCACGACCGCGCCGTGGTCAAGGGGGTCCTTCCCGGTATCGGTGTCGACGACAAGCTCGTCGTCTGGGGCGGGGGCATCTACGACTGGTTCGACCCGATCACGCTCGTGCGGGCGATCGGCAAGCTGGGCGGACGTCGTCCTGAGGTCAAGCTTTTCTTCATGGGCGTGCAGCACCCGAACCCCGACGTCCCCGAGATGGACATTGTCGCGAAGGTCCGTGCCGTGGCCGACGAGCTCGGACTCACCGGGGTCCACGTCTTCTTCAACGAAGCCTGGATTCCCTACGACGATCGGGGGGCCTACCTGCGCGAGGCCGATGCAGGCGTCTCGACGCACTACGAGCACCTCGAGACCACGTTCTCGTTCCGCACCCGAATCCTCGACTACCTCTGGGCCGAGCTGCCGATCGTCACGACCGACGGCGACTCGTTCGCCGAGCTCGTCGGCAAGGAAGACCTCGGGGTGGTCGTGCACGAACGCGACGTCGACGGATTGGCGAACGCGCTCGAGTCGGTCCTCTTCGACGACTCGGCCCGACGCCGCCACGTGGCGAACGTCAAGCGTGTGCGTGAGGGGTTCACCTGGGAGAACGTCCTCACGCCCTTGGTCGAGTTCGTCCGCGAGCCCATGCGCGCGGCCGACAAGAAGGGCGGCTCCGGCGAGCCCGATCTCACCGCCCTGACCCACGCCAAGGTGAAGGTCCGCAATCGACGGAAGCAGTACGGCATCCGCCACGATCTGGGGAGGGTCTACCACTACTACCGGGTCGAGGGCGTCGGGGGAGTCGTGTCGAAGGTGCGCACCCGGTGGGAGAACCGCTGACGACGCCCGCCGGATCGAGCGCCCTAGCCTCGTCGGCTGTCCTGTCGACGGCGGGCATCGTCGTGCAGGGCGTCTCGCGCCTGGCCTACACCGTCGTGCTCGGCCGGGTGTTCGGCACCGAGGCTCTCGGGCACGCGAGCGCCCTGCTCTCGCTCTCGATCTTCGCTGCTCTTCTATGGCCGACGGCGGCCGGTACCGCGGCCTCACGGTTCTTCGCCGTCGCGTCACACGAGAAGGTGGGCACCCGACCGCTCGCCAGATTGCTGGATCGCTCGATGGCGGTCTCGACCGCAGCCCTCGCTTTGGCGGCCGTCCCGACGGCGCTCGTGCTGGGCAACGGGATCGGAGTCGCCCTGTCGGCGGCTTGGCTCGTGGCCGGGTACGGCGTCTACGCGTACACCCGAGGCGTCCAACTAGGGCGACACCGTGCCGCTCGGGTCGCCCTCTGGGACGGTCTCACAGCGACCCTCAGCCTAGGGCTGGTGGCGGTCGTCGCCGTCGTCGGAGACCCGGCGTGGGCTCTCGTTCCCCTCTCCGTCGCGTACACGGTATTCGCCGTCGTGAACTGGCCTCGGTCCCGGTCCGGTCAGCCGCTCACGGGCGACGTCGACGGCGTGCTGTCGTTCGCGGCGTGGAACGTTCTCGCCGGTCTGACCACGAACGGCCTGCTGCAGCTGGCCATGCTCTCGGCCCAGTACTTCGGGCCGGGCGCCCAGGCGGGCGTCTACGCCGCGGCCTTCACCCTGGCGACGCCAGCGTCCATGCTTGGTCAGGCCATCAGCCAGATCGTCATCCCAGCCTTCGCCCATCGCAGCGACGGGGCCTCGTTCCGGAACCGCCGGACGGCGGGGCTCGTGATCGGGCTGGCGGGCGTGATGGCCCTCGGGTTCGGCGCCGTCGCCGCCCTGGCCCCGATCTATCTACCGCTCTTTTATCCGGCCGTCGGCGTCGAGGCGGTGCCTCTGCTGCAGTTCCTGATGCTCGGAGTCTTCGTCTTCACCATCGCCTTGGTACCTGCTGCCCTCCTGCTCGCCGCCGGCCGGTCGCGCCAGGTGGCGCTCGCATCCATCTCGGGTTTCGTCGGAGGACTGGCGGTCATCGTCGTGTCCGGCCCGTCCCTCGGCGTCCAGGCTGGTAGTTTGGGATTCCTTGTAGGGTCGTCGGTCAATCTCGTCGCGATGGTCGTCCTGAACCTCCGAGTCCCGGGCCGCGGCCGGGGTGGCCCCGTGGTCGAGTCCGCTCCCACGACGCCGGGGCATGCGAGCGATCCCGTTAACGACGAGTAGGAACCCCGTGTCAGACATCAGCGCCGACCCCGACGCCACCTTCCGAGGGGGCACTGTCGATCCCCTCCCGCCGCATCCCGTCCGGTCCCGTCTCACCCGTCTCGTCGGCCCGCTCGTGCTCGTGTTGTTGTCGTTCGTGATGGTGCTGGTCCACGCTCCCCAGAACACGGCCATGTCGCCGATCGACGAGTGGGTGTACGTCGACTACCTGGGCAAAGTGCCGACTCAACTGATCGTCACCCAGGGGGAGGAGACCGGGGAGTTCGCGCGTGAGGCCATCGCCTGCAACGGCGTGCGCCTGGCGCTCGACCCCAACCCGGCCCTGTGTTCCGAGGTGGAGGCGGGCGATGAGGCGGACGACGCCTTCCCCATGCAGGGCGTCACGAGTGCCGACATCTACACGCCGCTCTACTTCGCGACCACCTGGGTCGCCGCGCAACCACTGACCTGGTTCGGAGTGGGCCTCCTCGACGCCGCGACTCTGGTGGGGGGACTCTGGTTGGCGCTCGGCATGGTCCTGCTCTACTCGTCCATGAGGCTGCTGTCGGTGGGGCGTTGGGTCGCCGTAGGGATCGGCGCCCTCTTGATCGCGACACCTGCGGCCTATTGGTCCTCGACCTACCTCAGCACCGACGCGCCCTCTCTCGCGGTCGGGGCTGGGCTGCTCTACACGGCGCTCCGCATCATGACCGGCCGTTCCGGGCACGTAGCGTTCGTGGTGATCGCCGTCGCTGGAGTCCTGTTCAAGGTGCAGAACGTGGCGGCCGTCGGTCTGACCGCGCTGGCACTGCTGGTGTGGTCCCTCGCCCGGGCTCGCCGCGACGCCTCGGAGTCGCCGGGTGGTCGCCACTGGTTCGTGGCAGGGTCGCTCAGCCGATCCGTCGTCGCCGCCGTCGTGGCCGTCTTCGCGTCTGTGGCCGGGCAGGCCGTCTGGGTCGTCATCCGGGCGACCGCCTCGAGCGGGCCGTCACCGGACCAGGGCGTCTCCCAGACCTTCTCGATCAAGTCGGCGATCCAAGAAAGCCTCAAGTTTTTGGGTGGCACGTCGCAGGACCCCACCGGGGTGGCGAACTCCATCGCCCTCGTCGTCGCCGCGACCGCCGTGTCGTGGCTCTCCATCGCCGGGGTGGTGGGGCTCGTCGTCACCGCGCGCCCCGGTAGCCCCGAACGCTTCGTCTCGTGGGCCGCACTCGTCATGGCGCTCATCGCCGGACCGCTTCTCGCCGTCGGCGTGATGGCGGTCAGCGGGTTCTACTTCACCCTCCCGGTGCGATATGGCATCTCCATGCTCCCCGCCTTCTTGCTCTGTGCGGGAGTCCTACTCAGTCGTAACAGGCGCGTCGGCGTCGTCCTGACATTCGTCGCGGCACCGATCTTCATCGCATCGCTGCTCGGCAGTTGACCGCTGGGGCCGGCCGCATGCGAAGAACCGGCGTCCGACGTCAGACGAGTCGGCGCGCGACGGCCCAGTAGGCGCGCATCGCGGTCTGGAGCACGCCGGCACCCTTGGGCAGCGGGAACACCTGCTGATCCAACGTCGCCGTGAGCAGCGGCACGAGGCTGCGGTCGGACGCCGTGCGCACCTCTTGGACCCAGTCGCGACGTTCGCGCAACCATGCCGAGTTGTCGGCGATCCAGCGACGCGCCCGCGCGTTCTCGGCCGACCAACCCTGCGCGCGTGCCACCACGCGCATGGCGACGTCGAGCGCGGTGGCGGGCAGCCACGTCAGGGCCCGGAGCCGAGGCCCGTAGGCCGTCCGCAGGAAGATCTGTCGGTTCTTCTCGAGCAGGTACATCTTGAGCGCGTTGCGACTGAACTCGTAGTGGTGCAGGACGACGGCGTCGGGCACGTAGACGACCTGCAACCCCTGCTGCCAGGTACGCCAGCTCAGGTCGACGTCCTCGTGGTAGGCGAAGTACTCGTCGGCGAATCCGCGGAGGCGTAGCCAGAGTTCTCGGGAGATGACCAGGCCGGCGCCCGAAGCGGACGCGACCCGCGCCTCCTGGGCATGGTCCGCGGCGGGTTCGTCGAGCCCGCCGGCCCAGCTGAGTCCGACGACGTGGACGGGGTTGCCGGCAGAGTTCATGACCTCGGGGTCGGAGGCCAGGCGGATGCTTCCGCTGGCGATGCCCACCTCGGGGCGGGACGCGACGGCGACCAGCTTGGCGAGGGTGTCGGGCCGCACCTCGGCGTCGCTGTTGACGAGCGCGAGAAATTCTCCGTCGGCCAGTCGAGCCCCGAAGTTGACGCCGCCGGCGAACCCGAGGTTTTCGGAGGGTGTGACGACCCGGAGGCGCGGGTCGGTGGGCAGCGTCGAGACCGCATCGCTGGTGCACCCGTTGTCGACCAGGACCACGTCGACGTCGACTTCCGTGGAGGCGAGGACGGACGAGACCGAGTCGTGCAGGACGGGCTCGTCGCCGTAGGCGAGGGTCACCACGGTGACGCGGGGGAGTCCCATCAGGCTTGATCCGCCCGGTGGACGGAGCGTTCGAGTCGACGGATGCGTTCGTCGTGGAGTGCGACGTCCTCGGCCAGCGTGCGCGTCTTCTCTTCGAGCACCGTGAGTTCGGCGCTGTGCTGCACCGAGACCAGGAACAGGATGATCGTGCTCAGGAAGAACCCGAGGTTGGTCGGTGCGGTGATGCCGAGTGTCGCGGCGGCGCCGGTCAGGATGCCGGGGAAGACGGCCACGACGAGCGCCAGCACCCCGGCGAAGATCCACCAGAGGGCGTGGCGTTCGCGCACGCGTCGGCGACGGAGCATCTCGAAGACGACGTAGAGGACGAGCACGGCCGACACGATGCCGAAGACGTAGGTGGTGACGCTCATGTGGTGGGGGCCTCCACGCTGAGGGCGAGCGGGGGCCGCCACAGGGCGATGATCAGGGCGAGGCCCGCACGTCCGAGGTAGACGGCGGCCTTCACGGGGTTGTGGGAGGGGGTGCCGCCGGCCCGGGGGCGCATCGAGACGGGCACCTGGGTGATGGAGCACCCGGCCCGGGCCGCCAGCACGAGGGACTCGACGGTGTCACCGAGGTACTCGGCGGGATAGTGCTGGGCGAAGATCTCGATGGCCCGGGGCCCGGCGCCGCGGAACCCCGAGGTCGTGTCGGTCAGCTTCGTCCGCGCGATCCGACCGATGACCGCCGCCAGCACGACCATCGCCCATCGGCGGGGACCCGTGACCTGGTAGTCGCCCTCGCCGGCGAAGCGGGCGCCGATGGCCACGTCGACGGACGCCAGGGCGTCGAGGATGAGCGGGACTCCCGACGGGTCGTGCTGACCGTCGGAATCGACCTGGACGACGTACCGGAAACCGTGTTGCTGCGCGTACTTGAAGCCGGTGCGCATGGCGCCACCGACCCCCAGGTTGAAGGGCAGGTCGAGCACGGTCGCTCCGGCGGATCGCGCCCGGGCGACCGTGTCGTCCCGCGAACCGTCGTTGACGACGAGGACGGTGACGCCGGGCAATTTGTCGAAGACCTCGGTGACGACGTCGGCGACGACGTCCTCTTCGTTGTACGCGGGCATGACGATGAGAGTCTGCGCCAGGGCCGATGACATGGTCCCGATGGTACCAACAGGTCGGGCCCCGACCGGCACAATGAGCCCATGACGACCTCGACCCCGACCCCCGCGATCCCTGGGGTCACGCCCGACCCGGGTGGACGGCCCGGTCGTCCGACGCGCCGAGGTGCTCGTGCTCCGGTCGCGGTCGCGATCGCCGTCGTCGCCGCCCTCGTGGCCTGGCTGCGATTGCCCCCGGCGGCCCGCGACACGCTCTGGGCCGAGGACGGGCGGGTCTTCGTCCAGCAGCGAGCGGCCGGCGGCCCGTTCGAGAGCTGGTTCGTCCCCTACGACGGCTACCTGCACGTCCTGCCCCGCATCGTGGCGGATCTCGCGTGGTCGTGGCTTCCCGTCGGCAGCCTCGCGTCGGGTGTCACGGTCCTCTCCTGTCTCGTCGCCGGCGTCGTGGCCGCCGGGGTCTGGTGCTGCTCCCGCGGCCTCGTGGCGTCGCCGGTCGTCCGGCTCGCACTCGCGGCCGTGACGGTCCTCGTGCCGCTCGCCCCGCTCGAGGTGTCGGGCAACCTCGCCAACCTGCACTGGTACCTGCTGTGGCTCACCCCGTTCCTGCTGCTGCACCGACACCGGAGCGCGACGTCCACCGTGCTCGCCTCCGTGGCGGCACTGCTCATCGGCCTCACCGAGATCCAGGCCGTCCTCCTCGTGCCGCTCGTCGTCCTGGCCCGGCTCGTCCGCCGTCGGACGACTCCGTCGCGACGCGACCTCGTCCCCGTGGCCGTCCTCTGCGCGGCGCTCGTCGCCCAGCTCGTCGTCGCGGCCCTGACGCCCCGGGCGGATGCCCCGGGTGCCGCCTCGACGGTGCCGCAGGTCGTCCTGGGCTACCTCACGTCCGTCGTCCTCGGCACCTGGGTGCCCTCGGCTTCCGTGATGGGTGACCTGCTCGACCGCGCCGGATGGCCCGCTGTCGTGGTTGCGGCCGTTCCGTTCGTGGCGTCGGCGCTGGTCGTGGTCCGGTCCTCCCGGCGCTCGACCGTCCGCGGGTCGGACGATGACGCATCGGGTCGGGTGGCGTCCGGGCGGATGGTCCTCGCCTCCGTGGTGGCGGTGGCGTCGATCGGTCTCTGGACGCTCGACGTCGTGGTGAACCACGGTCCCGACACGAAGTTCTGGTTCGACGACCCCGGACGGGTGGCCGAACTCGGGCTGACCCGCTACGGGGTGGTGCCGTCGATGTTCCTCGTCGTCGTCGGCCTGTGCGCCGTCGACGCGCTGCTCCTCTCGACACGACGACGTCTCCGGGCGGCGGGCGCGGCCGCCCTCGTCGTCCTCGCCGTCGTCGCGGCGACCTGGTTCGTCGGCCCGGACACGGTGCGCGCCGACGGGCCCCGGTGGGAGCGTTCGTTGGGGACCGCCGGGGACGTCTGCGACGGCGGGGCGGAGGTCGCCGACGTGGCCGGCGCTCCGGCGGGCTGGGGGGCCCTCCTGCCCTGCGACGTCGTCGACGACGTCCCCTGAACGCTCGACTCGTGTGGGCCGGATCGGGTGCTCGGTCTAGAGTCGTCATCGGCGTGCCCCCCAGGGCCCAGCCGACCGGAACGCCGACGCGTCGCCGGTTCCCCGCAACCGGAAGCCCCGCATGACCACCTCCGCCCACACCGGCGCCGGCGCACTCGTCGTCCTCCCCACCTACGACGAGGTCGAGAACCTCCCGATCATCCTGGGGCGCCTCTTCGCCGCCGTCCCCGAGATCCACGTCCTCGTGGTGGACGACGGCAGCCCCGACGGCACCGGCGAGCTCGCCGAGACGATTTCCGCCGACGACGACCGCATCCACGTGGCGCACCGCACCGGCAAGCTCGGGCTCGGGTCCGCCTACGTCATGGGCTTCGGCTGGGGTCTCGAGCGGGGCTACGACGTCGTCATCGAGATGGACGCCGACGGCTCGCACCCGCCCGAGAGACTGCCCGAGATGATCTCGCTCGTCAGCGCACCGGGTGCGTCGACGCCGAGCCTCGCGATCGGGTCCCGCTGGGTCCCCGGTGGCTCGGTGGTCAACTGGCCGGTGTCGCGCCAGGTCCTGAGCCGCGGCGGCAACCTCTACGCCCGCCTCGCGCTCGGGTTGCAGCTCAAGGACGTCACCGCCGGTTTCCGGGCCTACACCCGTGAGGCCCTCCAGGCGATGGACCTCACGGGCATCGACTCGAAGGGGTACTGCTTCCAGGTCGACATGACCCTCCGCGTCCTCGACGGCGGGGGGCGCGTCGTCGAGGTGCCCATCGAGTTCCGCGAACGCGAGCTCGGCGAGTCCAAGATGAGCCAGGCCATCGTCGTCGAGGCCATGCTGCGCGTCACGCAATGGGGCTTCCGACGCCGGCTGCAGACCCTGCTCGGCAACCGCCCCGGGCCGCGCTGGGTCGTCGAGGACTGATGCGGCGCGCCGGGTCGCCACCGTCGACCGACGTCCGCGACGGCATCCGACCGAGCCGCGCCTCCTAGCGGCGGTTCGCCTGCGGCAGCCGTGACCGCCACGACCGCTTGCGGGCGGCGATCGTCGCGATGGCGACGAAGGTCATCAGGGTTCCCTCGAACAACACGAAGCTCTCGGCGACGGCCGTGACCCCGATCAGCACCAGGACGAGCGCCGGCCAGACGTAGGCCACGATCGGGTGACCGGACGCCGTGATCCAGCTGCGCACGAACGCCAGGGTGCCGGCGACGACGAGGAGCAACCCGCCGACCAGGCCCAGTTGCAGCCAGATGTCGAAGAACGCGTTGAGCCCCGTCTCGTGCGGTCGGCCGCTCGGCGCGATGATCGTCGAGTACGGGAAGATCCCGGTCGGCCACTGCCCGACGAAGCCCCAGCCGACGATGTCGTGCACCGCCGCCAGTTCGCGGATGCGCGCCCAGAGCAGCGACCGCACCGACAGGTCGTTGGTCGCGTCCACCGCGTCCAGGAGGCGCGAGCGACCCGCGTAGGCCAGCCCACCACCCAGCACCACGATCACCGCGAAGACCGATTGCATGAGCGACCGTCTCGACTCGGGGGCCCGGCGCAGCGCGTCGAGCGCCACTCCCGCCACGATCAGGACGATGACCGCGATCGCCGTCGCGGGGGAGCGGGCGAAACCGAGCGCCGTGAGGGCGAGCACGCCCGAGGCGACGGCCTGCCGCCGAGGGACCGACCGGGTGAGGAACTCGACGGCGAACGTGATGACCGCGAGCGTCGCCAGGAAGCCCAGGTAGTTGCGCGTGCCCGAGATGCCCTGGATCGGACCGCCCGCGGCGAGGTTGCCCTGGATTCCGAGGAACGCGATCGGTTGGTCGATCAGCAGCCCACTCAGCACCTCGAGCGACAGCGACACGACGAGCAGGATGCGGAGCGCGTCCCCGAAGGCCCGCACCACCTGGACCAGGTCGCGGCCCAGGGCCAGGTACAGCCCGAGGGCGCCGAACCCGACCGCGTAGGCCACACCGCCGACGGTGACCCAGGTGTACACGCTCCAGAAGACGCTGAGGGCCATGAAGCCGAAGAGGGCGATGAGCGAGACCGGCAGGATGCCGTGCCACTCGATGTGGTGTCGGCCACCGACCAGGGAGAGGGTCGCGAGCACCACGAGGGTACCCAGGACGGCGAGCGAGCCCGGCCACCCCATCAGGGCGCGGACCGACTGGGTCGAGAACGCGTAGAGCACGATGGCGACCGAGAGGGCCTGCGAGAAGTGCCCGCCGGCCGAGAAGCCGATCCAGGCCGAGAGGTACCGGCGCAGGGGATCGCGGCTGCGGTCGAACCCGTGGCCGTGGCCGGACGTCACCGGTCGTGGCCCGTCCAGCCGAAGGGGTCGCGGCGCGTCACGAGCACGACGACCACGAACGTGGCCCAGCCCCACTCGACGATCAGCCGGGACTCGGTCAACCCGTGGACGAGCAGGGCCGTCACGAGCAGCAAGGGCAACAGGTCGAGGGCCGACCACGGCGCCGCGACCTCGCGCGAGAGCATGCGGCGGTCGACGGCCCACCACCACGATCTCAGGACGACGCCGACGATCGTGAGCCCGAACAACGCGAGGCCGATCCAGCCCAGCTGGAACCAGACGTCGAGGTACGCGTCGTGCGCCTGCAGGTACACGACGCCGTTGCGCTCGGCGAGGTCGGTGAACGGTTCGACGAACGGGAACCAGTAGCTGACCCAACCCCAGCCCACGACGGGGTGCTGGACGCCGAGGTCGTAGACGGCCGACCAGATGTCGGTGCGACCCGTCAGGTCGCCGCTCTTCCCCAGCAGCGCGAGCAGCGGGCCGCGGGCGAGGACGACCACCGTGACGGCCGCCAGCACGACGAGCGCCGCCACGCCGAAGACGGGACCCCGGCGGCCGGGCTCACGGCGCCGGGTCGCCACCACCAGCAGCAACACGAGGCCGACGGCCACCGCGACCACCGCGACGGTCGCCGACCGGGTCAGCACCAGCGCGAGCAGCGAGGTGACGAGACCGACCACCGCCGTGCCGCGACCGATGGACCGGTCCGCCGCCTGGACCGCCGTGACGATCAGGGCGAGCAGGGCGATGATCGCGAGGATGTTGCTGTTGCCCTGCAGCCCCTGGATGCGACCGCCTTCGAAGAGCACGTCGCGCGACCAGAACCACGCCGCCGGCCGATCCGTGCAGTCCAGGTACACCGGGCAGACCGGCTGGCGGACGACCAGTCCGACGACGACCTCGAAGAGCAGGGAGGCCACGACGTGGATGCGCAAGGCCCGTCCGAGGGCGGTCACGATGGTCGGCCACGAGGCGACGACGGTGACCGCCAGGGCGCCCACGCTCGTCATCAGCGTGAGGACGATGCCGATCGCCGAGCCGGCGGGGTACTGCGACCACGCGATCGACACGACGGCGAAGAGCAGGAAGAGGACGAGGAGGCGCGGGAGGGTCCGTACCCGGGGCGGATGCCGCACGACGAGGACGACGGCGGCGACGACCATCGCCATGCAGGCCGCCCCCCAGCCCCACCAGCCGGTGCCGTTGCGGAGGACGTCGCCACCGAACAACACGAGGAACGCCAGCGTCGCGAACGTCGTGGCTCCGCGCGTCGGCGCCGTCCGGGCGGGCCGCGCGGGCAACGTCGTGGTCATGGGCACCAGGCTAGACGACGGGGGAGGCGCGGAGGAGCGACCGGGGGCCGCCCCTCCCGGATCAGACGAACGCCGCCTGGCCCGTGATGCTGCGGCCCACGATGAGGGTGTTCATCTCGCGGGTGCCCTCGTAGCTGTACAGCGCCTCGGCGTCGGCGAAGAACCGGGCCACGTCGTACTCGAGCACGATGCCGTTGCCGCCCATGACCTCGCGGGCGTACCCCACCGTCTCGCGCATGCGGGCCGTGGTGAACGCCTTGGCGAGCGAGGCGTGCTCGTCGCGCTGGGTGCCCTCGTCGAGCATCTGCGAGCACCGCACCACCATGCCGATCGAGGCGGTGATGTTGCCGATGCACTTCACCAGCAGGTCCTGGATCAGCTGGTGCTTGGCGATGGGCTTGCCGAACTGCACGCGCTCGTTGGCGTACGCCAGGGCGGCCTCGTAGGCGCCGATCGAGTTGCCCACGGCCGCCCAGGCGACCTCGGCCCGCGTCAGGCGCAGCACGGCCGCCGTGCTGCGGAACGAATCGGCCTGCTGCAGTCGGTGGCTCTCGGGCACGCGCACGTCCTCGAGGGTGATGTCGGCGTTCTGGACGATGCGGAGGCTCTGCTTGTCCTCGATCTTGGTCGCCGTGTAGCCGGCGGTGTCGGTCGGGACGATGAAGCCCTTGACCTGGCCGTCCTCGGCGCTCTTGGCCCAGATGATCGTGATGTCGCTGAACGTGGCGTTGCCGATCCACCGCTTGGAGCCGTTCAGCACCCAGTCGTCGCCGTCGCGGGTGGCGATCGTGCGGAGTCCCTGGGCCGAGTCGGACCCCGACAGCGGTTCGGTCAGGCCGAAGGCGCCCACCAGGTCACCGCTCGCCATGCGGGGCAGCCACTCGGCACGCTGTTCGGGCGAGCCGCCGACGCCGATCGAGCCCATCGCGAGTCCGTTCTGCACGCCGACGAAGGTCGCGACGGACGCGTCCACGCGCGCGAGCTCGAGCGCGACCCAGCCGCGGAAGACGGCGGAGTTCTCGAACGGGCGCGTCTCCTCCCACGGCATGCCGAAGAGGCCCAGGCCGGCGAGGCCCTTCACGATCTCGTGCGGGAAGGTCGCGTCGGCCCAGTGGCGGTTCACCCCGGGCTTGACCTCGGTCTCGAGGTAGTGGCGCAGGTCGGCCAGCACGCCCTTCTCGCGGTCCGAGAGGAGGTCCTCGTAACCGTAGAAGTCGCTGACGAGGGAGGTGAACGAGGTGAGGGTCGCTGATGACATCCGTGCTCCATTGCTTCGTGTCGGGACGACAGGAGCCTAGGCAGCGCCCCAGCCGCCGCCAAGGGGTTGGTAGCTTTGATCAACGCCCCGGCGTCGTCGACCTCACCGCTTTGTAGGGGGCGACCAAGCACGACCTCCGACAAGCAGGTAAAGCCATGTTCCTCGCCATCACCAACACGCCCCGCGACTACGCCTGGGGCTCGACGACGGCCATCGCCGACCTGCTCGGTCGTCGACCGAGCGGCCGCCCCGAGGCCGAGCTGTGGCTCGGTGCGCACCCGGGTTCGCCGAGCGTCGTCGTCGCCCCGGCGGTCGTGGGTGGTGCCGACACCCTCGCCGACTGGTTCGCCGCCGAGCCGGGCAGGGCGCTCGGCCGCGACCGGGACCACCTGCCGTTCCTGCTGAAGTTGCTCGCGGCCGACGGCCCGCTGTCCATCCAGGCGCACCCCACCCCCGAGCAGGCCCGCGAGGGCTTCGCGCGCGAGGACGCCGCGGGCATCCCGCTCGACGCCCCCGAGCGCAACTACAAGGACTCCTCGGCCAAGCCCGAGATCATCGTGGCGTTGAGCGACACCTTCGACGCCCTCTGCGGGTTCCGCGAGCCGGCCCGGACCCTGGCCGACCTCGACCTCCTCGACGACGGCTCGGGGCGCCTCGACCTGCTCCGCCGACACCTGGGCGAGTCCCTGCGGTCGACCCTGGCCTTCCTCTTCCAGGGCGACGACGAGTCGTCCGCGGCCATCGCGGCGGTGAGCGAACTCGCCGCCGCCCACCGGGCGGACGGCGCGGGCATCGCCACGGTCGTCGACCTGGCCGAGCGCTACCCCGGCGACCCCGGCGTGGTCGTCTCGCTGTTGCTCAACCGGGTCACGCTGCGTGCCGGGGAGGCGCTGTTCCTGCCCGCCGGCAACGTGCACGCCTACCTGGGCGGCTTCGGCGTCGAGCTCATGGCGCCCTCCGACAACGTGCTGCGCGGCGGCTTGACTCCCAAGCACGTGGACGTCCCCGAGCTGCTGAAGGTGCTCGACTTCGAACCACTGCCCGTCCCCCGTCTCGATCCGACCCCGGTCGCCCGGGGGGTCGAGCGCTTCGCGCCTCCCGGCACGGGCTTCGCGATGCTGCGGGTCGACGCCGAGGGTCCGGGGGCCGTCGTCGAGATCGGCGGTCCGAGCATCGTCCTGGTCACCGCCGGAGAGGTCCACGTCAAGGGTCAGGACGGCACCATCCGGCTCGGTCGTGGCGAGTCCGCGTTCGTCACCCCCGACGAGGTCCGACTCGCGATGACCGGCGGCGGCACCGCCTACGTGGCGACCCCGGCCTGAGCCGGACCGAGCGGCCGGGCGGAGCCGTCCGCTGCACGTGACGTCCGGCTCCGTGCACCCCACCCGGCACTCGGAGTGGCACCCGTGACCCGTGGGGCACCCGGTAGGTTGGCCCCATGTCATGGTTGGTCACCGGCGGTGCCGGGTACATCGGTTCTCACGTCGTCCGCGAGCTCACGGGGGCGGGCATCGACGCGGTCGTCCTGGACGACCTCTCGTCCGGCCTCGAGGCCTTCGTGCCCGCCGACGTCCCGTTCGTCCGGGGTTCCCTCCTCGACCGCGAGCTGATCGAGCAGACCATCGACCGGCACGGCGTGACCGGCGTCGTCCACGTCGCGGGCTACAAGTACGCCGGGGTCTCGGTCCAGCGGCCGTTGCACACCTACGACCAGAACGTCACGGGGACCGCCCGCCTCCTCGAGGCGATGTCGAGCCGGGGCGTCGACCGGATCGTGTTCTCGTCCAGCGCGGCCGTCTACGGCACGCCGCCGACCGAACTCGTCACCGAGGACACGCCCAAGGCACCCGCGTCGCCCTACGGCGAGAGCAAGCTGATCGGCGAGTGGCTGCTGCGCGACCAGGGGGTGGCCGAGGGCCTGCGCCACACCAGCCTGCGCTACTTCAACGTCGTGGGTTCGGGTCGGCCCGACCTCTGG
This sequence comes from Frigoribacterium sp. VKM Ac-2859, assembly GCF_013204925.1. Lineage (NCBI taxonomy): Bacteria > Bacillati > Actinomycetota > Actinomycetes > Micrococcales > Microbacteriaceae > Frigoribacterium > Frigoribacterium sp. VKM Ac-2859. The sequence continues at coordinate 931,194 of NZ_JABMLC010000001.1, read as the reverse complement.
GACGCCAGCCCGCACAACCTCTTCCCGCTCGTCTTCGCCGCGCTCGCCGAGGGCCGCGTCCCGCGAATCAACGGCGACGACTACGACACCCCCGACGGGACGTGCGTCCGCGACTACGTCCACGTCGCCGACCTGGCGGTCTCGCACGTCGCGGCGGCCCGCCGACTGGACGCGGGCGAGCCGGTCGAGCCGGCCTACAACCTCGGTTCGGGCGGCGGCGTCTCGGTCGCCGAGATCATGACCGCGATGCGCGAGGGCACCGGCATCGACTTCACGCCCGAGATCGCCCCGCGTCGTCCCGGCGACCCCGACCGGATCGTCGCCGACGGCAGCCTGGCGGCGCGCGACCTCGACTGGGAGATGCGGTACACGCTGCTCGAGATGGTCACCAGCGCCTGGCAGGCCGCGCCTCGCGGTTGACCGTCCGCCACGTACCCGACATCACCCGTTCCCGTCGAAACGTCCCCCGACACGCCGGGGCTCCCTTGCCCCTGATCGGGGGGTGGAGGGTTTATTGGCCCTCGACTTGACGGATGGGTAATGACACCGGTGTAATTACCTTGTCGCGTACATTCACGGGCGATCGACACGAGGGGAGATGCGCTGTGGGCATCCACGAGAACCGCGCCGGCGTCCCGGACGACTGGCACGTCGACCCGATCCAGCTGGGCGTCCCCGGCATCGGATCGTCGTCGCGCACCATCGTCGCCGACGACGAGAACCAGCTGGCCTGGCAGGCGGACTCGCTCTGCGCCCAGACCGATCCCGAGGCGTTCTTCCCCGAGAAGGGCGGCTCCACGCGCGACGCCAAGAAGATCTGCGCCTCCTGCGACGTCCGGGCCCAGTGCCTCGAGTACGCCCTGCAGAACGACGAGCGCTTCGGCATCTGGGGCGGGTTGTCCGAGCGCGAGCGTCGCAAGCTCCGCAAGCGGGCCTGACCCGCGCCTCCTCGGCTTCCGACGGCATCGACCCCTCCGGGTCGGTGCCGTTCCGTCGTGATGGCCCGACATCGTCGGGACCAGGAGGCGCGGGTCGGCACGTCTCGCCCGTCGCGTCGGCGCGCCGAGCCGGTGCCCGCGCCGGTGCGACCTAGGCTGCACGAGTCATGCAGCCGAGAGTCACAGCGATCCTCGTCGCCCCTGGTGGAGCGACCTACCTCGACCGAACCCTCGACGGACTGTCGCGTCAGACGCGGCCCCCCGAGGCATTGGTGGTGGTCGACACGGGCGGCAAGGACTCGGCCGCGGGTCGGCTGTCGCTGAGCGGTGCCGCCCAGTTGGCCTCGCTTCCCGACGTGAAGACGTTCGGGGCCGCCGCCGCGCACGGCGTGAGGCTCTCCGACCCGGGCGACGGGGACCCCGACGAGTGGGTCTGGCTGCTCGGTCACGACAACGCACCCGCGCCCGAGGCGCTCGAGCGCCTCATGACGACCGTCGAGGTGTCGCCCTCCGTCGCGGTCGCGGGCCCCAAGCTGATGCGGTGGGGCCAGCCCGGTGTCATCGCCGAGTTCGGCGAGACCGTCACCCGGTACGGCGCCTCGCTCGCCCGCGTCGAGAACGAACTCGACCAGGGCCAGCACGACGTCACGGACGACGTGCTCGGGGTCGCGGCGGGAGGCATGCTCGTCCGTCGCACGGTCTGGACCGCCCTGGGCGGCTTCGACCCCGCGCTGCCGCACGTCGACGCCGCACTCGACTTCTCGATCCGTGCCCGCCTCGCCGGTCACCGGGTGGTCCTCGTCCCCGACGCGAAGGTCGACAGTGCCGGGCCGCCGGAGGAGTTCGGCCACGGGCCCGTCGGGCACGCCCGCCGGGCGCGCCTGCACCGTGCCGCCCAACTGCACCGGCGCCTCGTCTACTCGGCGGCCGCCCTGTTGCCGCTGCACTGGCTCAGCCTGGTGCCGCTGGCGGTCGTGCGCAGCGTCTGGCACCTGCTCACGAAGAACCCGGGAGCCGTGGTGGGCGAGTTCGCCACCGCGTTCCGGGCTGCCTTCGGCGGCTCGCACGTACGATCGGCTCGTCGGGCCCTCGCCCGGACCAAGAGCGTCGGCTGGAGCTCGGTGGAGCCCTTGCGCGCGTCCCGCGCGATGCTCCGAGAACGACGGGTCACCGAGCGTGACGCACAGGTCGCCGGCGTCGAGGACGCACCCGACCCCCGGGCGAGCTTCGTCCACTCGGGCGGCCTCTGGGTCGTGCTGGTCGCCGCCGTCGTCGGTGTGGTGGCGTTCCTGCCGCTGCTCGGCAACCCGGCCGTCACGGGTGGGGGACTCCTGCCGCTCAGCACCTCGGTGGGTCAGCTCTGGTCGTCGGTGGGCTACGGCTGGCGCGAGATCGGCACCGGGTTCCTCGGCCCCTCGGACCCGTTCGCCGCGCTCGTCGCGGTCCTCGGCAGCCTGACGCCCTGGTCGCCGTCCACCGCGGTCCTCGGGGTCTACCTCGTGGCCCTGCCGCTCTCCGCGCTGGGCGCGTGGTTCGCCACCCGTCGCGTGACCCGCCGAACCTGGGTGCCGGCCGTCGCCGCCGCGCTCTACGCCCTCTCGTCCCCGCTGCTCTCGGGTCTGCAGTCCGGTCACCTCGGTGCCGTCCTCGCGCACGTGGCGCTGCCGTTCCTCGTCTGGGCCATGATCGGGGCCGCGAGGTCGTGGACGGCCGGGGCCACCGCCTCCTTGCTGTTCGCCGTCGTCGCGGCGGCCGCTCCCTCGCTCGTGCCGGCCCTCCTCGTCGGTTGGCTCGGGTCGATCGTCAGCCGCCCTCGTGGCACCCATCGCCTCGTGGCGGTGCCGCTGCCCGCGCTGGCCCTCTTCACCCCCCTCGTCGTCGCCCAGCTGCAGCGGGGCACGTGGTGGGCCGTGTTCGCCGACCCCGGTGTCCCCACGAGGTCGGACCCGGCCTCACCGCTGCAGCTGCTGCTCACGTCCCCCGAGACGGGCCTCAACGGCTGGACGGCACTGATCGCCGGGACGGGTTTCTCGTCCGCCACGCTCGCCGTCCTGGTCGCCGTCGCGATCGCCCCGCTGGCGCTGCTCGCCGTGGCCTCGCCGTTCGTCGGCTCGCAGCGCCGCGCGGTCCCCGCCCTGTCGCTCGCCCTGCTCGGCTACCTGACGGCCGTCGCCGCGACCCACGTGTCCGTCACGGGCGTCGGCAGCGACACGACCACGATCTGGGCCGGCAGCGGACTGAGCCTCTACTTGTTGGGGCTCGTCGGCGCCGCGGCCGTGACCCTCGACCGACTGCCCCGGGTCGCCCCGCCGGTCGGCACCCTGGTCGCCGTGCTGGCGGTCGCCGCAGCGGCCCCCACCGTGATCGCGTCGTTCGGCCCCGTGGCCGACGTCCGTCCGAGCTCGGGGCGCATCCTTTCGGCCTACGTCACCGCCGAGGCCGAGGCGACACCCGACGTCGGGACGCTCGTCCTCACGCCCCAGTCGGACGGCTCGCTCGCCGTGTCCCTCGAGCACGGTCAAGGAGCGACGCTCGACGACCAGTCGACGCTCGACTCGACCGCCCCACGCCTCACCTCGGTCAACGAGGACCTCACCGTCCTGGCCGGCAACCTCGTCAGCCGCAGCGGTTTCGACCCGACCGACGACCTGCGTCGACTGGGCGTCGGGTTCGTGTTGCTGACGGCCACCGACGACGACGGCGACGCCGACCGGCTCGGCCAGCGTGCGGGCGAGGCGCTCGACGCCGACGCCGACTTCCTGCCGGTGGGCGACACGTCCAACGGCCTCCTCTGGCGTTACGTGGAGGCGCAGGACGAGCGCGAGGCGCGTCCGGCTGCGGGACCGCTGCGACCGATCGTCCTGATCAGCTGGGGACTCGTCTTCGGTTCCGCCCTGTTGCTCGCCATCCCGACGTCGCCGCGACGACGTCGATCCCGGGCCGGGACGCCCGAGGCCGAGCAGCCCGCCACGACCTTCGACGAGGAGCGAGATGAATAAGCGATCGGTCTTCTCCACGACGGGACGCGTCGCGGTCGGCGTCGTCGGTCTGGCCGTCGCCGCCGCGGTCGTCGGCGGTGCCACGGTCGTCCGCCTCCCCTCCTTCGAGACGGTGCCGGCGGGGCAGCTCGTGACGCCCGTGCCGGTCGACCAGCAGCGGGTCTGCACCGGTGCCCTGTTGCAGCTCTCGGACGCCGAGGGGCAGCAGGCCACGACCGCGAGTTCGGTGGGTCGAGCGGCCGTGGCCCGGGAGTCGAGCGAGGGCGACGTCGACGTCGACGAGCTCGCCGGTGCCGACGGCAGCGACTCGCGACCGTCCGTGGTCACGGCACCCGTCGAGGGCGCCGACGTGCCCCTCGTCGCGGCCGCCCAGAGCCAGTCGGTCGACGAGGGCGACCTGCGCGGCTTCGCCTCGGCACCCTGCACCGAGCCCACCAGCTCGACCTGGCTGATCGGCGGCTCGACCGAGACGGGACGCGTGTCGCTCATCAGCCTCGTCAACCCCAGCGACGTCAACGCCACCGTCGACCTCGACATCCGTTCCGAGACCGGCGAGGTGCAGGGCCCCGGAATCGACGGGATCGTCGTCGCGCCCCGCAGCCAGAAGGTGGTTCCGCTCTCGGGCTTCGCGACCGGACTCGTCTCGCCGGCCGTCCACGTGTCGAGTCGCGGCGGGCAGATCGTCGCCACGCTCCAGCAGAGCGTCGTCCGCACCCTCGAACCGGGTGGGGTGGACATCGTGACCGGCTCGGCCGCGCCGTCTCGCGAGTCGGTCGTCACGGGGATCGTCGTCCGCGACTCCGCCAACCTCGAGGGAGCACTCGCCGACCCGTCGTCCTCCGACCTCCAGTCGGTGCTGCGCGTCCTCGTCCCGGGCCAGGGTCCCTCGCAGCTGAGCGTCTCGTTGGCCACCGACGACGGCACCGGCACCTCGTTCGAGACCCGGGTCGAAGGCGGGCGCGTCACCGACGTCCCGATCGACGGGCTCGAGGACGGCGTCTACACGGCCACCGTCCGGTCGTCGACGGCCGTGGCCGTGGCCGCCCGGACCTCCACGGTCGCCGCGGACGCGGGAGGCGTCGACCTCAGCTGGGCCGCCTCGTCGCCCCGTCTCTCCGGTGACACCGAGGTGGTCGTGCCCGACGGTGAGGGCGGACGCCTCTGGCTCGCCAACCCGGGCCAGGACGCCGTCACGGCCGAGGTCACGGTGGGCGACGGCGACGAGCGGGACGTCGAGGTACCCGGTGGGTCCACGGTCGGGGTCGACGTGCAACGGGGCGACGCCGTCCGGCTCGGGAACGCCGACGACCTGCGCGCGGGCGTCAGCTTCTCGGCCCCCGGAGCCGTCGCCGCCTGGCCGGTGACCTCGCCGCTGCCGGCGTCCACCCCGGTGACCGTCTACCCCTGACGTCGGGGGCACACACCCCGACGACCCCGTCGCGCGTCAGCCGTCGCGCCAGCGGTCGGGAGCGAGCTCCCACGGGTCCTTGCCGAGGAGGTCCGCGACGGCCCGGAACACGTAGCCCTCGACGAGCACCCGGTGGTTCCACTCGTCCTCGGCGGCCTCCCGCCGGTCGTGCGAGGGGGCGAGCCGTTCGATCGGCAGGCGGTACAGCACGACCCGGCCGGCGGCCCGGTCGACGGACCACCGTTCGACCCGGGTGCGGTCCGGTTCGGCGGGGAGGCCGGCGACCTCGAACGACGTGTCGGCGAGCTCGTCGGGCCATGCCTCGCGGAGGTAGTCGGCGGTGGCGGCGACGATGTCGTCGAAGAGGTCGACCCTCGTCCGCAGGAAGGGCAGGTGAGGCCCGGCGGCGGACGACCGCAACCCGCGTCCATGGCGGTCGCGCCGACGGGAACGGTCGGTGACGCGTGCGCGGCGGGGCCTGCTCATCAGCCCATCGTAGGCCCGCCCAGGAGGCGCGGGTCGGCCCCCGAGGACCCTCGCGATAGTCTGTCGGGCAGATGAACGGTCGACCCTGCAGCAAGGTGACGTGTCACGACGAGGCCGTCGCGACGCTGACCTACGTGTACGCCGACTCGATGGTGGTGGTCGGGCCGTTGAGCGACCGCGTCGAGCCGCACGGCTACGACCTCTGCGCCCGCCACGCGGGCTCGTTGTCGGTCCCGCAGGGCTGGGAGGTCCTGCGCCGGGTAGTTTTGGGTCATGACCTCTGAGAACGCCCCCGTCGACCTGACCGCCTTCGTCAAGACCTACGACGTCCGGGGACTGGTCGGCACCCAGCTCACCGACGAGGTGGTCGAGGCGTTCGGTGCGGCCTTCGCCGACGAGATCGACGGCGCCGGCCACGACCTGGTCGTGGGTCACGACATGCGGGACTCCTCGCCGGGCTTCGCCGAGGCCTTCGCCCGCGGGGCCCGGGCCCGGGGTGCGAACGTGGTCGCCCTCGGCCTGTGCTCGACCGACGAGTCGTACTTCGCCTCCGGCTCGCTCGACGCCCCGGCGGCCATGTTCACCGCGAGCCACAACCCGGCCACCTACAACGGCATCAAGATGAGCAGGGCCGGCGCCCAGGGCATCAGCCTCGACACGGGGCTGTCCTCGATCCGTGACCGCGCCTCCTCGTTCCTGGCCGACGGCATCGAGGCCGTCGCCGAGCCGGGCACCGTGCGGGAGCACGACGCGTTGCCGGGCTACGCCGCGTACCTCCGCGGTCTCGTGGACCTCGCGGGCATCCGGCCCATCAAGGTCGTCGTCGACGCCGGCAACGGCATGGGCGGGCTCACCGTCCCGGCCGTGCTGGGCGAGGCCGCCGGGCTGCCTGAGCTGCCGATCGAGATCGTCCCGCTGTACTTCGAACTCGACGGCACCTTCCCGAACCACGAGGCCAACCCCCTCGACCCGGCCAACCTGGTCGACCTGCAGAAGGCCGTCCTCGAGCACGGGGCCGACCTGGGCCTCGCGTTCGACGGCGACGCCGACCGCTGCTTCGTCGTCGACGAGAAGGGTGACGCCGTGACCCCGTCGGCCGTGGCGGCGATCGTCGCCGTCCGCGAGATCGCGCGCGTCCGGGCCGCCGAGCCCGACGTTGAGATCTCGGTGATCCACAACCTCATCACGTCCCGCGCGGTGCCCGAGGCCATCGAGGCGGCCGGCGCGACGCCGGTGCGCACCCGCGTCGGCCACTCGCTCATCAAGGACGAGATGAGGGCGACCGGGGCCATCTTCGGGGGCGAGCACTCGGCGCACTACTACTTCCGCGACTTCTGGAGCGCCGACAACGGCATGCTGGCCGCCATGCACGTCCTGGCCGAGTTCGGGTCGCAGGCCGAGCCCCTCTCGACCCTGACCGACCGGTACACGCCCTACGCGGCGAGCGGCGAGATCAACTCGACCGTCACCGACGTGCCGGCGGCGTACGCCCGCATCGTCGAGGCCTACACCGGGGTCGGCGAGTTCGACGAGCTCGACGGCCTCACGGTCAGTGGTTCGTCCGACGACGGGTTCTGGTGGTTCAACGTCCGGCCGTCGAACACCGAGCCGCTGCTGCGCCTCAACGCCGAGGCGGCGACGCCCGCCGGCATGGAGCGCGTCCGCGACGACGTGCTCGGGCTGATCCGCGGCTGACGGTCGGCCGGGTGCGGCCGAGCGGGCGGAGCGGTTACCCCCTGGGGGTATCCTGGCGGGACCGGTCGACACGGCGTGACCGGACGACACACGAGGAGGCGCGGGTGGCGCAGCAGGGTGAGCACGCGACGGCGACGCACGTCGGCTACAGCGGCGACAAGGAACAGATCGTCAAGCGCCTCCGCCGTGCCGAGGGCCAGGTCCGGGGCATCCAGCGCATGGTCGAGGACGACACGTACTGCATCGACGTCCTGACGCAGGTCAGTGCGGCGACCCGTGCCCTCGAGACCGTGGCGCTCCAGTTGCTCGAGGACCACCTCGCCCACTGCGTCGCCCAGGCGGCCCGAGAGGGAGGCGACGTCGCGGACGCCAAGGTCCGCGAGGCCTCGGCGGCGATCGCGAGGCTCGTCCGGTCCTGACGCGGAGGCCGGGGTCGACGGCGACGCGGGTCAGCGCCGGGGGAAGCCCCGGACCGTCTCGGTCAGCGCCGGGGTGAGGCGGTCGAGCAACGCGGACTCGCGAGCGAGGGCGGCGGACTCACGCCGACGCCGGAGCGCCGAGACGCCCGCCAGGAGGAACTCCGGGTCGCCGGACGGCACGGGCGAGACGAAAGGCGTGGTCTCGGCCGCCAACTCGTCGGCGACGCGTCGACGACTGGCCGGGGAGAGCTGCGGCGCCTGCTGCAGGAACGACGCGATGCGACGGGCCAGGCCGTCGGGCAGGCGCCCGACGTCCGCGATCTCGGCCCACCCCTGCAGGTGTGCCGGCACGCCGTAGACCACGTGAGCGGCCTTGGGCACGCGTTCGTTGCGACTGTAGGTGCCGGCCATGAGGTCGCCGAGACGCCGCGACGAGCCGTTCAGCAGGGCGACGACGACGGCCAGGCCGCCACTGGTGAAGACGATCTCGAGCAGCCCCACCAGCGCTCGGGTGAGGGCGTGGCGCAGGCCGATCGCCCCTCCGTCGGTGCGGACGATGCGCGCGCCCACGGCGAGTCTGCCCAGGGACCGCCCGTGGCTCGCGGTCTCGACCACCGTCGGCACGACGATGAAGCAGATCGCGATCGACGCCACGAGGAACGCCTGTGACAGGGCGTCGTCGAGCACCCCGCCGTCGTTCAGCAACGAGACGAGCACCAACGCACCGACGAGCAGCAGGGCGTAGGCCAGGTAGTCGATGAGCACCCCGGCCGCGCGCAACACGAAGCTCGTCGGTCGGAGGTCGAGAGCGACCGCCTCGCCCGTGACCAGTTCGTCCCCACCCGCCGTGAAGGCCTCGACCTGGTCGGGTCGTAGCACCACCGGGGAGGCGCCTCGTGCCTTCGTGCGGGACATGCCTAGTATCTAAGCAGAATGGACATCGACGCCTACGCCGCCGCTCACGGCCACGACTGGGCCGAACTCGAGCGCCTCGCCCGGCGCGGGCGACTGAGCGGGCCCGAGGCAGACGAGCTCGTCCGCCTGTACCAGTCGGGGGCCGGGCAACTGTCGGCGCTGAAGACCGCCACCGGCGACTCGGTGGTGGCCGACCGGCTCTCCATGACCCTGTCGCGAGCACGCCTGCGGTTCACGGGCGCGGGCCGCAACCTGTTCAGCCAACTGCCGACCTTCTTCGTCGCGCAGCTGCCGGCCGCCCTCTACCGCGTGCGGTGGCTGTCGCTCGTGTTGACGCTCGTGACGGTGGTCGTCGCGGCCGTCTTCGCGATCTGGGCCGCGAACACACCCGCACTTCTGGCCTCGTTCGGCAGCGAGGAGTTCCGCCGACAGTTCGCCGAGCAGGACTTCGTGAACTACTACTCCGAGAGCGCCTCGACGTCGTTCACCGGCCAGGTGTGGACGAACAACGCGTACATCGCGGCGCAATGCGTGGCGTTCGGCATCACCGGGGTCTGGGTTCCCTACGCGATCCTCAGCAACGCCATGAACGTCGGGATCTCGGCCGGGCTCATGGCCGACCAGGGGCGGCTGGACCAGTTCTTCCTGTACATCGCTCCGCACGGTCAGCTCGAGCTCTACAGCATCTTCGTCGCCGGGGCGGCCGGTCTGATGATCTTCTGGTCATGGGTGGCGCCCGGTGCCCGCACCCGGGCGCAGGCGTTGGCTCAGGACGGACGCGCGCTCGTGACCATCGCGGTCGGGTTGATGCTCTCGTTGTTGGTCTCGGGCGTCATCGAGGGGTTCGTCACCCGGCAGGCCTGGCCCTGGCCGATCAAGATCGGCATCGGCACCGTGGCCCTCCTGGGGTTCCTGGCCTATCAGTGGCTGCTCGGCGGACGGGCCCACCGGGCGGGACAGACCGGCGACCTCGACGAGTTCGAGGCCGGGGCCACGCAACTCGTGGCCGACTGATCCCGCGTCGTCGGCCACCGAGCCTGCGTCAGAGGCGGCCGGCCGCCTTGAGCGCGAGGTAGCGGTCGGCGAGGGCGGGGGGCAGGTCGGCCGGCGCTCCGGTCACGACGTCGGCGCCGACCTGACGCAGGGCGGCGGCGACCCGGCCCTGGTCGAGTCGGGCCCTCTCGGCCGAGGCGGCCCGGTAGACCTCGTCACGGGTGACCCGTCGCATCACCGTCTCGTCGAGGGCCGGATCGGTGACCGACGCGACGACCACGAGGTGCTGGCGGGTCAGTTGGGGGATCGCCGCCAGCAAGGAGCGGGAGGCACCGGGGCTGTCGACCGTGGTCGCGAGGACGACGAGCGCCCGACGGGACGTGACCGAGCGGACGAGGGCCGGCACCGCGGCCCAGTCGGTCTCGACCAGTTCGGGCTCGACGGGGGCCATGGTCTCGACCATCGACGAGAGCAGGGCGGGCCCGGTCGCACCCTGCACCCGTCCCCTGACCCGTCGGTCGAAGAGGACGACGTCGACCCGGTCGCCCGCCCGCGAGGCCAACGCCCCGAGCAGCAATGCCGACTCGAAGGCCGTGTCGAGCCGCGGTTCGTCGTCGATGCGGGCCGCGGAGGTCCGCCCCGTGTCGACCACGACGACCACCCGACGGTCGCGTTCGGGCCGCCAGGTGCGCACGACGAGGTCGTCGCGGCGTGCGGTCGCCCGCCAGTCGATGGAGCGGACGTCGTCCCCTCGCACGTACTCGCGCAGGCTGTCGAACTCGGTGCCCTGGCCGCGGATCATCACGCTCGTGCGCCCGTCGAGTTCTCGGAGACGGGCCAGACGGGACGGCAGGTGCTTGCGCGACGAGAACCGCGGGAGCACGCGGACCGCGCCCGGCACCTCGTGCGTCGCCTGTCGACCGGCGAGCCTCAGGGGACCGACCGTGCGGACGGTGACGCCGCCGGCGCGGCGTTCGCCCCGGCGGAACGGGGTCAGCGTGACGGTGAGCGTCGCGGCCCGCCCCGGTCGCAGGGACAGGCGACGGCGGGTCGGGGTCGCTCCGGCGGACGGCTGCCATGCGTCGCGCACGAGTCCGCGCAGCGTGCGTCGGCCGTCGTTCACCACGGTCAGCCGGGCGGGTGCGCTCTCGCCGAGACGGATCGCCCCCGGCAGTTCGCGCCGGATGGTGAGCGACCGGGGCGACGCCGCGAGGGCCACGTCGAGCACCGTCAGCGCGGCGACGACGCCGAGCCAGCCGACGATCGCCCACCCGCTGCCCGTCAGGACGACGGGCACGACGCCGAGCGCGACGAGCGCCACGAACCAACCGGTGATCGCCATGGCTAGAGCGGGACCCGGACCTGCTGCAGCACCGAGCGGACGATGGCGTCGGCGTCGACGCCCTCGAGCTCGGCTTCGGGCCGCAGCTGCAGGCGGTGTCGCAGCACGGGCAGGGCCATGGCCTGGACGTGGTCGGGCGTGACGTGGTCGAAGCCGGTCAGCCACGCCCAGGCCTTCGAGGCGGCGAGGAGGGCCGTCGACCCTCGGGGGCTCACGCCGATCTTGACCGACGGGCTCTCGCGCGTGGCCCGGGCCAGGTCGACCATGTAGGCGAGCACGTCGGGGGAGGCACCGACCCGGGCCACCTCCGCCTGGGCGCGGGCGAGGTCGTCGGGCCCGAGGACCGGGGTCACGCCCGCGGCTCGCAGGTCGCGGGGCGAGAAGCCGGCGGCGTGACGGCCGAGCACCTCGACCTCGGCCTCGCGCGGCGGCAGGTCGAGCGTGAGCTTCATCAGGAAGCGGTCGAGCTGGGCCTCGGGCAGCGTGTAGGTGCCCTCGTACTCGACGGGGTTCATGGTGGCCGCGACCAGGAACGGGGTCGGCAACGCGCGACTGACGCCGTCGACCGAGACCTGGCGCTCCTCCATGGCCTCGAGCAGCGCCGACTGCGTCTTGGGAGGCGTGCGGTTGATCTCGTCCGCGAGCAGGACGTTGGTGAACACCGGCCCCGCCCGGAACTCGAACTCGCCCGACTTCGCGTCGTACACGAGCGATCCGGTGATGTCGCCGGGCATCAGGTCGGGCGTGAACTGCACGCGGGCGGTGTCGAGCGAGAGCGAGTGGCTGAGGGCGCGCACGAGCAGGGTCTTGGCCACGCCGGGGACGCCCTCGAGCAGGGCGTGACCCTGGGCCAGCAGGGTCACGATCAGGCCCGTCACGGCACCGTCCTGGGCGACGACGGCCTTGCCCACCTCGGTTCGGACTCGGGCGAAGGTCTGCTGCAGTTCTGAGCTCATCTGGTGGTCTTCTCCGGGGTGGGGGTCGATGCGGGGGCGATCGGACGAGGCGGGGGAGGCGCGGGGCGGGTCACGACGGAGTCGTCGCCCGTCGGACCGCACCCTCGAGGTCGAGCAGGCTGTCGCTCAGCGCGACGAGCTCGCGGTCGTCGACCGGGTCGGCGTCGACGAGCACGTGCCGCAGGCCCCGGGGGTCGGCCGAGATCAGTGCGGCCACCCGGGCGACGATCTCGTCGACCGACGCGGTCGAGGACAGGCCCGTCGTGCGCGCGAGTCGCCCGAGCGTGCCGATGCGGAGCTGGTCGAGGGCATGGCGGCGCTGCCCGGAGCGCTCGTAGAGGCGGGCGCGCCCCTCGGTGGTCTCGGAGGCCTTGACGGTGACCGGCAGCCGCTCGACGACGAGAGCTCCGAGGCGTCGACCCCGCCACACCATCGCGGCCACTCCGGCCAGGAGGAGCACGACCAGCGACGGCGTCACCCATGACGGCGTCAGCGTGGCGAGAGTGCCCTCGCCCTCGGGCAGGTCGCCGGCCGAGGGCAGGTACCAGGTCAGCTCGGAGGACCCGCCGAGCAGCGCGAGTGCGAAGGCCGCGTCGTCGTGCGTCCCGATCGAGCCGTTGGTCAGGGCGTCCGTGGCTCCCAGGACGGACACGCGCGTGTCGCCGTCCTCCAGCTCGACGAGCCCGTAGCCGTCGTCGGTCGGCAGGCAGCGGACGGCGCCGGGGGCGTCGACGTCGTACGCGACGCCCGCGACGTCGACCCGGGACGTCTGCGCGAGGGCCGGTGACGAGCAGGCGGGCCCGGCCGTGCCCTCGTCGACCGGGCCGGTCGACGCGACGCCCGCGGCCACGGCGTCGAGCGCGGCGGGTCCCGGGGCGGGGAGCACGAGGTGGGAGGTCGCCGTGACGAGACGCCCCCACTGGTCGCCGACCAGGAACCCCGAGGCGTCGTCGACGAGGAGCGTGCCGCCACCGGACCCGAGTCGGTCCAGGGTCTCGTCGAGGGTGGTCGTGACGGTCACGTCGACGCCCTGGCGACCGAGCACCTCGACGAGTGCCTTGGCCCCGCCGGGGGCGGCGTTCGCGGGGCCGAGGGCGCGGCCTTCTCCCGAGCCCGAGCCCACGAGGAGCGCCGCCCCGACGCCGAGGGCCAGGACGAGGGCGAGTGCGACCCAGAACCGGGCACGTCGGACCGACGCCGCGACGGTGGGGGTCGAGACGGAGGCGGGCGCCTCGGACGGTGCGGCGGCGGTCACGCGGGCACCCGCCGGGACGAGGTGACGCGCCGGTCGAGCTCCGTGACGGCCCGGTAGTCCTCGTCGGTGCCCGGGCGGTCGAGGTAGCGGACGCCGTCGAAGGCCGTGGCGGCGTCCGCGAAGTCGGCCCGGAGGTCGGGGAAGACGTCGCCCGCCCGGCGGGCCACGTCGCGTGCGGTGGTGCCGGGCGAGACCGCGACGTCGCCCCGCTCGGCCAGCGAACGGGCGATCGCCCGGAAGGCCTCGGCGACGGCGAGCGTCAGATCGCCCCGGGAGGCCGCCTCCCGGGCCGCGGCCCGCATGGCGTCGGCGTCACGGACGTCGTCGTCGCCGAAGAGGGCGAGGTCACGCGCGGACCGGCGGTTGAGTCGCGGCACCCCGTAGACGAGCAGCACGACCACGACGACCACCACGACGACCGCGAGCAGCACGATCAGCGCGACCGCCGGCGCCCCCTCGGTCCCTCCGAACCGGATCGACCCCAGCCAGTCCCAGAACGCCTGCGCCGCACGATCGAGCCAGGACGGCTGCGCCGCCACGTACTCGGGCCCGGTGAGCTCGCGCAGGACCTCGCGCCGGGCGTCGTCGGCGTCGGGGGTCAGGGGAGGCCCGGCGGCGAAGGGCAGCGGGCTCACCAGCGCGGTGCTCCCGGGTGCGTCGTCGGCGGGACCGGGGCCTCGGGCGTGCGGTACGGGTCGGGCTGTCCTCCGACCGCCCGCCCGCCGCGCTCGACGTAGCGCACGAGTTCGAGGTCGAGCCCTTCGGTGCGGATGCGTCGGTCGACGTAGACGAGGCCGGCCGACGCCGCCTGCAGCACGGACCCGATCGCGCCGATGACGGCCGTGATGCCGAGGGTGACGGCGTAGGTGCCCGCCGTCAGGGCCAGGAAGGTCGGGTCGGTCACGTCCCCCGTCGGCGCGAGCGTGCCCGTCAGCACGCTGAACAGCACCGAGAACGGCGTCGCGACGACCTGCGACGCGACCTGGACCATGAGGAACACCAGGGCGATCACGCCGAAGGTCCGCCAGAAGGAGGCGCGGGTCAGCGACCACGAGCGCCTCACGGCCGCGCCCAGCGTCATCCGTTCGAGCATGATGGCGCTCGGCACGAGGGCAGTCTTCACGGTGAGCCACACGCCGAGGACGAGGAGGCCCAGGCCGAGGAGGACCGCGAGCACGACGCCGACGGCGATGCTCGGCCCGGAGCCGACGGCCACGCCGACGACGACGACGCCGGCCACGAGCGCCAGCGCCACGACGTAGGCGACCGTGAGCAGGGCGGACCACCCGACGAGCGTGCCGACGCGGCCCTTGGCCATCGCCCAGAGGCCGCCGAGTCGGAGCTTCTCCCCGAGCGTCTGTCGCGAGGTCTCGAGCACGAAGAGCCCCTGCAACAGGGCCGTGACGATCACCTGCAGGGCGATCGGCACGAGGGCCGACGCGGCGACGACGGCGACGGCGCCGGCAAGGACCGCGTCCCGGTCCCGGGGGAGGGCCTGTTCGACGCGTCCGAAGGCGAGGAAGGCGCTGCCGCCGGTGATCACCACGGTCACCACGAGCAGGACGACCTGCGACAGCAGGGCCGTGCCGAACGTGGTCCGTGGGTTGCGGCGGAAGACCTGGAACGAGGCACCCAGGATCTCGCCGAAGGTGAGGGGGCGCAGCGGGACGAGGCCCGGCTTGGGCGGCGGAGCCCAGCCGGGAGCCGGCGGGGTGCTGCCGCCCGGGGCGGCCCCCGGGACGGGCCCGGCGGGGACGGGGCCGGGTGACGTCGGGTCGACGCGCTCGCCCCAGCGCGGCGGGGACGTGTCGCCCCCCGGTGTGCTCCAGGCGTTCGGATCGCTCATGGTCCCCCTGGTCGTCCTGACCGTGAGGTCGTCCTCACGAGTGTGTTCATGTTTCCACACCGGACCGGGCGCTGCCAGCCGACGAGCGCCTCCTGCACTAATCTGTCCTGACGTGCCGCCTCCCGAGCGGCCCAGCCCAGACGGAGAACATGAACCCGCGCATCCTCGTGGTCGACGACGACCCGGCGCTCGCCGAGATGATCGGCATCGTCCTTCGCGCCGACGAGTTCGACCCCCATTTCTGCGGCGACGGCGCGGCCGCCCTCGAGGCGTTCCACGAGGCCTCACCCGACCTCGTCCTGCTCGACCTGATGCTGCCCGGCCTCGACGGCATCGAGGTCTGTCGCCTCATCCGGGCCGAGAGCGGCGTGCCGATCATCATGCTGACGGCGAAGGGCGACACGGCCGACGTGGTCCGCGGTCTCGAGAGCGGGGCCGACGACTACGTGGTCAAGCCGTTCAACCCGAAAGAACTCGTCGCGCGCATCCGCACCCGGCTCCGCCCGGCCACCGAGCCCACGAACGACGTACTCACGGTGGGTGACCTCCGCCTGGACGTCGCCGCGCACGAGGTGCGGCGCGGTGACACCCCGATCGCCCTGACCCCGCTCGAGTTCGAGCTGCTGCTCGCGCTCGCCTCGAAGCCGCAGCAGGTCTTCACGCGCGAGATGCTGCTCGAACAGGTCTGGGGTTACCACTACAAAGCCGACACCCGTCTGGTGAACGTGCACGTGCAGCGGCTTCGCGCCAAGGTGGAGCACGATCCGGACGCGCCCCGCATCGTCACGACCGTGCGCGGCGTCGGGTACCGCGCCGGCGCGGGTTCGTAGCCCGGTCGGGTGGCGCTCGTGTCGACGGTCGCGGGGCCCGACCAGGGCGGACCCGTCCGCTCGGGCGGTCCGTGGTCGTGGCGGGCGCCGGCGTGGCGCACGTGGCCGACCCGGGTGGTCGGCTTCTGGCGGTCGTCGTTGTCGTTCCGCACCGTCGCGCTCACCGTGGTGCTGTCGACCGTCGCCGTGACCGTGATCGGCACGCTCATCTCGGTGACGATCGGCACGAGCCTCTACGACCAGCGCCGGGAGCAGGTCGAGGCCGAGAGCGTCCGGGCGACGCTCCTCGCGCAGAACATCTTCGACTCGGCCACCGCCACCGAGGACGCCAACCAGGTCGAGCTCGACGCGCTGCAGAACGAGGCCCAGACCGCCATCCTGGGTTCGACCTCGAGCCCTGGCGGGACGAGCATCGCGATCCTCCGGACGCCGGGGCAGAACAGCCCGCAGACCATCCAGAACATCGCCAGCCCCGACTTCCCCGACTCCGTGATCTCGCCGGCCCTCCGCGAGGCGGTGGCGGCGGACGACGAGCGTCTCTCGATGCAGTCGGTGTCGCTCCCTCCGACCTCGCAGGGCGGGGGCTCGCCGGGCATCGCGGTCGGCTCGACCCTGCAGGTGCCCACCGCGGGCCAGTACGAGCTCTACCTCGTCTACGACCTCAGCGACGCGCAGGCCACGCTCGACCTCATGCAACGGACCCTCGGCATCGGCTCGTTGGCACTCGTGCTGTTGATCGCGGCGATCACCTACCTCGTCGTCCGCCTGGTCGTGGGGCCGATCCGCACGGCGGCCGAGACCAGCCAGAAGATCGCGGCCGGCCACCTGGAAGAACGCATCCCCGAGAAGGGGCAGGACGTCGTGGCCACGCTCGGGCGCTCCTTCAACGGGATGGCCGACGCCATGCAGCGCCAGATCTCGCAGCTGGCCGAGCTGTCGCGCGTCCAGCAACGCTTCGTGAGCGACGTCTCGCACGAGTTGCGCACGCCGCTGACCACGATCCGGCTGGCCGGCGACGTCCTCTACGACCAGCGCACGTCGTTCACGCCCTCGGCCGCCCGGACGGCCGAGCTGCTGCACACCCAGGTCGACCGGTTCGAGCTGCTCCTCGCCGATCTGCTCGAGATCTCGCGGTTCGACGCCGGTGCCGTCGAGCTGGACACCGAGCCCGTCACGGTCGTCCGTCTCGTCGAGGACGGTGTCGACGAGTTCGGGCCGCTCGCCGACGGGTCCGGCAGCGTCGTCTCGGTCGTCGCCCGGGGCGGGTACTTCGAGGCCGAGATCGACCCGCGGCGGCTGCGCCGCATCCTGCGCAACCTGCTGGGCAACGCCATCGAACACGGCGAGGGGCGGCCGATCGAGGTCGAGGTCGACAGCGACGCCACGGCCGTCGCGGTGGCCGTCCGCGACCACGGTGTGGGCATGAGCCCGGCCGATGCCTCGCGCGTGTTCGACCGGTTCTGGCGGGCCGATCCCTCTCGCAAGCGCACCATCGGGGGCACCGGGTTGGGCCTGGCGATCAGCCTCGAGGACGCGGCCCTGCACGGCGGCCGGCTCGAGGTCTGGTCCGAGCCGGGCTCGGGCAGCCGGTTCGTCGTCACGCTGCCCCGCGTGGCGGGCGGTCGCATCGAGGGGGCGCCCCTGCCGGTCGTGCCGCCGGACCGTCGGGGCGAGACGACCGTGCCGGTGACGGGCGAACCGTGGTCGGGTTCGGTCCCGGTGGCCGAGACGCCGGGCGTGCCGATCCCGTCGCGGTCCGCGGGGGGTGCCGACGATGACTGACCCACGACGGAACGCCCGGCGGGGCCGCTGGTCCGTGGTGCTGGCGGTCCTCGTGGGCGCCGCGATCACCCTGACCGGGTGCGTCGGCATCCCGGACGCAGGTCAGGTGCAGCAGGGTGACACCGTCAGCGACGACGTGGTCAGCGACTTCGTGTTCCGGCCCAACGGGCCGGTCGCCGGCAGTTCGCAAGAGAGACTGCTGCGCGATTTCCTCTCGGCGGGCACCGGGTCCCAGGACAACTACGGGGTGGCCCGGCAGTTCCTCAGCGCCGGCTTCGCCGACGAGTGGGAGCCGCGGGCCAGCGTCACCATCAGGCCCGGGGTCGGGTCGACCTCGCGGGTCGGCGGGTCGACGCTCGACTACGCGTTCGTGGGCTCGGCGACGGTCGACTCGGCGGGGCACTACACGCCGGCCACGTCCTCCACGACGACGTCCCTGGCGTTCTCCTTCGTCCGCGAGGGCGGCGAGTGGCGCATCAGCGACGCCCCCGACGGCATCGTCCTCTCGCCGGCCACGTTCGACTCGGTCTTCCGGTCTCACGCCGCCTACTTCTACGACCCCACCTTCACCTATCTCGTGCCCGACGAGCGGTGGTTCCTCGCACGGTCGTCGACGAGCACGCGCCTCGCGACTGCCCTGCTCGACGGACCGTCGGACTGGCTGCAGGGTGCCGTCGTCTCGGCCTTCCCCGAGGGCACCCAGCTGTCGTTGACGGCCATCACGGTCGACGACGGGACGGCCCGCGTCGACCTCACCGCCGACGCCCTCGAGGCGACCCCCGCCGCCCGGGCCCGGATGCAGGCGCAGCTGCTGGCGAGCTTCTCGACCCTCGCGACCGTGACCGCCGTCGAGCTCAGCGTCGAGGGCGCGCCTCTGACCGTGCCGGCCATGCAGCAGCCCGTGCCGGTGCGCGACCCCGCGGTCGACGCCCGGCCCCTCGTGCTGGCCGACGGCGTGCTGGGATTCGCCACCACGAGCGCCACGAGCCAGCTCCCGGGCCTCTCGGACGCGGTGGAGGCGCTCCGCCCCCGGTCGGTCGAGCTGTCCGCAGACCAGACGACCGCCGCCGTCGGCACCTCGTCGGGCGCGTACGCGGTCACCTCTCAGGGAGGAGCCCGGTTGGTCGACGCCCGGACCGGACTCGTCGCCCCCTCGCTCGACGACGCGGGATTCGTCTGGTCGCTCGTCGCCGACGACCCGACGAGCCTCACGGCGTACGCCCTCGACGGCACGCCCCACCCGGTGGTGACGTCGCTGCCGGCGGGGCCGAGCGTCACGACCTTCCGCATCTCGCGCGACGGCACCCGCGCGTTGCTGCTGCTCGACGACCAGGGCGAGTCGCGCCTCCTCGTGGCCGCCGTCGTGCGGGACGCCGACGGGGTCCCGCTCCGGCTGGGCCCGACCCTCGAACTGTCGGCTCCGGACGGCGCCCCCGTCGACGCGACCTGGGCCGACCAACTGACCGTCGCCGTCCTGACCACCGTCGGGGAGTCGTCACGGGTGACGATGTCCGAGGTCGGCGGGGACTCCTCGAGCGCCGGCCGTCCGTCGGGCGAGGCGGTCGCGATCGTCGGGGGCAACGGCTTCGACCGACTGCTGCTGCTGGGTGCCGACGGCGACGTGCTCGAACCCCGGGGCAGCAGCTGGCAGGCCACGGGGTTGACGGCCGACCTGGTGGCGACCCAGCGCTGACGCGCCGGGGGTCGCCTCCTCCCCAGGGCAGGTGGGGGGACGGTCGTCCTCCTCCGACGACGGAGGCGCGGCGTGCGCACCCGGGGGAGTCCACGCTGTCGGTGTGCCCCGGTCGCCGCGTCCTCGTTCCCGTCCCGCCGTCGATGCGCGGTCCGCCCTGGCGCGGGCCGCCCGCGAGGCGCTGTCCGTCGTGTCGCCCGTCTCGTGCGCGGGCTGCCACGTCCCGGACGTCGGCCTGTGCCGCGACTGCCGGGGCCGGCTCGTCCCCGAGGTCGTGCGGATCGACCTCCCCGACGGGCTGACCGTCTTCGCCGGACTCGTCTACGCCTTCGAGGCGCGGGGCGTCGTGTTGGCCTTCAAGAACGGCGGACGCGTGCGCCTGGCCGAGGTGCTCGCCCCGGCTCTCGGTGCCGCTCTCCGGTCCTGCGCCGGTCAGGTGACGGCCGAGGGGGCACCCGACGGGGACGCGCGCCCGGGCGGTCGGTCGCTGCTGGTCGTCCCGGTGCCGGCGTCACGACGGGGGCGGCGTCGGCGGGGCTACGACCCGGTCGACCTGGTGCTGCGTCGGCTCGGTCTCGTGGTGGGCTCGCGCGTCCTCGTGCCGACGGCGCGGGCCGGTGGCGGACAGAAGGGCCGCGACCGACAGCAGCGTCTGAGGGACCGCGAGGGCAGCCTCCGCGCCACCCGCGATCTCACGGGGTCGCGGGTGGTCCTCGTCGACGACGTCGTGACGACCGGGGGCACCCTCCAGGAGGCGCGTCGTGCGCTGGTCGCCCGGGGCGCGATCGTGGTCGGTGCGGCGTGCGTGGCCGCCACCCCGTCGGGCTCGGGCGCCGGTCGCCCCTGAGCGAACGGTGAACGGTGCGTGACACGGGGGTGTCCGGGTGGCTACGGTGGGGCAAAAGGCGTGAAAGGACATCCGCCTGGCTGACAGGCGGCACGTCGATAGCCACAGGAGGTCGTCATGGAAATTTCCGTCACGGGTCGAAACGTCGGCATCACCGATCGTTTCCGCGAGTACGCCACCGAGAAGGCAGACAAGGTCGCCGCGCTGGCCACGAAGGCCCTCGCCCTCGAGGTCAAGGTGTCGCGGCACCACGAGAAGTCCGGCGGGCAGGCGGGCGACGACCGGGTCGAGATCACCCTGATCGGCCCCGGCCCCCTGGTGCGGGCCGAGTCCACGGCCGCCGACAAGTACGCGGCGTTCGACCTCGCGATCGGTCGGCTCCTCGAACGGGTGCGCCGGGCGAAGGACCGGCAGAAGATCCATCGCGGGCAACACCGACCGACGTCGCTGCGCGAGGCGGCCACGGCCGACTTCAGCGGCGTGGGCGTCACCCCCGCCGCGGCGGAGACGCTCGACCAGGTCCGCACCGGGGCCGTGACGGTGGTGGGCGACGAGGCCCCCGCCGACGAACTCGAAGAGGAGTACTGCCCCGTGGTCATCCGCGAGAAGGTCTTCGCGTCGACGCCCATGTCGGTCGACGACGCGCTCTACTACATGGAGCTCGTCGGCCACGACTTCTACCTCTTCATCGACGCCGAGACCGAGCGTCCGAGCGTCGTGTACCGCCGCAAGGGCTGGGACTACGGCGTGATCGGGCTCGACCAGGACTCGCCCGACCTGCAAGAGACGGCGACGGCCCTGCGGGCGGGTCTGGCGAGCTGACCTCCTGACCCACCGGGTGGCCGACACCCCGGGAGGCGCGGGCACGTCCCTGTCGCCTCCCAGGGGGTCGGCCACTACGCTTGCTACGATCGTGGGCCGGTCCAGGACGGACCTTCGACACCTCGGTGCTCCGATGCGGATCACCTCAGCGAGACCGCGGAGCGTTCCGCGGGTTCGACCGAACACATGGGAGCACACCAGTGGCCAACGTCCTCGAGAAGGTCCTCCGCGTCGGCGAGGGCCGCACGCTGCGCAAGCTGAAGGCCTACGCCAAGGCGGTCAACGAGCTCGAGGACGACTTCACGACCCTCACCGACGACGAGCTGCGCAACGAGACCGTCGAGCTGCGCGAGCGGTACGCGTCGGGTGAATCGCTCGACGACCTCCTGCCCGAGGCCTTCGCCGCCGTCCGCGAGGCGTCCAAGCGCACCCTGGGCCTCCGGCACTTCGACGTGCAGCTGATGGGTGGCGCGGCCCTGCACCTCGGCAACATCGCCGAGATGAAGACCGGCGAGGGCAAGACGCTCGTCGCCACCACGGCGGCGTACCTGAACGCCATCGCGTCGCGCGGCGTGCACGTCATCACGGTCAACGACTTCCTCGCCAGCTACCAGTCCGAGCTCATGGGGCGCGTCTTCCGAGCGCTCGGCATGACGACCGGCTGCATCCTGTCGGGCCAGACCCCGGCCGAGCGTCGCGAGATGTACGCCGCCGACATCACGTACGGCACCAACAACGAGTTCGGCTTCGACTACCTCCGCGACAACATGGCCTGGCAGGCGCAGGACATGGTGCAGCGTGGCCACTTCTTCGCGATCGTCGACGAGGTCGACTCGATCCTGATCGACGAGGCCCGCACGCCGCTGATCATCTCGGGCCCGTCGTCGGGCGAGGCCAACCGGTGGTTCACCGAGTTCGCCACGGTCGCCCGGCGCCTCGTCGCGGGCACCGACTACGAGGTCGACGAGAAGAAGCGCACCGTCGGGGTCCTCGAACCCGGCATCGAGAAGGTCGAGGACTACCTCGGCATCGACAACCTGTACGAGTCGGCGAACACCCCGCTCATCTCGTTCCTCAACAACGCCATCAAGGCCGACGCGCTGTTCAAGCGCGACAAGGACTACGTCGTCATCAACGGCGAGGTCCTGATCGTCGACGAGCACACGGGTCGCATCCTCAGCGGTCGTCGCTACAACGAGGGCATCCACCAGGCCATCGAGGCGAAAGAGGGCGTGACGGTCAAGGCCGAGAACCAGACCCTCGCGACGGTCACCCTCCAGAACTACTTCCGCCTCTACAAGAAGCTCTCCGGCATGACCGGTACGGCCGAGACCGAGGCCGCCGAGTTCATGAGCACCTACAAGCTCGGCGTCGTGCCCATCCCGACGAACCGTCCGATGCAACGCATCGACCAGACCGACCTCGTCTACAAGAACGAGACGAGCAAGTTCGACCAGGTCGTCGAAGACATCGTCGAGCGGCACGAGAAGGGCCAGCCCGTGCTGGTCGGCACGACCAGCGTCGAGAAGAGCGAGTACCTCTCGCGACTGCTCGCCAAGAAGGGCGTCAAGCACGAGGTGCTCAACGCCAAGAACCACGCTCGAGAGGCCGCCATCGTGGCCCAGGCCGGTCGCGCCGGCGCCGTGACCGTCGCCACCAACATGGCCGGTCGCGGGACGGACATCATGCTCGGCGGCAACGCCGAGTTCCTTGCCGTCGCGGAGATGAACGCCAAGGGGCTCAGCCCGGTGGACACCCCCGACGAGTACGAGGCCGCGTGGGACGACGTGTTCGCCGCCCAGAAGGCCGCCGTGCAAGAAGAGGCCGACAAGGTCATCGACGCCGGCGGGTTGTACGTCCTCGGCACCGAGCGCCACGAGTCGCGTCGCATCGACAACCAGCTGCGCGGTCGGTCGGGTCGTCAGGGCGACCCCGGTGAGAGCCGTTTCTACCTGTCGTTGACCGACGACCTGATGCGCCTGTTCAACTCGGGCGCCGCCGAGTCGTTGATGGGTCGCGGCAACGTGCCCGACGACCTCGCGATCGAGAACAAGATCGTGGGGCGGGCCATCCGCTCGGCCCAGTCGCAGGTCGAGTCGCGCAACGCCGAGATCCGCAAGAACGTCCTCAAGTACGACGACGTCCTCAACCGTCAGCGCGAGGCCATCTACGGGGACCGTCGCCACATCCTCGAGGGCGACGACCTGAAGGACCGCAGCCAGAAGTTCCTCGAGGACGTCGTCAACGAGGTCATCGACCAGCACACGGGTGACGGCAGCCCCGACGACTGGGACCTCGACGCCCTCTGGACCGAACTCGGCACCCTGTACCCGATCTCGATCACCATCGACGAGGTCATCACCGAGGCCGGCTCGAAGGGCAAGGCGACCCGGGCGTTCCTCGGGCAGGAGATCCTCTCCGATGCCAAGGTCGCCTACGAGGCGCGCACCGAGACCCTCGGCGAGCCCGCCATGCGCGAACTCGAGCGTCGGGTCGTGCTGTCGGTCATCGACCGTCGCTGGCGCGACCACCTCTACGAGATGGACTACCTGAAGGACGGCATCGGTCTCCGCGCGATGGCCCAGAGAGACCCGCTCGTCGAGTACCAGCGCGAGGGCTACGCCCTGTTCCAGAGCATGATGGGCCAGATCCGCGAAGAGACCGTGGGCTTCCTGTTCAACCTCGAGGTCGAGGTGCAGGGCCAGGTCGGCGCCACCGAGGCACCGGTCATCGCGGCCAAGGGGCTCGAGGCCGAGAAGCAACCGCAGGCCCAGCTGGCCTACTCGGCTCCCAACATCGACGGCGAGGTCGAGGTACGCAACCAGCGCGGTCAGCTCGAGAAGGGTGCGACCGCGAAGGCCCAGAAGGCTCAGGACGAAGCCGAGCGTTCCGATTCGCCCGAGATCGCGGCGGCTCGCGCCTCCGGTGGCCCGGCGGCACGGCAGGCCGACGACGGCAAGGTCGGCGCCTTCGGCCAGAAGACCGGCGACGGCGAGGCTTCGGTGAACCGGGCCGAGCGTCGGGCGGCCGGTAAGAAGACCCGCTGATCCCGTCGTCCGAACGACGATCGACGCGCCCCCGAGCCAGGCTCGGGGGCGCGTCGTCCGTCGGCGGTGACCGGGCCGACCGTCAGAGCACGTGCACGGCCGCTGCTCTCCACCGGCTGTCGTAGGTCTCGAGTCGGACGGCGACCGCTCGGCTCCGAGCGCGGCCGTGCACGACGACGACGGATTCGATCACCCCGTCGGCGGGCGAACTCGACCGGATGCCGCCGATCGTGAACACGGGTCGCCGAGCACGCATGCCGTGTGCGGACCGGGCCCGGGCGGCCAGGACGACCCGCTTGTGCAGGGTGCGGTAGACGTCCTCGGTGACCCACCGCGAGACCTGGTCGAGTTCTCGTGCCCCGGCCAGGATCTCGACGACGCAGCGGACCAGGTTCTCGACGAGCAGGTCCGGATCGTCCGGGAAGGGGGACCCGGACGAGGTGCCGACGCGAGGGACCGTGCGGACGGCAGGTCGGGGACCGGACGGTCGACCCTCCGCCGGCGCAGCGCCGGGGCCGGGGTCGGTCGGGTCCGGCGCCGCGAGCGGCGGGACGGGCCTCAGGTGCGGCCGAGGCGGTGCGGTGGGTCCCTGGGGCTCGACGAGGGCGAGGGCGTGGTGGTTCGAGGGCATGAGCAGTCTTCCTGTTCACGTGCGTCCGGGCATGACTAGAAGATATGACATGTGAGATTGCAAAACCAGACCGACTCGACGGTCTGTGGAGAAGCGGTGGTCGGGTCCTCCCGCGGGGGAGTGGCCGACGTCGCCGGACGGACCGTCGACCTAGACTGGGCGGGTGTCGACGCTCAGTGATCTCGTTCTCGCCCAGGGTCTCTCGAGCGAGGTGGACGTCGAGTGGTTGCACCTGCTGGTGGGGGACTGGCAGCTGCTCGCCGACCTCGCCTTCGCGGACATCGTCCTCTGGGTCCCCACGCAGACCGACAGCTTCGTCGCCGTCGCCCACGCCCGGCCCTCGAGTTCGGCCACGCTCTTCTACCGCGACTTCGTCGGACAAGAGGTGCGGCCCGAGTGGCGCGAGCAGATCGAGCAGGCGTTCACGACGACCCGCATCGTCGACTCGGCCGCACCCGACTGGTACGAAGAAACGCCCACGCGCGTCCGGGCCGTGCCCGTGCTCCGCCGCCTGGGGGCCAGCCGGCCCGACGTGACCGACGCACCGATCGCCATCATCACGAGGCACACGAACCTCAGCGAGGCGCGCACCCCGAGCCGTCAAGAACTGACCTTCAACCAGTGCTCCAACGACCTCTTCGCCATGATCGCCGCCGGCGACTTCCCCGACTTGGGAGCGCCGACGGGTCCGCGACGGGGCGCACCCCGCGCCTCCGACGGGCTGCTGCGCCTCGACGTCGACGGCATGGTCACGTTCGCCAGCCCCAACGGCCTGTCGGCCTTCAACCGCATGGGGTTCGCCGGCGAACTCGAAGGCGAGTCGCTGGCCGAGGTCACCACCGGCCTGCTCGCGGGCAAGCTCGTGATCGACGAGTCCCTGCCGTTGGTCGTCACGGGCCGGGCGCCCTGGCGCACCGACATCGAGGCGCGAGGGGTCACGGTGTCGTTGCGCGCGATCCCGCTGCGTGACCGCGGTGAGCGCGTCGGGGCGATCGTCCTCTGCCGCGACGTGACCGAGCTGCGTCACCAAGAGCGCGAGCTGATCACCAAGGACGCCACGATCCGCGAGATCCACCACCGGGTCAAGAACAACCTGCAGACGGTCGCCTCGTTGTTGCGCATCCAGGCACGTCGCACCCACACCGACGTCGCCCGCGAGGCACTGACGCAGGCCATGCGCCGAGTGCAGTCGATCGCCGTCGTGCACGACACGCTGTCCGAGGGGCTCAGCCAGAACGTGGACTTCGACACCGTCTTCGACCGGGTCCTCATGCTGATCGCCGAGGTCGCGTCGAGTCACAACACGACGGTCCGCCCCACCATGACGGGCAGTTTCGGTGCCCTGCCGAGCGAATACGCGACGCCCCTGGCCCTCGCCCTGACCGAACTCGTGACGAACGCCGTCGAGCACGGCCTCGACGGTCGCGACGGCGAGGTCGAGATCGTCGCCGACCGTCGGGCCGAAGAGTTGACGGTCAAGGTGCGCGACAACGGGGTCGGGCTGCCCGAGGGCAAGGTCGGCTCGGGGCTCGGCACCCAGATCGTCCGCACGCTGATCCAGGGCGAACTCGGTGGCACCATCGACTGGCACACCCTCGTCGGCAACGGCACCGAGGTCACCATCGAGATCCCGTTCCGCTGGCTCACCCAGCCCTGAGCCACGACGGAGGCCGGCGACGACCCCGCCCCGGACGCGACGAAGCCCGGCACCTGCGATCAGGTGCCGGGCTTCGTCATCGGCCCCGAGGGCCGGAGGTCGACCGCAGCGGGCGGTCGACGGTCGATCAGCTGGCGCGGCGGGCGCGGGCCGCGCGGCGCTTGAGCGCGCGACGCTCGTCTTCGCTCAGGCCGCCCCAGACGCCGGAGTCCTGCGAGGTCTCGAGCGCGTACTGCAGGCAGGTCTCGGTCACGGTGCAGCGGCCGCACACGGCCTTGGCCTTGTCGATCTGGTCGACGGCGGGACCCGTGTTGCCGACGGGGAAGAAGAGCTCCGGGTCAG
This sequence comes from Frigoribacterium sp. VKM Ac-2859, assembly GCF_013204925.1. Taxonomy (NCBI): domain Bacteria; kingdom Bacillati; phylum Actinomycetota; class Actinomycetes; order Micrococcales; family Microbacteriaceae; genus Frigoribacterium; species Frigoribacterium sp. VKM Ac-2859. Next base: position 904,291 of record NZ_JABMLC010000001.1, on the reverse strand, counting down.
CCTGCAGGCAAGCGGCTTTGTCGCGCCAATCCATCGATGGGTACTCCTTAAAAGTGCAGAACCAGGCACGTCGAAGCGCCTGGTTCGGGATGGGGAAAGAGAAGAATTCGGGAGGCGCGCACCGCAATGTGCGCGTCACTTCGACCTCGAATATGGTCGCATACTGGTACGGCCAAATCAAGGATTTTTCGGAGGCTCACACGTGACCACAGCAGGCCCGGACGGCGCCCGAGACGAGACCGGTCGGTCTGCCGAGACCCGTCGACCCGCACTGCTCTGGGTCGTGATCGTGCTGCTCTCCGCCGAGTTCCTGCTGGTCGCCGCAACGGCGGCTTTCTTGCTCGTCGAGCTGCTCGTCGCCCGTCCCGACTCGTACCCGTCGGCCGTCGCGATCTTCGTCCTGACCCTGCTGGCGACCGCCTGGCTCGGGTCCATCATGGTCGGCGCCCTGCGCGGCCGGGCCTGGATCAGGGGAGCGGCGATCGTGTGGCAGGTGCTGCAGTTCGCGGTCGGCATCGGCAGCCTGCAGGGCGTCTTCGCCAACCCGACCATCGGCCTCGCGCTCCTCGCGCCGTCCGTCGCCGTCGTGGTCCTGCTGCTCGTGCCGTCGGTCGTCGCGGCCACCTCGGCCCGCGACTCGGACCCCCACGTCTACTGACCGACCCGCCCGCCGCCGTCGCGAGACGACACGCAGGAGGCGCGGTGCCGGTCCTCGAGACCGGCGCCGCGCCTCCTGCGCTCCTCGTCGCCGAAGGGGTCAGTCGAGGCCGAGCTTCTTGCGGAGCGACGCCACGTGCCCCGTCGCCTTCACGTTGTACAGCGGCAGCTCGACGGCGCCCTGCTCGTCGACCACGAACGTCGAACGGATCGTGCCCGTCACGATGCGCCCGTAGTTGTTCTTCTCGCCGTAGGCGCCGTACGCCTGGTGCACCGTCAGCTCGGGGTCGCTGAGCAGCGGGAAGTTCAGCCCCTGCTCGTCCTTGAACTCCTGCAGGGCGGCGGGCTCGTCCTTCGAGACGCCCAGCACCTGGTAGCCCGACGACTTCAGCGAGTTGATGTTGTCGCGGAAGTCACACGCCTCCGTCGTGCAGCCAGGCGTCGACGCCGCCGGGTAGAAGTACACGATGACCTTCTGCCCCGAGTAATCCGCCAGCGAGACGGGCGAACCGTTCTCGTCGTCGAGGGTGAACGTCGGCGCGGCAGCGCCCTTCTCGAGCTTCGTGGACATGGTGCTCCGATCTGCGGGCGCCACGGACGGCGCCGATGGTTCTGAGTGGGTCGGATCTCATGCTAGTGTTGACCGTCGTTGCGAGAGATCGCAGCACGCACCTCTAGCTCAATTGGCAGAGCAACTGACTCTTAATCAGTGGGTTCTCGGTTCAAGTCCGAGGGGGTGCACGAAAGAATTGGGTCCCCCGTGTTCTGCAGGCGCAGAAGCGGGGGATTCTTTCGTCGTATGGGTCTGGTCCGCTCCGCGGACCGCGGCCCACCTCGCACGGGGAACCAGCCGGGCCCGCCAGGTCGCCGTTGCTCGGGGGTGACGTCGCTTCGCTCGTCACGGACGGGGAGCAAGCCGGGCCCGCCAGGTCGCCGTTGCTCGGGGGTGACATCGCTTCGCTCGTCACGGGGGGTGACGTCGCTTCGCTCGTCACGGGGGGAGTGAGGTTGCTTGGGTCGTCAGCGGGGGGAGACGGCAGGAGGCGCGGGCGGGGCGGCCCGCGCCTCCTGCGCTCAGGGGGTGGCGGGGTTACTGGCCGTCGCGGGGGACCTGCGAGGCGGCGTCGCGGCCGGTCACGGGGTAGGGGCCCGTCATGCCCTCACGGAGGCGGGCGGCCGCGAGGATGCGGTCGCGCTGCAGGTGCCACCCGAGCATCAACAGGGGGATGATCACGACGAGCGACATGACCGTGAACGACCCGATCGGCCAATCGATCGCCATCAGGACGACGACCGCGGCCAGGAAGGCCAGCGTCAGGTAGCTCGTGACCGGCGCCCCCGGCAACCGGAACGAGGGCTCCTTGGCCTTGCCCTGCTTCGCCCACTGGCGCAGTCGCATCTGGCAGAGGATGATCGTGCCCCACGCCGTCAGGATGCCCAGAGACGCGATGTTCAACACGATCTCGAACGCCGTGTTCGCCCCCACGATCGCGTTCAGCACGACGCCCAGCAGGGTGATGCTCGCGGTCAACAGGATGCCGCCGAACGGCACCCCGCCCTTCGACATCTTCGTCGTGAACTTCGGGGCCGAGCCGTTCATGCCCATCGAGTGCAACACGCGGCCGGTCGAGTACAGCCCGGCGTTCAGGCTCGACAGCGCGGCCGTCACGACCACGAAGTTCATGATCGACCCCGCGACGTCGCCCACCTCGGGGCTGCCGATGCTGCCGAAGAACGTGACGAACGGGCTCTCGCCCGCCTTGTACGCCGTGTACGGCAGCAGCAGCGAGAGCAGCACCAGCGACCCGACGTAGAAGACCGCGATGCGGATGATGACCGTGTTGATCGCGCGCGGCACGACCTTCTCGGGGTTCTGGGTCTCGCCCGACGCCGTGCCCACCAGCTCGATCGCGGCATAGGCGAAGACGACGCCCTGCACCACGATCACAGCCGGCAGCAGGCCGTTCGGCAGGATGCCCGACGACGCCACGAGGCCCCAGCCGGTGTCGACCGCGGCACCGTCGTGCGTCACGGGGAACGCCGCCGCGAGCCACACGACGCCGACCACGAGGAACACCACGAGAGCGGCGACCTTGATGATCGCGAACCAGAACTCCATCTCGCCGAAGACCTTCACGGCCAGCAGGTTGACCGAGAGCACCACGGCGAGGGCCACCAGGGCCAGCAGCCAGTCGGGTGCCGCGGTGAACGCGGACCAGTAGTGCAGGTACAGGGCGACCGCGGTGACGTCGACGATGGCCGTCATCGCCCAGTTCAGGAAGTACATCCACCCGGCCGCGTAGGCGAACTTCTCGCCGAAGAACTCGCGGGCGTACGAGACGAACGACCCCGAGGAGGGGCGGTGCAGCACCAGCTCGCCGAGGGCACGCAGGATGAAGAACGCGAAGACGCCACAGATCGCGAACACGATCGCGAGAGCCGGACCGGCCGAGGCCAGTCGACCGCCGGCGCCGAGGAAGAGCCCCGTGCCGATCGCCCCGCCGATGGCGATCATCTGCAGCTGACGCGGCTTGAGCCCGTGCTGGAAACCCTCTTGCTCGTGCGAGAAGTCTTGCGGGAGGTGCGTCTCGGTGGAGGCGTCGCCGCCCCCGTTCGTGGGACTCGTCATCGGTCGACCGTAGCCCCTATCGCTTTCGCCCGCATCACCGCCGCGAGACGGGCGAACCCCCAGGAGGCACGGTGCCGATTCACATGCGGGTAACGAATGGGTGACGATCACCAGGCCCGCAGGCATGGGCGACACGCCGGGACGCAGGGTGCGCGGGGTACACCCGCGGCGACGTCGGGCCGGTTCGCAATTCGGATGGACGACGGATGTCGGCTACGGTCGTGGAGGCCCGGGAGACCGGGCCCGTCATCATCAGGACGCGCCGACCGATGGTCCGATCAGTTCGGGTTCCGGTCGTCGTACGGTCTGGTGGCGCGAGGGTCCGGTCCCATGACCGACCCGGCGGAGGACAGGTTCGCCCCGTGGTTCCACGGTGGGCTTGAGCCGACACGGTCCGCACGCGTCGTCGACCCGTTCGCCCGACCCGATCGCCGCCGACGGCGAACCGGCCCGAGCGGCCGGTGCCCCCTCGGCGCGCCTGGAGACACCTGTGACCACTACGCCTGCCGTGCGTGCCCGGAACCTGTACAAGGTGTTCGGCCGCCGACCCAAGGACGCCGTCGCCCGACTCGAGGCCGGCGCCTCCCGCTCCGAGGCCGCGGGCCTCGGCACCGCTGCCGTCATCGACGCCTCGTTCGACGTCCGGCCCGGCGAGATCTTCGTCGTGATGGGGCTCTCCGGCTCGGGCAAGTCGACCCTCATCCGCATGCTGAACGGCCTGCTCGAGCCCACGTCCGGCTCGGTCGAGGTCGCGGGCTCCGCGATCTCGGACGTCCCGGCCAAGCGGCTCCGCGAGGTGCGTCGGCAGAACGTGTCGATGGTGTTCCAGCACTTCGCGCTGCTGCCGCACCGCACCGTCATCGACAACGTCGCCTACGGCCTCGAGGTGCAGGGGGTCGCGAAGGCGGCCCGCCTGGCGAAGGCCCGGGAGGTCACCGAGATCGTCGGCCTCGCGGGTTGGGAGGACGAGCTGCCGAGCCAGCTCTCGGGCGGCATGCAGCAGCGCGTCGGCCTCGCTCGCGCCCTCGCCGCCGAGACCGACATCCTGCTGATGGACGAGGCGTTCTCGGCCCTCGACCCGCTGATCCGCCGCGAGATGCAGGAGCAGCTCGTCGAGCTGCAGGCGAAGCTCGGCAAGACGATCGTCTTCATCACCCACGATCTCAACGAGGCGATGTTCCTCGGGGACCGCATCGCCGTCATGCGCGACGGCCGCATCGTGCAGATCGGCACGCCCGAGGACATCCTCACCGACCCCGCGAACGACTACGTCGCCCAGTTCGTGCAGGACGTCGACCGGGCGCGCGTCCTCACGGCAGCCAGCGTCATGGAGCCCGCCCGGGCGGTCGTCCCGCTCACGGTCGGCCCCCGGGGCGCCCTGCGATCACTGCGCGACCTCCAGACCGCCGCCCTGTTCGTCACCGGCCGTGACCGCAAGCTCCTCGGCTGGGTGCGCGACCGGCACGTCATGCGCCAGGTCAAGGCGAACGACACCGACCTCGCCGCCATCGTCAACGCGGAGTTCTCGAAGGTCGGGCCCGAGGCCGCGCTGGTCGACCTCTTCGAGTTGGCGGTCGAGAGTCCGCTGCCGATCGCCGTCGTGGACGACGCCGACCGCCTGCTCGGCGTCATCCCCCGCGTGACCCTGCTCGCGGCGCTCGGCAACGTCGACACGACCACCTCGCCCATCCCCGTGCTCGAGCCCGTCACCCGCATCTCGGACGTCGAGCTCGACGCCACCCTCGAAGGAGCCACCCGATGAACGAGTACCTCCGCATCCCCTTCGGCTCCTGGGTCTCGGACGTCGTCGACTGGATCACCACCCACCTGGGCGGCTTCTTCGACGTCGTCCGCCTGGTCTTCACGTTCTTCTACGAGTGGGTCGCGTACTTCCTCGGCGCACCTCCCTTCTGGGCGGTCGTGATCGTGATCGCCGCCCTCGCCTTCGTCGCGAAGGGCTGGAAGTTCTCGCTCGGCACGGCCGTCGGCCTGCTGTTCATCGGAACGGTCAACCAGTGGGACAACGCGATGTCGAGCCTCGCCCTCGTGCTCGTCGCCAGCACGCTCGCCATCGCGCTGAGCATCCCTCTGGGCGTGCTCGCGGCGAAGTCGAGCGTCGCGTCGCAGATCATCCGGCCCGTGCTGGACTTCATGCAGACGACGCCCGCGTTCGTCTACCTCATCCCCGCCCTGCTGCTGTTCCGCGTCGGCGTCGTGCCCGGCATCGTCGCCACCATCGTCTTCGCCATGGCCCCCGGCGTCCGCCTGACCGAGCTCGGCATCCGCGGCGTCGACAAGGAGGTGGTCGAGGCCGGCCAGGCGTTCGGCTCGTCACCGTGGCGCATCCTGCGTCAGATCCAGCTGCCCCTCGCGAAGCCCAGCATCATGGCCGGCGTCAACCAGGTGATCATGCTCTCGCTCTCGATGGTCGTCATCGCCGGCATGGTCGGCGCGGGGGGACTGGGCGGCGACATCGTCGCGAGCCTCAACCGCATCGACGTCGGGCTGGGTGCCGAGGCCGGCATCTCGGTCGTCATCCTGGCGATCGTCCTCGACCGCATGACGGCGGCCCTCGGGTCCGACCGTCACGCCCGACGGCTGGCCCGGGCGCAGAACCGCCGGTCCGTCCCGCCGACCCCGGCTCCCGACCGCGCCGAGGCCGAGCAGCCCCTGCCCCCGGCCGACCGCCGCGAACCCGCGACGGCCTCGGCCTAGACCCCGACCACCTGCGGGACGGGAGCAGCACGTACCCACCCGACCCGCGCCTCCTGCACCACCCGAAAGGAACACATGAAGAAGCGCACCATCGCCGCATCGATCGCCCTCGGCACCACCGCCGTCCTCGGACTGGCCGCCTGCTCGCCTCCCGGCAGCGGCTCGTCGGCCGAGGGCGAGACCCTCGACAACGGCGACCAGGCCGTCGTCGACCTCGCCGTGTTCAACGGCTGGGACGAGGGCATCGCGGCCTCGTGGCTGTGGAAGACCGTCCTCGAGGACGAGGGCTACACGGTCAACCTCCAGCCGGCCGACGTGGCCCCCGTCTACAGCGGGCTCACCACCGACGACTACGACGTCGTGCTCGACACCTGGTTGCCGACCACCCACGCCTCGTACATCGAGCAGTACGGCGACGACCTGACCGATCTCGGCGCCTGGAACGACGGCGCCAAGCTCGCGGTCGCCGTGAACGAGGACGCCCCGATCGACTCGCTCGACGAGCTGGCGGCCAACGCGGACCTGTTCGGCGGCAAGATCGTCGGCATCGAACCGGGTGCAGGCCTCACGGCCGCCGTCCAGGACGAGACCATCCCCACCTACGGCCTGAGCGACCTGCAGCTGCAGACCTCGTCGACCGCCGCCATGCTGACCGAGCTCAAGAGCGCGACCGACGCGGGCGAGAACATCGCGGTGACGCTGTGGAGCCCGCACTGGGCCTACGACGCGTTCCCCATCAAGGACCTCGCCGACCCCGAGGGCACCCTGGGCGACGCCGAGGGCATCCACTCGTTCGGCGGCAAGAGCTTCACGGCGGACTTCCCGCAGCTGACCGAGTGGCTGCAGGGCTTCGAGATGGACACCGAGACCCTGTCCTCGCTCGAGAACGCCATGTTCAACGGTGACGAGGTCGACGGCGACGACTACGCCCCCGTCGTCGAGAAGTGGATCTCCGAGAACCAGGACTACGTCGACGGCCTCACCAGCTGATCCGATCCGCCTGGGACGTCGCCCCGGCCGAGCCCCGCTCGCCCGGGGCGTCGTCGTACCGGGCGCCCGGCGGGGTTCCGGGGCGGGGCCCGGTGGGTGGGTGACGGAGCCGGGTGAAACCACAGCCGGACGACACCCGACGCACAGCGAACCCCGAGGTCACACCCCGGGAGGCGCGGGTAGCGTCGTCGACGGACGTCACCGAGACGTCGTCGCACCACCCGCACGAGCACCACGAGAGGCACCACCCGTGAGCACCACCGCACCGACCGACGTCCTGAGGAGAATGGCCCGCGTCATCACGCGCACCGTCTCGTCCGACCTCGTCCAGGTGTCGACCCCGGACCGCGTGCTCGGCCACGTCCGAGCCGAGCAGGGCGCCTTCGTCGCGCTGCGCGGCGCCGACCCCCGCTGGGGCGAGGTCGTCGGGCGGTACCCCTCCGAGGGGCTCGCCCTCGAGGCCCTGCGGCAGCGCAAGCGTTCGATCTGAACCGCCGCCGGGCCCGCCCGTCCGTGCGGCGCCACCGATAGGGCGCAGCGGGCGCTCGGGGGCTAGACGCCGACGCCCGCGAAGAACGACGTGAGCTGGCGCGTGATGCGGTCGCGCGCCTCCTCGTCCGAGATCGTGGCCGAACCGTCTCCGGACTGCTCGCCGTAGCTGCCGAACTGTGCGTGGTTCGACCCGTCGATCTCGACCACCGACGCGCTGCCCGGCAGCATGTCGCGGTAGGTCGCGATCTTCGCCGGGGTGCTGAGGCCGTCCTCGGACCCGCCGAGGCTGAGGACGGCGAGCTCGTCGTCGTCCGAGAGGTCGGTCGTCGCGCAGTACGAGCCGAGGAGCACCAGGGCGTCCACCGACCTGTCGTCGGCGGCGTACTGACAGGCACGCACCCCGCCGAGCGAGTGACCGCCCACCGCCCACGCGTCGACCTCGGGGGCGAGGTCGGTGAAGGTCGACAGCGGGCGGGGGTCCAGGATGCCGAACCCGAGCGTGGGTCGTTCGACGACGACGGTGACGCCGGTGGCGACGAGACCCGCGAAGGTCTGCTCGTAGGCCTGCGGGTCGACCCGGGCACCGGCGACGAACACGAGACCCTGGCCGGTGGCGGCCGTCTCGGTCGGTCGCATCACGACCGTGTCGGGTCTGCTCGTCACCTCGACCCGTTCGTCGGCGGACACCGAGGCGAGCGAGGACGCCGTCGCCGACATCGGCGTCTTGGCCCAGACGAAGAACCCCGTGGCGGCGAGCACGACCACGGCGAACAGTCCGAGGGCCACGCCCTTGAGCACGCGTCGTCGCCGGGAGGCGTGACGCCGGGGAGGAGAGGGCGGGGCGGACTCGTGACGGGAAGCTGTGGATCGTCTCACCGTTCCATCGTCCCAGGGGCCAGCCGGGACGGAGCCGTGCGTCATGCGACAGGCTCGGGGGATGCCCTGGATACAACTCGTCATCTCGCTCGTCGCCGCCGTCGTCCTCACCTTCGTCGTCTCGGCCGTCGTCGGCCTGGTCGTCGGCGTGGTCGCCAAGCGCAAGGAGTGGGCGCAGGCCTTCGTGACGCGCATGCGCCGCCCCTTCCGCGCCACGCTGCTCGTCGTGCTGCTCGTCGTCGCGCTGACCACGTCGTTCGACGCCCTGCTCCCCGCCGACTACCCGGGGGAGGGGTGGGTGTCACAGGCCTTCCGCTGCGCCGTCATCGTCGTCGTCGCCTGGTTCGTGGGTGCCCTCGCGATCTTCTTCGAGGACCTCGGCCTGTCGCGCTACCGGGTCGACACCCCCGACAACCGGGTGGCGCGTCGGGTCCGCACCCAGGTGCTCATCCTCCGACGGCTGACCGTGGCCCTGATCGTGATCCTGGCCGCGGGCACCGTGCTGCTCGGGTTCCCGGGGGTCGAGGCGGTCGGTGCGAGCGTCCTCGCGAGTGCGGGGCTGGTCTCGGTCGTCGCGGGCCTCGCGGCGCAGTCGACCCTGGCGAACGTCTTCGCGGGCATCCAACTGGCCTTCAGCGACGCCATCCGCATCGACGACGTCGTCGTGGTCGAAGGGCAGTGGGGCCTGATCGAGGAGATCACCCTGTCGTACGTCGTCGTCCACGTCTGGGACGACCGGCGTCTCGTGCTGCCGTCCACCTACTTCACGACCACGCCGTTCGAGAACTGGACGCGGCGCAACAGCGAGCTGCTCGGAGCGGTCGAGTTCGACCTGGACTGGCGGGTCGACCCGGGGGCCATGCGGAAGGAGCTCGACGTGATCCTCGCGGGGACGGACCTCTGGGACGGACGCACCAAGGTGCTCCAGGTCACCGACGCCCAGGCCGGCTACGTGCGGGTGAGGGTGCTCGTCACGGCCAAGGACGCACCGACCCTGTTCGACCTGCGCTGCCTCGTCCGAGAGGACCTGATCGCCTGGCTGCACGCGAAGAGCCCGCAGTCGATCCCGCGGACGCGGGTGCAGATGGTCGAGGCCGAACCGGCGCCGAAGGGACGGGCCCACCGGTCGACGTCGGAGGCCTCCGCCCTGTTCAGCGGCGACAACGCCGACTCCGAACGCACGGCGCTCTTCACGGCGGCCATCCCGATCCACGACGTCGCCGAGTACCAGGCCTCGCTCGGCGCCGAGGCGGAACACGACCCGCACGTCGCGGGACGACCCGGTGGCCTGCCGACCGGCCGTCCCGACGGCGATCCGGCCGGGCCGACGCCCGGCGTCGACGGGCGTCGCTGACGCGACCACACGGACGAGGAGGCGCGCCCCGCCAGAGCGGGACGCGCCTCCTCGGTGTCTCGGCAGACGTCAGTCGTCGTCGTTCGCGGCCTCGATGACGTTGCCCACGGCGATCGCGGTCGACGCCGCCCAGCTGATCGCCATGAGGGCGAGGCGCCAGTCACGAGGGCCGGCGCTCAGGCTCTTGAGGAGGCTGATGCCGGAGAAGATCGCGCTGATGATCGCGCCGTTGAAGAGGAATTTGCGCACGGTGGGGCTCCCAGGGGTCGTTTCGACCACGGTACCGCGTGACGTGGCACGAGTCTGGGTGGGGGTAGGTTGAGCTGCCCGGCGTCCCGTGCCGGTGCGTCCTGCGGTCGAAGGAGAATGCCGTGCGCACTGCCCTGCTCGGAGGCGTGTTCGTGTCGCTCGGCCTCGTGGCCGTGTTCACCGGCGTCCTGACCGGTGACGAACTGCTCGCGCTCGTCGAACGGGTCGCGCCCGTGCTCGGCTTCGTCGTCGGCCTGACGATCGTCGCGGAGCTCGCGGCGGAGGCCGGACTCTTCTCGTGGCTGGCGTCCGCCTCGGCCCGGCTGGCCGGAGGGCGGGTGCTCGTGCTGTGGCTCCTGGTCGTGGCGCTCGCGGTGCTCTGCACGGTGTTCCTCTCGCTCGACACGACGGCGGTGCTGCTCACGCCGGTGGTCGTGATCGTGGCCCGGCACGCCGGCCTGCCGCCGATGCCGTTCGCGCTGACGACGGTGTGGCTCGCGAACTGCGCCTCGATGCTGTTGCCGGTCTCGAACCTCACCAACCTGCTCGCGCTGCACGAGCTCGGATCACCGGCCCCGGTGCAGTTCGCCGCCTTGGTCGCACCGGCCGCCGTGGTGGGCGTCGTCGTCCCCGTCGTGGCCATCGGACTGCGCTACCGCCGTCAGCTGGTCGGCCGGTTCGAGGCGCCGGCGTCCGAGCCCGTGGCCGATCGCGTGCTCTTCGGCGTCGCCGCGGTCGCGACGGGGCTGCTCGTGCCGGCCCTGGTCTCGGGCGTCGAGGTCTGGATCCCCGCCGCCGTCGCGGCGCTCGTGCTCGTCGTCACCACGGCCGTCCGCCGCCGCGGCGTCCTCCGACTCGGGCTGGTGCCGTGGGGCACGCTGCTCTTCGCCGGCGGGCTGTTCCTCGTCGTCGAGGCCGCTCACTCGCTCGGCCTGGCGGACCTGCTCGGAGCCGTCGTGGGCACCGGCGACCAATTGCCCGACCTGCTGCGACTGGCGGGCGGCAGCGCGGTGGCCGCGAACGTGGCCAACAACCTCCCGGCCTACCTCGCCCTCGAGCCGGTGGCCGGGTCGCCGCTGCGGCTCGTCGCCGTGCTCGTCGGGGTCAACATCGGCTGCCTCGTGACGCCGTGGGCCTCGCTCGCCACGCTGCTCTGGCACTCGCGCTTGTCGTCGATGGGCGTCGAGGTCGCGTGGGGGCGGTTCGTGCTCGCCGGCCTCGGGGTGGCGGCGGTCGCCGTGCCGCTCGCGGTCGTCGCGACGGTGCTGTTCGTCTGAGGGTCCCGGGCGCTCGGGCCCGACGCGGGTGCGGTCGCGAGGTGACGGCGCGCGAAGGCGAGCGTCCGCCGGAGCTGGCCGAGCCGCGCCTCCTCGTCCCCGTCGGTGTGCACCTCGGCGGCGACGGTGCCGGCCCACCCCGACCGGGCCAGGTGGGTGAGCACCTCGGCGACCGGCTGCGTGCCGAGACCCGGCACCCGGTGCTGGTCGTGCAGCCCGCCGGGGCGGGACGAGACGACGCCGTCGGTCAGGTGGACGTGGCGCAACCTCGGCCCGAGCGCCAGGGCGAGGTCGAGAGCGTCGCGCCCGGCGACGGCGGCGTGCGAGAAGTCGAGGGTGGCCGCCTCCACGTCGAGGGACGAGGGGTCGTGTCCCGGGCGGTAGGGGTCGAACCCGGCCGGCCCGAACCTCACGGGGAACATGTTCTCGACGGCGAGGGTGACGCCCGTCTCGGTCGCGATCTCGCGGACGACGTCGACGAACCGCGCCGCGTAGGACCGCTGCCAGACGAACGGCGGATGGACGACGACGGTCGTGGCGCCCAGCTCGCGGGCCAGTCCGGCCGAGCGCCGCAGCTTGTCGACCTGGTCACGACCGAAGGCGAAGTGCGCGACGGGCAGGACGGGGGCGTGCACCGAGAGCACGGGCAGGCCCCACCGGGCGGTCGCCGCGCGGATCAGCTCGGGGCGTCGGGTCGCCCGGTCGGCCGTCACCATCACCTCGACCCCGTCGAAGCCGATGAGCCGCGCGAGCCGGAAGGCCTCGTCGGTCGACAGCGGGAAGACGCAGGACGTGCTCATTCCGACCGTGATCACGCGGCCAGGCTACGACCGGGGCGTCTCGGCGGCGTCGACCCCGCGGTGAACAGTGCGGGAACGGCGGGCTACAGCCAGTCGCGGCGCTTGAACTGCCACCAGAGCAGGCCGCCGATCGCCACGATCAGCACGCACGAGGTGACGAAGCCGGCGGCGGACTGGAACCCCGGATACGGCACGTTCTGCCCATAGAACCCGGTGATCGCCGTGGGGACCGCGATGATGGCCGCCCAGCTCGTCACCTTCTTCATGATGAGGTTCATGCGGTTGGACTGCAGGTTGAGGTTCGTGTCGAGGATGGTCGAGACGAGGTCGCGCAGGGAGTCGTTCTGCTCGGCCACGCGCAGCACGTGGTCGTAGACGTCCTGGAAGTACGGGTGCATGGCGGAGTCGACCTCCTTCAGGTCGCGGCGCAGCAGCGTGTTCAGCACCTCGCGCATCGGCGACGCGACCCGGCGCAGCTGGACGAGGCTCTTCCGCAGGGCGAACGAGCGCTTCTGCACGTCGATGGTCCGGGGCGCGGGGTCGAAGAGGTCGTCGGCGATGCCCTCGATCTCGTCGTCCAGCGCATCCGTGGCGCCGAAGTGCCGGTCCACGACGCAGTCGAGCAGACCCCAGAGGAAGTACGAGACGCCGTGCGACGCCAGGTCGCGGTTCTGGTCGAAGGTCGCCTGCAGCCGGGTGACGTCGAACTCCGGATGGTGGATCGTCACGAGGGCGCGCTCCGTGATGAACGCCTTCACCTCGCTCGTGTCGAGCACGCCGCTGGCCCGGTCGAAGCGCACGTCGTAGAGAGCGGTGAACAGATGGTTGTCGTAACGGTCGACCTTGGGCCGCTGTCCGTCCTGCAGTGCGTCCTCGACGGCGAGCTCGTGCAGTCCGAGTTCGTCCTCGAGCGAGGCGAGGTCGCCGGCGGTCGGGTCGGTGAGGTCGATCCACACGTGGCAGCCGTCCGTCTCCAGGTGGTCGCTCACCTCGTGCAGCGGGAAGTCGTGGGCGATCAGCTCGCCCCCTCGGTAGGCGCGCGTGACGATGGTCGTGTCGGGACGGGCGCCGTCGTCGGCGGGGCCGCGGGGCCCCTCGGTGCGCGGGGGACGGGTGTCGGTCATGGGGCGCATGCTATTCCCGTGACCTCTTACACGAAGCAGCGTGCCGACGCCCCCGCCGGCTTCTTCGAGGCCGAGGCGGCCGGTCTCGCCTGGCTCGCCGAGGCCACGCCCCGAGGAGGCGCGCGCACGGTCGGCGTCCAGGCCGCGTCCCCGGGGCGCATCGACCTCGATCCCGTGCACGAGGTCCGTCCCACGGCGGAGGCCGCACGGGCCTTCGGCGAGGCCCTCGCGGTGACCCACGCGAGCGGCGCGGAGGCGTTCGGTGCGCCTCCTCGGGGGTGGGCGGGGCCGTGCTTCATCGGCAGCCGTCCGATGACGGTGCGACCGAAGGCGACCTGGGGGGTCTTCTACGCCGAGCAGCGGGTCCTGCCCTACGCCCGCGTCGCCGTCCGGGCGGGCGGTCTCGACCGGGCGGGCCTCGAGGTCGTCGAGCGAGCCTGCCGCCTCGTCGCCGAGGGTGCGTTCGACGACGACCTGCCCCCGGCCCGCCTCCACGGGGACCTGTGGGCCGGCAACGTGCTCTTCGACGCCGGGGGAGTCGTGCTCATCGACCCGGCCGCCCACGGCGGTCATCCCGAGACCGACCTGGCGATGCTGGCCCTGTTCGGCTGCCCGCACCTCGAGGACGTGCTGGCGGGCTACGAGGCGCGCTCGCCACTGGGCGAGGGGTGGCGGGGTCGCGTGCCGCTGCACCAGCTCCACCCGTTGGCCGTGCACGCCGCCGGACACGGGCCGAGCTACGGGTCGTCCCTCGTGCGGGCCGCCGAGGCGACCCTGCGCCTCGTCTGACGATCGTCCGGGTGGGGTACGCCGGTCGCCAGGAGCCGTCTGGGGCACCGCTGATAATCTGGCCGTCCCGCGTTCGTGCGGGCGATGCGACAGGAGCCGACCCACCCCATGCCCGACACCCCCGAACGTTACGGCTTCGTCGTCGTCTCCAACCGCCTCCCCGTCGACCGGGTCATCGCCGACGACGGGTCGGCGTCGTGGCAGCACTCGCCCGGGGGTCTCGTCACCGCCCTCGAACCCGTCATGAAGGCCAACGACGGGGCGTGGGTGGGCTGGGCGGGCCAACCCGACCTCGAGTTCGAGCCCTTCGAGTCCGACGGCATCGAGATCGTCCCCGTGCCGCTCAGCGCCGACGAGGTGCAGCGCTACTACGAGGGCTTCAGCAACGACACGCTCTGGCCGCTCTACCACGACGTCATCGCCGCCCCGACCTACCACCGGGTCTGGTGGGAGTCCTACGTGCAGGTCAACCAGCGGTTCGCCGACCGCGCGGCCGAGATCACCGAAGAGGGCGGCACCATCTGGGTGCAGGACTACCAGCTGCAGCTCGTGCCGAAGATGCTGCGCGAGGCCCGGCCCGACGTCACCATCGGGTTCTTCAACCACATCCCGTTCCCGCCGCTCGGCATCTTCTCGCAGCTGCCCTGGCGGCAGCAGATCGTCGAGGGCCTGCTCGGTGCCGACGTCATCGGCTTCCAGCGGGCGGACGACGCGTCGAACTTCTCCCGCGCCGTCCGCCACCTGCTCGGGTACTCGACGACGCGCCCCTACATCGAGGTCCCGGTCGACGACGAGTCCGCGCCGGTCTCGCGCCGGGGCACGAAGGTCCGCCGGGTGCTGGCGAAGCACTTCCCGATCTCGATCGACGCCGCCAGCTACGAAGAGCTCGCCGCGCGCCCCGACGTGCAGGCCAGGGCCCGCGAGATCCGCGAGGGCCTCGGCAACCCCAAGACGATCATGCTCGGCGTCGACCGTCTCGACTACACGAAGGGCATCCGGCACCGCATGAAGGCGTTCGGCGAGTTGCTCGCCGACGGTCGGCTCAGCGTCGAGGACGCCACGCTCGTGCAGGTCGCGAGCCCGAGCCGTGAGCGGGTCGAGACCTACAAGCTGCTGCGCGACGAGATCGAGCTCACCGTCGGCCGCGTGAACGGCGACTACGGCACCATGAGCCACACGGCCATCAGCTACCACCACCACGGCTACCCGCGCGAAGAGATGGTGGCGTTGTACCTCGCCGCCGACATCATGCTGGTCACGGCCCTCCGCGACGGCATGAACCTGGTCGCGAAAGAGTACGTGGCGGTGCGGCGCGACAACGACGGCGTGCTCGTGCTGAGCGAGTTCGCCGGCGCGGCCGACGAGCTCAAGAGCGCCCTGCTGATCAACCCGCACGACATCGGCGGCCTCAAGAACACCATCATGCGCGCCGTCGAGATGCCCAAGCGTGACCGCACCACCCGCATGCGGGCCCTGCGCCGTCGCGTCCTCGAGAACGACGTGGCCAAGTGGTCGGCGTCCTTCCTGCAGGCCCTCGAGAACGTACGACCCGGGCAGCAGATCACGCCTGCCCCGGCCTCGGCGACGACGGACGGTGACGTCTCGTGACCGGTTCCGACCCCCTGGCCCTGAGCGACGCGCTCGGTCGTCTCGCGACGACCCCGCGCCTCCTCGTCGCGCTCGACTTCGACGGCACCCTGGCGCCCGAGGTCGACGCGCCCCTGCGGGCCCGGGCGTTGCCCGCGGCCATGGACGCGATCATGCGCCTGTCGGCACTCGACCAGACCACCGTCGCCCTCGTGTCCGGGCGCGACCTCGCCTCGTTGATCGAGGTCAGCCAGACCCCCGACGAGGTGCTGTTGGTCGGCTCGCACGGCATCGAGGTGCGGGTCGACGGTCACGAGACCTCGTTGAGCGACGACGAGAAGGCCGGCCGTGCGCGCTTGTCCGACGCCGTCCACGGTGTGGCCGAGGGGCGTGAGGGCGTCTTCGTCGAAGAGAAACCCGCAGGCCTCGCCCTGCACACGCGGCTCGCGGACGCCGCGACCACCGAGGCCGTCCACGCGGCGGCCCGCGAGGCCGTCGAGGCGCTCGGCGGCATGCACGAGCGCGTCGGCAAGAACGTCCTCGAGTTCGCCGTCCGGGCGACCGGCAAGAACGATGGCATCGACCGGCTCCGGGAGGCCGTCCAGGCCACGGGCGTCCTCTACGCCGGGGACGACGTCACCGACGAGGACGGCTTCCGGGCACTCGGCGAGGGCGACCTGTCGATCAAGGTCGGCCCGGGCGAGACGGGGGCGATGCATCGCGTCGCCGACCCCGCCGCCGTGGCGGACCTGCTCGTCGAACTGGCCGGCCTGCGTGGGCATCTCGGTCATGCCTGAGAGCGCATGCCTTGAACGGGTGTGATGGCCGGGTCTGAGCATTCCCAGGTGACTGCAAGGTAGTCTGGACACTCCGCCGCGACTCCCCGCCGCCGCTCAGCCGAGCCGGTCCGACGAGGTCGCCAGCCGACGGAGGTCCTCGTGATCGTAGTCCTGACAGCGTTCGCCGTGGCGGCCGTCGTCGTGGCCTGCGTCGGCGGACGACTCGGCCGTTCGCTCTTCCTCTGGGCGTCCGTCGTCCCCTTCGCGGCCTTCGCCTTCACGGCCCTCCAGGGGCCCGCCGTGTTGTCGGGCGAGGTGCCCACCGAGGCCGTGCCGTGGATTCCCCAGCTCGCCATCTCGCTCACCCTCCGCATGGACGTCCTCGCCTGGGTCCTCGCGCTCGTCGTCACGGGCATCGGCGGCCTCGTGCTCGTCTACTGTGCGCGCTACTTCGAGCGGGACGAGGCCGGTCGGGCACGCTTCGCCGCCGTGCTGGTGGCCTTCGCCGGAGCGATGTACGGCCTCGTCACGAGCGACGACGTGTTCGTCCTGTTCGTCTTCTGGGAGGCCACGAGCGTCTTCTCGTACCTGTTGATCGGGCACTACACGGCGAAGCAGGCCAGCCGCGGGGCCGCGTTGCAGGCGCTCATCGTGACGACCGCGGGCGGGCTCGCGATGCTCGTCGGCCTCGTGATCCTCGCCGTCCAGGGCGGCACGAGCTCGTTGTCCCAGCTCGTCGAGCAGCCACCCACCGGGACGGTCGTCACGGTCGCCGTCGTGCTCGTACTCGTCGGGGCGCTGTCGAAGTCGGCACTCGTGCCGTTCCACTTCTGGCTCCCGGCCGCGATGGCGGCTCCGACGCCGGTCAGTGCCTACCTGCACGCCGCCGCGATGGTCAAGGCCGGCATCTACCTCGTCGCCCGTCTCGCCCCCGGCTACCACGATCAGCCCGGCTGGCAAGAGATCATCGTCACCGTCGGGGTGGTCACGATGGTCCTCGGCGGGTACCGCGCGCTCCGTCAGCACGACCTCAAGCTCGTCCTGGCCTACGGCACGGTGAGCCAACTCGGCTTCCTGACGATCGTGGTGGGGTTCGGCACCCGCGACGCAGCCCTCGCCGGGCTCGCCCTGCTGGTCGCCCACGCCCTGTTCAAGTCGACGCTCTTCCTCGTGGTGGGGGTCATCGACCACCGGGCGGGCACGCGAGACCTGCGCAAGCTCTGCGGGCTCGGTCGTCAGGCTCCCGTCCTCCTCGTGGTGACGCTCCTCGCCCTCGCCTCGATGGCAGGCGTGCCGCCGACCTTCGGCTTCGTCGCGAAGGAGGCCGTGCTCACGGCCCTCTACGACGACGCCGTGACCGGGTCGGCCTGGGGCGTCGTCGCCCTGGTCGGCGTCGTCGTCGGGTCGATCCTGACCACCGCCTACAGCCTGCGCTTCCTCTGGGGGGCCTTCGGTCGCAAGAAGGGCGTCGAGCCGGTCGACTTCGTCCGTGAGCACGTCGACTTCCTGGCGTCGCCGATCGTCCTGGCCGTCGCCGGCCTGGTGCTCGGCCTCGTCTCGTACCAGGTCGGTCCGGTCTTCGCTCGTTATGCCGACACGCTCCCCTCGGCCCCGGGCGAGCACGGCCCCTACTACCTGGCGCTCTGGCACGGTCTCGAGCCCGCCCTCGGCTTCACGGCGGTCTCGCTCGGGGTCGGGGCCCTCCTCTTCTGGCAGCGCGACCGGGTGTCGCAGGTGCAGAAGGCCGTCTCGTTCCTGCCCCGCGCCTCCGACGGGTACGTGCGGATCATGGCGACCATCGACCGGACGGCGTCGCGGACGACCGCCACGACGCAGCGCGGTTCGTTGCCCTTCTACCTCGCCACCATCCTCGTCGTGTTCATCGCCTCGTCGGTGGTGACGCTGGCGCTCAACAGCGACTGGCCGACCACCGCCGTGCTCTGGGACTACCCGGCGCAGCTGGCCATCGGCGGGTTGATGATCATCGGCGCCATCGCGTCGGCGCTCTCCAACAAGAGATTCCAGGCCGTCGTCCTGGTCGGGGTGACCGGCTACGGCATGGCCGCGCTCTTCGCGCTGCACGGGGCCCCCGACCTGGCCCTGACGCAGGCGCTGATCGAGACCATCACCCTCATCGCGTTCGTCCTCGTGCTGCGTCGGCTGCCGGCCCGTCTGGGCGAGCGAAACGGCCGCACCCACCGGGCGATCCGGGCCGTCATCGGCATCTCGGTCGGGTCCGTCATGGCCGCCATCGCCGTCGTCGCCCTCGGGGCACGCTCGATCCCCACGGTCTCGGGCGCCTTCCCCGACCTCGCCGTCGACGGCGGTCACGGCCGCAACGTCGTCAACGTGACGCTCGTCGACATCCGCGGATGGGACACCATGGGCGAGATCGCGGTCCTCATCGTCGCCGCGACCGGTGTCGCGAGCCTGGTCTTCCTGACCTCCCGCGCCGACGTCCTGCCCCGGCCCGAGCGGCGTACGCGTGCCCAGCGGTTCCTGGCACGGGTCCGGCCCGTGCGCGAGCCGGCGCCGGTCGTGCCCGTCGGCGGGGCGACGGCGCAGATCGGCGACAGCACCGAGGGCGACCGGCGCGCCTGGTTGTTGGCCGGGCGCAAACTCGCCCCGCAGAACCGGTCGATCCTGCTCGAGGTGGTCGTGCGCCTGATCTTCCACGCCATCATCGTCGTCTCGATCTACCTGCTCTTCGCCGGTCACAACCTGCCCGGTGGTGGCTTCGCCGGCGGTCTGGTGGCGGGTTTCGCGTTCGTGGCCCGGTACCTCGCGGGCGGTCGGTACGAACTCGGTGCGGCCGCGCCCCTCGATGCCGGCAAGCTCCTCGGGGCCGGTCTCCTGACGGTCGCCGCGACGGCACTCGTCCCGCTCTTCTTCGGCGTCGACGCCCTGACCTCGACCTGGGTCGAGGCCGAGGTGCCGCTGCTCGGCCACGTCGAGTTCGTCACGTCGACCTTCTTCGACGTCGGCGTCTACCTGGTCGTCGTCGGGCTCGTCCTCGACGTGCTCCGGAGCCTCGGAGCCGAGGTCGACCGTCAAGAAGAAGAGGACGCGTTCGGCCACGCGAGCGAGGTGTCCGAACCCGAAGAGGAGGCGCTCCCCGTGTCCGTCGCCGGTACGCCCCCGACCGAGCGGGGCCGCGCATGAGCGTCTCCCTCGTCCTGATCGTCGTCATGGCCGCGCTGTACGCCTGCGGCGTCTACCTGCTGCTCGAGCGCAGCATGACCCGTGTGCTGCTGGGCTTCCTGCTCGTCGGCAACGCCACGAACATCCTCATCCTCCTCATGTCCGGCCGTCGCGGCGCGGCCCCCGTGGTCGACGGTCAGGCCGATCCGGCCGACTTCGCCGACCCGCTGCCGCAGGCGTTCGTGCTGACGGCCATCGTCATCACCTTCGGCATCTCGGCCTTCATGCTCGCGTTGATCTACCGGTCGTGGCGGCTGGCCCAGGGCGACACCCTCGCGGACGACGCCGAAGACCTCGAGATCGGTCGTCGCGGCGTCCCGGCCGAAGAAGAGTCCGAACAGGGCGACGGTGACGACGAGGCGGGTGGCGACAGCGAGTTCGGCAGCCGTGCCGAAGCGGCCGTGCCGACGGACGACCGGCCGCTGCGCGACGACCGGCCCCACCACGACGAGAAAGGGCACCGAGCATGACCACCAGCTACCTCGTGCCGCTCGTCGTCCTCATCCCGCTGCTCGGAGCCGCGGCGGCGATGATCGCCGGTCGGCGGCCCCGGTCGCAGGCCGTGGTCTCGATCGTCGCCCTGGCGCTCGTCGTCGTCATCAGCCTGGTGCTGCTGGTGGTCGTCGACACGCAGGGAGCGATCGCCGTGCAGGTGGGTGGTTGGCAGGCGCCGTTCGGCATCACGCTCGTCGTCGACCGACTCGCGGCGCTCATGCTCAGCATCTCGTCGATCGTCCTGCTGGCGGTGTTCGTGTTCTCGGTCGGGCAGGGCCAGGCCGACGGTGACGGTGAGGCCCCGGTCTCGATCTACAACCCGACCTACCTCATCCTCGCCACGGGCGTGTTCAACGCCTTCATCGCGGGTGACCTCTTCAACCTCTACGTGGGCTTCGAGATCCTCCTGGTGGCCAGCTACGTGCTGATCACCCTCGGCGGCACCGAGCAGCGCATCCGGGCCGGCGTGGTCTACATCGTCGTCAGCCTGGTGTCGTCCGTCCTGTTCCTCGCCTCCATCGCGATGATCTACGGAGCGCTCGGCACGGTCAACATCGCCGACATCGCCCAGAAGATGGACACCATCCCGCCCGACGTGCAGACGATCATCCACGTCATGCTGCTCACGGCGTTCGGCATCAAGGCGGCGATCTTCCCGCTGTCGTTCTGGCTGCCCGACTCGTACCCGACCGCTCCCGCCCCCGTGACCGCCGTGTTCGCCGGCCTGCTGACCAAGGTGGGCGTCTACGCCATCATCCGCACCGAGACGGTGCTGTTCGTCGAGAGCAACGTCAACGTCTACCTGCTGATCATCGCGTTGCTGACGATGATCGTGGGCATCCTCGGGGCCGTGGCCCAGGCCGACATCAAGCGTCTGCTCTCGTTCACCCTGGTCAGCCACATCGGATACATGATCTTCGGCATCGCACTCGGGACCGTCGAGGGCCTGGCCGCCACGATCTACTACGTCGTGCACCACATCACGGTCCAGACCACGCTCTTCCTCGGGGCGGGCCTGATCGAACGGCGAGGCGGCACGGCGTCGATCACCCGCCTGGGCGGTCTCCTCAAGGCGGCACCGATCGTCGCCGTCCTCTTCTTCATCCCGGCCCTCAACCTGGGCGGCATCCCGCCGTTCTCCGGTTTCATCGGCAAGGTCGCGCTCTTCGAGGCCGGTGCCCGGCTCGACGATCCCCTCGTGTACGTCCTCATCGGAGCCGGGGCCCTCACGTCGCTGCTGACGCTCTACGCGCTCATGCGTGCCTGGAACCTCGCGTTCTGGCGCCCGAAGGCCGATGTCGACGACCACGAGTCGCCCTTCACCGAGCACCTCGAGGAGGCCCCGGGTCGGGTGGCCGTCCAGCGACGTCGCACCAACCCCCGCACCATGGTGGGCGCGACCGCGGGCATGGTGCTCGTCTCGCTCGCCCTGACCTTCGCCGCCGGCCCGCTCTACGGCGTCGCCGAACGTGCGGCCGGCCGGGTCTACGGCTCGAACGACTACGTGCAGACGGTCTTCCCGGGCGGTCAGGGAGAGACGACGTCCGACCCGTCGTCGCCCGAGCCCGAACCCGCCTCGGACTCCGCAGACGAGGGGAGCACCCCGTGACCGGCCGTCCCACCCGCGGCGAGGTCGGCCGCAGCCTCGCCCGGCAGCTCCCCCTGCTCGTCGGACTGGTCGTCCTCTGGATGGCCTTGTGGAACCAGTTCACCGTCCTGGCCTTCGTCACCGGCGTCGCCGTGGCGCTGCTCGTGACCCGGGTGTTCTTCCTGCCCCCGGTCGAACTGAGCGGCCGGTTCAACCTCTGGTACGCCGTGGTCTTCCTGGCGCACTTCGTGGTCGACCTGGTGCGCGCCTCCGTCATCGTCGCCTGGCAGGCCGTCCGACCTCGCGGCGTGACCTCGAACGCGATCGTCGCGGTGCAGCTGCACACGAGGTCGGACTTCATCATGACCCTCGTCGCCGAGGCGATCTCGCTCGTCCCCGGGTCGCTCGTGGTCGAGGCCGACCGCGAGCGGTCGATCCTCTACCTGCACGCCCTCGCGGTCGAGGACCTCGCCGGTGTCGAGGGCGTCCGCGACGGCGTCCTGGTCGTCGAGGCCCGCCTCGTCCGGGTGCTCGGCAGCGACGACGACCGCCGTCGCATCGCGGAGGGCACCCCGGCCGCGGCCGAGGTCCACGAAGCGGTCAGCCGTTCCTCGTCCCACGAAGGAG
The DNA here is from genome assembly GCF_013204925.1 of Frigoribacterium sp. VKM Ac-2859. Lineage (NCBI taxonomy): Bacteria > Bacillati > Actinomycetota > Actinomycetes > Micrococcales > Microbacteriaceae > Frigoribacterium > Frigoribacterium sp. VKM Ac-2859. Next base: position 882,062 of record NZ_JABMLC010000001.1, on the reverse strand, counting down.
GTCCCTCGTGACCGTCGTCGCCTACGTCGTCGGAGCGCTCTTTGCGTTCGCCGGCCTCGCGTCGGTCATCCGCATCGTGCGGGGGCCGTCGATCCTCGACCGCATGATCGCGTCCGACATGCTGCTGACCACCCTGATCTGCGTCCTCGCCGCCGACATGGTCTTCAACGGCCACACCCGGACCATCCCGGTCATCCTCGCCCTCGCGCTGACGGCCGTCCTCGGCTCCATCACGGTCGCGCGCTACGTCTCAAAGCAGGATCCCTCGTGATCCCCGAGACGGTCTACGACGTGGCGGCCTCGGTCATGCTCATCGGCGGGGCACTGCTCTCGGTCGCGGCAGGCATCGGCCTCCTCAGGTTCCCCGACGCCCTGTCGCGCATGCACGCCGCGACCAAGCCGCAGATCTTCGGCCTCATCCTGGTCCTGGCGGCGATCGCGCTCGACCAGCACACCGTGGGGACGATCGCGTCCCTGCTCGTCGTCCTCGTCTTCCAGATGCTCACCGCACCCATCTCGGCGCACATGATCGGTCGGGCGGGGTACCGCAACGGCGACCTCCTGCGCGATCGGTTGGTCGTGGACGAACTCGACGACGCCGTGGCCCGGGCAGCCGGCGAGATCGCCGAGACGACCGAGGGCGACGTCGCCGATCTCGACGTGTCCGACCTGCCCGTCGGGTCGGCCGACGCGTTGGCCGTCGAGATGGACCGGGTCGGGGACTCGTCCGGGCTCGACGACAGCGAGGGTGACGACGACGCCCGCGACCACGAGGGTCGGCGGACGCGGTCGAGCGGAGACGCCGCGGGGGAGCCGGGCGAGCTCTGAGGCCGTCGGCGACGGTGGACGGCGCGAGCGCGGTCACGCCCTAAACTCGACCCATGCCAGAGAAGCCCACCCCGGACGGGATCGACATCAAACCGCGCAGCCGCGTCGTCACCGATGGCGTCGAGGCCACCACGTCGCGAGGCATGCTCCGTGCCGTCGGCATGGGCGACGAAGACTGGAGCAAGCCCCAGATCGGCATCGCCAGCAGCTGGAACGAGATCACCCCCTGCAACCTGTCGCTCGACCGTCTGGCCCAGGGTGCCAAGGAAGGCGTTCACGCCGGGGGAGGCTACCCGCTCCAGTTCGGCACCGTCTCGGTGTCCGACGGCATCTCGATGGGCCACGAGGGCATGCACTTCTCGCTGGTCTCACGCGAGGTGATCGCCGACAGCGTCGAGGTCGTCATGAACGCCGAGCGGCTCGACGGGTCGGTGTTGCTCGCCGGTTGCGACAAGTCGCTGCCCGGCATGCTGATGGCCGCCGCCCGGCTCGACCTCGCCAGCGTCTTCCTCTACGCCGGCAGCGTCGCCCCCGGTTGGGTCAAGCTCAGCGACGGCACCGAGAAGAACGTCACGATCATCGACTCGTTCGAGGCCGTGGGCGCCTACAAGGCCGGCAACATGAACGACGACGACCTGAAGGCGATCGAGTGCGCCATCGTGCCGGGCGAGGGTGCCTGTGGCGGGATGTACACGGCCAACACCATGGCCAGCGTCGCCGAGGCCCTCGGCATGAGCCTCCCCGGTTCGGCGGCCCCGCCGTCGGCCGACCGCCGCCGCGACTACTTCGCCCACCGCTCGGGCGAGGCCGTCGTCGAGATGCTCCGTCAGGGCATCACGACGCGCGACATCCTCACCAAGAAGGCGTTCGAGAACGCCATCGCCGTGGCCATGGCCTTCGGTGGCTCGACCAACGTCGTGTTGCACCTGCTCGCCATCGCGTACGAGGCCGAGGTCGACCTGACCATCGACGATTTCAACCGCATCGGCGACAAGGTGCCGCACATCGGCGACCTCAAGCCCTTCGGCAAGTACGTCATGAACGACGTCGACCGCATGGGTGGCGTCCCCGTCGTCATGAAGGCGCTGCTCGACGCGGGTCTGCTGCACGGCGACTGCCTCACCGTCACCGGCAAGACCGTCGCCGAGAACCTCGAGTCCATCAAGCCGAAGCCGCTCGACGGCGAGGTGCTGCGGACGCTCGACAACCCGATCCACGCGACCGGCGGCCTCACCGTCCTCAGCGGCTCGATGGCCCCCGAGGGCGCCGTCGTCAAGACGGCGGGCTTCGACGCGTCGGTGTTCGAGGGGCCGGCGAAGGTCTTCGAACGCGAACGTGGCGCCATGGACGCCCTCACCGAGGGGCGCATCGAGTCCGGCGACGTGGTTGTCATCCGCTACGAGGGCCCCAAGGGCGGCCCGGGCATGCGCGAGATGCTCGCCATCACCGCGGCCATCAAGGGCGCAGGGCTCGGCAAAGATGTACTACTGTTGACGGACGGACGATTTTCAGGCGGCACAACCGGCCTGTGCATCGGCCACATAGCACCCGAAGCGGTCGACTCCGGTCCGATCGCCTTCGTGCGCGATGGTGACTTGATTCGGGTCGACATCGCCGCTCGCTCGATCGACCTACTCGTCGACGCCGCAGAGCTGGAAGCCCGCCGAGACGGCTGGGCACCGCTTCCCCCGCGCTACACCCGCGGTGTCCTCGCGAAGTACGCACGCCAGGTCCGCTCTGCGGCCGAGGGCGCCGTCACCTACTGACGCGTCCCACCGCCGGCCGAGCCGTCGCGACGTCGCACCCCGTGCACGGCCGCGTCCCGCACCGTCACCATCGATCACCGACCACGAACAGGGAACCGGCACTGATGCCTGCAGAGTCCACCCCCACGCCCGGCACCGCGACGCGGACGGCCCGGCCGAGCGCCGGCGCGTCCGTCGGGGCGCCGACCGCGCCTCCCGTGCTGACCGGGTCGGGCGCCATCCTCAAGTCGCTCGAGCACCTGGGCGTGACCGACGTCTTCGGGTTGCCCGGCGGAGCCATCATCCCGTTCTACGACGAGTTGATGGCCTCGACGGCGATCCGACACATCCTGGTCCGCCACGAGCAGGGCGCCGGGCACGCCGCCGAGGGCTACGCCGCCGCGTCCGGTCGCGTCGGCGTCGCGATCGCGACGTCCGGCCCCGGCGCGACGAACCTCGTCACGGCGATCGCGGACGCCTACATGGACAGCATGCCGCTGCTGGCCATCACCGGGCAGGTCTTCTCGACCCTCATGGGCACCGACGCCTTCCAGGAGGCCGACATCGTCGGCATTACGATGCCGATCACGAAGCACTCGTTCCTGGTGACCAAGCCCGAGGACATCCCGGCGACGCTCGCCGCCGCGTACCAGATCGCGAGCACGGGGCGTCCCGGCCCGGTGCTCGTCGACATCACGAAGGACGCGCAGCAGAACAGCGCACCCTTCATCTGGCCGCCCGTCGTCGACCTGCCGGGCTACCGACCGGTGACGAGGGCGCACGGCAAGCAGATCACCGCCGCGGCCCAGATGATCGCCGACGCCAAGCAACCCGTCTTCTACGTCGGCGGCGGAGTGATCCGCGCCGGGGCGTCGGCCGAGCTCAAGGCCCTCGTCGAGCTCACCGGGGCTCCCGTCGTCACCACCCTGATGGCCCGCGGTGCGTTCCCCGACACCCACCCGCAACACCTCGGGATGCCCGGCATGCACGGCACGGTGCCGGCCGTGCTGGGACTCCAGGAGAGCGACCTCATCATCGCCCTCGGCGCGCGCTTCGACGACCGGGTGACCGGCAAGGCCGAGCTCTTCGCGCCCGGTGCCAAGGTCGTCCACGTCGACATCGACCCCGCCGAGATCTCGAAGATCCGCATCGCCGACGTGCCCATCGTGGGTGACGCCAAGGTCGTCATCCCCGACCTCACGAGCGCGTTCGCCGAGGTCACTGGTGGGGTCAAGCCCGACATCGCGGCGTGGTGGGAGCACCTCGAGGGTCTTCGCGAACAGTTCCCGCTCGGCTACACCCAGCCCGACGACGGCCTGCTGTCACCCCAGGCGATCATCCAGCGCATCGGGCAGCTCTCCGGCCCCGAGGCGATCTACGCCTCCGGCGTCGGCCAGCACCAGATGTGGGCGGCCCAGTTCATCGAGTACGAGCGCCCGCACGCCTGGCTCAACTCCGGAGGCGCGGGCACGATGGGCTATTCGGTCCCGGCCGCCATGGGGGCCAAGGTCGCCCAGCCCGACCGCGTGGTGTGGGCTATCGACGGCGACGGCTGCTTCCAGATGACCAACCAGGAGTTGGCCACCTGCGTCATCAACGACATCCCGATCAAGGTCGCGATCATCAACAACTCGTCGCTCGGCATGGTGCGGCAGTGGCAGACGCTCTTCTACGAGGGGCGCCACTCGTTCACCGACCTCAACACGGGTCACGAGACGCGCATGGTGCCGGACTTCGTCAAGCTCGCCGACGCCTACGGCGCCCTGGGCATCCGGGTCCGCACCGAGGACGAGGTCGACGCGGCCATCGAGCTCGCCCTCGCGACCAACGACCGCCCGGTCGTCATCGACTTCGTCGTCAGCCGCGACGCGATGGTTTGGCCGATGGTGCCGCAGGGGGTCTCGAACTCCGAGATCCAGCACGCCCGCGCCCTCGCTCCCGAGTGGGACGACGAGGCGCCGGGCACGAGCGCCTCCGACACCACCCGCGACGGCGACATGACCGGAGAACACGCATGAGCCACGTCCTGTCCCTGCTCGTCGAAGACAAGCCGGGTCTGCTGACCCGTGTCGCCGGTCTCTTCGCCCGGCGCGGCTTCAACATCGAGAGCCTCGCCGTCGGCAAGAGCGAGGTCGAGGGGCTGAGCCGCATCACGGTCGTCGTCGACGTCGAAGAACTGCCGCTCGAGCAGGTCACCAAGCAGCTGAACAAGCTCATCAACGTGATCAAGATCGTCGAGCTGGACTACTCGCAGTCCGTGCAGCGCGAGCACCTGCTGATCAAGGTGCGCGTCGACAACACGACCCGCTCGCAGGTGCTCGAGGCCGTCACCCTCTTCCGCGCCTCGGTGGTCGACGTGTCGACCGACGCCCTCGTCATCGAGGTCACGGGCGACACCGGCAAGACGACGGCGCTGCTCCGCGTGCTCGAGCCCTACGGCATCAAGGAGATCTCGCAGTCGGGCCTGTTGGCCATCGGCCGCGGCGCGAAGTCGATCACCGACCGCGTCTTCAAGAACTGAACCCGCGAGGGGTCGCGCACCGCGCCTCCTCGCCCCGACACCCCACCGTCACCACCCAAGGAGAACCACACCGTGACTGAAATCGTCTACGACAACGACGCCGACCTGTCGATCATCCAGGGCAAGAAGGTCGCCGTCATCGGCTACGGCTCGCAGGGCCACGCCCACGCGCTGAACCTCCGCGACTCGGGCGTCGAGGTCGTCGTCGGCCTCAAGGAGGGCTCGAAGAGCCGCGCCAAGGCCGAGGAGGCCGGCTTCACGGTGCAGACGCCCGCCGAGGCCTCGGCCTGGGGCGACGTCATCGTGATCCTCGCGCCCGACCAGGTGCAGCGTCACGTGTACGCCGACGACATCGCGCCTAACCTCGCCGACGGCAAGGCGCTCGTCTTCGGCCACGGTTTCAACATCCGGTTCGGCTACATCGAGGCGCCCGAGGGCGTCGACGTGGTCCTCGTCGCCCCCAAGGGCCCCGGCCACACCGTCCGTCGCGAGTTCGAGGCCGGCCGCGGCGTGCCCGTCATCGTCGCCGTCGAGAAGGACGCCTCCGGCGCCGCGTGGGATCTCGCCTGGTCGTACTCCAAGGGCATCGGCGGCCTGCGTGCCGGCGGCATCAAGACCACCTTCACCGAAGAGACCGAGACCGACCTCTTCGGCGAGCAGGCCGTGCTCTGCGGCGGGACCTCGCAGCTGATCCAGTACGGCTTCGAGACCCTGACCGAGGCCGGCTACCAGCCGCAGATCGCCTACTTCGAGGTGCTGCACGAGCTCAAGCTGATCGTCGACCTGATCTGGGAGGGCGGCCTGGCCAAACAGCGCTGGAGCGTCTCCGACACGGCCGAGTACGGCGACTACGTCTCGGGCCCCCGCGTCATCACCCCCGACGTCAAGGACAACATGAAGGCCGTGCTCGCCGACATCCAGTCGGGCGCCTTCGCGAAGCGCTTCATCGAGGACCAGGACGCCGGCGCGCCCGAGTTCAAGGAGCTCCGCAAGAAGGGCGAGGAGCACCCGATCGAGGCCACCGGCCAAGAGCTGCGTGCCCTGTTCGCCTGGAAGCAGCAGGACTCCGACTACGTCGACGGCAGCGCTGCGCGCTGACCTCGACGCAGCACCGGAACCACCCGAGAGGGCCCCGCACCACCCGGTGCGGGGCCCTCTCGCCGTCCGCCGGCGCGGTGACGTCGTGGCATGATCTATGGCATGGCTCACAGCAAGAAGGCCGTGCACTTCGGCGCCGGCAACATCGGTCGGGGCTTCGTCGCCCAGTTCCTCCACGCGAGTGGTTACGAGGTCGTCTTCGCCGACGTGAACGACGACCTGATCGGGGCGCTGCAGTCGCAGTCGTCGTTCGAGGTGCACGAGGTCGGTGAAGACAGCCGTACGACCGTCGTCGACGGTTATCGCGCCATCAACAGCCGCACCGACGAGGCGGCCCTCGTCGCCGAGATCGCGACCGCCGACGTCGTGACCACCGCGGTCGGTGCCCGCATCCTGCCGTTCGTCGCGCCGGTCATCGCCAAGGGGCTGGCCCAGCGGTCCGCCGATCGGGCGCCGCTCTCCGTCATCGCGTGCGAGAACGCCATCAACGCCACCGACTCGCTGGCGGCCGCGGTGCGCGAGCACGATCCGGCCGAGAACGCCGTCTTCGCGAACTGTGCCATCGACCGGATCGTGCCCGAGCAGGCCGGGGGCACGCTCGACGTCACCATCGAGTCGTTCTTCGAATGGGTCGTCGAGAGCACGCCGTTCGGCGAGCACCGCCCCGACATCGAGGGCGTCACCTGGGTCGCCGACCTCGAGCCCTTCATCGAGCGCAAGCTCTTCACGGTCAACACCGCCCACGCCGCGGCCGCCTACCACGGGTTCCGCAAGGGGCTCACGAGCATCCGTGAGGCCCTGGACGACGCCGAGGTCATGGCCGAGGTCCGCGGCGTCCTCGCCGAGACGAAGGGCCTGCTCGTGGCCAAACACGAGCTCGACGCCGACGAGCAGCAGTCCTACATCGAGAAGAACCTCGTCCGCATCGCCAACCCGCACCTCCCCGACACGACCGAACGCGTCGGCCGCAACCCCCTCCGCAAGCTCAGCCGCCACGAGCGGTTCGTCGGCCCCGCGGCCCAGGCCGCCGAGCGTGGGCTGCCCTACGACGCACTCGTCCGCGCCGTGCGTGCCGCCCTCGACTTCTCCGTGCCCGACGACGTCGAGAGCGTCGAGCTGCAGTCGCTGCTGAGCTCGGGCCTCGCCGCCGACGAGCTGACGCGCACGCTGACGGGCGTCCAGGACGACCACCCGCTGTTCCCCGCGTTGCTCGCGGCGGTCTCGTCCAAGCTCACCGCATGACGCCAGCCGACCCGCGGGTGCCGACCGGCGGCGACGCCGACGACGCCCTGACCTGGGGTGACGAGGCCGACAGCAGCCACGTCGAGGGGCCTGCGCCGACGGGTCGTCCGCGTCGTGCCCGGCGGTCGGACGGTGCAGGCGATGAGCCCGTCGACGAGTCCGACGACCCGGACGAAGAAGACGAGGACGACGTCGACGACGGCCCCGCGGTGATGAGTTCGGCGTCGCTCGTGGTCCACGGCGTCCTCGGCGGCGTGTTCCTCCTCTGGGCCGCGGGCTGGATCGTCGCCGTCGGCGACTTCACCAACCCGTTCACCGATGCGATCTCGTCGCTCATGTGGAACCTCGGCGAACTGTTCGCCGTGGTGGCCCCGATCGCGTGGTTCGTGGCCGTCATCGTCCTCGTCCCCGTCGATCGCACGGGCCGTCGCCTCGCGTGGATGGCCCTCGGCGCGCTCCTCGTGGCCCCCTGGCCCCTCGTGACGGGAGGCTCCGCATGAACGACCACGGCCACGAGCACGAGCACGAGCACGACCACGAGCACGACCACGGCCACGAGCACGACGCCGTCTCGGTGACGGCAGGCGACGCGAGCGAACCGGGCCGCGCCTCCATCTTCTTCTACCTCGCCGTGGCGATCGTCTTCGCCGTCTTCTTCGCCTTCGACCTGTTCGAAGCCATCTCGAACCTCGTGCTCGTGCCGCAGGTCTTCACGCAGAACAACGAGTTCTACCGTGAGAACGGCCTCGACGGTCTGGTGGTCTCACCCCCGTGGGTGCCGCTGATCGTGGGTGTCGTCGTGCCGCCTCTGGCCTTCGTCGCGGCGATCGTGGTGGGGCGCCGTCGTGAACTGTGGAAGTTCACGCTGGCGCTGTTCGCGGCCCTGGGTCTCGTGGCGGCCGTGTCGCTGACCCTGACGGCCTACGTCACGACCGTCTGAGCGAGCCCAGGAGGCGCGGGTCGCGTCCGTGACGCCGCCCGCCGGGGACGTCGTCATGCGGACGTAACGATCCGCGCGAGTCGATAGAGTCGTCATCAGCCGCGCCCACGGCGCGTCGCGGCCCCTCACCGAACATCACCCAGAGAAGGACGTCCGCCCCGTGGCCAAGCCCGTCGTGTTGATCGCAGAAGAACTGTCACCCGCAACCGTCGACGCCCTCGGGCCCGACTTCGACGTGCGATCGGTGGACGGCACCGACCGCCCCGCACTGCTGGCCGCCCTGGCCGACGCCGACGCGATCCTCGTGCGGTCGGCGACGCAGGTCGACGCCGAGGCCATCGCCGCCGCCCCGTCGCTCAAGGTCGTCGCGCGCGCCGGCGTCGGGCTCGACAACGTGGACATCAAGGCGGCCACCACGGCCGGTGTCATGGTCGTCAACGCACCGACGTCGAACATCATCTCCGCCGCCGAGCTGACCGTCGGTCACATCCTCAGCCTCGCGCGTCACATCCCGGCAGCGCACTCCGCCCTGGCCCAGGGGCAGTGGAAGCGGTCGAAGTACACGGGCGTCGAACTCTACGAGAAGACGGTCGGCATCGTCGGCCTCGGCCGCATCGGCGCCCTCATCACGGCGCGCCTGCAGGCCTTCGGCGTGAACGTCGTCGCCTACGACCCCTACGTCACGCCGGCCCGCGCCCAGCAGCTCGGGGTCACGCTGCTGTCGCTCGACGAGCTGCTCGCCACGAGCGACTTCGTGACGATCCACATGCCCAAGACCCCCGAGACGACCGGCATGATCGGCCTCGAGCAGATGAAGGCGATGAAGAAGTCGGCCTTCGTCGTCAACGTGGCACGCGGCGGCCTCATCGACGAGGACGGCCTGTACGAGGCCCTGACCACCGGCGAGATCGCCGGTGCCGGACTCGACGTGTTCGTGAAGGAGCCCCCGGTCGACCAGAAGCTGCTGGGTCTCGAGAACGTCGTGGTGACCCCGCACCTCGGTGCCTCGACGGACGAGGCGCAGGAGAAGGCCGGCGTCTCGGTGGCCCGCTCGGTGCGGCTCGCACTCGGCGGCGAGCTCGTCCCCGACGCGGTCAACGTGGCCGGCGGCGTCATCGACCCCTACGTGCGACCCGGCATCCCCCTGGTCGAGAAGATCGGTCAGGTGTTCTCCGGCCTCGCCGACAGCCCGTTGACGAGCGTCGACGTCGAGGTGCGCGGCGACCTGGTCGAGTACGACGTCAGCGTGTTGAAGCTGGCGGCCCTGAAGGGCATCTTCACGAACATCGTCAGCGAGTCGGTGAGCTACGTGAACGCGCCGTTGCTGGCCGAGCAGCGCGGCATCACCGTTCGTCTGCTCACCGACCCGACCAGCGACGAGTACCGCAACGTCATCACCCTGCGCGGCTCGCTCAGCGACGGCTCGCAGATCTCGGTCTCGGGCACCCTGACCGGCACGAAGCAGGTCGAGAAGATCGTCGAGATCAACGGCTACGACGTCGAGGTCCCCCTGGCGGCGCACCACCTCGTGATGGTCTACACCGATCGCCCCGGCATCGTGGCGGTCTACGGTCGCGAGTTCGGTGACGCCGGCATCAACATCGCGGGCATGCAGATCGCCCGCCAGAGCGCCGGTGGCCAGGCGCTGAGCGTCCTGACCATCGACAGCCCCGCGCCCGACGAGCTCGTCGAGAAGGTGCGCGTGGCCATCGACGCCAAGACGCTGCGCGAGATCGACGTCACGCTGTAGTCACGGCGGCCGTCGACGAACCGCCCCTCATCCGGTCAGGCCGGAGGGGGGCGGTTCGTCGTCGGGGGAGTGCCCGTCGCGGGTGGGGCTAGAGCTCGATCGACTCGTGCGCCTCGAGCTTCACGGCGTCGCCACCGATCGACTGCGCGGACGCCTTCATGCGGTCGAAGTGCATGGCGAGCCCGGGGCCGGAGAGGGTCTGCTCGTGGGTGGGGAAGGCCAGTCGGGGCGCGACCGCCGCGACGTAGTCGATCACCTCGGCCACCTTGAGCCAGGGCGCCCCGACGGGCGTCGCGAGGACGTCGACCGGCACCGGCGGGACCGTGAACTGGTCACCCGGGTAGAACAGCGATCCGTCGACGAGCACGCCGACGTTGTCGACGACCGGGATGCTCTCGTGGATGACCGCGTGGCACGAGCCGTGGAACGCCAGCGTGAAGGGGCCGACCTCGACCGTGTCTCCGTCGCCGACCACGTGCACGTCGAAGCCCTCGGCGGCCGTGGCCACACCCGCGGGGCCGTAGACCGTCGCGCCGGGGTTCGTGGCGAGCAGGTGGGTCAGCTGGTCGGGCGTCCAGTGGTCGGCGTGCTCGTGGGTGACCACGACGGCGTCGACGTCATGCAGGTCGATGAGGGGAGCCGTGAACGACCCGGGGTCGACGACGAGCTTGCGCCCGTCCTTCTCGAGGATCAGGCAGGCGTGTTCGAGCTTCGTGAGGCGCATGACAGCGACTGTACGCGCGTCGGGCGGGTCGATCTCGACGCGCCGGTGCCTCGATTTGTGACGGGCTCGCGCGGTGTGGCATACTCGACGAGTTGCAAATACGGCCCCATCGTATAGCGGCCTAGTACGTCGCCCTCTCACGGCGGTAACACGGGTTCGAATCCCGTTGGGGTCACCAGCACCGAAAGAAACCGCCAGGCTCTCGCCTGGCGGTTTCTTAGTTTCCTGTACCTGGTCCGGCACGGCACGGCACGGCACGGTCCGACTCGGCCCGGCCCGGCCCAGCGCAAGACCGGACGACATGACGAGAGACCGCCGGGCGATCGCCAGGCGGTCTCTCGTGCTGCGACGGGGTCAGCCCTTCGTGGCGCCGGCCAGCAGGCCGCGGACGAAGAACCGCTGCAGGGCGAAGAACACGATGAGCGGCACGATGATCGAGATGAACGCCCCGGCCGTGAGCAGCTCCCACGACTGGCCGTACGACCCCGAGAGGTCCTGCAGCGCCTTCGTGATCGGCAAGCCCTGGCCCGAGGTGAAGACCGTGGCCACGAGGAGGTCGTTCCAGACCCACAAGAACTGGAAGATGCCGAACGAGGCGATCGCGGGCATCGACAGCGGCAGCACGATGCGGAAGAACACCTGCCCGTGACCGGCGCCGTCCATGCGGGCGGCCTCGATCACCTCGGCCGGGATCTCCGAGATGAAGTTGTGCAGCATGAAGATGGCCAGCGGCAGGGCGAAGATCGTGTGGGCGATCCAGACCTTCGCAAACGAGCCGTCGAGACCGTTCACCCCGAGCCCCGGCAGGATGTACAGACCGCCGATGCGCAGACCGTCCGAGAACAGGCGCAGCAGCGGCACGAGAGCCATCTGGATCGGGACGATCTGCAGGGCGAACACCAGCACGAACATCGTGTTGCGTCCCTTGAAGTCGATCCAGGCGAACGCGTACGCCGCGAGACTGGCGATCGTGATCGGGATCAGCGCCGCCGGCAACGTGATCACCAGCGAGTTCAGGAACGCCTTCCCGAGCGTGAGGCTGTCGCCCGAGTTGAGGGCGTTCGCGTAGTTGTCGAGAGTGAACCCCGGGTTGGCGAAGACGGTCCACCATCCGGTCGTCTTGATGTCGTTCGCGGGCCGGAACGACGAGATGAAGAGCCCGGCCGTGGGCAGAGTCCAGATCACGGCGATGATCAACGCGGCGATGGTGGCGCCGCGGCTGGTCGTGCCCTTCTTCAGCTTGCCGCTCGAGGTCTCGATCTTCGCGATTCCTCGCTTGAGCTGCCTCTCGGTGCCCGAGCCGACGGCGACTCCGACGGGGGTGGGTGTGGCAGTCATCGGATCTCCCTCTGCTTCTGGATCTGGCGGGCGTTGTAGATGACGATCGGCAGCACGAGCACGAAGAGGATGACCGCCAGTGCCGAGCTGTAGCCGGTACGGCTGCCGAGCTGGAACTGCCGGACCATCTCGAACGCGAGGATCGTCGTGTCGTTGCGTCCGCCGGTCATGGCCGAGACGATGTCGTAGACCTTGAGCGAGGCGATCGAGATGGTCGTCAGCACGACGATGATGGTCGTTCGGATGCCGGGGACGGTGATGTGCCGGAACGCCTGGAACCCGTTGGTGCCGTCGAGCGACGCCGCCTCGAGTTGCTCGGCGGGGACGCCCTTGATCGCTGCCGACAGCACCGTCATGGCGAATCCGGCCTGGGTCCAGATCAGCACGATCACGAGCAGCAGCGTGTTCCACGGTTCGAGCCCCAGCCAGTCGACGGGCTGGCCGCCGAAGGCGACGAGGATGCCGTTGAGCAGGCCGATCTGTTCTCCCTGGCGGATGTCGTAGAAGAACTTGAAGATGATCGAGGCGCCGACGAACGAGATGGCCATCGGCATGAACACGAGCAGCTTGAGGAACTTCTCGCCCCGGCTCTTGTCGATGAAGACGGCGTAGGCGAGGCCGATCGCGGTCGCCGTGATCGGTGCGAGCAGCACCCAGACGAGGGTGTTGCCGAAGGCGGTCAGGCCGTCGGGGCTCGTGAACACCCAGACGAAGTTGTCGAGCCCGGCGAAGCCCGATCCGTCGTTCTTCATGAAGGCCTGGCCGGCGGTCGTGATGGTCGGGTAGATCAGGCCGATGACGAGGAAGAACACGGCCGGGGTCATGAAGGCGATCAGCTGCAGCGAGTAGCCGGCACCGCGTTTCGAGCGGTAGTCGAGCAGGAACAGTCCGCCTCCCAGGACGGCCGCGACGGCGGCGACCCAGATGACCGAGTTGTAGAGGCCGAACGCCAGCAGCACGACGACCGGGACGCCCACGCAGACGGCCAGTCGGATGATCGTGTACTGCGTGCCTCGGCGGGGGGCGAACTCGACGAAGACGAGCACCACGGCCACGAGGGCGGTGAAGGCGATGAGGATCAAGGGGATCTGCGCCAGGGGCGGGATTCCCGCCAGCCACTGGAAGAAACTGGACATCTCTGTCCTTTCACGTTCGGGTCCGAGCAGGACGCGGCCCGTCGCCGCCGCCGCTCGGAGCGGCGAGCGGGGCGGCGAGCGGGCGCGGGGTCAGGGGCCACCGACGTGCGGTGGCCCCTGTGGCGCGGGTGTTACGAGGTGTAGCCGGCCTGGATCTCGTCGAGCACCGTGTCGGTGTCGGTGCCGTCGATCCAGTCGACCATGCCCTTCCAGAAGCTGTCGGAGCCGACCGACTTGGGCATCAGGTCGGAACCGTCGAAGCGGAAGGTGGTGTCGGTGCCCTGCAGGATCTCGACGGCGCCCTTCAGCAGGTCGCTACCGGCGTTCTCGGGGTCGAGTCCCTTGTTGGCCGAGATGACTCCGCCGAGCGAGACGCGGCTGTTCGCCCAGTCGGCGCTGGCGAGGTAGGCCTGCACCTTGGCGGTGTCGTCGTCGTTCGAGAACGCCGCGACGAACTCGCCACCGCCGGTGACGGCTGCGGGGTCGCCTTCCTTCATGGGCGGGGTGAGGAAGGCCCAGACGTCGCCGTCCTCGGCGACCGTCGCCGGCTGTCCGCTGGCGTTGTTCGCCGCCGTCAGGAAGCCCTCGAAGAACGAGGCCTGGTGGGTCAGGGCGCAGCTGCCGTTCGCCACGTTGGTCGCGACGTCTCCGAAGGCCGTCGAGTTGATCGACTTCACGTCGCCGTAGCCGGCGTTGACGAGGGTCGGGTCGAGCAGGATGTCGCCGACCGAGTCGAACGCGGCCTTGATCTCGGGGTCGGTGAACTCGGTGTCTCCCGCGACCCACGAGTCGTAGGCGTCGGGTCCGGCCTCGCGCAGGACGAGGTCCTCGACCCAGTCGGTGCCGGGCCAGCCGCTGGCCTCGCCCGAGTTGAAGCCGGCGCACCACGACGGGCCGCCGGTCTTCTCCTGGATGGTCTTGGACAGGGCGACGAGTTCGTCGTAGGTCTTCGGGACCTCGACGCCCCACTCCTCGAACTTGGCGGGGGAGTACCAGACGTAGCCCTTGACGCTCGCCATCAACGGGGCCCCGTACTGCTTGCCGTCGACCTGACCGTACTTCTGCCAGTCCTCGGACCAGCCCTCCTTTACGTTGGCCAGGGCGTCGGCGGGCAGCTCCTGTACCTTGCCCGAGGCGACCGTGTCGGCCAGCAGGCCGGGCTGGGGGAAGATCGCGAGATCGGGGGTGTCGCCACCCTGCACCTTGATGCCGATCTGCTTCTCGAACTCCTTGTCGCCCGTGTACTTGATCTCGATGTCGTTGGCCTTCTCCCAGTCGGCCCACGACTGCTCGAGCAGGGTCGCCTCGTCGCCGTTGATCGTGCCGTAGACGTTGACCACGCCGTCGGCGGTTCCGACGTCACCGGCACCCGCGCCTCCGGCGTTCGGGTCGTTGGGGTCGGCCGTGCCGGAGCATCCGGCCAACAGGAAGCTCGACGCCGCCAGGATGGCCAGGGGGCCCGTGAAGCGGCGGTGCAGGGATGCTCGCATTGGTGTCTCCTCATTGAGTCGCAAGAACGGACGGCCCGTGCTGTCGGGGTGATCGTCCGCCGCACGTCGTCGTCGACGCGCGTCGACGATGAGTGTCACATACTCGCAGGAGGCGCGCAACCGCGTCTGCTAGCGAGTCCGTTCCGACGGGGCGGCGGCCGACGTGCCCCGCACGACGAGACGGGGGGCGACGAGGACGTGGGGGGCGTCGTGGCGTCGACCCTCGATGCGGTCGACGAGGTCGTCGACCGCGGCGGCGGCGATGTCGGCTCCGGGAGGGTTGACGGTCGTGAGCGGCGGCGAGGTCATCTCGGCGGCGAGGTCGCCGATGCTCAGCGCGACGACCGTGAGGTCGTCCGGGATGGACCGGCCTGCCGCCGCCGCGGCCTGCACGAAGCCGGCGAGGGCCATCTCGTTGAACGCCAGCACGGCCGTGGGGCGGGCCGTCGAGGCGGCGAACGCGTCGAAGGCCCGGCGGCCGCCCGGGACGGAGTCGGTGGCGGCATGCGTCTCGAGCGACAGGCCCCGCTCGTCGGCCGGGCCGCGCAACGCCCTCGTCGTGCGGTCGAGCGGACCCGACCCGCGCTCGGGGGCCCGGATGCTCTGACCGAGGAAGAACACGCGTCGGTGGCCGAGGTCGGCGAGGTGGTCGACGGCCTGTCGGGCCAGCGAGTCGTAGTCGGCGTCGACGAACCAGAGTCCCTCGACGTCGTCGGGGCGACCGATGTTCGTGAACGGCAGGCGCGACCGCGACAGCACGGCGACGCGGTCGTCGCGCGCGGTGAGCTCCATGAGGATCACGCCGTCGACGAGGCCTTCGCTGACGAGGCTGCCGAGTCCTTCGACGTCGTCGATGGGGTTCGACCACAGCAGCAGGTGGTAGCCGCGCTCTCTCGCCCGGTCGGTGGCCGCCGCCACGTACTCGAACTCGGACGACGTGACGCCGCGGCGTCCGTAGGGGTAGTGCAGGGCGAGGATGCCGCCCCGTGCTCCGGCGAGACCCCGGGCGAACGCGTTGGGGGTGTAGTTCAGCTCGGCCATCGCCGCCTCGACCCGGCGGCGGGTGGCGGCGGAGATGGTCCGTCGCCCGCTGATGGCGTACGACACGGTGCTCGACGAGACGCCTGCCAGACGCGCCACGTCGTCACGGGTTGCCGGCATACTCGTCCACCTCGTCGTCGATCGTGTGCACAGCATACGAGCGACGGCCCCGTGGTCCGCGCGGCCGGCCGGTCCGTCAGAGGCGGGCTAGGTGGGCCACACCGGTCGGAACTGCACGCTGATTCGCGGGCCGACGGCCTTCTTGGTCTTGGCGATGGCGTGCTCGTGGGTCCGCTGGCAGCTGCCGCCCATCACCAGGAGGTCGCCGTGGCCGAGCGGGAACCGCCGGGTCGTGCCGGTCGATCGGGACCGCACCGCGAGCGTGCGCGGTGCCCCGAGCGAGAGGATGCCCACCATCGTGTCGCGGTCGATCGTGCGCCCCACGTGGTCGCCGTGCCAGGCGATGCTGTCGTCGCCCGTCCGGTAGAAACACAGCCCCGCCCGGTCGAAGCGCTGCTCGACGGGGGCGCCACGTTCGAGCGCGTAGTACGCGTTGAGGTCGTCTCGAGCCTGGGCGAGCACGGGGTCCGGGAGTGCGTCGCCCACGTCGTAGGACGACACGAGCCGGGGCACCTCGACGACGCGGTCGTACATCTGGCGGCGGTCGGCTCGCCACGGCACGTCGGTCACGAGACGTTCGAAGAGGGCGTCGGAGTTCGACGCCCAGCCCGGGACGACGTCAAGCCAGGCGCCCTCGCCGAGGTCGAGGTGGTCGACGCGCGCGCCGAGTGGCGCGAGGTCGGGGCCGTCGGACAGGCCGTCGAGCAGCGAGGCGGTGAAGGGGAGGCTCGTGCCGACACCCTACGCCCGATTCGAACACGCGTTCGAACGAGCGGCCGAGGCGTCACCCTCCGGACGAGCCCGCCGGGACCGCGACGCGCTCGGGGGAGACCAGCACCCGCGCGACCCCCTCGACGTCCACGTCCACCAGCCGCCCCGCCCAGGCGTAGACCTGCAGCTCCGCGGCGTGCTCCCAGAGGGCGCGCCCGCTCGAGAGGTCGAACGCGACGAGGGTCGACCGCCCACCCGAGGTGCCGTAGGCCAGGGCGTAGCCGACCGTCCGTCCCGCCGCCGCGAGGACGGCTCCGTCGGGCAGCGACAGGCGGGCGCCGGCCGAGCCGCTGGAGCCGTCGAGCGCACGGACCACCACGGGCCCCGGGCCCGCGGCGGTCGCCGTCGCGAAGACGCGGTCGTCGGTCTGGCCGGGCAGGCCGTCGACGGCGGACGAGCTCGACGCCGGGTCGGTCCACCGCACGTCTCCCGTCGCGAGGTCGAGGCAGGTCACCGTCTGCGCGCGCACGTCGGTTACGGCGAGACAGGAACGTGTCACCGAGTAGCCGCCCCGGACGTCCCGGTCCGAGCTCCAGAGGCGCTCGCCGTCGGCGGTCAACGCGACGAAGCCGGCGTCGCCTCGTCCCGTGGCCGCGCCTCCTCGGGGGGCGTAGACGACGTCGTCGTGGACGACGTAGCCGATGAGACGGTCGAGCCGTGCCGCCCAGGGGCGCTCGGTACCGGTGGCGAGGTCGACCTGGACCGAGCCGTCGGCCCGCGCGACGACCAACCGGTCGCTCAGCGCGAGGGCGACGCCCGTGGTCGAGGCGGGTCCGCTCCACGTCACGCGGTCGAGGTCACGGGCGTCGCGCAGGTCGTAGCGGTAGACGCCGCCGACGCCCTGCTGTCGACCGGTCACCACGACGGCCCCCACGGTCTGGAACTGGTCCCCGTCACCCGCCGAACCGGTCTCGACCACCTCGACGGGTCGCCCGGTCTCGACGGACAACGTCATCAGCACCTGCTCGCCGTCGACCGACGCCCGGACGAGCACGAGTCCCGCCTCGTGCACCGCCGTCACGGACGAGACGAGTGCCGGGCCGGTCAGGCCGAGCCCGGCGAGGTCGTCGGCGACGTCGTGCACCCAGCGGAAGGTGCCGCGGTCGACGTCGAGCGCTCCGATGCGCGTGCCGACCCCCTGGGTCGGGGTGGCGCAGTCGCCGTCGTTGGCGAATCCGTAGGTCCAGGCCCCGGCCGCGCTCACGAGTGCGAGCCCCTGCGCGACGGGCGTCGCCCGGTAGCGGAGGCACTCGGCGGGGGCCCCGGGGGCGAGAGCGGCACGGAGGTCGACGCGCCACCCGGTGGTGCCGGGTTCCTGCCGGAGGTCGTCGACGGCGATGCCCTGCCACGGCGGGTCCGACCCGTACTCGGGCTGCGTCGGCGCGACCAGCACCGTGGTCGCCAGCGTCGCCAGGACCACGGCGGCGTAGGCCACGGCGAGACGACGCCCCGCCCTCACGACGTCGCCCCGACGCGGGCGGTGTCCACGAGTCGTCGGGCGACCCCCTGGTCGTCGATGCGCACGAGATGACCGCCCCAGAACACCACGGTGCCCGAGGACGAGGTCGCCCACAGCGGCCGACCGTCGTCCAGGTCGAGGGCCGCGACCTCCCGCCCCGACGAGCGACCGTCCTCCGTCTGCAGGTAGAGCACCGACCGGCCCGCCGCCGCGAGGTCGTCGAGCAGCCCCACGGACGAGCTGAAGCGGGTGTGCCCGTCGGCGCCGTCGAGGGCGAGCAGGCGCGACCCGCCCGACCGCTGCACGACGACGAAGACGTCGGTCGCGCGCTGACCCGGCACGGCCTCGACCGCGAACGGGGCGCCGAGGTCGGTCCTCCAGCGGACCGAGCCGTCGCGGGGATCGAGGCATTCCGCGGCCGTGTCGCCGTCGGTGACGACGACCACGCAGGACGGCGTGACGGCCAGGCGGCGCCCGGAGGTGGGTCGGCTCCAGACGGCCTCCCCGTCCTCGTCGAGCGCCTCGACGGTGCCGTTGGCCCTGGTCCTCTCGATGCCGAAGGCGACGATGCGGCGCCCGTCCCCGGTCGTCACGGGCGAGCCGACGGGCGGCACGGCGATCTCGTCCGGTGAGGCCGCGAAGGGACGTTCCCGGCCCGTGGCGGCGTCGACGAACACGGTCTCACCGCCCCGTGACACGAGGGCGCCGTCGTTCAGCAGCGCCGGAGAACTGCCCGAGTCGACCCCGCCCTCCCACACCGGGTCGGCCAGACGCGAGGCCTCGACGAGTTGGTACCGATCGCCCGACCCGGCGATGCCCGAGAAGGTGCGCAACTGCAGGGGTCCCCGCGAGTCGACGCTCACGCTCGGCAGGTCGCGTCGGCCGCGGGTCGACTCGACGAGCGAGCCGTCGCGCAGGTCGAGGGCGGCCAGCACGGTCGCCCCCGTCGTCTGCGTCTGCACCAGCACGCGACCGGCCGAGGGGACGACCTGCGTCGCGGGGATGCTCAGGGCGTCGGTGTCGGGGACGTCGCGGGCCAGGTCGTGCACCCAGCGGACCGTGCCCGTGGCCGTCTCGACCAGCCCGACGAGGCTCGTGCTCGCCTCGGACGCGTACGAGCGGCAGGCCGGCGCCCCCAAGGCGTCCCCGAAGTCCAGGTCGACCGAGGTGCCGACCGCCACGAGTCCGTCGACCGCGGGGGAGGTC
Source organism: Frigoribacterium sp. VKM Ac-2859 (assembly GCF_013204925.1). Classification (NCBI taxonomy): domain Bacteria; kingdom Bacillati; phylum Actinomycetota; class Actinomycetes; order Micrococcales; family Microbacteriaceae; genus Frigoribacterium; species Frigoribacterium sp. VKM Ac-2859. Next base: position 862,653 of record NZ_JABMLC010000001.1, on the reverse strand, counting down.
CAGAAGTTCAGGCAGCGCCGCGGGGCGTCGGGGGCGAGCGTCGCCGCCAGGTCGAGCGTCCAACCGGTCGCGTCCGGCGACCGCCTGAGGTCGTCGACCGCGAGCCCCGTCCACGGACGGCCGTCCCCGTAGTGCGGAGCCACCGAGACCGCCCCGGCGGCCACGAGCGTGGACGCCACCACCAGGGCGCCGAGCACGGCGGCGACGCGACGACCCGGGGAGGCGCGGTGCCAGCGACCGACGACCCGCGCCTCCCCGGGGTGGTCGCGTGCGCGCTCGGGGTGGCTCATGGTCGGCCTCCTCGTCGAGCGCAGCCGTCGTCCGCCCGACGGGTGTCGTCATGCTATTCGGAGCCCTCGTCCCACGCGCTCGCCGCAGCCCCCGGGTGCGCCGGGAATGGCCGCCCTCGGGGCGGGGTTCACCCCACGACCGTCGAGAAACGTGCCGGAGGCACTGGCGTAGACTCCACGGATCATCTTTCCGTCGATACAGGAGAAGGGGCGTGCCCGTGGGTAGGACGCTGGCCGAGAAAGTGTGGGACGACCACGTCGTCGTCAAGGGCGAAGACGGCGCCCCCGACCTTCTCTACATCGACCTCCACCTCGTGCACGAGGTCACCAGCCCCCAGGCGTTCGACGGACTGCGCCAGGCCGATCGGCCGCTGCGTCGCACCGACCTGACTATCGCCACCGAAGACCACAACACGCCCACGCTGGCGATCGACAAGCCGATCGCCGACCTCACCAGTCGCACGCAGATCGAGACGCTCCGTCGCAACACGGCCGAGTTCGGCGTCCGCCTGCACCCGTTGGGCGACGCCGAGCAGGGCATCGTGCACGTCGTCGGCCCGCAGCTCGGACTGACCATGCCGGGCATCACCGTCGTCTGCGGCGACTCGCACACCTCGACCCACGGGGCCTTCGGCGCCATGGCCTTCGGCATCGGCACCAGCGAGGTCGAGCACGTCATGGCGACGCAGACCCTGCCGCTGAAGCCCTTCAAGACGATGGCGGTCACCGTCGAGGGCACGCTGCGCCCCGGCGTCACCGCGAAGGACATCATCCTCGCCGTCATCGCGCAGATCGGCACCGGCGGCGGGCAGGGCTACGTGCTCGAGTACCGCGGCAGCGCGATCCGCGCCCTCTCGATGGAGGGGCGCATGACGATCTGCAACATGTCGATCGAGGCGGGTGCCCGGGCCGGCATGGTCGCTCCCGACCAGACCACGTACGACTACCTGCAGGGTCGTCCGCACGCCCCCACGGGTGCCGACTGGGACGAGGCGATCGCCTACTGGGACACCCTGCCGACCGACGACGACGCGGTGTTCGACGCCGAGATCTTCCTCGACGCCGACACGCTCGAGCCCTTCGTCACGTGGGGCACCAACCCGGGCCAGGGCGTGTCGCTCAGCGACTCCGTGCCCGACCCCGAGACCGTCGTCGACCCCAACGAGAAGGCCGCGGCGACGCGGGCGCTCGAGTACATGGCCCTCGAGGCCGGCACGCCGATGAAGGCCATCCCGGTCGACGCGGTGTTCATGGGGTCGTGCACCAACAGCCGCATCGAAGACCTCCGGGCGTTCGCGTCGATCATCCGCGGGCGCACCAAGGCCGAGGGCGTGCGCGTCATGGTCGTGCCGGGGTCGGCTCGCGTCCGCCTCGAGGCCGAGGCCGAGGGGCTCGACGAGGTCTTCACCGCCTTCGGTGCCGAGTGGCGCTTCGCCGGGTGCTCGATGTGCCTGGGCATGAACCCCGACCAGCTCGCACCGGGCGAGCGATGCGCGTCGACCTCGAACCGCAACTTCGAGGGTCGCCAGGGCAAGGGCGGTCGGACGCACCTCGTGTCGCCCCTGGTCGCCGCGGCCACCGCGGTGCGCGGGACGCTGTCCTCGCCGTGGGACCTCCAGGCCGACGACGACGCGGCGGCCTCCACCACCGTCCGCGCGTCCGACGAACCCGTCCTCGCCGACGGCACCGACCGGGCAGGGGTCCGCTGATGCAGAAGTTCACCACCGTCACCGGCGTCGCCGCGCCGCTGAAACGCTCTAACGTCGACACCGACCAGATCATCCCGGCGCAGTTCCTCAAGCGGGTCACCAAGACCGGCTTCGAGGACGCCCTCTTCTTCGGGTGGCGCAACGACCCCGAGTTCGTGTTGAACCGACCCGAGTTCCAGGGCGCGCGCGTCCTCGTCGCGGGACCCGACTTCGGCACCGGCTCGAGCCGAGAGCACGCCGTCTGGGCGCTGCGCGACTTCGGCTTCGACGTGATCATCAGCTCGCGGTTCGGCGACATCTTCCGAGGCAACTCCGGCAAACAGGGGCTCCTCGCGGCGGCCGTCGCCGAGGACGACGTCGAGCGCATCTGGGCCGAGATCGACCGGCAGCCCGGCGTCGAGATCACGGTCGACCTCGTGGCGCAGACCGCCACGGTCGGCAGCCTCACCGTCGGATTCGAAGTCGATGCCTACACTAAGTGGCGACTCCTCGAAGGCCTCGACGACATCGGCCTGACCCTCCGCGACGAAGCGGCCATCACAGAATTCGAATCCCGCCGCGCCGCCTGGCGCCCGAAGACATTGCCGGTGAAGTAAGTGAACTCTCTCGTCCAAGACGCAGCAGCAGCAGGTGCCCGTGTGGGGCTCACCTCCGATGAGATCGTCATCCGGGGCGGCAAACCGCTGATCGGTCGCATCGAGGTGCGCGGTGCCAAGAACCTCGCCACGAAGGCCATGGTCGCCGCCCTCCTGGGAGACACCCCCAGCATCCTCAAGGACGTCCCCGACATCAGCGACGTCAACGTCGTCCGCGGCCTCCTCTCGGTCCACGGGGTGCGCATCACCGACCCGGCCCGCGGCGAGATGATCCTCGACCCGTCCAACGTCGAGTCCGCCCACTTCGCCGAGATCGACGCCCACGCCGGGTCGAGCCGCATCCCGATCCTCTTCTGCGGGCCGCTGTTGCACCGTCTGGGCGAGGCGTTCATCCCCGACCTCGGCGGCTGCCGCATCGGCGACCGGCCCATCGACTTCCACCTCGACGCCCTCCGCGCCTTCGGCGCCGTCGTCGACAAGTCGTACAACGGCATCCACCTCACCGCGCCCGACGGGCTCACCGGTGCCAACATCGAGCTGCCCTACCCGAGCGTCGGGGCCACCGAGCAGGTGCTGTTGACCGCGGTCCTCGCCAAGGGCGTCACCGAGCTGCGCAACGCCGCCATCGAGCCCGAGATCATGGACCTCATCGCGATCCTGCAGAAGATGGGCGCCGTCGTCTCGGTCGAGCCGAACCGCGTGATCTTCATCGAGGGCGTCGAGAAGCTCCGCGGCTACACGCACCGGGCGATCAACGACCGCAACGAGGCCGCGAGCTGGGCCTCGGCCGCACTCGCGACCAAGGGCGACATCTTCGTCGAGGGCGCCGACCAGAAAGACCTGATGACGTTCCTCAACGTCTTCCGCAAGGTCGGCGGCGACTTCGACGTCCACGAGGACGGCATCCGCTTCTTCCACCCCGGTGGCGAGCTCAAGCCCGTCGTCGTCGAGACCGACGTCCACCCCGGGTTCATGACCGACTGGCAGCAGCCGCTCATCGTCGCCCTGACGCAGGCGCAGGGCACCTCGGTCGTGCACGAGACGGTCTACGAGAACCGCTTCCAGTTCACCGAGGCCCTCAACGACATGGGCGCCGACATCACGGTGCACAAGGACGGACTGCCCGACCACGACCGTCGCGTCGCGCGTCGCGAGTTCGAGCAGGCCGCGGTCATCAACGGACCGACGGCCTTGCACGGTGCCGACATCCGCGTTCCCGACCTGCGGGGCGGATTCAGCCACCTCATCGCGGCCCTGACCGCCGAAGGCGAGTCCAAGATCAGCAACGTCGGCATCATCAGCCGCGGCTACGAGCACTTCATCGCGAAGCTGCGCAAGCTGGGCGCCGACTTCGACTTCAAGGGCTGATCGGCCGGTGTCGACAGCCGACCCCGACGCTCCCGTCGTCCCGGTCCCGGCGCGGAGGCGTCGCAAGGAGAAGGGTGCGTTCTTCCGCGTCCTCGCGACTCCGGCGGCACCGCTCTTCGACCTGATGGCCCGGATCGACATCGTCGACGGCGACAAGCTGCCGGCCGAGGGTGCGTTCGTGCTGACCCCGAACCACTACACGAACATCGACCCGGTGGTCGTGGGCCGTGTGATGTGGTCTCTCGGGCGGGTGCCGCGCTTCCTCGCGAAGGCGTCCCTCTTCCGGGTCCCCATCTTCGGTCGCATGATGCACGCGATGGGGCACATCCCCGTCGAGCGGGCGGGTCGCACCCACGACCACGACCCCCTGGCGGCCGGGCGTCTGCTCGTCGCCCGGGGCGGTGGCGTGATCGTCTACCCCGAGGGCACCCTCACCCGCGACCCCGACCTCTGGCCCATGAAGGGCAAGAGCGGTGCCGTGCGCCTCGCCCTCGCCGCCGGGGTGCCGCTCGTCCCGATGGCGCACTGGGGCAGTCAGCACCTCATGGGTCGCTACTCGAGTCGGCTGCACGCCTTCCCCCGGAAGCGCATCACCGTCGTGATCGGCGACCCCGTCGACCTCTCGGCCTTCCGCGATCGTCCCCTCGACCAGGCCTCGGTCACGGCCGCCACCGCCCTGGTGATGGACGCCGTCACCGAGCTGGTCGAGCGGCTGCGGGGCGAGAAGGCACCCGCCGAACGCTGGAACCCCACCAAGAACCATCAGAAGGAGACAGGCCGCTTTGAGTAGCTCCGAGTCACGCGAAGGCGCCATCGAGGCCCTCGGGGAAGGGGCGGTCACGACCGAGGCGATCTCGATCGTCATGCGCGACTCGATCCCGCGCCGGGTCGCCGTCCTGGGGTCGGGCAGCTGGGGCACGACCTTCGCCAAGGTCCTCGCCGAGGGGGGCGCGGACGTCACGCTCTGGGCCCGCCGTCCCGAGGTGGCCCGCGAGATCACCGAGAGCAAGCGCAACAGCGACTACCTGCCGGGCATCAACCTGCCCCGCACCCTCGTCGCCACCCCCTCGGTCGAACAGGCTCTGGCGAGTGCCGAGCAGGTCTACCTGTCGGTCCCCAGCCAGACGCTCCGCGACAACCTGACCGCCATCCGCGGAATGGTCCCGTCCGGGGTGCCGGTCGTCAGCCTGATGAAGGGCGTCGAGAAGGGCACCGGGTTGCGCATGAGCGAGGTGATCGAGGCCGAGCTCGGCATCGACCGCGACCTGATCGCCGTCGCGTCGGGCCCCAACCTCGCCCTCGAGATCGCGAAGCGGCAGCCCACGGCCGCGGTCGTGTCGTCGTACAGCCTCGACACCGCGACCCTGGTCGCGGCCACCGCCACCAACCCGTACTTCCGTTCGTTCGTCAACACCGACGTGATCGGCACCGAGTTCGGCGGGGTCCTCAAGAACCTCATCGCGGTCGCCATCGGCATCGTCGACGGCGTGGGGTACGGCGAGAACACCAAGGCCTCGATCATCACGCGCGGACTGGCCGAGATGACCGCGTTCGCGGTGTCGTTCGGGGCCAAGGCCGAGACCCTCGCCGGTCTCGCCGGCCTGGGCGACCTCATCGCCACGTGCGAGTCGCCCCTCTCGCGCAACAACACCGCGGGTCGACTGCTCGGTCAGGGTTACGCCTTCGGCGACGTCGTTCGCCAGATGAACCAGACCGCCGAGGGACTGGCCTCGGTCGCTCCGATCCTCGAACTCGCGCGGTCCCGCGGCGTCGACATGCCCATCGTCCAACAGGTGGCCGAGGTGCTCGCCGGTACACTCGACCCGCGCAACATCGCCCCGCACCTGACCGAGACGGACGAGCCGCAGGGCGAGTGACCGCTGGTCGGCCGTGCCGGGGCGCGTGACGACCAGAGCCCGCCCACCGCGGGTCGGCCCGCGGGCCGTGACACCGACGAAAGGCCCCTCATGGCGAGCACCGAGCCCACCACGACCCCGCGCGTCGCCGCGACCGATGCCTCGTCGGTCGGCGCCTCGGCCCCCGGGGTGGCGAAGACCGTCGTGGTCGTCCTCTTCGGCGGCCGCTCGAGCGAGCACTCGATCAGCTGCGCGACGGCCGGGGGAGTCCTCTCGGCGATCGACCGCTCCCGCTACGACGTGGTGCCCGTGGGCATCACCGTCGAGGGGGCGTTCACGCTCCAGCCCGACGACGCGGCACGGTTCGAGCTCGACGCCGAGACGCTGCCGACCGTCGTCGACAACGGCACCCGCATCCACTGGCCCGAGTCGTCCACCACCCGCGAGCTGACCGTCACCGAGCCCGACGGCACGACGCGTCTGCTGGGCGAGGTGGACGTGGTGTTCCCGATCCTGCACGGTCCGTTCGGCGAGGACGGCACGGTGCAGGGTCTGCTCGAGCTGACCGGGTTGCCCTACGTCGGCGCGGGCGTGCTCGCCTCGTCGCTCGGCATGGACAAGCACTTCACCAAGACCGTGCTGCAGGCCGCCGGCGTGGTCGTCGCCCCCTGGCGCACCGTGCGTCGTCGGGACTGGGACGCCGCGCCCGAGCGAGTGGCCGCCGACGTCGAGGCGCTCGGTTACCCGATGTTCGTCAAGCCCGCCCGAGCCGGGTCGAGCGTGGGGGTGTCGCGCGTCGACTCGCCCGCCGGCCTCCCGGCGGCCATGCGGAAGGCCTTCGCCGAGGACCACAAGGTGCTCGTCGAGTCCGCGGTCGTCGGCCGCGAGATCGAGTGCGCCGTGCTCGGCGGACGCGACGGCGCGCCTCCCCGCACCTCGGTCGCGGGCGAGATCGTCCTCGCCGGAGACACGTTCTACGACTTCGAGTCGAAGTACCTCGGCGCCCCCGGGGCCGACCTGGTCTGCCCCGCCGACCTCGCACCCGGCGACCTGACCGAGATGCAGCGTCTCGCCGCTCTGGCCTTCGAGGCCATCGACGGCACGGGCCTCGCCCGCGTCGACTTCTTCTTGACCGACGACGGCTGGGTCGTCAACGAGGTCAACACGATGCCCGGCTTCACGCCCATCTCGATGTTCCCCGCCTGCTGGCTCGCGAGCGGACTCAGCTACCCCGAGCTGATCGACGAGCTCATCGCCCTCGGCCTCGAGACCGAGCGCTGACGGAGCCCGTCCGTCCCGGCCACCGGGCCTACGGCGTGGGTGTCGCCGACGGGTCGTCGGCCGATCCGGCCGAGCCCGGCAGGTCGCCCGCACCGACGCACTCCTTGCCGTCGTTCGGCAGGTAACCGACCGAGTCGGCCAGGTCGCGCAGCACGTTGCCGCCGTTCGCCTTGGTGGTGTCGACGATCACCTGAACGCCCGGCTCACGGCCGTACGTGGTGAGGATCGAGGTGTCGGCGTCGTCGGGGTCCTGGTCGACGAGCCAGTCCACGCCCTGGATGTCGTAGCAGGGCAGGTCGGACACAGCGGGCGTCTCGACGCCGCAGTGCAGCAGCACGCTCGTCGGCGAACCCCAGGCGCCGGTCGCCTGCGCGTCGGTCTCGCGGCGGTCCTGACCGTCGTCGACGACCTCGGGCAGGTGGACGGTGACCTGCGCGCAGGCCGGGTCGTTCGCCCCCGCGGCGGGCTGCATCGGGACCGCTTGCGAGCAGCCGACGAGCGTCGTCGCGAGACCGGCCCCGACGAGCACGAGGGCCGGGACGCGAAGGCGGGGACGGAGGCGCGCGGTGAGGCGCGAGGACGGGTTCGACATCGCATCCAGGCTACCGTTCAGCACATGGAACGACGCTCCACGGACCCCCGCCCGGACGACGCCGACACCGTCGAGGGCGTCGGCGAGCTCGCCACCCTCGCCCGCATCCTGCCCCGCCTGCCCCGCGGCGACGACACGCTGCTCGGTCCCGGCGACGACGCCGCCGTCGTCGCGGCGCCCGACGGTCGGTTCGTCGTGACGACCGACCTCATGGTGCACGGCCCCGACTTCCGGCGCGCGTGGTCGACGTCGTACGACCTCGGCTGGAAGGCCGCGGCGTCGAACCTGTCCGACGTCGCGGCGATGGGCGCTCGGCCCACGGCGCTGGTGGTCGCCCTCGCGGTGCCCGGCGACACGGGCATCACCGAACTCGAGGCCTTCGCGGACGGTCTGCGCGCGGGTTGTTCCGTGATGGCCCCGGGCGCGGGGGTCGTCGGCGGCGACCTCTCGGTGTCGCCGACCTTCACGGTCGCGGTGACGGCGTTCGGTGACCTCGAGGGGCGCGCGCCCGTGCGGCGGGACGGGGCGCGCGTCGGCGACGTCGTCGCCGTGTCGGGCGCGCTCGGCCGCTCGGCGCGGGGGCTCGACCTGCTGTTCCGTCTCGGCGTCGACCACGACGGGTCGCCCGACACCGCCGCGGCCGCCGCCCTGCGCGAGCGCGACCCGGACGTCGGCTGGCACCTCGCCCCGACCCCGCCCGTGGCCGACGGCCGCTCGGCGGCGCTGGCAGGGGCGACCGCCATGCTCGACCTGTCGGACGGCCTCGCCCTCGACGCCGGTCGGGTGGCCCGCGCCAGCGGTGTCGTGGTCGACCTGTGGGGCCCTGCCCTCGGCGACGACCCACGGCTCGCGCTCTCGGGTGGTGAGGACCACTCCCTGTTCGCCACGTTCCCGCCCGACGTGGCGTTGCCCGGTGGGTTCCGCGCCGTCGGCACGGTCCGTGATCCGGCAGGAGGCGCGCCCCGCGTCATCGTCGACGGTTCCGAACCCGGCGAGGCCGGCGGGTGGGACCCGTACCGCCTGTGGTCGGGGGCGCAGGGCTGACGAGCCGACCCGCGCCTCCTGCGGGGGGTCAGTCGCGCAGCGCGAACCAGACGGTCGTGTCGCCGTACTGCTTCTTCACGTCGAGGGTGAGGCCCTCGGGCCAGCCCGGTTCGCCGTCGCGCGAGGCGCGCTCGACGACGACGAGGGCCTGATCGTCGAGCGAGGGCAGCAGGGCCGTGAGGTCGGCGGTGAGGTCGGCGGCCGACAACTCGTAGGGCGGGTCGAAGAAGACGAGGTCGACGAGAGCCGAGCCGCCCTCGAGGTAGGACCGCACGGGCTGGGTCACGACGTCGACGCGCGGGGGAGTGCCGCGCGGCGGGCGGGGAGCCCGGGCCAGCACCGACTCGACGTTGCGACGCAGCACCTTCGCGGCGGCCGGGGCCTTCTCGACCAGCACGACCGAGGCGGCTCCTCGCGACGCCGCCTCGAGCCCGAGGCCGCCCGTCCCGGCGTAGAGGTCGAGGACGCGCCGACCCCGGATCTCGTCGCGCGCGTCCAGCGACGAGAACAGCGCCTCGCGGACCCGGTCGCTCGTGGGCCGCGTCCCGACCTTGGGGACGACGAGCGAGAGGTTGTCGGCGAAGCCGGAGATGATGCGGGACATGGGGTCAACCTTGCCAGGTCGACGCCCGCCACCCGTCGCCCGTCGGGTTCGAGCATCCCGACAACGCGCGACCGTCGACTCCCGCGCCCGGTCGTCGGACCTGCACAACCGAGTTGTCGCCGCCCGCCCGCGTCGGCAGCATCGGGTCCCATGACCAGCGTCGATCGCACCGTGAGGCCCTCGTTCACCAAGTCGCTGTTCGCGGGGCGCATCGCCTCCGAACTCGCCTTCCCGTACCCGCACATGACGGCGGCCGAGAAGTCCCGGGTCGAGACGGTGTCCGCGTCCGCCCGCGAGGTGCTCGCCGGCTACGACCCGCTGAAGGCGGAACGCGAGGGGTGGATCGGCGACGACCTGGTGCGCGAGCTGGGCGAGCGGGGCCTGATGGGACTCTTCGTCGCCGAGGAGTACGGCGGCCTCGGGCTCGGCCAGAGCGCCTACTGCCGCGTGTACGAGGAGTTCGGTCGGGTCGACGGCACCCTGGCCACGGTGATGGGGGTGCACCAGTCGATCGGCACCAAGCCGCTGCACCTCTTCGGCACCGACGACCAGAAGGCCCGCTGGCTGCCCGACCTGGCGAGCGGCCGCAAGCTCGCGGCGTTCGTGCTCACCGAGCCGAACGTGGGCAGCGACGCCTACGCGCTCGAGACCCGCGCCGAGCGGCAGAGCGACGGCAGCTGGCTGCTGAACGGAGAGAAGCGGTGGATCGGCAACGGCGACAAGGACGTCCTGACGGTCTTCGCGCAGAGCGACCTCGGGCACGTCGCGCTCATCGTCGAGAAGGGCATGGAGGGGCTGAGCGCCGGCCCGCGGTTCGAGACGCACGGCCTCAAGGCCAACCACCTGCAGCGGGTGCACTTCAAGGACGTGCGCGTGCCCGCCGAGAACCTGCTGGGCGAGCCCGGTGACGGCTTCCGCATCGCCGTCAACACGCTCAACAACGGTCGCATGTCGATGGGCACGGCCATCGCGGGCGGCATGAAGCGGTTCCTCGAGCTGAGCCTCGAGCACACGGAGACGCGTCACCAGTTCGGCAGACCGCTCGCGGACTTCGAGATGGTCGGCGACAAGCTCGCGTGGATGACCCAGCAGATCTACGGCGTCGAATCGATGTCGTACCTGACCACGGGCCTCGTCGACCGCGGCGACACCGACTTCGCCCTGGAGTCCGCCCTGACCAAGGTCGCGGCGAGCGACACCGGCTGGTACGCCCTCAACCGGGCCGTCCAGCTGCACGGCGGCGAGGCGTACATGGAAGCTCACCCGCTGTCGAAGGCCCTGCGCGACTTCCGGATCTTCCCGATCTTCGAGGGGGCCAACGACGTCCTCCGCGCGTTCGTCGCCCTCAACGGGCTCAAGACCCTCAGCGAGGAGCTGCCCGACGTGGCGTCGCTCCGCATCGGCGACCCCGGGCGGGCGCTCGGGGTGCTCGCGCCGTACGTCGCCGGCCGCGTCCAGCGCCGCATCCGGCCCGAACGGCCGGTCGGGGTCCATCCCGCGCTCGCCAAGCAGGCCGCCGAGCTCGGCGACCAGGTCTCGCGGCTGCGCGAGCGCACCGAGGGCGCCCTCCGCAAGCACGGCAAGAAGGTGCAGGAGAAGCAGCTCGTGCAGAAGCGCCTCGCCGACGCGGCGAGCGGCATCTACGCGCAGACGGCCGTCCTGTCGCGGGCCTCGACGGCCCTCCAGGAGGCGCGGGCCGACTCCGACGCGGAGCGTCACCTCGCCGTCGGCTTCTGCAAGCAGTCCGCGCGCGGGGTGGGGCGGCAGCTGAGGGCCCTCGAGGTCAACGACGACGGGCACGGGGCCGACCTCGCGAAGGCGACCCGCGCCTCCGGCGGGTACTCCTTCACCCTCTGACGCCGGGCGGCGCGTCCGCCGGGGGCGGGCGCTGTCGGGGGCGCGCGCTAGCGTGGTGTGCGTGCCCGACTCACCGCTCGACGCGTCGCTGGCCGGGGCCCTCGGCGGCCGGACGGCCACCGCCCTGCAGAAGGCCTTCGGCCTGCGCACGGTCGGCGACCTGCTGACGCACTTCCCTCGGCGCTACGCCCGTCGGGGCGAGCTCACCGCCCTCGACCAGCTGCCGCTCGGCGAGTCCGTCACCATCGTCGCCCAGGTGCTCGACGTCCGCGAACGCACGATGCGGGCCCGGCGCGGGTCGATCCTCGAGGTGCGCATCGGCGACGGCCAGGGCATCCTCACGCTCACCTTCTTCAACCAGGCCTGGCGGGCGAAGGACCTCGTGCCCGGCGCCCGCGGCATCTTCGCGGGCAAGGTCGGCGACTACCGGGGGCTCCGTCAGCTCGCGCACCCCGACTACGAGCTCTTCGACGCCTCGCACGAGGCCGTCGCCGGGGTCGGCGACCAGCAGGCCCAGAAGTGGGCGAAGCAGCCCATCCCGATCTACCCGGCCAGCGCCTCCGTGGCGTCCTGGCAGGTGCAGAAGTCGGTCGAGGTGCTGCTCGACGGACTGCCGCCGATCGACGACGCGGTGCCGGCGTCGGTCCGGTCCGAGCTCGACCTCATGCCCGTGTCCGAGGCGTACGAGCGCATCCACCGGCCCGAGAGCGATCGTGACCACCTCACGGCTCGTGACACCCTGCGGTTCGACGAGGCCTTCGTGCTGCAGAGCGCGCTGCTCCAACAGCGGGCCCTCGTGCGTCGATCGGCCGCGACCCCCCGTCGTGCCGCCCCCGACGGCCTGCTCGCCGCCTTCGACGCGGCCCTGCCGTTCGAGCGGACGGGTGACCAGCGCCTGGTCGGCGACGAGATCACCCGCGACCTCGAGGCCGAGGTGCCCATGAACCGCCTCGTGCAGGGCGAGGTCGGCTCGGGCAAGACACTCGTCGCCCTCCGGGCGATGCTCGCCGTGGCCGAGAGCGGTGGGCAGTCGGCCCTGCTGGCTCCGACCGAGGTGCTCGCGGCTCAGCACCTGCGGTCGATCACGGCCACCCTCGGGCCCGACCTCGCCGCCCGACTGCGCCCGACCCTGCTGACCGGCCAGATGACGGTGGCCCAGCGCAAGAAGGCACTGCTCTCCATCGTCAGCGGGCAGGCGCACGTCGTGGTGGGCACCCACGCACTGATCAGCGAGGCCGTCGAGTTCTTCGACCTCGGCCTCGTCGTCGTCGACGAGCAGCACCGCTTCGGCGTCGACCAACGCGAGGCGCTCCGCAAGAAGGGAGCCACGCCGCCGCACGTGCTCGTCCTCACGGCGACGCCGATCCCGCGCACCGTGGCCATGACGGTCTTCGGCGACCTCGACGTCTCGACCATCGCCGAGCTGCCGAAGGGCCGTCAGCCCATCGAGTCGTTCGTCGTCCCCCTCGCCGACCACCCGACCTGGGGCGGCCGCATCTGGCAACGCTCGGCCGAAGAGGTCGCGAAGGGGCGACAGGTCTTCGTCGTGTGCCCGGCGATCGACGCGGTGACGGCCGAACCGGGTGACCCGCCCGACGCCGAGGTCGCGCCCGGTGACGACCCCGACGGCGCCGAGCCCTCCGACGCACCGGCACCGGAACGCGCCAGCGTCGAGGGGGTCATGGCCCGGGTCCCCACCATCCCCGTGCTGCAGGGCCTGCGGGTCGAGCCCCTGCACGGCCGCATGTCGTCCGACGAGAAGGACGACGTCATGCGCCGCTTCGCGGCCGGCGACATCGACGTCCTCGTCGCGACGACGGTCGTCGAGGTGGGGGTCGACGTGCCGAACGCTTCGACCATGGTCGTGCTCGACGCCGACCGCTTCGGCGTCTCGCAGCTCCACCAGCTGCGCGGCCGCGTCGGCCGTGGCGGCCACCCGGGCCTCTGCCTGCTCGTCACCCACGCGGCGGCCGACACCGTGGCCCGCGAGCGGGTCGACGCGGTCGCGGCCACGCTCGACGGCTTCGAACTCGCGCAGGTCGACCTCGACCTGCGCCGAGAGGGCGACGTGCTCGGCAACCTCCAGTCGGGCGGCCGCTCGTCGCTCCGGCTGCTGAGGGTCGCCCGTGACGGCGACCTCATCGGACTCGCCCGCGAGCACGCGGCCGAGGTCCTCGACGCCGATCCCCGCCTGGTCGACCACCCCGCCCTCGCCGCCGCCATCGCGCGGCGCCTCGACGACCGGGGCCGCGAGGCCATGGGCAAGAACTGAGCCGGTGGTGACGCGTGACGCGTCCTCGACCCGGTCCTCGCCCTGGGCATCCGTCCGGGGTCGGCGGGCTACAGTGACCGGATGAGCAGGATCGCCGTCGTCCCGGGTTCGTTCGACCCGGTGACCCTCGGTCACGTGGACGTGATCGCCCGGGCCGCCAACATCTTCGACGAGGTCCACGTCCTCGTGGTGCACAACCCCGAGAAGAGCGCGTTGTTGCCCCTGGCGCAGCGGGTCTCGTTGCTCACCGAGTCGCTCCGGGCGGCGGGGCTGCCCGACGCCGTCACGGTGCACAGCTGGAGCGTCGGGTTGCTCGTCGACTACTGCACCGAGGTCGGGGCGAGCGTGCTCGTCAAGGGCATCCGCTCGCAGGTCGACGTCGCCTACGAGACCCCGATGGCGATCATGAACCGCAGTCTGGCCGGTGTCGAGACCGTCTTCCTGCTGCCCGATCCCGCCCACGCGCACGTGTCGAGCTCGCTGGTGCGACAGGTGGCCTCGCTCGGCGGCGACGTGTCGTCCTACGTGCCGGCGGCCGTCGCCGCCTACCTCAGCACGACCTGACCCCGACCCCACCCGACGAGGACGCCGCGATGACCACGACCAACGACCCCACCGTCGAGCCCGCCGCCGTCCGGGCGGCCGGCTCCGGTCCCACGATGTCGCTCGACGAGGTCCAGCAGCGGGCACGGGGCGTCCTCGAGGCCGTGGCCACCGTCATCGACGGCAAGGACGGCGCCATCTCGACGGCGCTGACCGTGTTGCTCGCCGAGGGCCACCTGCTGATCGAGGACGTCCCCGGCGTCGGCAAGACCCAGCTCGCCCGAGCGCTCGCCAAGGCCGTCGACGCGACCGTGACCCGCATCCAGTTCACCCCCGACCTGCTGCCGAGCGACATCACGGGCGTCTCGGTCTACGACCGGCAGAGCGGCGGCTTCGAGTTCAAGCCCGGTCCGGTCTTCGCCAACGTCGTCATCGGCGACGAGATCAACCGTGCCTCGCCGAAGACGCAGTCGGCGCTGCTCGAGAGCCTCGAAGAGCGCCAGGTGACGGTCGACGGCATCACGCATCCCCTCCCGTCGCCCTTCCTCGTCGTGGCGACGCAGAACCCCGTCGAGATGGAGGGCACCTACAACCTGCCCGAGGCCCAGCGCGACCGGTTCATGGCCCGCATCTCGCTGGGGTACCCGGACGCCCGCAGCGAGCTGCGCATGCTGCAGCAACGCGAGCGGGTCAGCCCTCTCGACACCCTGCGCCCGCTGGTGTCGCTCGACGAGCTCACGCGCATGATCGCCGCCGTCCGCACCGTCTACACCGCCCAGGCCGTCGAGGAGTACGCCGTGCGGATCGTCCAGGCGACCCGGGTCCACCCCGACGTGCGGCTCGGGGCCAGTCCCCGCGCGACCCTGCAGCTCATGCGTGCGGCGAAGTCCTGGGCCGCGCTCAACGGCCGCGGCTACGTGGTCCCCGACGACGTCGACGCCCTCTCCGGTCCCGTCCTCGGTCACCGGGTGATCCTCGCCGGTCGAGCCGGTGCCGGTGCCGCCTCGGCGGCCTACGACCTCGTGGCCGAGATCGTCGAGCAGACCGCCGTCCCGCTCGGCGACGCGGCCGACGCGCGCTGACCATGGGACCGGGTGGGGTCCCCAGGCCGACCGGCCGTGGCGTCGGCGTGCTCGCCGCCGGGGTGCTGGTCGTGCTCGTGGGCTGGCTGCTCCAGGCCCCCGCCCTCGTCTTCGCCGGCACGACCCTGGTCGTGCTCATCGTGGCCGTCACGATCTCCTTGCTGTTCCGCACGGCCGACGTGCGGGTCACCCGTCGCTTCACTCCCGACCGGGGCGTCGCGGGGTGGTCCGCCGTCGAGACGGTCGCGGTCCTCCCTCGTGGGGGGCGGACCTCCGGCACCGTGCAGGTCCGCGAACAGCTGCCGTTCGGACGACTGTCCGACGCCGAGGCCGCAGCCGTCCTGTTGGTGCCGGGCCGCGCCTCCTCGGCGGTCTTCCGCCACCACGACCTGCCGCGCGGCCGACACCGCATCGGCCCGCTGCACGTCGACCTCGTCGAGTCGTACGGCGTGGCCCGTCGACGGGTCGTGGCCTCCGGCGTGGCGGAGTTCGTCGTGGTGCCCGAGGTCGTCGAGGTGGGACTCGGCCGCGAGTCCCGTGCGCTGGGCGACGGGTCGAGGCGTCAGCGCGAGCACAGCCTGGCCGGCGGCGAGGACGATCCGGTCACCCGCGAGTACCGCCGGGGCGATCCGATGCGACGGGTGCACTGGAAGGCCACGGCGCGGCACGGCGAGCTCATGGTGCGGCAAGAAGAGCAGCACGGCCTGCCGAGTGCGCGGGTCGTCATCGCCGTCGCGGCCGAGGGATGGCCGGACGCCCGTCCGACCCTGCCCCCGACGAGCAGGGTCGGGGTCAGGGCGGCGACGGCCGCGATTCCTCTCGTCAGCGACGCCTTCGAATGGGCGGTGTCGTTCGCCGCGACGGTCGCGGTCGAGGTGGGCCACGCGGGCTCGGCGACCGTGCTGACGACACCCGGCGGCACGCTCGTCGCCCGGCACGATCCCGACTCGACCACGATGTTCCTCGACGACCTCGCCGACCTGCGGCTCGACGACGCGCCCGGGGCGCCCGCTCCGGCCCCGTCACCCCGCGAGCCCGTCGTGGCGGTCGTCTCCGGGCTGGGCCGACCCGACCTCGACCTGCTCGTCGCCTCGAGGGCCCCCGGGTCGTCGGCGGTCGCGGTCGTCGTCACGGCCGCGCTGCCCCTCGGCGCCGGCCTGACCTCGCGACCCACCCGCCCCGCCGACGGTCGTGCTCGGGCCGACGACCGCGTGCTGGCCCCCGACGAGGTCGCCGGTGCGCTGCGCGACTCGGGCTGGCGGGTCGTCGAGACCGACTCGAGCGTCGACGTCGGCCGCCTGATCACGACGTCGGGAGTCCTCGATGACTGAGTCGCCGACCCGCACGGGGTTCTTCGGTGCCGAGCCCACGGGCGCCGTCCGCGGGCAGACCACGGCCCTGCTCTGGCTCGTGCTCGTCCTGTCGCTCGCGAGCCTGCACCCCGTCTTCGTCGGGATCGGCTGGTGGGTGGCCGGGGCCGTGGTGGCCGCCGTCGTGCTGGGCGGTTCCCTCGTCGTGCGGGCGCTGGGGGGCGCCTCCTGGCTGGGCGTCGTCGGTGGGGCGGTGCTGGGCGCCCTCGTCACGACGGCGTTCGCCTCGGGCGGCACGGCCCTGCTGGGCGTCGTGCCGACGGGGTCCACCTTCGCGCGCCTCCCCGAGCTGTCCGCGCAGGCGAACGCGGCGATCGTCGAGGGCTCGGCCCCCGTCGAGGTCAACGACGGCCTGCTGGTCACGGTCGCCCTCTCGGTGCTCGTCGTCGCCGTCGTCACCGACCTGCTGTCGTCGGTCGGGCAGCTGCCGGTCGTGACCGGGGTCTTCCCCGCCCTCGTGCTGGCGGTGCCGACCTTCGTCCCGGGCGTCGTCACGAGCTGGCCCTGGGTGGTGGCCACCGTGCTGGCCTTCCTGGTGCTGCTGATGGTGTCCACCGGCCGACGGCCCTCGCGCGCCGGCCTCGTCGGAGCCGCCGCGTCCGTCGCCGTGGCGGGGTTGCTGACGGCCGTCGTCCCGCTCACGGGCGTGGCGCCGTTGACCGGTTCGGGCACCGGGACCGGACTCGCGACCGGCGTCAACCCGATCATCGACCTCGGCGACGACCTCCGGCGGGGGGCCCCGGTCACCGTCCTGTCGTACCGGACCGACGACCCGCAGGGCAACTACCTCAAGCTCGTCGACCTCGTCGACTTCTCGGGCCGCACCTGGAGCCCCGCCGACGTGCCGCTCGACCCGCTCAACACGCTCGACGCGCTGCCCGACGCTCCCGGAATCGACCCCGGCACCGCTCGACGCGACGTCACGACCGACGTCACGATCGGGGCGCTCCGCAGCCCGTACCTGCCCGTGCCGGTGCCGCCCGCGACCATCGAGGGCCTGGACGACGGGTGGCGGTTCGTCGACGAGAGCGGCGTCACCGTCCGCAGCGATTCCGAGGGCACGCAGGGCCTCGAGTACGAGGTGACGAGCCGGCCCGTCGATCCCAGCCCCGAGCAGGTCGTCGCCTCGCTCGACGACACGGGGCCCGACATGGCGCCCTATCTCTCGGTGGACGAGGTGCCGCAGTCCGTCACCGACCTCGCGGCGCAGGTGACGGCCGGTTCCGCGAACCCCTTCGACGCGGCCGTCGAGCTGCAGGACTTCTTCCGCGACGGCGACTTCACCTACTCGGAGGACACCCCGGTCGAGCGCGGCTACGACGGCAGCGGCCTCGACGCGATCGAGACGTTCCTGCAGGTCCGCAGCGGGTACTGCGTGCACTTCGCCTCGGCGATGGCCGTCATGGCGCGGACGCTGGGCATCCCGTCGCGGGTGGCCGTGGGCTTCCTGCCGGGCGACCTGCAGGGCGTCGGCGACGACGCCGCGTTCCGGGTCAGCAGCGACGACCTGCACACCTGGCCCGAGCTGTACTTCGCCGGACTCGGGTGGGTCCCCTTCGAGCCGACCGTCGGCCTCGGCGCACCGCAGCAGTACCTGCAGCAGACCGGCGTCGAACCGAGCGACGTCCCGAGCGACGATGCCAGCACCGCGCCCGACGCGAGCACGGCACCCTCGGCGTCGGCCGCCCCGACGAGCGCGGCCCCGGGCGCGAGTGCCACGCCGACGTCCACCGCCTCCGGCCAGGGAGCCGGCGGCGGTCCCGTGCCGACGATCGCCCTGTCGGTGCTCGCGGCGCTCGCGCTGGCGGCCCTCGTCGTCCCCTCGGGGCTGCGGGCCGGTCGCCGTCGCCGCCGCCTGTCGGCGTCGCCTCCCGACCTGGCCCTGCACGCCTGGCACGAGGTGGTCGACACCGCTCGGGACCTCGGCGTCCCGGTGACGGCCGCGATGACCCCTCCGGCCGTCGCCGACCTGCTGGCGCAGCGACTCGCGGCTCTCGGCGACGGTGCCGCGGCGACGGCCTCACCGGCACCGTCCGCCGGCCGGACGGCCACGGCCCAGGAGGCGCGGGCCGCGTCCGTCGCGCTGCTGGACGCCCTGCAGGCCGAGCGCTTCGGAGCCGAACCGGCCGCCCGACAGGTGCAGGCGGACGCGCGTCGGGTCATCGCCGGGCTCCGAGCCTCGTCATCCGTGGGGCAGCGTCTCACCGCCACGATCGCGCCGCGATCACTCGTCGGGGGTACGGAGGCGGCGTCCGGCTCGACGGCGTAAACTCTTCGTTCGTGCCTCATTTCACCCAGACCCCCTACACCGTCCCGGTGTTCGACCTCGTGCACCGTCCGGGCGAGATGCGCGAGCACGAGCTCGACGTCGTCGTGCCCGAGAAACTCGGCGAGGGCCAGATCTCGGTGCCGAAGGGTGCCGAGATCGCGATCGACGTCAAGCTCGAGGGGCTGCACGACGGCATCCTGGTGTCCGCACACGTGTCGGGCACGGCGGTCGGCGAGTGCAGCCGGTGCCTCCGTGACATCTCCGAGCCCGTCGAAGTCGATTTCGCCGAGCTTTTCGCGTACGATGTCGACGAAGCTTTTGACTATCAGGTTCAAGACGATCACGTGGATCTTGAACCCGTGGTCAGAGACGCAGTGGTTCTGTCACTGCCCTTCCAGCCGGTCTGTCGGCCGGATTGTCCGGGCCTCGACCCCGAAACGGGCGAGCGCGTGGACGACATCCCCGACTACCAGCCCCGCGAGATCGCCGACCCCCGCTGGTCGGCACTGGCAGGGTTCCAGGCTGAATCGGCACCCGCCGACGGCACGTCACAGGGCACCGGTCACGACGACCAGCGCCCGGCCGACGAGCAGCACTGAACACCACCGCGTCACCCACCATCGTCAGACCCAGGCACCCGCGAGGGTGCCGACAGAGAGAAGAGAAACCCATGGCCGTCCCGAAGCGCAAGCAGTCACGCTCCAACACGCACGCTCGTCGTTCGCAGTGGAAGGCCACGCCGGTCCAGCTCGTCAAGACGATCGAGAACGGCAAGGTCACCTACAGCCTCCCGCACCGTGCCAAGGTCGTCGAGGACAGCGCCGGCACCGCCCTGTACATGGAGTACAAGGGCCGCAAGGTCGCCGACGTCTGATCACCGACGTGAACCCGTCCACCCTCGCGGTGAGCGCATGAGTCAGCCCGAGTCGAGCCCTGGTGCCGACCGGGCTGTTCTCTTGTCCCGACTGCAGATCGAGCTCAGTGACGACCTGATCGACCAGGCGCTGACCCACCGGTCGTACTCGTACGAGCACGGCGGCGTGGGCAACAACGAGCGCCTCGAGTTCCTCGGCGACTCGATCCTGGGCCAGGCCGTCACGGTCATGCTCTTCACCGAGAACCCCGACCTCGACGAGGGCGACCTCGCCAAGCGTCGGGCCAGCCTGGTCAGCACCGTCGCCCTGGCCGAGGTGGCGCGGATCATCGGCCTCGGCCCGCACCTGCGCCTCGGTCGCGGCGAAGAGCTGACCGGTGGTCGCGACAAGCACTCGATCCTGGCCGACACGGTCGAGGCCATCATCGGGGCGACCTACCTCGAGGCCGGCGGTGAAGCCGCCACGGCGCTCGTGCTGCGTCTCGTGGCTCCTCTGCTGGTCGACCCGGATCGCTTCGGCGCCGCGATGGACCCCAAGACCAGCCTGCAAGAACTAGCAGCGACCCTCGGCAGGGGCATGCCCTCGTACTCGGTGACCGACAGTGGGCCCGACCACGACAAACGGTTCCACGCCGTCGTCGCCCTGGGCGACGACCAGGGAGTCGCCGAGGGGTCCGGCAGCAGCAAGAAGCAGGCCGAGATGGCCGCCGCCCTCGGGGCGTGGACGTCCCTCAACGCGTCGGCTGCCGGCGTCGCCGCCGCCCGTCGGGCCGCCGCCTCCGTCGACTGACCGTGCCCGAACTGCCCGAGGTCGAGGTCGTCCGTGCCGGTCTGCACCCGGTGGTGTCCGGCGCCGTGGTGACGGCCGTCGAGGTGCTCGACCAGCGGTCGCTCAAGCGACACCGTGGTCCGAGCGACGACTTCGTCGACCGTCTCGTCGGCGGCACGATCGATTCGGCCGTCCGCCGGGGCAAGTTCCTCTGGTTCCCCTTCGAACCGGTCGAGCGGCACGAGCAGCCCCTGGCCCTGGTCGCGCATCTCGGCATGAGCGGGCAGGTCTTGCTCCGCAGCCGGGATGCCGAGCCCGACCGCCTGATGCGCATCCGGCTCGACGTCGAGAGCCCGTCGCTCGGCCCCGTGCGGCTCGCCTTCGTCGACCAGCGCATCTTCGGCTCGATGGCCCTCGACGAGACGGTGCCCACCCTGGACGGGCGCGCGGCGGGGTTCGCGGCCCGCGCCTCCTCGGTTCCGACGTCCTGGCCGCGGGGGAGGCCACACCCGGCACCACGACCGCCACCACGGCCGTCGGCACCGACGCCGACCCGGCCGCCTGGGTGCGCCGCGTCCCGCAGCAGGTCTCGCACATCGCGCGCGACCCGCTCGACCCCGCCTTCGACGAAGCGCGGGTGATCACCCGTCTGCTGGACCGCCGCACGGCGGTGAAGCGGGCGCTCCTCGACCAGGGTCTGCTGAGCGGGGTGGGCAACATCTACGCCGACGAGAGCCTCTGGGCCGCGCGGGTGCACCCCGAACAGCCCACCGAGTCGTTGTCGAGGGCTCGGGCGCGGGTGCTGCTGGCCGAGGTGCGGGTCGTGCTGCTCAAGGCCCTCGGCGAGGGGGGCACGAGCTTCGACGCCCAGTACGTCAACGTCAACGGCCAGTCGGGCTACTTCAGCCACAGCCTCGCGGCGTACGGGCAGCAGGGGCGTCCGTGCCCTCGGTGCGGCACGCTCATCGTGCGCGAGGCCTTCATGAACCGGTCGAGCCACTTCTGCCCCCGCTGTCAGCGGGTGCGCACGCGCTGAACCCCGACGGCCGAGGGCGTCCGCCTCCCCGGTCCGCGGGGCCTCCGCCCCTATCCTGGAGCGCGGGTCACCACCCGTCACGAGTCCCGAGGAGGCGCGGCGCATGTACCTGAAGAGCCTCACGCTCAAGGGCTTCAAGTCGTTCGCCTCCGCGACCACGTTCGCCTTCGAGCCGGGGGTCACCTGCGTCGTCGGCCCGAACGGTTCGGGCAAGAGCAACGTCGTCGACGCCCTCGCCTGGGTGATGGGCGAGCAGGGGGCGAAGAACCTGCGCGGCGGCAAGATGGAGGACGTCATCTTCGCCGGCACGTCGACCCGCGGTCCGCTCGGTCGGGCGCAGGTCGTGCTGACGATCGACAACTCCGACGGGGCCCTGCCCATCGACTACACCGAGGTGACGATCAGTCGGACGCTCTTCCGCAACGGGGGCAGCGAGTACGCCATCAACGGCGAGGGCTGTCGGCTGCTCGACGTGCAAGAGCTCCTCAGCGACTCCGGCCTCGGCCGCGAGATGCACGTCATCGTGGGGCAGGGGCAGCTCGACGCCGTGTTGCGCGCCACTCCCGAGGACCGCCGGGGCTTCGTCGAGGAGGCCGCCGGCATCCTCAAGCACCGTCGTCGCAAGGAGAAGACCCTCCGCAAGCTCGAGGCCATGCAGACGAACCTCACGCGCCTCAGCGACCTCGCGGGCGAGATCCGTCGTCAGCTCAAGCCGCTCGGGCGCCAGGCCGAGATCGCCCGTGAGGCGCAGACCATCGCGGCGGTCGTCCGCGACGCCCGCGCCCGTCTGCTGGCCGACGAGGTCGTCGCCCTCCGCGAGTCGCTCACGGCCCGGTCGAGCAGCGAGGCCGAGCGCAAGAGCGAGCGCCTCGTCCTGCAGGGCCGCCTGGACGAGAACAAGCAGCGCGAGCATCGCCTCGAGCAGGCCATGGTCGGCGACGCCGTCGACGAGGCCCGCCGGGTGGTCTTCGGACTCGAGTCGGTCCACGAGCGCCTGCGCAGCCTGTCGAGCCTCGCGCAGCAGCGACTCCAGCTGCTCGCCCAGCAGGGGGACCGACCCGCTGTGGCGACCACCGTCAGCTCGGGCATGGTCGCCGACGCCCGCGACGAGGCCGAGCGCCTGCGCGGCGACGTCTCGCAGGCCGAGGCGGCGGTGGGGGAGTCGGGGGCCGACCTGGCCACGGCCCGGGCGTCCCTCGACGCCCTCGACGTCGAGATCCAGGCCCAGAGCGTCCTCGTCTCGCAGCACGACCTCGAGGCCACCCGCCTGCGCGGTGCCCTCGAGGCGGCACGGTCGGGGCTCGCCGCCGTCCGGGGCGAGCAGCTGCGGCAGCGCGCGGCACTCGAGGCCGCCGAGGCGCGTCGCGACGCCGGGCGGGCCGAGTACGCCGAGCTCGAACAGCGGTCCCCGCGGGCCGACGCCGACGGCGTCGACCACGCCGCCGTCCAGGCCGAGGCCGAAGAACAGCTGTCGACCCTCACGGCGAGCATCGACGAGCGGCGCGACCGCCTGCACGAGGCCGAGCGTGAGCGCGACGCCCTCGCGGCCCGCCGCAGTGCGCTCTCGCTGGCCCTCGACCAGAACGACGCCACGGCCGCCCTGGTCGCCGCGGCCCGACCGGGCATCCGCGGCCTGGTGGCCGAGCACGTGCAGGTGAGTCCCGGCTACGAGGCCGCCGTCGCGGCGGCGCTCGGCAGCGTGGTCGACTCGGTGCTGGCCGACGACGTCGAGGCCGCCGTCGACGCGGTCGCGCACGCCACCGAGGCCGAGCTCGGTCGGGTCGAGGTCGTCGTGGCCGAGCCCGAGCGGCTCCGGTCGACGCTCGACGTCGACCTCCCGGCCGGGACCGTCGCCGCCACGGCCGTCGTCACCGCGCCTCCCGGGGTGCTCGGACTGCTGGCCGCCACCGTCGTGGCCGACGACCTCGCGGTCGCTCGCTCGGCCTGGCGGGCACTCGCGGGCCACCCGGTCCCCGTGACCGTCATCACGCGGGCCGGCGAGGTGCTGACCGACTACGTGCTGCGCGGCGGGTCGGGCGTCGAGCGGTCGCGTCTCGAGCTCGTCGCCGAGCGTGATGCGGCCGCCGAGCGGCTCACCGGCGTGGCCACCGAGATCGAGCGGCTCGCTCCCGGGCTCGCCGAGCTCCGGGAACGGCTCGCCACGACGCGCACCCGCGCGAAAGAGGCAGCGGCCGCCGCCCGGGACGAGGAGGCGCGGGTCACCTCCCACGGGCAGCAGCTCGGTCGTCTGCGTGCCCGGGTCGAGGCCGCCGAGGCCGAGGTCGATCGGCTCTCGGTCGCGCTCGACGCGTCGGTCGAGGCCGTCGACGCCGCGAGCCGCGCCGTCGACGCCGCCGCGGCCGCCCACGACGAACACGCCGCCCGCCCGCGTCCGATGCTCGACGCGTCGGCGCGGGACGGCCTGCTGGCCGAGGTCGAGACGGCGCGCGCCGTCGAGACCGAGCGCCGCATCGCCCTCGAGACCGTCCGCGAACGGGTCCGGGCCGAGATCGCCCGGGCCGAGGCCCTGCAGCGACAACTCGACGAGCAGCGGGCGGCCGCCGAACTCCAGGCCCGTCAGACGGTGGTGCGGCATCGCCAGATGGCCGCCACGTCGTCGGTGCTCGAGGCCCTGCCGCCGACCCTGCACGCCGCGGCCCGGTCGGTGGCCGAGGCGCGCGCGGTCCTGGCGGAGGCCGAGGCGGCCCGGACCGAGCAGAACACCGAGCTGCAGGCGCTCCGCGGAGCCGAGCGCGAGCTGCGCGACCGGCTCGCCACCGTGACCGAGAGCGTGCACGGCCTCGAGATGGAGATCTACGAGAAGACGCTTCACCTGTCCGGGCTGCTCGAACGGGCCGGCTCCGAGCTCGGCCTCGTCGAGGACGTCCTCGTCGCCGAGTACGGCCCGCACGTCCTCGTGCCGAGCGACGACGAGGTCGCGACCCGCCCGTCCGTGGACGACGAGGTCGACCTGGTCGACGTCGACGCCGCGGGCGAGGACGACGCCGCGGGGGAGGACGACGCCGCGGGGGAGGGCGCTGGCCGTGCCGCCCGGGGAGCCGACGGTGCCGCCGACCTCGACGACGCGACCCTCGCCGGGGCCGCCACCGCGCCTCCTCGGGGCGTGCCCTTCGACCGGGCGACGCAGCAGCGCCGGCTCGCCGTGGCCGAGAAGAAGCTGGCCCGGCTCGGCCGGGTGAACCCCCTGGCCCTCGAGGAGTTCGCGGCGCTCGAGCAGCGCCATCTCTTCCTGACCGAGCAGCTCTCCGACCTGACCGGCACCCGCGCGGACCTGCTGACTATCATCGACGAGATCGACGACAAGATGCAGACCATCTTCGCGAGCGCGTTCGCCGACACCCAGGCCGCCTTCGACCGGGTCTTCCCGATCCTCTTCCCGGGGGGCAGCGGTTCGCTCCACCTGACCGACCCCGACGACCTGCTGGCGACCGGGATCGAGGTGACGGTGAAGCCCGCCGGCAAGAAGATCGAGCGGCTCTCGCTGCTGTCCGGGGGCGAGCGGTCGTTGGCCGCCGTGGCGTTGCTGATCGCGATCTTCAAGGCCCGGCCGAGCCCGTTCTACATCATGGACGAGGTCGAGGCGGCCCTGGACGACGCCAACCTCGGCCGGTTGTTGACGATCTTCGAGGACCTCCGCGAGTCGAGCCAACTGATCGTCATCACGCACCAGAAGCGCACGATGGAGATCGCCGACGCGCTCTACGGCGTCTCGATGCGTCAGGACGGGGTCAGTGCCGTCGTCGGCCAGCGCGTCGTCGCCGAGCGCGGCACCGCCGCGGGCGGCACGGCCGAGCGCGACATCGCCGACGCCTCCTGAGTTCCGCCGCGACGTGAAACGCAGGAGGCGCGACCTGCGTGGCCGCGCCTCCTGCGTTCTCGTCGCGCCCCGTGGGGCACCGGGGTGTCAGTCGATCGGCGTGTCGACGACCCCGCCGTTGATGCTCAGCACGTGCCAGGCGGTGCCGTCCCACTCGACCGTGTTCGCCGCGGCGTTCTCGATGTGCGGCACCTCGCGACCGAGGATCTCGGCGAGGGTGAACCGGATGATCGTGCCGTGGCAGACGACGACGATGTGGGCGTCGTCACCGTCGAGTGGCAGCCGCGTGTCGCGGATCATCTCGAGGGCGCCGAGGCCGCGGGCCGCGACCGACTCGCGCGGTTCGATGTCGGGGTAGTCCGCGTTCGGCTGGTCGGGGATCGGCGACTCGGGGGTGCGGCCCTCGTGCGACGCGTAGTCGCGCTCGATGAGTTCGTCGTAGGCGTCACCCAGCTCAATGCCCAGTTCGGCGGCGATGATCTCCGCGGTCTCGCGGGCACGCCCGAGCGGCGACGACACGATGGCGCTCCACTCGACGCCGGCCAGCAGGCGAGCCGCCTCGAGGGCCTGGCCGCGGCCCGTGTCGTTCAGGGGGATGTCCGAGGAGCCCTGGAGCTTGTCGGCGAGGTTCCAGTCGGTCTGACCGTGGCGGATGAGTTCGAGGCGCATCGGGGTGTTCCGTTCCGTGGTGCGGCCGCGGGGGTGCCGCGGGGGAGTGGCGACGGGCGGCCCCGGTGGGGGCCGCCCGTCGGGGGATCAGTGGTCGTCGTCGGTGTTCGCCGTGACGCCGGCTTTCGTCCGGGCGTCCCGACGGGTCTTCGCGAGGCTGGCGACGGTCGCGACGGCGATCGTCAGCACGATGAAGCCGAGGGAGAACCAGATCGGGATCTCGGGGATCCAGGTGATCGGCTCGCCGCCGTTGATGAACGGCACCTCGTTGACGTGAAGGGCGTGGAACAGCAGCTTGACGCCGATGAAGGCGAGGATGACCGCGAGGCCCTGGGCGAGGTAGACGAGGCGCTCGAGCAGGCCCGAGATGAGGAAGTACAGCTGGCGCAAGCCGAGCAGCGAGAACGCGTTCGCCGTGAAGACGATGTAGGCCTCTTGCGTGAGGCCGAAGATGGCCGGGATCGAGTCGAGCGCGAAGAGCACGTCGGTCAGGCCGATCGCGACCATCACGAGGAAGAGCGGGGTGAAGAGGCGCTTGCCGTCGACCTTGGTGGTCAGCTTCTGGCCGTCGTAGTCCTGCGAGGTGGGGATGACGCGGCGCAGGGCGCGGATGAGCTTGCTGTCCGCCTCGTCCTTCTCGTCGTCGCCGTGGCCGCCCTTGACCTGGCTGTAGGCGAGCCAGAAGAGCAGGATGCCGAAGAGGTAGAAGACCCACGAGAAGTTCTCGATGATGACGACGCCCGCCGCGATGAACAGACCACGCGACAGCAGGGCGATGGCGATGCCGACGAGCAGCACCTTCTGCTGGTAGATGCGGGGCACCGCGAAGCTCGTCATGATGATCAGGAAGACGAACAGGTTGTCGACCGAGAGGGCCTTCTCGGTGATGTAGCCGGCGAAGTACTCGCCACCGAAGGTCCAGTTCGAGAAGACGCCGACCCCGACGCCGAACAGGACGGCGATGCCGATGTACACGCCCGACCAGATCGCCGATTCGCGGATGGTCGGCTCGTGCGGCGTGCGCACGTGACTGAAGAAGTCGAAGAACAGCAGGCCGATGATGCCGGCGATGGTGATCGCCCAGGTCAAGAAGTGGACGTCCATGTGTGTACCTCCAGTACGCAGCGGGTACCAAAGGTCTCCTCCACTCGCGACGCGTCCTGATCAGGACGGCTGCGAACCGGTGCACCGGGTCGAGATCGGTCTCTTCCGTATTGACGACGCCACCGCGTGGGAGTACTCCCCTTCAACCTGGCGAGCTTACAGCCTCTGCACGTCCGCGGTCTCGCCCGGGGCCGAATATGCTGGCCCGCATGGCTTCTCCCTGGTCCCTCTCCGGTGCCCTCCGTGGCATGTTCGCCAAGAAGACGATCGACGAGACCACGTGGGACGACCTCGAGGCCGCCCTGATCGGCGCCGACTTCGGCCCGGACGTGACCGAGCAGATCATCGACGACCTGCAGGCGAAGGTGCAGCGCTACTCGACCACCGACCCCGCCGACCTCAAGCGCATGCTGCGCGAGACCCTCGAAGAGCGCCTCTCCAAGCTCGACTCGACCCTCAAGCTCAGCGCGCGACCCGCCGTCGTGCTCATGGTCGGCGTCAACGGCGTCGGCAAGACGACCACCATCGGCAAGTTCGCCAAGTTCCTCCGCAACTACGACCGCTCGGTCGTCGTGGGCGCGGCCGACACGTTCCGGGCCGCGGCCGTCGAGCAGGTCGCGACCTGGGCCGATCGGGCGGGAGCGCGCATCGTCCGCCCGCAGCAACAGGGGCAGGACCCCGCGTCCGTGGCGTTCCAGACGGTCGAGCTCGCCATGCGCGAGGGCATCGAGATCGTCCTGATCGACACCGCCGGGCGCCTGCAGACGAAGTCGGGCCTGATGGACGAGCTCGGCAAGATCAAGCGCGTCGTCGAGAAGCAGACCGAGATCGCCGAGGTGCTGCTCGTGCTCGACGCGACGACGGGTCAGAACGGCCTCGCCCAGGCGCAGGCCTTCATCGAGCACGCCGGGGTCACGGGCCTCGTGCTGACGAAGCTCGACGGTTCGGCTCGCGGCGGCTTCGTCCTCGCGGTGCAAGAACAGACGGGCATCCCGATCAAGCTGGTCGGGCAAGGCGAGGGCATCGGCGACCTCACGGGCTTCACGCCGCACGTGTTCGTCCAGAACCTCATCGCGTAGCGCGCCCCGGCGGGCACGGGTCACACGGCCTGGCGCCCGGCCCCGGCCTCGAGCAGGTGTCGCAGCGCCTCGGGCACGACCTCGCCCCGCGCCTCGGTCGCCCTCGCCCAGAGGCGGCCCGCCCGGTACGACGAGCGCACGAGCGGCCCGGCCAGCACGCCGCTGAACCCCATGTCCTCCGCGATCTCTCGGAAGTCGACGAACTCGTCCGGGTGCACCCATCGCGCCACCGGCAGGTGTCGCGGGCTGGGACGCAGGTACTGGGTCAGCGTGATGACGTCGGTGTGCGCCTCCCTCAGGCGCTCGAGGGCGTCGATCACCTCGTCGCGTTCCTCGCCCATGCCGAGGATGAGGTTCGACTTGGTGACCAGGCCGGCGTCGTGCCCCTGCCGGATGACGTCGAGCGACCGCTCGAAGGTGAACGCGGGGCGGATGCGCTTGAAGATTCGCGGCACGGTCTCGACGTTGTGGGCGAAGACCTCGGGACGGGCGTCGAAGACCTGCGCGAGCAGTTCGGGGCGACCGTTGAAGTCGGGGACGAGGATCTCGACGCCCGTGCCCGGGTTCAGCTCGTGGATGCGACGGATGGTCTCGGCGTAGAGCCACGCGCCTCCGTCGTCCAGGTCGTCGCGCGCGACGCCCGTGACGGTCGCGTAGCGCAGCCCCATCTCGCGCACCGACTCCGCGACCGAGAGGGGCTCGCGGCGGTCGATCGGGCTCGGCCTGCCCGTGTCGATCTGACAGAAGTCGCAGCGCCGCGTGCACTGCGAGCCGCCGATCAGGAACGTGGCCTCGCGGTCCTCCCAGCACTCGAAGATGTTCGGGCAGCCGGCCTCCTGGCAGACCGTGTGCAGCTTCTTGTCGACCACGAGCTCGGTCAGGGCGCGGTACTCGGGGCCCTGCCTCGCGGTCGTCCTGATCCAGGTCGGCTTCTTCTCGATCGGGGTCTCGGCGTTGCGGGCCTCGACGCGCAGCAGGCGTCGTCCCTCGGGGGCGGTCGTCGTCATCGGTGGGCGCCCACGGGGTCGGGTCGGGCCGGCACGCGGCCGACGGTCTCGAGGCTGGTCAGGTAGGCGGTCAGGGAGGTCTCGAGGGCGTCCGCGACGTCGGTGACGGCCACGCGCCTCCCGGAGGCGCGGGTCAGGCTGGTCACGCCGGCGTCGGTGATGCCGCAGGGCACGATCCCGGCGTACGGCGACAGGTCGGCGTCGCAGTTGAGGGCGACGCCGTGCATCGTCACTCCCTCGGCGACCCGCACACCGACCGCCGCGACCTTCTCGTCGCCGAGCGGTCCGCGCACCCAGGCGCCGCTGCGCCCCTCGACGCGGACGGCCGACACCCCGACGCCCGAGCACACGGCGATCAGGCACGCCTCGAGCGCCCGGACGTGGGCGACGACGTCCAGCGGTTCGGGCAGGCGGACGATCGGGTACGCCACGAGCTGGCCGGGGCCGTGCCACGTGATGCGTCCGCCGCGGTCCACCCGGGTCACGGGGGAGCCGTCGCGCGGCAGGTCGGCGGGCTGCGTCCTCGTGCCCGCCGTGTACACCGACGGGTGCTGGCAGAGGACGAGGGCCGAGTCCAGTCGGCCGGCCACGACGTCGGCGTGCAGCTCGCGCTGCAGGCGCAGGCCCTCGTCGTAGTCGAGTGGCGGGCCCGTGAGGCCCGTGCGTCGCGTCGTGGTCACACCCCGAGGCTAAGCCCATTGATGCACTCGGTACAACAACGGTGGGCCAAGGAGGCGCGGCCACGCAGCACAGGAGGCCGACGGTCGGTTAAGATGGGCGCACCATGGCCACTTTTGGAACCCTCTCCGACCGCCTCGCGGAAACGTTCAAGAACCTCCGCAACAAGGGCAAGCTGAGCCCCGCCGACGTCGACGGCACCGTGCGTGAGATCCGTCGTGCCCTGCTCGACGCCGACGTCGCGTTCGACGTCGTCAAGGCCTTCACGAACACGGTCCGCGACCGCGCCCTCGGCGACGAGGTCAGCAAGGCGCTGAACCCGGCGCAGCAGGTCGTCCAGATCGTGAACGAAGAACTGGTGCAGATCCTCGGTGGTCAGCAGCGCCGGCTCGAGTTCGCGAAGAACCCGCCGACCGTGATCATGCTCGCGGGCCTCCAGGGTGCCGGCAAGACGACCCTCGCGGGCAAGCTGGCCAAGTGGCTCGCGAAGGACGGCCACACGCCCATGCTCGTGGCGGCCGACCTCCAGCGCCCCAACGCGGTGACGCAGCTGCAGGTCGTCGGTGAGCAGGCCGGCGCCCACGTCTTCGCGCCCGAGCCGGGCAACGGCGTCGGCGACCCCGTCAAGGTCGCGAAGCAGGCCATCAAGTACGCCCGCGACAAGCAGTACGACACGGTCATCGTCGACACGGCCGGCCGTCTCGGCGTCGACGCCGAGCTCATGAAGCAGGCCGCGAACATCCGCAAGGCGGTCGATCCCGACGAGGTGCTCTTCGTCATCGACGCGATGATCGGTCAGGACGCCGTCGCGACCGCCAAGGCCTTCCAAGACGGGGTGGACTTCACCGGCGTCGTGCTCTCCAAGCTCGACGGAGACGCCCGCGGTGGTGCCGCACTCAGCGTGGCCTCGGTCACCGGCCGCCCCATCATGTTCGCCTCGACGGGCGAGTCGCTCGACGACTTCGAGCCGTTCCACCCCGACCGCATGGCGAGCCGCATCCTCGACCTCGGCGACATCCTCTCGCTCATCGAGCAGGCCCAGCAGGCCTTCGACGAAGAAGAGGCGATGGCGGTCGCGCAGAAGATCGCGACCGACTCCTTCACGCTCGACGACTTCCTCACGCAGATGCAGCAGCTGCGCAAGATGGGTTCGATCAAGGGCATGCTCGGGATGCTGCCGGGTGCCAAGGGCATGCGCGAGCAACTCGAGAACTTCGACGAACGCGAGATCGTCCGCACCGAGGCGATCATCCAGTCGATGACCAAGCAAGAGCGAGCGATGCCCAAGCTGCTCAACGGCTCGCGTCGCCTCCGCATCGCCCGCGGTTCGGGCATGACGGTCACCGACGTCAACCAGCTCGTCCAGCGCTTCGAGCAGGCGTCGAAGATGATGAAGACCGTCGCCAAGGGCGGCGTGCCCCAGGTGCCCGGCATGGGGCCGATCCCCGGGGCCTCGTACGCCGGCAAGAAGGCGCAGCCCAAGAAGAAGGGCTCCAAGGCCGGCAACCCGGCCAAGCGTGCCGCACAGAACGCCGCCCTCACCACGGGTGCCAGGTCGGCGTCCTCGGCTCCGGGCGGCTCGGGCTTCGGGCTCGGCGGCGGCGGGGCCGCCGCGGGTGGCGCGGCGCCCTCGCCCGAAGAACTCGCGTCGCTGCAGAAGATGCTCGGACGCGGCTGAGCCGACCCGCGCCTCCTGACGGCCCTCGACGCCCGCCCCGCCTGCTGCGGGGCGGGCGTCGTCGTGTGCCCGCCGCACCGCAGGCGGCTGGTCACTCGGCTGCGGACAGCCCTTCGTCGAACTCGCGGACCAGCGACGCCACGACGGGGCGCAGGTCGCCCCCGTGCGCGGCGGCGACGGTGAGCTGGCGCTGGTAGCTGGCCCCGCGGTCGGTGATCGTCGCGAGCGAGTGCAGTTCGTCGAGGCAGCCGAGGCGTTCGGCCGCCGGCTCGAGCGACGTCACGAGTTCGCGCAGGTCGTCCGTCACCAGTCGTTCGTCGCCGGCCGCGTTCTGGATCACGATGGCGTCCATGCCGTAGCGGGCGGCGCGCCACTTGTTCTCGCGGACGAACCACGGCTGCATGCTCGTCAGGGTCTCGCCGCGGTCGAGCCGCTCGGACATGTCGTCGACGAGGCACTGCACCAGTGCCGTCACGGCGGCGAGCTCGTCGGTCGTCGCGATGCCGTCGAAGACGCGCGTCTCGAGGGTGCCCCACTTCGGTGAGGGGCGGAGGTCCCAGCGCAACTCGCTGTGGTCGTCGATCACGCCGGTGTGGGTCATGTCGGCGACCATGGCCTCGTACTCGGACCAGGTCGCGAACTGGGGCGGCAAGCCCGCCGTCGGGAGCTGCTGGAACATCAGGGCGCGGTTCGAGGCGTACCCGGTCTCCTCGCCGACCCAGAACGGGCTCGACGCCGTCAGCGCCTGGAAGTGCGGCAGGTAGGTGAGCATGCCGTTGAGGATGGGCAGCACCTTGTCCTGGTCGTCGATGCCGACGTGGACGTGGACGCCCCAGATCATCATCTGGCGGCCCCACCACCGCGTCCGGTCGATCAGGGTGGCGTAACGCTCCTTGTCGGGCGTCACCTCCTGGTCGGCGTAGCGGCTGTAGGGATGCGTCCCGGCGCACATGAGGTCGGCGCCGAGCACGGAGGCCGGGCCCCGGACCAGGTCGATCGTGCCCCGGAGGTCGTCGACGGCGTCGGCGACCCGGCGGTGCACGCCCGTGACGACCTCGACCGTGTTGGTGAGCAGTTCGGTGGTCAACCGTTCCGGACCGCCGTCGTTGACGTGGGCCAGGTCGGCGAGGATCGCCGGGGCGTGCGGCGCCAGTTCTCCCGACTCGTGGTCGACGAGGGCGAGCTCCCACTCGACGCCGAGGGTCGACCGCTCTGAGGTCGTGAAATCGATGCGCATCCGCGTGGCCTTCCCGTGGGCGTCAGGGCGGTTCCATCCTGCCAGTCGGGTGCGGGTCGGGGCCGTCCGGAGGGCCGGCCTGCGCCGCCCGTGACGTCCGGTGACGCCGAGGAGGCGCGGTGCCGGACACGACGGGACGCAATTCGTGCAGATGGCCTTTCGTCTGCAACAATGGGAGGTCGAGTCTTCTGTCGTCCGACCCTCTAATCAGACGACGTTCGACTCCCATCAGAGCTTTCGAGCCGAGTGTGCCCCCACGCTCACGGCTGGCAACTCGCCCACATCACATCACACAGGAGAATTGTGGCTGTCAAGATCCGTCTCAAGCGCATGGGCAAGATCCGCGCCCCCTACTACCGCATCGTCGTCGCCGACTCGCGCACCAAGCGCGACGGTCGCGTCATCGAAGAGATCGGCAAGTACCACCCCACCGAGGAGCCCTCGTTCATCGAGGTCGAGTCCGAGCGTGCGCAGTACTGGCTCGGCGTCGGCGCTCAGCCGACCGAGCAGGTCGCCGCGCTGCTGAAGCTCACGGGCGACTGGGGCAAGTTCAAGGGCGACGCCGACGCCGTCAGCACCGTCAAGACCAAGGCTCCGAAAGAGGCCTTCGTCGCCGACGAGAAGAAGAAGCCGGTCCTCGTGCCCAAGACCGAGAAGCCCGCGGCCAAGGCCGAGGCTCCGGCCGAGTCCAGCGACGACGCCGAGACCACCGAGGCGTAGTCGGTGCTCGCACCTGCACTCGAACACCTCGTCCGGGGGATCGTCGATCACCCGGACGAGGTGCAGGTCGTGGAGAAGAACTCCCCACGAGGCGACGTCCTCGAGGTGCACGTCCACGCGGACGACCTCGGTCGCGTCATCGGCCGTGCCGGTCGCACCGCCAAGGCCCTCCGGACCCTGATCACCGCGCTGGCCGACGGCAAGCGGGTCCGGGTCGACGTCGTCGACGGCGATCTCTAGAACCGTGCCGTCCGACCGCAAGACCGAACTCCGGGTGGGGCGCCTCACCAAGGCCCACGGCCTCAAGGGCGCCCTCAAGCTCGAACTCTTCACCGACACCCCCGAGCAACGCTTCGTGCCGGGTGCCGTGTTCCGCCTCCAGGTACCCGCCGACAGCGCCTGGCACGACAAGACCCTCACCCTCACCGAGCTGCGCTGGTACAACAGCCACCCGGTGGGCTTCTTCGACGGGGTCGACGACCGCACGGCGGCCGAGTCGCTCGTCAAGGCGATCCTCTGGGTCGACCAGGACGCCGACGAACTGCCTCACGAGGACGACGCCTGGTACGACCACCAGTTGGTCGGCCTCCGCGTCGAGCGTGACGGCGTCGTCGTGGGCACCGTGGCCCGGGTCGACCACCTGCCGGCCCAAGACCTGCTCGCGGTCGATACCGCGTCGGGCGAAGTCCTCGTCCCGTTCGTCTCGGCCCTCGTGCCGAAGGTCGACGTCGAGGCCGGTGTGGTCGTCGTGACCCCGCCGCAGGGGCTCTTCGAAGAGCTGGCCGACGACACCGACGACGTGCCGGTCTCCGACACCGACGACGAGCCGGCCTCCGACGACGTCGACCAGTCGGTCGCCGACGGCGTCGACGAACCGGCCTCGGACGGCGAGTCCGCTCCCGACGACGAGCGCTGACGCGTGCGCATCGACATCGTGTCGATCTTCCCCGAGTTCTTCGGGGTGCTCGACATCTCGCTGCTCGGCAAGGCGCGGCAGCAGAAGCTGCTCGACGTCGAGGTGCACGACCTGCGTGACTTCACGCACGACCGGCACCGCACCGTCGACGACACCCCCTACGGTGGCGGCGCCGGCATGGTCATGCGGCCCGAGCCCTGGGGCGAGGCGCTCGACCACGTCTTCGGCGAGACGTCCACGCCCGACGACACGATCATGATCGTCCCGTCGCCGGCCGGCACGCCCTTCACCCAGGCCACGGCTCGCGAGCTTGCGTTCGCTCCGCACCTGGTCTTCACCTGCGGCCGGTACGAGGGCATCGACCAGCGCGTCGTCGAGCACGCCGCCAATCGCGCGACGGTGCGCGAGATCAGCCTGGGCGACTACGTGCTGAACGGTGGCGAGGTCGCCGTCACGGCGATGATCGAGGCCATCGGTCGTCTCGTCCCGGGCGTCGTGGGCAACCCCGAGAGCCTCACCGAAGAGAGCCACGAAGACGGCCTGCTCGAGTACCCCAGCTACACCAAGCCGGCGTCCTGGCGAGGGCTCGACGTGCCTCCGGTGCTGCTGAGCGGCAACCACGCGGCGATCGCGACCTGGCGTCGCGAGCAGCAGCTCGAACGCACCCGCCGGGTACGGCCCGACCTGCTCGACTGATCGGGCCGAGCCAGCGCGGTCCGGGCGTCCCGGCCCGACCCGCCGGGGAGGGTCCGCCGGGGACGGCCCGTCCGGGTCATCCGCGCGCGGTGAGCACGAGCGGCCCGTCCTCGGTGGCGGCGACGGTGTGCTCGACGTGCGCGGCCCGCGAGCCGTCGACGCTGCGGAGCGTCCAGCCGTCGGCGTCGGTCACGATCGCGTCCGTGCCGCGCATCAGCCACGGCTCGATCGCGACGACGAGCCCCGGTCGGACCGGCCACCCGCGGCCCGCACGCCCGTCGTTCGGCACGTGGGGGTCGCCGTGCATGGTGCGTCCGACCCCGTGGCCGCCGAACTGCAGGTTGACGCCGTAACCCGCCCCGCGAGCGACCTGTCCGATCGCGGCCGAGACGTCGCCAAGCTTGGCGCCCGGCCTCAAGGCCGCGATGCCGGCGTCGAGGGCCACCTCGCACGTCTCGATCAGGCGGAGGTCCTCGGCCGACGCCTGCTCGCCGACGACGAACGACACGGCCGAGTCGGCGACCCAACCGTCGACCGAGGCGGCGAAGTCGAGGCTGAGCAGGTCTCCGTCGCGCAGGCGGTAGTGATGCGGCAGGCCGTGCAGGGCCGCGTCGTTGACCGACGTGCAGATCACCTTGCCGAACGGGCTCGCCCCGAACGACGGGTGGTAGTCGACGTAGCAGCTCTCGGCACCCGCCTCGCGGATCAGGCGGTGCGCGAGCGCGTCGAGGTCGAGCAGGTCGACGCCGGGTCGCGCGGCCGCACGGGTCGCCTCGAGCACGCGGGCGACGAAGGCTCCGGCGGGTCGCATTCGTTCGATCTCGTCGGGAGTGCGCAGTTCGATCATGCAGCCATTCTTCACGAAGCCCTCGTAGCCTCGACCGCATGACGATGCGCCGGATCTTCTACCGCCTCCTCTGGGTGGCCGTCTTCGTGCTGCCGCTCTGGGTGCTGCTGGGTCGGGCGTTCTTCGGCGTGCCGTTGGGACTGCAGTTCGTCGGCCAGTTGCTGCTCGTGCCTCTTCTCTTCATCGGGCAGGCGGTTGCCACCGGCGTGGTGGTGGGTCGCCGCAGCGTCCGGCGGGCGAAGGCCGTGTCGTGGGCCGACGCGGGTCTGCTCGCCCTGTCCTGGCTCGGCCAGCTCGGCCTGGGGTTCTTCATCGTCGACAGCTCCGCCGAGTCCGCGTCCGCGTCGGCCTTCACGCAGGTCGCCGGCGGGGTCTCGTCCCTCGACCTCTCGACCGCCCTGTTCGCCCTCTGCGCCGTCGTCACGATCGCGGCGGGCGTGGGCCTGTTCGCCTGCGCTCTCTGGCAGTTCGCGAAGGAGGCGCGGGCCCGCATGGCCACGTCGCTCGCCGATCTCGAGCGGGTCGCGTCGGGCACCGGGGCCGCCGCGGGGCGTCGGCCCGGCTACGGCGACGACGGCCCCGTCATCACCATCACGCCGCGAGGCTGACACGGGTGCCCGCGCTGTGGCACAATAGGCGCTTGTGCCTGCGCACGACTCTGCCACAGGGGAGTCTGCCGATCCAGAGCACACCTTCTTCATCATGACGGGCGCGTGACGCGCCCCAGACACGCAGTCGACCTGTGGCGGTTGCAGAGAGCGAACGACAATGCACATCCTCGACGCGGTTGACTCCGCCAACCTCCGCTCGGACGTCCCCGACTTCCGCGCCGGCGACACCGTCAAGGTGCACGTCAACATCATCGAAGGCACGCGCTCGCGCGTCCAGGTCTTCCAGGGTGTCGTCATCGGCAAGCAGAACGAGGGCATCCGCGAGACCTTCACGGTCCGCAAGGTGAGCTTCCAGGTCGGCGTCGAGCGCACCTTCCCGGTGCACTCCCCGGTCATCGACCACATCGAGGTCGTCAGCCGCGGTGCCGTCCGTCGCGCCAAGCTCTACTACCTGCGCGAACTGCGTGGCAAGAAGGCCAAGATCAAGGAGAAGCGCGACAACTAGTCACGCCCCTCAGCGACATCACGCGAGCTCCTCGCCATCTAAGATGGCGGGGAGCTCGGGTGGTTAAATGACGAATGACACAGTGAGGCGCGCCCTGCGTCCTCGACGCGACGACGGCGGAAAGCGCGGCATCGGCACCTTCGTGCGCGACGTGCTCGTCATCTTCCTGGCGGCCCTCCTGATCTCGTTCCTGATCAAGACGTTCCTGATCCGGTCGTTCTACATCCCCTCCGGGTCGATGGAGCAGACGCTCCAGATCAACGACCGCATCATCGTCAACGAGCTGGTGCCCGACCTCGTCGACGTCAAGCGGGGCGACGTGGTCGTGTTCACCGACCCGGGCGGTTGGCTCGACGGCACGGCTCCCATCAGCACGACCACCGGCAACCCGGTGTCCGACGGCTTCTCGTGGTTCCTCACGCTGGTCGGGCTCGGCGCACAAGACAGCAACGACCACCTGATCAAGCGGGTCATCGGCCTGCCGGGCGACACCGTCGAGTGCTGCAACGACTTCGGCCAGATGTCGGTCAACGGCGTCCCCCTCGACGAGCCCTACGTGAACCTGCCCCCGGGCGAGACCCGGGTCTCGGCCGACGACTTCTCGGTCACGGTGCCCGCCGACTCCCTCTGGGTGATGGGCGACAACCGCTACAACTCGAAGGACAGCCGCTACAACGGCGCCACCCCGAGCAAGGGGTTCGTCCCGATGAGCGACGTCGTCGGACGCGCCTTCGTCATCAGCTGGCCGACCGAGCGCTGGACGTGGCTCGGCGACTACCCCGACGTCTTCCGCGGCACCGAGCGAGAGGGCGAATGAGCCCCGTCGTCGACCCCACCCTCGACTACGAACGAGAGCTGCACGCCGCCGGCGCGACCTGGGTGATCGGCTGCGACGAGGTCGGTCGGGGAGCCATCGCCGGGCCGGTCGCGGTCGGGCTCGGGGCGGTCCACGTCGAGTGCCTCGACGTCCCCGCGGGTCTGCGCGACTCGAAGCTCCTGTCCGAGAAGCGACGCGAGGCCCTCTACCCGCTGGCGACGTCGTGGGTGTCCCATCACGCGGTGGGCTTCGCCGAAGCGCACGAGGTCGACCGGCTGGGCATCGTCGTCGCCCTCGGGCTCGCCGGCAAGCGTGCCCTCACGGCGCTGCACCACGCCGGTGTGGGCATCATGCAGTCCGTGGTGGTGCTCGACGGCAACCACGACTACCTGTCACCCCAGCTCGCCACCCCTCCGCGCATCACGACCAGGGTCAAGGCCGACCGCGACTGCGCGTCGGTGGCGGCGGCGTCGGTCATCGCCAAGGTCGAACGCGACCGGCTGATGATCGAGGCCGACGGCGTCCACCCGGGCTACGCCTGGGCCGGCAACAAGGGCTACGGCTCGTCGGCGCACTACGGGGCCCTGTCCGAATTGGGTCCGTCGCCGCTGCACCGCCTCACCTGGCTGCACTGACCTCGAGCGCCTACGCCGGCGGCAGAGGGACGACGGCGACCGCTGCCCCGAGGGCCGCGTAAGCTCGACTCCGATGGACGAGGACGATTTCGAAGACTACGACCGCGAGGTCGAGCTCGCGCTCTACCGCGAGTACCGCGACGTGGTGTCGCAGTTCCGCTACGTGGTCGAGACCGAGCGGCGTTTCTACCTGGCCAACGAGGTCGACCTGGTCCGGCGTGACACCGAGCACGACTTCTACTTCGAACTGTCGATGACCGACGTCTGGGTCTGGGACGTCTACCGCTCCGACCGCTTCGTCAAGTCGGTCCGGGTGCTCACCTTCAAGGACGTCAACGTCGAAGAGCTCACGAGCCGCGACCTCGAGCTCCCGAAAGAACTCGCACTCGACGAGTAGTCGTCCGTCGCCACGCGACCTCCTGGCGCGGGACGCGCTGCGTCTCGACTCGGCTCGTCCCCAGCCGCGGCCGGGTCGGTGGCGTCCCCAGCCGATGCTCCGCCCGCCCTCCGAGGGGCGCGCCTCCGCCAGCCTGCTGGCAGGAGGTCAGACATGGCGAAGAAGGACGAATTGGGTCGGCGCGGCGAAGACGTCGCGGCCGAGTACGTCGAGGCGCAGGGCATGCGGGTCGTCGAGCGCAACTGGCGGTGCCGCGAGGGCGAGATCGACGTGGTCGCCCTGGACGGCGACGAGGTGGTCGTCGTCGAGGTCAAGACGCGGTCGGGCACCGGCTACGGTCACGCGCTCGAGGCCGTGACGCCGGCCAAGCTGGCCCGTCTGCGACGGCTGGCGGGGGCCTGGTGCCAGGCGCATCCCACCTCGACGCCCCGGGGGTTGCGCATCGACGTCGTGGGCATCACGGTCGAGCGGTGCGCGGGGCACGAGCGGATCGACCACGTCCGCGGGGCCGGAGCATGAGCGTGGCGCGGACGCGGGCGGTCGCCCTGCTGGGCGTCGACGGAGCCCTCGTCGAGATCGAGGCGGACATGGGTGCCGGGCTGCCGGCGTTCGTGATCATCGGACTGCCCGACACGTCGCTGGGTGAGGCCCGTGACCGGGTCCGGTCCGCAGCGACCAACTCCGGGTGCGCCTTGCCGGCGCGCAAGCTGACCGTCAACCTGTCACCTGCGTCGCTGCCCAAGCAGGGGTCGTCCTTCGACCTCGGCATCGCCATCGCGGCCCTGGCCGCAGCCGAAGTCGTCCCCGCCGAGTCCGTCGAGGGCGTCGTCCACCTGGGCGAGCTCGGTCTCGACGGCCGGCTCAGGCCCGTCGACGGGGTCCTGCCCGCCGTGTTGGGTGCGCGCCGGGCAGGGGCCGCCACCGTCATGGTGCCGACAGACAACGCAGACGAGGCCGCCCTCGTCCCCGGCATCCGCGTGGTGGCCGTGCCGAGCCTGCGTGAGGCAGCGATCTGGCACGGTGCAGGTCTCGAACCCGAACCGGTCGAGGCCATCACGAGATCGCGCTCCGAACCGACGGTGCCGGCCGAACTCGACCTCGCGGACGTCATCGGCAACGTCGACGCCGTCGAGGCGCTCGTCGTCGCCGCGGCCGGCGGCCACCACCTCCTCATGGTGGGCCCTCCCGGTGCGGGCAAGAGCATGCTGGCGGCCCGCCTGCCGGGGCTGCTGCCCGACCTCGACGCCGATTCGGCCCTCGAGGTCGCGTCGATCCGTTCGTTGGCCGGTGTCGCCGTCACGGGCGATCTCGACCGGAGGCCGCCGTTCGAGGCGCCCCACCACACCTGCAGCGCGGCGGCCCTGGTCGGCGGGGGCAGCGGGGTCATCAGGCCCGGCGCCGCGTCGAGGGCGACCCGGGGCGTACTGTTCCTCGACGAGGCGCCCGAGTTCCGACAGACGGTCCTCGACTGTCTTCGCCAGCCCCTCGAGTCGGGCGAGACCGTCGTCCACAGGTCACGGGCGGTGGCGCGTTTCCCCGCGAGGTTCCAACTGGTCGCGGCGGCGAACCCGTGTCCGTGCGGGCAATACGGCTCCCGCGACTCCGACTGCAGTTGTTCCCCGCACCAGCGGCGTCGCTACCTGGGCAAGCTCTCCGGGCCTCTCGTCGACCGCATCGACCTGCAGTTGCGGGTGGCCCGCATCAGCTCGTCGCAGTTCCGCGCCTCGGCCGACGTCGTCCCGACGACGACACGCCAGGCCCGCGAACGCGTCGACCGGGCGCGCGGCCGTGCCGCCCGCCGGCTCGAGGGAACACCCTGGCGGTCGTCCGGCGAGGTCCCGGGAACCTGGCTGCGTGATCCGGCGAACCGCCTGGCCGTGGCGGACTCGCAGCCCATCGATCGGGCTCTCGAGACCGGTGCCCTGACGATGAGGGGCTACGACCGCGTGCTGCGTGTCGCCTGGACCCTCGCCGACCTCGACGACGACCCTGCCCCCGTCCGCCGTCACGTCGTGCGGGCACTGAGCATGCGGCAGTCGCTGTGAGCGACCTGCTCCGGGCTACCCCCGCCGAGCTGGCCGACCTCGTCCGGCCCCTCCTGCCCGGCGCCCACGAGTTCAGCGAGGCACAGACCCTCGAGGCGTTCGCCCTGGGCGCCTGGACAGGTGTGGTCGAACCGGGTGACGCGGTGGGTGGCGTCGTCCGGTCACTGCTCGGGCCGACCGTGGGGCTCCGCCTCGTGCTCGAAGCGGCGGTCGGTCACGACGACCCCCGCGCGGGTCTGCTCGCGGGGGCCCTGGTCGAGGCAGGGGCCACCCGCGGCGACGTGGAGCGGCTCGACCTCGGACGGACGCTCACGAGATGGCGGCCCCGTCTCGAGACCAGCGTGATCCTCCGGTCGTTCCGCACGGCGACCGTGGTGGGATCGAGGCTGCTCGTGCCGGGCACCCCGCTGTGGCCCGAGGCCCTCGACGACCTCGGCCATCACGCTCCCGTGGCCCTCTGGGCACGAGGTCCGGCGTCCGTTCCGGCGCCGACGTCGAGCATCGCGATCGTCGGCTCGCGGGCGGCGACGGCCTACGGCGAGCAGGTGTCGGCCGAGCTCGCCGGCGGCGTGGCCGACCGAGGTCTCGCGGTCGTCTCGGGTGCCGCCTACGGCATCGACGGTGCCGCCCACCGGGCGGCCCTGGCCGCCTCGGCGACGACGGTGGCCGTCATGGCCGGGGGAGTCGACCACCTCTACCCGGCCGGTCACGACGCCCTGCTGCGACGCGTCATCGAGACGGGTCTGGTGATCTCCGAGGCTCCGTGCGGTGGCAAGCCGTCGCGGTGGCGGTTCCTGCAACGCAACAGGCTGATCGCGGCGTTGACGGCCGCGACCGTCGTGGTCGAGGCCGGCGGCCGCTCGGGGTCGCTGAACACGGCCGCCCACGCGCAGTCGCTCGGTCGTCCGGTCGGGGCCGTGCCCGGCCCGGTCACCTCGCCGTCGTCGGTCGGCTGCCACGCCCTGATCCGGTCCGGTCTGGCCGAGTGCGTGACGGGTGCCGACGAGGTCCTCGCACTCGCGGGGGTGTCGA
Source organism: Frigoribacterium sp. VKM Ac-2859 (assembly GCF_013204925.1). Taxonomy (NCBI): domain Bacteria; kingdom Bacillati; phylum Actinomycetota; class Actinomycetes; order Micrococcales; family Microbacteriaceae; genus Frigoribacterium; species Frigoribacterium sp. VKM Ac-2859. Next base: position 820,730 of record NZ_JABMLC010000001.1, on the reverse strand, counting down.
CCGACCTCGTCGTCGCCTCGTACGAGGGCCGACGGCTCGACCCCGAGACGATGCGGGTGCTGGACGCCCTCAGCACGACGGCGACCCGCGAGACCGACGAACTGGCCGTCGCGAGCGGGCTGTCGCTCGAGACGGTCCGCGACGTGCTCGCCGAGCTCGACCTCTCGGGTGCGGCCCGGCGCTCCGGCTCGGGGTGGCGACGGGTGAGGGGGCGCCGCGATGGTTAGCCTGTCGGCATGCACGAGCCGGGGTCGAGACGCGAGGGGCGGGTGCTGCCGTGACGCGCCTCCTGGGCGAGGTCGAACGGTTCGCCGACCACCTGCACGACGGCCGGGGGCTCAGCGACCACACGGTGCGGTCGTACGCGGCCGACCTCGACTCCCTCGTCGCCTTCGCCGAGAACCGGCTCGGTCGCCCGGGTGAGGTGGGCGACCTCGACCTCGACCTGCTTCGCGACTGGCTCTGGCAGGGCACGCAGGCCGGGCTCGCCCGGGCCACCCTCGCCCGGCGGTCGGCGAGCGTCCGGGCCTTCACCCGGTGGCTCGACGAGACCGACCGCACAACGGTCGACGTCGGTGCCCGACTGCGTTCGCCGAAGCCCGAGAGTCGCCTGCCGCGCGTCCTCACGCGCGAGCAGGTCGACGGCCTGTTGGCGTCCCTCGCCGTCCGGGCGGACACGGGCGACCCCGGGGCACGCCGGGACCTCGCGGTCGTCGAACTGCTCTACGGCGCGGGCCTGCGCGTGTCGGAGCTCGTCGGGGCGGACCTCGGCGACGTGGACCTCGAACGGCTGACCGTGCGGGTGACCGGCAAGGGGGCGAAGCAGCGCGTCGTGCCGTTCGGGGTGCCGGCGGCCGAGGCCCTGGGGCGGTACGCCGACCTCGCCCGCCCGACGCTCGTCACCCCGGTCACGGACGCCGCCTTCTTCGTGGGGTCGACCGGGGGGCGGCTCGGAACGAGGGCCGTCTACCGACTGGTCGCCGGGCTGCTCGCCGACCTCCCGGGCGGCGGGCCGGCGGGGCCGCACGCATTGAGGCACACGGCCGCCACCCATCTGCTCGACGGAGGGGCCGACCTCCGGGCCGTCCAGGAGCTGCTCGGTCATGCGAGCCTCGGCACCACGCAGATCTACACGCACGTCTCGACCGACCGTCTGCGCGACAGCTACCGGTCGGCACACCCGCGCGCCTGACGACGCTCCACCCGACGACGCCCACGACGCCCGAGGACCCTCCGAGCACCCGACCGTGCTGCGGTCGTCGGCCCGGCCGGTGCCGACCGGTGCTCAGCGGGGCGTGGTCGGCAGCAGCACCGACGGCTCGATCCCGCCCAGGAACAAGAGAGGCGAGACGTACTCGCCGTCGATCCGCGCCCCCAGGTGCAGGCACGGTCGGTCGGGGCAGTGCCCTCGCTCGAGCACCCCGACGGTCTGCCCCCGCGTGACGGCGTCGCCCTTCGAGACGTCGGCCACCACCGGTTCGACGCTGCTCAACACCCCACCCGGGTGGGCGATCGACAGCACCGGCCGGTCCACCACGACCCCGGCGAAGTGCACGACGCCGTCGTCCGGGGCCGTCACGACCGAGCCCTCGACCGTCCCGACGTCGAGGCCGCGGTGCCCCGGCGACCACGGGTTCGGCGGCCCGACGAAGGGCCGGACCACCGGATGGGGCGAGGCGACCGGCCAGGCCCACACCGCGCCTCCTGCGCTCGCTGCCCGGGGGTTCGCTGTCCGGGGGTTCGCGACCGCGGGCGTGACCGAGAGCGACCCGGCGAGGACCGTGACGAGGGCCGCCGTCGTGAGGGTGACGAGAAGCCGCGTCGTCGACCGCAGGTGAGAGCGCATACCGGCACCTTGCCGGTTGCGCAAGCTTTCTCGGCGAGGCGTAAGGTTCACCCGTGCACGAACACCCCGTGCACATCGTTTGTGGGGGAGTCGTGGCCACGAGCCCTGCTCCTCGAGCCGTGAAGGAGTACAGGTGTCGAACACCACTGCAACGACGAAGAGCTTGAACAGGCGGGTGACCGCGCTGGCCGTGGCGGCGGCCATCGGCGGGTTCCTGTTCGGTTTCGACTCGTCCGTCATCAACGGCGCCGTCCAGTCGATCACCGACGAGTTCGGTCTCACCGAGTTCGCTTCGGGCTTCGCGGTCGCCTCGGCCCTGATCGGTTGTGCCATCGGTGCCTACGTCGCCGGCCGCCTCGCCGACAAGATGGGTCGCATCAAGGTGATGCTGATCGGTGCCGGTCTGTTCCTGATCAGCTCGATCGGTGCGGCCGCGGCCTTCGCCGTCTGGGACCTCGTCCTCTGGCGCGTCATCGGCGGCCTCGGCATCGGCATCGCGTCGGTCATCGCGCCCGCCTACATCAGCGAGGTGTCGCCCAAGGCGATCCGCGGTCGCCTGGCGTCGTTCCAGCAACTCGCCATCACCCTCGGCATCTTCGCCGCCCTGCTGTCGGACCAGCTCTTCGCGGTCACGGCGGGTGGCGCATCCGAGCCGTCGCTCTTCGGCCTCGCCGCGTGGCGCTGGATGTTCCTGGTGGGAATCGTCCCGTCGGTCGTCTACGGCATCCTGGCCTGGCGTCTGCCCGAGTCGCCGCGGTACCTCGCCGGTGACGGGCGCGAGACCGAGGCCAAGAAGGTCCTCCAGACGATCGTCCCGGCCGAGACGGTCGAGACGAGCCTGAAAGAGATCACGGACTCGATCCGCACCGAGGCAGAGCTCGAGAAGAAATCGTCGATCCGCGGCACCCGCTTCGGCCTCCAGCCCATCGTCTGGGTCGGGATCATCCTCGCCGTGCTGCAGCAGTTCGTCGGCATCAACGTGATCTTCTACTACTCGACCACCCTCTGGCAGGCCGTCGGCTTCCAGGAAGAGGACTCGTTCCTCATCTCGACCATCACCGCGGTCGTCAACGTCGCGGTCACGTTCATCGCGATCGGGCTCGTCGACAAGGTCGGCCGTCGGCCCATGCTGCTCACCGGCTCCATCGGCATGTTCGTCAGCCTCGCCGTCACCGCCCTGGCCTTCAGCCAGGCGACCACCTCGGCGAGCGGCGACCCGTCGCTGCCCGGCGCCTGGGGCCCCGTGGCCCTCGTCGCGGCCAACCTCTTCGTCGTGTCGTTCGGTGCCACGTGGGGCCCGCTCATGTGGGTGCTGCTCGGCGAGATGTTCCCCAACAGCATCCGTGCCACGGCACTCGGCGTGGGCAGCATGGCCAACTGGATCGCCAACTTCATCGTGACGGTGTCCTTCCCCACCCTCGCCGCCCTCAGCCTCACGCTGTCGTACGGCATCTTCGCGTTCTTCGCGCTCGTGTCGTTCTTCTTCGTGCTGGCGAAGATCCCCGAGACGAAGGGGCGCTCGCTCGAGGAGATGGGCACCTCGGCCGTCCAGGCCGATGCGGGGCGGTCGGCGAAGGCCTGAGCCCGACACGATCCACGAACGTCCCGTCCAGATCCTGGGCGGGACGTTCGTGCACGTCGGGGTCCCCGCCCGGGGTCGACCTCCACCTCACCGGGCCCGTGGTGGTGCTAACATTAGCGATGCAGCCTGCTCAGCAGGCTGACTTCGCGTGCCCTGTGCGTCCTCGGACGCACCGACGTCGAGGCGACCTGGTCGCCTCGCGCCGCTCCCGGCCTCCACGTCCATTCGGTCCGAACCGCCTCACGGTGGGCTCGGCGGACGTGTGCCCGGGCACCAGGCAGTGGCGACCGACCGGTCGCCCGACAACCGACAAGCAGGCGCACCCGCGGGTGCGCCCAGGAACAAGGAGAACGACCATGGCCGTCGTCACCATCCGCCAGCTGCTCGACAGCGGCGTCCACTTCGGACACCAGACCCGCCGCTGGAACCCGAAGGTGAAGCGCTTCATCCTCGCCGAGCGCTCGGGCATCCACATCATCGACCTGCAGCAGTCGCTCGGCTACATCGACAAGGCGTACGACTTCGTCAAGGAGACCGTCGCACACGGCGGCACCATCCTCTTCGTCGGCACGAAGAAGCAGGCCCAGGGCTCCATCGCCGAGCAGGCGAACCGCGTCGGCCAGCCCTTCGTCAACCAGCGCTGGCTCGGTGGCCTCCTGACCAACTTCCAGACGGTCTCGAAGCGCCTCGCCCGCATGAAAGAGCTCGAGGACATCGACTTCGACGACACCACGCAGGGCTTCACCAAGAAAGAACTGCTGATCAAGAAGCGTGAGCTCGACAAGCTCCACAAGACGCTCGGCGGAATCCGCAACCTCACCAAGACGCCGTCCGCCCTCTGGGTCGTCGACACCAAGAAAGAGCACCTCGCGATCGACGAGGCCAAGAAGCTGGGCATCCCGGTCATCGGCATCCTCGACACGAACTGCGACCCCGACGAGATCAACTTCCCCATCCCGGGCAACGATGACGCCATCCGTTCCGTCGGCCTGCTGACGCGCATCGTCGCCGACGCTGCCGCCGAGGGTCTGGTGCAGCGTCACCAGAAGCCCGAGGACGCCGACCAGCCCGTCGAGCCCATGGCCGAATGGGAGGCCGAGCTGCTCGCGCAGGGCGAGGCCAAGGCCGCCGACGCCGCCGCCGAGGCACCTGCTGCCGAGGCCCCCGTCGAGGAGAACGACGCCGACGCGCAGGTCGCCGCGAAGCCCCTGGGCGAGCCGGTCGTCGAGCCCGTCGCCGAGGCGACCGAGGCCACCGCGGCCGAGCCGGCCGACGCCGACTCGAAGTAGTCCTCTCCTTCACCCTTCCGACTCCACGAAAGGAAGTCAGACACATGGCCAACTACACCATCGCTGACGTCAAGATCCTCCGTGACCGCCTCGGCGCGGGCATGGTCGACAGCAAGAACGCCCTCGAAGAAGCCGACGGCGACATCGAGAAGGCCGTCGAGATCCTCCGCGTCAAGGGACTGAAGGGCGTCGCCAAGCGCGAGGGCCGTCAGACCACCGCGGGTCTCGTCGCCGCCAAGCCCGGTTCGGGGTACGCCACGCTGATCGAGCTCGCCAGCGAGACCGACTTCGTCGCGAAGAACGAGAAGTTCGTCGCCCTGGCCGACCAGGTCCTCGAGGCGGTGCACGCGGGCGGAGCCTCCAGTGCCGCCGAGGGCAACGCCGCCGCGATCGGCGGCCAGACCGTCGAGGCCTTCGTCAACGACGAGGCCGCGCTCATGGGCGAGAAGGTCGAACTGCGCACCGTCAACCGCATCGAGGGCGAGCAGTTCGCCATCTACCTGCACAAGACCTCGAAGGACCTGCCCCCGCAGGTCGGCGTGGTCGTGGGCTACACGGGTGACGACGCCGAGACCGCTCGGTCGATCGCTCAGCACATCGCCTTCGCCGCGCCGACGTACCTGTCGCGCGACGACGTGCCGACCGAGCAGGTCGACAAGGAGCGAGCCATCGTCGAGGAGACCGCGAAGAACGAGGGCAAGCCGGAAGCGGCCCTGCCCAAGATCATCGAGGGACGCCTCACCGGCTTCTTCAAGGAGATCGCCCTGCTCGACCAGGCCTACGCGAAGGACAACAAGTTGTCCGTCGCCAAGGTGGTCGCCGAGGCCGGACTGACGATCACGGGCTTCGCCCGCATCAAGGTCGGCGCCTAGACAGCACCGTGACGGGGTCCGAGACGAACGTGTCTCGGACCCCGTTCCCATGCCCGGCCGAGGTGACGACGTCGGGTGCATCATCGGCGACGGACGGCGACCAGCCCGAACTCGCTAACCTGGCTACGGCCACGACGAGACGGAGACTCGCATGACATCGGAAACCACCGGACGACGACGCGTCCTGCTGAAGCTCTCGGGTGAGGCCTTCGGCGGCGGCCAGCTCGGCGTGAACCCCGACGTGGTCGGCTCCATCGCCCGTGAGATCGCCGACGCGGCGACCGACGTCGAGATCGCCATCGTAGTCGGTGGCGGCAACTTCTTCCGCGGTGCCGAACTCAGTCAGCGCGGCATGGACCGGGGCCGGGCCGACTACATGGGCATGCTGGGCACCGTCATGAACGCCCTCGCCCTCCAGGACTTCCTCGAGCAGGCCGGCGCTGCCACCCGCGTCCAGTCCGCCATCGCGATGACCCAGGTCGCCGAGCCGTACATCCCCCGTCGCGCCGAGCGGCACCTCGAGAAGGGGCGCGTCGTCATCTTCGGTGCCGGCGCCGGCCTGCCGTACTTCTCGACCGACACCGTCTCGGCCCAGCGAGCCCTCGAGATCGGGGCCTCCGAGGTGCTCGTCGCCAAGAACGGCGTGGACGGCGTCTACTCGGCCGACCCCCGACACGACCCGTCGGCGGTCAAGCTCGACCAGCTCACGTACCAAGAGGCGCTGATGCAGGGGCTCAAGGTCGTCGACTCGACCGCCTTCAGTCTCTGCATGGACAACGGCATGCCCATGCACGTGTTCGGCATGGAAGGCGAGGGCAACATCGCCCGCGCCATCCGCGGCGAACGCATCGGAACAATCGTCAGCAACTAGACGACTAAACTCGACCGCGAACCGAACAAGGAGCACCAGTGGCGATCAACGACGTACTCACCGAGACGCGCGAGAAGATGGACAAGGCGCTCGACGCCGCCAAGAACGACTTCGGGACGGTGCGCACCGGCCGCATCAACCCGGCTCTGTTCCAGAAGATCCCGATCGACTACTACGGGACCCCGACCCCGCTGGCCCAGCTCGCCTCGCTGCAGGTGCCCGAGGCGCGCACCATGATCGTCACCCCCTACGACAAGACGGCCCTCAAAGAGATCGAGAAGGCCATCGCGACCTTCCCGAACCTGGGGGCCAACCCGACGAACGACGGCACGATCGTCCGCGTCACCATCCCCGAGCTGACGCAAGAGCGTCGCAAGGAGTTCGTCAAGCTCGTGCGCAGCAAGGGCGAGGACGCCAAGGTGCAGGTTCGCAACGTCCGTCGCAAGTCCAAGGAGGCGCTCGACGCCCAGAAGACCGAGGTCGGCGACGACGAGGTCGCTCGTGCCGAGAAAGAGCTCGAGTCGATCACCAAGGGGTATATCGACTCCATCGACGACGCGTTGAAGAAGAAAGAAGCGGAGCTGCTCGAGGTCTGATGAGACAGCGACCCGACGGCGCCGGCCCCGACGACTCGTCACCGGCTCAGAAGAGCACTCTCGGTAGTCGCCGGGCCGACTTCGACGCTCGAGCGCAAGCGGCCCGCCACGACATCGAGAACCAACTGCGGGCAGGCAAGGCGCGCCTCGACTCGCGCAACGAGAAGTTGACGGCGCGCACCGGTCGCAACCTGCCGGCCGCCATCGCCGTGGGTGTCCTGCTCGGGGCCGCGGTCTTGTTGAGCCTGATCTTCGTCAAGGCGTTCTTCATCATCGTGGCGGCGGCCCTGATCGGTTCGTTGTGCTTCGAACTCGCCAGTGCCCTGCGCTTCGCCGGGCGCGACGTGCCCCGCCTCCCGAGCGTCCTCGCCGGCGTGGCCGTGGTCCCCGCGGCCTTCTACGGCGGAGCCGGCGGCCAGTGGGCCGCTCTGGTGGGCGGCATCGTCGTCGTCTCCGTGTGGCGCCTCGTCGAGACGGCCCGTCCTTCGCACCGAGCCGGCGCCTCCGCGCTGGGTCGTGATCTCGGTGCCGGTGCGTTCGTCCAGATCTACTGCTCGTTCCTCGGCAGCTTCATGGCCCTCATGGCTGCTCGACCCGACGGCCAGTGGTGGACCCTGTCGGCTCTCATCGTCGTGATCGCGGTCGACACCGGTGCCTATGCGACCGGCCTGAACTTCGGCAAGCACCCGATGGCGCCCCGCATCAGTCCCAAGAAGACCTGGGAGGGCTTCGCCGGTTCGGTGGCCGCGAGCCTCATCGCGGCCGTGCTGTTGTCGGTCCTCCTGCTCGACGAGCCGTGGTGGTTCGGTCTCGTCTTCGGTGGCGTCATCATCGTGACCGCCACCATCGGCGATCTGTCCGAATCCCTCATCAAGCGCGACCTGGGCATCAAAGACATCAGCACCTGGCTTCCCGGCCACGGCGGGTTCCTCGACCGGCTCGACAGCACGTTGCCCTCGGCCGCCGCGGCCTACGCCCTGTACCTCCTCTTCGCGTGACGCCCGTCCGCCGGAACTGACCGGCCGCGCGTCCAGCGGCTTGCCATCGGCCCATGCGGCATGATGGTGGCCGTGAGCAGCACATTCCCGATCGTTCCCAAGGGCAAGCGGGGTTACGACGTCGACGAGGTCGACGCGTTCCTGGTCGAGGCCCGGAAGGCCTACGCCGGCGAGACCGGCCTCGGCATCGACTCCGCCCGCATCCGACGCACGGCCTTCGGGTTGACCAAGAACGGGTACTCGACGGCACACGTCGACGCAGCGCTCGAACGTCTCGAGGACGCCTTCGCCAGTCGGGAGCGCGAACGGGCCGTCTCGTCGGGCGCCGAGTCGACCTGGTTCTCGACCGCGCGGTCCGGGGCGGAAGACATCGTGGCCCGTCTCGAGCGACCGCAGGGCCACCGCTTCGACCGGGTGGGCATCCTCACGACCGGCTACCACCCGCGAGACGTCGACCGCCTCACCCGGCGGCTGCACGGCTACTTCACCGACGGCCGTCCCCTCAGCATCGACGACGTCCGGGCGTCGGTCTTCCGGGCGAAGCGCGGCGGTTACCGCGAGAGCCAGGTCGACCTGGTGCTCGACACGGTGGTCGACGTCATGCTCGCCGTTCGCTGACGGTCACGGCCGGGCCTCTCCTCTTCCCCCGAGCCTCCGACACGCTGACGGGTCGTCCCTGGCCCTCGGGCGTCCCATCGGTTAGCCTGGACGGACTCATGGGCAGGCACGCAGCGAATCCGACCCCCGGTCCCTCTCGACGAGAGCACCCGGCCGCGGTCGAACGACCCTCGACCCGTCGGCGCGTCCGCGTGCCGGCCTCGCGGAGTGTCGTCCGACGCCCGGCAGCTGGCTCCCTCGCCTTCACCGGTCCCGTCCGCGATGCCGTACCGGCCGCTCGTCGTCCTGGATTCCCTCGACGGGTGGCCCTGCCCCTCGTCGGCTTCTGCGCGTCGTTCGCCTTCGTGTCGGCCTCGCTCGTCAACCCCTTGGCCGGTGCCGAGGCCGCGACGACCGTTCCGGGCGCTGCGTCGGTGCTGACGGGCCCCGGTCAGACCCTCACGGTCGCCGGTGCCGCCGTGACCGTCGCCGACCGGGACGCCTACGGCGTGACCGAGTACGTGCCGCCGCCGCCCCCGCCCGTCGTGGTGGCCGAGACCGAGAAGCCCGAGGCCCCGTCGGGTGCGACGTCCGGCTCTGCCAAGAAGTCGTCGTCTGCTCCCGTGGCGGGAACCCCCGACCCGGGCAGCGCCAAGGCCGTCGCCGCCGAACTCGTGGCCGCTCGCGGCTGGGGTTCCGACCAGTACGACTGCCTGGTGTCGCTGTGGCAGAAAGAGTCGAGCTGGAACGTCTACGCGTCCAACCGGTCGAGTGGTGCCTACGGCATTCCCCAGGCCCTGCCGGGTAGCAAGATGGGCTCCGTCGGTGCCGACTGGCAGACCAACCCCGCCACGCAGATCACGTGGGGGCTGAACTACATCGGCGGCCGCTACGGCAACCCCTGCGGCGCCTGGGCCCATTCCGTCGCCAACAACTGGTACTGATCCGTCGCACGGCCCTCGACCTCGGGGGCCGTTGCTACGCTGGTCGTCATGCCCCGCAGCAACCGCTCCCGTCGCTCGCGCGACCGGCGTGACGCCGACGAGGACTACGACGTCACCCGAGCGTCGTTCGGCGGCTTGACGGTCGAGACCAAACACGGGCGTTCGTTCAACGTCCAGTCGGTCTCGGCGACGTCGGCCGTCAAAGAGTACGTCTGCCCCGGCTGCTCCTTGGGCATCGCTCCCGCGACGCCGCACGTCGTGGCCTGGCGTGCCGACGGGCTGTTCGGTGCCGAGGACGACCTGGCGGCCCGCCGCCATTGGCACACCCACTGCTGGAGGATCTCGTGACGACCCCCGACGCCGACCCTCTCGAGATCCGCGGGGGCGTCCTGCTGCCCGCGCGCCGCGAGGACGTCGAACTGCACACCGGCGACGGTCTGACCCTGGTGGGCGAGCTGAGCCTCCCGGCGGACCGCGAGCCCGTCGGCACGATCGTCGCGTTGCACCCTCTGCCCACCGCCGGCGGGTTCATGGACTCCCACGTCATCAGGAAGGCCGCGGCCCGCCTTCCGGCCCTGGCCGACCTCGCCGTGCTCAGGTTCAACTTCCGAGGGGTGTCGTCTCCGCGAGGTCGGTCCGAGGGTGAGTTCGGCGAGGGGGTGGCCGAAGCGGCCGACCTCGCCGCCGCCGTGGCCTTCGTGGGCGATCGCGGTCTGCCCACCCCGTGGTTGGTGGGTTGGTCGTTCGGCACCGAAGTCGCCTTGAAGCACGGCCTCGACGTCGAGGTGGCCGGCGTCGTGCTGCTGTCCCCACCACTGCACCGCACGTCCGACGCCGAACTCGGGGCGTGGCACGACTCCGGGCGGCCCGTGGTGGCCGTCGTGCCCGAGTTCGACGACTACCTGCGTCCCGACGAGGCGCGACGTCGCTTCGCCCTCGTTCCCGAGGCCGAGGTGGTCGCCGTCGAGGGAGGCAAGCACCTCTGGGTCGGCGAGAAGCAGACCAGTCGCGTGCTGACCGAGATCGTCCGTCGGGTCGCGCCCGGTGCCCTGCCGCTGCCGTCCACCTGGCCGCCCCGCGCCTCCTGACCGTGCGTTCGCCGGACGGGACGGCGGGCGGTCCACCACGCCGGGCCCGGAGCGACCGGGGCGTGGCGCGTCTCAGAGCTGGTTCTGGCGTGGCACGTAGACCTCGCGGATGATCAGCAGGATCGACGCGGCGACGGGGATGGCGATGAGTGCGCCGAGCACTCCCAGCAGGGTGCCACCGACGAGGGCCGCGATGACGACGATCACGCCCGGGACGCGGACCGCCCGCCGCATGATGCGCGGGCTCAGCAGGTAGGCCTCGACCTGCATGTAGACCAGGTAGTAGACGGCTGTCGTCACCCAGGTGGCCGGTGACTGGGGCAACAGCGCGATCTGTGCCAGCACGATGATCGCCGAACCGCTGATCGTGCCGACGAGGGGGATGATCGACCCCAGGAACGCGATGAACGCGAAGACCGCCGGCTGTTGGGCTCCGATGATGGTGAGGAACACGAAGCTCAGGATGCCGTTGATCGCCGCGAGCGTGAACTGGCCGATGACGTACCGACCCACCGATTGGCTGATCTGTTCGGAGATGTCGACGAACGTGGCCCGCTTCGAGGCCGGGACGAGCTGGTAGAGCGCCCGCTTGACGCTGTTGATCGACGAGGTGAAGTAGATCGTCAGGATGACCACGACGACCGTGCCGAAGAGGCCGTTGCCGATCGCGACGCCGACGGCGAGGACCCCGCCGCCGATCGTGACGACGTTGTCGGGGTTGGTCAGGAAGTCGACGATGGAGTCGAGCGCGTCCTGCACGTCGAAGACGTTCTGGGGGACGAGTTCTTGCAGGTTGTCGACGAACTGCTGGGTGGTGACGCTCTGCAGGTACGACGTCAGCGCCTGGATGAGGCTCGTGGTCTGCTGCACGATGACGGGCACGATCGCGAAGACGACGCCCACGAAGGCGCCCACCACGGCCACGAGGACGATCACGATGGCGATGCCCCGGGGCACCCGGCGCTTCTCGAGCCACGAGACGACCGGGTCGAGCCCCAGCGAGATGAACAAGGCCGCGCCCACGTAGGTCAGGATCGTCGAGAGCTGGCCGACGGCACCCCCGATGACGAGGGCGACGAGCACTCCCAGCCCCGCGAGCAGACCGATGCGGAACGGGTTGTGGATCTTCACGGGCGGGCTCCTGTCGACGGCACGGGCCGGTCGAGGTCACGGCGGCACCGACTGCCCGACACGGCCTGTCGCCCTACTCTGACGTACCGCCGCCGACTTGTCCGATCATGCCACGCAGGTTCTCGAAGTACTCCGCGACGGCGTCGCGTTCGGCCGTGATCTCGGCCAGGCGTTCTTCGGCGTCACCGATGAGGTCGTCGGCCCGCTGCTGGGCATCGGCCAGGATCGACCGCGAGCGTTCGTCGGCGTTGGTGAGCACGTCGTGGGCCGTCTCGTCGGCGTCCGTCCGGGTGGTGCGGGCGTACTCGAGCGCGGTGCGTTCGAGGTCGTCGGCCTCGCGCCGGACCTCGGTGGCGCGACGGGTGGCCTCGGCGAGCTGCTCGGCCGCCGCGTCGAGCAGCTCCTGGGTCTCGGCGACGGCGTGCTGGTGTCGCTGCGTGAGCTCGACCTCCGCCTCGTCGCGACGGGCCAGCAGTTCGACCTCGAGGTCGGCGCGCCCCTGGTCGACGTCGCGGCGCAGGTCGGCGATGGCCCGTTCGCGGTCGGCCTCGAGCCCGGCGCGGACCCGGACGTCGTCGGCGGCCAGGCGGGCGCGCTGGGCCTCGGTCTCGTCCGCCAGGGCGGCGCGTGCCTCGGCGGTCTCGGCGGCTAGTTCGGCGCGTGCCTGCTCGATCTCGGTCGCGAGTTCGGCCCGCCGGTCGGCGTCCTCGCGGGCGAGACGGTCGGCCTGCGCCTCGCTCTCGCGGGTGAGGCGCTCGTCGGTCTCGACGGTGATGCGCGCGATGCGTTCGCGTGACGTGGTCTCGGCGAGGTCGAGTTCGTCGCGGCGGCGCCGGGTCTCGCGGTCGAGCTCGGTGCGGGCGTCGCCGACCTCTTTCTCGAGTTCGGCACGGGCCTGTGCGATCTCGGCCGCGAGGCGGTCACGACCGGTCGCGATCTCGCGCTCGAGCTCGACCCGGGTGGATTCGACCTCGTCGGTGAGGTCGGCACGGGTGGCGTCGACGTCGCGGGCGAGGAGCGCGCGGGTCTCGGCGACCTCGTGGGCGAGCTCGGCACGGGCCGCGGCGACGTCGCGTTCGAGTTCGGCGCGCTGGGCCGCGACGTCGTCGGCCAGCTCGGCGCGGGCGGCCGTGATCTCGCGGTCGAGTTCGGCGCGGCGGGCGCCGACCTCGGCGTCGAGGTCGGCGCGGGTGGTCTCGTCGAGGCGGGCCAGCTCAGCGCGGACGGTGACGCCCTCGCGCTCGAGGTCGGCGCGCTGCCGCCCGGAGTCGCTCTCGAAGACGGCTCGGGCCTCGCGCGTGTCGGCGGCGAGGGTCTCGGCCTCGTCGCGGGCCTCGGCGAGGTCGCGGGCCACGGCGGCCCGCTGCTCGGCGACTTCGTGCTCGACCTCGGCACGCAGCGCGGCTGCTTCGCGTCGAGCCGTCGAGACGTTCTGGGCCGCCTCGGTGGCGGCCGAGCCGCGGATCGAGATGGCGTCGCGCTGGGCCTCTTGCAGCAGGTCGCGTGCTTCGGCCTTGGCGCGTGCGACCAGACGGTCGGCGTCGGCGGTGGACTCGGCGACCTGCGCTGCGGCGCGGCCCCGGGCGTCGTCGAGCACGGACGTGGCCCGTTCGCTCGCGTCGTCCAGCAGGCGCTTCGCCTCGGCCGTCGAGGACGAGCGCAGGGCCTCGGCGTCGATGTCGGCCTGGCTGATCACCAGGGTGGACTGCTGTTCGGCCAGACGCAGGGTCTGCTCGAGCTTGCTGCCGAGACCGGAGTACGTGGGGGTGCCGGCCTCTTCGAGCTCGGCACGGATCTCGTCCACCCGCTGCTGGAGGAACGCGACCTCGCTCACCCGGTCGGCCCGGTCGGCGTTGGCCTTGATGAGTTCCCGCCGCAGGTCACCGAGCACGCGGTCGACCTCGTCCTTGCGGTAGCCCCGGAGTTCGATGCCGAAATCGGCTTCGTCAGCAGCCACGGTGTCTCCTTCGATGCAGGGTTCGGACCAGGGGAGCGCGGCCCGCGACACGATGCTAGTGGGAGGCCCTCGACGGACCCCGATCCACGGGTTAGGTGCCTCTCAGCCTCGTCGGATACGCTGAGCCGTCTTAAATTCTGCTGCCGCGCCCGGCCCCCTGGCCAGGCTCGTGCGAGGCCCGTCGTCGACCACGACGGTTCCTGGCGCCCCGACCGGGATGGTGGCTCGGAGGGAGAGAAACGTGCGTTTCATCGTCGCAGTCGTCGTCGTCGTCCTGGCGGCGGTGATGGTGGCGTTGGGCTTCGCCCAGCGCACCGTCTTCGCACCGCCGCCGAGCGTGTCGTCCCAGGTCGACACCGCCGACTCCGACGCGACCGTCACGGTCGTCCCGGCCTCGGCGCTGCACGGCCGCGACGGGCGTCAGACGGTCTCGGTGTCGGGCGGCGACACCGCCTTCGCCGCCTACGGCCGCACGTCGGACGTCCTCGGGTGGGTCGGCGACGCCAGCTACAACGAGGTCGAGTACGACGAGGCGTCCGGTCGGCTCGTCAGCCGCACGGTCGCCGGCGACACCACCGAGGTGCCCGACCCGACCGACTCCGACCTCTGGTTCGACCAGTTCGCGGGCAACGACCTCACCTTCTCGCTCGACGCGCCCGACGACGTCTCCCTCGTCATCGTCTCGGACGGCAGCCAGCCCGCCCCGTCCGACGTCCGCATCACCTGGCCGCTCTCGACCGCGACGCCCCTGGCCGGGCCGCTGATCGTCGGTGGGCTCGTGGTCCTGCTGATCGGCATCGGCCTGTACGTCTGGGCGATCCTGCACCACCGCCGGACGCGTGGCCCCCGTCGGCGCTCGGGTGACGGGAAACGACCCCGCCTGTCGCGTCGGGCCGGTCGCAAGGCGGTCAAGGCGCTCGACGCCGCCGGCACCGAGACCCTGGCGCCCGGCCGTGGTCGTGCCCGCGGCATCCGTCGGTTCGTCGCCGTGGCGCCGATCGTGCTGGTCTCCTCGCTCGCCCTGTCGGCGTGCACCGCCGACTACTGGCCGCAGCAGGCGCCGGCGGCGGGTTCCGACTCGTCCACGCCCACCCCGACGCCCACCTCGACCGACGGCACGGACTCCGGCGACCAGGGCAACGCGCTGCAGCCCCCGGTGATCAGCGTCGCCCAGGCGAAGCGCATCGTCGAACGCATCTCGGCCACGGCGACCGAGGCCGACGCCTCGCTGAACGCCGACCTCGCGGCCACCCGTTTCACGGGTCCGGCCCTCGAGCAGCGTCAGGCGAACTACACCATCCGTTCCAAGGACGCCGCCGCCGCCGCGCCCCTGGCGATCCCCACGGGCACCGTCACGCTGACGCTGCCGCAGCAGGCCGACTCGTGGCCGCGCTCGGCGTTCGTCGTCGTGCAGGACGCCGACGCGAGCGTGGCGCCCGTCGCCCTCACCCTCGAGCAGGAGAGCGCCCGCGACCCGTACAAGGTCGAGTACGCGGTCAGCCTGCAGACGCAGACCCCGTTGACCGTCGCACCCGCCTCGATCGGCGCCGCCCGGCTCTCGCCCGACGTCAAGCTGCTCACGCTGCAGCCCGACCAGCTGGCCGAGGCCTACGGCGACATCCTGCGCAACGGCGACGAGAGCCAGTACGCCGCCCAGTTCCAGACCGAGGGCGACACGCTGCGCGAGAAGATCGGCAAGGCCTACAAGGACGCGAAGCGTGCGGCCCTGCCCACCACGGCGTCCATCGACTACACGTCCCAGGCCGACGACGAGACCCCCGTCGCCTTCGCCACGAACGACGCCGGTGCCATCGTCTCGGTCGCGTTGAACGAGATCGAGACCGTCAAGCCGACGGCCACGGGTGCCAAGGTCAACCCCGAGGGCACCGTCAAGACCCTGCTGGGGCTCGACGAGTCGTCGAAGGGCATCGAGGCGACCTACGGCGTCGAGCTCTTGTTCTCCGTCCCGCCCGTCGGCAGCGACGACCCCATCGTCCTGCTCGGTTTCAGCCAGGCCCTCACCTCTGCCAAGGAGCTGCCATGACCAACCTCCCTCCCGTCCCCGCCGGTCTCCGCGGCGCCGTCGACCTCTCGTCGCTCGTCAACCGTCCGCCGGCCCCCGCCCCGGCGGGTCCCTCCGCCGGGGCGCCCGTCGACGGTGCGCCCGCAGGAGGCGCGGGTGGCGTCCCGGCCCCGTCCGCCGGTCAGGTCGCGGTGCCGGGCCTCGTGCTCGACGCGACCGACGCCACCTTCACGCAGGTCCTCGAGATCAGCAACACCGTCCCCGTGATCGTCGACCTGTGGGCGGAGTGGTGCGGCCCGTGCAAGCAGCTGTCGCCCGTCCTCGACAAGCTGGTCGGCGAGTACGCCGGCCGCCTGCTGCTCGTCAAGGTCGACGTCGACGCCAACCCCCAGCTGACGCAGGCCTTCCAGGCGCAGTCGATCCCGGCGGTCGCCGCCGTGATCGGCGGTCGTCCCGTGCAGCTCTTCGTCGGGGCCCTGCCCGAGGCCCAGGTCCGCGACGTCTTCGAGCAGGTGCTCGAGCTGGCCGCGCAGAACGGCGTGACCGGCACGGCGGTCGTCGACGGCGCCCCGGTGGGCGAGGCCGACGAGGTCGAGCCCGAGCCGGAACCGCTGCCTCCGCACCACCAGGACGCTTACGACGCGATCGACCGGGGCGACTACGCCGCGGCCATCACGGCCTACAAGACCGCCATCGCGCAGGACCCTCGTGACCAGCTCGCCGTGGCGGGCCTCGCCCAGGTCTCACTGCTCGAGCGGCTGCAGGGGGCGTCGCTGTCCGACGTCCGTGCGGCGGCCGCCGCCGCCCCCACCGACCTCGACGCCCAGCTCGACGTGGCCGACCTCGACCTCAGCGGGGGGCACATCGACGACGCCTTCGACCGCGTGCTGACCGTCTTCCCGTCGCTCGACCCCCACGGCCGTGACGCCGCCCGGGGCCGCCTGCTCGAGTACTTCGAGATCGTCGGGGTGGACGACCCCCGGGTGGCGACCGCCCGCCGTCGTCTGGCGATGCTGCTGTACTGAGCCGCGCCTCCTGCACGGACGACGGAACCCCCGCGACCCGGAAGGGGCGCGGGGGTTCCGTCGTGTGCCGGCGTCGGATCAGCGGCGCAGCTTGAGCCAGACGACCCCGAGCGGCGGCAGCTGGACGTCGGCGGCCGCGGGTCGACCGGCCCAGGGCTCGTCGGTGGCGGTGACTCCGCCGAAGTTGCCCACGCCCGAACCGCCGTAGACCTCGGCGTCGGTGTTGAGGATCTCGTCCCAGCGACCGGCCTCGGGTAGGCCGAAGCGCATGTGCACCGGTTCACCCGAGAAGTTCGCCAGGACGGCGATCGACTCGCCCGAGCCGGACTTGCGCATGAAGGCCACGACGCTGTGCTGCGCGGCACCGCCGTCGATCCACTCGAACCCGTCGGTGTCGAAGTCGTGCGCCCAGAGAGCGGGCTCGTCGCGGTAGACCTCGTTGAGGCGGGCCACCAGGCCGTGGAGCCCCTGGTGGGCGGGCTGGTCGAGGATCCACCAGTCGAGCCCTCGTTCTTCGCTCCACTCACCGGGCTGACCGAACTCGCTGCCCATGAAGAGCAGCTGCTTGCCGGGGTGGCCCCACATGTAGGCGAGGTAGGCCCGCACGTTCGCGAGCTTCTGCCACTCGTCGCCGGGCATCTTGTTGAGCAGGGACCCCTTGCCGTGCACGACCTCGTCGTGGCTGATCGGCAACATGAAGTTCTCGCTGAACGCGTACACGAACGAGAACGTGATCTCGCCGTGGTGGTGCGAGCGGTAGAGCGGGTCCTCGGCGACGTAGCCGAGGGTGTCGTGCATCCAGCCCATGTTCCACTTGAGGCCGAAGCCCAGGCCGCCCTCGCTGGTCGGGCGGGTGACGCCGGGCCAGCTCGTGCTCTCTTCCGCGATCATGACGATGCCGGGGTGGCGCTTGTACGCGGTCGCGTTCGCCTCTTGCAAGAAGCTGATCGCCTCGAGGTTCTCGCGCCCGCCGAACTCGTTCGGCAACCACTCGCCCTCGTTGCGGCTGTAGTCGAGGTAGAGCATCGAGGCGACGGCGTCGACGCGCAGCCCGTCGATGTGGAACTCCTCGAGCCAGTACAGCGCGTTCGAGACGAGGAAGTTGCGCACCTGCGAGTCGCCGAAGTTGAAGACCAACGTTCCCCAGTCGGGCTGCTCGCCGCGGCGGGGGTCGGAGTGCTCGTAGACGGCGCGACCGTCGAACTTCGCGAGGGCCCACTCGTCCTTCGGGAAGTGCCCGGGCACCCAGTCCATGATGACGCCGATCCCGGCCTGGTGCAGGCGGTCGATCAGGTAGCGCAGGTCGTCCGGGCTGCCGAAGCGGCTGGTCACGGCGTAGTAGCCGGTGACCTGGTAGCCCCAGGAGCCGCCGAAGGGGTGCTCGGCGAGCGGCATGAACTCGACGTGGGTGAAGCCGAGCTCGCCGACGTACTCGATGAGCTGGTCGGCGAGTTCGCGGTAGTTCAGGCCCGGTCGCCAGGAGCCGACGTGCAGCTCGTACACGCTCATCGGTCCGGAGTGGACGTCGTTCTCGGCCCGGGCGGTCATCCAGGCGTCGTCGGCCCAGGCGTGGGCGGCCTTCGTGACGACGGACCCGGTGAGCGGCGGCACCTCGGAGGTGCGCGCCATGGGGTCGGCGCGTTCGACCCAGACGTCGTCGGGGGTGAGCACCTCGTACTTGTAGATCCCGTCCGTGACGCCGGGCACGAAGAGCTCCCAGACGCCGTTGCCGTCGAGGCGGCGCATCGCGTGCCGCTCGCCGTCCCAGCCGTTGAGGTCGCCCTTGACGCGGACGGCGCGGGCGTGCGGCGCCCAGACGGCGAAGGAGGTGCCGGTCACGCCCTCGTGCTCGCGGACGTGGCTGCCGAGCATCTTCCAGAGCTGCTCGTGGCGCCCCTCTCCGAAGAGGTACAGGTCGAACTCGGTGACGGTGGGGGCGAAGCGGTAGGGGTCGTCCGAGACCCACGCCGCGCCTCCTTCGTAGGTCGCCTCGACGGTGTACGCGCCGACGGGCTCGCTCGTGACGCCCTGCCAGAGGCCGTGGCCCACGTGCTCGAGGGCGAAGGACGACCCGGAGGCGCCGGTCACGGTGACGGTGTCGGCCAGCGGTCGGACGACGCGGACGGCGGTGCGACCGCCGCGGGGGTGGGCACCCAGGACGGCGTGCGGGTGGCCATGGGTGCCGTTGGCGGCCGAGAAGACCTCGTCGTCGCCCAGGGCGAAGGAGGTGTCGGGCTCGGTCGGGGGAGTGGTGGTCATCGGGTCGCTCCTACGGGGCTCGGTTGAGGTCGACGGAGAGGACGTGCACCGGTTCGACGAAGGCGTCCAGTCGGACGTAGTTGTCGTCGCCCCAGGTCCACGACTGACCGGTGATCAGGTCGCGCACGGTGTAGGTGCCACCGGGCTGCAAGCCGAACTTCGTGACGTCGAGGTGGACGGTCGTCTCGCGCGCCGAGTGCGGGTCGACGTTGGCGACGACGATGATGCCGTCGGCGCGTCCGCTGCGGGTGTGCGCACGGGACAGGTACTTCGAGAACACGAGGATCGACTCGTCGTCGCTCGAGTGGATCTCGAGGTTGCGCAGCTGGCGCAGGGCCGGGTGGGAGGCGCGGATGCGGTTGAGCTGCGTCAGGTACGGCGCAAGGGATGCCCCCGCCTCTTCGGCGGCGGCCCAGTCGCGGGGCTTGTACTCGTACTTCTCGTTGTCGATGTTCTCTTCGCTGCCTGGGCGGGCGACGTCCTCGAAGAGCTCGTAGCCCGAGTAGACGCCCCAGGTCGGCGAGGCCGTCGCGGCGATCGCGGCACGGATCTTGTAGGCCGCGGGACCGCCGAACTGCAGGTAGGGGGTCAGGATGTCGTGCGTGTTGACGAAGAAGTTCGGGCGCAGCCAGGCGCTCGTCTCCTTCGACAGCTCGTCGAGGTACTCCTCGAGCTCCCACTTCTCGTTGCGCCAGGTGAAGTACGTGTACGACTGGTGGAACCCCACCTGCGCCAACGCCTGCATCATGGCCGGCTTCGTGAACGCCTCGGAGAGGAAGACGACCTCGGGGTTCGTCTGCCGGATCTCGTGCAGCAGCCACTCCCAGAAGCGCACGGGCTTCGTGTGCGGGTTGTCGACCCGGAAGATCGTGACGCCGAGTTCGATCCAGTGACGGACGATGCGCAGCACCTCGCGGCTGACGCCCTCGTAGTCGTTGTCGAAGTTCAGGGGGTAGATGTCCTGGTACTTCTTCGGCGGGTTCTCGGCGTAGGCGATCGTCCCGTCGGGCAGGGTCGTGAACCACTCGGGGTGCTCGGTGACCCAGGGGTGGTCGGGCGAGCACTGCAGGGCCAGGTCGAGCGCGAGCTCGAGACCGGCGTTCTTCGCCGCGTCGACGAACCAGCGGAAGTCGGCGACCGTGCCGAGGTCGGGGTGCACCGCGTCGTGCCCGCCGTCGGGCGAACCGATCGCGTAGGGCGACCCGGGATCGTTCGGCCCCGCGGTCAACGTGTTGTTCGGGCCCTTGCGGAAGGTCGTCCCGATCGGGTGCACGGGCGGGATGTACACGACGTCGAAGCCCATGCGAGCGATCGAGGGCAGGCGGCGGGCCGCGGTGCGGAACGTGCCGCTCTTCCAGGTGCCGTCGGCCTGCTTGCGGGCGCCCTCGCTGCGGGGGAAGAACTCGTACCAGCTGCCGAGGCCGGCGCGGCTGCGTTCGACGCGGAGCGCCTCGGGGGCGCTGCGCGTGACGAGGCTCGCGAGCGGCGTGACCAGGAGGACCGCGGCGAGGCGCGGATCGGTGGCGACGCGGAGCCGCGAGGCGGGGGAGAGGGCGGGGTTCGCGAGGGCCTTGGCCGCGTCGCGGATCAAGGTCGTGTCGGGGTGGTCCTCGACGGCCTCGGTCAGCAGTCGACTGCCGAGGGCGAACGTGACCTCGACGTCGAGACCGGCCGGGACCTTGATCTCGGCCGCGTGCAGCCACGTGGCCCAGTCGTCGGTGTAGGCCTCGACCTGCCAGGACCAGTCGCCCTCGACCTCGAGCTGCACCTGGGCCGTCCACCGGTCGGTGCCGGGGATGCCGGCGACCATGCGATGCCGGGTCTCGGCACCGTCGGGGTCGATCGTGACGAGGTCGGCCCCGATCAGGTCGTGACCCTCGCGGAAGACGGTCGCCCCGAAGGTGACCACCTCGCCGGAGAAGGCCTTCGTCGGGAACACTCGGTCGGGGGTCGTCGGGGTGAGGCCCGTGATGGGGATCCGCCCGACTCTGGGTTCGTATGCTGTCGCCACGTTGTCGACCGTACCCGGTCTGGCCCGCCCGGTCCCGGCCCGGGGCCCTGCAGGGCCGACGGTCGACGATCGGGGTGCGGAAGAGGCGATTCGGGGTACAAAAACGTGTCCACCCTGTCGCCGACAGACGCCCCGGTCCGTTTTGTCCCCCCAACTGGGTGCATGCATCGGCATGAATCCCCTGTCGGCACTTTGGGGGACCGCGTAATGTCGATCCTGTCGTCGCGGCCTGCCCGCCCGAAGAACCCGAACTCCTCGAGAGCCCGGCGCCCGACGACACCGATCGGCCGCCCGACCCGGAGCCGACAGCCCCTGCAGCGCCGTGCGCCACCCCGAAGTCGACCCGACCGACGGCGCACGGCGGTGCTCGAGCGCGCCTCGGCGCGCGGAACAGGACCGACATGAACAAGCTCGTCACGGGTGCCGTCGCCGGTGCCGCCGGCATCGCCCTCCTCCTCGGCGGCGCCGGGACCTTCGCCCTCTGGAACGCCAGCACCGAGGTCAACGCCGCCAGCGTCGCCTCGGGCACGCTCTCGCTCACCCAGTCGTCGGCGGGCAGTTGGACCGACGTGACGAACGGTCGCAGCACGGCCCTCACGGCCGCCCAGGTCGCCGCCTACAAGATCGTCCCGGGCACCAAGCTGCAGTTCACGCAGCCGATCACCATCGCCGCCTCGGGCAACGACCTGCGCGCCGACCTGACCTACGACGCGACCTCGGTCACCGGCAGCCTCAAGCCGTACGTGACCAACACGATGGCCCTGTCGACGGCCGCCGGCGGCACGACGCTGCCCTCGGGCGTGACCGCGGGCAGCACGGCCGGCAGCTACGTCGTGGCTCCCGTCTCCGCCGGCAGCACCTCGGCCGTCGTGACCTTCGTCGTCGAGCTGCCCTCCACGGTGTCCGACGCCGCCAGCCAGGGCGGCACGCTCGACCTGAGCAAGCTGACCTTCACGCTGAAGCAGCGCGCCATCGCGTAGCGGGTGTCGGCGGCCCGACGGCCACCGCACCCCGTCACCCACCGGCGACCGGACCGCACCCGACGCGGTCCGGTCGCCCCCTTCCGTCCGTCCGTCCCGCCCGGGGACCCACGGGCCGCCGCATCGCACGATCGACCACCAGGGGGTGAGACGTTGACCGGACCGTCCCGCGGACGCGCGCGTCACCGCTCGGTCGAGCGCGCCTCCTCGTCCCGCCGTCCGCTCCGCTCGCTGTGGGCGGCGACCGCCGTCGTGGCCGGCGCGGTCACCGTCGCCCTCGTGGCGACCGGGGGGACCTACGCGCTGTGGAACTCCTCCGTCAAGCCGACGGCCGTCACGGTCGGGTCGGGGACGGCGGGCCTCTCGGTCGGCGCCGTCAAGGCCCTCGACACGTCCGCGCTCGGCCCCGGCGGCGCGACCGCGGGGACGTTCACCGCGACCAACACGGGGTCGGTCGACCTGGCCATGCGGGTGTCGGCCGGGACCACCACGGCGTCCGCGTCCGCCCTGCCCGGCGAGCTGACCGTCAGGCTCGCCGCCGTGGCGAGGGCCGCGGACTGCGTCGTCGGCGTCGGCGGCTACTCCGCCCGGCCCGCCGCGTTCGACACGGGGAGCGGGTACTTCACGTTGCCGGCCGGAGTCACCGTCACCGGCTGCGTCGTCGTCACGCTCGACTCGGACGTCCCGGCGACCCTGCAGAACCAGACCTCCTCGATCGGGCTCGTCCTGACCGGGACGCAGGTGGCCCCGTGACCGGGCGCCGCACCGTGACCGGGCGCCGCACCGTGACCGGGCGCCGCACCGTGAGCGGGCGCCGGCCCCGGACGACCACGCGATCGACGCTGGCCGCCGTCGTCGTGGGCGTGATCGTCGGTGTGGCCCTGGCCTCGGGAGGCGCGGCGTCCGCCCTCTGGACGGCGTCCGCCACCGTCACCGAACAGGTCAGGACCGGCGCCGTCGGCCTCACGGCCGGCACCCTCGACGCCCTGCAGGCCGACTACGCCGGATCGACCAGGTCGCTCACGGCGCCCTGGACGTTCACGAACTCGGGGACGGTCGCGGCGTCCTACTCGACGAGCGGCAGCCTGAGCTCGGGCAGCTCCGCCGCCCTCGCCGCGTCGATCGCCGTCGTCGCGTGGCCGGTGACCGCCGCGTCCGCCTGCACGTCGACGACCGCCGTCGGTCCGGGCAGCGTCAGCGGCACCTGGTCCGCCGTGCCGAACCTCACCGGGACGTTGGCGAGCAAGGCCGCCGCGACCTGGTGCCTCCGCACCTCGATCGCGACGTCCTCTCCCACCGGGCGCGTGAACCCGGTCCTCACGGTGTCGCTCGCCTCCGGGTCGTGGGCCGCCACGCCGCAGGACCGCCGGATCGTCCAGAACAACACGATCGTCCCCCCGCAGACGGCGGTCTGCCGCACCGACGGCGAGGCCTACGCCTGGCTCGACTTCGACCCGTCGACCCGGGCGACCGCGACCCGGTACGCGACCTTCGTCGGCGGCACCCGGATCTCGAACGACGAGCGGACCGGCGACTACCCGCACTTCGCGTTCACCCGCGACAACCTGCCCAGGGACCCCTTCGGCGACGGCCCGATCCAGGTCGACATCCGCGTGATGGTCGACGGGCAGCCGACCGACCTCATGGCCGTCGGCACGGTCACGGTGGTCTACGACCAGTACGGCACGAGGAACATCCAGTGCGGGTGACCGGCGGTCGGGCGGTCGCGGTCGTCGTCGCCGTCGCGGCCGTCGTCCTGGGCCCCGGCGTCGTCACGGCCGCGGCTCCCGCCACGGCCTCGACCGCGCCCCGCCTCATGGTGAGCGACGACGGCCGGCACTGGCAGGGTCGCCTCGACTCCGCGCTCTTCGGTGACGGGCTGCGGCTCGTCCCCGGGGCCGGCACGGTGGGCACCTTCTGGGTCAAGAACCTCTCGAGCGCGCCGGCCGTGCTCAGCGCCCGCCTCGTCGACGTCACGACCTCGTCGCCCGCGTTCGCCGAGGCGGTCACGGTCCGCTCGCACTCCGACCTCGACGTCGGCGACCTGCCGCCCGTCACCCTGTCCGGCGACGGGTGCACCCCCGTGCTCGCGCCGGTCCGCCTCGCCGCCGGGCAGGAGGCCCCGGTCACCGTCTCGGTCGACCTCGACGCCTCCGCCGCCGCGGGCACCGGTGACCAGACCCTGGACTTCGCCGTGCTCGTCACGCTCACGGGGCTGGCCGGGTCGGCCGTGCCGGCCGGCTGCGCGTCGGCCGGGACCGCCGGCGCGGCGGACCCCGCCGAGACGAGCACAGGAGGCGCGGGAGGCGACCGTGCCTCGAGCGCGACGATCGAGGCGGTGGCGACCCGCGCCTCCTCGGCCGGTGCGGCCGACGAGACGGCGCCCTCCGTCGGCGACGGCGCCTCGGGCGGGGCCGCCGACGGGTCGGGCGCGGACACCGAGCTGCCCGTCCACTCCCTGGACGTGCTCGACGACTTCGTGCCGGAGCCCTTGCGGGGCAGTTGGCTGCCGCTGCTGATCGCGGCGATCGCGGTGCTGTCGGGCGCGTTCGTGGCGGTCGGACGCCGTCGCCCGGACGAGGGCGACCCCTCGGGGGAGCAGCCGTGAGCGGCCGCCGCGCCGCCGTGAGCGGCCGCCGCGCCGCCGTGAGCGGCCGCCGCGCCGCCGTGCGTGAGAAGGGGCTGCTGCACGCTCTCGGCCTCGGCCTCAGTGCGGGGCTGTTCGTGCTCGTGCTCGGCCTCGCGACCGTGTTGGTCGTCGTGCCGAAGGTCGCGGGGGCGACGCCCCTGACCGTGTTGACCAGTTCGATGGAGCCGCGGCTGCCCCCGGGCACGCTGATCGTGGTGAAGCCGACCCCGACCGACGAGATCCGGATCGGTGACGTCGTGACCTACCAGATCGAGAGCGGCCGCCCCGAGGTGATCAGTCACCGGGTGACCGAGATCGTGTCGTCGTCGGACGGCGGCACGGCGTTCGTCACCCAGGGCGACAACAACTCCGAACCCGACGAGGCGCTCGTGCTGCCCGAACAGGTCCGCGGCACGCTGTGGTACTCGGTGCCGTGGCTCGGCTTCGTCAACCAGGTCGTGAACGGCGACGCCCGGTCGTGGATCGTGCCGCTGCTGGCGATCGCGCTGCTCGGCTACGCGGGCTACTCGGTGGCCGCCGGCCTGGTGGAGGCGCAGCGACGGCGGGCGGGGACGCGGAAGGCCCGCCCGGCCCCGCGCTGAGCGGGGGCCGGACGGGCCCGGGGGAGGCGTCTACTTCGTGAAGCCGACGACCGTCCAGTCCACGTCGCTGGCACCGGCGCGGGCGCCGAAGTTCGCGAGCTTGGGGCTCTGGAACGAGATGTACGGCGCCTGGATGATCGGCATCGAGTGCCCGATCTCCCAGATCTTCTCGTCGGCCTGGTTGTACAGGTCGGCGGCCTTCTCGGGGTCGCCCTCGGCCACTGCCTGGCTGAGCAGGTCGTCGATCTCGGGGCTCGAGACGCGACCGTAGTTCTGGCCCTGCTCGTCCGAGTTGTAGATGCTGACGCCGGACGCCTGGTAGCCGGTGCCGGCCCAGACGAAGATCGTCATGTCGTAGTTGCCCGGGGTGACGTTGTCCTCGAAGAACGAGTCGACGCTGACGGCGTTGATCGTCAGCTTGATGCCGACCGCGGCGAGCTGGCTCTGCATGACCTCGGACAGCTGCTGCGAGATGGGCGTGCCGGACGGGATCGTCACGGCGATCTCGAGCTGCTTCCCGTCCTTCTCGAGCACGTCGCCGTTCAGCTCCCACCCGTCGTCGGCCAGGATCTTCTTCGCCTCGTCGACGTCGTAGTTCCCGGTCTCCTTCGCGTTGTCCTGGTAGGCACCGTCGGTGCTGAGGAACAGGTGGTTGTTCAGCGTGGTCAGCTCGTAGGGCAGGGTGCCCGTGATGACCTTGCCGAGCGCCTCGCGGTCGACCGCGTGCTGGATCGCCTGACGGATCTTCTCGTCGGCGAGCACGCCCTTGGTGCTGAAGTCGACGTGCGTGTAGCGAGCCGACGGTGCCGCCCGGATGTCGGTGTCCTTCGCGTCCTTCAGGCGGTCGTAGCGCTCCGACGAGTTGCCCGTGACGAAGTCGATCTCACCGTTCAGGTAGGCGTCGACGTCGGCGTCGCTGTCGAGGGCGCGGAAGACCACCGAGTCCAGCTTCGGCGCGTCGCCCCACCAGGTCTCGTTGGGCACGATCGTGACCGTCTGGGCGGTCGTGTCGATCTTCTCGACCTTGTAGGGGCCGCCCGAGACGGGCAGGGTGTCGACGTAGGCCGTGTTGAAGGCGTTCGGGTCGTTGTAGAGGCTCGCCGGGTAGAGCGGCGCGAACATGCTCTTCCAGTCCGAGAACGGCTCGGCGTAGGTCACGACGACCTGTTTGTCGCTCGAGCCCGCCTCGACGGAGGCCATGCGGTCGGGGCCGAGGGTGCTGCCGACGAGGTACTCGGGGTTCGAGCCGTCGAGTGCGGTCTTCCAGGCCTGGAAGTCGGCGACCGTGATCGGGGTGCCGTCGTTCCACACCGCGTCGGGGTTGATGTCGTAGGTCACGACCAGCGGGTCCTCGCTGGTGGCCTCGGCACTCGTGACGAGGTTCTCGTCGATCTGCGCGACGCCCTTCTCGTCGATGCGGAACGGCTGGGGCAGCACGGCGCTCTCGATCAGCGAGGCGTCGGCCAGGGCGCCGTCGAGCTGGCCGTAGTTCCACTGCGAGGGCAGCTGGCTGAGCGGCAGGGTCAGCGTCCCGCCCTGCTCGACATCGGCCGCCGCCGTGGCGTTGATGTCGCCGTCGGGGGACAACTGGCCGTTCTTCGCGGCTCCGTCGCCGTCGTTGCCGCCGCCACCGCTGCACGCCGTGACGACGAGAGCGATGCTGACGAGGCCGGCCGCGAGGCCGAGCTTCTTCGTGATCTTCATGGCACTCCGAACTGAAGGGTGGTGAAAAGTGCTGATCAGACGGGATGCTGCATCGTCATCGACTCGTGCGGGCACGCGTCGCGACACCTCCCGAGAGCTGACCGCGTGTGCCCAAATGTACGGACGCCTTGAATCCACGCAAACTTTCATGTGAATTTGTTACACGCTCGAAACCTGGCCAGCTGGTCGGGCCGCGGGGTACGTCTAGTGTGATCTGCCATGGCTCGATTCCTCGCCCGCCGGCTGGTGTACTACGTCGCCCTGGTCTTCATCGCGACGTCGCTCACCTACTTCCTCGCCTCGGCGACCCTCAACCCGCGCTCCGTCTACGCCGACCGCAACCCGCGTCCGTCCACCGAGATCGTCGACGCGAAGCTCAGCTCGATCGGGGTCAACGACAAGGACCCTCTCGGCGAGCGGTACGTCCACTGGGTCGGCGGCGCCCTCACGGGCGACCTCGGGCAGACCATCCAGGACAAGCCGGTGGCGCAGGAGTTCGGGCCGAGGCTGGGCGTCAGCCTGCGCCTCCTGCTGGTGGGATCGATCCTCGGCATCGTGCTGGCCGTCGTGGTCGGCACCTGGAACGCCATCCGGCAGTACGCGTTCTCGGACCGCGTGTCGTCGGTGCTGTCGTTCGTCCTGATCTCGACGCCGGTGTTCCTCACGGCGGTGCTGCTCAAGATCGGGGCGACGAAGCTCAACGACGTCCTGGGGTACCAGCTGATCACCTTCACGGGCGAGGCGACGCCCAACCTGACCGGCGGGCTCGGCACGATCGCCTGGGACCGCATCGCCCACCTGCTGCTGCCCACCATCTCGATCGGCGTCGGCCTGATCGCCGTCTACAGCCGGTACCAACGGGCGACGATGCTCGACGTGCTGCAGGCCGACTACATCCGCACCGCCCGGGCCAAGGGCCTGCGACGTCGCCCGGCGATCTTCAAGCACGGACTGCGCACCGCGCTCATCCCGATGACGACGCTGTTCGCCTTCGCGTTCCTCGGGGTGCTGACCGGTGCGACCTTCACCGAGAAGATCTTCGCCTGGAACGGCCTCGGTGCCTGGTTCATCGACGCCGTCCAGGCCAACGACATCAACGTCGTCGTCACCTACACCCTCTACAGCGCCGTCGTCGTGCTGCTCGCCGGCTTCGTGTCGGACGTGCTCAACGCGGTGCTCGACCCGCGCGTCCGAGCGCAGAAGTAGGGCCGCCCCATGACCCGGTTCACACCCGACCTGCTCGAGGGGCCCTCCGACGCCGTCGTGCCCGAGTCGCGAGAAGAGGTCGCCGCCAAGTCGACGAACCGCTTCGCGCTGACCTTCCGTCGCCTGTTCGCCAACCGCGGGGCCACCGTCGGGCTCGTGACGATCGTGCTGCTCTTCGTCTTCGCCTTCGTCGGCCCGCTCGTCTCGCCGTACGCCTACAACTACATCGACTACACGGCCCTGTCGTCGCCGCCGACCGGGGCGCACTGGTTCGGCACGAACAACATCGGCCAGGACGTCTTCGCACAGACCGCGCGCGGCCTGCAGAAGTCGCTGCTGATCGGCCTGCTGGTCGCCCTGTTCTCGACGGTGATCGCGGGCATGCTCGGCGCGATGGCCGGCTACTTCGGCGGCTGGATCGACCGGGCCGTGATGGTCTTCGTCGACCTGCTGCTCGTGCTGCCGTCGTTCTTGATCATCGCGATCCTGTCGCCGCGCCTCAAGCAGTACGGCTGGTTGATCCTGGTGGCCCTGCTCGCCCTGTTCGGCTGGATGATCACGGCCCGCGTGGTGCGCTCGCTCACCCTCAGCATCAAGGAGCGCGAGTTCATCCGCGCCGCCCGGTACATGGGCATCGGCCACTTCACCATCATCGTGCGGCACATCCTGCCGAACGTGGCCTCGTTCCTCGTGATCGACGCCACCATCGCCATCGGGGCCGCGGTGCTCACCGAGTCCGGGCTGTCGTACTTCGGCTTCGGCGTGCAGCCGCCCGACGTCTCGCTCGGCACGCTGATCGCCCAGAACCAGAGCGCGGCGACCACCAAGCCGTGGCTGTTCTTCTTCGCGGCCGGTGCGCTGATCGTCTTCGCCCTCGCCAGCAACCTGCTGGGTGACGGGCTGCGGGACGCGCTCGACCCGACCTCGACGGCCGGGCGCACCGGTCGTCGCCGTCCCACCCGCGGGCGGACGGCCGAGAGCCGAGGAGGCGCGGTGCCGCTCGGGCGCACCGGCGGCGTCTCCGAGGCCGCGAGCCCCGCCCCCGGGGCCGACGTCGGCTCGCCGGCGCCGACCCGTACGAACGACGAGAAGGGGGAGCGCGCATGACGCTCACCGAACCGGTCGACCGCACCCGCGCCTCCTCGGCTCCGGTGCTCGAGGTGCACGACCTCACCGTGACCTTCCCGACCCCGGACGGCGACGTGCGCGCCGTCCGCGGCGTCGACCTGACGCTGCGCCGCGGCGAGGTGCTCGGCATCGTGGGCGAGTCGGGCTCGGGCAAGTCGGTCACGAGCCTGGCCGTGCTCGGCCTGCTGCCCGCCACGGCCAAGGTGACGGGGTCGATCACGCTCGACGGCGAAGAACTGCTCGGCCGCGGCGACAAGGCGATGTCGGCGATCCGCGGCAAACGGATCGCGATGGTCTTCCAGGACCCGCTCTCGGCGTTCACCCCGGTGTACACGGTCGGTCAGCAGATCGCCGAGACCGTCCTGATCCACCGCGGCGGCACGAAGAAGCAGGCTCGTGAGCGGGCGATCGAGCTGCTGGGGCTCGTGGGCATCCCCGAGCCGGAGCGACGCGTCGACTCGTTCCCGCACGAGTTCTCGGGTGGCATGCGGCAGCGCGCGATGATCGCCATGGCGATCGCCAACGACCCCGACGTCATCCTCGCCGACGAGCCGACCACGGCCCTCGACGTGACGATCCAGGCGCAGGTCATCTCGGTGCTGCGCACGGCGCAGCGCGAGACCGGGGCCGCGCTGCTGTTCGTCAGCCACGACCTCGGCGTCATCGCCGGGTTCGCCGACCGCATCGCCGTGATGTACGCCGGCCGCGTCGTCGAGACGGCGACGGCCGACGATCTCTTCGCCCACCCGCGCATGCCCTACACCGTGGGTCTCATCGGCGCGCTGCCGCGCCTCGACCAACGGTCGGACCAGCCGCTCGTGCCGATCCCCGGCACGCCGCCGTCGCTGTTGTCGCTGGCGCCGGGCTGCCCGTTCGCGGCGCGGTGCCCCCTGGCGACGGCCGAGTGCCGGGTCGACGAGCCCGCGCTCGAGCAGGCTCCGGCGGTCGAGGCGGGTCACCGCGCGGCCTGCCTGCACGCCGACCAGCTGGTGGGGGAGGGCACCGACCCCGAGGACGTCTACGACCTGCCGCCCGTGCCGACCTCGGGCCTCGCTGCCGTCCCGCGGGCGGAGCGGGACCGGGTGCTGCACGTCGACGGGCTCGTCAAGACGTTCCCGCTCACCAAGGGGTCGGTCTTCAAGCGACGCGTGGGCAGCGTCTGGGCGGTCGACGGGGTCGACCTCGACGTGCGCGAGGGCGAGACCCTCGGCCTGGTCGGCGAGTCCGGTTCGGGCAAGAGCACGACGCTGCACGAGATCATGGACCTCCGGGTGCCCGAGGCCGGCACCATCGAGCTGCTCGGCACGGCCCTCGACCGCAAGCTCGACGGGTCGACGGTGAAGAGGCTGCGCGGTGCCGTGTCCATGGTCTTCCAGGACCCGATGGCCAGCCTCGACCCGAGGCAGCCGGTCAGCGACATCATCGCCGAGCCGTTGCTCGCGATCGGTCGACCCCGCGACGAGGTGTCGCGTCGGGTGCCCGAGCTGATGCGCCTCGTCGGGCTCGAGCCCGCTGCCGCGACGCGCTACCCCCACGAGTTCTCGGGTGGCCAGCGGCAGCGCATCTCGATCGCGCGGGCGCTCGCCGCCGACCCGAAGCTCATCGTGCTCGACGAGCCGGTGTCGGCGCTGGACGTGTCGATCCAGGCCGGCGTGCTGAACCTGCTGGCCGAGCTCAAGGCGAAGCTCGACCTGTCGTACCTGTTCGTGTCGCACGACCTCTCGGTCATCCGTCACGTGGCCGACCGCGTCACGGTGATGTACCTCGGCCGCACCGTCGAGACGGGCCCGGTCGACGAGGTGTTCGAACACCCGCTGCACCCGTACACGCAGGCGCTGCTGTCGGCCGTGCCGGTGCCCGACCCCGTCAAGGAGCGGGCACGCGAGCACATCGTGCTGCCGGGCGACCCGCCCACGCCGACCGTCAAGCAGACCGGCTGCCGGTTCCGCAGCCGCTGCCCGCTCTACGCGATGCTGCCCGAGGCCCAGCGGTCGCGCTGCGAGGACGAGGTCCCCGCGATGCTGCCGCACGGACGCGACGGGGCCGACCACACGGCCGCGTGCCACTTCGCCCGCGAGAAGCGGTTGGTCTGAGGCCCGGACGCTAGCCGACGAGCGCGGAGGCCGCGGTGACGGCCGCCACGTTCACGGCGACCGTGCCCCAGAAGGCGAGCTGGAACGACCGCTTGCTCGTCTTGTGCCGCAGCAGTTGTTGCGCGGCGAGGGCCCCGGGCCAGCCCCCGAGCAGGCCGAGCAGCAGCAGGACGCGTTCGGGCACGCGGCGTCGTCCTCGACGGGCGGCGGACTTGTCGACCGCGTAGACCGCCGCCGTCACCAGGCCGAGGGCGACGGCTGTGGCGACGAGCCAGGGGAGGGCCCCGTCGATCCGGGCGGACGGCCCGGTGGAGGCGACGACACCCACCACGACCGCGACGGCCACGACGAGCAGCAGCCCGACGACGAGCGCGACCCGGCCGGCCCGTGTCGGGCGCGGGGCTCGTCCCCGGGGCGCCGTCCAGCTCGATCCGACGGAGGACACCCGCACGGCGGCCGGCCCCCGGTCGCCGTGGCGGTCGACCTCGTACGAGTAGGCGTCACCGACCCGGGGTCGGGCGGTGCCGCGGCTGAACGCCGTGATGTGGACGAACGTCCGGCCGCGTCCCGAGGCCGGGGTGAGGAACCCGAAGCCGCGGTCGTCGTCCCACGAGGTGAGCGTGCCCTCGACCCGGGCCGGGCTGCCGGTCATGCGCCCGACCCTAGCCCGCGTCGCCCGTGACGCATTCGGCCATCCCGCCACGAGGTCGACATCCCGCCACGTTTTCGCGTGGCGGATTGTTCACTTCGTGGCGGCGTGGCGGCGTGGCGGCGTGGCCGCAGATCCGAGGAGGCGCGGCGCGGGTCAGTCGCGACGGATCGCCGCGTAGGAGCCGCCGGTGGCGCGCACGAGGTCGTCGGGTGCGATCTCGATGTCGAACCCGCGCCTCCCGCCGCTGACGAAGACCGAGGCGAAGGAGGCGGCGCTCGCGTCGACCACGGTCGTCGCGGCGGTCCGCTGCCCGAGGGGGCTGATGCCGCCCACGACGTAGCCCGTGCGGCGTTCGACCAGGGCGGGGTCGGCCAGCGAGGCCTTCTTGGCCCCGACGGCGGCCGCGAGCGCCTTGAGGTCGAGGCGACCCGAGACGGGGACGACGCCCACCACGAGGGTGCCCTCGGCGTCGACCACGAGGGTCTTGAAGACGCGTTCCGCCGAGAGGCCGAGCTCGGCGGCGGCCTCCTCGCCGAAGTTCGTCGCCGTGTCGTGGTGTTCGTAGGTGTGGGCCGTGAAGGGGATGCCGGCCGTGGTGAGCGCGACGGTGGCCGGCGTGGCGGGGCCGCGCGCCCCTCCGGACGCCTTGCTGGTCACGAGGCGGCCTCGGTCGTCGTGGCGCGGAACACCACCACGGTCGGCCCCGAGACGAGCAGGTCGTCACCGGGGGCCGTCGCCTGCGGCAGGCTGCGGTCGTCGCTCGACCACAGGGCCTCGTACGCCGTCACCCCGTCGTGTCGGGGGAGCGTCACCGAGACGGCGGTCTCGGCCCCGTGCACCACGACGAGGACCGTGTTGGGCGCCTCGTGCTCGGGCGTCGAGGTCGCGAGGTACTGCATCGTGCGGACGGCGGGGTCGTTCCACTCGTCGGGACGCATCTCGTCGCCCGGGGCCGAGTGCCACGACATCTCGTTGGCGCTGAGCGTGCAGGCGCCGTCGAGGCCGAACCGCGACGGGCGCAAGGCGGGGTTCTCGGCTCGCAGCCGGGAGAGCGTGGCGACGTCGTCGCGCAGGTCCCGGTGCCAGGGTTCGTCGGACCAGTCGACCCAGGTGAGCTCGCTGTCGGTGCAGTAGGCGTTGTTGTTGCCGTGCTGGGTGCGGCCGCGCTCGTCGCCGGCGGTCAGCATGGGGATGCCGGCCGACACGAAGAGGGTGGCGAGCAGGTTGCGCATCGAGCGGCGGCGGGCGTCCGAGATCCACGGGTTGACGCTGTCGCCCTCGACGCCGTGGTTGAACGAGCGGTTGTCGTCGGTGCCGTCGCGGTTGTCCTCGCCGTTGCTGAGGTTGTGCTTGCCGTCGTACGACACGAGGTCGAGCAGGGTGAAGCCGTCGTGCGCCGTGACGAAGTTCACGCCCGACAGCGGACCGCGCTCGTGGGCGTAGATGTTGCTGGACCCGCTGAGCTTCGACGCGAAGCTGCCGAGCCCGGACGGGGGAGCGCCCTGCGACCGGGCCGCGGCGATGTCGGTCAGCCAGAAGTCGCGGGCCCGGTTGCGGAACCGGTCGTTCCACTCGATCCAGCCGTCGGGGAAGGCGCCGGTCTGCCAGCCGCCCATGCCGACGTCCCACGGCTCGGCGATCATCTTGACGCCCTCGAGCGCCGGATCGTCCACGATCGCGCTCAGCAGCGGGTGATCGGGGTCGAAGACGTGGTCCGCACCGCGTCCGAGGGTGGCGGCGAGGTCGAAGCGGAAGCCGTCGATCTGCACCTCGTCGGCCCAGTACCGCAGGGAGTCGAGGACGAGCCGCGAGGCGGCCGGCGTGCTCGTGTCGAGCGAGTTGCCGCACCCCGTCACGTCGACCGGCCGACCCTCGGCGTCGTGTCGGTAGTAGCCGGAGCCGTCGAGACCGCGCAGGCTCGTGACCGGGCCGCCGACCTCGCCCTCTTCGGCCGTGTGGTTGTAGACCACGTCGAGGTAGACCTCGATGCCGGCCTCGTGCAGCAGGCGCACCATGCCCTTGAACTCGCGGAGGATCGCCGAGGCGCCGGCCAGCTGCGCGTCGCGGCTGGCGTAGGCGGCGTGCGGGGCGAAGTAGCCGAGGGTGTTGTAGCCCCAGTAGTTCTCGATGCCCTGCGCGACGAGGCGCTGCTCGTCGACGTGCTGGTGCACGGGCAACAGCTGCACCGCCGTCACGCCGAGGCCGGTCAGGTAGGCGATGGTCGACTCGGCCGCGAGGCCGGCGTAGCTGCCGCGCAGTTCTTCGGGCACGAAGGGGGCCAGGCGGGTGAGGCCGCGGACGTGCGCCTCGTAGACCACCACCCGGTCGAGCGGCGTGCGGGGCTTGGACACCCCGCCCCAGTCGAACGACTCGTCGACGACGGCCGACTGCCAGGTGCCACGTCCGGTGCGACCGAGCCCGCGCGCGTAGGGGTCGAGCAGCTCGAGCGAGGGATCGAAGGCGTTGCCGCCCCCGGCGGGGCCGTCCGCCCGCAGCCAGTACCGGCGCCCGGGGGTGAGGGCGCCGTCGGTGGCGCTCCACACGTCGTGTTCGTCGCGGACCATCGGGACGACACGGTCGTGCGGGGCGTCGTCGATCACGACGTCGACCCGGGACGCCGACGCCGACCAGACGCGCAGCGTCGGCCCGTCGGGGCCGGAACGGATGCCGAGATCGCGCAGGGGGTCGGGGTCGGTCACGCGTTTACAGTAGAGGAGGCGCGTGTCGGCCCCGAAATCATCGAGCGTCACCGCCCCACCCAGCCTGAGGACCCGAACATGAGCGTCTACCTCGACCACGCGGCCACCACGCCGATGCACCCGGCGGCGATCGCCGCCTACGCCGAGGCGCTCGGCACGGTCGGCAACCCGTCGTCCATCCACTCGGCCGGCCAGAACGCCAAGCGCGTCCTCGAAGAGGCCCGCGAGCGCGTGGCCGCGACCCTCGGCTGCGACCCGATCGAGATCGTCTTCACCTCGGGCGGCACCGAGGCGGTCAACCTCGCGATCAAGGGACTGTGGTGGGCGAGGCAGTCCGACCGACCGCGGCCGCGCCTCCTCGTCCCCGCCGGCGAGCACCACGCCACCGTCGACACCGTCGAGTGGCTCGAACGGTACGAGGGCGCCGTCGTCACCTGGCTGCCGCTCGACGAGCAGGGCCGGCTGCGCGTCGACGCCCTCGCCGCGGCCCTCGACGAGCACGACGACGTCGCCCTGGTCAGCCTGCTCTGGGCCAACAACGAGGTCGGCACGATGCAGCCCGTCGACGAGGTCGTGGCGCTCGCCGCCGCCCACGGGGTGCCGGTGCACTCGGACGCCGTCGCGGCCTACGGGCAGGTGCCGATCGACTTCGCGGCCTCCGGGCTCGCGGCGCTCAGCGTCAGCGCCCACAAGATCGGCGGGCCCATCGGCATCGGCGCGCTCGTGCTGTCGCGGTCGGCGACCGTCGTGCCCCTGATCCACGGGGGCGGACAGCAGCGGCAGGTGCGCTCGGGCACGCAGGACGCCCCGGCCGCCGTCGCCTTCGCCGTGGCGGCCGAGCAGCCGCACGGGGCCTACGAGCCGTTGCGGGACCGGCTGATCGCCGGGGTGCTGGCGTCGGTGCCCGGGGCCGTGCTGCGGGGCGACCCCGTCGACCGGCTGCCCGGCAACGCCCACTTCACCTTCGACGGGTGCGAGGGCGACTCGTTGCTGTTCCTGCTCGACGCCGCCGGGGTCAGCGTCTCGACCGGATCGGCCTGTCAGGCGGGCATCCCCGAACCGTCCCACGTGCTGCTCGGCATGGGCCTGCCGGCGGACGCGGCCCGCGGTGCGCTCCGCATGACGATCGGCCACACGAGCACCGAGGCCGACGTCGACGCGCTGCTCGCGGCGCTCCCGACCGCCGTCGCGCGCGCCACGACGGCCGGATACGCCGACCGCGCCCCGGTGCTCGGCGCCCGCTGATCCGCCTGCCGGGCAGGGCAGCCCGACCGCGACCCCCGAACGGGTGGGTTGTCGCCCCCGCGCGGGGGTGGTGTACTCGTCCCCAACACACGTGAGCACGCCTCACCGGCCGGGCCCCACCACCCCGCGCCGCCGCCGCATCCCGGCCCGCCGCCCGCTCACCACGGGCGTCCATCGCACCACCCCGAGCGCCGCCCCCACCAGGCGACGCGGATCAGGAGCACCACCATGTCGCAGCACCGCTCTGCCTCCGACACCCCTCGCGACGAGGTCCCGCGCGACGACGTCGAGGCGCTCGACCGGTCGGCGCCGAGGCCTCGTCGCCTCCGCAAGGTCGCGGCGCTCGCCGCGGGCGGTGCGCTCGTCGTCGGCGGACTCGGCTACACCGTCGCGGCCTGGACCGACAGCGAGTGGGTCTACGCCGGGGACGGCACGGGCGGCCCCGGCATCGGCACCGGCACGTTCGAGGTGCAGCAGAGCGTCACCTCGCCCTACACGGCGGGCTTCTCCGACTACGAGACCGCACCGGGTCGCGGCACGGTCTTCACGCCGGGCGCGCAGACCCTCAGCCCGGGCGAGAGCGTCTACTCGGGCGTGGCCCTGCGGACGACGGCCACGACGAGCGTCCCCGCCGACGTGCAGGTCCGCGCCGCGGTGCCCGCCACCGGCGTCACCGTGGCCGATGCCGGGGGAGCGCTCTTCAGCGCCCTGACCGTCCGCGTCGCGACCGTCGAGGTCACGGCCGGGGGTGCCGCGCCGACCTGCACCGTCGCCGCGTTCACCGCGCCGACGACCATCGCCACGGGTTCGCTCTCGACGACGGGTGCCACGGCCACCCAACGACTCGCCGCCGCGTCCGGCACCACGCAGTTCTACTGCTTCGAGGTGACCCTGCCGGCGAGTGCCGCCACGTCGGCGAGCTCGACGCTCCAGGGCCGTACCGCCGCCCCGGCGTGGGAGTTCGCCTCGACCAGCGTCGAGTGACGGGCCGACCGGTGGTCGACACCGTGACCCGGCCCCGGGCCGAACGTCGGGGCCCCGAGGTCGAGCCGCGCCGGGCGGATCGCCGTGAGCGCCGTCGCCGACGCCCTCGCCGCCGACCGGTCGACGTCGTCAGCACGCTCCTGCTGTCGGTGGTCGGCCTCGTCGGCGCGGTCTGCCTCCTCTGGCTCGCCGTCTCGACGGTCCTCGGCCTCTCGCTCGTGGTCGTCCTGACCGGCTCGATGAGTCCCACCGTGCCCGCGGGCGGCGCCGTCGTCACCCGGGCGATCGCGGCGGCCGACGTGCGGCCCGGCGACGTGGTCACGGTGCCCCGACCCGGCTTCGACGTCCCCGTGACCCACCGAGTCGTCTCGACGACCGCCGTGCCCGGCGACGCCGCCGCGCGCTCCCTCGTGCTGCGGGGCGACGCCAACGACTCGGACGACCGCGACCCCTACGTCGTGCGCGACGCCCGGATCGTCGTCGCCTCGGCCCCGGGCCTCGGCTTCGTCCTGACGACGATGTCGACCCCGCCGGCCCGCGGGCTCGCGGTCGCCGTCGTCGGTGCCGCCGTCGTGCTGGCCTTCTGGCCGACGCGACGCGGCGCCGTCCGCCGAGGGTGAGGACGACCGTGGACGGGGAGTCGAGTGGCGGCGCGCCCGGCGGGCCGAGCGGCGGGCACCACGGCCGCGGTGCGCACCACGGCCGCGGTGCGCACCGCGGCCGGACGACCCGCGGGCACCGCGCCGCGACGACGCTCCTGGCCGTCGTGGGGACGGCCGCGTTCGTGCTCGGCGGTGCCCTCACCGTCCAGGCCGGCACCGCCCGTGCCCTCGAACCCGTGCCCGAGACCGGCCTCGACGGCCACCTCGTGCTGGCCGACGAACTGACCGGCACCGAGGACATCGCGCCCGCGGCCCCGGGCCGCTGGCAGATCGCGACCGACGTCACGACCGGCGACCGGGTGGCACTCGGCCTCGAGCTCGTCAGCTCGGGGTCGCTCGTCGACGACGAGGCCGGATTCACGCTGGGGGTCGAGACCTGCGACGTCGAGTGGCAGCGGGTCGAGACGACGCCGCTCTGCGCGACCGGGGCGCGGACCGTGACCGCCCCGACCCGCGCCTCCTCGTTCGTCGACGGCAGTCCCTCGTGGCCGGTGCGGTCGGTCGGGGGCTCGGGCCGGGTCTTCGTGCTCGTCAGCCTCGGTCTCGCCGGTGGGCGCGGCGACGACGCCTCGTCCATGGGCCGGAGCGCCCGGGTCGGCGTCGGCATCACGGCGACGGCGCTGGACCCCGTCGCGACCCTCCCGGCCGAGCCCGAGCCCGAGCCCGAGCCGACCGTCACGACCGCCGTGCCCGGCGACCCGGCCGGTCCCGGCCCGGGCGGGGCGGACCCGGCGGCGCCCGGCACCGGTCCCGGCGCCGGCGGCACCGGCCCCGGCGCCGACGCCCCCGACATCGACTCCGCCGGCGACGGACGCCCCGTCGACGTGACCCTCAGCGGCGTGGACGCCCCGCGCGCGCTCGCCTTCACCGGCGGCCTCTCGTCCGGCCCGGCCATCGCGGGTGCCGGTGCCCTGGTCGTCGGCCTCTCGCTGCACCTCCGCGGACGACGCCGGGCGGTGACGTCGTGACCGGCACGCACGGCCGCCGTCGTCGTCGCCCCACGGGTGTCGCCCGCCTCGTCGCGGCGCTCACCGCGCGACGGGCCGTCGTCGCCGTGGCGGCCGTGGTCGCCGTCGGGGGTGCCGTCATCGTGCCCCCGCCGCCCGTGACGACCGCCGCCTGGACCGACTCCGAGCGCACGTACGGGCTCGTCGGCACCACGAGGTTCACCTGCGGCACCGACACCGGGTACGCCGCCGCCGCGTCCAGCCGGTTCGTGCGCGGCAGCCTGGCCGGCACCGACCTCGACACCGTCGCGGCCGTGCGTGGGGCGGACCTGACGCGCACCCGCTCCGGCGTCGTCACCGCGGCGCCGGCATCGCCCGCCCCGACCACGGACGCGGGAGGCACGACGACGTTCCGCAATCCCCTGTCGGCGAGCGCGGGGTCGGGTCTCGTCGGCCTCGACCTGACCGGGCTCGGCACGAACCTGCCGGCGGGGTCGGCCGGAGCCCTGAACCAGTTCACGCGGGTCGCCCCGACCGGCACGGCGGCGGCCGCCGCGGGCCTGGTGAGCGACTCGGGCGGGCTCGGCGTGACGCCGACGACCCCCGCCTCGTCACTGCCCGGTCCCGCCCGCATCGGCCTCACCTCGGTGCTGCCCGCCTCGACCGCCCTCGACCGGGCCGACCTGACCGTGGGCGCGGTGGCGTCGACGGCGACCCTCGACGGCTGCCGAGCGCTCGAGAGCCGCATCTGGGGCGACGGAAGCGTGACGGGGGTGACCCGCGACTACGGCATCGCCGGTCTCGCCCTCGAGCTGCACAGCCCGGCGGTGGCGGGATTGTCGGGTCAGGTGTCGAGCACGGTCACGAGCCTGAACACGGCCGCCGCCGGCCTGACGGGCGTCAACGGCACGATCTCGAGGACCGTCCGGGACGGCGTGCTCGCCACCGTGAACGGCCTCACGAACCTGCTGAGCCTGGGCGGGGTCACGGGTTCGGTCACCCTCACCGGCCTGGCCCTGCAGTCGGCGGTGGACCCGGTGCTCGCGGGGTCGGTCACCAGCACGGACGGCACGGTCACCATCACCCCGTCGACCGGTGTGGTGTCGGTCGACCTGGCGACGCTGGTCGGCCAGCCCGGCGGGCTGAACGGGCTCGCCCCGAACACAGAACTCGTGCTGAGCGCGGCGGCGATGGCCTCGATCACGACCACGGTCGGGTCGATGCTCGACGGCCTGACCCAACGGGTCGTGGCGGCGCTGCAGTCCGCGGTGTCGGCGGCGCAGCTGTCGGTGGCGTTGACGGTGACGTTGCGGGCGACGGTGCTCGGCGTCCCCGTCGACGTGCTCGCCGTCGACGTCGCGATGGGGGGAACGCTGGGGCAGCTGCTCGCGTCCCCGTCGACGGCGACGGCGGTGGTCACCACGCGGGTGCTGAGCGGGGCGCTCTCCACCGTGCTCGGCAACGTGCTGAACCCGCTGCTCGCCGCGTTGACGGGCTCGGCCGGGTCGCTGCTCGGGTCGGTGGCCACGCTCGTCCGCTCCACGCTCGTCACCCCGGTCACCACCCTCGGCAGCACCCTCTCGACCACGCTCGCCCCGGTGCTCACGGCGCTCGGCACCCTGACCACCCGCCTGCCGTCCGTCCTGTCGCTGAGGGTGAACCTGCGCCCCGACCAGGCCGGCTACCCGGGCGGCGTCGTGACCGGCGTCCCGCCCGACAAGTGGACGACCGTCCCCTACCAGGTGGGGGCGTTGCGGGTGGCCCTGTCGGCCGGAGCGACGACGGTCACCTCGCTCGACCTCGCGACCTCGCGGGTGGGACCCGTCAGCACCGTGCCCCGGTAGTCGTCGTCTCCGACCCGAGGAGGCGCGGGTCGCGCCTCGCGGGCCGCCTCGCGTCAGACTGGGGCCATGCAGCTCTACTCGGCCTCGCCCCTCGTCCGGACCCGCCAGGTGACCGGAGACGTCGTGGCCGTCGGCCTCGTCGTCCTCTTCGTCGTGCTCGGGGTGAGCATCGCGACCTTCATCGGCACGTTCGCCGACCTCGGGAGGCAACTCGAGGAGGCGGGGGCCGGCTTCCAGGGCACCATGCAGGACGCGTCGCGCGCGCTGGAAGGGCTGCCCCTGGTCGGCGGTGCGGCCAGCGCCCCGTTCGACGGGGCCAGCGGGGCCGGAGAATCCCTCGCCGACGCCGGACGGCAGCAGCAGGACGGCGTGGCCCGGGCGGCGCTGGTCGCCGGACTCGTCGTCGCCGGGGTGCCGAGCCTCGTGGTGCTGTGGGTCTGGCTGCGCGGGCGGATCGCGTTCGTGCGCCGCGCCTCCTCGGTCCGTTCGCTGCTCGCCCTGCCGGGCGGCGAGGACCTGCTCGCGCTGCGGGCACTCACCGGCCGCGACGCGAAGGCCGCCCTCGCCGTGTCTCCCGACCCGGTGGCCGCCTGGCGCTCGGGGGATGCCGCGGTCGTCCGCCGCCTCGCCGACGTGGCCCTGCGGGAAGCGGGCGTGGCCCGGCGCTGACGCGGGCCGACCGGTGCCGACCTCGGGGAGAGGAGACGAGGGAACCTTTCCGGGCGATCGGACATGTACGGGAGGCAGCAACGGATCAGAGGGGACGTCGACATGACGACGAGAAGCGAGCACGACCGGTGACGGGGGACGCCGACGTCTTGGCCCGGGCGGTCGCGGGGGACCCGGCCGCGTTCGGGACCGTCTTCGACCGCCACCAGGCACGGGTGCACGGCCACGCCCTGCGGCTGTGCCGGCACCGGCACGACGCCGAGGACGTCACGGCCATGGTCTTCCTCGAGGCATGGCGCCGTCGGGACACGGTCCGCATCGTCGACGGGTCGGTCCTCGCGTGGTTGCTCGTGACCACGGGCCACGTCGCCCAGAACCTCGCGAGGTCGACCCGTCGACACCGCATCGCCCTGGCCTCCCTGCCGCCGCACGCCGACGTGGACGATCCCGCCGACGACGTCGCGGCGCGACTCGACGTCGTCGATCGGGACCGGCGGTTGAGAGTCGCCCTGGACGGCCTGGGCAAGGTGGATCGCGACGTCCTCGGGCTCTGCGTGCTCGAGGAGTTCCCGATGGCGACCGCGGCCGAGGCTCTCGGCGTGCCCGTCGGGACCGTCAAGTCCCGACTGTCGCGGGCCAAGTCGCGACTCGCCAAAGCGATGTCGGCTTCCGAGTCGGCCTCCGGACGACCCGTCACCCTGAACGGAGAGAACCGATGAGCGACGCACCGAACGACCGTCCGAACGGCCCACACGACGCGCACGACGCGCTCGGCCTCGACCGCGACCGGGCCGCGGCCGTCCGCGGCCTCCTGATCGAGACCGTCGCGCGCGAACCCGACCGCGCCCGTTCGGTCCGTCGCCGGCGGGTCGTCCTGCTGTCGGTGGCCGGCGCGGCCGCCGTGGCGCTGGCCGTCGGGGGCGTCGCGCTCGCCGGGGGCGGCACCCTGCCGTCGGGCAGCGGCGAGGCGGGGCCCACCGCGCTCCCGTCCGACCGACCCGAGGACGACCCCGGCACGTCGCCGGGCGTGGTCGAGCCGGCGGGGACGCCGTCGGCGACACCGGTCCCACCCGCGGCCCCGACGCCGGCGGTCGACGATCCGGCGGCCCCGTCGACCTGGGTCGTGTCCACCGATCGCATCGGACCGCTCGTCCTCGGCGGCCGGCTCGAGGAACAGGCCGCTCTGCTGACGACGTTCGAGCGGGGGCCGGACGACGGCTCCGGCTGTCCGGCGTCGTTCTTCTCGGACGGACGGGGGCTGAACCTCGCCCTCTCGCGGGCATCGTCGCCGGACACGACCGAGATCGCGACCGTCTCCTCCACCCTGGCGGTCGATCCTGCCGCCCTCGCGAGCGCCACCCCCCGCACCGCGTCCGGCATCGGCCTCGGCGACGACGAGGGGCGACTCCTCGCCGCGTACCCGGACGCCGAGCTCACGCTCGACCACGACCAGAACTACGGGACGCAGTACGCCGTCGCCGGCGACGACGGGCGCTACCTCGTGTTCGTGGTGGGGACCTCCGAGCGGATCACCCAGATGAGCGTGGGCACGACGCGGATCGCCCCGCCCGAGTACTGCGGATGAGACGCGACCCCGCGCCTCGGCCGGGAGGCGCGGGGCACGGGCAGGCCCGGCCCACCCGGGCCGGGTAAGCTCGGGGACCATGATCGCACTGGATTTCTCTGAGCAGATTGCCGCCCTCCGGGCCACGTTCGAAGACATCCGTGCGGTGATCGGGCAAGACCGTCTCGTCGCCGAGATCGCCGAGCTCAGCGAGCAGGCCTCGGCCCCCGACCTGTGGGACGACACCGACAACGCCCAGAAGGTCACCAGCGCCCTCAGCCACCGGCAGTCCGAGCTCGAGAAGCTCGAGACCACCGAGGCGCGGCTCGACGACCTCGAGGTGCTCGTCGAGATGGCGAACGACGGCGACGACCAAGAGAGCGCCGACGAGGCCCAGGCCGAGCTCAGGGCCCTGCAGAAGATGATGGACGTCCTCGAGGTGCAGACGCTGCTC
Organism: Frigoribacterium sp. VKM Ac-2859; assembly: GCF_013204925.1. NCBI lineage: Bacteria > Bacillati > Actinomycetota > Actinomycetes > Micrococcales > Microbacteriaceae > Frigoribacterium > Frigoribacterium sp. VKM Ac-2859. Next base: position 777,579 of record NZ_JABMLC010000001.1, on the reverse strand, counting down.
GACGGCGAGTACGACCCGCGCCCGGCCGTCATCACGATCCGCGCCGGGGCCGGCGGGGTCGACGCCGCCGACTTCGCCGAGATGCTGCTGCGCATGTACCTGCGCTACGCCGAGAAGCACGGCATGTCCGCCACCGTCATGGACACCAGCTACGCCGAAGAGGCCGGCATCAAGAGCGCCACCTTCGAGATCGACGCCCCCTACGCGTTTGGCACACTCAGCGTCGAGGCCGGCACGCACCGGCTCGTGCGCATGAGCCCCTTCGGCGCCGCCGGCAAGCGCCAGACCAGCTTCGCCGCGGTCGAGGTCATCCCGCTGATGGAAGAGACCGAGTCGATCGACATCCCCGAGAACGACATCCGCGTCGACGTCTTCCGGTCCTCGGGCCCCGGCGGTCAGAGCGTCAACACGACCGACTCGGCCGTGCGGCTGACGCACATCCCGACCGGCACCGTCGTCTCGATGCAGAACGAGAAGAGCCAGATCCAGAACCGCGCCGCCGCCATGCGCGTGCTGCAGTCGCGCCTCCTGCTGCTGCAGAAAGAAGCCGAGAACGCCAAGAAGAAAGAGCTGGCGGGCAACATCACCGCCAGCTGGGGCGACCAGATCCGCAGCTACGTGCTGGCGCCCTACCAGATGGTCAAAGACCTGCGCAGCGAGCACGAGGTCAACAACCCCTCGAACGTCTTCGACGGCGATCTCGACGGCTTCATCTCGGCGGGTATCCGCTGGCGCAAGCGCGACGACCAGGACTGACCGGGCGTCGCCCGCCCGGCGGCTCCCAGCACATCCATAGCCGCCCCGCCGCAGCGAGTCGCTGCGACGATCGTCGCCGGCCGCACTTAGGGTGATCCCCGTCATGATTCGGTTTGATGAAGTCACCAAGGTCTACGTCGGCAACCCCCGGCCCGCGCTGAACGCCGTCACCCTCGAGATCCTCAAGGGCGAGTTCGTGTTCCTCGTCGGGGCGAGCGGCTCCGGCAAGTCGAGCTTCCTGCGGCTCGTGCTGAAGGAAGAGAAGCCGTCCCAGGGCCAGATCCACGTCCTCGGGCAGCGTCTGGGCACGCTCTCGAGCCGCAAGGTGCCGTACTTCCGGCGCAACCTCGGCGTCGTGTTCCAGGACTTCCGGCTGCTGCCGCAGAAGAACGTGTTCGATAACGTCGCGTTCAGCCTCCAGGTCATCGGCAAGAGCAAGGGCTTCATCCAGGAGGCCGTGCCCGACGTCCTCAAGATGGTCGGCCTGGTCGGCAAGCAGCACCGTCTGCCGCACGAGCTCTCGGGCGGCGAGCAGCAGCGCGTCGCCATCGCCCGTGCGATCGTCAACAAGCCGGCGATCCTGCTGGCCGACGAGCCCACCGGCAACCTCGACCCGTCGACCAGCGCCGGCATCATGACCCTGCTCGAGCGCATCAACGCCGGCGGCACGACGGTCATCATGGCGACCCACGACGCGGGCATCGTCGACCAGATGCAACGACGGGTGATCGAGCTCAGCGCGGGCAACATCCTCCGCGACGAGCGTCACGGCGGCTACCAGACCCAGGCGGTGCCCATCCAGGCCATCGGGGTCGAGGACCTCAGCACGAGAGGGGCCGACGCATGAGACTCGGACTCGTCATGAGCGAGGTCGGCAGCGGCCTCCGTCGCAACGCCTCGATGGTCATCTCCGTCGTGCTCGTCACGTTCATCTCGCTGACCTTCGTCGGCACCGCGGCCCTGCTGCAGATGCAGATCACGCAGATGAAGGGCTACTGGTACGACAAGGCCCAGGTCGCCGTCTACCTCTGCACCGACACCGACACGACCGGCAACTGCACCGGGGCGATGGCGACGAAGGACCAGATCGGCGGCGTCCGCGCCCAGCTCGACAGCGACGTCCTGACGCCCTACGTCGACAAGTTCTACTTCGAGGACCAGACCCAGGCCTACGACCGCTTCAAGCAGCAGTTCGCCGATAGCCCGGCCACCGAGTTCGTGCAGCCGGCCTACCTCAACGAGACCTTCTGGGTGAACCTCAAGGACCCGACGCAGTCCGACGTCCTCACCGAGAGCCTGTCGAGCCTGGCGGGCGTCCAGAGCGTCGTCGACCAGCGCGGGTACCTCGACCCGATCTTCTCGGTGCTGAACGCGGCGAGCTACACGGCCATCGGCATCGCCTCGCTCATGTTGATCGCTGCCGTGCTGCTGATCGCCACGACCATCCGGTTGAGCGCGTTCAGTCGTCGCCGAGAACTCGGCATCATGCGGCTGGTCGGGGCGTCCAACCGGTTCATCCAGACGCCGTTCATCCTCGAGGGGGTGATCGCGGCCCTCGTGGGCTCGTTGCTGGCCGGTGGGGCGATCGTCGCGATCGTCAACTTCTTCGTCAAGGGCTACCTGGCGGTGACCTTCCAGGGCACGCCGTTCATCGGCCTGCGGGACGCCGCCCTGGTCGTGCCGATCGTCATCGTTGTCGGCATCCTGCTCGCGGCCCTCAGCGCGAACGTCGCCATCAGGCGCTACCTCAAGGTCTAGAAGCCGGCCCCGTGAAGGAGGCGCGGTGTCCGTCAGACGGGCACTGCGCCTCCTTCGCTGTATACTGAACGGCTGCCTGTCGGCAGCACCCCCACCCGAACGACCAGGAGGCCAGCGTGGCGAAAGAACGCGGTGAGAAGGTCGTGGCCACGAACCGCCGCGCGCGCCACGACTACACGATCGAGACGACGTACGAGGCGGGCATCGTCCTGAGCGGTACCGAGGTCAAGTCGCTGCGGCAGGGCCGCGCGTCGCTGGTCGACGGGTACGCGTTCGTCGACGCCGGCGAGGCCTGGCTCGACGCGGTGCACATCCCCGAGTACACCGAGGGCACCTGGAACAACCACGCACCCCGGCGCAAGCGCAAACTGCTGCTGCACCGCCACGAGATCGACAAGATCGGGCAGAAGACCAAAGAGGGCGGCTTCACGGTCGTCCCGCTCAAGATCTACTTCAGCGACGGTCGGGCCAAGGTCGAGATCGCCCTCGCGAAGGGCAAGCGCGAGTACGACAAGCGCCAGACCCTGCGCGAGCGCACCGCGACGCGCGAGGCGCAGTCGGCGATGTCGGCGCGCAAGCACCTGGGAGAGTGACCGGTCGGTCGTCGGGCACAGGCGGGCGGGTCGCCGACGGTGGCGCGAACGCGTCGGACGACGTAGACTGATGGGCCGCACGGAAACGTGCGTTGGTAATTCAAGAGCGTGTGACGACGGCCCCCTCATGGGGATGATCGGTTTCGACATCGCCTGTGTGCGAACGAGAAGCGGGCCGAGGATCCAGGGTTATCTCGTAAACGATCTCTGGAAAACAATAAGTGCCAATAACAAGCGCACTGACTTCGCTCTCGCTGCGTAAGCAGTAGAGCCACATGGAGTCCGTCAGTCTGGTGACCGCCTTCTAACCAGATCCTGACGTCATTTAGATGGCTTGCTGTGTGACTACGCCTGGGGGTCACACGGGACTTGCACTCGGGCTGGGCTCGTCGACCTAGAAGCCAGTAACAAAGGTCGGAGCCGAGCAGAACGCCTCATCTGGCTACGCCCGTAGAATGCGTGCAATCTCAGCGATGGACGGGGGTTCAATTCCCCCCATCTCCACCACCGGTCGTCGTCACACCTCTCGAACACCGAACGCCCCCGCCTCTCGAGGCGGGGGCGTTCGTGCGTCCCGGGCCTGAGCGGTCTGCGCGGTGTCGCACCGCCGGATGAGCTTCGCACCGCCGAAGTGGACGGTGCGACGTTCACTCGGCGGTGCGACACCTGCGAAGGGGACCGGGGGCCGGGTGTGGCCGCCGCCGGACGCGGCACGGCCCTTGCCGGACGCGGAACGGCCCCCGCCGCTGCCGAGGCAGCGACGGGGGCCGTCGTCGTGGTGCGGGTGTTACTCGCCGGCCACGTCGGTGGTCGCGAGCTTCGCGCGGCGGCGAGCGAGGACCATCAGCGTCGAGCCGAGCAGCAGCACGGCGGCGCCGATGCCGATGGCGGCCTCGGTGCCCTCGCTACCCGTGTACGCCAGGCCCGTGGTGCCGGTGGCGATCGGGGTGGCGGGCAGGGCTGCGGGCGTCACGGCGGCGACGAGGCTGAACGCCACGTCGGCCGAGGGGTCCGAGACGATCGGCTGACCGGCGGCGTCGAGCACCGGCAGGCCGTCGGCGTCGAGGAGGAACGACACCGCGGCGGCCGTGTAGTCGTTCGGCGTCAGGGCGAGGGTGACGGTCCAGTTGCCGGCGGCGTCGACCACGATCGGGTCGGCGGGGTCGGCGGGGACCGCAGCGGCGGCGGCGCGTCCGTTCTCGGCGGCCTCGAGCTCGTCCAGCTGGTCCGTCGGGACGACGGCCAGCAGGATGTTCGAGCCGGGGGTGCCGGTGCCCTCGAAGGTGACCTGGTCACCGACGACGACCTGACCCTGGGTGGGCGAGGTGATGACCGGGGCGTCGAGGACGACGTCGGTCGGCGGAACGACCACGGCGGGCAGGTTGAACGAGCGGGGGACGTCACCCGAGCCGGCGCCGCCCGTGACCTGGGTCACGCGGACGGACTGCGCCACCGTGGCGTCGTCCGGGTAGGTGTAGTCGAGCGTCCAGCGGCCGTCGACGACGACGATCGCACCGGTGCCGGGGAGGCGGTTGCCGTCGGCGCCGAGGACGTTGACGGTCGAGCCGGAGGTGCCGGTTCCCGAGAAGGTGACGGTACGCGTGGCGGTGGTGGTGTCCGCGGCGGGCGTCTCGACGACGAGCGTCTGGCCCTGCGGCAGGACGAACGCGACGGGGGCGTCGCCGGTCCCGGAGCCACCCGTGACCTGGGTCACGCGCACGCTCTGGTTGCGGTCGACGGTCTCGGGGTAGGTGTACTGGAGCGACCACTGGCCGTCGACGACGGCGACGGCACCGGTGCCGGGGAGGCGGTTGCCGTCGGTGCCGAGCACGTTGACGGTCGAACCCGAGATGCCGGTGCCCGAGAAGGTGACGGTGCGCGAGGCGAGCTGCTGGCCGACCTCGGGGGTCGTGACCGCGAAGACCTCGACCGGGGCGACGGCGGGCAGGCTGAACGAGCGCGTGACGGTCGGGTCGAAGCCGCTGAAGCCCTTCTCGCCGTCCACGAAGATGGTCTGCGCCACGATCGCCGTGTCGGGGTACTGGATCGTCGTCGAGAAGGCGCCGGTGGCGTCGGTGGTCGTGCGGGCGAGCACGGCTCCGTCGGTGTCGGTGTCCTTGATGATCACGTTGGCGTCGGCGATCGCCGTACCCGCCACGGTGACCAGACGCGAGTCCGTGGTCGAGGCGGCGGTCGGCGAGGTGACGATCAGGTCACTGTCGACGGCCTGGGCCGCCGTGGTGGAGAGGAGGGCCCCTCCGAGGGCGAGCGTGAGGACGGCCGGGACGGCCACCGCACGGCGCCAGGAGAACTTGGTGATCACGTGGTGAGTGCTTTCTTGATCGGTGGTGCAAGCGTCATCGCTTGTCCGCCCCCGGCCCAGCGCCGGGTGAGACGCGCAGCACGAAGGGAACCCCCCGTGCCCATCGAACCTATCCGGAACCTGAGAGAAACCCACCGAACTGTCCGGAATGCGCAGGGTGGTTGTCGCGTCACCCCTGTTTCACCTGGGTGAGAGTCGACGCCGGGGCCGGCGGCTCGGCGGGCGGGGCGTCAGACCGGCGCGGGCCCCGACGACCCTCGCCGCACGAGCGACGCGGGTGGCGCCTCGACCGACGCCACGGCCTCTCCCGCCAGCACGCCGAGCAGCATGCCCGCGGCCACCTCGCCGAGGCGTTGCACGTCGTGGCTGACCGCCGAGAGCGGGGGCGTCGACAACTGGCACTGCGACGAGTCGTCCCACGCCACGAGCGTCAGTCGCGTCGGCACCTCGACCCCGAGTCGCTGCGCCGCGGCGAGGCCGCCGAGCGCCATCTGGTCGTTGTCGAAGACGACGGCCGTCGGCGGCGTCGGCCCCGAGAGCAGACGCGAGAGGGCGGCCGCGCCGGCGTCCCACGAGTAGTCGCCCTCGATCGTCTCGACCACGGACGAGGAGGCGCGACTCGCGGTGACCAGCGCCTCCTGCCTGACCTGCGTGTGCAGCAGCGCTCCCGGGCCCGACACGTGCGCGAGTCGACGGTGCCCGTCCGCGACGAGCGCGGCGACGGTGTCGCGCATGGCGACGCCGTCGCCGGTCCAGACGGCGGGCAGGTCTCCCGAGAGGGCGGGGTCGCCGAGCACGACCGCGGGCAGGCCGAGCTCGCGCAGCAGGGCCGGTCGGGGGTCGTCGTCGGTGAGGTCGACGAGCACGACCGCGCCGAAGTCGCCCGAGGCCGCCCACCGCCGGTAGGCCGACAGCTCGGCGTCGCGGTCGGCGAGGGCCTGCAGCAGCAGGGTGTGGCCGCGGGGGCGCAGCACCCGTTCGATGCCGGCGATCAGTTCGTGGTAGAACGGCTCCGCCCCCAAGATCTCGCCGGGGCGGACGAGGGCGAGACCGACACGACGGCGGTCGCCCGGCCCGGCAGGGGCCACCCGGGTGTCGACGATCGAGTCGGTCATGCGCCCGAACCTACAGCCCCCGACAGGTCGGAGCGACGCCCGTGGTGACCCGCGACCCCGACCGGACCCCGACGCAGCCCCCTGCCCGGCCCGCGACGCCGTGGCGGTCGCACGCCTCGCCGCCCACCCCGGCACAGCCCGCGACGCAGCCCGCCTCGCAGCCGGCGCCCCAGCCGGCGCCCCAGCCCGCGCCGCAGACCAGCCGCGAACTCGTGGTCGACCTCGTGCGGTCGTCGGGCCCGATCAGCCGCGTCGAGCTCGCCCAGGCCAGCGGGCTGACGCAGGCGTCGATCTCGACGATCGTCCGGCGGCTGCTGGACGAGGGGCTCGTCCGGGAGACCGGCCGGGTCGCGTCGACCGGTGGCAAGCCGCGCACGATGGTCGAGATCAACCCGCGTGCCGTCTACGGCATGGGCGTGCAGATCGGCGAGGACGCGCTCACCTACGTCGTCACCGACATGCGCGGGGGAGTCGTCGGGCGCCTGCAGGTCGACGCCGGGCCCGCCACGTCCGACGACGTCACGGCCGCCGCGGTCCGCATCGTCGACGGCTTCCACGACGTCGTCGGCAGCCTCGGCCTCGCGAGCGGGGCGGTGGCCGGCCTGGCCGTCGTCGGTCCCCGCGCCACCCTCGCCCACGGGGTGCGCACCGGGCCCCGGTCGACCGAGAGCGCCCTCCACGCCGGGCTGCACGCCGCGCTGGCCCTGCGCCTCGGCCTGCCCGTGATCGTCGACAACGATGCGGCGGCCGCCGCGCTCGGCGAGTTCTGGAGTCGCCAGGTGCCGCGCTCCGAGACCTTCGCCTGCGTCTACCTCGGCACGGGGGTCGGCTCGGGCATCGTGCTCGACGGGGCCCTGCACCGGGGCGCGAGTTCGGGTGCCGGAGAGCTCGGCCACGTGTCGATCGACCTCGACGGCGAGCCCTGCTACTGCGGCAACCGCGGCTGCCTCGAGCTCGCGGCGTCGCCCGGGGCCGTCGTGGCCCGGGCCCGTCGCGACGCCGCCGCGTTCGACGACCTCGGCCTCGCCTGGGCGCCGGGCGGGGTCGCGCGCGACTTCGACCTGCTCGCCCGCGCGGCGATCGCCGGTCACGCCGCGGCCGACGGGCTCGTCACGCGCGCCGCCGAGCAGCTGGCCGCGGGAGTCGTCACGCTCGCCAACCTGCTCGACCTCGACCGCGTCGTGCTGAGCGGCCCCGGGGTCGCGGTCGCCGGCTCGATCTACGCCCGGGCGGCCGTCGAGGCCCTGGCCCGCACGGCGTTCTCGCGGGGCGTGCACACCACGAGGGTCGAGGTCTCGACCGACCCGCGCGACGCGGCCGCGATCGGTGCGGCCGCCCTCGTCGTGCAACGCGCCATCTCGCGCTGACCCCGCGACGGTGCCCGGACCCGGCCCGCGCCTCCTCGGCACCGCGAGTCGTGCACTGCACCGGGTCCGGTCGGCGGCCCGGGCGGGCCCGCACGTCTCCGCGCCGCGTTCCGTGCAGCGCACCGCCTCTAGTCGGGGTGCCGTGCACGAAACGCGGTGCGGTGTGTGGGGAAGGTGCGCCGCACGGCATGCACCCGCTGCCCGGCGGGCCCACACGCCTCCGCGCCGCGTTCCGTGCAGCACACCGCGTCTCGTCGGGGTGCCGTGCACGAAACGCGGTGCGGTGCGTGGGGAAGGTGCGCCGCACGGCATGCACCCGCTGCCGGGCGGGCCCGCACGTCTCCGCGCCGCGTTCCGTGCAGCACACCGCGTCTAGTCGGGGTGCCGTGCACGAAACGCGGTGTGGTGCGGGCCGGGCGAGCGCGGGTCGGGCCGGTGTGGTTCGCCTCGGCACCGCAGGAGGCGCGGGTCACGATCCCGACACGTCCTCACGACTTTCTTGACTCGCTTACGTAAGTCGTCTAAGAAAGACCCCGGGACCAGGCGACGGCGCCTGGCACGACGAAGGGTCGACGATGCCTCTCTCCATGACCAACCGCCGACGGGTCGGGTTCGGTGCGATCGCACTCGCGACCGCCGCGGGCCTCGCGCTCACCGGCTGCAGCGCCTCGAGCGGCGGCGACGAAGGCGGCATCACCGCCAACACGGGCCCGGCGGGCGACCTCACGGCCAACTTCAACCCGTTCTCGGCCACGGCCGACAGCACCTCGCAGGGCCTGCTCTACGAGCAGCTCTTCTACTACAACGTGCTCACCGGCGCCGACCCCAAGCCCATGCTGGGTGAGGACTACGAGTGGAACGACGACGGCACCGAGCTGACGGTCGACCTGCGCACCGGCGTGCAGTGGAGCGACGGCGAGGACTTCACGGCGGACGACGTCGCGTACACGTTCCAGACGATGCTCGACAAGCCCGAGCTGAACCGCGTCGGCTTCGAGGGCACCGTCGAGGCCACGGACGACGACACGGTGGTCTTCACCTTCGCCGACACGTCGTTCGTCAAGGGCCCGGACATCCTCGGCCAGGCCGCGATCGTGCCCGAGCACGTCTTCTCGAAGCTCGCCGACATCGCGACCGACCCGGTCGAGAAGCCGATCGGCACCGGGCCCTACATGCTCGACACCTTCACCCCGCAGAGCTACGTCTACAAGGCGAACCCGAACTACTGGCAGTCGGGCAAGCCCGAGGTCAAGAGCATCCGGTACATCGCCCTGGCGAACAACACCTCGGCCACCGACGCGATCGTCGGCGGCGACCTCGACTGGTCGAGCATCTTCATCCCCGAGGCCGACAAGGTGCTCGGCAGCAACCCCGACGTCAGCTACGTCGCCACCCCGCTGCAGCAGATCACGTTGATGACCTGCTCGAACGCCGACCTCGGCTGCACGGGCCCGCAGACCGACCCGGCCGTGCGCCAGGCGATCTACAAGGCGATGAACCGCGACCAGCTGAACGACCTGGCCTTCTCGGGCACGAACAAGCAGATCTCGCCGACCTTCATGACCCTCGGTCGTGACGACGACTACATCAGCCCCGACGTCGAGAAGGAGACGCCGATGACGGCCGACACCGCGGGCGCCGACGCGCTCCTGCAGTCGGCCGGCTACGCGAAGGGCTCGGACGGCATCTACGCCAAGGACGGCCAGAAGCTGCAGCTCGAGATCCAGGTCGTCACCGGCTACTCGGACTACATCGCGGCGATCGACGCCATGGCCGAGCAGCTGCGCGCGGTCGGCATCGAGATCACGCAGAGCGCCAAGTCGTACAACGAGTGGGTCGCCGCCCGCAACAACGGGCAGTTCCAGCTCACGATGGACTCGCTCGGCCAGGGCCCCTCGACCGACCCGTACTACCTCTACAACGGCAACTTCGACTCGACGACGACCTCGCCGGTGGGCGAGCAGGCGATCAACAACTTCGCCCGCTACTCGAACCCGACCGTCGACGCCGCGATCGTCGCGGCCGAGCAGACCGACGACGTCGCGGCGAAGACCGAGCAGTACTTCACGATCCAGAAGGAGATCGTGGCGGACATGCCGTACATCCCCGTGCTGCTGCAGTCCACGCTCACCGAGTTCAACAGCGCGAAGGTGACCGGCTGGCCCACGGGCGACGACGACACCGAGAACTTCCCGGCGACGTGGAAGACCTGGGACAACGCCCAGACCGTCCTGAACCTGAAGCTCAAGTGACCGTGGTCGGGACCGAGAAGGTCAGGAGGCGCGGATGAGGTACGTCGCGCAGAAGGTCGGCTTCTACGCGGTCGCGTTGTTCGCGGCCCTGACGCTGAACTTCTTCATCCCGCGGTTGCTGCCCGGTGACCCGGTGGACATCCTGCTGGCCAAGATGCAGCAGAAGGGACCGGTCAGCGAGGCGACCGTGACCAGCCTGCGCCTCCTTCTCGGTTCCGACTCGGACGAACCCCTGTTCTCGCAGTACGTGCAGTACCTCGGCAACCTGGCCCGGGGGGACCTCGGCATCTCGGTGTCGTACTTCCCGGCCGGGGTGTCGACCATCATCGGCCAGGCCATCCCGTGGACGATCGCCCTGATCGGCATCGCGACGATCCTGTCGTTCGTCTTCGGGGTGGGTCTCGGGACCCTCGCCGGCTGGAAGCGTGGCTCGGTGCTGGACAACTTCATCCCGGTGACGACGATGTTCCAGGCGGTGCCGTACTTCTGGCTCGCGCTCATCCTGTTGTACGTGTTCGGCAGCGTCCTGCGGGTGTTCCCGCTGTCGGGCGGCTACAACGTGTACGAGGCGACGCCGGGGCTCAACTGGACGTTCGTCCAGAGCGCGGTGCTCTACGGCACGCTGCCGGCGTTGACGATCATCATCTCGTCGGTCGGCGGCTGGCTGCTCGGCATGCGCAACATGATGGTGTCGACCCTCAGCGAGGACTACATCGTCACCGCCGAGGCCAAGGGCCTGTCGCCGATGCGCATCCGCCAGAGCTATGCGGCCCGCAACGCGGTGCTGCCGCAGTTCGCGGGCTTCGCGATCTCGCTCGGGTTCGTCGTGTCCGGCTCGATCGTGACCGAGCAGGTGTTCTCGTACCCGGGCATCGGCAACGCGCTCTTCACGGCGACGCAGAACAACGACTACGCGCTGATGCAGGGCATCTTCCTGGTCATCACCCTCGCCGTGCTGGGGACGAACTTCATCGTCGACCTGATGTACGGCTTCATCGACCCGCGCACGCGCGCCAAGCGTTAGGACGACGAGCATGTCCACGATCGACCTCGGCCAGCTCGCCGACCCGAACTCGCCCACCGGCGACAGCGGCGCGGGCACCGGCCGGAAGGGCCTCAAGCGGGTCTTCCCGCACGTGACGCCCAAGCTCTGGGTGGGGGCGGGCATGATCGCCGCCATCGCCCTGTTCGGCCTGGTCTTCCCGTTCGTCGTCCAGAACCCGCAGGCCATCAGCGACGTCGGCCTGAGCGCCCCGAGCGGCGAGCACCTGCTCGGCACCACGCAGACCGGGCAGGACGTCTTCGCCCAGCTGGCGTACGCGACCCGCGGCTCGCTGCTGATCGGCGTGCTGGTCGGCGTCGTCGCGATGGCGTTGGCCATCGTCTTCGGCGTGATCGGCACCTACGTCGGCGGGTTCGTCGACGAGGCGTTCTCGCTGTTCTCGAACGTCGTGCTGGTGATCCCCGGCCTGCCGCTCGCCATCATCGTGTCGAGCTACGTGCCGCAGAAGGGCCTCGTGGTGATCGCCTTCGTGATCGTCATCACGAGCTGGGCGGCCAGCGCCCGCGTGCTGCGCGCCATCACGCTGAGCCTGCGGTCGCGCGACTACGTCGCCGCGTCGCGGGTGTCGGGCGAGAAGACCTGGCGCATCGTCGCCGTCGAGATCCTGCCCAACGTGCTGCCGGTGCTGGCCAGCCAGTTCTTGTTCGCGGTGATCTTCGCGATCCTCGCCGAGGCGGGACTGTCGTTCCTGGGGCTCGGCGTCTCGGGCCAGTTCACCTGGGGCTCGATGCTCTACTTCGCGCAGAACGGGCTCGCTCTACGACTCGGCGCCTGGTGGTGGTTCGTGCCGCCGGGGCTGATGATCGCGCTGCTGGGGTGCGCGCTGTCGCTGATGAACTTCGCCATCGACGAGATCATCAACCCGAAGCTGCGCGACCAGACCCGGGCCGGCGTCAGCCGGGCCGACCGCAAGCGACTGGCGCGGGCCGAGGCCGCCGCCGGCACCACCGAGGGGGCCACCGCATGAGCACCGTCCTGACCGTCGAGGACTTCAGCGTCGACTACGCCGTCGAGCACCCCGTGCACGCCGTCAAGAACGTCAGCTTCGAGCTGGCCCGGGGCGAGATCCTCGGGCTGGCGGGCGAGTCGGGCTGCGGCAAGACGACGCTCGCCTACGGCATCAACCGGCTGCTCAAGTCGCCGGCCGTGATCACGGGCGGTCGGGTGGTCTTCCACGACGCCGAGGGCGCCGACATCCTGCTGCCCGAGCTCGACGACAAGGCGTTGCGGGCGTTCCGCTGGGACAAGCTGTCGATGGTGTTCCAGGGGGCGATGAACGCGCTCAACCCGGTGACGACGATCCAGGCCCAGCTCGAGGACGTCTTCAAGACGCACCGGCCGTACTGGAAGAAGGCCGACCGCGTCGAGCGGGCGGGCAAGCTGCTCGAGACCGTCGGGGTCGACCGCAACCGGCTCCGGTCGTATCCGCACGAACTCTCGGGCGGCATGCGCCAGCGCGTGATGATCGCGATGGCGCTCGCCCTCGGCCCGCAGATGATGATCATGGACGAGCCGACCACCGCCCTCGACGTCGTGGTGCAGCGCGAGATCCTGCGCGAGATCGGGCGGTTGCGCGACGAGTTGGGCTTCGCGGTCATCTTCATCACCCACGACCTGCCGTTGCTGCTCGAGATCAGCGACCGCATCGCCGTGATGCGCGCGGGCGAGATCGTCGAGATCGGGGAGTCCACCGAGCTCTACACGAACCCGCAGCACGAGTACACGAAGAAGCTGCTCGGGTCGTTCCCGAGCCTCACGGGCGACCGCGGGGCGTTCATCCGCAGCGGGGTCGACGAGACGGCCGGGGACGGCGCGACCCGCGCCTCCTCGGGGCACGAACGGGCGACGTCCGTCGCCACGAGCACAGGAGGCGCGGCGTGAGCACGCTCGAGTTCCGGAACGTCGTCAAGGACTACCGGGTGCGCGGGGGCCGGGGCGAGAAGGGTCGCCTGCGCGCGGTGGACGACGTCAGCTTCACGCTGGAGGCCGGCAAGACGGTGGCCCTGGTCGGTGAGAGCGGCAGCGGCAAGTCGACCATCGCCAAGATGCTGCTGCAGCTCGAACGGCCGACGAGCGGCTCGATCGTGCTCGACGGTGCGGTGGCGCCCCGGCACGGCGAGGCCCTCCGGCGCTACCGCAGCGACGTGCAGATGGTCTTCCAGGACCCGTTCGCCTCGCTCAACCCGTTCCACTCGATCGGGCACCACCTGGCGCGGCCGCTGCTGCTGCACGGCAAGGCGACCCGCTCGACGGTCGACGAGAAGGTGCGCGACCTGCTCGGGCGGGTGCAGCTCGGCCCGGCCGCCGACGTCGCCGCGCGTCGACCGCACGAGCTGTCGGGTGGGCAGCGGCAGCGCGTGGCGATCGCCCGGGCCCTGGCGCCCGAGCCGCGCATCCTCATCGCGGACGAGCCGGTCTCGATGCTCGACGTGTCGATCCGGCTCGGGGTGCTCAACCTGCTGGCCGACCTGCAGCGGCAGGAGGACCTCGGCGTGCTCTACATCACGCACGACCTGGCGACGGCCCGCCACTTCTCGGACGAGATCCTCGTGATGTACAAGGGGCAGGTGGTCGAGCGCGGGACCCCCGACGAGGTCATCCTGAACCCGCAGCACCCCTACACGCAGCAGCTCGCCGAGGCCGCGCCCGACCCCGAGAAGCGCATCGCCGAGCGGCGCGCCGCCCGCGCCTGACCGGCACCGCCCCTCCTGCGCCTGAACCGCGCCCCATCCGCCCGGCCATGAACCCGGTTTCGAACGTTGCACCCCGTTGCTTCCGGGTGTTTCGTTCGAAACGGGGTTCATGGTGGGCGGGCCCGACCCCACGCCACACCCTCGATCGCTGGGAGCGACATGAGCACCACCGACACCACCACCACCGACACCACCACCACCGGCACCACGACCCGCGCGACGCAGCGCGCCGTCCGCACCCTGCACACCGGCTGGAGCCTGCGCAGCACCGCGGGCCCCGTGCCTCCCGAGATCGCGGCCGTCGACGTGCCCGCGACCGTCCCGGGCACGGTGCACACCGACCTGCTGGCGGCCGGTCTGATCGTCGACCCGTACCTGGACGCGAACGAGCACCTGCTCGCCTGGATCGGCCAGGCCGACTGGTCGTACGCGACGACCTTCGACTGGCGGCCCGACGGGCACGACCGTCACGAGCTGGTCTTCGCGGGCCTCGACACCGTGGCCACCGTGCTGCTCAACGGCGAGGTCGTCGCCGAGACGCGCAACCAGCACCGCACCTACCGGGTCGGGGTCGACGGACGGCTGCGCGAGGGCTCGAACGATCTCGAGGTGCGTTTCGGGTCGCCGGTGGCCTACGCCGACGCGCAGAGCCTGGCACTCGGCTACAGGCCGCACGTGAACCACCACCCCTACAACGCGATCCGCAAGATGGCGTGCAGCTTCGGCTGGGACTGGGGACTCGACACGGCGACCTCGGGCATCTGGAAGCCGGTGACGCTCGAGTCGTGGTCGTCGGTGCGGCTGGCGTCGGTCCGACCGGTCGTGACGGTCGACGGGTCGCGCGGCGTCGTCGACGTGCACGTCGACCTCGAGCGGGCGGGGGCGTCGGCCGGGGCGGCGGCCGAGTCGGTGACCGTCCGGGCGACCGTCGGCGACGTCACGCAGGAGGCGCGGGTCGAGCCGGGCGCGGACTCCGTCGTCGTGCAGGTGGTCGTCGACGACCCCGAGCTCTGGTGGCCGCGGGGTCACGGCGGGCAGCCGCTCTACGACGTGACGGTCTCGGTGACCGGGGGAGGGGACGGGGACGCGGGCCGCGCCTCCTCGGGGGGTGACGGCGACGGGGTCGACGCGACCCGCGCCTCCTCGGGTGACGGGGAGCGGGCGGGCGACGTGCTCGACGAGTGGTCGTCGCGGATCGGGTTCCGCACCGTCGAGGTGCGGGTCGAGCCCGACGAGGTCGGCACGAGCTTCACGGTGGTGGTGAACGGAGAGCCGTTGTGGATCAAGGGGGCGAACTGGATCCCCGACGACGCGTTCCCGCACCGCATCGGACGCGACCGCTACCGGGAGCGCATCGAGCAGGCCGAGTTCGGCAACGTGAACCTGCTGCGGGTGTGGGGCGGCGGCATCTTCGAGTCCGACGACTTCTACGAGCTGTGCGACGAGCGCGGCATGCTCACCTGGCAGGACTTCCTCTTCGCCTGTGCCGCCTACGCGGAGGAGGACCCGCTGCGCGGCGAGGTCGAGGCCGAGGTGCGCGACAACGTGACGCGGCTCATGACCCACCCGAGCCTGGTGCTGTGGACGGGCAACAACGAGAACATCTGGGGCCACGACGAGTGGGGCTGGGAGCGCCGGCTCGACGGGGCGACCTGGGGGCTGGGCTACTACCTCGACCTGCTGCCGGCGCTGGTGGGCGAGCTCGACCCGGGGCGTCCGTACGCGGCGGGCAGCCCCTGGTCGGGCAGCCTCGACGTGGCGCAGAGCGACCCCGACCACGGGTCGGTCCACTTGTGGGAGCAGTGGAACCGCAAGGACTACCCGACGTACCGCGACGTCGTGCCGCGCTTCGTGGCCGAGTTCGGCTGGCAGGGGCCGCCGACCTGGTCGGCGATGACCCGCGCGATCCACGACGAGCCGCTGACGCCCGAGTCGCCCGGCATGATCGTGCACCAGAAGGCCATGCAGGGCAACGACAAGCTGACCGACGGCCTGCTGGCGCACTACCGGCTGCCCGACGAGATCGAGGCGTGGCACTGGGCGATGCAGCTGAACCAGGCGAACGCGGTGCAGGTGGCGCTCGAGCACTTCCGGTCGCACGCCCCGCGGTGCAGGGGTGCCGTGGTGTGGCAGATCAACGACTGCTGGCCGGTGACGTCGTGGGCCGCCGTCGACGGCGACGGGCAGCGCAAGCCGCTGCTCTACGCGATGCGGCACGCGTTCGCCGACCGGCTCGTGACGATCCAGCCCCGGGACGGCGGCCTCGCGGTGGTCGTGGTCAACGACACCGAGGAGGCGCTGGCCGGCCCGGTCACGGTGCGTCGCGTCGCGTACGACGGTCGCGTCCTCGCCTCGGAGCAGGTGTCGCTCACGGTGGCGGCCCGCGACACGGTGACCGTGCCGGTGCCCCCGGCCGTGGCGGCGTTCGGCGCTCCGGAGTCGGAGCTGCTCGTGGCGTCGGTGGACGGGGTCTCACGAGGACTGTGGTTCCCGGTCGAGCCGCGGGACTCGGCGCTCGCCGCGGCGTCGCTGTCGACGTCGGTGACCGCGCTGGGCGAGGGTTCGGGGTCGGGCGCGGGCTACCGGGTCGAGGTGACGGCGGGTTCGTTCGTGCGTGACCTGGCCCTGCTCGTCGACAAGGTCGACCCTGCCGCGACCGTGGACGAGATGCTCGTGACGCTGCTGCCGGGCGAAGCGGCCGTGTTCATGGTGGCGTCCGAGGTGGTGGGCGTGGGGGAGGAGTTCGTCGCGCAACGGGTGTTGCGTACCGCGAACGAGTTGGTCGGGTGACGGAGGCCGTCGTCCGGGGCGGGGGAGTCCGGCGAGGAATCGTCGGCTCCTTGTTATAGTCAGGTGCGCTGTGGCCGAGATCCGTGACCGAGTGCTAGGGGAGCGAGCCGCATGAGCGACATCTTCACGCTGACGCCGGACGAGGGCGACGGTGGCGAGCCGACGCCGCAGAAGAAGCGCAGGCGTCGTCGCTCGAAGCCGGTCATCGCTCTGATCACGCTGGCATCGGTGCTGGTGGGGGTCATCGTGATCGTCGGGGTCGTGGGCGGCGTCTACGCGTCGCGACTGGCGAACTCGTTCAACGACAATGCGACGAAGATCGAGCAGGCCTTCCCCGAGGAGTCGACGCGTCCGGCGCCGGCATCCGACGGGGCGATGAACATCCTGCTGATGGGCTCGGACTCCCGGGCCGACGCGACGACCATCGACGACCCGTCGTCGTCGGACCAGCGGACCGACTCGATGATGCTCGTGCACGTCGACGCCGACCGCGAGAACGTCTACGTGATGTCGATCATGCGCGACCTCTACGTGCCGATCCCCGGCCACGGCTCGAACAAGATCAACGCGGCCTTCGCCTACGGCGGCTCACCCCTGACCGTGCAGACCGTCGAGCAGCTACTCGGCGTCCGGATCGACCACGTGGCCATCATCGACTTCGAGGGCTTCAAGGGCATGACCACGGCGCTGGGCGGGGTCGACGTGTTCTCGCCGCAGGCGTTCTCAGCCGGTGAGTACTCGTACGTAGCCGGTCTGAACAAGCTCGAAGGCGACCGGGCTCTCCGCTTCGTCCGGGAACGTCATGCTTTTGCCGACGCGGACTTCACCCGCGTCAAGAACCAACAGGCGTTCGTCAAGGGCCTGGCGAACACGGTCCTGAGCCGGTCGACGCTGACCGACCCGGGCAAGGTCTCGGCTTTCGTCACGGCGATGTCGCCCTACCTCACTGTCGACAAGCAATTCGACATCGGAACGATCGCTTCGCTCGGTGTCAGCCTGCGGTCGATCGACGCGTCCAAGATGCACTTCTTCACCGTCCCGACGGCCGGCACCGGCTCGGTCGGAGGCCAGTCCATCGTGAACGTCGACCAACCCGGCCTCGACGCCGTCAAGGCCGCCCTGGCCAACGACTCGTTGAACACCCTGCCCATCAGTCAGTAGCAGCACTCATCTGGCAATCACGCCGCATCGCACGTGTTCGCGTCGTCGCGTCACGATCAAAAGAGAGTCACGAAAATGAAGACGGTCATCGTAGGTCAGGGGTACGTGGGACTGCCGGTCGCCATGAGGGCGGTCGAGGCAGGCCACGTCGTCGTAGGCATCGACCTCGACGTCAATCGAATCGAACTGCTTCAAGCCGGCACATCGTACGTCGATGACATCAGCGATGCCACGCTGACGAGCGCGCTTGACAGTGGTCGCTATCTGGCGACCACCCACTACGAAGACGTCGACGGCTTCGATTTTGCGGTCATCACCGTACCCACCCCGTTGCGGGATTCCCTGCCCGATCTCAGTTTCATCGAGAAGTCAGCCGCATCACTGGCGCCATTCGTCAGGCCTGGGGTCACGGTCATTCTCGAGTCGACGACCTACCCGGGCACCACAGAAGAACTCCTGTCGCCCATTCTCGAAAGCGGATCAGGCCTTCGAGCAGGCGTGGATTTCTACGTTGGATACAGCCCCGAGCGCATCGACCCCGGCAACAAAGTCTGGGGATTCAAGGAGACGCCGAAGGTCGTCTCGGGCATGAATCCAGTTTCGCTGAGGAGCGTTCAGGGCTTTTACGACGAACTCGTAGACACCACCGTGCCAGTGTCCGGTACGAAGGAGGCCGAGCTCACGAAGTTGCTGGAGAACACCTTTCGACACGTCAATATAGCCCTCGTGAACGAGTTGGCCATCTTCGCCGATCAACTCGGAGTCAACGTCTGGGAGAGCATCGAAGCAGCGTCGTCGAAGCCATTCGGATTCATGAAGTTCACACCGGGCCCGGGCGTGGGGGGTCATTGTCTACCCGTCGATCCGAGCTACCTGTCGTGGCAGGTACGCAAGCAACTCGGTATGAACTTCCGCTTCGTCGAGCTTGCGAACGACGTGAACGACCACATGCCGAATTATGTGGTGCAGCGGGTGATGACCATGCTGAACGATCGATCGAAGTCGGTTCGAGGAGCCCGGATCAGTCTCGTTGGACTCGCGTACAAACCGAATACTGGTGACATCAGAGAAGCGCCGTCTATCCGAATCATCGAGCTACTCCTCGGTCTCGGTGCCGTCGTGAGCGGCCTCGACTCCCACGTCGAAGACCACCGATGGCCGTCGGGCGTCGTCCGGGTCCCCTCAGTCGAGGCCGCGGTCGACGAAGCGGACTTGGTCATCGTCTTGACCAACCATGCTGACATCGAACTGAACGTATTGTCGACGTCGGGAGTCCCCGTATTCGATGCGAGAAACGTGGTCACGGGGCCAGAAGTGGAAAGACTCTGATGGTCTGTTCCGGCATCCGTCTCCGAGACGTGGCCTAGGGTGCCGGTGGCTGCCGACACGTCGGCCGCGAAATTGTCACAGGGCTTGCCCCGAGACAACAACTTCGATTTCCTCCGGCTGCTCGCAGCGCTGACCGTCGTGGTGCATCACGTCGTCTTCTACGTCGATGTCCAATTCCTGTGGGTCACTCGGGAGAACAATTGGTGGTTCTCGGGCGGAGTGCCCCTCTTCTTCATCCTGAGTGGCATGCTCATCTACGCCTCTGCGGAGAAAGCATCCGACACCGGCCGCCGCTGGCGCGAGTTCTACTTCAACCGCTTCCTTCGGATCGCTCCCGCTCTCTACATCTGTCTCGCGGGAACACTTCTCATCCTCGCCGCCGCGGGATTCTTGGCCGCAGCCAGCCCACGGGAGGTTCTGGCGCTCGTCGGTAGTTACCTTTTCTTCGTCCCGGTCTACAACCCGGACTTTGTCGGCGCTTTCGGCGGCGGAATCGTCAACAGCAGCCTGTGGACGATTCCGGTCGAGGTGTCCTTCTACGTCGTCGTGCCCCTGCTGGTCAAGATGCGGGCCAAGACGAATTGGCGTTCGATGATCGCCATCGTTCTGGTCGTTGGCATAGGCAGCCTCCTCCTCTACGCCGCTGTGGGTGGCAACGGGGCGGCGTCTCGCCTCTGGCTCCTGTTCGGGCTGTCCTTTGCCCCGTACCTCTTCTACTTCGCCCTCGGCATGATCATCGGCCACACGTGGCGAAGCATTCCTTGGCGCGGTGATGTCGCTCTGATCGCTGTGGTGCTCTACTTCGCCATCACGACCAACGGGTTGGGTATCTCGTCGCAGGCAGATCTACTCGTCAATGCTGCCGCGGCGATTCCGCTTGCTTACTCCGCTACTTGGCTCGGGCTGAAGGGGCCACGCGTTCTACGGCGCTTCACTTCCAGGGTCGGCGACTTGAGTTTCAGTTCTTACCTCTGGCACCAGGTGTTCATCAACGTGGTTCTCCTGACCGGCTTCGCCCGCCTCCTCACCGGCGAGGCCCTCGTTGCGATGGTGCTTGCTGCAACGGTCGCAGTGGCGTTGCTGTCTTGGTGGTTCGCGGAGAAGCCCGCTCTCCGCCTGAAGCGGTATTCACTCCGGTCCTGACGGGCCGCCCTCGCCAGCAGGCTCTTGGCTTCGCCGGTGACTCGACGGTGATCACCGTCGATGATCGAACCTCACGCCCTCAGATACGACGGGAGGGAGGCCCTGCGAGGGGTTTGTCGATGGTGGTCGCGAAGGGGCTCGCTGGCCGGGACGCATCGAAGTCCGAAGGGGTCGGCGCTTCCCGCGGTGTCAGGAGACCTTGGCCCAGCACGATGGAGAGCAACAAGACCTTCGACAAGCCGACGTAGAGGCCGTCCGGCTCGAGCAGCGAAGTCATGAGCACGATGATCGCCATGCAACGAACGACGAACACATGCCCCCCACCCGGTATCGGGCGCCTGAACAGAACGATGGACAAGGCGACGGTGAGGAGGACAGCCACGATCAGCCCGACGAAGCCTGCCTCGATCGCGAACGTCAAGAACGGAGTGTGCGGGTTGAGGGACTCGAGATCGTTGGGCGTTGCCCCGAAGACCGGGTCTGCGACGAACGCCTGCCACGCCTTCGCGTTGAGGTCACCACGGCCTGTCGTGACATCCGAGGAGTCGGACCTCAGGATCAGCGTCTCGAGCTGCGACCTGAAGCGGACCATGACAGCGAGACCGAGCCCCGCGAGGAGCGCGATGCGAATGCGGCTCCGGCGGCTCTTGTGCAGGAGCATGGCTCCGACCGCCACGGCGAGTGAGAGGACCCCACCACGACCTTGGCTCTCGTAGAGGCCACCGAGGAGAACTGCCAGTACGACAAGTCGGAAAATCAGCACGATCAAGCGTGCCCCGCCTTGCGGTCGCGGCCACAACCACGAGGACAAGGTCAGGACTGCGGCGATGGCGAGCAACGGGGCCAGGGTCGTGCTGTTGAAGCTGAAGCCCGAGTACCTGAAACCGAATGCGCTGGGCATTCCGAAGAAGGGCAGGCCGGCGACTTGGAGGGCGATGTCGGCTGCGCTGGCGGCCATTCCGAGGATGAAACCGCGCAGGAGGTCCTTGTGGAGCCCCCGCCTCTGAGACAGCAGAACTCCTGCCAGCGCGGAGAGTATCCCGATGATTCCACGAACTAGTTGTTCCGGACTGCCATCTAGTCCTTTTGCGACGGAGGCCAGGCCGATGAAGACGAGACCGGCGAAGCACATCAAGACGAACGGGTTTCCGTCCCGCGAAGTGTCACGGCGCGTTCGAACGAACAGAATGACGAGGAGCCCGTAGCGCGAAGCATCGAGGTACGTCGGGTTGACGCCGGAGATGAAGTCGATCGGCAAGATGACGCCGAGTGCGAACGCGACGGCCCTCTTCGGGAGGAGGAAAGCGGTGGCTATCCCGAGAACGGCGAGGAATGCGAGAACCAAGGTCATGTCAAGTCCGTTCCCGTCGGAGCCTCGAGGAAGCGACGACCACAAGGCGCACCGCAGCGTCGAACACATGGGACGCCATTCGTACCCGTGTGTGCACCACCGGGCCCAAGGCTCGACGCGAGCGGGGCGACAGGTTGCCGTCGTGTAGCCGGCGATGGACGGTCACTTCGGGTGCGTGCCTCAGGCTGCGACTCACGATTCCCAAGATGGCGAGCCAATGGTCATGCGCCTGGGTCGCCGGCGGGAATGGGAGCGCGAGGGTGATGAATTCCCTTGTGAAGACCATCGTGCAGCCGTAATAGGGTCGTCTGCCGAGGGCCAGGCCCACGAGATCGCCCACGGTGGATGACGAGGCTTTCAGTCGGCGCTCGGAAGGTTCTCCGCTGGCGAGAGACACATGGTCGAAGTTCGAGGCGACCATGCCCACCCCCTCGAGTTCATGGAGCAGGTAGGCGACACGACCCTCGGCCCAGACGTCGTCTTGATCACTCAACATGAGGACGTCCCCGGATGCAGCTGCGAGAGCTCGTTCGAAGGTGCGAACGTGGCCGGCATTGTGCTCGTTGACCATGAGGCGAATGCGAGCGTCGCCGAACGAGGCGACGATCTGAGCGCTCTCGTCCGTCGAGGCATCGTCCACGATGACGAGTTCGTCCCCGGCCTGTAACTGTCTCAGAATGGACTCGATCTGCTCCGTCAGGTACAGGGCACCGTTGAACGTAGCCATGCACACGCTCACACGAACGCGTTCGATCATCATCGGTCACTTTCCGTGGTGGGGGCGGTGGATGTGTGTCGGAGTGCAAGCAGCACTATTGCGATGGCTTGTAACACGTAGGCGATGGTCAAGCCGATCGATGCGCCGACGGCGCCGTTCAGTGACGCCCCGGAGAAGACCCCTGCCAGACAGACGATGGTGAAGCCGATCGCGACGACCGCAGCCATCCTCGCCAGGCCCCAGCCCTGGAGAGCCGAGGTCAACAGCGCGGTCAGGGACGCGAAAGGCAAGCCGATCAGCACGATCTGGATGACGAGGATCGATGGAACGTAGGCGTCTCCGAGAACGAGCGGCACGACGTACGGTACGAGCAGCGCCAGCGAGACATAAGCAATGCTCGTGACGACCAGGAAGACGAGCGAAGCGTGCACCATCCTGAGCCGGGCCGTGCTTCTCGTTGCGAACGGGAGAAGGACTGTCGCCGCCGCACTCGCAACGAGCTGAAGAGGGCCCGTCAGGCGGGTCGCTGACGCGTAGAACCCCGCTTGGGTGGTACCCGAGACCGCGGAGGTCATCAGGACGTCGAAGTTTCGGGCTTGGACGGCCATCGAATTGAGCCAGAACGGCAACCCTGCTCGGAACACGAGTCGGAAGGGAACTGAGGTCGCCGGCTGCACCCTGGAGGACGCGTAACGACGAGCCAGGACGGCAGAAACCAAAGCAGCCAGCATCTCTCCAGCCGAAAAGGCGAAAAGTGGATCAAGCCCGAGTGACGTGGCGGAGACGAACACGAGGAGAGACAGGGTGCGACGCACGATGATGTTCGTCGTGTTCACGGACGCCTGCTGGTTGGCAAGGGCGATGCTCAAGAACGTATCCGCGTTCTTCTCCGCAGCGGCAGCGACGGCCAAGGGCAACAGATAGAGGAAGCGCGAATCGGCGGTCAAGCCGGCTCCCAGCAACATGATGATCAGGAGCAGAGCCAGCAGTGCCGAGAGGCGTGAATTCGTCCGCAACGCCGCCGACACGAGGGCGTGATCCACCCTCGCGCTGTGTTCCCGCAAGATCAGCTTTGCCAGGCCCAGATCGGTCATGGCCTGAGCGATCACGATGGCAGCCGCCACTGACGAGAAGAATCCGAAATCGTCCGGCAGAGCAAGCCGCGCGAGGAGAACGAGTGCGACAGCACGGATGATTGCGCTTCCGACATACCCGCTGAGGACGGCTGTGAACTGTCTCGCAAATCGATTCGTCAGTAGCCCTGAGGTCTTCATTTGGCGCTGGGAGACTTCACGTCCCACGCGTCTCGGATCGCCTCGAGTATCCGGCCCGCTTGTGATCGGGCCGTCCATCGCTCCTCGACTTCGGCCAGGCATGCAGCGGCAACACCTGATCGATCTGCCGTGACTCGACTCATGACACGTGCCAGTGCGTTCACCAATGATGTGATGTCGCCGTGTTCAAAGATGCCCCCGGTCTCATTCGTGACCGCTTCCCACTCGGGCCCCTGGCCATAGACGTCATCGTCCGTCACGACGGGAACGCCATGGCCGAGGCTCTGGATGATGCTGAGACCGGCGTAGGTGGGGATGACGGTCACGTCGAGTGAGTCGTAGAAGACCTTCGTGTCCTCTGCACCGTAGACCGGGCCGGTGAGCGTGAGGTCGACTCCGAGGTCTGCGGCCAGATCGTAGAGAGGGCGGTGCTCAGGCCCCTCACCTCCTAGAGTGACGCGTACGGGAGTCCCGCTTCGGGTCAGCTCGGAGGCCGCGTGAAGCAAGAGGTCGAAGCGCTTGGCACTCTTCAGTCTCGCAATGGCGCCGACGTTGACCACGCGATGAGTCGGAACTGCGCCCTGCTCGTCAGAACGGATGGGTACCTGCCCGACGCTGTTGTAGATCACGGTGATGCGGTCCTCCGGGTAGCCGGCAGCAGCCCCGAGCTGCTTCGCGGTGTTGCCGTAGACCATCAGACGGGTGGCTAGCCGATAGAACGCCAGTCGAACGAGCGATTTGATGCCCCCCTCCGGGCGATGCCACCCGATTGTCCAGAACAGGACAGGCTTCCCGCGCAAGCGGGCGACGATTGCACCCACCCACGTGCTCAGGACCGATACGTCGCCCGTGAAGATGTACGAGTCGTACCTCTTCGACAAAGCCATGCGGGTGACGCCGGACTGCCATGTAGCTCGGCCCCAATAGCGGTTCTTGAGCACGAGGTGTTCCCGGAGTCCATCCGGAGACATCGTCTTGAGGGCGTAGTGAGATCCGTCAGGGTCTGAAGCGAACACGAAGTCCAACTCGCTGCTCTCGTCGAGTTGTTTGTGAACCGCCTCTCGATAATGAGCCATGACCTGGCAGATGACAGCCACGCGTGGTTTTCGTTCGCGTTCCGTCATCAGTTGCTTTCTGCCTCGCGGGTCGAAGTCCGGATTCCCGTCCGTGCGTGGTGAGAGGGAAGGGACGACAAGATGTTCCCCAGAACGCGGTGAGAGGTGTCGTCGATCTGATAATCGGTGGGCACCGCTCCGGTGGACGAACCCTGCAGCACGTAGTCGACGGCCCTCTGGATGCCCGAGGACGTGGTGCCGGTCAGGATGATGCTGCCCGTGTCCTCGGCCTCCGGACGCTCGATGGCGTCACGCAGGGTCACCGCTCTGAACCCCATGAGGGAAGATTCCTCGGCGATCGTGCCGCTGTCCGACAGAACGAGCCGGGCCGACGCCTGCAGGGCCAGATAATCGTGGAATCCGAACGGCTTGTGGAACACCAGCCGCTCGAAGGATTCACCCAACTCCTCGAGCCGTTTCCTCGTCCGCGGGTGGGTCGACACGAGGACGGGGAGGTCGTACCGGACACCGACGTCGTTGAGTCCTCGCAAGATGGAGGCCAGACGACCGGCATGGTCGACGTTCTCCTCACGGTGCAGGCTGACCAAGAAGTAACCGTCTGCCTCCAGATGCTCGTCGGCGAGCACCGTGCTGCCGGCGACGCCATCGGCGTTCTGGGCCAACACCTCCTTCATCGGCGAGCCGGTGAGGCGGATGCGCGAAGGGTGCAGGCCCTCGGCGAGGAGGTTGCGGCGGGCATGCTCGGTGTAGACGAGGTTGTAGTCGGCCACGTGGTCCACGAGCCGCCGGTTGGTCTCTTCCGGGACGTTCTCGTCGAACGACCGGTTGCCGGCCTCCATGTGGAAGACGGGGACTTTCATCCGCTTGGCGATCACGGCCGAGATGCTGCTGTTCGTGTCCCCGAGGATCAGCATCGCGTCGGGCTTCTCTGCGAGAAGAACCTGCTCGGTCTTGACCAGGATCGAGCCGAGGACGGCTCCGAGGCTGCTCGTGTCGGCCTCGAGGAAGTGGTCGGGCCGGGGTAGGCCGAGGTCTTCGAAGAACACCTCGTTCAGTTCGTAGTCGTAGTTCTGACCGGTGTGAACGAGGACGTGGTCGACGTGCTGGTCGAGACGCTTGATGACGGCCGAAAGACGGATGATCTCGGGTCGCGTGCCGACGACGGTCAGGATCTTCAGTCGAGGGGCAGGGGTGTTCATACTGTCTCCGGAATGGTGTCGGGGGCGGCCGGATCGAAGATCTCGTTCGACCAGAACATCGTGAAGAGGGTGTCGTCACCGGTGTTGGTGATCGAGTGGGCCCAGAAGGTGGGCATGTCGACCGAACACGGTGCCGTACCGTCGACGGTGACGGTGACCACCTCGTCCGAGAACAGGCGCCGCAGCCGGATGTCGGCCGTTCCGGCCACCACGGTGAATCGCTCCATCTTCCGCCGGTGGTAGTGCTGACCTCGAGTCACGCCGGGCGCCGTCGTCGAGAACGACGTCTGCCCAGACCCGCCATGTGACCGGATCACCTCGGTGAAGCTGCCTCGGCCGTCGGTGTTCTGGGTCAGCGGGATGACGTGTGACGCCTCGAACGCGAACGACCTGTAGGTGTTGAACAAGTCGCGTTCGAAGTCGGACGCCAGCACGGGCACGTCACCCTTCGCATACGCTGAGGCGAATCGCGACAAGGTCGCCAACAACTCCGACACCCTCGTCGACGTCGCGCGGGCGAGGACGTCCTCGGCCCCGTCGATGCCGACGAGCGCCTCGGCGGCGTGCTGAGCGTGCAGCAGGCTCAGCTCACGGTCGACGTCGACCGAGGGGGTCTCGCCGCGGCTCAGCAGGTGGCAGAACGTCGCTGTCACGGCGTTGTAGAAAGGGCGTCCGTGCTCGCCGAACAGGTTCGGGAGGTGCACGTCGACGAAACGTGCCCCGACGTCCGCGGCAGCGTCACGGATGATGCGTGCCGCTGCCTCCTTCGCCAGGCCATAGGTCGAGCCGTTGCCGACCTGGGTGGAGTTGGCGAAGACGATGCAGGCCGGCGCCACCTCGGCGGCGCGGACGACCCGGGCGGCCTGCTCGGCGAACAGGACGTTTCCGGCGTGGACCTCGTCATCCGTGCCACGGTTGACGCCCGCAATGAGGACGAGTCGGTCACTGCCCGAGACGGCCTCCGCCGCCTGCTGAGCATCGAATCGATCGCCGACGGCGAACGGATGGACGACGGGTTCACCCAGCGAGTGGAGGAGGGCGCGGGTGTGCCACCCCAGGAAGCCACCCGCCCCCGTCATCGCGATCTTCACGCGGTGACCTCGGGGTGGTGGATGCCCGCGAGGGCCAGCTCCGAACGTACCTCGGGCAGGGCCAGGAGCATCGCCTCGACGTCGGTCACCGTCATGCGGTCGACCGTGTGGGAGTCGTAGTCGGAGTACTCGACCTGCTCGGGGTCGCCCTCCTCGAAGAACGCGCCGTAGTTGAGGTCGCGCTTGTCCGCCGAGATGCGGAAGTAGTCGCCCATGTCCTCGGCGCGCGAGAGTTCCTCGCGGTTGGCCAGCGCCTCCGAGACCTTCTCGGCGTGACGGGTGCCGATCACGGTGACGCGTCGCTCGCTCTGGAAGATGTTGATGACCGCCTGGGCGAGGTCGCCCATGGTGCAAGCCGCCGCCTTGCGGATGAAGAGGTCGCCCTGATGAGCGTTGCGGAAGGCGTGCTCGACGAGGTCGACGGACGACGGCAGCGACATCATGAAGCGCGTCATCGACGGGTCGGTCACCGTCAGGTCCTTGCCCGCCTTGAGCTGCGAGATGAACAGGGGGATCACCGAGCCGCGCGAGTACATGACGTTGCCGTAGCGAACGCACGACACCGTGGTCACGGCGTTCGGATTGTTCAGGCCGTGTGACTGCGCGACCTTCTCCATCATCGCCTTGCTCATCCCCATGGCGTTGACCGGATAGACGGCTTTGTCGGTGCTGAGGCAGACGAGCGACTCGACGCCCGCTGCCTCGCTGGCCCGGACGACGTTCTCGCTACCGAGCACGTTGGTCTTGACTGCCTCGATGGGGAAGAACTCGCACGACGGAACCTGCTTCAGGGCAGCGGCATGGAACACGTAGTCGACGTCGCGGACGGCCCGCTCGACGCTCAGGTGGTCGCGGACGTCGCCGACGTAGAAACGGACCCGGGCGTCGCCCAGGTCGTGACGCATCTGGTCCTGCTTCGCCTCGTCGCGGCTCAGGACGCGCACCTCGCCGACACCACGGCTCAACAGCTTCTGCGTGACGGTACGGCCGAACGAACCGGTGCCGCCCGTGATGAGAATCTTCTTGCCGACGTAATCGGCGGAGACATCAGTGGTCAAGATCGGTCCTTCGTGGCGTGCTGGTCGGAACTCGTGGGTGACGTTGCGTCAATGATGGCGGCCGCTGCGCGATCGGCCGAGAAATGGGCTTCGTAGTGATGGCGACCCGAGCGGCCTCGACCCCGGAGGTCGCCCGTCGTGAGGTGGGTCAGCGAGATGAGCGCGTCCCGCAGAGCGCCAGCGTCGCCCGGGGCGACGACGGTGCCGGCACCGGACTCGGTGATCAAGAGGGCACCGTCACCGGCGATGACGCCGAGTACCACGGCGCCGGACGCGAGCAACGACGGGATCTTGCTGGGCGTCGTGTGCTCGAGGAACTCCGATGCCCCTAGCGAGACCAGGTGAGCGTGGGCTCGCGTCATGAGACCCGGCACGCGTTCCTTGGGCACCCGGCCGACGAACTCGATGCGCCCTCCATCGTCGACTCGTGAGGCGAGAGCTCTGAGGCGATCGAGGGCGATGCCGTCACCGACCAGGACGAGGCGCAGATCGACGTCCGAGGGCAACGCCCCGACGGCCTCGACGACGTTCTCGAGCCCCTGGACGTCCCCGATGGCACCCGAGTACATCAGGACGAACGGTTCCCCGTCGCGACGCTCGCGCACCTCGTCGAACGTGAAGAGGCCCTCGTCGGTCGGGTTCGGCACGTAGACGACGTCGTCCGGCCCGACGTGGCGGTTCCGTCGCTGGATGAGATCCGCGACGCTGGGCGAGATGACCCCGACCCGTCGCGCCAGGCGTTCCGTCAGCGACACCGTCTTCGAGACGGCGGCCAGGGCGAGGCGTCCGGCACGACCGTCCGGGAACATGCCGCTGTGGACGAGCGAGTCGGGCCACAGGTCCTGCACGTGCAAGAAGTACGGCAGACGTCCCCATCGGGTGTGCACGAGCAGGGGCAAAGCCACCGTCGCCGGCGAGTTGTAGACCCAGACCATGTCGCAGCCGCGCAGCGACCTCGCCCCGAGGACCGTGGCCGACACGGCGAAGCTCAAGTAGTTCAGCGCTCGTCCGACGGAGGACGAGTCATGGCTCGCGTACAGCGGGACGCGGGTCACCGTGACACCGTCGACCGTGCTCGTCCTCCGCCACGTCTGGCGGTGACCGGGGTACACACGTCCCGTCGGGTAGTTCGGGAACCCCGTCAGCACGCGGACCTCGTGCCCTGCCGCCGCGAACTCGCGGGCCAGGACACCCGGGATCGCAGCTGGCCCCGGTTCGGGGTCGTACCACTGGGTCAAGATGCCGATCCTCACGCGTCACCCCCGCGGAGCAGGTCGGCGACGGCGGGCGTCGGACGGATGCCCACGCTCTCGGCCCAACCGCTCGTCTGGCCCTGACCGAACCACATCAGCTCCACCCGTCGGATCGGCCCGGCGAGGCGTCCACCGATCAGTCGCGAGACGACGCGGGCAGAAGCGACGACGAAGCGGCACAGCAGGCGTGGCAGGCGTCGGGGTGACCGCCCGCCGGCCGCCTCGAGCACGGAGGAGACCGTGAGTCCCTCCCAGGGCTGCAGGACGACGGCGGGCACGATTTCGTCGAAGGTCCCGACCGCCGTCACGAACTCGGCGAGGGCCGCGACGCTGGTCACGGGCGTGGGTGCGTCGCCCGGTGACGCGACCGACGCGAGGGGTGACGACGCGAGGCGTCGGAGACGGTCCGTCGTGGGGCGACCGGGCCCCTGCACGGAGGTGGCACGGACGACGACAACCTCCGTCACGTCGACCGGGGCGCCCTCGGCGCGCGCCTCGACGAGCAGTTGCTCGCCCCAGGCCTTGCTCTGCGAATACGGCGAGAAGGGCATCGTCCGGGTCGACTCGTCGAGGACGGGCACCGGGCCCTGGACGGCGGCGGAACTCAGGTGCACGAACCTCTTCGCGCCGCTCCGACGAGCGGCGGCGAGTGCGACGAGGGGAAGGACAGCGTTGGCGCCGACGAGGGATGCCGACATCTCGGCGTCGGGGGTCGCGAGACCCGCCGCGTTGACGACGACCCCTGCCCCGCGGAAGGCGGCGGCGAGCTCGTCCACGACGTCGACGGCACCGGCCGCGGCTGTTCGCGCCGCCGCGACCGACGCGGGCACCGCCTCCAGCCGGGGCGCCGCGAGCTCGACGATCGTGATGCCGCGCGAGCGGGCGTCGGCGACGATCCGACTCCCGACGAAGCCACTCGCTCCGATCACGACCCAGGTCGTCGCGTCACGGGTATCAGACATGCTCGACACGCGCCTCTCGGTGGGTGAGCCGCAGGGTCCAGCTCGGAAGTGACAGGTAGACGGCCGCGATCACCGCGAAGAGGACGACCGCTGCGACGGCACCGACCGGACCGACGAACGCGAGCGAACCGGCCGCGGCACAGGCCACGGTGGCCGCGGTCACGATCGACGACGCGGGCACGTGGCCGTGGCGACGCGCCAGCACTTGGTACACGTGGGTGTTGTGTGCCTCGAACCAGCGCTCGCGTCGCGCCACCCGGCGGGCGAGGGTGCTGGACGTGTCGACGAGGTAAGGCACGAGCGGTGCGACGACGGCGACCAGAGGCACACCGACGGCGATGGCGGCCACGGCGGCCACGGCGATCGTCCCGCCCAGCAGGTAACTTCCGACGTCACCGAGGAACATTCGTCGACCCACGACGTTCCAGGGGACGAACGCCAGGAAGGCCAGGGCGATGCACGTGCCGAGGCCCGTGAGCCAGGGCTGTCCGGCCAACGCCCCCGACACCACGAACGAGGCTCCCACGACGGTTCCGTGCAGGCCGGACACCGTGTTGATGCCGTCCATGAAGTTCGCGACGTTGACGTAGCCGGCGACGGCGACGGGGCCCAGGACGTACAGCCACCACGGACCCTCGGCGATGGTCACGATCGCCACGCAGGCCACGGTGGCGATGACCATCTGGACGACGGCACGGCTGAGGGAGCCGAGGCTGCGCACGTCGTCCGCGAACCCCAGGATGGCGAAGGCCGCGCTGGCGACGGCGATCACGACGAGCAGTCGACCGCTGACGCCCGGGACCGCGGCCGCCAGGACGAGCGTGCCGAGGACGATCCCCATGCCGGGGGCGATCCCGCCACCGCGAAGGGTGGGGCGGACGTGGGACGAGCGTTCGCTCGGGACGTCGACCACGGCGAAACGGTACAGGAGCGGTCGCACCGCGAAGGGGAGCAGTGCCGAGGCGAGCAGGCACAGTACGGCGGCGGTCCAGAAACCGACGCTCACGCGGGGTCCTCGACGTGCGTGGGTGACTCCGAGGCGCCGGGTTGCGCGAGCTCCGCCGTCCACGGGCCCACGTGGGCGTGCACGCCCTCGAGCTGCGACGGGTGCAGCGCGGGCACGGTGGTGTGCGAGATCTTCGGGTGCACGGGCCGGTTGTCGCTCTCGCCGAGGCCGACGAGCTCCTCGTGCATCTTCTCGCCCTCGCGCAGGCCCGTGTAGACGATGCCGATGTCCCGGCCCGACATGGCGATCATGCGTTCGGCGATGTCGAGGATCCGCACGGGCTCGCCCATGTCGAGGATGAGCACCTCGCTGGGCGAGCCGATGCCCCCCGCCTGCACCACGAGGTGGCACGCCTCGGGGATGGTCATGAAGAACCGCGTCACGTCGGGGTGCGTGATCGTCAGCGGGCCGCCGGCCTCGATCAGCGAGGTGAACACCGGCAGCATCGACCCGCGGCTGCCCAGCACGTTGCCGAACCGCACCGACAGGTAGCGGGCACCGGTCTCGTCGGCGGTCCAGGCCGTGAGCCGCTCGGCCAGGCGCTTCGAGTGCCCGAGCACGCTCGTCGGGTTCGCCGCCTTGTCGGTCGAGATGTTGACGAACGTCGTCACCCCGACGGCCTTGCTCGCGTCGAGCACGTTCTGGGTGCCGAGCACGTTCGTCTTCCACGCCTCGTCGGGGTACTGCTCGAGCATCGGCAGGTGCTTCAGCGCCGCCGCATGGAAGACCACCTCGGGTCGACGGTCCTCGAAGATCGCTCGCAGCGCCTCCGGGTCCCTGATGTCGGCCAGCACGACCTCCTTGGTGTCGAGCAGGCCGTTGCCCGAGATCGACAGCTGCGACTGCTGCAGACCGGTCTCGTCACGGTCGAGCATGATCAGCTCGGCAGGGCCGAACTTGGCGATCTGGCGGCACAACTCGCTGCCGATCGACCCGCCGGCTCCCGTGACGAGGACGCGCTTGCCCGCCAGGTAGCCCGCGATCGACTCGACCTGCGTGTCGACCGGGTGACGGCCGATGATGTCCTCGATGGCGATGTCGCGCACGTCGCCGAGCCGCGACTTGCCCTCGAGGATCTCGTCGAGCAGCGGGAGGACCATCACGCGGAGTCCGGCCTCGGCGGCCCGGTCGGTGACGTCCTGCAGCAGGGGGGCGTCGGCCTTCGCGATGCCGATGATGATCGCCTTCGCCCCGCTCCGCTCGGCGGCGGCGACGAGGTCCTGTCTCGTCCCGAGGACGCGGACGCCCTCGATGCGCAGGCTCGACCGCGTGCGGTCGTCGTCGATCAGGCCGACGGGGAGGTACGGCGAGGCCGGGTCGGTCAGCATGCGGCGGACGAGGTGGTTGGCGAGACGACCCGCTCCGAAGATGAGCGTCGGTTGGGCACTCTCGCCGGGGCGGCTCTGCGTCTCGACGTAGAGCCGGGCCACGTAGCGCAGGGCTCCCATGAAGACGAAGACGACCGGCATGGCGATGAACACGGTGCTGCGCGCCAACATGATCTCGGTCCCGATCGCGAGGACGGGGATGCCCACGATCAGCCCGGTCGCGACGACCACCGTGACGATGGTGCGCACCTCGGCGAAGCTGCCCGGCACGAACCGGCGACGGTACAGCCCCGTCGCGTAGCCGAGTGCCGCCCCGACGACGACCGTCACGGCGGCGACGCCGAAGACCGCCGACCAGGTGACGTCGCCGTACCAGAAGTCGTAGCGCAGCGACACGGCGAAGAAGATCGCGACGACCCACGAGAGGGCGTCGAGCCCCACCTGCAGGGCGGTCCGTCGCGCCGGCGAGGCCATGAACCGGTCGATCACCAGGTCGCCCCGCCGTCCGTCGACACCGACACGTCGTCGTCGGCCCAGAGCCAGACCGCCGCCGCCGAGGCCGAGAGCGCGATCGCTCCGGGCGTCTCGGAGGACGCCGGCGCGCAGCCCACGGACGTCGCGGCCGCGCCCGACGCGGTCGGCGGCGTCACGACGGCGGTGCCGTCACAGTCGGCGGCACCGGTCGAGGCGACCAGGTACGAGCCCGAGGCAGCGGTGACGGCGACGGCGCCGTCGACGACGGTGCCCGCGTCCCAGGTGGTCGCGCCGTCACCGGTGCGGAAGAACGTCCGGTCGCTGCACAGCACACCGGCCTCGGCGTCGCTCACGACCGCGAGGTCGACGACGGTTGGGCACGGGGCCGCACGGTCACCCGAGGGGGAGTGCACGGTGCCGGGCGCGGTCCGGGCGACGTACCACGACGCCGCCAGTCGCTCGGGGTAGTCGCGGTACTCGGCACCCCCGCTGAAGGTCTGGGCGAACGCCGGCGTGCAGTCGTCCCCGGCGGGGCCGACGACGAAGGCCGACGACGCGTCCGTCGCCTGCAGGCGGTCCAGGCCGGCGAGGGAGCCACCGGTCTCGACCGACGTGGCCGACCAGGTGGCTCCTCCCGACGTCGTCTGTTCGACGACGGGCGGCGACGCGACGGTGCCGGGGGTGCAGCTCGCGGCCTGCGCGCGCCAGGCGGTCCCCGCGTCGACGACCGACAGGAGGCGCGTCGGCGTCACGGCCTCGGCGGCGGCGGTGGGGGTCGCGGTGGGCGACGGTGTGCTCTCGGTCTCGACCGGGCGAGGCGTCGACGTGGCGACGGGCTCGGCGTCGGCAGCCAGACCAGACGGTTCGCGGTTGAGCGCCAGGGCGACGAGTCCGAGGTCGACGAGGACGAAGGCCCCGATCCCGATGATGGCCAGGCGGCGGCGGGCGCGTGCGCGCGAGCCCCTCTTGCGGCGTGCGTCGGGCATCAGCGGTTACCCCCGTCGAGGGCGGCGGCGCGGGTCAGCAGGTCGACGAGCACGTCGGCCGCGGGCACCAGCTGGCGACCCGACTCGGTGAACGTCTCGTCCGACCGGCGGTAGGGATCGACGACGTCGTCGTCCAGCGGGTCGTCCGGTGCCTCGACGGTGCCGCGGCGGGACGCCAGCAGGGCCACGGTCGCGCGCAGTCGGTCGGCCACGGTGGACGCGTCGGCGGGCAGGGCGTCGACCAGCTCGGCGTCGGTCACGTCGCGGGCGAGGCGGGCGGCCTCGCGCAGGGTGAACGTGTACCGGCTGGCGCGGGGGTGCATCGAGACGACGGCCCGGCGGTGTTCGCGGGCGAGCGCCACGACGAGGTCGGCATCGCGGACGTCGCGCTCGAACAGGAACCGGGCCCGGTGGTCGTCGGGTTCCAGGTCGAAGGACCGGGCGAGGGCCCGGGCCTGGTCGGGCATGACGTCGTCGTCGACGGCCATGGTGCCGGCGCTCGACACGGTCACGTCGTCCCACGACGAGAGACCGCGGCGGAGGTACAGCTCGGCCAGGGGGGACCGGCAGATGTTGCCGGTGCAGACGGTCAGCAACGAGAAGGTGGTCGAGGTGCGGCGGGGGATCACGAAAGACACGGGGCCGCCTACTTCGCCGAGCGCGAACTCGTCTTCGGGGCCACGGGCAGGTCGCCGACGCCCGCCTCGGGGGCGTCCTGCTCCATGCCGTAGTACGCCCCGTAGTTGCCGTAACCGTAGGCGTCGGGCCCCTTCGTCGGCAGCATGGTCAGCACGATGCCGTGCACCTTGCTGCCGATGTGCTCGAGGTTGCGCAGCGCGGACTGCAGCTCGTTGCGGGTCGTGCGGCCCGCGGCCGACACGACGATCGCACCGCCGGTCAGCTTGCTGAGGATGGCCGCATCGGTCACCGGCAGCAGCGGAGGCGCGTCGATCAGCACGTAGTCGAACGACGTCGTCAGCGACTCGATCAGCGACGACATCGCCTTCGAGCCGAGCAGCTCGCTCGGGTTCGGGGGAACGCGGCCGGCCGGCAGCACGTACATCGTGCCGCGGCCCCAGGGCTGCAGGACGTCCTGGAGGTCGGCACGACCGATCAACACGTCGGTCAGGCCGACGACGCCCTCGAGCCCGAGGGTGTCGGCGAGGCGCGGCAGGCGGAGGTCGCCGTCGACGACGGCCACCGTGGCACCGGTCTCGGCGAGGGCCACCGCGAGGTTGGCCGTCGTGGTCGTCTTGCCCTCGCCGGGCAGCGACGAGGTGACGACGAAGCAGCGGCTGGCCGACTCGACGTTGACGAACTGCAGGTTGGTCCGCAGGGTGCGGAACGACTCGGCGCGCGGGTTGCGCGGGTCGACGTGCACGATCAGCGGGTGCTTCTTCGCCCCGGGGTCGTAGCTGATGCCACCGACGATCGGTGCGTCGGTGACGAGCTCGACGTCGTGCGACCCGTGGATGCGGGTGTCGAGGGTGCTGCGCAGCACGGCCGCTCCGACGCCGAGGGCGAGGCCGATCAGGAGGCCGAGGCCGAGGTTCAGCGTGGTGCGCGGGGTCGAGGGGGCCGAGGCGACCGACCCGGGGACGATCGTCGCGATCTTGACCAGGCTCGCGCCTCCACCGGTCGGCGTCTCGAGCTCGTTGACGACGACGTCCGTGAGGGAGGCGCCCACCGCGTTGGCGACGTCGGCGGCGCGCTGGGCGTCGGTGTCGGTGACCGTGATGTTGATCAACACGGTGTTGAGGGGCGACTCGGCCGTGATCTTCGAGGCGAGGCTCGCGGCCGTGGTGTCGAGGCCGAGTTGGTCGATGACCGGGTCGAGCACCGCGTCGCTCGTCACGACGTCGACGTACGACCGGACCTTCTGCTGGGCCGCACTGCTGCCCTGCACCGCGTCGACCGTGGTCGACGAGTCCTGCGCCTGCACCGAGACGAACAGCCGGGTCGACGACACGTAGGTCGGCGTGGCCAGGATCGAGCTCAGCGCCCCGGCGGCGAGGCCGACGAGCGTGAGGGCGGCGATGAAGATCCAGCCCTTGCGGAGAATGCGGATGTAGTCACGGAGTTCCACGTGGCTGAGGTCCTGTCCTGATCGGGTGCGGGCACCGCGGCAGGCACCCCGGCAGTCGTCGCACGGACCATGCCTCCCGGCACCCTGATGGCTCCCCGCGACTCTGCGCCGTGACCAATACTCACACACGGGACGGCCAGACGGGGTACATATGTTGCCCGATCCGGCGAAGTGGCCCCCGAACGGGGGTGCGGGGGGCCGTACCGCGACACCCGTCGCTGATCGTCCGCCTGAACGCTGGCTGTGATTCGGGCGCACCACCCGACCCGCGCAATAGCCTGCCGACGACGGGCACGTCCCGTGCTCGCTCGTGATCAAGGAGGATCACCATGGCAACGAATCACGCGGTCGCCTACAAGGGCCCCGGCCAGGTCGAGGTCATCGACGTCGACTACCCGACCTTCGAGCTCAAGGACGGCCCCGGCGTCAACCCGGCCAACGTCGGGCGCAAGGTCAACCACGGCGCGATCCTGCGCACGGTCGCCACCAACATCTGCGGTTCCGACCAGCACATGGTCCGCGGCCGCACCACCGCCCCGACGAACCTCGTGCTCGGCCACGAGATCACCGGCGAGGTCGTCGAGGTCGGCCCCGACGTCGAGTTCATCAAGGTCGGCGACATCGTCTCGGTGCCGTTCAACATCGCCTGCGGCCGGTGCCGCAACTGCAAGGAACGCAAGACCGGCATCTGCCTCAACGTCAACCCCGACCGCCCCGGCAGCGCCTACGGCTACGTCGACATGGGCGGCTGGGTCGGCGGCCAGGCCGAGTACGTGCTCGTGCCCTACGCCGATTGGAACCTGCTCAAGTTCCCCGACGCCGACCAGGCCATGGAGAAGATCCTCGACCTGGCGATGCTGTCCGACATCTTCCCGACCGGCTTCCACGGTGCCGTCACCGCGGGGGTCGAGGTCGGCTCGACCGTCTACGTCGCCGGAGCCGGCCCCGTCGGCCTCGCCGCCGCCACCGGAGCCCTGCTGCTCGGTGCCAGCGTCGTCATCGTCGGCGACATGAACGCCGACCGCCTCGCCCAGGCCCGCAGCTTCGGCTGCGAGACCGTCGACCTGACCAAGGGCGAGCCGGGCGAGCAGATCGACCAGATCCTCGGCGAACCCCTCGTCGACTGCGCCGTCGACGCGGTCGGCTTCGAGGCCAAGGGCCACGGAGGCGGTTCGGGCGAGGAAGCACCGGCCACCGTGCTGAACTCGCTGATGGACATCACCGCGGCCGGTGGCGCCATGGGCATCCCGGGGCTCTACGTCACCGGCGACCCGGGCGGCATCGACGCCGCCGCGCAGAAGGGCTCGCTGTCGCTCAGCCTCGGCACCGGCTGGGCCAAGTCGCTGTCGTTCACCACGGGCCAGTGCCCGGTGATGAAGTACAACCGGCAGCTGATGATGGCGATCCTCCACGACCGCACGAGCATCGCGAAGAACGTCCACGCCCAGGCGATCAGCCTCGAGGACGCCCCGCGCGGCTACGCCGAGTTCGACCAGGGCGCGGCCACGAAGTACGTCCTCAACCCGAACGGCCTGATCAAGGCGGCCTGACCCTCGTCGCCACCCGCGCCTCCTCGGCTCTCGGTTCCCCCGACCGACAGAGCCCGGGAGGCGCGGGTCGGCGCACCCTCGCCCCTCGCGTTCCGCAGGCACCCGCGTCGTTGCAGGCCGTGCACGGTGTATGACGGAACGATCCCATGACGAAGACATCCGACGCCCCTGCCCCGGGAGGCGCCGACGCCGCCCGCCCCGCCTCCGGTCGCGCCGCCCGCTCCGACGAAGAACGCCAGAAGTGGCGCGCCTTCGCCGTCTGCGTCGGCGTCGCCGCCCTGACGATCCTCGACCTGTCGAAGGTCAACGTCGGTCTGCCCAGCATCGAGGCGTCGCTCGGCGCCGGCCCCACCGCCCTGCAGCTGATCGTCGCCGGCTACGCGCTCGCCTTCGGCCTCTCGCTCGTGCCGTCCGGCCGACTCGGCGACCTCAAGTCGCGCCGCATGATGTTCGTCATCGGCCTGACCTCGTTCACCGTCGCGAGCCTGCTCTGCGCCCTCGCGCCGACCATCGAGTTGCTCGTCGCCGCGCGCATCCTGCAGGGCGTCGCCGCCGGCATCCAGATGCCGCAGGTGCTCGGGCTCATCCAGCAGCTCTTCCAGGGCAAGGAGCGCGGTCGCGCGTTCGGCTTCTTCGGCGCCATCATCGGCGTCAGCACGGCGTTCGGCCCGACCCTCGGTGGCCTGCTCATCGCGATCGGCGGCCCGGAGGACGGTTGGCGCCTGCTGTTCTGGATGAACATCCCCCTCGGCCTGATCGCCATCTTCTTCGCCCTCAAGCTGCTGCCGAAGACGCGGACGGCC
This sequence comes from Frigoribacterium sp. VKM Ac-2859, assembly GCF_013204925.1. Lineage (NCBI taxonomy): Bacteria > Bacillati > Actinomycetota > Actinomycetes > Micrococcales > Microbacteriaceae > Frigoribacterium > Frigoribacterium sp. VKM Ac-2859. Next base: position 739,021 of record NZ_JABMLC010000001.1, on the reverse strand, counting down.
TCCAACGGCCACAACGAGCTCGACCTGTTCGGCATCGTGCTGCTCGGCCTGACGATCTTCACCCTCATGCTGCCGTTCGTGCTGACGACCGGCCAGGGGGACGACCCGCTGCGCTGGCTCTTCCTGATCGGCTTCGTCGGTTTCGGCGCCGCCTTCGTCTGGTGGGAGCAGCGCTACAAGGCCCGGGGCAAGTCGCCGGTCGTGCACTTCAGCCTGTTCTCGCTCGCGTCGTACCGCAACGGCACCCTGATCGCGACGGTCTACTTCTGCGCCCTGCCCGCGACCTTCTTGCTGACGACCCTGTACCTGCAGCAGGGGCTCGGCCTCGAACCCGTCTACGCCGGCATGGTCACGATTCCCTTCGCACTGACCAGCGCGGTCGCCGCGTTCTACGGCGGACGCCTCGTCGACCGCTTCGGTCGCAGCCTGGTCGTGCTCGGGCTGATCCTGGTCGCGGTGGGCTTCGTCGCCCTGCTGCTCGCGGCCGTGCTCACCCCGCGCGACATCACGCCCTACGCCATGGGCATCGGCATGTTGATCGCCGGCACCGGCGGCGGCTTCGTCATCTCGCCCAACCAGACGCTGACGCTGGCCGAGGTGCCCGTCGAGATGGGCGGCGTCGCCGGTTCGATGGGGCAGGTCGGTCAGCGGGCCGGCACGGCCATCGGCACGGCGGCGGCGGTCTCGACGTTCTACTCGGTCATCGCCGGCTCCGGGGGAGCGGACGGGGCGAACCTCGACGTCTACCACGTGGCCTACCGCAACGGCTTCTTCGTCACGATCGCCCTCGTGTCCGTGGCGCTCGTGCTCGGGCTGATGGACCTGCGCGCCCGCAAGAAGGGGCGCGTGGGCGAGGGGGCCGAGGCGTCGTAGCCGGCGACCGCTGTCGAGGAGGCGACCCGCGCCTCCTCGGGGGGCCGCGCCTCCCGAGGCGTCGAACCGTCGGACGGCGGATCGTCCGGCGGCGAACCGTCGGGTGGCGGTCGGGTCAGAGGCGGGCGAAGGCTTCGACGACGTAGCTCGTGACGTCGACCTGACGCGTGGTCGGCAGGGCGATCGACGCGGGGTCGATCGAGCCGGCGACCGTGCTGGTGGTGGCGGAGACGGAGACGGCGGGCGTGACGAACATGATGGGCCTTTCGATCGGCTGGTGACGCGGTCGGTGACGCGGTTGGCGAGGCCCGGCCGCCCGTGCAGGGACACGGGCGGCGGAGCCCCTGACGACCCTGCCCGAGCTGCTCGGTGCCCCTGTGCGGAGCCGGTGACGTCGTGTGATCAGTCAAGCCGCCCGGACGTTGCGTGAACATAAGCGCAGGGCTGAGTCGCCCTCCGTCGCAGGGATGAACCTCGGCCGCCGGTGCCGATCAGGCAGGAGGCGCGGCCACGACCCCGAGGACGCTCTCGTGCAGCAGTCCGTTCGTCGCCATCGCGGTGCCGTGCCACGGCCCAGGCTGGCCCTCGGCACTGGTGAAGCGTCCGCCGGCCTCCTCGACGACGACCGCCACGGCCGCCATGTCGTAGGGCTGCAGGTCGAACTCGCCCGCGACGTCGAGTGCGCCCTCGGCGACGAGCATGTACGACCAGAAGTCGCCGTACGCCCGCGTCCGCCAGACCCGGCTCGTCAGGTCGAGCAGCTGCGGCAGGCGCCCGGCGTCGATCCAGTACTCGAGCCCGTTGAAGCTGAGGGACGCGTCGGCCAGGTCGCGCACGCCCGACACCCGCAGCGGCCCGTCGTGCTCGGATGAGAACGCGCCACCGCCCTGCGTCGCCCACCAGCGCCGGCCGAGCGCGGGAGCACTGACCACGCCCACCACGGGAACCCCGTCGACGACGAGCGAGATCAACGCCGCCCAGACCGGCACCCCGCGCAGGAAGTTCGCCGTGCCGTCGATCGGGTCGACCACCCACTGGCGGTGCGAGGGAGCGTCGTGGCCGTACTCCTCGCCGTAGAAGGTGTCGTCGGGCCGCGCGGCGGCGACCCGGTCGCGGATCGCCCGCTCGACGGCCTGGTCGGCGTCGGTCACGTGCGAGCGGTCGGGCTTGAGCGACACGTGCAGGTCGGCCGACCGGTACCGCTCGGTGCTGATCGCGTCGGCCAGGTCGGCCAGCTCGAGGGCGAGCGCCAGGTCGTCCGCCCAGGGCGTCCCGGTGGATCGGTCGGACGAGGAGGCGCGGGTCGGCTCGGCAGCATCGGTCACCCCGTCAGCGTACCCAGCCCGCCCTGCTCGTCCGCGCCCTGTCCGCCGACCCGGCCCGCGCCTCCTGCACCCACCGCACCGCCGCCCCCGGCCCGCCCCGCCCCGCACCTCACTGCACCGCGTTTCGTGCACGTCACCGCGACTAGTCCAGGTGTGCTGCACGAAACGCGGTGCGATGTCGCGCGGTCGGCCCCGGCGCGGATCGGCCGACGCCGAGCGACCGAGCGCGGTGCGACGCGGCGGCGCGCTAGCCGAGTTCGTCGCTGCGGGCGTCGTCGGCCGCGGCCGCGAGGTCGCGGGCGCTCACGCCGCCCTTGGACGCGAGCAGCGATTGCAGCGACTCGAGCCGTTCGCGGCCGACGTCGCCGAGCTCGCCGGCCTCGATGCGGTCGACGATCTCCCAGTCGTGGGCCTCGGCCAGCGGGATGCCGTCGACCGGCTCGCCCTCGGCCGGGATCGCGTGCGCCGCGAACGACTTGAGGATGTTCTCGGGGTCGACGTGCCCGAGTCCGAACGACCGCACGCCGGGGGTGTCGACGATCCAGCCGCCGGTCGGCACCTTGAACGACACGGTCGACGACGAGGTGTGCCGTCCGCGACCGGTGACCGCGTTGACCACGCCCACCTCGCGACGCGACCCGGTCAGGGCGTTGACGAGGGTCGACTTGCCGACGCCCGAGTGGCCGACCGTGACCGTCACGTGGCCGTCGAGGACGCCGCGCAGCTCGTCGAGCGCGGGGGAGGCCTGCCCGCCGGGTGCGACCTCGTCGAACGAGGTCGAGGTCGTCGTGACGATGCGCAGGTCGAAGCACGAGAAGTGCGCCGCGAACGGTGCCGGGTCGGCGAGGTCGGTCTTGGTGATGCAGAGGATCGGTTCGACCCCGGCGTCGAACGCCGCCACCATGTAGCGGTCGACCAGGCGGGGCCGGGGCTCGGGGTCGGCGGCGGCCACGACGATCAGCATCTGGTCGGCGTTGGCGACGATGACGCGCTCGACGGCGTCGCTGTCGTCGGCGCTGCGCCTCAGCAGGGTCGAGCGGTCGTGCACCTTGACGATGCGGGCGAGCGACCCCTCGGAGCCGCTCGTGTCCCCGACGACACCGACGCGGTCGCCGGTCACGACGCTCTTCTTGCCGAGCTCGCGGGCCCGCGCCGTCGTGATCTCGCGTTCGTCGGGGGTGCCGGCGTCCATCAGCACGCCGTAGCGGCCACGGTCGACCGTCCAGACGACGCCTTCCTCGGCGTTCGCGTAGGCCGGGCGCTGCTTGGTGCGCGGCTTGTTGCCCTTGGGGTTCGGGCGCACCCGCACCGAGCTCTCGTCGTACTGGGCGTAGTCGCCCTCGTCCTCGGCGTCGTCGCCGTCGCTCCACCAGCTCATCGTGCCTCGCTCATCGTCGACCGTGCCCCGCTCGTCCTGCGCCGTGCCCCGCTCATCGTCGTCGGCCCGGCGCCTAGAGGAAGCCGAGCAGGTCGATGTCGGCGGGGCTCTGGCGGACGGACCGGCCGAGCATCTCGTCCCACAACTCGACGAACTGCGGCAGCGTCTTGCCGACGACCCGGACGTCATCGAGCTCGACCCCCTCGACCGCGAGGCCGATGATCGCCGCCGCCGTCGCCATGCGGTGGTCCTCGTAGGTGCGCCACTGGCCCGCGTGCAGCGGGGACGGCTCGATGCGCAGGCCGTCCTCGAGTTCGGTCACCGCGCCTCCGAGGGCGTTGATCTCGGCGGCGAGGGCCGCGAGGCGGTCGGTCTCGTGGCCGCGCAGGTGGCCGATGCCGGTGATCGTGCTCGGGCCCGACGCGAGGGCGGCGAGGGCGACCAGCGCCGGGGCGAGCTCGCCACCGCGGGACAGGTCGACGTCCACGCCGGGCAGCGAGCCGCCGCCGACGAGGCCCACGCCGCCGTCGACGGTGAGGGTGTCGCCGTCGAGCGTGACGGACGCACCCCAGAGCGGCAGCAGCTCGATCAGGTCGGCCCCGACCTGGGTCGTGTCGGCGGGCCAGTGCGGGATGGACACGGTGCCGCCCGCGACCAGGGCGGCCACGAGGAACGGCGCCGCGTTCGACAGGTCGGGTTCGATGACGACCTCGCGCCCCGCGATCGGCGTCGGCGGCACGATCCAGGTGCCGACGGCGGGCGAGGCGACCTCGACCCCGCGCTGGGCGAGCGCGTCGATCGTCATCTCGATGTGCGGCAGGCTCGGCAGGCGTTCGCCGGTGTGGGTCAGGGTGAGGCCGCGCTCGAAGCGGGGGGCCGACAGCAGCAGCCCCGAGACGAACTGGCTCGAGGCCGACGCGTCGATCTCGACGTCGCCGCCCTCGACCTCGCCGGTGCCGTAGAGGCTGAAGGGCAGCGCGCCCCGGCCGTCGTCGTTCACCTCGACGCCGAGGGAGCGCAGGGCGTCGATCGTCGTGCGCATGGGGCGCTTGCGGGCTCCGGCGTCGCCGTCGAAGGTGACCGGTCCGAGGGCGAGTGCGGCGACCGGGGGCAGGAAGCGCATGACCGTGCCGGCCAGGCCGCAGTCGATCGTCGCGCCGCCCTGCAGCTCGCCGGGCGTGACGACCAGGTCGGGGCCGAAGGGGGAGTCGTTCGGGAACTCGGCGACCGTCGTGCCCAGGGCCTTCAGCGCCTCGATCATGAGCGCCGTGTCGCGGGAGTGCAGCGGAAGCCGCAGCGTCGACGGCGACGAGGCGAGCGCCGACAGCACGAGTTCGCGGTTCGTCAGGGACTTCGACCCGGGCAGGGACGAGGAGGCGCGCAACGGCCCGGAGGCGGTGGGCGCGACCCAGCGCCCCTCGTCGACCTCGGGAACCTTCCCGTCGCCGTAGGGAGAGAACTCGGGCCCGGAATACCTGTACACCTGCATCGGTTCACCACAGTAATGCAGCAAGAACCTGGAGGACCTGTGCCTGTCGCACTCGCACCGAGGGAAATCACCGTCGCCGAACTAGAATCGGCCCTGATGAGCACCCCCGAGGGCCACGAGCCCACACCGACCGCCGCCGTCGAACCGACCGAGGCCGACGTCGACGCCGCCCTCGAGGCGGTCGACGCCGACGCCGAGAAGCGCGCCCTGTTCGAAGAACAGGCGCTGCCGTTCATGGACCAGCTCTACGCCGCGGGCATGCGCATGACGCGCAACCCGGCCGACGCGAGCGACCTCGTGCAAGAGACGTTCGTCAAGGCCTACGCGGCGTTCGCGCAGTTCCAGCAGGGCACGAACCTCAAGGCCTGGCTCTACCGCATCCAGACCAACACGTTCATCAACACGTACCGCAAGAAGCAGCGCGACCCGTACCAGGGCACGATCGACGAGTTGGAAGACTGGCAGATGGGCGGCGCCGAGTCGGCGACCCGCGCCTCCGGCTCCACCCGCTCGGCCGAGGCCGAGGCGATCGACCACCTCCCCGACAGTGCTGTGAAGGACGCCCTGCAGAAGGTCCCCGAAGACTTCCGCATGGCCGTGTACTTCGCGGACGTCGAAGGCTTCTCGTACCAAGAGATCGCCGACATCATGAAGACCCCCGTGGGCACCGTGATGAGCCGCCTGCACCGCGGCCGTCGCCTGCTCCGTGAACTCCTCGCCGACTACGCACGCGATCGTGGCATCGCCGTTCCCGTCGGCTCGTCGAAGGGCGGAAAGAAATGACCGACTGTGGTTGCACCAAGGCCAAGGCCGAGCTCGAAGATTACCTGCACAACGAGTTGTGCCGCGAGGACGCGGCCGACATCCGCGAGCACATGGCGAACTGCGGCGACTGCTCGGGCGAGCACAAGGTCGGCGTCGTGCTGACCGAGGCCGTCCAGCGGGCCTGCCGCGAGACGGCACCCGAAGACCTGCGTGCGACCGTGTTGGCGCGCTTGCGCGAGCTGCAGTCCGCCCACCGCTAGTCGTCGCCTCGCCGGTCGCGGTCGTGGACCCGGATCGCCGCCCGACTCGTCTGTCGCGGGCGTGAGCTCCACGGTCGACGCCGCCCGCACCTCCTCGGTCGTCGGTCGTCGAGGCGCTGGTCAGCGACCGGCGGAGTGGTGCGCGGCGACGGACGGAGCGTCGATCACTCGGTCGTGGACCCGGACCGTGTCGACGTCACCCCGGAACGTGTAGTCGGCAGGCTGGCCGGGCCACGGGTCGAGGGACTCGCGGCCCACCCTCCACGAGCCGTCGTACGTCTTGGCTGCCCGGTTGTCGCTCCGGCCGGCTTGGTGGACGCCGTCGAGCCAGAGGTCGAGGCCCCCGGGGCGGAAGGTGCCGACGGCGTGGTGCCACTCGCCGTCGTCCACCCGGCTGCGGCTCGCCACAGCGAACCGGAAATCGTTGGAGCCCTGCACGCCGAACGACACGAGACCGTCGGCCGTGACGTACAGCTGGCGGTCCTTGTTCGGCGAGGCAGGGGCGTCGCTCGAACCGAAGCCCACGATGCGCCCGCCCGGCCGGTCGGTGCGGAACCAGGCCTCGACGGAGAACGTCGACGGCGCTGCTTCAGGGGTCTCGGCCACCACGCGGGCGTCGTCCGCCCGGAGGTCGAGCGAGGGGTTCGCCTCGCACGATCCGTCGTTCCGGACCGCGCCGCTCAGGGCCCGCCCGGCCCGATCGTGCCCACTGGCGTCACGGTAGTCGTCCCCTTTGGGCTCGTCGAAGTCCCAAGCAAGGACGGGGTCGTCGAGCAGGGGCCCCGCCATGCACGGGAAGTGCGCCGTCGAGGCATGACCGCCCGACGCGGTGACTCCCGCGAACGCCGCGCCACTCGGCACCATGCCCGTCAGGGAAGCGACGACGAGCACCGCTGCCCCGACGGCGGTCGGCGAGGCGGACCGGGACGCCGCCGTCCCGATCGGCGGAGCGGTGACCTCCCAGCGGGGTCGTCCGCAGCCGGGACACGGTGTTGCCGACCTCGTCGGATGGTCGAGACGCGCCAGCCCGACGAGGACCGCGACCCCGGTCGCGAGCATCACGAGCCGGACGACCTCGCCGCCCCGGAGCCACAGCCCCGGCGCCCCCACCCAGGGCACCCGCAAGATCCCGACCCCGTGGACGGCCTCGGCGTCGACGAGCGAGCTGTCGGGGGCCGCGTTGGCGTCACCCCGCAGCCGGAGCCCGCCGGATTCGTGCGAGACGAGCCGATGGAGCCGCAGCCGGTCAGAGCGGTCGGGGTCGTCGACGAGCAGCACCTGGCCCGGCGTGACGTCGTCGCCGTCGATCGGGGCGGCGGCGACGACGTCACCGGTCAGGAGGCGCGGTGCCATCGAGTCGCTCGCCACCGTGGTGACGTGCCAGCCGAGAGCGGCGGGCACGACGCACCAGAGGGCGAGCAGGACGCCCAGCCAGAGGACGGTCCGCGCCGTCGTCGCCACCACGAGCGGACCGAGGTCGCCGGAACAGCGACGGAGGCGTGGGGGCATCGGGGTCCTCTCTGTCTCGGGGCCGTGCGGGGGAGGCGGGTATCGGGGGCCGACGCCTGCGAGGTCAGTCGTTCTGCGCCTCCCAGACGAACGTCGTGATGGCGCTCGCCTCCTGCACCGTGTTGGGGGCAGCGGGGTCGAGCTCGTAGCTGAAGCGGTACGTCGACGAGGTCGAGCCGGCGGGGACGTCCCACTGCCCCAGGCCGTCGGCGAACGACGTGACCTCCATCAGGTCGGAGAGGCTGCCGTCCAGGACGGGGGCGCCCACGGGTTCGAAGGTCGAGCAGTCGTCCGTCGCCGCGCCACGCTCGACGACGAGGTCGAGGTGGTCCGCGAGGGCGTCGGCGTCACTCGACTCGCTCGAGTAGAACCGCACGGAGCTGTCGGCACTGGTGTCGGTCGTGACCGTGAGGCAGTCGGAGCCCGAGTCGCCCGGAAGCAGTCCTGCGACGTCGAAGAGGGCCTCGCCGGCATCGTCGTCGCTGATGGCCACCTTGCCGCTGGCCCAGGAGTTGGCGGGATTGTCGGTCTGGTCCGAGAATGCGGCGTACGAACTGGTGCCGACGACGATGCCGCTCAGCACGACGGCCACGGGAAGTGCGAGTTGGGCGGTGACACGGCGTGAACGAGGGGAGAAGTGCATGGCTGATCCTGTCTGTGAGAATATGTTGCAGGTAATATACTAAGACTTCGTCAAGATCAAAGCAAGAGCACGTCCGCCACGGCCCGGCGGGCGGTCGTCACACTCTTCGCCCCTGCGCTAGCGTCGTGGCATGACCGCAACGGTGCAGCCCCTCGGCATCCCGACCACCAGCGACCTCGACGACCTCGTGTCGTTGATCGGCCTGCTCGGTTACACGCTCGACGCGGACGTCCTGTCCGCGCGCCTGACGCGGCTCACGGCCGACGCGGGGCACGAGACGTGGGTCGTCCGTGGCGACGACGGGCGCATCACCGCCGTGGCCGGTGGTCACGTGGTGTGGGCGTACAACGACGACGCGCCGACGGCCGAACTCCTGCTGCTCGTCGTGTCGGCCGAGGCCCGCCGCGACGGCGTCGGTTCGTACCTGCTGGGGCACTTCGAGTCCTGGGCCCGCGGGCACCAGGCGCGCGTTCTCAACGCCGTCTCGGCTGCCGCGACCGACTCGGCCAACCGGTTCTACCGCAAGCGCGGCTACCACGAGGCCGGCGTCCGCTACTCGAAGCTCATCTGACCGCGGCGGTCCCGTCTCCTCCTGACGCTGACCGCCCTCCCGGTGCTGGCCGCGCCGTCCCGCCGGTGGCCCAGCCCTGAGGTTCGATCCCTCTCCGCGGTGCCGACTCCCTCCGCGGCCAGCCGTGTCGCGGGTGACGCGTCGTGCCTCGTGCGTCGTGCGCCGGTAACTCCTGGCCGGTGTCGTCGTGACGTGCCCCGCGGGGTGCTGCGCGCGCAGGAGTCCTGAATTGCCGACGGGCGGCACGGGTCCGCTCCCGGGGTCGACCATCGATGCCGATGCCGATGCCGATGCCGGTGCCGGTGCCGGTGCCGGTGCCGGTGCCGGTGCCGGTGCCGGTGCGATGTCGATGCGGGCGCCGTTCGTCGCGGGCGTGTGTGTGGGCAATTCCGGAGAACGGTTGCACATCGGGGTGTCTGCGCCCGCTGCGGCAGCAGGAGTCCTGAGTTGCCGACAGCGGGGCGCGGACTCGAACCCGGGCGGACCGGGGCCGGTGCAAGCGCCGTCCGTCGGCCCGTCCCGCGGCCCCGAATCGATCCGCGTCGGCACGTCAGGACTCTTGCCGTCGTTCAGCCCGGGGCCGTCCCCGGCGGGCACGTTTCTCCTGAGTTGCCGACGCGCGAGACGACCGTGGCCGCGCCTCCTTCAGGAGGCGCGGCCACGGTCGTGCGGGCGAGGACCGTCTACAGGTCGAGCGCCTCGGCGATCAGGGTCGCCTGCTGCGCAGCGCTCGCCTTGTTCGAGCCGGCGGCCGGCGAAGCCGACGCGGGACGCGACGCCACGCGGATCTGTCGATCGAGGTGCTTCTGCAGCTCGAGCACGACGAACGGCCAGGCGCCCTGGTTCTCGGGCTCTTCTTGCGCCCAGACGAGCTCGGCGGACGGGTAGCGGTCGAGCACGCGGCGGATCTCGTCGAGGGGCAGCGGGTAGAGCTGCTCGAGGCGGACGAGCGCGACGTCGTTCTGGACGCCTCGCTTGTCGAGCTCGGTCGACAGGTCGTAGTGGATCTTGCCGCTGTGCAGCACGACGCGCTTGGTCGACTCGGGCTCGGAGACCCGCGTGCAGTCGAGCACCGGCTCGAAGCGACCCGAGGTGAAGGCGTCGACCCCGCTGGTCGCTCCACGCAACCGCAGCATGGCCTTCGGGGTGAAGACCACGAGCGGACGACGCGGGCGGGCGTAGGCCTGACGACGCAACAGGTGGAAGTACGAGGCGGGCGTCGACGGCCGCGCGATCGTCATGTTGTCCTCGGCGCAGAGCTGCAGGAAGCGTTCCATGCGGGCGGACGAGTGGTCGGGGCCCTGCCCCTCGTAGCCGTGCGGCAGCAGCAGGACGACGCTCGAGCGCTGACCCCACTTCTGCTCGGCCGACGAGATGAACTCGTCGATGACCGTCTGGGCGCCGTTGCTGAAGTCGCCGAACTGCGCCTCCCACAGCACGAGCGCGTCGGCCCGCTCGACCGAGTAGCCGTACTCGAACGCCATGGCCGCGTACTCGCTGAGCAGCGAGTCGTAGATCCAGAGCTTCGCCTGGTTGTCGGCGACGTTCTGCAGCGGCAGCCACTCCTGGCCGTTCTCACGGTCGTGCAGCACCGAGTGCCGCTGCACGAAGGTGCCGCGTCGGCTGTCCTGGCCCGCGAGGCGCACGGGGGTGCCCTCGGTGAGCAGCGAGCCGAAGGCCAGCAGCTCGGCGAAGGCCCAGTCGATGCCGCCGTTGCGGCTCATGTCGACGCGCTTCTTGAGCAACTGCTGCAGCTTGGGGTGGACCGAGAACCCGGCCGGCGGGTTGTCGTGGGCGTCACCGATGTCGTGGACGAGCTCGAGCGACACCCCCGTGGTCTCGGGTTCGCCCCGGGCGTCGTCCTGCTGGGCGACGGGACGCTCGAGGTCGGCGACGTCGCCGTCGTCGCTCGTCACGACGGGGATCGACCCCGTCTGCGCGGCGTGCGTCTCGGCGAAGGCGCGCTCGAGGCGTTCCTGGAAGTCCCGGTGTGCGCCGTCGTACTCGTCCTGCGTGATGTCGCCACGGCCGACGAGGGCCTCGGTGTAGAGGGTGCGCACCGAGCGCTTCTGCTCGATGAGGTTGTACATCAGCGGCTGGGTCATCGAGGGGTCGTCTCCCTCGTTGTGACCGCGTCGGCGGTAGCACACGAGGTCGATGACGATGTCGCGCTTGAACTGCTGACGGTACGAGAACGCGAGCTCGGCGACGCGGGCCACGGCCTCGGGGTCGTCGCCGTTCACGTGGAAGATCGGAGCCTGGATCGTCTTGGCGACGTCGGTCGAGTACACCGACGTGCGCGACTCGGACGGCGGGGTGGTGAACCCCACCTGGTTGTTGATGACGATGTGGATGGTGCCGCCGACGCGGTAACCGCGCAGCTGCGACATCTGCAGCGTCTCGACCACGACGCCCTGGCCGGCCATGGCTGCGTCACCGTGGATCAGGATCGGCAACGTGCTGAAGGCCCCGGGCGTCCCACGGTCCTGCTTGGCGCGCACGATGCCCTCGAGCACGCCGTCGCCGGCCTCGAGGTGCGACGGGTTCGCGGCCAGGTACACGGGGATGGTCTCGCCGACGGCACTCGTGAACTCGCCCTCGGTGCCGAGGTGGTACTTGACGTCGCCCGAGCCCTGGACCGTCTTCGGGTCTTGCGTGCCCTCGAACTCGCGGAAGATCTGACCGTAGGTCTTGCCGGCGATGTTCGTCAGCACGTTGAGGCGGCCGCGGTGGGCCATGCCGATGGCGACCTCGTCGAGGCCTTCGCGGGCGGCGTGCTGCATGACCGTGTCGAGCAGCGAGATGGTGGACTCGCCGCCCTCGAGGCTGAAGCGCTTCTGGCCGACGTACTTCGTCTGCAGGAAGGTCTCGAAGGCCTCGGCCTCGTTGAGCTTCGCGAGGATGCGCATCTGCTCGTCGTGCGAGGGCTTCGTGTAGGGCACCTCGAGGTGGTCCTGGATCCACTTGCGCTGCGCGGGATCCTGGATGTGCATGTACTCGACGCCGATGGTGCGGCAGTACGAGTCGCGCAGGATGCCGAGGATGTCGCGCAACAGGGCATGGGTACGGCCGCCCAGGCCACCGGTGACGAACTCGCGGTCGAGGTCCCAGAAGGTGAGCCCGTGGCTCTCGATCGCGAGGTCGGGGTGCGTGCGCTGGCGGTACTCGAGCGGGTCGATGTCGGCCATCAGGTGGCCGCGCACGCGGTAGCTGTTGATCAGCTCCTGGACGCGGGCCGTCTTGCTGACGCGCTCGGCCAGGTTGACGTTGATGTCGGCGTTCCAGTGGATCGGCTCGTAGGGGATGCGCAGCGCCGCGAAGATGTCCTCGTAGAAGCCGCGCTGCCCGATCAGCAGTTCGTGCACCTTCTTGAGGAACTCGCCCGAGCCCGCCCCCTGGATGACCCGGTGGTCGTAGGTGCTGGTGAGCGTGATGGTCTTGCCGATGCCCAGCTCGACGAGCGTCTTCGAGGCCGACCCCTGGAACTCGGCCGGGTAGTCGAGTGCACCGGCACCGATGATGGCGCCCGCGCCCTTCATCAGGCGGGGCACGCTGTGGACGGTGCCGATGCCGCCGGGATTGGTCAGCGAGATCGTGTTGCCCTGGAAGTCCGCCGCGGCGAGCTTGTTGTCGCGGGCGCGCTTGACGATGTCCTCGTAGGCGGTCAGGAACTCGCCGAAGTGCATCTCTTCGGCCTTCTTGATGCCGGGAACGAGCAGGGCCCGGGTGCCGTCGGGCTTCGGGATGTCGATCGCGAGACCGAGGTTGACGTGCGCGGGGGTGACGACCGACGGCTTGCCGTCGACCTCGTCGTAGAAGACGTTCTGGCTGGGGAACTCTTTCAGGGCCTGGACCAGGGCCCAACCGATCAGGTGGGTGAACGACACCTTGCCGCCGCGGGCGCGCTTGAGGTGGTTGTTGATGACGATGCGGTTGTCGATCATCAGCTTCGCCGGGATCGTGCGGACGCTCGTCGCGGTGGGCACGGTGAGGCTGGCGTCCATGTTCGTGGCGAGGGACTTGGCCATGCCGCGCAGCGGTGAGACCACGTTCTCGGCCTCGGGCGTGGGCTGCTCGCCGGCCGAGGCGGGCTTCGCCTTGGCCTTGTCGGGCACCTGGGCCGGGATCGGCTTCGCCGCCGGCTCGACCGAGGTGGTGCGCGCGGCGGCCTTCTGGCCGGCGGTCGCAGCGGCGGCGGGTGCCGTCGCCCCGGCACCCGGAGCGGCAGCGGACGACGCAGGAGGCGCGGGTGCGGTCTCGACGGACGGTGCGGTGGGCGACGTGGGGGCTGATCCGCCCTCGGGCGGCGTGTAGGCCTCGAGGATCGGCCACCACGACTCGTCGACCGAGTTCTTGTCGACCACCCACTGCTCGTAGAGCTCGTCGACGAGCCACTCGTTGGCCCCGAACTCGGCTGCAGCGCCGTCGTCAGTTGTACCGGTCACGTGGCTTGACACAGCCGATCGCCCACTCTCCGTTGATTGTTGATCAGTGCGTGGGCTGCGACGCCCACCCCCTCCACCTTAAGCGCAAACGGCCGGTCCTCGGCGGGACGACTCACAGGGATTACCGTGGACCCATGCGGTTCTACGAGACGACCCCCACGCACGATCTGACCTACTCCGACGTGTTCCTCGTCCCGAGCCGGTCGTCGATCACCAGCAGGCTCGACGTGTCCCTCTCCCCGGGCGACGGCACCGGTGCCACGATCCCGATCGTGTCGGCCAACATGAACTCGGTCACGGGCCCGCGCCTGGCGGCGACGCTGGCGCGTCGGGGCGGCCTCGGCGTGTTGCCGCAGGACATGCACCTGCAAGACCTCGACGCCGCGATCCGTTGGGTCAAGGACCAGCCCGTCGACTACGACACGCCGTACTCGCTCGACGCGGGGCAGACCGTCGAGCAGGCGCTCTCCGTCGTCCCGGCCGTCGAGGGCCACGGCATCGTCCTGCACGACGGCACGGGGGCGTACCTCGGCTGCATCGCCACCTCGCGCCTGGCCACGGCCCCGCGGGACGCGGTGCTCGGCGACCTGCTGCACGGCGCCCTGACCTCGCTCGACGCGGACGACGTCGACAGCCCCCGCGACGCCTTCGACCGCATGGTCGCGGCCGACATCCACTTCGCGCCCGTGCTGCGGCACGGTCGGGTCGTCGGCACGGTGAGCCGCAAGAGCGCGCTGCGGTCGACGATCTACCAGCCCGCGGTCGACGCCGACGGCCGGTTGCGCGTCGCCGCGGCGGTCGGCATCAACGGCGACGTCGCCGGCAAGGCGAGGGCACTCGCCGCCGCGGGCGTCGACGTGCTCGTGATCGACACGGCCCACGGCGACCAGGACGGCATGATCCGGGCCGTCAAGGCGGTCTCGGCCCTCGGCCTGGGCCTGCCGATCGTCGCCGGCAACGTGGTCACCGAGGAGGCCGTCCGCCACCTCGTCGCGGCCGGCGCCTCGATCGTCAAGGTCGGCGTCGGGCCGGGCGCCATGTGCACCACCCGCATGATGACGGCCGTCGGCCGCCCCCAGTTCTCGGCCGTGCTCGAGACGGCCGCCACCGCCCGTGCCCTCGGCGCGCACGTCTGGGCCGACGGCGGGGTGCGCTACCCCCGCGACGTCGCGCTCGCCCTCGCGGCGGGTGCGTCGTCGGTGATGATCGGCTCGTGGTTCGCCGGCACCATCGAGGCGCCGGGCGAGCTGGCGAGCGACGAGCGCGGCCTCTACAAAGAGAGCTGGGGCATGGCCTCGACCAAGGCCGTGCGCGGTCGCTTCGAGCGCCTCGACCCCTACGAACTGGCCCGCAAGACGCTCTTCGCCGAGGGCATCTCGTCGTCGAAGATCTACCTCGACCCGCTGCGTCCCGGAGTCGAGGACCTCCTCGACATGATCACCTCGGGCGTCCGCAGCTCCTTCACCTACGCGGGGGCTCGGTCGGTCCCCGAGTTCGCCGAGCGAGCGCTCGTCGGCGTCCAGTCGGCGGCCGGCTACGAAGAGGGCAAGGCGCTCCCCGTCAGCTGGTGAGACGGGGCCGAGGTCGCGCGACGGAAAGCGTGCACGTGCCGTAAGATCTCCCGTCTATGGATGACCCTCCGTCTCAGACGACCGCACCCACGCACCATCGCACGCCGCGCCTCCCGACCTCGGGTGCCACGTCCTCCGAGCGGGGTGACGGAACCCGGTGAACGAGTGGATACTGCTCGCCTTCGGCCTGCTGCTCACCGTGGGCACCGGACTCTTCGTCGCCAGCGAGTTCTCGTTGGTGAACCTCGACCGGTCCGACCTCGAGGCCCGTCAGTCCCGAGGTGAGAAGGGGCTCGCCCCGACCATCGGGGCGCTGCGCATCACGTCGACGCACCTGTCGAGCGCCCAGCTCGGCATCACGCTGACGACCCTGCTGACCGGCTACACGATGGAGCCCGCGATCTCGCGCCTCCTGTCGCCGCCGCTCACCGCGGTCGGCGTGCCCGAGGGGGTCGTCGCGGTCGGTGCCCCGATCGTCTCGATCGTCGTCGCGACCCTGCTGTCGATGATCATCGGCGAGCTCGTGCCCAAGAACTTCGCCCTGGCCCTGCCGCTGAAGACGGCGAAGCTGGTCATCCCGTTCCAGGTCTTGTTCACCACGGTGTTCAAGCCCGCGGTCGCCCTGCTCAACAACACGGCCAACGCCGTGCTGCGCGCCATGGGCATCGAACCGAAAGAAGAGCTGTCGGGTGCCCGGACGGCTGAAGAGCTGTCGTCGCTGGTGCGACGCTCGGCCACGGAGGGCAGCCTCGACCGCGACACGGCGACCCTGCTCGCCCGGACGCTCGTGTTCAGCGACCACACCGCGTCCGACGTCATGACCCCGCGGCCCCGGCTCTCGACCGTCGCGCGCGGCGACTCCGCCGAGACGGTCCTCGAACTGGCGCGACGCACCGGCTACTCACGGTTCCCGGTGACCGACGACGGCATCGACGACGTCGTGGGCCTGGTCCACGTCAAGCAGGCCGTCTCGGTGCCGCGCGAGAAGCGGGCCGACGTGCCCGTGTCCGCCTTGCTGACCGATGCCGTCCGCGTCCCCGAGACGATGACCCTCGACAACCTGCTGGGCGAGGTGCGGGGTCGCGGCTACCAGATGGCCGTCGTCGTCGACGAGTACGGCGGGACCGCCGGCGTCGTCACCCTCGAGGACCTCATCGAGGAGCTGGTCGGCGAGGTCAGCGACGAACACGACCGCAGCCGGGTCGACGTCGTCCGGTCGCGCAACTGGCTGACCTTCCCCGGTCTGCTGCGTCCCGACGAGCTGCTCGAGCGCGCCTCGGTCAAGGTGCCGGAGGACGGCCCCTACGAGACCGTCGGCGGCTGGCTGATGAGCGAGCTGGGCCGCCTGCCCAAGGTCGGCGACGTCGTCGAGACCGACGACGGCGCGTTCCGCGTCGAACGGCTCGACGGGCGGCGCATCGATCGCATCCGCTTCACGCCCACGCCCGACGACGTGGTCGAGGCCACGGCGACCGAGCCGGGCCGCCGCGACGGGCGTGACGAGCGCGACCGGTCGGGCCGACGCGACCCGAAGGTGCTGCCCGAGAAGGTGCGCACGGGCGTCGAGGACGACCGTCGCGCGGTCCGCACGAAAGAGGTGACCCGATGAGCAGCGACTGGTGGGGCATCGTCTGGCTCGTCGTGTTGTTGGCCGGCAACGCGTTCTTCGTGGCCGCCGAGTTCGCCGTCATCTCGGCTCGTCGTTCGCAGATCGAGCCCAAGGCCGAGGCCGGCAGTCGCGCGGCGAAGACCACGCTGTGGGCCATGGAACACGCGACGATGATGCTCGCGACGACGCAGCTCGGCATCACCATCTGCTCGCTGCTGATCCTCAACGTGTCCGAGCCGTCGATCCACCACCTGCTCGAGGGGCCGCTCGCCTGGACCGGGCTCAGCCCCGAGCTGGTCAGCGTCGTCGGCTTCGTGATCACGCTCGTGCTCGTGTCGTTCCTGCACGTCGTGTTCGGCGAGATGGTGCCGAAGAACATCTCGTTCTCGCTCCCGGACCGTGCCGCCCTCCTGCTGGCCCCGCCGCTCGTGGCGATCGCGCGCGTCCTGCACGTGGTCGTTCTGGCCCTCAACCACTCGGCCAACGCCGTGCTGCGGGCCTTCAAGGTCGAGCCGAAGGACGAGGCGACCAGCGCCTACACGGTCGACGAGGTCGCGACGATCGTCGCCCAGTCGCAGCGCGAGGGCATGATCACCGACGCGACCGGCACGGTGCGCGCGGCGTTCGAGTTCACCGAGAAGACCGTCGCGCAGACGGCCGTCCCGATGGCCGAGCTCGTCACCCTGCCCGAGGACGCCACGCCGCACGACGTCGAGCGGGCGGTCGCCCAACGCGGCTTCTCGCGGTACGTGCTGGTCGACGACGGCGGCGACCCCACGGGGTACCTGCACCTCAAGGACGTCATCGACCTCGACGAGGACGAGTTCGCCGACCCGGTGCCGCCGAAGCGCATCCGTCAGCTGATCTCGATCTTCCAGGGGACCGAGCTCGAGGACGCCCTGGCGACCATGCGCCGCAGCGGCGTCCACGTCGCCCGCTCGTTCGACGAGACCGGTGCCACGCGCGGCGTGCTGTTCCTCGAGGACATCCTCGAAGAGCTGATCGGCGAGGTCCAGGACGCGACCCGGCGTCGCTGAGCGAGCCCGCGCAGACGACACGACCCGCGCCTCCTGACCCCGAGGGGTGAGGAGGCGCGGGTCGCGTCGTCCGGGACCGTCACGGCCCCCGGGCGGCCGGCCGTGCTCGGCCGGCCGCGCCCGGTTCAGTGCGCGCGGAACGGCGCCCGCTGGTACTGCGGCGGCGTGTAGTCGAGCTCGATCCCGAGCTCGGCCGCGGCGCGGAGCGGGAAGTGCGGGTCGCGCAGGAACTCGCGCGCCACCAGCACGACGTCGGCCTGGCCACTGGCCACGACCTCGTTCGCCTGCTCGGCGCCGACGATGAGGCCGACGGCGCCGGTCTCGACGCGCCCCTGCGTCCGGACGTGCTCGGCGAAGCGCACCTGGTAGCCGAGGCCCACGGGGATGCTCACGCCGGCGACGAGGCCGCCGGTCGAGATGTCGAACAGGTCGGCGCCGGCCTCGTGCGCCCAGGCCGCGACGGTGGCGGTGTCGTCCTCGTCCCAGCCGCCGTCGGCCCAGTCGGTGGCCGAGAAACGGACGAGCAACGGGTACTCGTCGCCGACCTCGGCCCGGACGGCCGCGACGACCTCGAGCAGGAAGCGCGCACGGTTCTCGAGCGACCCGCCGTACTGGTCGTCGCGCGAGTTGCTCAGCGGCGAGAGGAACTGGTGCAGCAGGTAGCCGTGGGCGGCGTGCAGTTCGATCAGTTCGAAGCCGGCGTCGATCGAGCGGCGCGCGGCGACGCGGAACGCCTCGACGAGGTCGCTCACCGCCTCGGTGGTCAACGCGACGGGCTCGTCGTAGCCCTCGAAGGCGACGGCCGACGGGGCGACCGTGGTCCAGCCGCCCTGGTCGGCGGGGACGGTGCCCTGCGTCTCGCTCCACGGGCGGAAGGTCGAGGCCTTGCGGCCGGCGTGCGCGAGCTGGACGCCGGGCACGGAACCCTGCGAGCGGATGAAGGCCGTGATCGGGCGGAACGCCTCGACCTGGGCGTCGTTCCAGAGACCGAGGTCCTGCGGCGAGATGCGACCCTCGGGCGTGACCGACGTGGCCTCGGCGATGACCGCACCCGCGCCTCCTCGGGCGAGCGAGCCCAGGTGGACGAGATGCCAGTCGGTGGGGACGCCGTCCTCGAGCTCGGCCGAGTACTGGCACATCGGCGCGACCCAGAGGCGGTTGCGGAAGGCCTGGCCGCGCAGGGTGATGGGGTCGAAGAGGCCGACGGGGGAGTCGGAGGGGGTCGTGGGGGCGGGTGCCGTCTGTGCTGCGTTCGTCACGAGTGTGGTCATCGCCTTTCGGTGGGGAGGGTCGCGAGCCCCTCGACGAAGCGTCGGAGCGGCTCGGGCCCGGTGAACAGGTGCCCGATGATCCCGAGCGCCTGGGCGGCCTCGACGTTGTCGGACCTGTTGTCGATGAACACCGTGTCGGCGGCCGTTGTTCCGAGTTCGGCGAGGACGTGCTCGAAGATCGTGGCCGACGGCTTGAGGTCGTCGAGTTCGGCGCTGACGAAGACCTGCTCGAACAGCTCGCCGAGGGGCGAGTGGCGGAACGGCGACGCGAAGTCGAGACCGGCGTTCGAGAGGATCGCCAGTCGCGTGCCGCCGTCGGCCAGGTCGGCGATCACCTCGAGCGTGCCGGGCTCGGGCACGAACCACGACGGGAAGTCGGCGGCCCAGAGCTCGTGCACGCGGGTGCGGGTCCAGTCGGCGCCGGTGTCGGCCGCGATGGCCCGCCAGTACGCCCCGGCGCTGAGCGTGCCGCGGTCGAGGGCGTGGCGGTGGCGACCGTAGCTGGGCCAGAGCACGTCCGGGTCGACGCCCGCGAGCTCTTCGAGGCGGCGGCGCGACGCGTCGTCGGGGAACCGCGCGATCACCTCGCCGTAGTCGAAGACGACGGTGCGGCCGGGGAGTGAGATGCTCATCGACCCACCGTATCGGCGGGCGCAGGTCGGGCGGGCGCGGCTGGGTGGGCGCGGGTCGGGCGGGCGCGGCTGGGTGGGCGCGCGTCGGGCGGGCGCGGCCGCGGAGGGCCGGGCGGGGCTCGGCCGACTACCGTCGGGGCGTGACCTCCGACACCCGCTTCACCGACTGGACCCCCTCCGACGCCGCCGACCAGATCGCCGTGCCGGCGGTCGACGACGACAAGTACAGCCGAGGCGTGCTCGGCGTCGTGACCGGCTCGAGCGCCTACCCGGGCGCCGCCGTGCTCGGCGTCGAGGCCGCGTTGCACACCGGCGTCGGCATGCTGCGGTACCTGGGCCCCGCCCGCGCCTCCGACTTCGTGCTGCACCGTCGGCCCGAGGCCGTGACGAGCCCGGGTCGCGTGCAGGCGTGGTTGCTCGGCTCGGGCGTGGACCCGGACCGCCTCGACGACGAGACGCGCGACGGCTTCGCGACCGGCGCCTCCTCGGGGCTGCCGCTCGTGCTCGACGCCGGAGCGCTGTCGCTCCGCGAGCAGGCCACCGGGCCGGTGGTGCTGACGCCGCACTTCCGCGAGCTGGCGAAGGCCTCGGGCCGCGAGGTCGCCGACGTGGCCGCCGACCCGGCCGGTGCCGCCGAGCGCGCGGCCGGGGAGTGGGGCTGCACGGTGCTCGTCAAGGGGCACCGCACGTACGTCGCCTCGCCCGGCGGCACGCGCCTCGTCGCCGCCAGCGCGCCGACGTGGTTGGCCACCGCCGGCGCGGGCGACGCGCTCGGGGGAGTCCTGGGGGCCCTGGTCGCGACGCACGCCGACGAGATCGCCGCGGACGAGGAGGCGCTGGCCCGGTCGGCCGCGACCGCTGCGGTGCTCCACGGCCTCGCGGCCTCCCGGGCGGGTGCCGGCGGACCGTTCACGGTGCTCGGCCTGGTCGACGCCCTGCCCGCCACGATCGCGGAGCTGTTGCGCCGGGGCTAGCCCGGCCCAGGCGCACGGCACCACGAGTTGAGCGTCGCACCGCCGAGATCGGCGGTGCGACGCTCAGGTCGTGGTGCGGCGCTCGACGCGCGAGCGCCCGTGACTCAGGAGGCGGGGGTCGCCGCCACGAGGAACTCGACCGTTCCCTGGTCTTCGACCTTGACGAAGCCGAGGCTGGGCGCGTCGACGCCGTAGTCCGAGAAGGTCACCGGGATCGACCCGCTCACCTGGACGCCGTCGCCCGACAGGGCCGCCTGCAGGGGCACCGTGACGGTCTTCGTGACGCCGTGCATGGTCAGCTCGCCGGTCGCGTCGACCTTGGCCACGTCACCGTCGGAGGGGACGGCCGCCTCGATCGGCTGGGTCAGCGTGAACGTGGCCGTGGGGTACTTGTTCACCTGCATGGCGGTGCCCCGGAAGTAGTCGTCGCGGTTGCCGCTGTCGGTCGCGATCGAGGCGACGTCGACGTCGATGGTGGCGGCCGAGATGGTCGTCCCGTCGACGGTGATCGTGCCGGAGACCTGGTCGGTCTTGCCGACGACGGTGACGTCGGTGCCGTTCAGCACCTCGTCGACGCGGTAGCCGGCCGTGCTGCCGTCACCGATGCTCCAGTCGCCTGCGAGCTGGCTGGGGTCGAGCGTGCTCGACCCGGGGGTGAGGGAGGCGGTGGGCGCGGCCTCGGGTTGGCCGACGATCACGTCGCGGTAGAAGGCCGGCCCGGCGAAGGCCGCGGTGGCCCCCAGGACGACGACGACGGCTGCGGCGACGCCGAGCCCGATCTTGGTCTTCTTCTTCATGGTCTTCGTCCTTCGGAGGGGTCGGCGTGACGCGCGGCGAGTCCACGGGGCTGAACCGATGGTGACGTGTCTCCTTCGCAAGAACCTGGGAGGCGCAGGTGAAGACGGTGGGCGCCCGGAGCCGGCCGAGTCGGATCGGGCCCGGGCCAGGGCTGGCCCTGGCCCGGGGCCGGTGCCGGGGCCGGTGCCGGGGCCGGTGCCGGTCGATCCCGGTCAGTGAGCGGTGAACCGCGTGAGGAACTCCTGGGTGCGCACCTCGCGGGGTGCCGTGAACAGCTGCGCGGGCGGACCCTGCTCGGCGATCCGGCCCCGGTCGAGGAAGACGACCCGGTCGGCGACGTCGCGGGCGAAGGCCATCTCGTGCGTCGCCATGAGGATCGTCGTGCCGACCTCCTTCAGCGTGCGCACGAGGTCGAGCACCTCGCCCACCAGCTCGGGGTCGAGGGCGCTCGTGATCTCGTCGAGCAGCAGCACGGCGGGTCGCGGGGCGAGGGCCCGGGCGATGGCGACCCGCTGCTGCTGACCGCCCGAGAGGCGGTCGGGGTAGGCGCCGGCCTTGTCGCCGAGACCCACGCGCGTGAGGACTTCGAGGGCGCGCTCGTTCGCCGCGGCCTTGGGCTGGCGCAGCACGTGGCGACTGGCCAGGGCGACGTTGTCGAGCACGGTCAGGTGCGGGAAGAGGTTGAAGTGCTGGAAGACCACGCCGATGCGGGCCCGGACGGCGTCGACGCGCACCCGGGGGTCGGTGATGTCGTCGTCGCCGAGCACGATGCGGCCGTCGTCGATCTGCTCGAGCAGGTTCACGGTGCGGAGCAGCGTCGACTTGCCCGAGCCGCTGGCGCCGATCAGCGCCACGACCTCGTCCCGCGCGACGTCCAGGTCGATGCCGTCGAGCACGACCGTGTCGCCGAAGGACTTGCGGACCCCTTCGAGGCGCAGCACTGTCTCGGGGCTGGGGCTGGGGCTGGGGCTGGGGCTGGGGCTGGGGCCGGGGCCGAGGGCTGCGGGGGTGACGGGCACCGCGCCTCCTGGGGTGGGGTCGGGGGTGGAGCTGCTCATACGACGCTGCCCGCCTGTTCGCGGCGACGGAGGCGCGCCGACAGCCAGTCGGTCAGCCAGATGGTCGGCAGGGCCAGCAGCACGAACAACAGCCCGGCCAGCACGTAGGGCGTGAAGTTCGCCGCGGTCGCGGTCTCGATCTGGGCGGCGCGGACGGCGTCGACCGCCCCGAGCACCGAGATGAGACCGACGTCTTTCTGCATCGAGACGAAGTCGTTCATGAGGGCGGGCGTGACCTTGCGCAGTGCCTGCGGGAACACGACGAGGCGAAGGGTCTTGGCGTGGCTGAGGCCGAGCGACCGGGCCGCGAGGCGCTGCGACGGGTGGACGGCGTCGATGCCGGCGCGGATGACCTCGGACACGTAGGCCGAGTAGGTGAGGACCAGCGCGATCGTGCCCCAGAACTCGGCGGGCAGGCGTGGGATGCCGAGCCCGAGGCCCGGCACGCCGAAGCCGACGAGGTAGAGCACGATGATCAGCGGCATGCCGCGGAAGAGGTCGGTGTAGCCCCGCACCAGCGCCCGGACGGGGAAGAAGACCGGACCCCGCAGGGTGCGCAGTGCCGACAGGACGGTGCTGACGACGGCCACGCCGACGGCGGCGACCAGCAGGACCCGCACGTTCAGCCAGAGGCCCTCGATCACGCGGGGCCACGCCGACGCGAAGGTGGCCCCGTCGAGGAAGCTGAACTGCACTCGGGACCAGCCGGGCGTGCTGGTGACCGCCCACCACGCGAGTGCGGCGAAGGCGACCGTGCTGACGGCGGCGATCACCACGGAGCGGGTCGACTGTCGTCGACGGAAGGCGCGCCGGTCGAGTTCGAGGTCGCTGACGGCCACCGGGCCGGCCGCGACCGTACGAGGCGCTACGACAGCTCTTTCACGTCGTAGTCGGCCAGCCACTGCTTCTGCAGCTCGGCGAGCGTGCCGTCGGCCCGGAGGTCGTCGACGGCCTTCGTGACGTCGGCGGTCAACGAGCTGCCGAGCGGCAGGACGATGCCGAGCTGGTCGCTCGCCCCGTCGGTGGCGGGCAGCTGGCCGAGCACGACGCCGCCCTCGACGAAGTACGTGGCCGTGGGGACGTCGAGCACGATGGCGTCGACCTGGCCGGCCTCGAGGGCCGCCTTGGCGTCGTCGTTCGAGTTGTAGGCCTGGACGCCGCCCTCGGGGTCGATGGCGTCCTCGGCGGCGGTGAAGCTCGTCGTGCCGCTCTGGGCGCCGATGGCGAGGCCCTTCAGGTCGGCGATCGAGGTGGCGTCGGCCGCGGAGGTGCCGGGCAGGGTGACGACCGCCTGGCGCGTCTCGTAGTAGGCGGGCGAGAAGTCGACGGCCTTCTTGCGCTGGTCGGTGATCGAGAACTGCTGCAGGTTGAGGTCGAAGGTCTTCGGCCCGGGGGCGATGGCCTCGTCGAACGTGGTCCGCACCCAGACCACGTCGGAGTCGTCGTAGCCCAGCTTCTCGGCGACCGCGTAGGCGACGGCGGCCTCGTAGCCCTTGCCCGAGGTCGGATCGTCGTCCTCGACCCAGGGGCCGTAGGCCGGTTCACCCGTCGCGACGGTGATCTTGCCGTCGGTGACCGGAGCGACGGCCGCCCCGTCGGCACCCGCGCCCCCGTCGGACGAGCAGGCGGCGAGCGACCCGGCCAGCACGAGGGCGGCGGCGGTCGCGACGAGTCGGAGGGAGGCGGGTCTGCGCATGAGAGGGATCGTAGCGGCGACCGCGGACGTCGGCCGACGCATGACGCCCGGCGTCGGGGCCGGCGGCTAGCCTGTGGGCATGCCGACCTCCGTGCCCCCCCGCGTCGGCCACCCCAGGGGCACCGATCGTCCGCGCGGCGCGGACGTCGGGCACCCGGCCCGTCGCCGACGGCCCGACGACGTTCGTCGACCGGGCGAGGTCGTTCGTGGCGTCGCCGGTCGTGCTCGGCATCGCCTTCGTGCTCGTCCACGCCTGGCTCGTCCGGCTCAACCTCGTCGGCGGCAACCGCACCCTGGGCGACGTCGACGTCGTCTACCGCACCTGGATGCAGCAGGGCGTCGGCGGGGGCGACTGGGTGGGCGTCGACCGACCGTGGGTCTACCCGCTGCTCGCCGCGGTGCCGATGCTGCTCGCCCGCCTGGGGGGCGACTCCGGGTACGGGGCCGTGTGGCTCGTGCTGGTGTCCCTGCTGAACGCCGGCGCCTTCGTCGTGCTCGTGGCGCGGCGGCGTGCCGGGTCCGTGGTCGCCGCCTGGTGGTGGCTGGCGTTCCTCGTCGCCCTCGGGCCGATCGCCCTCGGCCGCATCGACGCCGTCACGGTCTCGATCGCGCTGGTGGGGCTATTGCTCGTCTCGACGCGGCCCTCGGCGGCGTCCGCCCTGCTCACGATCGCGGCCTGGGTCAAGGTCTGGCCCGCCGCTCTCGTGGTGGTCGCCGTCCTCGCCCTGCGTCGTCGGGTCGAGGTCGTCGTGGCGGCGGCGGTGACGAGTGCGGTCGTGGTGTCCGTCTCGCTCGTGCTCGGCAGCGGGTGGAACGTCTTCGGCTTCGTCGGCCAGCAGGCCGGTCGAGGTCTCCAGGTCGAGTCGCCCGCAGCCGTGCTCTGGCTCTGGCGCGCGGCCGCGGGAGTGCCCGGCACCTTCGTCTACTACGACCGCGAGATCCTGACGTACCAGATCGCCGGCGACGGGGTCGGGTTCGCCGCGAAGGCGATGAGCCTCGTGATGGCCGCGGTCGTGCTCGGCGTCGTGCTGCTGGGCTTGCGGGCCGTGCGCCGCGGGGTGACGGCCACGCGCCTCCTGGGTCCGTTGTCGCTCGCCGTCGTCGTCGCCCTGATCGTGACCAACAAGGTCGGTTCGCCGCAGTTCGTGGCCTGGCTCGCGGTGCCCGTCGTCGTCGGGCTCGTGCTCGCACGATCGGGCGGGCCGCGGTTCGTCGTGCCGGCGGTGGCGGCCGTGGTCGTCGCGGGGCTGACCCAGGTGGTCTACCCCCTCGAGTACGACGCCCTGCTCTCCGCGCGACCCGACCTGGTGGCCGTGGTCACCGTGCGGGCCGTGCTCGAGCTCGGACTGCTGGGGTGGACGGTCGTGACGCTCTGGCGCCTGCGGCCCGCACACGCGAGGATGGACGCATGATCGTCGCGTTCTCCGTCTCGCCCAGTGGTGCCGCTCCCGAGGGCGGGCCGTCCGCCGGCTCCGAGCCCGACTCGGTCCACTCGGCCGTGGCCGCCGCCGTCGCGGTCGTGCGGGCGTCCGGGCTGCCGAACCACACCTCGTCGATGTTCACCGAGATCGAGGGCGAGTGGGACGAGGTGATGGCCGTCGTCAAGGCCGCGACCGAGGCCGTCGGCGCCTTCGGCTCGCGCGTCTCCCTCGTGCTCAAGGCCGACATCCGGCCGGGACGCACCGGCGAACTGACCGGCAAGGTCGAACGACTCGAAGCCGCACTCGGCGACGCCTGACCGCATCACGCAGGGCCGGACCACCGTCGCGTCGGTCCGGCGTGGGGAACGGGACGCCGCCGTCAGCAGGCCGTGAGGGAGTCGACCCGGGACGAGAGGGCCTGCTGGCCTCCGAGCAGGACCACGTGCTCGGTCTGGAGGACGTCGAGGTCGTGCAGGATCGATGCCGGCACGCACGTGCCCGGCACGATGAACAGTGGCGACGAGGTCCGGGCTGCGAGGGCTGCGCCCGACAGCGCGTCGGGGTAGTTGACGCCGGTGGCGAGATAGACCGTGCCGGCTTCGTCGAACGACCCGCGTGTGGTGTGGTGGGACACCTCGTAGCGATCGGCGCCGACGATCTGCCCGCCGCGGTCGGTGCCCGACAGGGACGTGGCGATGCCGGGGGACATGGCCCGCGGGCCTCCCACGCCGATGGCTGCAGGGCTGCCCAGATCGCCCCACAGCTCGCGCGTCGCGTCGTCGGCGCGTGCCGCCCGGCCGTCCACCATCACGAGCGGGGCGTCGGCCTCCGCAGCCGCGGCACCGGCCGAGAGGGCGTCCGCGAACCCCGAACCCGAGGCCAGGTACAGCACGCGGCCCGGTGAGGTGGCCGTGGTCGCGGCAGGGGCGTCGGACGAGACGAAGGCATAGCGCGCGATGGCTCGGGACGTCGCGTACCGATCGGCGCCGCCGATCCGCACCACCGTCGAGCGCGGACCGCTCGTCGGGGTGGCCACGACGCCGAGGGCCTTCTCGACGTCCGGCGAGATCGAGACGGGACCACCGACGACGACGACCGTCTTCGGTCGCAGGCGCTTCAGCTCGGCGGCGACGACGTCGGGAACGGTGGTCGGGGTGACCAACAGGAGGGGGGCGTCGAGATGCGCCGCGGCCGGTCCGGCCGACAGCGCATCGGGGAAGCCCAGCCCGTTGGCGACGACGACCGTGCCGCCGGTCTCGGTGAACCGCGAGGACATGGCCGCAGCGACGGCGAAGCGATCGGGGCCGGAGATGCGTGTGGTGGTCTGACGAAGGGGCGGGAGGAGGACCGTTCCCACCGAGCGCGTCTCGCCGCTGGCGACACGGTAACGCGTCGCGTCGTCGCGGTTCTCCACACCGGGTGCGTAGCGGGGCGCGACGGCGGGGGCGGAGTCGTCGGTGCGGTTCAGGGGGAGGCCCGTCAACCGCACGACGTAGTCACCCGCCGGCAGCCCGTGGAACGCGAACGTCCCCTTCCGGATCGCCGCCCCCGTCGCGAGGTACCAACGACCTCGCGAGTCGGTCGTCCACGCTTCTGCGCTGAAGCCGACGTCGAGGGGGTCGTCCAGGACCGGGGTCACCGAACCCGTCAGGACGGCCGACTTCTCGACCTGCAGGTCGAGTCCCGAGAGCCGGGCGTCCTTGGCCACGGTCACGATCGTCGCGTCGGATTCGGCCGCGGCGCCCCCGAACCACGACGTCGAGAGGTCCGGCGCGTCGGGTGAGGGCCTGACCGAGGCGCGGATGCGGTAGCGGCCGGGGTCGACCGCGACCGAGTAGGCGCCTCTCGAGTCGGTCAGGGCCGACGAATGGTCGCCGGTGTCGACGTTGACGACCGAGATGTCGGCGTTGCCGACGGCGGCGAAGTCGTCACGACCCCCGCCGAGCCACACACGCCCCGCCAGGGCCTCCTGGACGACCAGGCGGGCGTCGACGTCGGTGACGGTCTGGCCGTCGGCCACGTCGAACCAGCGGGCTCCGGTGAGATCGTGGGCTCCACCCCAGTACTGGCTCCGGCGCGTGTCGCCGTCCTTGAACAGCACCGTGTAGCGACCGGCGGTCACGACCTCGAGGGTGTAGGCGCCCGTGGTGCGAACGACGAACTGGGTCGAGCCCACCTCGGCTCCGTCGGGGCGGATCAACCGTGCCTCGGCGATGAAGTCGCTGCGCGAGGGATCGGTCCCCGTCAGGTGCCCGGTCACGTACCCCGTCGTCGCTGCGTGCGCGGGAGGGGGAACCGCCAGGCCGACCAGCGTGGAGACCAACACGAGCGCGACGACCGTCAGGGCCCCGACGAGGGTCCGCGTGGGAGGCCGGATCGGGTCGCCGGAGCCCCCGAGCCCTCGGAGGGTGGCGGCGGGGGAGGAGCCGGGTGTGGACATGCGAGAACCCATCGGGAAGGAACGGAACGCTCGAATCTAGCGGCACGGAGCGGCTCGACGCCAGATCGCTGGATGCGGGTGTTTCGCCGGACGGGTCGGAGTCCCGGCGGACGGTTGGCAACCGCCGGTCGAATCGATACGATCAGGAGGGAGGCGCGACGTGTCGCTCCTCCGCAGATGCCCTGCTCGATGACGAGCGAAGGTCGTTCCTCCCTTCTCCTCTGGCTCTTCTCGATCCGCAAAGGCCCGCTCGTGACCCACCTCTCCCGCCGTCGTCGCACGGCCGCCTTGATCGCCCTCGCCCTCGGCGGGTTCGGAATCGGCTCGACCGAGTTCGTGGCCATGGGCCTCCTGCCGAACATGGCGGGCGACCTGCTGCCCGATCTCTATTCGCGGTCGGCCGACGCCGGCATCGCCCAGGCCGGCTGGTTGATCAGCGCCTACGCCCTCGGCGTCGTCGTCGGGGCCCCGACCATCGCCGCGATGTCGTCGCACTTCCCGAAGAAGAAGTTGCTCCTGGCGCTCCTCGCCGCCTTCACCGTCGGCACGATCGCGTCGGCCCTGCTGCCGTCGTTCGGCTGGGTGCTGGCCGCACGCTTCGCCGCGGGTCTGCCGCACGGCGCGTACTTCGGCATCGCGTCCATCGTCGCCGCGTCGATCATGGGGCCGGGCAACCGGGGCAAGGGCGTCGCGCTCGTCCTCAGCGGCCTGACGATCGCGAACGTCATCGGCGTGCCCTCGATCACCTGGCTCGGCCAGCAAGCCGGGTGGCGCGTCGCCTACCTCGCCGTGGCCCTCATCTTCGCCCTGACCTTCGCCGCCGTCGCCCTCGCCGTGCCGCACCAGGACGGCGACGCGTCCGCCTCGATGAAGCGCGAGCTGCGGGCGTTCAAGCAGCCACAGGTGTGGCTCGTGATGGGCATCGGAGCCATCGGCTTCGGCGGGTTCTTCGCGGTCTACAGCTACATCGCCAACGCCGTGACCGAGGGCGCGGGCGTGTCCCCGGGCGTCGTGCCCTGGGTGCTCGTCACGGTCGGCGTCGGCATGACCATCGGGAACCTGCTCGGCGGTTGGCTGGCCGACCGGTCCCTCAAACTCGCCATGTACCTCGGCTTTGTCGGCCTCATCGCCGCGCTCTCGGCCTACGCGCTCACGTCGAGCTCGATCGTCGGCATCTTCGTCAGCACGTTCTTCGTCGGCCTCGTCGGCTCGAGCGTCGGCCCCTCGGTGCAGTCCCGCCTGATGGAGGTCGCGGGCGAGAGCCAGGTCATCGGCGCCGCCCTGAACCACTCGGCCATGAACCTCGGCAACAGCTTCGGCGCGTACCTCGGCGGCGCGGTCATCGCGGCAGGCCTCGGCTTCTCCGCACCCGGGTGGGTCGGCGTCGTGCTCGCCCTGGCCGGGGTCGTCCTGACCATGATCAGCTTCGGCATGCAGCGAGTCGACGATCGGCGTGGAGCGGCACGGGTCACGGCCGCCGAACGCGAGTCGGTCTCGGCCTAGCCCCCCGCGCCGCCGAAGCGGGACGACAGGACCCGAGGAGGCGCGGGTCACGCAGACGACGAACGGCCCGGTTCCGAGGAGGCGCGGGTCACGCAGACGGCGAACGGCCCGGCCCCCGAGGGGGTCGGGCCGTTCTCCGCGTGGGGCCGGGCGTCAGAAGCTGGTCTGGGCCGGCGTGTCGGTCTGGAGCAGGATGCCGTCCTGGATGGCGCGCTTCCGGAGGGCGACCTTGGTGCCCACGTCGTAGCCGGCGACGCGGTACTTCTCGCGGATGCGCTTGAGGTAGCTCTTGGCGGTCTCTTCGCTGATGCCGAGCTGGTAGGCGACGGCCTTGACCGGCTCGCCACCGCCGTAGAGAGCCATGACGCGGCGTTCCTGCGCGCTGAGCTTCGGGACGCCACCCACCTCGGCGGCGTTGAGGGCCAGGTCGAGTTCGGCCGAGATGTACGACTCTCCCTTGGCGGCCGAGCGGATCGCCTCGACGATCATCTCGGCGTCCTCGCTCTTGACGAGGTACCCCAGGGCGCCGGCGGCGAGGGCCTCGCGCACCACGTTGGGCTCGGAGTAGGTGCTCATCAGCACGGTCTTGACGCCCGTCGTCTTGAGCGTGTTGATCTTGAGCGAGATCGGGATGTTGTCCTTCAGGTCGAGGTCGAGCAGCACGACGTCGACCGGGAACTCGGGGTGCGTGAGCAGCTCGGGCCAGGACGCGACGGCGGCGACCATCGAGATGTCGCTCGCGGCACCACGGATCCACTCGCTGAGGGCGCCCAGGAGCATCTTGTGGTCGTCTACGAGGGCGAGGCGGATGCGGTCGTCGTGGTCTGACACGTCGGGACCTTCTTTCAGGACGGAGTGGGGTTCATGCTACGGGCGGGGGTGGTGATGGGGCCGGGCCACGCGGGGTGCTCGGCGGGTCAGGCCTCGGCGGGGTTGTCCACGATGCAGTTGACCGAGATCTTGACGCTCGACTCGTGGGTCGAGACGACGTACTCACCGGCACGCTCGAGGGCGTTCCAGGTGGCGGGCGTGACGCGGTTGCGGCGGATGCCCGTGGTCGAGAGCACGACGGGCACGCAGACGCTGCGACCGGCGAAGGACTGGGACGCGGCGGTCACCGGGCCGAGGGTCAGCTGGATCGTCGTGCCCGGTGCGCGGCTCTTCGAGTCGCCGAGCAGCAACCAGACGCCCTGGAGCAGTCCGTCGCGCTGTGCCGGGGCGAGCAGGCCGGCGAGCGACGACGGGTCGACCAGCGCGACCGACCGGCCGAGGTACTCGGACTCGGTGACGGCGTGGTGCAGCCAGGTCTCGCGCCGGCCCTCGATGAGGTGCAGGCGCAGTTCGGTGGCGAGCGACGCGGCCTGCGACGCGACCTTGGGCGACAGGGGCAGGGGCACGTCGCCGTTCGCGACGCCGTCGAGCAGCTTCTCGGCCGCGAGGTCGAGTCGCGCCAGTTCGTCGCTGGCGAGCATGCCCACCGCGAAACGGGGCTGCGACACGTTGCTCTGCACGAGCACCCGGTCGAGTTCGACCTGCACCATGCGACGGAAGCGGTGCACGGCGAAGGTGGCGATGGCGCTCGGCAGGACGGCCAGGGCCACGACGGTGATCTGCTGCGGGCCCGAGTCGCTGGTCACGGGGGTCGAGAGCGCCACCATGACGACGAACGCCACGAACAGCAGGGCGGTGGCCGTGACGACCTCCCGCACGGGCCTGAGGGTGACGATGGGCAGCAGGCCGAAGCCGACGGCGACGCTCGACGTGGCATAGGCGCCCACGTCGTGCAGCGGCCAGATGGCGACGAAGTCCAGCGTGACGACGACGGCGAGGACGACCCCGATGACGGCGAACACGCCCGTGGTCAGCCGCTCGCCCCGGACGGTCACGAGCACGGCCGTGCCGATGAAGGTGGCCACGTAGAGCAGCCACGAGATCAGGACGGGGGCGACGTCGGGATAGGCCGAGAGGTGGCTGAGGAAGAAGGCGAGGCCGTACACGGCCTGGAGCGCGGCGACCACGGCCGCGCCGACGCCCAGGTACCCGGTGCCGAGGGTGGCACCGGCCGCACGGGCCTGGCGCAGCGAACGCGCTCCGGTCGAACTGATCGGCAGGCCGCGAGCGGCTCGGCGACCCCGGACGATCCCGAAGGTGTTCTCGTCGACGCTCATCGCGGTGCCTCCAGGACGACGGTGGTGCCCGACCCGGGCGACGAGAACAGACGGGCGCTGCCGCCGACCTCGTGCAGCCGGCCGACGACGGACTCCTTGAAGCCCAGGCGCTCTTCGCTGATGCCGGCGAGGTCGAACCCGACGCCCGCATCCGTGACCATGGCACGGACCATCGAGTCGTCGTGGATGATCGTGACGTGGGCCTCGGTCACGCCGGCGTGACGTCGCACGTTCTCGAGGCACTCCGCGAGGGCCAGCAGGAACGCGTCGAGCACGTGGGTGGGCAGCAGGACCTGACCGGTGCCGTGCCAGCTCACCTCGAGGCCCATGCGGCCGAAGCGCTGCTTGACCGACTCGAGGGTCTGACCGAGCGGGGACTCCTCGACCGTCTCGAGGCTGTAGTCGCCCGACGCCTGCGGCTGCGGCGTGCCGCCCAGACGGAGGTGGCGCAGCAGGCGTGCGTCCTCGGCGGCCTGGTCCTGGAGCGCCTGGGGCGTGACGCCGAACCCCGAGTGGGCGAGCAGGGTCAGCGTGGCCAGCACGGTGTCGTGCAGCAGGCGGGCGCCCTGCCGCCGCTGGGCCTCGGTCTCGCTGGCCTGACGTTCGGCCCGGTGGGCGTTGCCGATGCTGTAGATGCGGCGTGCCGCCAGGGGCACGGCGCGTCCGAGCCACAGGCCCGTGACGAAGCAGGACACCCAGCCGAGCAGCACGGCCGCGACCGGGAAGGTGAACGGCGAGCCGGTCGCCAGGGCCACCAGGGTCAGTTCGACGACGAAGGCCACGATCGCCGTGGTCAGCCGTGGGCGACTGGACGAGAGCATGAGGCTGAAGGCGGCGGTCGCGCCACCGGCCAGGGGGATGATCGCGGTGGCGAGCGGACCGTCGTCGGGGCCACCGGCGGGCAACAGGGCGACCACGGTCGCCGCGATGCCCGAGGCCAGCCCGACCGGGACCCAGACGCGGGCGCGCGGCCCGGTGACGAAGAGCAGCGAGACGACGAGCAGAGCGGCGAGCGGGGCGATCGCCGCGAGGTGCAGGGGGTCGGTCACGCCGGGGATCGCCAGGGCCACGACCGAGACCGCCGCGCAGGCGAGCCCCAGGGTGCGGGTCGTGCTGCTGAGCAGACGATCGCGCTCTTGGGCGAAGATGTCCATGATTCGTGAGTGGCTTCCGACGGTGGCGTCACGGCTGCCGGGTGGCTGGCGACTCCTCATGTTTTCACACCCAGCCCCCTCTCAGGGGGTCGTGCAGGGCCCGAAACGCCGATTGTCGGGGTAACGATCCGGTCGCGATGCGGAACTGTACCCCGTGGTGTCCACCGAACTGGGGTCAGTCGAGCAAGCGGCGCAGCTGGGCGCCCACCGCGTCGCCTTCGATGAGGAATCCGTCGTGCCCGTAGGGGCTCTCGACCACGGCCACGCCGTCGCCGTCCAGGCCGTGTCGCAGGTGTCGTGCGATGACCCGCTGGTCGGACACGGGGAAGAGCCGGTCGCTGTCGACGCCGAGCACCAGCGTCGGAGCCGTGATGCGGTTCAGCGCCGCCGCCACGCCGCCCCGGTCCCGCCCGACGTCGTGCGAGTTCATGGCACCGAGCAGGGTCACGTAGCTGCCCGCGTCGAAGCGGCGGGTGAACTTGTTGCCGTGGAAGTCGAGGTAGCTCTCGACCTGGAACCGTCCCGGACCGCCCAGCGGTGAGATCTCGCTCTGCCAGCTGCGACCGAAGCGGGCGTTCAGTTCGTCGGGCGAGCGGTAGTTGAGCAAGGCCATACGCCGGGCGAGGGCGAGGCCGCGGTACGGGCCGTCGACGGCGTCGTAGTAGTCGCCGCCGTCGAAGGCGGCGTCCATCCGGATGGCCTCGTACTGCACCGTGTTCAGGGCGATCTGGTCGGCGCTCACGACCGGCGGCGCGGCCAGCACCGCGAGCCGGGCGACGCGCGAGGGGTGCGTGATCGCCCACTCGAGGGCGTGCATGCCGCCCATCGACCCGCCGACGACCGCGGCCCACCGCTCGATGCCGAGGCGGTCGGCCAACGCCGCCTGGGCGGCGACCTGGTCCCGGATCGTCAGGTGGGGGAACCTCGACCCCCACTCGACGGCGTCCGGCGCGAAGGACGAGGGGCCGGTGCTGCCCTGGCAGCCCCCGAGCACGTTCGGCGCGACGACGAACCAGCGGTCGGTGTCGATCGCGAGCCCCGGGCCGACGACGCCGTTCCACCAGCCCGCCGTGGGGTGGCCGGGGCCGGCCGCGCCGACGACGTGGCTGTCGCCGGTGAGGGCGTGCGAGACGAGCACGGCGTTGCTCCGCCCGGCGTCGAGTTCGCCCCAGGTCTCGACGGCGAGCCGCGGTCGGGGCAGCGTGACGCCGCTCTCGAGCACGAGGTCGTCCAGGCTCACGAACGACCGTCCGCCGGGGTCGTCGCCGTCGCGCCAGGCTCCGGTGACCGGCGGCCGGCCGAGCATCGCCAGGCGCGTGCGCTCGCTGATGACGCTCGACGGGACGGTGTCCTCGGGTGTGCTCTGCCAGTCCATGTGACGTCCATCCTGGACGAGCCGAGGAGGCGCGGTGCGTTTGTTACGCACACCGCGCCTCCTCGAGTCCACCGCGCAGGCCCCCACCGGCCGCCGCCCGTCCTAGCTGCTGCGGAGCGCCTCCCGGGTGACGGCGCGCGCCGCCGCGAAGCCCGCGTCGAGGTCGGCCTTCAGGTCGTCGACGTTCTCGAGGCCGACCGAGAGGCGGACGAGCCCCGGCGTGACGCCGGTCGTGAGCTGCTGCTCGGGGGTGAGCTGCGAGTGCGTCGTCGAGGCGGGGTGGATCACGAGGCTGCGCACGTCGCCGATGTTCGCGAGGTGGCTGAAGAGCTCGAGGGCGTCGACGAGCGCTCGGCCGGCGTCGACGCCTCCCTTGAGCTCGAAGGACAGCACGGCCCCGACGCCCTTGGGTGCGTACTTGTTCGCCGCCGCGTACCAGGGGCTCGTCGGCAGGCCCGCGTAGTACACCGCGGCGACGTCGTCGCGGGCGTCGAGCCACTCCGCCACCTCTTGCGCGTTCTGGACGTGTCGCTCGATCCGCAGGCTGAGCGTCTCGATGCCCTGGATCAACGAGAAGGCCGTGTCGGGGCTGTTGGACGCCCCGAGGTCGCGCAGCAGCTGCACGCGCGCCTTGATGACGTAGGCGAGAGCGTCGCCGACGGCCTGCGTGTAGACGGCCCCGTGGTACGACGGGTCGGGCTGCGTCAGACCGGGGAAGCGCTCCGCGTGGGACGACCACGGGAAGGTCCCGCCGTCGACGATGAAGCCGCCGATGACGGTGCCGTGCCCGCCGAGGAACTTCGTCGCCGAGTGGACGACGATGTCGGCCCCGTGCTCGAGCGGCCGGATCAGGTACGGCGTCGCGATCGTGTTGTCCACGATCAGCGGGACGCCCTCGGCGTGCGCCACCCCGGACACCTTCTCGAGGTCGAGGATGTTGATCTTCGGGTTGCCGATCGTCTCGGCGAAGAACAGCTTCGTGTTCGGACGCACGGCGCGGCGCCACTCGTCGGCGTCGTCCTGGTTCTCGACGAACGTCGTCTCGATGCCGAGCTTCGCGAGCGTGTACTTGAAGAGGTTGTACGTGCCGCCGTAGATCGACGACGACGACACGATGTGGTCGCCCGCCTCGGCGATGTTCAGCACGGCGAAGGTCGACGCGGCCTGGCCCGACGACACCAGCAGGGCACCCGTCCCGCCCTCGAGCGCGGCGATGCGCTTCTCCACGACGTCGTGGGTGGGGTTCATGATGCGCGAGTAGATGTTGCCGTTCTCGGCGAGGGCGAAGAGGTCCTGCGCGTGCTGCGCGTCCCGGAAGACGTACGACGTCGTCTTGTAGATCGGCGTGGCGCGGGCATGGGTCGTCGGGTCGGGCTGGGCCCCGGCGTGGATCTGCTGCGTCTCGAACTTCCAGGCGGGCTGGGCGTCGGTCATGGTGTGCTCCTGCGGTCGGGGGTGCGTGGGCCGGGGTCGTCGGCGGGGGTCTGCGGTGACAGCCACGGTACGGACCGTGCCCCCGACCGTCCACGATGCCGGACACGGGACGTAACGGGGCCGCTAGCGTGGGGCGGTGCGCCCGCAGCGGGCGACGACCACGAACGAGGCAACAGGAGGCAGACGTGGCGAAGCGGGTCGTGGTGACGGGAGCGAGCTCGGGCATCGGAGCGGCGACGGTGCGGTCGTTCCGCTCGCGCGGCTGGGAGGTCCTGGCCGTCGCGCGACGCGAGGACCGCCTCCGGGCGCTCGCCGACGAGACGGGGGCGACCTGGTTCCGGGCCGACCTCACCAGCGACGACGACGTGGCCGCCCTGCGGGCCCACGTCGAGGAGACCGGACCGTTGCACGCCCTCGTCAACAACGCGGGTGGGGCGTTCGGACTCGACAGCGTCGAGAACGGCTCGATCGACGACTGGCAGCGCATGTTCGACGTCAACGTGCTGGGCACCAAGCGCGCGGTCACCGCCCTGCTGCCGTCGCTCCGCCGCGGAGCCGAGGAGGCGCGGGGTGCCGACATCGTGACCGTCACGTCGATCGCCGGTCACGTCGCCTACGAGAACGGCGGTGGCTACAACGCCTCGAAGTTCGCCGAGCACGCCCTCGTGGCCGTGCTGCGGCTCGAGCTGGCAGGGGAGCCGATCCGGGTGATCGAGATCGCGCCGGGCATGGTGCACACCGAGGAGTTCTCGCTCGTGCGCTTCGGCGGCGACCAGGACCGCGCCGACGCGGTCTACCGCGACGTCGAGTCGCCGTTGACGGCCGACGACGTGGCCGAGTCGATCGTGCACTCGGTCGAGCTGCCGGCCCACGTCAACCTCGACCTGGTGACCATCAAGCCCGTGGCCCAGGCGGCGACGTACAAGGTGGCCAAGGGCGAGCTCAGGGTCAAGAAGGACTGACCGAGCCGGCCCCGCCGTCCGAGCGGCTCTCGCGCAGCGCCGCGAGGTCGCCCTCGACGAGGTCGCGCAGGCGCTCGTGGCGCCCGTCGTCGTAGTCGTCGGCCGGGCGCGCGGCCCAGCCGAGCCGGTCGACGACCGTCTGCCCGACGTCGTCCCACGCCCGCGACCGGGCGTCCGCTACGACCTCGGCCACGAAGTCGTCGTCCTCCCGGCGGGCGGCCAGCGCCCGGGCCACGCCCTTCGACGCGGCCTCGCGGAGCTTCAGGGCGTCGGCGTCCTCGGGACGGTAGTCGAACTGGTGACGGGACTGACCGTACGACCGGCCGGTCATCCGACGCAGTCTGCGGACGCGCACCGCGGCCGACGTCTGCTCGGCCGTCAGGCGGTCGATCTCGTCGCGGGTGACCCGCGTCGCGACGTCCTCGTCGAACGGGAGGCGCTCCTGCAGGGCACGGCGGATGATCTGGTTCGTGACGGCCACCACCAGGGCCGCCCGGACGATCAACAGGCCTTCGTCGACCGCGCGCTCGAGCGCCGTGCGTTCCGCGCGACGGCGCGTTCCCGGTCCGTGGGGCACTGGTCGACGTCCTCTCGTGGTGGCGGGTCAGGCCCCGACCCTACCGGCGCGCGGGGGAGCGACGACCGGGTGGGCGGACCGCGCGACGGGTGGGCGGACGACGCGTCACACGGGTCACCAGCGGGTGGTTCCGGCAGGGGACGACCCGCTCGGCGACCGGGGGAACGCTGCCGACAGGGCCCGCGCCTCCTGCCGTCCGGGGCCCGGAGGGCCGCAGAACCGCGCCGGACGGCGAGCCTCACCCGGGGGGAGCCGACGCGGACCGGCCCCCACCCGGCCGCCACCCGGACGTCACCCGGACGAGGCCCCCTCGAACGGGGGACCCCCTCGTTCTTCGTCTTCCCAGGAGGGACCCGTACCGTTGTGGAGGTCAGGACGTCCCGAACCCGAATCCGGGACGTGCCTCTGCCCGTGGTCGCCCGAATCGACCGCCGGCCGACGACGTCGGGCCACCCCTCCCGACGACGCCACCCGAACGCACCCTCCGACGAGGGTCGCCCCCCGAACGCGACGCCCTGCGGCGCGACGGCGACCGTCGACGAACCCAGAGGAACCCCCGTGACCCTCCGCGTCCGCACCTCCCTGCCTTCCGTCCCCCCGGCCCCCCGCGTGAGCGTCGTCGTCTGCGCCGACGAATCCACCCCCTTCGACGGCCTGACGGCCGCGCTCGACTCCGTCCTCCGCGACGGCGACGTGCACGACGTCCTCGTGGTCGTCGATCGGGCACCGCGACTCCGCGACCACCTGCGCCACCGGTACGACGACCTGCTCGTCGTCGACAACACCCGCACCCCGGGGCTCGCCGGCAGCCGCGACACCGGCATCGAGTCGGCACGTGGCGACGTCGTCGCGTTCCTCGACGCGGACTGCGTCGCCCACGCCGGCTGGGCCCGGGCGCTCGCCGCCCCGTTCGACCAGGTCGACGTCATCGCGGTCGTGGGACGGACCGAACCGACCTGGCCCGGTGCGGCCGCGTCCGCCCTGCCCGACGACCTGCTCTGGGCCGTGGACTGCACGCCCCGCTCGCGACCCGACGGCCTCGTCGGCCTCGACGACGTGGCGGGAGCGACCGTGGCCTTCCGACGGTGGGACCTGCTCCAGGTCGGTGGCCTGGCCAGCGGTGTCGACGCCCGTGAGGGCGTGCCCCGCGGCGCCGAGTTCGTCGAGCTGTGCCTGCGCCTCGCCGCGGACGAGCCGGAGGCGCGGGTCGTGTCGACCTCGTCGGCCAGGGTCTCGCGCACCGTGCGTCCCTCGCGGACGCGCCGGAGCTCGGTCGTCGGCGCCGCCGTCGACCGCGGCGTCACCCAGGCCGCGCTGCGACGCTCCCTCGGCGGAGAAGCCGACACCGCCGCCGTCCCGGGCGTCACGGCCGCCCGCCTGGCCTCGGGCGCGTGGCGTTCGTTCGTCGGTCGTCGGCGCGGCACGGCGGTGCTGGCCGCCGCGGCCGTCGGTCTCGTGGCCGGTCGCCTGCTCGGGCTGCTGCGCGGAACGCACGTCGGTCTGCCGATCGACCAGCTCGAACCGCTGCGTTCGGCCACCGTCCGCCACTGACGTCTCCTGGTCGCGACGGCGTTCCCCGGGCCCCCACGGGTCCGGGGTCGCAAGATGGACGTGTGATCGTCCCGACCAGAGTCGCCGGCCTCGAGGCCCTCGACGAGTTCCTGCCCCTCGCCGGCTCCGCCTACGCCCGTGACCGGAACCACGACCTCGGGGTCTCACGCCGCACCGTCTCGGGACTGTCGCCGTACCTCCGCCACCGTCTCGTGACGGAACGCGAGGTCGTCGGCGCGGTCCTCGAGCGTCACACGCTCGGTGCGGCGGAGAAGTTCGTGCAGGAGGTGTTCTGGCGCACCTACTGGAAGGGCTGGCTGGAGCAGAACCCCGAGGTGTGGCGGCGGTACCGACGCGCCGTCGACCGCGCCGTCGACGCCGGCGTCCCCGCGGGGTACGACGAGGCGGTCGCCGGCCGCACCGGCATCGACGCGATGGACGCCTGGGTGCGCGAGCTCGTCGACACCGGGTACCTCCACAACCACGCGCGCATGTGGTTCGCCAGCGTCTGGATCTTCACCCTCGGCCTTCCGTGGCACCTGGGCGCCGACTTCTTCCTCCGCCACCTGCTCGACGGGGACGCGGCCTCGAACACCCTGTCCTGGCGCTGGGTGGCGGGCCTGCAGACCGCCGGCAAGACCTACCTCGCGACGGCCTCGAACATCTCGCGCTTCACCGACGGGCGATTCTCGCCCGAGGGTCTCGCCACCACGGCCAGGGCCCTCGACGAGGAGCCGTTGCCGTCACGGACGCCCGTCGAGGCCGCCGACGTCGTCGGCTCCCCGGGTGGGCGGGTCGGGCTGCTGCTCCACGAGGAGGACCTCGAGCCCGAGAGCCTGCTCGCCGAACGCCCCGGTCTCGTCGCGCGGCTGTCGGCCGTGGCCGTCTCCGCCGACCCCGGAGGCCGGTCCCCACAGGGCGCCTCCGCCGCCGTCGTGGCCTTCACGACGGGCGCTCGGGACGACGCGGCGACACGGACGCGGGACGCCGACGGTCGGCCCGCCCGGACGCTCACCGACGCACGGCCCGCCGCCGTCGTCGAGTGGGCGCGGTCCGAGGGGCTCGACACGGTGGTGACGCCGTACGCCCCGGTCGGTCCCGTCCAGGAGCGACTGACGTCCGTGCGCGGAGCCCTCTCTGCCGAGGGGGTCGACCTCGTCACCGTCCGGCGGCGGTGGGACGGCGAGGCGTGGCCGTCCGCATCCCGGGACTTCTTCCCGTTCCGCGGTCGCATCCCCGAACTCGTCCGCCAGCTCTGAGGCGGCCCGGGGAGGGCCGGGGGCGGAAGCTCGTCCGAGGCTGTGGACCGCCCAGGCGGTCGCCCGTACCGTGGGCCACATGGACCAGACCATGCCGGGGGCCGAAGCCGATCCGGTGTCCCGCACCGCGCCTCCGCTGCTCCGCCCCGCGTTCATCCGACAGCACTGGGGCGGCCTGGCCTTCGCACACTGGCGGGTCGAGCCCGATCGCGTCGCCCCGCTGCTGCCGCCCGGCACGCGGCCCGACGTGTTCGACGGGTCGACCTGGGTCGGGCTCATCCCGTTCAAGCTGACGGGCAGCGCCTTCGGGCCGCTGCCCGCGGTGCCCTGGGCCGGGGACTTCCTCGAGACGAACGTGCGGCTGTACTCGGTCGACGCCCTGGGCCGACGCGGCGTGGTGTTCCGCACCCTCGAGGCGCAGCGCCTCGTCTCGGTGCTCGCGGCGAACGTGGGCCTCGGTCTGCCCTATCGCTGGGCGTCGATGCGCGAGTCCCGGGTCGACGGGGTCGTGACCTACCGCAGCACCCGGCTCGGGCCGGGGGCGAACCCGTCGTCGCGCCTGTCCGTCCGTCCCACCGACCAGGTGGTCGACGGCGACCCGCTCGCCGAGTTCCTCACCGCCCGCTGGGGCATGCACGTCGCCCGCGGCGGGCGCACCCGGTACTGGCCGAACCGGCACGACACCTGGTCGCTGCGCCGGGCCGAGCTCGTCGACCTCGACGACGAGCTCGTCGCCGACGGCGGCCTGCCGGGCGTCACCGACCGCGAGCCGGACTCGCTGCTGTGGTCCGACGGCGTCGACACGGTCTTCGCGCCTCCCGGGGGTGCCTGGGTCCCGGCGTGACGCGGGGAGCCCTGCGCGCGTTACGGTTGTCGGCATGGTCACCCCACCCGACGACAGCCAGGCCGCCCCCGCACGACCCGAGGTCGAGGCTCCCGAGCGGGAGGTGCTGGGCTGGCTCGAGTTCGGTGAGGCCGCTCGCCACCTGGCCTCCGACGTCGTCCAGGCGGGGTTCACGCCCGACGTGATCGTCGCCGTCGCCCGCGGGGGGCTCGTGCTCGCCGGTGCCGTGGCGTACGCGCTCGACACCAAGATGTGCGGTTCGATCAACGTCGAGTTCTACACGGGCGTCGACGAGCGGCTGCCCGAGCCCGTGCTGCTGCCCCCGACCCTCGACGCCCCGTCGCTCGAGGGCAAGAAGGTCCTCGTCGTCGACGACGTGTCCGACTCGGGGCGCACCCTCGTGCTCGTGCGCGACCTGCTCGCCGAGGTGGCCTCCGAGGTCCGCACGGTCTGCCTCTACAGCAAGCCCCGCACCGTGCTCGAGCCCGACTTCGTCTGGAAGCGTACCGACCAGTGGATCACCTTCCCGTGGAGCGCACTGCCGCCCGTCACGCGTGAGGTCGGAGCGGGGGCGGGCGAGTGAGCATCCACCTGGTGGGCGGCGGCTGGTCGCCCGACGACACCGAGCTGTACGACCTCTTCGTCGCCGAGGCCGCCGTCCGCGGTGCCGCCGTCGGCCGGAGCGTGCCGCGCATCGCCGTGCTGATCGTCGTGGCCGACGACTCGCCGTCCGCCGAGTTCCGTGACGGGTACCCCGCCATGCTGGCCGCCGGGGGACGCTGTGAGGCCCTCACGACCATCGTCTCCGCCGGGGACGAGTTCGACACCCGCGTGCTCAGCGACGTCGACGGCCTGCTGGTGGCGGGTGGGCTCACCCCCGCCTACCTCGACGCGGTCGCTCCGTTGATCGACCAGGTGCGCCTCCTGGTGGCCGACGGGCTGCCCTACCTCGGTTTCTCGGCCGGCGCCATGATCGCCGCGGACCGCGCCCTGCTCGGCGGCTGGTTGATCGGCGACGTCCCGGTCTGCCCCGAGGACGCGGCAGAAGACCTCGACGAGGTCACCCTCGCCGACGGCCTCGGCCTCGTCGACCTCGCCATCGACGTGCACGCCGCCCAGTGGGGCACCCTGACCAGGCTCATCGCCGCCACAGAGGCGGGACTCGTCCGTGGTGGCGTCGCCATCGACGAGAACACCGCCCTGGTCGTCGGCGAGGGCGCCCTCGCGGTGCTCGGCACCGGCAGCGTCTGGCGGGTCGAACCGCAGCTCGACGACGACGGCGAGATCGTCGGCGTCTCGGTCGGCACGCTCGGGGTCGAGTGACCGTCGAGGCGCACGACCACCGTCGACCGCTCTCGGAGCAGATCGACCCCTCGTGGGCGACCGCGCTCGAACCCGTGGCCGACCGCATCACCGACATGGGCGAGTACCTGCGAGCAGAGGTGCGCGCGGGGCGCGGTTACCTGCCCGCCGGCGAGGACGTGCTGCGCGCCTTCCGACAGCCGCTCGACGAGGTGCGCGTCCTGATCGTCGGTCAGGACCCCTACCCGACGCCCGGCCACCCGATCGGGCTGTCGTTCGCCGTCGACCCGCACGTGCGCCCGGTGCCGCGCAGCCTCGCGAACATCTACCGCGAGCTGCACGACGACCTCGGCGTCCCCGTCGTCGAACACGGTGACCTGACCTCGTGGTCGCGCCACGGCGTGCTGCTGCTCAACCGGGTGCTCACGGTGCGTCCGGGCGAGACGGCGTCGCACCGAGGCAAGGGCTGGGAGCCGGTCACGCAGCGCGCGATCGAGGTGCTCGCGGCGCGGGGAGGGCCCCTCGTGGCCATCCTCTGGGGCCGTGACGCGTCGGCGCTCAAGCCGATGCTCGGCGACGTCCCCTCGATCGAGTCGCCGCACCCGAGCCCCCTGTCGGCGTCGCGCGGGTTCTTCGGCTCGCGGCCGTTCAGCCGGGCGAACGAGTTGCTCGTCGCCCAGGGCGGCGACCCCGTCGACTGGACGCTCCCGCCCGCCGCCTGACGGTCCCGCACCCGGCGTGGCAGAGTGATCCCGTGCTCGAAGAGGAATACCAGCCCCGGCGTCGGCTTCCCCGAGCCCTCCGGCCCCCGGCCCCGGTCGAGCCCGGCTTCACGTTCGAGATCCGACCCGCGACGCCCGCCGACCTGCCCTACGTCCAGGAGATCTACAACCATTACGTGGCGAACTCGTCCGTCACCTTCGACGAGGACGCGATGACCCTCGCCGAGTGGCGCCGCAAGTTCGCCTTCGTCACGACGCTCGGCATGCCGTTCCTCGTCGCGGTGAACCCGTCCGGCGAGGCCCTCGGCTATGCGCTCGCGACGCCGTGGGGCGGCAAGGCGGCCTACCGCTACACCGTCGAGAGCTCGATCTACCTGCGGGCCGCCTCGACCGGCAAGGGCCTCGGCCGTGCCCTGCTCGAGGCGCTCGTCGAGGCCTGCCGGGACGCGGGCATCCGCGAGATGATCGCCGTGATCGCCGACAAGAACGCCGAGGCGTCGATAGGCCTGCACGCGCGGCTCGGCTTCACCGAGGTCGGTCGCATGGGCCGGGTCGGCTTCAAGTTCGGCCGCTGGCTCGGCACGATCACGATGCAGAAGTCGCTCAAGAAGCGCCGCCGCGCCTGAACCTCAGGGCAGCGGGCCGACGATCTCCCGCAACATGCGTTCGGTCGCGTCGACGGTGCCGGGCTCGCCGCGCCAGAGCATGCGGACGATCAGGCCGTCGACGGCGAGGGCCACGACGTCGAGCCGCTCGCTCGGCACGCCGGTCCGCCTCAGCACGTGCTCGAGCGACGAGTACCAGAGGTCCGCGTCCTCGCGCAGCGACTCGTCCCGCATGGCGGTGAAGAGCAGCTCGTACTGCGCCCGGGCCGACCCGCGCTCGGTGATCGCGTACCGGACGAGCGTCTCGGCCAGGTCCGCCGAGGAGGCGCGCTCGAGTCGGTCGAAGGACCGCACCCAGTCCGTGGTCGCGTGGCGCAGCGCCGCCCGCAGCAGGTCGTCGCGTCCGGCGAAGTAGTACGTGGCCGCCGAGACCGGGACGCCGGCCGCGCGGGCCACCGCGCGGTGCGTCACGGCCGAGGGGCCGCCCGCCTCGA
This sequence comes from Frigoribacterium sp. VKM Ac-2859, assembly GCF_013204925.1. Lineage (NCBI taxonomy): Bacteria > Bacillati > Actinomycetota > Actinomycetes > Micrococcales > Microbacteriaceae > Frigoribacterium > Frigoribacterium sp. VKM Ac-2859. The sequence goes on along the minus strand of NZ_JABMLC010000001.1, from coordinate 695,306 downwards.
GGACGGCCAGCACGCCGTCGAGCAGCGCGCGCCTCCTGGTCTCGCCCTTCGGGGTCAGGGCCTGGCCACCGGGGCCGACGGACCGCTCGCCCGGCCCCGGGGCGACCGACGCCCGCGCGCCCGAGGTGTCCGGGGCAGGGGCGTCCGAGGCGTCCGGGGCCGGACGGTCACCCGACGTGGTGTCCGTCACGGGGTCAGGCCGCGGCCTCGTGGCGACCGCCGAGCTCGAGCATGGTCACGCCGCCGATGACGAGGACGATGCCGCCGAGCTGGACGAGGGTCAGGGGCTCCTTGAAGAAGATCCAGCTGATGAGGGCGACGAGGACGACGCCGACGCCGGCCCAGATCGCGTAGGCGATTCCGAGCGGCACGCCCTTGCTCAACGACTGCGAGAGCATCGCGAACGCGAAGACGTAGCCGACCACGACAGCCGCGTACTGCCACCACTTGGCGTCGGGGCCGCTGGTGACCTTGAGGAAGCTCGTGGCGAAGACCTCGCCGACGATGGCGAGCGCGAGGAAGAGGTAACCCATGACGGCGTCCTGTCGAGACGTGCGACGGTCCCGGAGGCGACCTGCGGCCGGGGGAGCACGAATGGGACAAATGTACCAGAAAGCGAGATCCGTGGCCGGAGCCGCGGCCTAGGCTCGACGGGTGTTCGAACTCCACCACCTGAGCGCCCACGAGCAGTGGGACTGGCTGCGTCGCGGCGAGGTCTCGCCCCGTGAGCTGACCACCCACTACCTGGAGCGCATCGCCCGCCTCGACGGCGACGTCGGCGCGTTCGTGACGGTGACCGGCGAGGCCGCCCTCGCGCGGGCCGACGCCCTGGCCGCCGGAGGCCCCTCGGTCGCGCCGCTCTGGGGGCTGCCGCTGGCCGACAAGGACCTCAGCGACCGCGCGGGCGTGCCGACCTGGTCGGGCTCACGCCTCAGCAGGGGCCGGGTGCCCGAGACGTCGGCCGAGATCACCGAGGCGCTCGACGAGGCCGGCGCGATCAGCGTGGGCAAGACGGCCACGCCCGAGTACGGGTTGACCGCGTACACCGAGACGCTCGTGGGCCCTCCGACGCGCAACCCGTGGGCGCCCGAGACGGGCGCGGGCGGGTCGAGCGGCGGCGCCGCGGCCGCCGTCGCCGCGGGGTTGCTGCCGTTCGCGCCCGGGTCCGACGGCGGGGGCAGCATCCGCATCCCGGCCGCCGCCACGGGCCTCGTCGGGCTCAAGCCCTCCCGGGGACGCGTGCCGGCGCAGTCGGGTCTGACGAGCCTCGCGGGCCTGCCGGTCGGCGGGGCCCTGGCCCGGTCGGTGGCCGACGCCGCCCTGCTGCTCGACGCGATGGTGTCGCCCGACGGGCGCGAACCGCGGCACCACCAGGCCCTCTGGGCACCTCCGTCACCCGACGGTGCCTACCTCGGCACGGCCGTGCGGGGTGAGGGACGCTTCCAGGTCGCCGTCATGACGACGAGCCCGTGGGACGACGCGTTCGACGTCCGGGTCGACCCGCGCCTCCTGGGGGTCCTCGGCGAGACCGCCGACCTGCTCACGACGATGGGGCACGGCGTGGACGAGACCACCCTGCCGGCGTCCGACTACCCGGCCCTGTTCCGCACGATCTGGCAGGCGGGGGCGGCGGGCATCCCGGCCGAGACCGAGGCCGACCTGGCGCTGCTCGAGCCCGTCACCCGGTGGCTGGTCGAGCAGGGGCGACGCGTCACGGCGCGCGAGCTGTCGGCGGCGCTCGTCGGGCTCGCGTCGTTCGAGCGCGCCGTCGTCGAGCGGTTCTCGGCCTTCGACGCCGTCCTGACGCCGACCCTGGCGATGCTGCCGCGCCCGCTCGGCTGGTACGACGCCGAGGACGCCGAGCGCAACTTCGAGCAGCAGTGCCTGTACTCGCCGTTCACGTCGTTCGTCAACGTGGCCGGGTTGCCCGCGATCAGCCTCCCGGTGGGCGAGGTCGACGGCGTCCCCGCGGGCGTGCAGCTGATCGGGCGACCAGGGCGCGAGGACGTCCTGCTCGCGCTCGGCGCCCAGCTCGAGCGGCGGCTGCGGTGGCAGCGTCGGCACCCTCCGATGTGGTGAGGCGCGTCGGCACCGCTGACGAGCCGGGGCTCAGTCGAGGGTCGGCACCGAGTCGACGAGCGTCCGCGTGTAGTCGTGCCGCGGTCGACGCAGCACGTCGTCGGTGGGGCCCTGCTCGACGATGTGACCGTCTCGCAGCACGGCGACCCGGTCGGCGAGTTGCTGCACGAGTCCGATGTCGTGCGACACGAGCAGCAGCGACAGCCCGCGTTCGTCGCGCAGCTCGCGCAGCAGCTCGAGGATCTGCGCCCGCACGGTGACGTCGAGCGCACTCATCGGCTCGTCGCCGATCAGCAGCCGCGGCCGGTGCACGAGGGCCCGGGCCAGGGCGATGCGCTGCCGTTGGCCCCCGCTGAACTCGTGGGGCCAGGCCTCGGCGTCGTGGGCCGAGAGGCCCACCCGTTCGAGCATCTCGGCCACCAGGCGGTCGTGGTCGCCCTCGACGCGCAGGGCGCGCAGCGGCTCGGCCACGGTGTCGCCCACGCGCATGCGGGGGTCCAGCGAGGCGTAGGGGTCCTGCAGGACGATGCCCGTCTGGCGCCGCAGCCAGCGCAGGCGCGAGGCGCGGTCGGGGGCGACCGTGCGCCCGTCGAAGGTCACCGTGCCGGACGTGGCCCGGTCGAGGGCCAGCAGCAGGCGCACGAGCGTGGACTTGCCCGAGCCGGACTCGCCGATCAGCGCGACGCTCTCGCCGGCGGCGACCTCGAGGTCGGCGTCGACCAGGGCGTGGCGCACCGGGCCCGGTCGGAAGGGCGACCGGCGCGGCAGGGTGAAGGTGCGAGTGAGGCCCCGGGCGACGAGCAGAGGAGGCGCGGGTGCGGTGGTCGGGTCGCTCACGAGGCCCTCCAGGTCGTCGCCCTCGTGGCCTGGACGAGCCCGCGGGTGACCTCGTGCTCGGGGCGGTGCAGCAGCTGCTCGACGGGCCCCCGCTCGACGACGCGCCCGTGCGACAGCACCGCCGCGTGGTCGGTGATGCGCGAGAGCACGGCGAGGTCGTGCGTGACGAAGAGCAGCGACGTCCGCTGCTCGTCGACCAGGCGCTGGAAGAGCGCGAGCACCTCGGCCTGCGTGGTGACGTCCAGCGCGGTGGTCGGCTCGTCGGCGAGGACGAGCCCCGGCCGGTTGATCAGCGCCATGGCGATGCCGACGCGCTGCCGCTGACCACCCGAGAGCTGGTGCGGGTAGAGGTCCACGACGGTCTCGGGGTCGGGCAGGCCGACCTCGGCGGCCGCGGCCACCGCTCGCGAGCGGGCGTCCCGGCGACCGATGCGGCCGTGCAGGCGGAGGGGCTCGGCGATCTGTCGCCCGACGGTCACGACGGGGTCGAGGGCCGTGCGGGGGTCCTGGAAGACCGTGCCGACGACGCGGCCGCGCAGGCCGGCCAGGTCGCGCTCGGACGCCCCGAGCAGTTCGCGTCCGTCGAGCCGGATGCTGCCCGTGGCGCGGGCACCGTCGGGCAGGAGGCCGAGGACGGCCAGCGTCGTCATCGACTTGCCCGAACCGGACTCGCCGATCAGTCCGACCCTCGCACCGTCGGGCACGTCGAGCGAGAGGCCGTCGACGACGCGGCGGCCGCCGACGGTCACCGTGAGGTCGTCGATCACCAGGCTCACGAGACGACCCCCGGGGTGGTCGGGGTGCCTGCGGCGCCCGGGGCGGTGGCCCGCGGGGGAGTGGTGGACGGAGCCGGCGTCGTGGGGGAGCCCGGGGTGCCACGTCCCGTCCGCCGGGACCGCAACCGGGGATCGGAGGCGTCGCGCACGGCGTCGCCCAGCAGGTTGAGCGCCAGGACGGTCAGCGTGATGGCGAGCCCGGGCCAGACGACCGACCCCGGGTGCACGCCGATGAACTTCTGCAGGTCGCTCAGCAGACGCCCCCACGAGGCGGTGTCGGCCGGGGCGCCGTAGCCGAGGAACGACAGTCCGGCCTCGGCGAGCACGCTCGTGGCCATCGACAGCGAGAGCTGGACGACGAAGACGGGCGCGATGTTCGGCAGCACGTGGCGACGCAGGACGGCCCAAGTGCCGAGCCCGTTCGCCCGGGCGGCGAGCACGTAGTCGGTCCGCGCCACCTGACGGATCTCGGACCGGCTGACCCGGGCGATCGTCACGCCGTAGCCGATCCCCACGGCGACGACCACGACGGTGAGGGACCCGCCGAACGCCGCGGCGAGGGCCATGGCGATCAGGAGCGTCGGGAACGCAACGAGCACGTCGATCAGCACGGCGACCGACTCGCGCACCCAGCGGGACGTCAACGAGCCGAGGGCGGCCAGCCCCACCCCCACCACGGTGGCGACCACGCCCGAGGCGACGGCGACCACGACCGTCGTGCCCGTCGCCGCGACGACGTAGCTGAAGATGTCGCGGCCGATCGAGTCGGTGCCGAAGGGGTGACCGAGCGAGGGCGTCAGCCAGGCCGAGTAGGGGTCGGTGTCGAAGGGGTCGAGCGGGGTCCAGAACCGGCTGACCACGGCGGACAGGACGATCAGGGTCAGCCAGCCGGCGCCGAACGCGCCCTGCGGTCGACGCAGCAGCTCGCGGACGAACGCGCCGCGCCTCATCGGTCGGCCTCGCGGAGGCGCGGGTCGAGCCGCCGGTGCACGACGTCGATCACGAGGCCGATGAAAAGCACGAGCGTGGTCAGCGTCATCAGTTCACCCTGCACCTTGGTCAGGTCGCGGCGGCCGACGTCGGTCACCAGCATGCGGCCGAGCCCGGGCAGTGTGAACAACTGCTCGACGACGACGGCCGACACGATCAGGCCGGCCACCTGCAGGCCGAGGATCGACACGATGCTGAGCATCACGTTGGGCAGCCCGTGTCGCACGAGGGCGCGCGACCGGGTCATGCCGTTGGCGGCGGCCGTCCGCACGTAGTCCTGGTCCAGGGCCCCGAGCGCCGCCGACCGGGTGAAGCGCAACAACACGGCCCCCTCGACGATGCCGATGGTGAGGGCCGGCAGCACGAGCGAGCGCAAGGCCCGCCCGGGCTCGCTCCAGCCGTCGGCCGGGAACCCCTGCGTCGGCAGCAACCGCAGCGTCACGGCGAAGACGCCGATCAGCAGCATGCCCGCCCAGACGACCGGCACGGCCGCGAGCAGCTGGGCCCCGGTGCCGAGGACGACCCCGGAGGCGCGGCCACGGCGGAGCGCGCTCGTCACGCCGAGCGGGATGCCGATCAGCAATCCGAAGACCAGGGAGAGCCCCGCGAGGGGCAGGGTGACGGCCAGCTTGTCGAGCACCTCGTCGACCACCGGCGTCCCCGTGACGAGCGATTCGCCCAGGTCGAGCCTCAGCAGCCCGCCGGCCCAGTCGAGGTACTGCACGACGACGGGACGATCGAGGCCGAGCTGCTGACGGAGGGCGGCGACCTGCTCGGGTGAGCCGGTCGTGCCGGCGATCGTCTGGGCGACGTCGCCCGGCAGCAACCGCAGCGTCGCGAAGATCAGCACGCTGGCGACGACCAGCCCCCCGACGAAGAGGAGCAGGCGGCCGACGACGAAGCGGGTCACTCCGTGGTGGCCAGGTCAGCCAGGTCGAGGCGGGTCGTGGTCGAGCTCGTCGGGAACCCGGTGACGCCGTCGTGGATCGCCGTCAGCGTCGTGGCCGTGTAGAGCCATTCGGCCGGTGCGTCCTCCGAGACGATCGTCGCCGCCTCGGCGAGCTTCTCGTCGGCCACCTCCGGGTCGGTCGCCGCGATCGACTCGGCGTAGAGCCGTTGCACGGGGGCGCTGTCGTAGCCCCAGTAGTAGTCCGGGTTCGCCCAGTTCGCGAAGTCGTGCGTCTCGGCGTGGTTGACCATGCTGAGCTCGAAGTCCTTGTTCACGTAGACGTCGTCGAGCCAGGTGCTGAAGTCGACCTGCTGCACCGTCAACGTGACGCCGACCGCCTTGAGTTGCGTCGTCAGCACGTCGCCGATGGCGGCCGGGTAGACGTTGGGGTACTCGAGGGTGAGCGAGAGGTCACCCTCGTGACCGGCCTCGGCCAGCAGGTCCTTCGCCTCGTCGGGGTCGTAGGAGTCGACGCTCGTGAGGTCCTCGTAGCCGGGGTCGAGCTCGGGGATCGGGCCCCCCTGGTCCACCGCCGACCCGCCGACGGCGGCGATCAGGGCATCGTTGTCGATCGCGAGGCGCAGGGCCTTGCGGACCTTCGCGTCGGTGAAGGGGGCGACGGCGTTGTTGAACGCGAGGGTGTACTTGTCGGTCGTCTTGCCCTTCTCGAGGGTGATGCCGTCCACGCCGTCGAGCTGGGTCGACAGGGTCGCGTCGACCGCGGTCTGCACGTCGACGTCACCCGAGATCGAGGCGTTGATCGCCGCGGACGGGTCGGTCACGTAGCGGAAGGTCACGCCCGCGACCTTCGCCGGGGTGCCCCAGTAGTCGTCGAAGCGCCCGAGCTGCAGGTTGTCGCCCTGTCGCCAGCTCGTCAGCTCGAAGGGGCCGGTGCCGTTCGCCGTCGTCGAGAGGTCGTTCGTCGCGGACTGCTGCAGCACGAGGCCCGCGCGACCGGTGAGGTCGAACAGCAGGGACGAGTCGGGTCGCGAGAGCGTCAGCACGACGGTGTCGGCGGCGGGCGCCGTGATGGTCGAGACCGCGGCGAGGTCGGAATGGCTCGCGAGCGAGGCGTCGTCCTTGACCTGGGACAGCGACCAGACGACGTCGTCGGCCGTCATCGCGGCCCCGTCGTGGAAGGTCACGCCGTCGTGCAGCGTGAACGTGTAGGTCAGGCCGTCGTCGCTGACCGTGTGGCTCGCGGCCAACACGTCGCGGATCTCGTTGTCCTGCGTGCGGCCGACGAGGCCCTGGTAGACGTTGTCGATCAGCACCTGGTCGAGCGCGATGCCGGCCGTGGTGCGGATGTCGAGGTCGCTCGGCTCGAGCACGAGGCCGACCGTGACGGTCGCGTCGGGGTCGGGGGTGCCCGACCCGTCGGGGGACGAGGCGGACGAACAACCCGTCGCGAGCAGCAACAGCGCGGCGACGGCGGCGGAGAGGGGGAGGGTGCGCACCTGGTGGGGCCTTCCGGGGATGGCCGTGGCGGATCGTCCACGGCGACGGGGGACCGGGGGCGCGGGAGAGCCCCTCGGTCGTTCGGCGGGGGAGTCCCGGTCGCTGCTGAACCGGTCCACGCGATCCGTCACCGTGTTGCTGTCGGACACGGCACGGCCCCTTGCGCCGGGCGTCGCTGACGGACGCCCGAACCCGTCAGAACTTACCATCACGGCAGCAAGGTCGCTGTCAATCGAGAGACCCGTGTGGCGGATGAGGCAAGCCTTACCTATATTGAAGGGGTCATGCTCCTCGTAGACCAGAACCCGCCCCTGCCGCACGACGCCCTGCGCGTCCTGTTCGCCGCCGACGCGACCTCGATCCCCGTCCTGCGAGAGATGCTCTCGGTCCTGCCGATCTGCGCGAGGGGCCAGGTGTTCGTCGAGGTCGAGAGCGCTGCCGACGTCGTGCCGCTCGCCTCGCCGGGTCGCGTCACGGTCACCTGGCTCGCGCGGGACCGCCGCTCGGGCGTGCCCGGCACCGGCACCGCCTGCGCCCCCGGCCAGGCCCTCGAGCGGGCGGTCCGTGCGTGGCTCGGCGAGATGTACGTCGAACCCGAGACCGTCGCGACGGGTGACCACGTCGTCTGGATCGGCGGCCCGCCCTCGTTCGCCTACGACCTGCGGCACGACCTGCACCAGCTCTTCCACGTCGCCACCCCCGCCGCGGCCTGACCGGCTCCCTCGATGACGATCACGTCCCCGGGCACGTCCACGTCCGCCGCCACCGTCGAGCGACCGGCGAAGCCGGCCCACCGCCCCTACCGCGTCCGGGTCGCGGCCGTGCGTCGCCTCGCTCCGTCGTTCGTGCGCATCACGTTCACCGGTGACGACCTGGGCGACTTCGGCGTCGACGGCCTCGACCAGCGCATCAAGGTCGTCCTGCCCCTCGAGGCCACCGGCTACGACACGTTCCCGACCGACGACTGGTACGCCTCGTGGCGCGCCCTGCCGCCCGAGCAGCAGAACGCCTTCCGCACCTACACGGCCCGGGCCGCCCGCCCCGAGAGGCGCGAGGTCGACGTCGACTTCGTCTGCCACGGCGACACCGGCCCCGCCTCGGCCTGGGCCGGGCGCGCGCGCGTCGGTGACGAGCTCATGCTCATCGGGCCCGACGCGACGAGCGGCGTCACCGGCAGCGGCGTCGAGTGGTCACCGGGTGACGCGCGCACCGTGCTGCTGGCCGGCGACGAGACGGCGGCCCCGGCCATCTGCTCCATCGTCGAGGCCCTGCCGGTCGACGCCCGGGGGTGCGTCTTCATCGAGATCCCGACCGCGGCCGACGAGCTCGACCTCGTCGCGCCTCCCGGGGTCGACGTCCACTGGCTGCCGAGGCGAGACGCCACGTCCGGTCACGGCGAGGCCCTGGTGGTCGCCGTCCGCCGCTGGACCGCCCGCTACGTGACCGCCTGGCACCACGGCGTCGAGGTGAGCGAGGTCGACATCGAGCACGACATCCTCTGGGACGTCCCGCAGGGCGACGATCCGCGCGGCACCGCCGTCAGCTCCGACCTGTACGCCTGGTTCGCCGGCGAGGCGGGGGCGATCAAGACGCTCCGACGCTTCCTCGTCAGCGAGGTCGGCATCGACCGGCGCCAGGTCGCCTTCATGGGCTACTGGCGGGTTGGCAAGTCCGAGTCCTGAGGCGAGGCCCTCGACGACGAAGGAGGCGCGACCACGTGGGTCGCGCCTCCTTCGTCTCGTGCCCCGGTCGCGCCTAGACCTCGGCGGGCACACCGACGAGTTCGGAGGTGCGCTCCCAGAGGGCCTCGGCGAGCAGGGGATCGGTGGCCTGGCGGTGCAGGCGACCGTGCGGCGACAGCTGGTCGAAGTAGGTGCCGCTCTCGACCGAGATCGTCGTGGGCCCGGCGAGCTGGATCAACGGCACGGCGCCGGCCGACGCCGAGATGCCGTAGTTGCCGTTGGTCAGGACGTTCGCGACCCGCATCGAGCGTGAATCCGAGCCGAAGCCGGTCATCACGATGCCCGGGTGGAACGAGAACGCGTCGAGGCCCGTGCGCTTCGCCAGTTCACGGATGAACAGGACGGTCTCGATCTTGGTCGTGCCGTACTGACGCCAGCCCCCGGCCCATCGACGCTTCGACCAGTTGAGGTCGTCGAGTCGGACGTGCCCGAGCAGGTTGGCCGCGCTGGCCGTCGACACGACCCGGCCACCGCTCTCGACGAGGCGGGGCAGGAGGAGCCTGGTCAGGAGGAACGGTGCGAGGTGGTTCGACTGGAGGGTGCACTCGAACCCGTCCGCGGTGAGGCCTCGTTCGCTGACGAGACCTCCGGCGTTGTTGGCGAGGGCGTCGATGCGGGGATAGCGCTCCAGCAACCGGTCGGCCAACGACCGGACGTCGTCGAGCCGGTCGTAGTCGACCAGGAAGGCCGTCCCGCCCACCTCGTCGGCGACCGCCTGGGTGCGTTCCGGGTTGCGTCCGACGACGCCGATCTCGGCGCCGCCCTTCGCGAGCTCGCGGGCGGCCTCGCGGCCGATGCCGCTGCTCGCCCCGGTGATGATCACGGTGCGGGTCATCGATATCCGCCCTTCTCGAGGCCGGCCTCGATCTCGAATCTGTTCGACAGCGGGTCGCTGCCGGCCAGGAAGTACAGTACGGGCATCAGCATGCCGTACCTCTGCCACTGACGGACGTGCACGGCCTCGTGTTCGAGGACGTGCGGCCCGTCGTTGTCCCGGGTCAGGTAGACCCGACCGACACAGGTGCCTCCCCGCTTGAACGCCCAGCGGGGCAGGCCGCTGCACACGATCAGGTCACCGACGACGCGCACCCGCCCCACGCTGAGCGGCACCCCGACCGCGAGACCGACGGCCGTCGCCCAGGCGCAGCCGAGTCTCGAGATCGGGGAGTCGAGCAGGGGGTTCTTCACGGACGGCCGTAGGCGTCGAGCAGGCGCAGCCAGACTTCGCTCACCGTCGGGTACGACGGGACGGCGTGCCACAGCCGGTCGATCGGCACCTCGGCGACGACGGCGATCGTGGCGGCGTGCAGCAGGTCGCTGACGTCCGGGCCGACGAAGGTCGCGCCCACGATCACGCCGCGGGACTCGTCGACGACCAGCCGCGCCTGGCCCTTGTACTCGTCCGAGTGGATCGCCGAACCGGCGACCGCGGCGAGGTCGTAGTCCACGACCTTGACGTCGATGCCTCGCTTGCCGGCGGCGTCGGCCGTGAGGCCGACGCTCGCGACCTCGGGGTCGGTGAAGGTGACCTGCGGCACTGCTGCGTCGTCGGCGGTCGCGACGTGTGCACCCCACGGCTCGGCGTGCACGGGCTTTCCGAAGGCGCGGGCGGCGATGACCTCGCCGGCGGCGCGGGCCTGGTACTTGCCCTGGTGGGTGAGCAGGGCGCGGTGGTTGACGTCGCCGACGCCGTAGAGCCAGTCGGTGCCCTTGACGAGCATGGTGTCGTCGACGTCGAGCCAGTCGCCCGGGGTGAGCCCGACGTTCTCGAGGCCGAGGTCGGAGGTGCGGGGAACACGGCCGGTCGCGACGACGATCTCGTCGGCGACGACCGTGGAGTCGTCGTCGAGGGTGACCTCGACCGTGTCGTGCTCGGTGCGCAGCACGGTCGAGGGCGAGGCCCCGAGGCGCACGTCGACGCCGAGACCCCTCAGCGAGTCGGCCACGAGTTCGCCGGCGAAGGGCTCCTGGCCACCCAGCAGACCACTGCGGGCGATCAGGGTGACGGTCGAGCCGAGCTGCTGGTACGCCGTGGCCATCTCGGCGGCGACGACGCCACCGCCGACGATGACGACGCTCTGCGGCATCGACTCGACGCTCGTGGCCTCACGGCTGGTCCAGGGCTTCGCCTCGGCGAGGCCGGGGATGTCGGGCAGGAGCGCCGACGAACCGGTCACCGCGGCGACGGCGTACGTCGCGTGGTGCACCTCGCCGTTCACCGTCACCTCCTTGACGCCGGTGATGGTGGCGTGCCCGCGGATCAGGTCGATGCCGGCACCCTCGACCCAGTCGGCCTGGCCCGAGTCGTCCCAGTTGCTGGTGAACGAGTCGCGGCGACGCAGCACGGCGGCGACGTCGACGTCACCGGTCACGGCCTGCTTGGCCCCGTCGAGCGACTTCGCCGCACGGACGACCGCGCTCGAGCGGAGCAGCGCCTTCGACGGCATGCAGGCCCAGTACGAACACTCGCCCCCGACGAGCTCGGCTTCCACGAGCCCCACCTTGAGCCCGTTTCGGGTGGCGTAGTCGGCCACGTTCTCGCCGACAGCGCCGGCTCCGATCACGATGAGGTCATAAGTCGTCATGGCCCCGACGCTAGTCGCCCGGGGCCCGGCGTTCTCAGGCGGGTCCCCGGGCGGGCGTGGCCGTTTCGTGAAACCCTGCTGGGTCTTTCCTGAACGGCACGGGCGAGATCCGGGAGGCACGGGTAGCGTCCCTCACATCAGCGCACCACCGCGATCGTTGCGGGGGAGCGCGTCAACCTACGAGGAGGCACACATGGGACTCGACGACAAGATCAAGAACGCCGCTCAGGACATCGCCGGCAAGGCGAAAGAAGCTCTCGGCGACCGCAAGGGCGACGACGAGCTGAAGGCCGAAGGTCAGAAGGACCAGGCCGGTGCCTCCGCCAAGAAGGTCGGCGAAGACGTCAAGGACGTCTTCAAGTAGGCCGATCCGCCTCGTTCTCGGGCCCGTCCACCCCTCGGGGTGGGCGGGCTCTTTCATGTGCCCACGACCGAGGAGGCGCGGTCAGCGTCCCGTGAACTCGGCGGCGGTCCGCGAGACGAAGGCCTCGAACCCGATCCGGGCGTCGTCCGAGGCGAGCAGCCGCACGAGCTCGGGCTGCAGGCGGGCCTCGGCCGCGGCGTCGCCCTCACGGACCGCGAGCCGGGCGTTCGCCAGGGTGGCCTGCACGGCCAGGGGTGCCTGGGTGGCGATGCGACGGGCGAGGTCGAGGGCGTGGTCGAATGCCGACCCGACGTCCACCAGGTCCTGCACGAGTCCGATGCGCCGCGCCTCCTCGGCGTCGAGGAGGTCGCCGGTCAGCAGGTACCGCATGGCGTCGCCCCAACCGACGCGGCGGGGGAGGCGGATCGTCGCGCCACCGAAGGGGAGGATGGCGCGGCTCACCTCGATCTGACCGAAGCGGGCGTCCCGGCTCGCCACCACGACGTCGCTCGCCAGGGCGAGCTCGACCCCGAGCGTCAGGCAGGTGCCCTGCACGGCCATGACCACGGGCTTGCCCACCTGGCGACCGTGGACCTGCCACGGATCGAGGCCGCCCTCGGGGACCACGTCGAGGCCCTCCGCGGTGACCGCGGGCACGACGTCGCCGAGGTCGAGTCCGGCGGTGAAGTGGTCGCCGTGGGCGAAGAGCAGCCCCACCCGCAGGTCGGGGTCGCGGTCGAGTTCGCCGTAGGCCAGGGCCAGTTCGCGCAGCATCCGCAGGTCGGCCGCGTTGCGCTTCTCGGGCCGGTCGAGGCCGATCAGCAGCACGTGGCCGTCCCGCTCCACCGTGACGCGCTGACGGTCGGCGGCGGAGGCGGCGGGGTCGGCCGGGGCGGCGCTCGGGGGGCCCGCGCTCATCGGGACAGGGCTCCGAGGATGCGCAGGATCGGGCCCATGTCGTCGGAGGCGGCCGCGGCGTCGACCGGCGCGAACGAGCACAGGCCCGCGCCGACCAGGGAGAAGCGCTCCTTCAGGGCCGTGATCGTCTCGATCAACACCCCGAGCTCGAGACCGAACGGCTGCGGGTCGAGCAGGCCTTCGATCACCCCCGGGTCCAGCACGTCGAGGTCGACGTGGAGGTACACCTCGGTGGCGCCGGACGCCTCGACGGCGGCGACCACCTCGGCCGGGTCGAAGTCCAGCGACGACACCGTGGGGACGTGGCGGCTCTCGATGTAGCGGTCTTCCGCATCGTCGTAGCTGCGAGCCCCGGCGAGCACGACCCGGGCGGGGTCGAGCGGCTCGGGCGTCGGGCCGGGGCCGATGGTCGGGAGGTCCTCGGTGGCGTCACCGATCAGGGCCCGCAGGACCATGCCGCTGAAGGCACCGCTCTCGCTGCTGCGCGGGCTGTGGAGGTCGGGGTGCGCGTCGAACCAGACCACGGCGGTGCGGGGGGTGACCGCGTGGCGGACCGCCGCGAACTCGACGCCGCAGTCGCCGCCCACCACGATCGCGGGGGAGTCGTCGGTCCGCAGCTCGCGTCCGACCGACTCGGCGATCGTCAGCACCGACGAGAGCCGGTGCACCCGCGTGCCGAGCGAGTCGCCCGCACCCACCGGGACCTCGACCAGGGTGGTGGCCGTCGACGGCAGGTCTCCCAGGATGGCGTACGCACCCTCGGCGAGCCGCATGGCGCGCGACGACGGAGAACCCTGCCACTGTGGAACCACGACGAACCTCACGCTCGTCAGTCTGTCACGGGCGGGGGCCCGTGCTCCAGGCCCAGGGACGACTCAGCGCCCCGACGGCGCGCTCCAACGGCCCGCGCCCGACGTACCGTTGCCAGAGGGTGGCGTAGACGAGCGTGAGGACGACGGCGACGACCAGGTGGCCCAGGGGCAGACCGTAGGCGGCCGTCGGGTCGGACAGCCGGTACACGGTGAACAGCGGCGCGGTGATCAGCACGTGGGCCGTGTAGACGGTGAGCGGTTGCGCGCCCGTGGCCGCGAGGGGTCGGAGGACGGTGCGGACGACCGCAGCCGCGCCTCCTCGTCCCCGACCCTCGGGCGTCAGGGGACGACGCGGGGTGGTGGCGAGCAGGAGCAGTCCGAGCACGGCGGCGGCGACGCCGCCCGAGCCGACGATCTCGGCAGGCATGCCTTCGTGGTCGGCCGGGTCGAACCAGGGGATCGAGGAGGCGCCGGGCAGGAAGCGCGCCGCGTACCCCACGATCGCGGCCGACGTCCCGGCGACGATCAGCGTGACCTGGGTCCGGGTGCGGATCAGGTCGGAACGAGCCGCGACGAGACCGACGAGCAGGAAGGGCGTCCAGACCAGCGCCGGGTAGGCGCCGACGAGCAGGGCCTGGGTCGCCAGGCCGGCGGCGCCGGACACCGCGGTGTCGCCGTAGGCGTCGACGGGGACGGACGAGGCCAGCCACGGGGCCACGACGGCGAGCAGGGCGGCGGCCGCCAACAGTACGGCCCGGGGGGCGAAGAGCAGACCCAGTGCCAGGACGAACATCACGCCGTAGTAGGGCAGGATCACCAGGAGGTACGGGTTCCAGGCCTGCAACGCGAGGCCCAGCACGACGAGCAGGCCCGCCCGGATGGCGATCCCGCCGACGACCCGCCCTCGACCGCCACGGGGCGTCGGCCGGGCGCCTCCCGACATCAGACCGAGCGAGACGCCGGCGAGGGTCGCGAAGAGGATCGCCGACCGCCCGTCGAAGACGCGCTCGTCGAGCAGCGGCCGAGGCCACATGTGGGCGGCGAACATGCCGAGCACGGCGAGGCCGCGGGCGACGTCGACGCCCATCAGGCGGGGTGCCGCCCGGCGCGCCTGCACCGGCGGGACGTCCACCGGCGCAGGCGTGACGGGCGGCGGCTGGCTCACTTGTCGAGCGCGCCGAGCTTGAGGGCGGCGAGGCGGGCGTCGACCTCGGTCTGCTCCCCGAGGTCGTCGAGGCCTTCGAACTGGGCGTCGAGGCTCGAGGCCGCGAGCTCTTGACGACCGAGCATCTTGGCCTCCTCGCGGCGGACCTTGTCCTCGAAGCGGCTGATCTCGCTCGTCGGGTCGAGGATGTCGATGCTCTGGACGGCGTCGGCGACCTTGGTCTGGGCCTCGACGGTCTTCGAGCGCGCGTTCAGTTCGTCGCGCTTGGCGGCGAGCTGGTCGAGCTTGGACCGCATGCCGCCCAGCCCCGTCTTGAGCTTGTCGACGACGTCCGTCTGGGAGGCGATCTGCGGCTCTGCCGTCTTCGCCTCCTTCTCGCTCTGCAGTTGCTTGCCGAGGGCCACGCGAGCGAGGGCGTCGAACTTGTCGGCGTCGACCGTGTTGCCCGACGAGCGCAGCTCGTCGGCCTTGTTGCTCGCCGCGAGGGCCTTGCGCTCCCAGTCCGCGGCGGCGGCGACGTCCTCGGCGTGGTCCTGCTCGAGGAGGCGCAGGTTGCCGATGGTGGTCGCGACGGCTTCCTCGGCCTCGGCGATGCTGTTGGTGTAGTCGCGGACCATCTGGTCCAGCATCTTGCTGGGGTCCTCGGCCTGGTCGAGCAGGCTGTTGATGTTCGCGCGGGTCAGTTGCGCGATGCGTCCGAAGATCGACTGCTTTGCCATGGTGCGTCCTTTCGAGAGGTGGTGCCGTGGAGTGGTGCTCGTCTTGTCGGTCGTGCTGCTGTCTCGGGGTGGTGGGGGGATGGGGCGGAACGGGGCGTGGACCGTGACGGGCGGGCCCTAGAACCGGCCGCCGCCCGAGCTGCGGCCGCCTCCGCCGCCACCCCCGCCGCCGAAGCCACCGCCCCCACCGAAGCCGCCGCCACCCCCGCCGAAGCCTCCGCCGCCACCGCCGAAGCCGCCGCCACCCCCGCTGAAGAGTCCACCGAGCAGCATGCCGGTGACGATGCCGCCGAGATCGGCCCCGGCCGACCCCCGCGTGCCGACTCCGCCGCCGAACGGGCTCGCCTGCTGGTAGGACGAGACCTCGGCCTCGGCACCGGCGGCTGCGGCCTGCGACAACTGGACGGCCTGGTGGGCCTCGAACAGGGCGGCGTCGCGGTCGGACGTCGCGAGCGACACCGCGGTGGCCAGGTGACGTTCGGCCTCGGACAACCGGGTGCGCGGCTGCGGGCCGATGCCGCCGCGACGGGTCTCGATGAAGTCGCGGGTGGCGCTGATCTGACTCCGCGCGGTCAGCAGCGCCTGGTCGAGGGCCGACTGGGCCCGGCGCTGCTTCTCGGAGTCTTCGCGCACGGCCGCCAGCACCTGGTCGATGCGGTCGTTGGCAGCACCGAGCGAGGCGACGACGGCGAGCGGGTCGTCGGTCGTCGTCTCGGCCAGCGCGACGGAGGCCCGTGCAGCCGAGACGGAGCCGGCGACGTCGACGCCCTGCGGGGCCGAACCGTCGGGCAGCCCCTCGGCCGTCGCGATGTCCTGCCGCAGGTCGAGGGTCATGGCCGAGATGGTGTTGCCCGCCGTCCGCAGCGACTCGGCGGCCCCGTCGACCGCGCTGAGCAGCTGGTCGACCTGCGCCAGGGCCTGACGGGCCTCTCGGACGGCGATGACGGCCTCCGACGTGGAGGACGACGCCAGCGCGGTCGCCGCCGTACCGGCCCTCTCGTCGGCGAACTCGAGCAGACGGTCGGCCTGGTCGTCGTTCTGGTCGATCGACGCGACCGCCCGCGCCGAGTAGATCGTGGTCAGCTCGCCGATGAGGGTGCGGGCCGAGGCGAGCCGGGCTCGTCGGGTCGCGATCTCGCCGGGGAGTGCCGCCACGTCGCTCGGTGCCCGCCCCTCGGCCTCACGCAGCTCGTCGAACGCGGCGGACTGCTCGGCGAGCGACGCGTCGGCCGCCTCGCACAACTCGATGATGCGGGTGGTCCACTCGAGGCGTTGTTCGGGGGAGTCGGGGACGGCGTCGTCCAACTTCTGCTGCAGGGCGAAGGCCTCGCGGGCGTGCACCCGGGCCGCGTCGAGTGCCTCGGCGAACGGTCGCGCCGCGTCGTCGCCGAACTGTGCCGCCGCGAAACCCACCTCGTGAGCGCCCGCGGTCAACTCGTCGTCGAGGGCGACCAGCACCCGTGCGGCACGCTTGTCGAGTTCGTCCTGGCGGGCCTCCTGCGCGTCGGACTCGCTGCGTCGACGTCGTGCCCGGCGGACCACGACGACGACGGCGACGGCCGCCGCGACGAGGACCAGCACGAGCAGCGCCCAGAGCACCCAGCTGAGGTCGGGCCCGGCCTCGTCGCTGCGGATGCCGTCGGCCAGGGCGACGGCGGCACCGGCCCAATCGCCGTCACGCAGCTCGGGCACGACGACGTCGGTCTGCAGCGCCTGCCGGTCCGATTCCGAGATCACGGACGTGTCGGCCGAGAGGTCGTAGAACTGGTCGTCGACCGCCACCGAGAGCAGCACGTCGTTCGCACCCAGTTGGTTCAGGGACGCCGTCGCCTCACCCCAGGCCGTGCGGTCGGAAGGCGAGGAGAAGGAGTCGACGTAGACGACGAAGAGGTTGACGCCGGTGTCGGTCGCGAGCCGGTCGAGTGCGTCGGTCACCTCGGCCTCGTCCGCGCTCGACAGCACGTCGGCCTGGTCGACCACGTAGGCGCCCGAGAACTCGACCGGTTCGACGGCCTGGGCCGGGACCGCACCGAAGGCGATCGTGCCGACCACGGCCAGGACCGCCGCGGCGACGGCGGCCACCGTTCGTCTCGTCGGTCGTCGGCCGGTCGTGGATCTCGTGCTCACGACGCTCCCCTCGCTCGTTGCGGGGGAGTCTATCGACGGCCCCCGTCAGACCGCCCGGGGTGCCGTGCGCGCGCAGGAGGCGACGTCGAACCGGCCGCCAGACGGGTCAGGAGACGAAGAGCAGGCCCACCGACGCGACGGCGCAGACCGCCCCGACGGCGTAGAGCACGACCCCCACGGTGCGGGGAGCCCGTCCGTCGTCGTGCGGGGGGTGGACGCGGGCCCGGTGGGGTCGGTCGGGGTCGTAGTGCACGGTGAGCTCGGTCTCGAGCGGCGTCGTCACCGGGACGTCGCCGAACTGCGTCTCGTGCAGCTGCCCGTCGACGTCCATCCATCGGGCGGTGGCGGCACGGGCCCAGTCGGGCGGCGGGATGACCACGCCGACGGTGCTCTCGAGGCGGGTCGCGCGGCGCCGGAGCACCCACCCGGCCAGGAGGAAGGGCGTGCCGACGATGAACCCGAACCAGCCGAAGAGCTCCACCACCGGCGAGATGACGGAGAAGGCGTCGCTCATGCCACGATCGTACTGTGCCGCCGCGCACCCCGTGACGAACCCGGAGCCCCGTGAACCCCAGCCCCCTCGGCCGTGTGCCGTCGCCCCTGCTCGCCGTCGCGGCGATCGTCTCGGTGCAGTTCGGGGCCGCCCTCGCCAAGACGCATTTCGAGGCACTGGGACCGCTGGGCGCCGCCAGCCTGCGCCTCGCCTTCGGTGCGACGCTCCTGGTGCTCGTCTTCCGACCGCGCCCCTGGCGATGGCCCCGCCGAACGTGGCTGGGCGTGGTCCTGCTGGGCCTCGCCCTCGCCGGGATGAACTCGCTCATCTACCTCGCGATCGACGTCGTGCCGCTCGGGGTCGCGGTCACCCTCGAGTTCCTCGGTCCGCTGGTCGTGGCACTCGTGCAGACGAGACGCTGGTGGGACGCGGCCTGGGCCCTGCTCGCCCTCGCCGGGGTCGTGCTGCTCGGCTCCGACTCGACCGGGGCGATCCCCGTCGTCGGCGTGCTGCTCGCCCTCGGCGCGGGGGCGTTCTGGGCCTGCTACATCCTCGCGAACGCCGCCCTGGGTCGAGGCCGTGACCCGATGGGAGCCCTCGCGACCGCGATGCTGGTCGCCGCCCTCGTGGTCGTCCCGTTCGGGGCGCACGACGCGACGGTGGCCGTCCGGGCCGACCCGCGCCTCCTGCTGGTGTTCCTCGTGGTGGCCGCCCTGACCTCCGCGATCCCGTACGCGCTCGAGTCGGTGGCGCTGCGGCGGCTGCCGACGCGCGTGTTCGGCGTCCTGTCGAGCCTGGGGCCGGCGGTGGCAGCCCTGGCAGGCCTCGTCGTGCTCGGCGAGGCGCTCGGGGTGCGCGAGGTCGTCGCCCTCGCCTGCGTCACGGCGGCGAGCGTCGGGGTCACGATCGCGGCCGGTCGCCGACGGCGTCGTGGGGCCCTGCCCGAGGCTCCGCCGGCCTGATCGGACGGCGAGGCCTCGCGCCTGTCCGAGGAACGAGTCAGAGGACCAGTCTGACAACTCCACGGGGACTTGTACCCCACATGCGGGGTACGCTGCGATGACGGCCCGGTACGAGGGCCGGAGAACGAAGAAGGAGACATCATGGGTGCTGTCTTGGAGCGCACGTCCCGAGCGGAGGTCGTCCCCCTGGGTGACGGATTCCACCGCGTGTCGACGCCGACCGCCGGGGTGATCGGGTTCGTGCACGAGTCCGACGGGTTGTTCGAGGTGTTGCGGGGGCGCGTCCGCACCGCCGTCCGGCGTGAGGGTTCGTATCGCACGCTCGACGTCGCGGTGATCGCGCTCACCTACAGTTGAGTTCGACCCACCACTGACGCGCGCCTCCGGGCGGACGTCCTCGAGGCCTCGCCGTCGGCGGGGCCTCACCTCTCTGTCCACCCTCGCCTCGCCGGAAGGCCCACCGTGACCGTCGTCGGGTACGCCCGCATCTCGCGAGACGACCCGTCGTCCGATCGTCAGGCGGAACGCCTGCGGGCGGGCGGGTGCGAACGGGTCTTCGTGGACCACGCCACCGGCACCAGGCAGTCCCGCCCCGAGTTCGCCAAGGCGATCGGCAGCCTGCGGGAAGGCGACGTCTTCGTCGTGACGAACGTCGACCGGATCGGCCGCTCGGTGGCCGAGCTGGTGGGGGTGATGGCGACCCTCGACGCCCTGGGCGTCGCCTTCCGCTCCATCGACGAGCAGATCGACGAGCTCAACGCCTACGGCCGCTTCTTCTTCCGCGTCACCGCAGCCCTGGCCCGCTTCGACGAGCAGGTCGGCGGTGAGCTGCACCGTGCCGAGACCCGCAAACGGCAGGAGGCGCGGGTGGCGCAGACCCCGAAGCCCCCCGTCTCGAGACGCCGCCTCGACGCGGCCCGTCAGTTGCGGGCCGGGGGAGCGAGCATGCGCGAGGCCGCCGAGCACGTCGCCGTCCCCGAACGCGTCCTGCGTCGCGAGCTCGACCGCGACGACGCCGTCCGCGCCCGCCGCCAGCAGTCCGACTGACCTGCCGGCTCCGTTCGACCGCGGCACCGGAAGGCCGTCGCATCGAGAGGGGCTTCGAGAGAAGAAGTGGTGCCCCCAGGCAGATTCGAACTGCCGCCCCTGCCTCCGGAGGGCAGTGCTCTATCCCCTGAGCTATGGGGGCCCGGGAACGTCGTCCAGGTTAGCAGCGAATCGGTCCGGCCTGGGACGGCCCCGCCGCAGGAGGTGCATCGTGGGGGAGTGACCGACGACACCCGCACCGACCGAGCCGACTCCGGCACCCGTTCCGACCGCACCGACCCCGAGGGTCCGACGCTGCGTGAGCGTCTCCGCTCCGCCAAGGTCTTCCACCCCGAGTTGCCCACCTTCGACGTCGACGACGTGGCCGACGACGCGGTCGACCAGTTCGTCGCGTGGCTCGTCGAGGCCGTCGACCAGGACGTCGCCCAGCCGCACGCCATGGTGATCTCGACCTCGTCGTCCGACGGCGACGTCACGGCCCGCACCCTGCTCCTCAAGGACGTCGACGACGGTGCCCTCTGGTTCGCGACCTCGTCGATCAGCCCGAAGGGACGGCAGATCGCCGAGAACCCCCGGGTGGCGCTCACCCTGTACTGGCGCGAGCAGGGCCGCCAGGTCCGCGTGCTCGGCCGGGCGACGCCCGGTCCGCGCGACGTCAGCGAGAAGGACTTCACCGCTCGCCACCCCGACTCGCGCGCCGTCGCGATGACGCAGCCGCAGAGCAGCCCGATCACCGACGAGGCCGAGACGCGGCGTCGCCTCGCCGAGGCCAAGGCCACGATCGAGTCCGACGACACCTTCGTCCCCGACGACTGGACGGCCTGGCGGGTCGACCCCACCTCGATCGAGTTCTGGCAGGCCACCACGGGCCGCGACCAGGTGCGCCTGCGGTACGACCGCGACGGCGACGGCTGGACCCGCGCCTCCTTGTGGCCCTGACCACCCCTGAGGGAGCCGGCGGCGCGACCGCTGCCGCCGCAGCGGCGTAACGCGACGACACGCACCTGGCAGGGCGCCCGTCGCGACGGCAGCATGGAGCCATGACCTCGTACGCCGCCCCGTCGACCCGCCCGAGCGACCCCGCCGTCGCCTCGATGCGTCTCGCCGTGGTCGAGGTCACCCGGCACCGGCCGCACGCCCCCGAGTACCACGCCTACGTCGACGACATGAACTCCCGTGTCCGCGCGACCGCCGAGGCCGCGGGCTGGCAGGCGACGCGCTTCGCCGCGGGCGACCTCGGCACCGACGAGCTGCTGCGCGTGACCACCGACGCCGACGCGATCGTCGTCCTCGGTGGCGAGGACCTCTCTCCCCGTCTCTACGGAGGCGCGACCGGCTACCCGGGGGAGGGTCGCCACGACCCCGTTGCCGACGAGGCCCAGCTCGCCGTCGTGCGCCGCGCCGTCGCCCGCCGCACTCCGCTGCTGGGTATCTGCCGCGGCCACCAGGTGATCAACGTCGCCCTCGGCGGAGACCTCGTGCAACACCTGGACGACCACGACGGGGTGCACCGCACCCCCGACGCGCCGGTCGACCAGCTCATGCACCCGCACGCCGTCGGGCTCGAGCCCGGTAGTCGCCTCGCCCGGGCCCTCGGCACCGAGCCCGTCGTCCAGAGCGCGCACCACCAGGCCGTCGGCCGCCTGGGCCAGGGCCTGCGCGTCGTCGGCCGCGCCTCCGACGGCACCGTCGAGGCCGTCGAGCACGACTCGGCCCCGGTCGTCGGCGTGCAGTGGCACCCCGAAGACAGAGGAGCCCCGGTCGGCCAGCTCGAGGCACTGTTGGCGTCCTTGGGCGCCTCCGTCGAGGCGGGGCGCCTCGCCGCGTCCGTCGCCTCGCGAACGGACCAGGAGGCGCTGGTCGCCTAGGCCGCGCCCCTCACCCGAGCGCGCCTCCCGCCCTCGGTCTCAGTCGACCTGCTTCAGCGCCGACAGCACGGCCGACACGACCGGCTCCGCGTCGCCGGGCTCGAGGAAGGTCGTCGAACGGGCGACGACGAACGCCGGCGACGAGAACGCCTCGGCCGTGCCGATCTCACCGGGGGTGTCGAAGTAGCCCTCGACGCCGAAGGTCGGCACCGAGTTGCTGGTCGCGACGAGATCGTTGGCCAGCTCGTCGAGGCTGTCCGCGTCGAAGTGCGCGACACCGACCGTGACGGTGGAGCCGCTGGAGTCCTGCCACGTGCACGTCGTGCCGTCCGCGTCGGCGACCTGCTGCAGGGCCTCGCCGTCGCGGCTCGCGTCGCCGCTCGCCTCGTCGTCGGCGACGGCCGTCATCCCCGGGTACCAGGCCGCGAGCGAGCCGGGATCGAGCAGCTCGCCGCAGTCGACGTCGAACGGCGTGCTCACGAGCTCGGGCGTGGCCGCCGCCGTCGGCGTGGCGACGGGGGTGGAGGGCGACTCCTCGCCCGAGGTCGGGGTCGCGCTCGGCGCGGCCTGCGACGGTGCCGTGCAGGCGGTCAGCGTCAGGGCGAGGGCACCCGTCACGACGAGGGTGCGCAGGACGACGGGGGAGCGGGTCGAGGCGGGGCTCATCCCTCCATCATCACCGACGGCGGGCTCGCCGTCGTCTCCGTGCCTCCCGGTAAGATCGACCCTCGTGACTCCCGCCGAACTCTCCACGTCCCTGCTCGCCGTCGTCCAGGGCGTCCTCGAACGCCGAGGCACCGTCGACGTGGCGGTGACCGAGGGCGACGTGGCGCTCGAGCGTCCGAAGAACCGCGAGCACGGCGACTGGGCGTCGAACGTGGCCATGAAGTTCGCCAAGCGCGTCGGCACGAACCCCCGTGAGCTCGCCACCGACATCGCGGCCGACCTGGCCGAGGTCGACGGGGTCGCCGACGTCGACGTCGCGGGCCCCGGGTTCATCAACATCCGCCTCGACGCCGCGGCCGCGGGCCTCCTCGCGCGCTCGATCGTCGAGCAGGGCGAGTCCTACGGTCGCGGCGACTACTACCGGGGCGTCACCATCGACCTCGAGTTCGTCTCGGCGAACCCCACCGGCCCGATCCACCTCGGCGGCGTGCGCTGGGCAGCGGTCGGCGACAGCCTCGCCCGCGTGTTCCAGGCGCAGGGCGCGCTCGTCACCCGCGAGTACTACTTCAACGACCACGGCGGGCAGATCGACCGTTTCGCCCGCAGCCTCCTGGCCAGCGCGCTCGGCGAACCCACCCCCGACGACGGCTACGGCGGGCAGTACATCGGCGACATCGTCGAGCGCGTCGTGGCCTCGACCGGCGTGGACGCCGCCGCCCTGCCGCGTGACGAGGCGCAAGAGGTCTTCCGCGCCGCCGGCGTCGACTTCATGTTCGCCGACATCAAGTCGTCGCTGCACGACTTCGGCGTCGACTTCGACGTGTACTTCCACGAGAACGAGCTGCACGAATCCCAGGCCGTCGAGCGCGCCATCGCCCGGCTCCGCGAGCTCGGGCACGTCTACGAGTCCGAGGGCGCCACCTGGCTGCGCACCACCGACTTCGGTGACGACCGCGACCGCGTCATCGTCAAGAGCGACGGCGAGGCCGCCTACATCGCCGGCGACCTGGCGTACTACCTCGACAAGCGCGAACGTGGCTTCGAACGCAACCTCATCATGCTCGGCGCCGACCACCACGGCTACGTCGGTCGCATGATGGCGATGTGCGCGGCGTTCGGCGACGAGCCGGGCGTCAACCTCGAGATCCTCATCGGCCAGATGGTCAACCTGCTGCGCGACGGCGAGCCGATGCGCATGTCCAAGCGTGCGGGCACCGTCGTCACGATGGAGGACCTCGTGGACGCCGTCGGCGTCGACGCCGGCAGGTACTCGCTGGTCCGCAGCCCGGTGAACAGCTCGATCGACATCGACCTCGACCTGCTCACGAAGCGCAGCAACGACAACCCCGTCTTCTACGTCCAGTACGCCCACGCGCGCACCCGTGCGGTCGCGCGCAACGCCGAGGCCGCCGGCGTGACGCGGGACGCGTTCGACGCGTCGCTGCTCACGCACGAGACCGAGAGCGCCCTGCTCGGCGCCCTGTCCGAGCTGCCCCGCGTCGTCGTCCAGGCCGCCGAGTTGCGCGAGCCGCACCGCGTCGCCCGCTACGTCGAAGAACTCGCCGGCACCTACCACCGCTGGTACGACACGTGCCGCGTCACGCCGCTCGGCGACGACGAGGTCACCGACCTGCACCGCACCCGCCTGTGGCTCAACGACGCGGCGGGTCAGGTCATCCGCAACGGGCTCGGACTGCTGGGCGTCTCGGCACCCGACCGCATGTGACCGCGCGCGCCGCGCCTCCTCGCTCTCGACCGCAGGAGGCGCGGCGTGAGCGTCCCTCGCCACCCGGCTGACAAGATGGCCCGATGAGCGACATCGACTCCGACTTCTTCGAGGCCAAGCCCGTCGCCCGTCGCCGTGGCCGGGGCTTCGGCATCTTCGTCTTCGTCCTGCTCGGGATCGTGGTCGTGCTGGGGATCCTGGCCGTGGTCGCCGACCTCGTCGTGCGGACGGTCGCCGAGGACCAGGCCGTGAAGCAGATCTCGCAGCAACTCGGCGACGCGGCCGGTCCCGTCGACGTGCAGATCGGCGGATTCTCGATGCTCTGGCAGCTGGTGCAGGGCACCATCGAGCAGGCCACCATCTCGTCCGCCGGGTCCTCGGATGGCCTGTCGTTCGACTTCGACGTCCGCGACGTGCCGACCGACCTGAGCGGATCGACCGGGGCCATCACCGGCACGGTCACCGCCGACGCGGCGACCGTCAACGGGCTCGCGGCCGTGCAGGAGAGCGGCGGAGCGATCTCCTTCGGCGACGGACAGGTCACCTACGCCCGCGACTTCACCATCCCGATCGTGAACACGGTCGTCCCCGTGGACGTCGTCGCGACCCCCTCGATCACGAGCGAGGGCCGGGTCATCTCGCTCACCCCGACCACGGCGTCGCTGCGGGACACGTCGGTGTCGCTCGACCTCGCCCCCTTCATCGGCGGCTACGCCTTCGACGTGTGCGCCGCGCAGTACCTGCCCCAGGGCACCACCCTCACCGCCGTGGACGTCACGCCGTCGGCGGCGACCCTCGACGTCACGTCGCCGGGCCTGCCGATCTCGTCGAGCGGCATCGGCACCAAGGGGTCCTGCTCCTGACCTCCGGTGTGGCGACGAGGTCGCCCCGACCCTGGCCGTCACGCACCTCGGCGGTCGGTAGGCTCTGATGTCGTTCCCCGTCCTTCGAACCCCCGAGGTCCGCGTGTCCCCGAACCCCCTGGCCCCCGCCTGGCTCCACGAGCCGACCGATGCCGACGCCCTCGACCCGGCCGTCTGGTCGGCCACGGCCCAGCGGTCCTCCGACGGCGAACTCGTGCTCGGCGGCGTCACCGTCTCCGACCTCGTGGCGTCGTACGGCACGCCGCTGTACGTCCTCGACGAGGACGACGCCCGTGCCCGCGCGGTCGAGGCCGTCCGCTCGTTCGAGCGCGAGGCGGCCCGCATCGGCACGACGGCGACGGTCTACTACGCCGCCAAGGCGTTCCTCTCCGCCGAGGTCGCCCGCTGGGTGGCCGAGGCGGGCATGGCCGTCGACGTCTGCACCGGCGGCGAGTTCGCCGTGGCCCGGGCCGCCGGGGTCGACCCCGCCCGCATGGGGTTCCACGGCAACAACAAGTCGCTCGCCGAGATCGACCGCACGGTCGAGGCCGGCATCGGCACCGTCGTGCTCGACAACGCCGCCGAGGTCGGACGGGTCGCCGCGGCGGCCGAACGGCACGGACGCGTCCAGCGGGTGCGTCTGCGGGTCAACTCGGGGGTCCACGCCTCCACGCACGAGTACCTCGCCACCGCCCGCGAAGACCAGAAGTTCGGCGTCCCGCTCTCCGAGACCGCCGACATCGTCGACTCGATCCGCCGGCAGCCGTCGCTCGAGTTCGTCGGCCTGCACTCGCACATCGGCTCGCAGATCTTCGGCTCGGACGGCTTCGCGGAGGCCGCCCGCCGCCTGCTCGCCGTGCACGCCGACCTGCTGGCGTCCGGCCCGGTGCCCGAGCTCAACCTCGGCGGGGGCTTCGGCATCGCGTACACGAGCGCCGACGACGCCCGTCCCCTCGACGACCTCGCCGTCGCCCTGGCCGACATCGTCCAGGCGGAATGCCTCCGCCTCGGCGTCGACGTGCCGCTCCTCGCGGTCGAGCCCGGACGCGTCATCGTCGGCCCGGCCGGCACGACGCTCTACGAGGTCGGCACGATCAAGGACGTCTCGGTCGCGATCGACGAGGGCAACGCGGTGCGCCGCTACGTCAGCGTCGACGGCGGGATGAGCGACAACGCGAGGACGGCCCTCTACGCGGCGGACTACTCCGTGCGCATCGCGAACCGCACCTCCTCGGCCCCGCCCGCCCTCGTGCGGGTCGCCGGAAAGCACTGCGAGAGCGGCGACGTCGTCGTGCTCGCCGACTACCTCCCCGGCGACGTCGTCCCCGGCGACCTGCTCGCGGTGCCCGCCACCGGGGCCTACTGCCACAGCCTCGCCAGCAACTACAACCACGTCGGGCGTCCGCCCGTCGTGGCCGTGCGCGACGGCCGGGCACGCGTGATCGTGCGGGGCGAGAGCGAAGCCGACCTGCTGGCCCGCGACGCCGGCCTCGACTGAGCGATCCGCGCCTCCTCACCTCGTGCGAGCACCGCACCCCGCCGACGAAGCACCCGAGAACGGACTGACATGATCGAATACCGCAACGTGAGGGTCGCCCTGCTGGGCGCCGGCTCCGTGGGGTCGCAGGTGGCGCGGTTGCTGCTCGAGCAGGGCGACGACTTCGCCGGGCGCGCAGGTGCCGGGCTCGAGCTGGTCGGCATCGGGGTGCGCGACGTCGACGCGCCGCGCGACGTCGACCTGCCGCGCGAGCTGTTCACGACCGACGTCGAGTCGCTGATCGTCGGCGCCGACATCGTCGTCGAGTTGATCGGCGGACTCGAGCCGGCCCGCAGCTACGTGCTGCAGGCGCTCAACTCGGGGGCCGACGTCATCACGGGCAACAAGGCCCTGCTCGCGAGCCACGGTCCCGAGCTGTTCGACGCCGCCGAGCAGGTGGGCGCGCAGGTGTACTACGAGGCCGCCGTGGCCGGTGCCATCCCGATCATCCGCCCGTTGCGCGACAGCCTCGCCGGCGACCGCGTCCAACGCATCATGGGCATCGTCAACGGCACGACGAACTTCATCCTCGACCGCATGGACACCGACGGCTCGAGCCTCGAGGACGCCCTGGCGACGGCCACGGCCCTGGGCTACGCCGAGGCGGACCCCACGGCCGACATCGAGGGCTACGACGCGGCGCAGAAGGCGGCCATCCTGGCCGGCCTCGCCTTCCACACGGCCGTGCCCCTCTCCGCCGTGCACCGCGAAGGCATCACGTCCGTCACGCACGACCAGGTGGTCGCGGCTCGCAAGGCCGGGTACGTCGTGAAGATCCTGGCGATCTGCGAGCGCCTGGTCGACGACGACGGCGTCGAGGGCGTCAGCGCACGCGTCTACCCGGCGCTCGTCCCGCTGAGCCACCCGCTCGCGGCCGTGCACGGTGCGAAGAACGCCGTCTTCGTCGAGGCCGAGTCGGCCGGAGACCTCATGTTCTACGGCGCCGGCGCCGGGGGAGTCGAGACGGCGTCCGCCGTGCTGGGCGACCTCGTCTCGGCCGCCCGACGCCACGTCATCGGCGGTCCCGGCGTCGCCGAGTCCACCCACGCGAACCTGCCCGTCCTGCCGATCGGTCGCGTGTCCACGCGGTACCAGATCACGCTCGACGTGGCGGACCAGCCGGGGGTCCTCGCCGAGGTCGCCGGGGTGCTCAGCGACCACGGCGTGAGCGTCCACAACGTCGAACAGACGTCGGGCGCGACGCCGGGCGTCACGGGCGAGGGCGACGCCGTGGCCACCGCTACGCTGATCATCGGCACCCACCGGGCGCGCGAGTCCGACCTCGCCGCCACGGTGACCGCCCTGAAGAACGCCACGGTCGTGAACTCCGTCACGAGCGTGCTGAGAGTCGAAGGAGCCTGATGGCCCACCAGTGGCAGGGTGTCCTGCGCGAATACGCCGACCGTCTCGACGTCACCGACGCCACCCCGATCGTCACCCTCGGCGAGGGCGGAACGCCGCTCATCCCGGCTCCGGCCCTGTCGAACCGCACGGGCGCGAAGGTCTACGTCAAGTACGAGGGCATGAACCCGACCGGTTCCTTCAAGGACCGCGGCATGACGATGGCGATCTCGAAGGCCGTCGAGCACGGAGCCAAGGCCGTCATCTGTGCGTCGACCGGCAACACGTCCGCCTCGGCCGCCGCCTACGCCGCCCACGCCGGCATCACGGCCGCCGTGCTCGTCCCCGAGGGTAAGATCGCCATGGGCAAGCTGAGCCAGGCCGTCGCGCACGACGGTCAGCTGCTGCAGATCCAGGGCAACTTCGACGACTGCCTCGACATCGCACGCGACCTCGCCGCCAACTACCCGGTGCACCTCGTCAACTCGGTCAACAACGACCGCATCGAGGGCCAGAAGACCGGGGCGTTCGAGGTCGTCGACGTGCTCGGCGACGCCCCCGACTTCCACTTCATCCCGGTCGGCAACGCCGGCAACTACACGGCCTACACGCGCGGCTACCGTGAAGACCTCGAGATCGGCCGCGCCACCAAGCTGCCGCGCATGTTCGGGTTCCAGGCCGCCGGCTCGGCGCCGATCGTCGCCGGTGAGGTGGTCAAGGCTCCCGAGACCATCGCCAGCGCGATCCGCATCGGCAACCCCGCCTCGTGGCAGCTCGCCCTCGAGGCGCGCGACCTGACCGACGGCTGGTTCGGGGCCATCACCGACGAAGCGATCCTCGCCGCGCAGAAGATCCTCTCGGCCGAGGTCGGCATCTTCGTCGAGCCCGCGTCGGCCATCAGCGTGGCGGGTCTGCTCGAGCGGGCGGACGCCGGGGTCATCCCCGCCGGGGCCACCGTCGTGCTCACCGTCACGGGCCACGGACTGAAGGACCCCCAATGGGCCCTGCGGCGCGCCGACGGCAGCGACGTGCAACCGACCGTGGTCGCGAGCGACACGGCCCGGGTGGCCGAGGTGCTCGGTCTCGCGCCGGCCTCTGCATGACCCCCGGGGTCGTCGGGCGTTCGGTGCTGGTCAAGGTCCCCGCGACCTCGGCCAACCTCGGTCCCGGCTTCGACACGCTGGGGCTCGCGCTGTCGCTCTACGACGAGCTCGAGGTCACGGCGACCCGTGAGCCCGGGGTCTCGGTCGAGGTCACGGGCGTCGGGGCCGGTCAGGTGCCCACCGACGGCTCGAACCTCGTCGTCCAGGCCGTCGCCGCGGCCTTCGCGTCGGTCGACGTCCCTCTGCCGGGGCTGCGGCTCCGGGCCCGCAACGCGATCCCGCACGGCCGGGGACTCGGGTCGTCCGCAGCCGCGATCGTCTCGGGCATCATGGCCGCCAAGGGACTGCTCGAGGGCACGGTCGAACTCGACTCCGCGGCTCTGCTCGCCCTGGCGACCGAGATGGAGGGTCACCCCGACAACGTGGCACCCGCGCTGTTCGGCGGCCTCACGATCGCCTGGATGAACTCGCACGGTCCGTCCCACAAGCGACTGCTCGTGCACCGAGGCGTGTCGCCCGTCGTGTTCGTGCCCGAATCGACGCTCTCGACGAAGCTGGCGCGGAGCCTGCAGCCCGCCTCCGTTCCGCACGAGGACGCCACGTTCAACGTGTCGCGGTCCGCTCTGCTGGTGGCGGCCCTCGTGCAGAGTCCAGAGTTGTTGCTCGCGGCGACCGAGGACCGCCTGCACCAGAGCTATCGCGCCAGTGCCATGCCCGAGACCGACGCCCTCATCCGCATGCTGCGCGACGCCGGTCTCGCGGCCGTCGTGTCGGGGGCCGGCCCCTCCCTCCTGGTCCTCGGCAGCGACCCGGCACAGCGCTTGTTCGCCGCCGAACTGGTGCGCGAACACGCCGTCTCGGCGTGGCGTCCGTTGATGCTGGCCGTCGATCTCAAAGGTGCTACAGTGGTGCCGCACCCGGTAGAAAACTCAGATTTCCTGGGCATCTAGCATCGTCCCCGCAGTTCTTCGCGGGGATTACCGCGTGGGGTCACAAGTCTTCGAGTCCCCGGGTCGCACATCCCGTAGTGCACATCTAGCAGTGTTCGTCTGCCGATCTGGTCGGCGCGCACCGCACCTCCCAGGCCTCCTGCTCATCCCGGGCAGCTGCTCGTTCAGGGCAGAGCCGGCACAGGGTCGCCCCCTCGGGGCGAACCCGTTCAGTGCAGGTGAGAGTCCACGAGGTGTGACCAGCTCTGCCCCGCCGATCAACGCGGGGGAGCGAAAGGAACCCATCACTCGTGACTGACGTACAGAACGGCGCCGCTGCGCCGTCCACGCCCGAACTCACCGCCATGCGCCTGCCCCAGCTGCAGGCCCTCGCCTCGTCGCTGGGCATCAGCGGCATCTCCAAGCTGCGCAAGGGCGACCTCGTGGCCGCCATCGCGGCGAAGCAGGGCGAGGGGGCGGCCGCCGAGGTCGCGCCCCAGCCGACGCTCGACGGAGTCGTCGACGCCGGTGTCCAGGCCTCCGTCGAGACCGCCGTCGCCGAGGGTGCCGAGGCCCCCGTCGTCGAGACGGGCACCGAGCCCACCGAGCCGACCGAGGCACCGACCCGTGCCCGCCGGGGCTCGCGCCGCGCCACGTCGGCCGCCGGGGCTCCCGAGTCCCGGGCCGCCGGCGCCCACGTCAACGCCGGCGAGACCGGTGTCACTCCTCTCGTCGAGGTGCCCGCCACCGAGGCCGTGGCCGTCGAGGTCGCCGACGCCGAGCAGGGTTCGACCGAGCAGGCTCCGACCGAGAAGGCCGCCTCCGAGCGCCCGTCGCGTCGTCGCGGCTCGCGCCGCGCCTCCGACGCGTCCGTCGCCGCCGACGCGGCGCAGCCCGGTGCGTCGGTCGAGTCCCCGGCCGCCGACGGCTCGGCTTCCCTCGAGACCTCCCCGTCCGCGCCCTCCGACGGGGCCGGTTCCGAAGCGCAGGGCCAGTCCGACCAGGGCCAGTCCGACCAGCAAGGCCAGTCCGACCAGCAGGGCCAGTCCGACCAGCAGGGCGGCGACCAGCAGAACGGTGGCCAGCAGGGTGGGGGCCGCCGGAGCCGCAACCGCAACCGCGGCAAGGGCGGTCAGCAGCAGACCCAGGCCGACCAGAACGGTGGCCAGCAGAACGGCAACCAGCAGAACGGTGGCCAGAAGGCCGACGCTCCGCAGAACGGTGGCCAGAAGGCCGATGCCCCCCAGAACGGCCAGCAGCGCGGCGACCAGCAGCGCGCGGACCAGAGGGCCGAGCAGCAGGCCCAGCGCGAAGCCGGCGAGAAGAACGACGCCGCCCGCGGCGAGCAGTCCGGCAACGGCCCCCAGTCCGGCGGTCAGAACGACGAGGGCGGCCGACACGGCCGTGGTCGTCAGAGGGACCGCAAGCGCGGTCGTGGGGCGCAGAACGACGACGTCGAGCCCGAGATCGGCGAGGACGACGTCCTCATCCCCGTCGCGGGCATCCTCGACGTGCTCGAGAACTACGCCTTCGTGCGCACCACGGGCTACCTGCCCGGTGCCAGCGACGTCTACGTCTCGCTCGGTCAGGTCAAGAAGTACCACCTGCGCAAGGGCGACGCGGTCGTCGGCGCCATCCGTCAGCCCCGCGAGGGCGACCAGGGCCAGGGGCGCCAGAAGTACAACGCAATCGTCAGGATCGACTCGATCAACGGTCAGCCCGTCGACGAGGCCGCCAAGCGCGTCGAGTTCAGCAAGCTGACCCCGCTCTACCCGCAGGAGCGCCTCCGTCTCGAGACCGAGCCCCAGAAGCTCTCGACCCGGATCATCGACCTCGTGTCGCCGATCGGCAAGGGGCAGCGTGGTCTGATCGTCTCGCCGCCGAAGGCGGGCAAGACGCTCGTGCTGCAGTCGATCGCCAACGCCATCGCGATCAACAACCCCGAGGTCCACCTCATGGTCGTGCTCGTCGACGAGCGCCCCGAAGAGGTCACCGACATGCAGCGGACGGTCAAGGGCGAGGTCATCGCCTCGACGTTCGACCGTCCGGCGGAGGACCACACCACCGTCGCCGAGCTGGCCATCGAGCGCGCCAAGCGCCTCGTCGAGCTGGGCCACGACGTCGTCGTGCTGCTCGACTCGATCACGCGTCTCGGCCGTGCGTACAACCTGGCCGCACCCGCGTCGGGCCGCATCCTCTCGGGTGGCGTCGACTCGTCGGCCCTGTACCCGCCCAAGCGCTTCTTCGGTGCCGCGCGCAACATCGAGAACGGTGGCTCGCTCACCATCCTCGCGACCGCGCTCGTCGAGACCGGTTCGAAGATGGACGAGGTCATCTTCGAGGAGTTCAAGGGCACCGGCAACATGGAGCTCCGCCTGTCGCGCCACCTGGCCGACAAGCGCATCTTCCCCGCGGTCGACGTCAACGCCTCGGGCACGCGACGTGAAGAGATGCTGCTCAGCCCCGACGAGGTCAAGATCACCTGGCGTCTGCGCCGCGCCCTGGCCGGGCTCGACCAGCAGCAGGCCCTCGAGATCGTCCTGCGCAACCTGCGCGAGACGCAGTCGAACGTCGAGTTCCTCGTCCAGGTCCAGAAGTCGGTCCCCGCGTCGAACGGACACGACTCCGGCCACAAGGAGCACTGAGCGTGTTCGAGTCGGTGGCCGTGCTGCTGGCCGAGCACGACGACCTGCAGACGCAGCTCAGCGATCCGGCGGTCCACGCCGACGCCGCACGCGCCAAGAAGATCAACCGCCGCTACGCCGAGCTCAGCCGCATCGTGGCTGCTCACTCGACGTGGCAGCAGGCGGCTGAAGACCTCGAGGCCGCGCGCGAACTCGCGAAGGAGGACGAGGCGTTCGCCGACGAGGTGCCCGTCCTCGAGCAGGCGCTCGACGAGTCCCAGGAGCGCTTGCGGCGCCTCCTGATCCCGCGCGACCCGGACGACGGGCGCGACGTCATCATGGAGATCAAGGGCGGCGAGGGCGGGGCCGAGAGCGCCCTGTTCGCGGCCGACCTGCTGCGCATGTACCTGCACTACGCCGAGTCGAAGGGCTGGAAGTCCGAGATGATCGCGAGCGACGACTCCGACCTCGGTGGCTACAAGAACGTGCAGGTCGCGTTCAAGTCGAACGCGTCCGACCCCTCGCAGGGCGTCTGGGCGCACCTCAAGTACGAGGGTGGCGTCCACCGCGTGCAGCGGGTGCCGGCGACCGAGTCGCAGGGCCGAATCCACACCTCGACCACGGGCGTGCTCGTGTTCCCCGAGGTCGACGAGCCCGAAGAGGTCGACATCAACCAGAACGACCTCAAGATCGACGTCTACCGGTCGAGCGGCCCCGGCGGCCAGTCGGTCAACACGACCGACTCCGCCGTCCGCATCACCCACCTGCCCACGGGCATCGTGGTCGCGATGCAGAACGAGAAGAGCCAGCTGCAGAACCGCGAGGCGGGCATGCGCGTCCTGCGGGCCCGCATCCTCGCCCGTCAGCAAGAAGAGCAGGCGGCCATCGCGTCGGACGCCCGCAAGAGCCAGATCCGGGGCATGGACCGGTCGGAACGCATCCGCACCTACAACTTCCCCGAGAACCGCATCGCCGACCACCGCACCGGCTACAAGGCGTACAACCTCGACGCCGTCATGGACGGTGCGCTCGACGCGGTCGTCGAGTCGTGCATCCAGGCCGACGAAGAGGCACGTCTCGCCGAGATCGGTGACACCGCGTCGTGACCAATGCGATCGCCACGGCCTTCGACGGCGTGACGACGGTCGACGTGGCCCTCCGGGTCGCGTCGACCGTCCTCGTCGACGCCGGGGTGCCGTCGCCCGACGTCGACGCCGAACTCCTGCTCGGCCACGTCACGGGCCTGACCAGGGGAGCCGTGCGGGCGAGGGCCGTCACGGCCGCGTCGTTGACGCCGGACGAGCAGGAGGCGCTGGTCGCCGCGATCACGCGCCGCGCCTCCCGCGAGCCCCTGCAGCACATCACGGGGCGGGCGTCGTTCCGCCACCTCGAGTTGCGCGTGGGGCCGGGTGTCTTCGTCCCGCGACCCGAGACCGAAGGCGTCGCCCAGTTGGCGATCGACGCCCTGCGCTCCAGGGCGGACGCGTCACCCGTCGCCGTCGACCTCGGGACCGGGAGCGGCGCCCTGGCCCTGGCGATGGCCTCCGAGGTGCCGACGGCCACGGTCGTCGCCGTCGAGCTGTCTCCCGAGGCGGCCGTCTGGACCCGTCGCAACATCGACGCGGTGGGGGTCGACAACGTGCGCCTCGTCGAGGGCGACCTCGCCGACGCCCTGCCCGAACTCGACGGCACGGTCTCGGTGGTGGTGTCGAACCCGCCGTACGTGCCCGTCGGCATGGTCCCGCGCGACCCCGAGGTGAGACTCCACGATCCTGCGCTCGCCCTCTACGGCGGTGAGGACGGCCTCGACCTGGTCCGCGCACTGTCCCTCACGGCCCGGCGGCTGCTGCGCCCGGGCGGAGCGCTCGTCATCGAGCACGGCGAGCTCCAAGGAGGCGCCATCCGCGACCTCCTGACGGTCGACGGTTGGCGCTCCCCGGCCACGCATCCCGACCTCACCGGCCGCGACCGGGCCACGACGGCGGTGCGCTGACCGGGTTCTCCCGGTCCGTCGCACTATCATCGTCAGGTCATGGCCACTTTTCACGACTGCTCCGTCGACTCCGAACTCCTCGCCGGCATGCGCATGGCGCGCGGTGCCATCGGTCGAGGCGAGCTCGTCGTCCTGCCGACCGACACGGTGTACGGCGTCGCGGCCGACGCGTTCGACCCGACCGCCGTGCAGCGCCTGCTCGACGCCAAGGGTCGTGGTCGCCAGTCCCCGCCTCCGGTGCTGATCAAGGGCCAAGAGACCCTCGCCGCTCTCACCGACCGGGTGCCCGAGGTCGTCCGTCCGTTGCTCGACGAGTTCTGGCCCGGCCCGCTCACGGTCATCTTCCGTGCGCAGGCGTCGCTCAGCTGGGATCTCGGCGAGACGCGCGGCACCGTCGCCCTGCGCGTGCCGAGCCACCGCATCGCCCTCGAGCTGCTCGAAGAGACCGGCCCGCTCGCGGTGTCGAGCGCCAACCTCACGGGCCAGCCCGCGGCCGAGACGGCGGGCGACGCCCGCCGCATGCTCGGCGACTCCGTGTCGGTGTACCTCGACGACGGCCCCGCGGGGGCCACGTACGAACACCGGGCCGGCGCCAACACGGGGTCGACGATCGTCGACGCGACGGGCGGCGCCGACGGGGTGTTGCGCATCGTGCGCCACGGCGTCCTGTCCGACGCCGAGATCATCCGCGTCGTCGGGGTCGACGCCCTCGCGTGAGGTACTACCTCCTCGCGCTGGCGATCTCGGCGGGGGTCAGCTTCGTGTTGTCCGTCGTCGTCTGGCGGGTGGGCCTCAAGTACCGCCTCTATCCCCAGATCCGCGAGCGGGACGTCCACCAGACGCCCACGCCGCGTCTCGGGGGAATCGCGATGTGGGCCGGCATCGTGGTCGCGCTGCTCGCGGCGTGGTTCGTCTTCCCCTTGATCTCGGGTGTCGACTACTTCCGTCTCGTCTTCGCCGACGCGGGGCCTCCTCTGGCCATCATCGGCGCCGCCACGATCATCGTCGTCATCGGAGTCGTCGACGACCTGTACGACCTCGACTGGATGACCAAGCTGGCGGGCCAGATCGTCGCCGCGGGAGTCCTCGCGTGGCAGGGCGTCCAACTCGTCTCGTTGCCCATCGGGGGCAGCCTGGCCATCGGCTCGCCGTACATGTCGCTCGTCCTCACGGTCCTCACGATCGTCCTCGTCATGAACGCCGTGAACTTCATCGACGGACTCGACGGTCTCGTGGCCGGGGTCGCGATCATCGCGAACGGCGTCTTCTTCGTCTACAGCTTCGTGATCTCGATCACCATCGGCCAGACCGAGTACTTCAACCTCGCCGCCCTCCTCTCCGCCGTGTTGATCGGGGCCTGCCTCGGCTTCCTTCCGCTGAACTGGCACCCGGCCAAGCTCTTCATGGGCGACGCGGGTGCGCTCCTCACCGGACTCGTCATGGCGACGAGTGCGATCTCGGTCACCGGGCAGATCGACCCGGCCGGGATCTCCCGGACGGCACTCCTGCCGGCGTTCATCCCGATCGTCCTGCCCTTCGCGATCCTCGTCGTGCCGTTGCTCGACTTCGGCCTGGCCGTCCTCCGCCGACTCAGTGCCGGGAAGTCCCCCTTCACCGCCGACCGCAAGCACCTGCACCACCGCCTGCTCGACATGGGACACTCGCACTTCCAGGCCGTCCTGATCTTCTACGCCTGGACGATCGTGGCGGCCGTCGGGGGCCTGATGTTCCTCTTCGTGAAGCCGACCTACCTGGTCGCCGTCTTCCTCGGCGTCGGCCTGGTCGCCTGCACCGCCGCCACGTTGTCTCCGCTCAGCCGTCGCAAGAAGGTCGAGATCGCCGTCCAGACGACCCGCACGGGTGATCTGTCGACGACGGAGTCCGACCGGTTCGACCCGCTCGACGCCGCCGCGGACGTCCTCGACCCGCACGACACCGACACCGCGGCCAAGGCCGAGGTGCCCGAACTGACGAACCCGAAGGACCACC
Organism: Frigoribacterium sp. VKM Ac-2859; assembly: GCF_013204925.1. Lineage (NCBI taxonomy): Bacteria > Bacillati > Actinomycetota > Actinomycetes > Micrococcales > Microbacteriaceae > Frigoribacterium > Frigoribacterium sp. VKM Ac-2859. The sequence continues at coordinate 658,644 of NZ_JABMLC010000001.1, read as the reverse complement.
CATGAACGCCAGCTCGATCTTCACCCAGATCCTCAAGTACACGGGCGCACTCGCCCTCGTCATCGCCGTGGTCGGAGGAGGGCTCGGCTACCTCTTCGCCGGCACCGACGGCCTGTGGAGCGCCCTCGTGGGGGTGGGGCTCGCGATCCTCTTCGCGGCGATTACGGCCGCGAGCATGCTCGTGGCGATCCGCTTCACCCTCGGTGCGTTCTTCGGCATCGTGATGGGTGCCTGGCTCCTCAAGCTGGTCATCTTCATCGTCTTGCTCGTCCTGCTGCGCGACCAACCGTTCGTGGACGACGTCGTGTTGTTCCTGGCCCTCGTGGTCTCGATCATCGGCACGCTGGCAGTCGACGCCCTCGTGGTCGTCCGGGGGCGCCTGTCGTACGTGAGCGATGCCACGCTTCCCCCTGCTCCGCAGGACTGACGACCATGCGTGCACACGGTGAAAATACCTCGACCGATTCGTGGAAGCAACCATTACCTTGATAGGGTTGACGACGTTCCCCGGCCGCGTCTCCAGCGTGCACGGATGACAAACCCCACCAATCGTCGCGACACTTCAGGGTGCTCGCCCCGACACAGGAGATAGCGCTGATAGCGAACGCTGTGAACCTGCTCTCCGCTGCCGAAGCCGGCCACGGGGACGGGGGATTCCATGCCCCGACTCTTGACGAGTTCTTTCCTCCCGCCATCTTCTTCGAGGGCACCCCCTTCGAGCTGAACCGCATCATGCTGGTCCGCCTCTTCGCGATCGCCGTCATGTTGCTGCTGTTCTGGCTGGCCCTGCGCAAGGGGCGGCTCATCCCGTCCCGCGGGCAGAGCATCGCCGAGCTGGGCCTCGACTTCGTCCGCATCCAGATCGTCGAGGAGATCCTCGGCGAGAAGCTCGGACGCAAATACCTGCCGTTGCTGGCCGCCATGTTCTTCGGCATCTTTGCCATGAACATCACGGGAATCATCCCCGGCCTCAACATCGCAGGCACGTCGGTCATCGCCATGCCCCTGCTGCTGGCGGTCGTGGCCTACATCATGTTCATCTACGCGGGCTTCCGCGAGGCCGGTGGCGCGACGTTCCTGCGCAACGCCCTCTTCCCGCCCGGTGTGCCGTGGGTCATGTACATCCTGCTGACGCCCATCGAGTTCATCAACATCTTCATCGTGCGGCCGATCTCCCTGGCCCTCCGACTCCTGTTGAACATGATGGTCGGCCACCTCTTGCTGGTGCTCTGCTTCGCGGCGACGCACTTCTTCTTCTTCAGCATGAGCGGGGGCTTCATGGCCTTCGGTGCTCTCACCCTCATCGGTGGCTTCGTGATGACCATCGTCGAGATGGCCGTCGCCGTGCTGCAGGCCTACGTCTTCACGCTCCTCGCCTCGGTCTACATCCAACAGGCCGCGGCGAAAGAACACTAAATACAGACGACGCACGTCATCCGACGTGCATCGCCCAACCGGAAGGAAACACAAGTGGACACCACCACGATCCTCGCTGAGATCAACGGCAACATCGCGACCGTCGGCTACGGCCTCGCTGCGATCGGCCCCGGCATCGGTATCGGCATCGTCGCGGGCAAGACCGTCGAGGCCATGGCCCGCCAGCCCGAGCTGGCCGGCCGCCTGCAGGTCACGATGTTCCTCGGCATCGCGTTCACCGAGCTGCTGGGCTTCATCGGCCTTGCCGCCGGCTTCATCTTCTCCTGATCAGTTAGGACGACACACCGATGATCGAGACGATCCTCGCGGCCGAGGGTGGTGCGCCCGAAGGCGCCGCCATCTTCTTCCCCGCTGGTTACGACATCCTCTGGTCCTTGGTCGTCTTCGTGGTCATCGCCGCGTTCTTCGGGCTCTTCGCGATCCCCAAGTTCCGCAGGATCCTCGACGAGCGTGCCGAGCGCATCGAAGGCGGCATCAAGCACGCCGAGGCCGCACAGGCCGAGGCTGCCAAGGCCCTCGACGAATACAAGAAGCAGCTGGCCGACGCTCGTGCCGAGGCCGCTCGCATCCGTGAGGCTGCGCGCGCCGAGGGCAACGAGATCATCGCCGAGCTCAAGCAGCAGGCGCAGGCCGAGGCCGACCGCATCACCGCCTCCGCCCACGCGCAGATCGAGGCCGAGCGCCAGGCCGCCGTGGCCTCGCTCCGGTCCGAAGTCGGATCGCTGGCCATCGACCTCGCCTCCGGCGTCATCGGTGAGTCGCTGAGCGACGACGCGAAGGCGTCGGCCGTGGTCGACCGCTTCCTGGCCGACCTCGAGGCGGACGAGAACGCTAAGGCGGGCAACTGACGATGGGTTCCATGTCCCGAGAAGCACTCGGTTCGGCGCGGTCGGTCTTGTCCGACCTCGGCGGGTCGGTCGACCTGACGACCGGCGAGCAGTTGCTCGACGCCGGTCGGGTCATCGGCGGCTCCGTTCAGCTGCAGTCGTATCTCGCCGACCCCGCTGTCGACGTGGCGACGAAGAAGCAGCTGCTCGACCGGCTCTTCGGGTCGTTCTCCGAGTCGACGCGAGCCGTGCTCGTCTCGGTCGTCGGCAGCCGCTGGTCGTCGTCCGACGATCTGCTCGCCGGCATCGAAGAGGTCGCCTTCCGTGCGATCGCGACGACCACGCCGGCCGACAGCAGCATCGAGAACGAGCTCTTCGCCTTCGATGCGGCCGTCCGTACGGATTCGCAGCTCGAATTGGCCCTCGGCTCCAAGCTGGGCGATCCCGCCGCCAAGGCGGACCTCGTCGAGCGTCTGCTCGGAGGGAAGGCCAGTCGTCAGACGGTCACCATCGTGATGCACCTGGTGCAGCAGCCCCGTGGCCGTCGGATCGGTGAGCTCCTCCGTCACGCGGCCGACATCGTCGCCGACCAGTCCGATCAGCTCGTCGCCACCGTCACGAGCGCCGTCCACCTCGACGACGCCCACGTCACTCGGCTGCAGCACGGTTTGGCCAAGCAGTTCGGGCGTAGCCTGCGCATCAACCAGGTCATCGATCCCGCCGTCGTCGGCGGTCTCCGCGTCCAGGTGGGCGACGAGGTCATCGACGGCACCGTTGCGACGAAGCTCAGCCTGCTCCGCCTGCAGCTCGCCGGCTAGTCACGCTCTCACACACAGACTCGAGGCCTCCCGAAGCCTCGCTACGAATAGGAATCACAATGGCAGACATCAAGATCAGCCCGGATGAGATTCGCGACGCGCTGAAGGACTTCGTCTCGTCGTACGACCCTTCGAAGGCCTCCACCACCGAGGTCGGCCACGTCACGGACGCAGCCGACGGCATCGCCCATGTCCAGGGGCTCCCCGGCGTCATGGCCAACGAGCTCATCCGCTTCGCGGACGGCACGCAGGGTCTCGCTCAGAACCTCGACGAAGACGAGATCGGCGCCATCGTCCTCGGCGAGTTCTCCGGCATCGAAGAGGGCATGGAGGTCACCCGCACGGGTGAGGTCCTCTCCGTCCCCGTCGGCGACGGCTACCTGGGTCGCGTCGTCGACCCGCTGGGCGCACCCATCGACGGTCTCGGCGACATCGCCACCGAGGGTCGTCGTGCCCTCGAACTCCAGGCCCCCGGTGTCATGCAGCGCAAGTCGGTCCACGAGCCCATGCAGACCGGGATCAAGGCGATCGACGCCATGATCCCCGTCGGTCGTGGGCAGCGCCAGCTCATCATCGGCGACCGCCAGACCGGCAAGACGGCCATCGCGATCGACACGATCATCAACCAGAAGGCCAACTGGGAGTCCGGCGACGAGAACAAGCAGGTCCGCTGCATCTACGTCGCCATCGGCCAGAAGGGCTCCACGATCGCCTCGGTCAAGGGTGCCCTCGAAGAGGCCGGAGCCATGGAGTACACGACGATCGTCGCCGCTCCCGCCTCGGACCCCGCCGGCTTCAAGTACCTCGCTCCGTACACCGGGTCTGCCATCGGTCAGCACTGGATGTACAGCGGTAAGCACGTCCTCATCATCTTCGACGACCTGTCGAAGCAGGCCGAGGCCTACCGTGCCGTCTCGCTCCTCCTTCGTCGTCCGCCGGGACGCGAGGCCTACCCGGGTGACGTCTTCTACCTGCACTCGCGTCTGCTCGAGCGTTGCGCGAAGCTGTCCGACGAGCTGGGCGCCGGCTCGATGACGGGTCTGCCCATCATCGAGACCAAGGCCAACGACGTCTCGGCGTACATCCCGACCAACGTGATCTCCATCACCGACGGCCAGATCTTCCTGCAGTCCGACCTCTTCAACGCGAACCAGCGTCCCGCGGTCGACGTCGGCATCTCGGTGTCGCGCGTCGGCGGTGACGCCCAGGTCAAGTCGATCAAGAAGGTCTCCGGCACGCTCAAGCTCGAACTGGCCCAGTACCGCTCGCTTGAAGCGTTCGCGATGTTCGCGTCCGACCTCGACGCCGCGAGCCGTCGTCAGCTCGCACGTGGTGCACGTCTCACCGAGCTCCTCAAGCAGCCGCAGTACTCGCCCTACCCGGTCGAGGACCAGGTCGTCTCGATCTGGGCCGGCACCAACGGCAAGCTCGACGAGGTCCCCGTGCCCGATATCCTGCGTTTCGAGCGCGAGTTGCTCGACTACATGGGTCGGAACACGTCGGTGTTGTCCGATCTCAGGGAGAAGAACGTGCTGTCGGACGACATCGTCGCGGCTCTCGAGAGCGGCATTGACTCGTTCAAGCAAGAATTCCAGACCGGTGAGGGCAAGCCTCTCGCTTCGGTGGGACGTGAAGAGTTCGAGGCCACCGACGCCGACGACGTCAACCAGGAGAAGATCGTCAAGACGAAGCGCTGACGCGCCCGTTCGACGTTCACGACTGACGAGACAACAGGAGAGTAATGGGAGCCCAACTCCGGATCTACCGGCAGAGGATCCGCTCTGCGCAGACGACCAAGAAGGTCACTCGCGCGATGGAGCTCATCTCGGCCTCGCGCATCCAGAAGGCGCAGGCCCGGATGAAAGCCTCCGGGCCGTACTCGCGAGCCATCACCCGCGCGGTGTCGGCCGTGGCGACGTTCTCGGACGTCGACCACGTGCTGACCACCGAGCCCGAGACGGTCGAGCGTGCCGCGATCGTCGTGTTCACGTCGGACCGCGGCCTCAACGGTGCATTCAGCTCGAACACGCTGAAAGAGAGCGAGCAGCTCGCGCAGCTGCTGCGGAGCCAGGGCAAAGAGGTCGTCTACTACCTCGTGGGTCGCAAGGCCCAGGGGTACTTCGCCTTCCGACGTCGTGACGCCGAGCAGGTGTGGACGGGCAACACGGACCAGCCCGAGTTCGTCACGGCGAAAGAGATCGGCGACGCCGTCGTCTCCAAGTTCCTCACCGAGGCGGCCGAGGGCGGCGTGGACGAGATCCACATCGTCTACAACCGTTTCGTGAACATGGTCAGCCAGGTTCCCGAGGTCGTCCGTCTGCTTCCCCTCGAGGTCGTCGAGGGCATCGAAGAGCCCGGAGAGGACGAGGTCCTGCCGCTGTACGACTTCGAACCCGATCCGACCGAGGTCCTCGACGCCCTGTTGCCGGTCTACATCGAGAGCCGCATCTTCAACGCCATGCTGCAGTCGGCCGCCTCCGAGCACGCCGCCCGTCAGAAGGCCATGAAGGCTGCCAGCGACAACGCCGACACCCTCATCCGCGACTTCACCCGTCTGGCCAACAACGCGCGTCAGGCCGAGATCACGCAGCAGATCTCCGAGATCGTGGGCGGCGCAGACGCCCTCGGGTCGGCCAAGTAGAGCTCTGCACCACAGCATCATCATCCGAAGAGAGAGAAGCCATGACTGACACCGCAACCGCACCGGTCGCGACCGAGTCGGCTCCCGGCGTCGGGCGCATCGCCCGGGTCACGGGCCCCGTCGTCGACATCGAGTTCCCGCACGATGCCATCCCCGGCGTCTACAACGCGCTGACCACGAAGATCACCATCGGTGACACGACCACGCAGATCACGCTCGAGGTCGCCCAGCACCTCGGTGACGACCTCGTCCGTGCCATCGCCCTCAAGCCCACCGACGGCATCGTCCGTGGGCAGGAGGTCATCGACACCGGCGCGCCCATCTCGGTGCCCGTCGGCGACGTCACCAAGGGCAAGGTCTTCAGCGTCACGGGCGAGATCCTCAACCTCGAGGGTGACGAGACGGTCGAGATCACCGAGCGCTGGCCCATCCACCGCAAGCCCCCGAAGTTCGACCAGCTCGAGTCCAAGACCCAGCTGTTCGAGACGGGCATCAAGTCCATCGACCTCCTCACGCCTTACGTGCAGGGCGGCAAGATCGGTCTCTTCGGTGGTGCGGGTGTCGGCAAGACCGTCCTCATCCAGGAGATGATCCAGCGTGTCGCGCAGGACCACGGTGGTGTGTCGGTCTTCGCCGGCGTCGGTGAGCGTACCCGCGAGGGCAACGACCTCATCGCCGAGATGGACGAAGCGGGCGTGTTCGACAAGACCGCGTTGGTCTTCGGCCAGATGGACGAGCCGCCGGGAACCCGTCTCCGCGTCGCGCTGTCGGCCCTCACGATGGCCGAGTACTTCCGCGACGTGCAGAAGCAGGACGTGCTCCTCTTCATCGACAACATCTTCCGCTTCACGCAGGCCGGTTCCGAGGTCTCGACCCTTCTGGGTCGCATGCCCTCGGCGGTGGGTTACCAGCCCAACCTGGCCGACGAGATGGGTGTCCTCCAAGAGCGCATCACCTCGACGCGCGGTCACTCGATCACCTCGCTGCAGGCGATCTACGTGCCTGCCGACGACTACACCGACCCGGCTCCCGCGACGACGTTCGCGCACCTCGACGCGACCACCGAGTTGTCGCGTGAGATCGCGTCGCAGGGTCTCTACCCCGCGATCGACCCGCTGACGTCGACCAGCCGCATCCTCGACCCGCGTTACCTGGGCCAGGCGCACTACGACACGGCGATCCGGGTCAAGGCCATCCTGCAGAAGAACAAGGAGCTGCAAGAGATCATCGCCATCCTCGGTGTCGACGAGCTCTCCGAAGAGGACAAGATCACGGTGTCGCGTGCGCGCCGCATCCAGCAGTTCCTCTCGCAGAACACCTACATGGCCAAGAAGTTCACCGGTGTCGAGGGCTCGACCGTCCCGCTGAAGGACACCATCGAGTCCTTCACCGCGATCGCCGACGGCGAATTCGACCACGTGGCCACGCAGGCATTCTTCAACGTCGGCTCCATCTCGGACGTCGAAGAGAAGTGGGCTCAGATCCAGAAGGAGAACGGCTGATCGTGGCTGCTCTCACTGTCAGCGTCGTCTCGGCCGACCACGAAGTGTGGTCGGGCGAGGCGTCGTCGATCGTCGCTCGCACCGCCGAGGGTGAGATCGGAATCCTTCCCGGTCACGAGCCGATCCTCGCCATCCTGGCCTCGGGTCAGGTCAGGGTCCGGTTGTCCGACGGCACCACCGTCGAGGCGACTGCCGACGACGGTTTCCTGTCCGTCGAGAACGACACCGTGACGGTCGTCGCGCGCAACGCACAGCTCAACTGAGCTCCGCCCGTCTGCACCACCGAACGACATGCTGTTCCTGCTGCCCCCGTCCGAGACCAAACTCGACGGGGGCAGCGTCGGTTCGCGGCTCGATGTGACGGCACTGTCGTTCGACGAGCTCGACGGCCCTCGCCGCGCCTCCTTGGCCTTGCTCGACGAGATGTCGGCCGACGTCGCGGCGGCCGCCGCCGCACTCAAACTCGGTCCCACGCAGGCTCACGAGGTCGAGCGCAACCGGCTCGTGACCGTGTCGCCCACGATGCCCGCTCTGTCGCGCTACACGGGGGTCCTCTTCGACCCTCTCGGTGTGGCAGGCATGAGTGCCGACGCGTGGACGTGGGCTCACCGGCACGTACTCGTGCATTCGGCCTTGTTCGGCTTGCTCCGGGCTGGCGACGAGATCCCCGCCTACCGGCTCTCACACGACTCGAGGGTTCCCCGGACGTCGTTGAAGAAACTCTGGCGAGGGCCGGTGTCCGCGGTCCTGGCAAGCGTCGGCGAACTCGTCGTCGACCTGCGATCCGAGGGATACGTCGGTCTGGGGCCGGCGGGGACGAGGTCGACGTACGTCCGTGTCGTCTCGGATGCGGGCGACCGACGCCGAGCCCTCAACCACTTCAACAAGAAGAGCAAGGGGTTGTTCGTTCGCGCCCTCCTGGCCGATCGTCCGGACCTGGCCGACCTCGGCGACCTGACGGAGTGGGCCCGCGGTCGAGGGTTCGTGCTCGAACCCGGAGACGAGAGCGTGCTCGTGGCGGAGTCGGTCCTGCAGGCGTCCGTCTGATCGCCGGGCGGGCGGCGACCCTTCAGATCTGTCTCAGTCCAGGGGCACGGGACCCTCTCGGAACGCGACGCCCTCGTGGCGGAGGAGCCACTTCTTCGTCTCGACCCCTGTGCCCACGGTGTAGCCGGTGACGCCGCCCGTCCGGCCCAGGACACGGTGGCACGGGACGAGCAGGGGGAGCGGATTCGCCGCCACCGCTCCACCGACGGCTCGCCCGGCCCGAGGATTGCCGAAGGTCCCGCCGAGTCGTCCATAGGTCGTGGCCCGTCCCCACTCGACCTCGAGCAGCGCAGACCAGACCGAGCGCTGGAAGCTCGAACCGACCAGGCGGAGCGGAAGATCGAAGCGCGTGCGCACTCCTTCGAAGTAGCCGTCGACCTGACGTCGGGCTGCATCGAGCAGGTTGTCGGGCCGCTCGGGTTGACCGTCGTGAGGCAGGACGCCCTCACGCTCGATCGCGAGGCCCTCGACGGCGAAGTGCCGACTGACGATCTCGATTCGTCCCACGGGGGAGTCGAGTCGGACGAGCCCCGGCGGTTCGTCGTCGTCGGCACGGCCGGGTGGCAGCGGGGGTACGAGGACGAGGTCGGTCATGGCGTCACGTTAGGGCGGCCGCCCGGTCGGGACGCCGGAGAACGGGCCGGGTGTGAACCGACGGCTGCCGCACCCGGCGTGGGGAGGAGACGTGCGGTGGTGCAGCCTGGGCGCGGGTGTGGACGCGGCACCCGAACGGACCGGTCACCGGGCGCTAGCGTGGAGGTCGTGGTCGCCGAACCGCGCCAGAGCCCCCGGTGAGAGGAACGAGATGCCCACCGAACAGTCACCAGGATCGTGGCACCGAGTCGGCTCGATCGACGACACGGTCGTCGGTCGCCCGGCCCGCCCCTCGGGCGTCGACGAGACGGACGCGGACGACACGGTCCTCCGGGTCTCCCCGCCGGCACGGCCGCCGACGAGCGGGGAGCCGAACCCGTCGGGCCGACCCACCCCGCGCCTCCACGGGGTGAGGGTCGCCGGGCAGGACCTGTCGCTCGACGTGCCCGTCATCGTGGGGCGTCGCCCGACCGGGCCGCGCGTGGGCTCTGGACCCCTGCCACGGTTGGTGACCGTGCCGTCTCCGCGACACGAGGTCTCGGGGGCGCACGTCGACGTGCGCCAGCAAGGGGGCACCGTCGTCGTCACCGACCTGCGTTCGACGAACGGGACCCGGGTGATCGAGCCCGGACGCGTTCCCGTCGTTCTCCGGCAAGGCGAGTCGCTCGTCGCCCGTGCAGGCACGATAGTGGACGTAGGTGACGGGAACCTTCTCGAGATCCTGCCTCCCCAGCGCATCATCCCGACGAAAGAACCCCTCCTGTGACAGAGCTCGGCCGCCCCACGACCGCCCACGCCCTCGGCCTCGACGGCCCGGGGCTCACCTTCGACTGGGCGGGGGTGACCGACGTGGGTCGTCGCCGAGCGCACAACGAGGACAGCTACCTCGCAGAGGCGCCGCTGTTCGTCGTGGCCGACGGCATGGGTGGGCACAGCGCGGGTGACGTGGCGAGCGACGCGGTCGTGCGCCGCATGAGCGAGATCGCGTCACGCCCGTTCGCCACCACGGACGACGTCGAGACGGCCCTCCGCGTGGCCACGGAGGACATCGCGGTGGCGGCGGCCGACACCGAGCTCGGGGTCGGCACGACGGCCACCGGGGCGTTCCTCTCACGAGAGGGAGAAGGCGCCGAGGTCGACTTCACGGTCTTCAACGTGGGCGACTCCCGCGTGTACATGTTCGAGGACGGCCGTCTCCGCCAGGTGACCGTCGACCATTCCGTCGTCCAGGAGATGGTCGACGCGGGGCTCCTGCACGCGGACGACGCCGAGAAGCACCCCGACAGCAACGTGATCACCCGGGCGGTCGGGTTCGACGTCGACCCGCGTCCGGATTACTGGAGGGTGCCCGCCCGACCCGGCCTGCGCCTCCTCGTCTGCTCGGACGGCCTGACCAAAGAACTGTCCGCCGGGCGGATCGCCGAGCTCCTCGGCGGCGTCGACGGTGCCGAGCCGGCGGCGACGGCCCTCGTCGAGGCCGCCGTCGAGGCGGGTGGACGCGACAACGTCACGGCCGTCGTCGTGGACGTCCGGAGCGCCGAGACGACGGACGCCGAGTAGGCGCGACACGCGGACACGGACGGCCCCGCCCCCGAAATGGGGGGACCGGGTCCGTCCACAGGGGGGCCCACGGGCCTCTCGGGCGTCGGGGACCCCCACGTAGAATGGCTGCGGTCGGACCGACGCCGACCTGTTCCGCCCAGCCGACCCGGCATCGATTCCCAGAGGAGGCGACGTGGCTCGACGACTGCCTTCGGCGCCCCCCGTCCTGCCGGGATTCTCGCATGTGCGCGTGCTCGGGTCGGGCGGCTTCGCCGACGTGTTCCTCTACGAACAGAACATGCCGCGCCGGCAGGTCGCGGTGAAGGTCATGCTCAGCGAGGTCGTGAACGACCAGGTCCGCCAGATGTTCCAGGCCGAGGCGAACCTCATGGCCCAGCTGAGTGCCCACCCGTCGATCCTCACGGTGTTCCAGGCCAGCGTCTCGGCCGACGGCCGTCCGTACCTGGTGATGGAACTCTGCTCGTCGTCGTTGAGCGAGCGGTACCGGCGCGACCGCATCCCCGTCGCCGACGTGCTGCGCATCGGCGTCAAGATCGGCAGCGCGGTCGAGACGGCCCACCGGCAGGGCGTCCTGCACCGCGACCTGAAACCGTCGAACATCCTCATGACGGCCTACGGACACCCCGTGCTGTCCGACTTCGGCATCGCCGCGTCCCTCAGCGAGAGCGAGCCGCAGGAGGTCGTCGGCATGTCGATCCCGTGGTCGGCCCCCGAGGTGCTGCTCGACGAGACCAACGGCACCATCGAGTCCGAGGTGTGGTCCCTCGGGGCGACGGTGTACTCGCTGCTCGCGGGCCGGAGCCCCTTCGAGGTCCTCGGCGGCGACAAGAACGGCGCGTCCGACCTGATCGGTCGCATCGACAAGGCCAAGCTCGTGCCGACCGGACGGACGGACGTCCCTCCCACCCTCGAGCGACTGCTCGCGAGGTCCATGTCGCGGCGCCCCGAGAACCGCCAGGCCAGCGTCCTCGAGTTCGTGCGCGAGCTCCAGCAGGTCGAGAGCGAGATCGGCGTCGCGCAGACCCCCATCGAGGTGGCGGTCGACGACTGGGCCCTGGCGACCGTGGCCGACCTCGAGGACAAGACGCGCCTCCGGGGTGTGACCCCCGTGCAGGCCTCGCGGCGTCGCCGCCGGCGCCGGGCGACCGAGGCCCAGGTCCAGGCGCAGCACGGCGGTTCGCTCCAGCAGAGCCGCGCCGTGCCTCGCAGCACGGGTACACGTCCGACGCGGCGTCGGTCGCTGCTCGTCGTGACGTGGGCCCTCGTGGCGGCGTCGGTGGTGGGGATCGGTCTCGCAGCCGCCGCGACGCTGGTGCTCGTCCGCTCGACGTCGACCGACATCCCCCGGGTGGCCGACGTCGCGTCGTCGAGCGACGGCTCCTCGGTGGTCTTCACCTGGAGCGACCCGGGGCTCCGGGCAGGTGACACCTACGTCATCTCGACCGGGGGGCAGACGAGCCAGCAATCCGCCGACCGGTTCGTCGCCACCCCTGCCGACCCGGGTGACGAGGTCTGCATCACCGTCTCCGTGAGCCGCGGTGGTTCGACCGGCCCGGAGAGCAACGAGAACTGCGCGACGGCGGGTCAGGGCTGATGGGGCGGCTGCTCGACTGGGCCTCCCGTCGTCGATCCGCCGTCGTCACCGGGGTCGGAGTGGTCGTGGTGGCCACGCTCGTGACGACCGTCGCCGTGGCCAGCGGTGGCTACGAGGCCCAGCGCGTCGACCTCTCCGACGGAACGGTCTGGGTCGCCAACGGAGAACGCGCCGCGATCGGTCGGGCGAACACCGACGTCCTGCAGCTCAACTCCGCCGTGCGCGGCACCGGTGCCGACCTCTCGGTCGTCCAACGCGAGCAGGACGTCCTGCTCGTGGATCGCAGCAACGCCACGGTCGGTGTCGTCGACACCGCCACGGCCGAGGTGGCCGAGAGCGTCCCGCTCCCGCCCGAATCGCCCGACGTGTCGATCGCCGGGGACCGTGTGCTCGTCGTGTCACAGGGCACGGGGGAGGTCTGGAGCCAACCGCTCTCGGACCTGGCGTCCTTCAGCAACGAGGTCGACCCCGATCTCAGCCTCGGCAAGGGACTGGTCACCGACGTCACGCCCGACGGCCGTGTGGTCGCCTACTCGTCCGACACCGGCAGGGTGTCGATCTTCGACGGAACGGTGTCACCCGACGTCGCCGAGACGCACGACGTGCCCGCCTCGTCGTCCTCCGGGTACCAGGTGGCCTCGGTCGGCGGTCATTGGGCCGTGCTCGATGCCGTCACGGGGGAACTGGTCGTCGACGGACGGCAGGTCGACCTGTCCGACCGGGCCTCGGGCGGGCTCGCTCTGCAGACGGGGTCCGACACGGGCGACGAGGTCCTGGTCGCGACGTCCACCGGCCTCTTGTCCGTGTCGATCGACTCCTCACGGGTCGCCGAGGTCGTCGGCGGACGCGAGGGCAAGCCCGCGCGACCCGTCGTCGTCGGCGACTGCCGCTTCGGCGCCTGGGCGGGCGGGTCGGCGTGGAGCGACTGTGCGTCGGCCCGCGGGGGAGTCCTCGACCTCGACCAGGTCACCGGAGGGGCGAGCCTCGTCTTCGACGTCAACGCGCGCCGGGTCGTGCTCAACGATCCGGCGTCGGGTCGGTCCTGGGCGGTCCAGCGTTCCGGCGAGCTCATCGACAACTGGTCGGACCTCTTCCAAGAGGACCGCGACCAAGAAGAGCAACAGGAGAACGACGACCAGCAACCGCCCGAGCTGGATCTCGACCAGAAACCACCGGTCGCCGTGGACGACGCGTTCGGCGCACGACCCGGTCGAGCGAGCACCCTGCCCGTGCTGCTCAACGACTACGACCCGAACGGCGACCCGCTCGTGATCGACGACGTGTCCGCACTCGACGATGCCGTCGGCCGGATCGACCTCGTCAACGACCGACAACAGGTGCTCCTCACCCTCACCGACTCGGCTTCCGGCACGTTCTCGTTCGACTACACCATCTCCGACGGACGTGGCGGTCAGGCCAGCGCGACGGTCGCCCTCACCGTGCGCCAACCGTCGGAGAACTCGCCGCCGCAGCAGGCGCGCAGGACGTCGGCGTCGGTGTCGTCGTCGGGCCGGGTCACCACCTCGGTGCTCGGCGACTGGATCGACCCCGACGGTGATGCCTTCTACCTGACCTCGGCAGGAGGGGCGGCGGGGCTCTCGTACAAGCCCTCGGGGGACGTCGTCTACCAGGACGCCGGTGCGGGCGACACGACCGTCGACGTCCCCCTGACGGTCTCGGACGGCCGTGACGAGGGGCGAGGATCGCTCGCGATCACCGTGATGGGGGCAGGGCAGGTGCCCCTCGAAGCCCTGCCCTTCTCGCAGCAGGCCTATGCGGGCCAGCAGCTGACCGTGCGGCCGCTGACCTACGCTCGAGGCGGCACGGGCACCGTCAAGCTGAACAGCGTCCCGGCGAAGGCCGACGTCACCGTCACGCCGAACTACGAACAGGGCACGTTCCGGTTCCTCAGCGACGTGCCCGGGACCCACCTGCTCGAGTACACCGTGACGGACGGCGACCAGACGGCGACCGGCACGGTCAGGGTGGACGTCCAATCCCCTCCGGACGCGGGCACACCGCCCGTCACGACGCCCAAGACGATCTTCGTCGAGACGTTGGGCACGCAGACGCTCGACGTCGTCGCGACCGATCGTGACCCGGCCAACAACGTCCTCATGCTCACGGCGACCGATGCCGTGCCCGCCGCGTCCGGGGTCAGGGTCGAGACCCTCGATCAGCGCTACGCCCGCATCACGCTCGCGGCCCCGCTCGACGACGGGCCGGTCACCTTCGGCTACACCGTCAGCAACGGCCTCGCCTCCGCGACCGGCACCGTGACGGTGGTCGAGATCCCGCGCCGGGCGATCACCCAGCCGCCGATCGCGACCGACGACCAGGTGACCGTCCGGGTGGGGGACTCCATCGACATCGACGTCCTCGCCAACGACGAGCAGCCCGACGGCGACGAGTTGACGCTGGTGCCGCGACTCGAGAGGGACGTCCCGGCCGGCAGCGGGTTGCTCTTCGCGTCGGGTAACCGTCTCCGGTACCTGGCCCCCACCACCCCGGGCAACGTCACGGCGACCTACACCGTCGAGGGCCCCGACGGGCAGCGGGCCTCGGCCCAGGTCGCCATCGCGGTCCGCGAGGTCGACGCGGGCAGCAACGCCGCCCCCGCGCCCCAGTCGGTGACGGCGCGCGTCGTCGCAGGCGAGACCGTGCGCATCGGCGTTCCGCTCGACGGCATCGATCCCGACGGCGACTCGGTCCAGCTGCTAGGGGTGGGCACGAACCCCGAGAAGGGCAGCGTGTCGACCGTCGGCACCGACTACGTCGAGTACCAGGCGAACGCCAGCTCGGCGGGCACCGACAGTTTCACCTACGCGGTCGTGGACGGCCTGGGTGCCCGGGCCACCGGCACGGTCCGCGTGGGGATCTCGACCCGCGCCGACGGATCGCGCAACCCGATCGCCGTCGCGGACGCCGTGACGATGCGACCCGGGGGTTCCATCACGGTCCGGGTGCTCGACAACGACTCCGACCCCGACGGGGGCGCCTTGTCGGTCGACGCCGTCGAGCCGAACGGCGAGGGTGTCGTCGCCAAGGTCGTGTCGGGGACGATGGTGTCGGTGACGCCCCCCGAGACCCCCGGGACGTACGGCCTCGTCTACACGGTGTCGAACGAGCGCGGCGGGCAGAGCTCGACCTTCGTCACCGTGACCGTCGATCCCGACGCACCACTGAACTACCCGCTCGCCGACGACACGGTCCTCGGACTCAGCGACATCGCCGGTCGGCAGACCGTGACGGTCAACCCCCTGACCAACGTGTTCTTCTCGGACGGCAGCACCTCGCAGCTCGACCTCGGACTTGCCCCGGGATTCGGCTCGACGGCCGAGGTGACGCCGAACTCGCGCGTGACCGTCCGCATCACCGATTCGAGCCAGATCATCCCGTTCTCGGTCTCGAGGAAGGACGACCCGGGCGTCCGCTCCTACGCGTTCATCGTCGTGCCCGGTTTCGACGACGCCCTTCCGCAGGTCGACCGGACGGTCCGTCCGATCACGGTCGAGAGCGAGAAGGCCGTCACGATCGACCTCGACCGTTACGTGATCTCCGCCGGCACCAACGGAGTCCGACTGACCGACCCCGCGACGGTCCGGGCGACGAACTCGAACGGCGACGCCCTCGTGGTCGACGACACGACCCTCCGGTTCACGTCCGCCGACCTGTTCTCGGGTACGGCCTCCATCTCGTTCCAGGTGACCGACGGTCGCTCGGCCGACGACCCGGACGGTCGGACGGCGTCGCTCGTGCTGCCCATCACGGTGACGTCGCGAGAGAACCAGCCACCCGTCTTCAACGGCACCTCGATCGACCTCGAACCGGGCCAGTCCCGCACGCTCGACCTCGCTCGGCTCACCACGTACCCCTATCCGGACGACATCGACGAGCTCCGGTACTCGGTCGAACAGGGCGGCGTCGCGGGCTTCGGCTTCGACCTGTCCGGGTCGAAGCTCACCGTCTCGGCCGAGGCCGGCACCGCGAAGGGGACGAGCAGGTCGCTCCCAGTCGCCGTCAGCGATGCCCTCAACCCGGGCCGGAGCGGTGCCGTCACCGTGTCGGTCGTGGGATCGACCCGCCCGCTCGCTCAACCGGCCCCCGATCGTGCCGTCGTCAAGCGCGGGGCCTCGACCTCGGTCGACGTGTTGCAGAACGACCAGGCGACCAATCCCTTCCCCGGGCAGGCGCTGCGGGTGGTGGCGATCCGTGGGCTGAACGGGTCGAGCGTGCCGGAAGGCGTCTCGATCACGCCGAGCGGTGACAACCGGAGTCTCGCCGTCTCGGTCGCGGCTTCCGCGGCCCCCGGCGACACGAACCTCCAGTACCAGGTCGCCGACGTCACGGACGACCCCGACCGATATGTCTGGGGCACCGTCACCATCAGCGTGCAGGACGCCCCGAACGCCCCCAATGCCCCGGTCCGAACGGGCACCTTCACGGGGGGACAGCTCACCCTGAGCTACACGGCTCCCGCGGCCAACAACTCGCCGCTGACCGGCTACCGTCTGACCGGGGCGGGTTCGGCCGGGGGCTCGTACTCAAAGGCCTGCGGGCTGGCGACGGTCTGCACCCTGACCGACCTGCCCGCGGGCCAGCGGTTCTCCTTCACGGTCGTCGCCACCAACGGCGTCGGGGACTCCGCTGCATCGGCGCCGAGTCCCGCTTACAGTGCCGACTACGTGCCCGCCGCACCCACGGGCCTGAGCGCGACTGCGGTGCCGTCGGGCCAGGGCGACACCCGGATCACGTGGACGGACTCGCCGGATCCCCGGCCGGGCTCCGCGATCCAGTCGTACGTCGTCGAATGGTCCGGGCCCACGACGGGATCCCAGACCGTTCGACGTGGGGTGCAGCAGACCGTCATCCCCGGCCTCGTCCCGAACCAGAACTACACGGTGAACGTCTTCGCGAAGAACGACGCCGACGTCGACAGCGAGGCGGCGTGGGCCCGGGCGTCCCTGACGCGGGTGGTACCCGTCGGGAGCCCCGGGGCACCCCAGGTCACGGCCACCCCCGTGAGCGGTGGCGTGCAGATCACCTGGACGCCGTCGACCGCGAACGGCGGATCGGCTCCCACGTACCGGGTGGTCCGCGTCGCCGGCTCGGACGGGCCGGTGTCCTGCGACACCCCTGGTGACCCCGTTCCGCTCGCCGGCGGGGGAGCGACGGACTCGTCCGCGGAGGACGGAGTCACCTACCTCTACGTCGTGAAGGCGGACAACGGCACCTTCTGTTCCGCGGGTTCGGGTCGGACCACGGCACTCAAGGCCCCGGGTGCTGCTCGCGCGACCGTGGCGGCGATCGAGAACGGTGGGGGACGCTTCGACGTGAGGGTCTCCGCGACCGACGTGGTGTCGGGCACGGCAGCCCGCTTCGAGTGGTCGCAGAACGGGCAGACGGGTTGGCAGCCCCTGGCCGCCGACGGCTTCGTCTCCACCGGGGGCTACGGCACCGAACTCCAGGTCTACGTCCGAGGCTGTCGAGACGCTTCCGAGACGTTCTGTGGCGCCGCGTCCGATCGTCAGGCCGCGACGCCCGTGACGGTACGGCCCGTCATCGTCTCGTGCGTCCCCGGCGAACCCCTCGTGGTCAACCCGCCGTCGAACGGTAACCTCGACTTCTCGGCGACGGTCGAGTTCAACGTGTCGCCCCTCATCCTGGACAACTGGCAGTCGGGAGACAGGAACGGCGCGTACACGACGACGTCCCGGGTCGATCCCTCGGCGACGGAGGTCCGCATCCGCGGGACGGTCGACGGCAAGACCGACAGCGGCTACGCACGGGTCACCTGCGGCTGAAGCCCATGAACGACACATCGAGGAACGAAGACACATGAGCATGACCCCCGAGCAGGCGACCTGGTTCTCCGACATCTTCGGGCGACTGGTGGCCAACGTCGACCAGGTGCTGCTGGGCAAGACCTTCGTCGTGCGGCTGTCGTTCACGGCTCTGCTGAGCGAGGGGCATCTGCTGCTCGAGGACTTCCCGGGCACGGGCAAGACCTCGCTCGCCCGCGCGATCGCCCAGAGCGTCCAGGGCTCGAGCAACCGTGTGCAGTTCACCCCCGACCTCCTGCCCGGCGACATCACCGGCGTCAGCATCTACGACCAGAAGGCCGGTGGGTTCGAGTTCCACCGCGGGCCGATCTTCTCCAACATCGTCCTCGCCGACGAGATCAACCGCGCCAGCCCCAAGACGCAGTCCGCCCTCCTCGAGGTGATGGAAGAGAGCCGCGTGACCGTGGACGGCGTCAGCCACCCCGTGGGGTCGCCGTTCATGGTGATCGCCACCCAGAACCCGGTCGAGCAGGCCGGCACCTACCGTCTTCCCGAGGCCCAGCTCGACCGGTTCATCATGAAGACCTCGATCGGCTACCCCGATCACGCGGCGACCGTCCGCATCCTCGAGGGCTCCGCCACGAGGGTCCACGAGGGCAGCCTCAACCCGATCGTCCAGGCCGGGGTCATCACCGAGATGGCGCAACTCGCCCGCACCGTGCACGTCGAGCCCACCATCAGTGACTACG
The DNA here is from genome assembly GCF_013204925.1 of Frigoribacterium sp. VKM Ac-2859. Lineage (NCBI taxonomy): Bacteria > Bacillati > Actinomycetota > Actinomycetes > Micrococcales > Microbacteriaceae > Frigoribacterium > Frigoribacterium sp. VKM Ac-2859. Next base: position 640,089 of record NZ_JABMLC010000001.1, on the reverse strand, counting down.
TCGCCCGGCTCGTCGACGGGACGCGAACGGCCCAGGAGGTCCGTCTCGGTGTGAGCGTCCGCGGTGCGCTGGCCCTCGTCCGTTCGGCCAAGACCTACGCGGCGTCCCTCGGTCGTCACTACGTGATCCCGGACGACGTCAAGTCGCTCGCCGAGCCCGTGCTCGCCCACCGTCTCGTGCTCGACCCCGAAGCGGAGTTCGACGGTGTCACGCCGTCCAGCGTCGTGAGCCAGCTGCTCATCGAGACGGCGCCACCCGCCGAGCGGGTAGCCGTGTGAGCGAGCGTCCCCGAGGCACCGACCGGGCCGCCCGGCCCGCGCCGGGGTCGACCGTGGACGGGTCCCGCGCCGGCCGGACACGACCGCGGGTCGGCACCCGCGGCGCCGACCAGCGATTCGATTCCGCGTTCTCGACGGGAACGCAAGGACTGACGAACGCCCGGACCCGGATCGTCGGCGACCGTACCGGCATCGGAGCGGACCTGCTCGTCCTGCTGGTCAGGACGACGCGTGGGGCTCGCCGTTCCGTCCGCCGGGCGTTCACCAGCGCCTCCTCGGTGGTCACGCCCTTCGGGTGGTCGATGCTCGTCGCCGCACCGGTCGGGCTGCTCGTCGGCTACCTGCTCGGCTGGACCGAGCTCGTGGTGGTCGGCTTCGCCGCGATCGTCCTGCTGCTCGTCGCAGGGCTCGCTCTCGTCGGACGGAACACCGTCCGCATCACGCTCGAGATCCCGCACGAGCGCGTGGCCGTCGGCGCCCCGGCGGCCGGCACCGTGCGGGTGCGCAACGCGAGCGCCCGCCGCATCCTCGGAGTGTCCGTCGAGGTCCCCGTCGGTCCGGGTCTCGCCGAGATCGGCCTGCCGAGCCTCCGATCGGGAGACGAGGTCGCCGAGTCGTTCGACCTGCCCACCACGCGACGCGGCGTCGTGGCCGTGGGTCCGGTCAGCACCGTGCGAGGCGACCCGGTCGGCCTCGCCCGACGCGAGATCGAGTGGACCGGCGTCACCGAGGTGTTCGTGCACCCTCGCACCATCGGCATCCCGAGCACGAGCACGGGTCTCATCCGTGACCTCGAGGGCAACCCGACGCGTGACCTCTCGCCCAGCGACATCTCGTTCCACGCCCTGCGCGAGTACCAGCCGGGCGACGAACGACGGAACATTCACTGGAAGTCGACCGCCAAGACGGGCACCTACATGGTGCGGCAGTTCGAGGAGAGCCGGCGCAGCCACCTGGTCATCGCCCTGAGCCTCGCGGCCGGTGACTTCGCCAACGACGACGAGTTCGAACTGGCCGTCAGCGTCGCGGGTTCTCTCGGTGCCCGCGCCATCCGTGACGCGCGTGAGGTCAGCGTCGTCGTCGGCGAGACCACCCCCGAGTTCGCCAAGCGGAAGAACCTCGAGATCCGCTCCCTGAGCACGCTGACCCGGAACCGCCTGCTCGACGAACTCGCGGTCGTCACGTCGGCGGAGTCGGCGCTGGCCATCACCGACGTCGCGCGGGTGGCGGGTGATCAGGTCGTGGGGATCTCGGTGGCGTTCCTCGTCGTCGGGTCCACGACGACGGTCACCGAGATGCGCGCCGCAGCCCTGCAGTTCCCCCTGGGGGTGGAGGCGGTGGCGATCGTGTGCGACCCCGAGACGGTCCCCGGCATGAGGCGCATCGCCGATCTCACCGTGCTGACCATCGGGTTCCTCGAGGACCTGCAGAAGTCGCTCGCCCGAACGGCGAGCGCATGAGCGTCGTCGACGGGGTCCGGACGCCCGCGGGGCCCGCGGCGCCTCCTCCGCGCGCACGGTCCCGCGCGCGGCCGTCACGACTGCGAGCCCCGTTCGTCGCCTGGGTCGTCGCGTTGTTCGCGGCCTCGCTCGGCGCCGCGACCGTCACCTTCTGGCCGGTGTACGAGAGCGCCGCCTTCGTCGTGCTCGTCGTCGTCGCCTTCGCCGTCGGCGTGGTCATCGCGCTGGGCACGGCCGCCCTCCGGCTGTCGAGCGTGTGGGTGTTCGCGGCGACGATCGTGGCGTACCTGTTGCTCGGGGTGCCGCTCGCCGTGCCGTCGCAAGCCTTCGGCGGCGTGCTGCCCACGGGTCGGGGCCTCCTGACGTTGGTCTCGGCGACCGCTCTCGGCTGGAAGCAGCTCGTCACCATCGCCTTGCCGGTGGGCAGCTACGAGGCCCTGCTGGTGCCGGTCTTCGCGCTGGTCCTCGTCGGCACGGTCGTCGGCCTGTCCGTCGCGCTCCGCAGCCGACGCGGAGAACTCGCCGTCGTCGTTCCCGTCGTCGTCTGGATCGCGGCGATCGTGCTCGGTCCGGGCGAGGCCTGGTGGCCCCGCGTCACCGGTCTCGCCGTGTTGGTGACGGTGGTCGCCTGGGTCGTCTGGTGGCGCCTCCGTCGACGTCGCATCGCGCTCGGGGCCCTCACCACCCGTGCTGTCACGACGTCTGCCGGGCACCGCCCGGTGGCCGTCCGTGCCGTCGTCGGCGCGTTCGCCACGCTGGCCGTCGCAGGGACGGCCGGCACGGTCGCCGTCGCCGCGATCCCGCCGGTCACCTCGCGGACCGTGGCCCGCACGGTGGTCGAGCAACCGTTCGATCCGCGGGACCACGTCAGCCCGCTCAGCGGCTTCCGGGCGTACGAACAGGAGCCCACCGTCGACCAGGCGCTCCTCACGGTCGCGGGCCTCCGCGACGGTCAGCGACTGCGGGTGGCGACGCTCGACACCTACGACGGTGTCGTCTACAGCGTCGGCAGCGGCGAGGTCGACAGCGCCTCCGGGTTCTTCACCCGCGTGCCGTCCGACGTCGACCAATCCCGGGTCGACGGGCAGGCGACCGCGGTGGACGTCACGATCGGTGCCTACGACGACCTCTGGCTCCCCACCGTCGGCCGACTCGAGTCCGTCTCGTTCGGCGGACCCACGGCGGATGCCCGGCGGGACGCGTTCTTCTACAACGACCTCACGGGCACGGCGGCCGTCCTCGGCGGACTGCGACAGGGCGATTCGTACCGACTGGACGCGGTCGAGCCCCGCCAGCCCGGCGACGACGAGCTCGACGCGCTCACACCGGGGACCGCCACCGTGCCGACGCCGCGGGACGTGCCGGACGAGCTCACCTCCTCGCTCGAGGAGGACGTCGCCGGGGTCCAGGGCCCCGGGGCGCGCCTCCGGGCGGCGCTGAGCGCCCTGCGCGAGGACGGTTACGTGAGCCACGGCGTCACCGCCGACGAACCCGTCAGCCGATCCGGGCACGGTGCGGACCGCATCGCCCAGCTCTTCACCGACCCCGTCATGATCGGCGACGCCGAGCAGTACGCGACGGCCGCCGCGCTGATGGCCGACCGGCTGGGGTTCCCCGCGAGGGTCGTCATGGGATTCGCCCCCGAGACGGACGGTGGCCCCGTCGACGTCACGGGGTCCAGCGTGACCGCCTGGATCGAGGTCGACACCGCCCAGTACGGCTGGGTGGCGCTCGACCCGAACCCGGCCGAACGTCCCATCCCCGAGGACCAGGTGCAGGACCCGACGCAGATCTCCCGGCCCGAGTCCGTCGTCCAGCCCCCACCCCAGGACCCTCAGATGCGGGACGACCAGACGCCGCCGCAGTCCGAGCAGGACGATCCCGAGACCCCTCCGGCCTGGTTGGCCATCGTCCTGGCGGTCGTGCGGGTCGTCGGCTGGAGCGCCCTCGTCGCCGGTCTGCTCGCGGCCCCGTTCGTGACGGTCGTGGTCCTCAAGGCGCAGCGGCGTCGTCGCCGCCGAACGGCGACGAGTCCCTCCGACCGCATCAGCGGCGGCTGGCACGAGTTCCAGGATGCCGTGGTCGACCACGGCATCCGCACCCCGCCCGCGGCGACCCGGAGCGAGGTCGCCGCCGTCGTCGGTGGCTCGCGTCCCGCAGTGCTCGCCCGGGTGGCGGACCGTGCGGTGTTCTCGCCGAACCCGCCCGCGGAGTCCGACGCCGACCGAGTCTGGACGGCCGTCGCCGAGATGAGACACGCCCTCGGCGTCGGGCTCACGAGGCGGCAGCGGTTCGCCGCGGCGGTCTCGCTCCGATCTTTGCGTGGTTACCATGGGCGCACCCCTCCCGAGCGACAGAGGAACGACTGATGTACTGCCCCACCTGTGCCAGCCCCCTGCCCGTCGGCGCGATGTTCTGCGGCGAGTGCGGTCGGGCGGTCTCGAGCGCAGACCTCGCGGCTGCCCGACGTCGGGCCGACGCCGCTGCCGAGCACGTCGACGCCACCAGTGCGCCCGACCTGCCCGAGGCTCCTCCGCGTGCGACCTCGCACCCCCGCCGCAGCGATGCGCAACCCCCGTGGTGGGTGCGCGACCGTCAGGCCGACACCGGCGTGCCCGGGGTCGAGGTCGAGCCGCCCCGTGTCGATCACGCCCGGTCCGAAGCGCCCGCGTCGGCTCCCGAGCCCCCGGTGTGGCCGGTGGACGATCGAACCGTCGTGTCCACGGGCGAGGACCACCGCCCGACGGCCTCCGAGGAGGCGCGGGCCGAGTCCCCGAGGACCCCTGACCCCGGCAACCCCGCCGTCTCCGGCATCCCCGCCGTCCCCGACGGCCCGGTCGGGGCCCTCGCGACGACGGCACCCGAGACGGTCGGATCGCCGACACCGCTCCGAGTGCCCTCCGAGCACCCCGACAACGGGCCCCGCCCCTCGTCCGCCCCGCTCTGGACGGCGTCGTTGACGCCTCTCACATCGGACGAGTCCTCTCCCGACGTGGTGGCCGCCGTCGAACCCCCCTCCGCCGAGGCGTCCCACGGACGTCGAGACGACGACGGCGAGGTCCGGTCAGGCGAGGTCGAGACGTCCACCGCCCCTGACGGAACCCGGCCGGTCGAGAACGACCACACCGAGGGCGCGACCGACCCCGAGGCGACGGTGATGCCGGACGAGTCCGCTCCCTCGTCCGACTCCTCCTCCGAGGTCGTCCCCGGCGACCGGGTCGCGCCTCCTGCGGGCCCGCCGCCTCTCGTGCGGCCGACGGCCGACGGGCCGCGGGACGGCGACACCGCCCCGGTGGCCGCGCTCGGCCGTGACCTCCGCCCGCCGGTCCCGAGCGGGTCCCGGCCCGCCCTCCCCGACTCCGACCGCCCCGAGCCCGTACCGCTCGTCGGGCCCGCACCGCTCGTGGACCCCGTACCGCTCGTCGAACCGGGCTCCGCCGTCGTTCCCGAACGGTGCACGCACTGTGGCGCACCCATCGACGAGGACGACATCTTCTGCGGTGAATGCGGTGCGGTCGTGCAGTCGGTCGCCTTGTCGTTCACGGGGCCTGTCGTCCCGCTCCCGCCCGAATGGAGACCCGACGACGAGTCCGTCCTCCGCCGTCGTTCCGCCACACAGGACCGTGAGGGTGCCGGATCGGGCTCCGACGACGCCGGGACCTCTCCGGACGGCCCGGGCTCCGGCGACGACGTACCCGTCCGAGACGAGGCCGACGGCCGGCAGGACGACACGCCACGCCCGGCACCCGAACCGATCGACCACGTCCCGGGATTCCGCCCCGAACGACCGGCGGCGACTCCGACGCCGAGCGTCGCCGACCTCCCCCCTGCTCCCACGTCGTCGTCGGCTCCGTCCTGGCGCCCGCGTCGGGTGCCCGTGGACCTGCCCGACGACGCCGACGTCGACGAGACCCGGATCGTCCGTCGTGGTGCACTCGGAACCGAGTACGTGCTGCAGTTCAGCACCGGTGAGAGCATCACGGTCGACGGGACCGGCCTCGTCGGCCGTGCACCGACGCCCCAGCCGGGGGAGCGCTTCGACCAGCTCGTCCGCATCGTCGATCCCGGCAAGTCCGTGTCGAAGACGCATCTGGAGTTCGGTCAGGAGGCCGGAGCCCTCTGGGTCAGCGACCGGTGGTCCGGCAACGGGACGGTCGTCCGTCCTCGTGACCTCCCGCCCCGCCGTGCCGATCCCGGAGTCCGCGTCCGCGTGACGCGTGGAACCCGGGTCGAGATCGGCGAGCAGTTCTTCGTCGTGGTCTGACCCACGGCTCCTCCCCACGCGGAAGGGTGGTCGGTCCTTCCCCCGGCCCGACCACCCGGTACCCGCCGCGGACGGTGCTCCGCTCCACTGGAGTCATGAACTCCTCAACCACCGCGGCGTCACCGGTCCTGCCGTCCCGCGTCCGGCTGCCGTCCGGGCCTACGAGACCCCGCCCGACGGCGACGCCCGTGGCGGCGATGTCGACGGGTGCCGTCGTGTCCGCGTGCGGTGCTCTCGTCCCGTGGACCGCGCCGCCTGCCGTCCTCGGGCTCTCGCTCGCGACGGCTCTCGCGGTCCTCGTCGGCTGGGCCGTCGACCGTGTCGTCGGGGCGACGCTCACGGCACGGCGCGAACGGTCGAGGTTCCTGGCCGCCCTCGACGACGTCGACGAGGTCGTCGCGCGCCTCCGGGCGGTGCGGTCGCGTGAGCTGGCCGACTGGTACCCGACGGCCGATCGGCTCGACGAGTGCGACGTCGCACGTCGTCCGACCCGGGTGCTGGTGCTCGGGGTGGGTCGCGCCTCCAGCGGGCTCGTCCTCGAGGGGCGTCCCGAGGACGACCTCGAGCCGGGCGACCCGGTCGCCCATCGTCTGGCACGCCTCCGGGCCGAGGCGGCCACCCTCGACGAGGCCCCGCTGTGCGTGCCCCTCTCGTCGGCCGTGAGGGTCGTCGGTCCACCCGTGGTGGCCGAGGCCGTGGCGTCGGGCCTCCGCCGTCAGCTGCGGGCCGCAGGGGCATCGTCGGTCGACGCGGCCGCGGCGATCGACTGCGTGGTGGTCCGGGCGCCGACCTCGGGCGGGGCCCGGCCCGAGGCCGAGCCACCCCCGGTCGACACCGTCGTCGTGATCGGTCAGGACGGAGGAGCGACGGTCACCCTCAAGGACGGCCGGCCGTGCCGACAGAGCCTGCGGGTCGCCTTCGTGTCGGTACTCGACGACGTCGCGCGGTGCGCCTAGCGGTCGACCCCGCTGCCCAGGCGGATGCGGCCCACCAGGCCGTCACCGCCGGTGACCTTCTCGAGCGTGCGCTCGACGACGCGAGCGGCGGCGGCGGCGTCGACGGCCCCTTCGTCGACCAGGAGGCGCAGCGCGACCAGGGTGCCGGCCCTCACGTTCCCGTCGAGCACCTTCACGGCCACCGCGACGCCGTCGGTCGTGCCCATCACCATGACGCCCTCGGCGCCGAGCTTGGCCAGCACGCCCAGCTCGTCGATCGTCACCGTGTTGGCTCGACCGGGACCGTCGATCGCCCAGGCGTCGCCCAGGACGGCCTCGACGAGATGCGCGGCGTGGCCGTCGCGTCCCGACCCGGTCGTGCCGACCGACCCGGTGATGCGCGCGATCGCCCGGGCCAGGCCGACCACGGTGGTCGCGATCACCGGGGCACCGCAGCCGTCGACGCCGGAGTGGTCAGCGGCCTCGCCGGTGAACTCGGCGACCGTCTCGCGCACCGCGGCCTGCAGGGGGTGGTCGGTGGCGACGTAGCGGGACGGGTCCCAGTCGTTCTCGGCACAGGCGAGGAGGAACGCGGCGTGCTTGCCCGAGCAGTTCATCGCGAGCCGGCGCGGCGCGGTGGCCTCGCGGGCGCTGGCCCGGTCACCGGGCCAGTCCGGCGGGCAGAGGAGGTCGTCCTCGGTGCTGCCCGACCGGCCGAGCAACGCCTCGACCACCTCGAGGTGGGCCGGCGTGCCCGCGTGGCTCGCCGTGGCCAGCACGGCCTGGGGACCGTCGAGGGAGACCCCCGACCGCAGCACCGTGAGCGCTTGCAACGGCTTGAGGCACGAGCGCGGGTAGATGGTCGCGTCGGCGTCCCCGATCCGACGCAGTTCGCGTCCGTTGGCGTCCACGACGACACCGGCTCCGAGGTGACGGCTCTCGTCCCAACCCGAGCGCTCGAGCACGGCCAGCTCGACGCTGGCCGAGGCGGTCAGGGGGTGACGGGAGGGCGCGGCGGGGCGGGGGTCGGTCATGATGGGGAGTGTACCGAGGCCCGCCACGCGACCACGTCGCACCGACGAGGGGCCCGAGAGGGAGGCAGCATGCTCGACCACGACTACGCCGTCGACGTCCGTTGGACGGGCGACCGGGGCGAGGGCACGACCTCGTACCGTTCGTACGGCCGCGACGCCACGATCGTCGCCACCGGCAAGCAGCACGACGTCCTGGCGTCGGCCGACCGCACCTTCCACGGTGACGCGGACCGCTGGAACCCCGAGGAGCTGCTGCTCGCCGCACTGGCGCAGTGCCACCTGCTCAGCTACCTGCACGTCGCCGCGGCCGCCGGGGTGGTCGTGGTCGCGTACGAGGACGCCGCCGTGGGACGGATGACCCAGACGCACGACGGGGGTGGTCGCTTCACCTCGGTGACCCTGCGGCCCCGGGTGACCGTCGCCGACGACGACATGGTCGAGCGCGCCCTCGAGCTGCACGCCGAGGCGAGCCGCAAGTGCTTCATCGCCGCGTCGGTCGCCTTCCCGGTCGGTCACGAGCCCACCGTCGTGGCGGTGTCCAGAGAAGCCGACCCGGCGTGAGGCAGAATGGCACGGCACCTCCGCCGCGCCGAGCCCCACGGCACGACCCCCGTCACCCCGACCGAGAGATCCCCATGCGCCGTTCCCTCGCCCTCCTGGCCGTCCCCGCCCTCCTCCTGTCGCTCGCGGCCTGTGCCGGTGACGCCGGCGGGTCCTCCGATGCGGCGACGCCGAGCAGCTCGTCGCAGGCGACCTCCGACGTCCCGCTGCGCGCCTCGGGCGAGCCCCAGGCCCCGCAGGACGGGTTCCCGACGGTCGAGCTCGACGCCGACGGCCGCCCGACGGTGACCGTCCCCGAGGCGGACGCTCCGACCGAACTCGGTGTCGAGACCTTGATCAAGGGCGACGGAGCCACGGTCCAGGCCGGTGACACCGTCACCGTCCAGTACCAGGGCGTCATCTGGAACACGGGCGAGATCTTCGACGAGAGCTGGTCGCGCGGTGCACCGGCCACCTTCTCGACCGACCAGGTCATCACCGGCTTCGCGGACGGCATGGTCGGGCAGACCGTCGGATCGCAGACCGTCGTCGTCATCCCGCCGGCCGACGGTTACGGCGAGGCCGGCGCCCCGCAGGCCGGCATCTCGGGCACCGACACGCTCGTCTTCGTCATCGACATCCTCGCCGTCTCCTAGTCGACCGTCGCCGCCGACCCCCGACACGACTCCCCGATGATCCGCACCGCGCCTCCTCGTCCGTCCGCCCGTGTCCGCCGAGGACGGTTCGCCGCCGTGGCGGCCGTTCCGCTCGTCCTCCTCGTGCTGAGCGGATGCACGAGTGGTTCCGACCAGCCGTCGCCGACGGCGAGTGGCGCGGCGGGTGACTGCAAGGCTCCGGCGTCCGGGGAGCTCTCTGATGGCGTCGACGTCACGGGCGAGGTCGAGAGCAAGCCCGAGGTCGTCTTCGACACCCCGCTCGAGGTCCCGTCGACCCAACGCACCACCCTGGTCGAGGGCAGCGGCGAGGTCGCCGGGCAGGGCGCGGTGGCCAACGTCCGCATCGCGGTCTACGACGCGACCACCGGGGCCGAGGTCACCTCGGCCGGTTTCGACGAGGGCCAGCAGCCCACGCAGCTCACGGTGAGCACCGACTACTACGTGCCGGGCATCGTCGACGCGATCGCCTGCGTGCCCTCGGGCAGCCGCACGGTGACCGTCGCCTCGGCGGCCGACATGACGACCGCGACCGCGGGGGAGCAGGCGGCCACACCCACGCCCGTGGTGATCGTCGCGGACGTCGTCTCGATCGTGCCGACCAAGGCGACGGGTGAGGCCCAGCCCCCGAAGGACGGTTTCCCGGCGGTCGAGCTCGCCGACGACGGTCGGCCCACCGTGACGATCCCGCCCGGCACCGAACCGCCGTCCGACCTGCAGATCGAGGTCCTGAAGAAGGGCGACGGCCCCGTCGTCCCCGACCCCGCGAACGTCACCGTCCAGTACCAGGGCGTGAACTGGACCACCGGCGAGGTCTTCGACCAGAGTTGGGGCAAGGGCACGCCGACACCGTTCTCGACCGACCAGGTCGTGCCCGGGTTCGCCAAGGCCATGATCGGTCAGACGGTCGGCTCGCAGGTCGTGGTGATCATCCCGCCCGCCGAGGGCTACGGCGAGGCCGGTCAACCGTCGGCCGGCATCGGGGGCACCGACACACTCGTCTTCGTCATCGACATCCTCTCCGTCGCCTAGCCCCCGGTCCGTCCGACCACGGCTCGCCTCGAGGCGGTGGGCGGCCCCGACGACGCTCGCCCTAGGCTGATCCCATGCGTCGCATCACGATCCTCGGCTCCACCGGTTCGATCGGGGTCCAGGCCCTCGACGTCGTCCGGGCCCATCCCGACCTCTTCGAGGTCGTCGGCCTCTCCGCCGGTTCCGACCGTGAGGGCGTGGCCGCGCAGGCCGCCGAGTTCGGGGTCGAGCACACGGCGCTCGGCACCGACGAGTCGGTGCAGCTCGTCCGCGACGTCCGGGCCGACGTCGTCCTGAACGGCATCACGGGCTCGGTCGGCCTCGCGCCGACCCTCGCCGCCCTCGACTCGGGGGCGTCGCTCGCCCTGGCCAACAAGGAGAGCCTGATCGTCGGAGGTGACCTCGTGACGAAGCGCGCCGCCCCCGGCCAGATCGTGCCGGTCGACTCCGAGCACTCGGCGATCGCGCAGGCGCTGCGGTCGGGCTCCGACCGCGAGGTGCGTCGGCTCGTCCTGACGGCGTCGGGCGGGCCGTTCCGCGGTCGCACACGGGAATCGCTGGCCGACGTCACCCCGCGCGAAGCGCTCGCGCACCCCACCTGGGACATGGGCCTGGTGGTGACGACGAACTCGTCGACCCTCGTCAACAAGGGGCTCGAGGTGATCGAGGCGCACCTGCTCTTCGACGTCGACTACGACCACATCGACGTCACGGTGCACCCGCAGTCGATCGTGCACTCGATGGTCGAGTTCGTCGACGGCTCGACCATCGCCCAGGCCTCGCCTCCCGACATGCGCCTCCCGATCTCGCTCGGGCTCGCCTGGCCGGACCGCGTCGAGGGCGTGGGGGTCCCGCTCGACTGGACCCGCGCCTCCACCTGGACGTTCGAGCCCCTCGACGAACAGGCCTTCCCGGCCGTGCGACTCGCCAAGCAGGTCGGGCGCGCGGGGGGGACGTACCCGGCCGTCTTCAACGCGGCCAACGAGCAGGCCGTCCTGGCGTTCCACGCGGGACGCGTCGGGTACCTCGACATCCTCGACGTGGTCGAGGCCGTCGTCGACCGGCACACCGCGGGCGAGAGCAGCCTCGAGGGCGTGCTCGAGGCCGAACGCTGGGCCCGTGCCGAGGCGGACGCGCTGCTGGCCCGCTGAGCCCGCCGCGCTCCTGGCCCGCTGAGCCCGCCGCGCTGCCGGGCCGCTGAGCGCCCGCGATGCCGGCCCACTGATCCCGCCGCCCCAGTTCGGGGCTCCCAGCGTCGTCATGGCCCCGACGCGGTGGACGTCCGGGCGCGGGCGGCTACCCTTGCCCGGTGCAGACGATCCTCCTCTTCGTGCTCGGCGTCCTGGTCATGGTCGTCGGGTTGGCCGTGTCGATCGCCCTGCACGAGGTGGGCCACCTCGTGCCGGCGAAGAAGTTCGGCGTGAAGGTCGGCCAGTACATGATCGGCTTCGGGCCGACCGTCTTCTCGCGCAAGAAGGGCGAGACCGAGTACGGCGTCAAGGCCCTGCCGCTCGGCGGCTACATCTCGATGTCGGGCATGTTCCCCCCGGGAAGGACCGGGGGAGGCGCGCGCCAGTCGAGCACCGGCTTCTTCAACACCCTCGTGCAGGACGCCCGGACGGCCAGCGCCGAGACCGTCGACGAGGGCGACGAGTCGCGCACCTTCTACCGTCTGCCCGTGTACAAGCGCGTCATCATCATGCTCGGCGGCCCGTTCATGAACCTGCTCATCGCGATCGCCCTGTTCGCGGTGCTGCTCTGCGGCTTCGGCGTCCAGCAGGCGAGCACGACGGTCGGCAGCGTCAGCACCTGCGTCCTGCCCGCCGGCTCCACCGAGACGAGCTGCCCCTCGGACGCGCCCGAGGCCCCGGCCTACGCCGCGGGCATGCTGAACGGCGACCGCATCGTGTCGATCGACGGGACGACCGTGACCGACGGCGACCAGATCACGGGCATCCTGCAGCGTTCTCCCGGCGACACCCTCGACGTCGTGGTCGATCGCGACGGCACCGAGCGCACGCTCCAGGTGACTCCGGCCCTGTCCGAGCGCTACGTGACGACGTCGAGCGGGGCCGTGGCGACGAACCCCGACGGCAGCTCGCAGACGCAGGAGGTCGGTTTCGTCGGCATCGGGTTCGCCTACGAGAAGGTGCGCGAGCCCGTGACGGCCGTGCTGCCGGCGGTCGGCGACAACATCTCGCACGTCGTCGGCGTCATCGTCACCCTGCCGCAGCGTCTGGTCGGGGTGGCCCAGGCCGCCTTCGGCGGGGCCGAGCGCGACCCGAACGGACCGGTCAGCGTCGTCGGCGTCGGTCGCATGGCGGGCGAGATCGCCAGCCTCGACACGATCCCGGTGGTCGACCGCATCAGCACCCTCGTCGGGCTGCTCGCGAGCCTCAACGTCGCCCTCTTCGTGTTCAACCTGGTGCCGCTGATGCCGCTCGACGGCGGTCACGTGGCCGGGGCCCTCATCGAGGCGATCCGCCGCGGCTTCGCCAAGCTCCTCCGCCGGCCCGACCCGGGCCCGGTCGACACGGCCAAGGCCATCCCCGTGACCTTCGCCATCGTGATCCTGCTCGGCGGCATGACCGTCCTGCTCACCTATGCCGACATCGTGAACCCGATCGACATCTTCGGCTGACGTCCGGTCGCGAGAGACCCGTGACGCACCGGTCACGCGTCCGTCACTCGGCGTCCAGCGCCGAGGTTTACGATGACTCCGTGCCAGCAGTCAATCTCGGAATGCCGAAGGTCCCCGAAGTCCTCGCCCCGCGCCGCAAGACGCGGCAGATCAAGGTCGGCAAGGTGCTCGTGGGTGGCGACGCCCCCGTCAGCGTGCAGTCGATGACCACGACTCCGACCCCCAACATCAACGCCACCCTGCAGCAGATCGCCGAGCTCACGGCCAGCGGCTGCGACATCGTGCGCGTCGCCGTGCCGAGCCGTGACGACGCCGAGGCCCTTCCGATCATCGCGAAGAAGAGCCAGATCCCGGTCATCGCCGACATCCACTTCCAGCCCAACTACGTCTACCAGGCGATCGACGCCGGGTGCGCGGCGGTCCGGGTCAACCCCGGCAACATCCGCAAGTTCGACGACCAGGTCGGCAAGATCGCCGCCGCGGCGAAGGCCGCCGGCGTCTCGATCCGCATCGGCGTCAACGCCGGCTCGCTCGAGCCCAGCATCCTGCAGAAGTACGGCAAGGCCACCCCCGAGGCGCTCGTCGAGTCCGCCGTGTGGGAGGCCTCGCTCTTCGAGGAGCACGACTTCCACGACTTCAAGATCTCGGTCAAGCACAACGACCCGATCGTCATGGTCAAGGCGTACCGCCAACTCGCCGAACGCGGCGACTGGCCCCTGCACCTCGGCGTGACCGAGGCCGGGCCCGAGTTCCAGGGCACGATCAAGTCGGCCACGGCCTTCGGCATCCTGCTGAGCGAGGGCATCGGCGACACCATCCGCGTCAGCCTCAGCGCCCCGCCGGCCCAAGAGGTCAAGGTCGGCCTGCAGATCCTGCAGTCGCTCAACCTGCGCGAGCGCAAGCTCGAGATCGTCAGCTGCCCGAGCTGCGGTCGCGCCCAGGTCGACGTCTACAAGCTGGCCAACGACGTCACCGACGGGCTCGAGGGCATGACCGTCCCGCTGCGCGTCGCCGTCATGGGCTGTGTCGTCAACGGTCCTGGCGAGGCCCGCGAGGCCGACCTCGGCGTCGCCTCGGGCAACGGCAAGGGTCAGATCTTCGTCAAGGGCGAGGTCATCAAGACCGTTCCCGAGTCCGAGATCGTCCAGACCCTCATCGACGAGGCGAACCGTCTCGCTGCCGAGATGCCCCCCGGCGAGCTGGGCTCGCCCGAGGTCGTCACCGTCTGACCGGGTCCACCCCGGGGCGACGCGACCCCGTCAGGAGGCGCGGTGCGAGAGATCTCGCACCGCGCCTCCTTCGCGTGGTCACGTCCGCGGCCGGGCCGACGGGGCCGTGTGTCGTCGTGTGACGCCCCGATGTGACGCGCCCCGGGGCGTCCGCCAGCATGGACGACGCACCGTGACGGCCCCGGCCCACCCCCGAGCGGTGCTCCCGCAGCGCCCCGAGAGGAACCCATGACCAGCAGCGCCCCCCTGATCGACGCCCCCAAGAAGGGCCCCGGTCGTCTGATCGCCGTCATCGTCGCGGTCGTCGTCGTGCTCGCCGCCGTCGGCATCGCGATCGGAGTCACCCGCGGCGGTGGCGACGACGAGACCGTCCGCATCGGCGTCGTGGGCGCGAGCGACCCGTACTGGGCCGACTTCGTGCAGGCCGCGGCCGACGAGGGCATCACGGTCGACCTCGTGGACTACTCGGACTACGAGCAGCCGAACCCCGCCCTCGCCGACGGCGAGATCGACCTGAACCAGTTCCAGCACATCGTCTACCTCGCGCAGTACGACGTGGCATCCGGCAACGACATCGTGCCGATCGGTTCGACGGCGATCTACCCCCTGCCCCTGTACTCGTCGAAGTACACCGAGCTGAGCGACTTCCAGGAGGGTGACACCATCGCGATCCCCGACGACTCGAGCAACCTGGCCCGCGCCCTGCTCGTCCTGCAGTCGAACGGGCTGGTCTCGCTGAAGGACGGCGGGACGATCTTCTCGGGCGTCAACGACGTCGACGAGTCGAAGTCGAAGGTGAAGGTCGCGACGGTGAGCGCCGACCTCGCCGCCACGTCACTGCCCGACTACGCCGGTGCGATCATCAACAACGACTTCGCGACGAAGGCCGGTCTGTCGACCGACGACGTCATCGCCCAGGACGACCCCAACGACCCCTCGTCGGTGCCCTACGCCAACGTCTTCGCCGCCCGTGCGGAAGACAAGGACGATGCCACCTACCAGAAGCTCGTCCAGATCTACCAGGACACCAAGGCCGTCACCGACGGCGTCGTCGACAACTCGGGTGGCACGGCGATCATCACGAAGATCCCCGCGAGCGACCTCGAGAAGTCGCTGACCGAGACCGAGAAGCTCGTCGAACAGAACGGCTGACCCACCAGGTCGCCACCCCGGCCCGGACCGCGCGCAGCATCCGCTCGCGGTCCGGGCCTCCGCCCGTGCCGAGGAGAACGCGTGCCCGCCATCACCCTGACCGACGTCGTCAAGACGTACCCGCCCCGTGAGAAGGGCGCCGCACCGCTGACCGCGGTCGACGGCGTCAGCCTCGAGATCGCCGAGGGCGAGATCTTCGGCATCATCGGCTACTCGGGCGCGGGGAAGAGCACCCTCGTCCGCCTCGTCAACGCCCTCGAGCCCACGACGAGCGGGAGCATCCGCGTCGACGGCCGCGAGATCACCGGCCTCCGTGAGCGCGAACTGCGCTCGGTCCGGGCCGGCATCGGCATGATCTTCCAGCAGTTCAACCTGTTCTCGTCGAAGACGGTCTGGGGCAACGTCGAGTTCCCGCTCAAGGCGGCGGGGGTACCCAAGGACGAGCACCAGCGGCGGATCAGCGACCTGCTGCACTTCGTCGGCCTCGGTGACAAGGCCCACGCGCGGCCGGACCAGCTCTCGGGCGGTCAGAAGCAGCGCGTCGGCATCGCCCGCGCGCTCGCGACGAACCCCCGCATCCTGCTCGCCGACGAGGCGACGAGCGCCCTCGACCCCGAGACGACCAGCGAGGTGCTCGCCCTGCTCAAACGCGTCAACGCCGAGCTCGGCATCACCATCGTCGTGATCACCCACGAGATGGACGTCATCAAGTCGATCGCCGACCGGGTGGCCGTGATGGACTCCGGTCGCGTCGTCGAGACCGGCCCCACCTTCGAGGTGTTCTCCGACCCGAAGCAGGCGTCGACCAAACGGTTCGTCTCGACGGTCATCGCGGGCACGCCGCACGGTGACGAACTCGATGCGCTGCGGGCCCGCCACCCCGGCGTCCTGGTGTCGGTGCGCATCGCCGAGGGTGGCGTCGACCAGCGCGACGTCTTCGCGCTGCTCGCGCGGCACGGCCTGTCGTTCGAGATCGTCTTCGGCGGCGTGAACGACATCCAGGGACGCACGTTCGGCACCCTGACCCTCGCCGTGACCGGCGACGACGCGGCCGTCCGAGCGGCCGTCGCCGACCTGGGCGACGACGCGAACGAGCTGCCCACCTCGCCGACGACGTCGGTCCGACCCACGGAAGGACGCTGATGGACTCCCTGATCGAACTGCAGCCGATGCTGTGGCAGGCGGCCGTCGAGACCGTCTACATCGTCGCCCTGACCCTCCTCTTCGGCGGCATCGGCGGACTCCTGCTCGGCCTGGCGCTGTACCTGACGCGGGGCGGAGCCCTCTTCGCGAACCGCGTCGTCTACGGCGTGCTGAACGTGGTCGTCAACGTGTTCCGACCGATCCCGTTCATCATCTTCCTGGCCGCGGCCCAGCCGTTGGCGAGGTTCGTCATCGGGTCGGGCAGCGGCAACCCGGCCATCATCTTCACCCTGTCGCTCGCCGCGTCGTTCGCCATCTCGCGCATCGTGGAACAGAACCTGCTCACCGTGCAGCCGGGCGTCATCGAGGCCGCACGGGCGGCGGGGGCCGGCCCGGCCCGCATCATCGGAACGGTGCTGCTGCCGGAGGCGCTCGGACCGCTCGTCCTCGGCTACACGTTCATCTTCGTCGCGCTGGTCGACATGTCGGCGGTGGCCGGCTACATCGGCGGCGGCGGGCTCGGCAACTTCGCCCTGCTCTACGGCTACCGGCAGTTCGACCCGGTCGTGACCTGGGCCGCGGTGCTGCTGATCATCGTGCTGGTGCAGCTCGTCCAGTTCCTGGGCAACTGGCTGGCGAGGCGCGCGCTGCGGCGATGAGATGTGGTGTTCGGGGGCACGGGAGCTGTCGGGGGACTGGTTTACAGTGGGGCGCGTGACCGACACCGCCACCGCCAGCCAGACCCCGCCGCCGGCTCCGGCCCCCGTGACTCCCGCCGAGCTCGAGCGGGCTCGGCAGATCGTCGGGGCGGTGTCGCAGGCGTTCGGTCGCAAGGTCGTGGGTCAGACCGCACTCCGCGACACCCTGCTCGTCGCCCTCATCACCGGCGGGCACGTCCTGCTCGAGAGCGTCCCGGGGTTGGCCAAGACGACCGCGGCCCAGACCATCGCGCAGTCGATCGACGCGAGCTTCCGTCGCATCCAGTGCACGCCCGACCTCCTGCCGAGCGACATCACGGGCACCCAGATCTACGACGCCCAGAAATCGACCTTCGTCACCCAGCTCGGGCCGGTCCACTCGAACTTCGTCCTGCTCGACGAGATCAACCGCTCGAGCGCCAAGACCCAGAGCGCCATGCTCGAGGCGATGCAAGAGCGCCAGACGACCATCGGGGGGACGGTCTACCGACTGCCGTCGCCCTTCCTCGTCCTGGCCACCCAGAACCCGATCGAGCAAGAGGGCACCTACCAACTGCCCGAGGCGCAGCTCGACCGCTTCCTGTTGAAAGAGATCCTCGACTACCCGACCCCCGCCGAAGAGGCCGAGATCATCCGGCGCATCGAGAGCGGCGTCTACGACGAGGCCGCCGCACCGTCCACGGGCGTCGGCCTGGCCGACGTCGTCTACCTGCAAGATCTGGCCAAGCGCGTCTACGTCGACGCGTCGATCGTCAACTACATCGTGCAGCTCATCTACGTCACGCGGCATCCGCAGCAGTACATCCCGGCGACCCTCGCCGACTACGTCGAGTTCGGGGCCAGCCCCCGGGCCAGCATCGCCTTCATGCAGGCGGCCCGTGCCCTCGCCCTGCTGCACGGGCGCGACTACGTCATCCCCGAAGACGTCAAGCACCTGCGGCACTCCGTGCTGCGACACCGCATGATCCTCAACTACGAGGCCACGGCCGACGAGGTCGCGCCCGAGACGATCATCGACGCCGTGTTCGGCGCCGTCCAGACCCCCTGACGCCGGTGGCCAGCCTGTTGCTGCGCGTCCGGACGAAGATGGGGCTGTTCGCCCACCGACGCACGATCGACCTGCTCGAGGGCGGCTACGCCTCGGTGCACCACGGGCGCAGCCACGACTTCGACGACCTCCGGGCCTACGTCCCGGGCGACGAGGTGAAAGACATCGACTGGAAGGCCACGGCCCGTCACGGCGAGCCCCTGGTCAAGCGGTACATCGCGAGCCGCCGGCAGAACCTCGTCCTCGTGATGGACACCGGTCGCAACATGGCCGCGACGGCCACGAGTGGCGAAAGCAAGAAAGACATCGCCCTGATGGCGGCCGGCGCCCTCGCCTACATCGCCGCCAAGCACGGGGACGTCGTGTCACTGGTGGCGGGTGATTCGTCGGGCACACGCGCGCACCCGGCGGGCGCGACCGAAGCCCACCTCGAGACCCTCCTGCGGCAGGTCGACCGACGCGTCGACCTCGACGCCCCGACGAGCGACCTCGCGGCCGTGCTCGAGTGGGTCGCGCGGGGCATCCGGCGGCGCTCCATGCTGCTCGTGATCACCGACGACCTAGCGATCGACGATCGCATCACCCGGTTGCTCCGGCGTCTGCGCGCGCAGCACGAGGTCGTCTGGCTGACGATCGGCGACGCCGACCTGATGACGCGCGCGGGTCGGGCGGGCGAGGTCTTCGACGTCCGCGAGATGGCCGGACTGCCGGCGTACCTGCGCGAGAACGCGCAGCTCCGTCGAGAGTTCGACGACTCCTCCCTGCGGCGCGTCGGCGACACCGAGCGCGAGCTCCTGGCCCTCGGCATCAGCAGCCAACGGCTCGGCAGCCAGGCCGAGGTCGTTCCCGGGCTGTTCACCCTGATCGAGAAGCACCGTCGTGTCGGGCGCTGACGACTTCTTCGGGCCCTACCAGTACCCGCTCTGGGTGCTCTGGCTGGTGCTCGGCCTGGTCGGGCTGGCGCTCGTGGCCGCCTGGTACGTCTTCGTGATCCGTCTCTCGGCCCGCCGCCTCCCTCCGGCCCAGCGGGCGGCCCGCGCGGCCTCCCGACCGGTCGCCCTCGCCGACACCAAGGCGAAGTACCTCGCCCTGATCGACGAGGTCGAGACGGCCGCGTCCTCGCGGCGGCTGAACGACCGTGGCGTGCACTCCCGGCTCAGCCTGCTCCTGCGGTTCTTCGCGCACGAGACGAACGGGGTCGACACCCACGTGATGACCCTCGCCGACCTCCGCGAGTCGAACCTGCCCCGGCTCGTCGGTGCGGTCGAGCAGTACTACCCGCCGGCCTTCCGGCTCGAAGCGCCCGGCGACCCGGCCCGTGCCGTCGCCACCGCGAGGGACCTGGTGTCGTCATGGGGCTGATCTTCTGGTGGGTCCCGTTGGTCGCACTGGCGGTCGTGGCGGTCGCGGCATGGCTCTACGTGCGGTGGAGGCGCCGCGACAGAGCGCGCCTCCGTCGCCTCGGCGTCCCGGTCGCGCACGGCGAGCGGCTGACCGCGCTGCCCGCGTACCAGCGCGTCGTCCGGCGCTACCGTGCCGCGCTCGCGGTCGTGCTCGTCGCCATGGTGGCGCTGACCGGCATCAGCGTCCTGCTCGCGGCCCGCGTCTCGAGCACCGACGTCGTCGAGCCCCAGTCGTACAAGCGCGACATCATGCTCTGCCTCGATGTGTCGGGTTCGATGACCGAGGTCGACTCGCAGATCGTCGACACGTTCTCGACCCTCTCGCAGGGGCTCGACGGCGAACGCGTCGGGCTGTACCTCTTCGACAGCTCGGCCGTGCAGGCGTTCCCCCTCACCGACGACTACGACTTCGTGCGCACGCAACTCGAGCAGTACCGCGACTCGTTCGACACCATGGGCGAGAACGGGACCCGCTACTGGACGGGCACCGACCTCGGTGACGGTGCGTCGCTGATCGGCGACGGTCTGGCGTCGTGCGTCCTCGGGTTCGGCGACGACGACAGCACGCGGCCCAAGTCGGTCGTGCTCGCCACCGACAACTACGTCAACGGCAAGGCCCTGCTCACGCTCACCGAGGCGGCCGACCTGGCGACCGAGCGGGATGTCCGCGTGTACGCGGTGAACCCCGCCGACCACGCCACGGACGCCGTGGCCGACCAGGTCGCCGCCGAACTGCGCACCGCGGCCGAGTCGACCGACGGTGGCTACTACGCCCTCGACGACTCGACGACCGTGCCGCAGATCGTCGACGAGATCGACGCCCGCGAGGCGGGGCTCTTCACCGGTGCCCGACGGCTCGTGGTGACCGACCACCCGCAGGCCCTGGCGATCGCCGCCCTGCTCGTCGCGATGGGCGGGCTCGTCTTGCTCTGGCGGGTGCGCCTGTGATCGCCCGGGCGCTGGTGTTCCAGCCCGTCCTGCCCTGGTGGCTCCTCGCCGTGGCCGCCGTCGCCCTGCTCGGGTTCACGGGCTGGCGCGTGGTGGCCGAGCGGGGCCGACGACGGGCCCTTCTCACCTGGGTGCGACGTCTGGTCATCGTCGCCCTGCTCCTCGTCGTCGCCGTGCGGCCGAGCCTGCCGGGCGGGTCGGCGCAGGCGTCGGTCGCCCAGCTCAACGTCTTCTTCGTGGTCGACACGACGTCGAGCATCGCGGCGGAGGACTGGGGCGACGGTCGGCGTCGACTCGACGGGGTGCGGGCCGACATCGCCGAGGTCACCTCGCAGCTGGCGGGAGCCCGGTTCTCGCTGCTGTCCTTCGACAGCACCGCCGTCCTGCGGACGCCGCTGACCGACGACGCCTCCGCCGTGGTCGCCGCCGCCGACGCCATGAACCAAGAGGTCACCTACTACTCGAGCGGCAGTTCCGTCAGCGAGGCGAACGACCTGCTGGCCGAGCGGCTGTCCGAGGCCCGGCAGAGTGCGCCCGAACGGGCCAACGTCGTCTACTACCTCGGCGACGGCGAGCAGACCAGCGGCACCGAGCCCGAGAGCTTCGCGGCATCCGCCGGCGACGTCGACGGCGGTGCCGTCTTCGGCTACGGCACCGAGCGGGGAGGCAAGATGCGCGTCTTCGACGGCTACGGCGACGAGTACTCGACGAAGGAGTACATCCAGGACCGCACACAGCCCGGCGATCCCGATGCCGTCTCGACGATCGACGAGGACGCCCTGCGGCGCATCGCCGATCAGCTCGGCGTGCCGTACGTGCACCGCACGGCGGACACATCCGTCGACGCTGCGGTCGCGGACGCCCGCGACGGCGCCGTGGCCTCCGACGAGGGGCGGGCCGACAGCCTGATCGACCTCTACTGGATCGCCGCGATCCCCCTGTTCGTCCTGCTGCTCCTCGACGTCGCACTCGTGGCGAGGGCACTGGGCGAGGTCCGTCCACCACGGCCCGTCCGCGCCGGACGCGGTCGAGGGCGCGATGCGCCGTCGAGACTCGACGCCTCACGACCCGAGAGGGGAGTCCGCTCGTGACCGACACCCTCGTCCCCCCGCCCGTCGACGAGATCCGCCGCGCCCACGAGGCCGAGGCCGGGCCCGACGTCGAGCAGTACCGGAGACGCCTCCGGCGTCGGCTGCTGCTCTGGTCGGCCCCGGTCGTGCTCGTCGTGCTGCTCGTGGCCCTGAAGCTGCTCAGCCTGCCCGCCTTCGCCGCCCTGACGCAGTGGTCGTACGGCGACAGGGAGTTCGAGCGCAGCGCCTCCTGGTCCGAACCCCTCGGCGTCGCCAACGTGGTCGAGCCCTGGGTGCACCACTTCGACCGGGGGACCGCCTACGCCCAGATCGGCGTGCTCGACGTCGCGCGTCAGGAGTTCGTCACGGCACTCGACCTCGCCCCGGACGACGCCACGATCTCGTGCGTCATCCGGGTCAACCTGGTGCTCACGATCGAGGCCCAGGGCGATGCTGCCCTGCTCGAACTGCGCTACGCCGACGCCGAGGCGCTGTACGAACTCGGGGCGAAGACCGTCGACGAGGCTCCCGAGGGGTGCTTCCAGCCGCCGGAGGACCCCCGGCAGCCCGACACCTCCCAGCCGCTCGACGACGCCCAGCAGCGCCTCGACGAGAAGGGGCAGCAGGCCCAGGGGGGCGAGGGCGACGAGCAGCAGCCGGGAGGGGACGACGGCAGCGATCCCGGCGCCGGGGGAGACGAGCCCGGCGAGGGCGAGGGGCAGGCCGAGTCCGACGACCCGCTCGACCAACTGCAGCAGCAGGGCGAACAGAGCCAGCAGCAGCAACAGCAGGACACCGACCGCGACCGCTACTACGAGCAGAACCCGGGTGACTACGACGGCAAGCCGTGGTGACCCGGGCACGCCCCTAAGCTGGACGGGTGTCCACACGTCTCTCCCAGCTCTTCGTCCGCACCCTCCGAGAAGACCCCTCCGACGCCGAGGTGACCAGCCACCGGCTGCTCGTCCGTGCCGGGTACATCCGCCGTCAGGCACCGGGGGTCTTCGCCTGGCTGCCGCTCGGTCTGCGCGTCAAGGCGAAGATCGAGGCGGTCATCCGTGACGAGATGCAGGCCGCCGGCGCCCAAGAGGTGCACTTCCCCGCCTTGCTGCCTCGCGAGCCCTACGAGGCCACCGGGCGGTGGACCGAGTACGGCGACGGCATGTTCCGCCTCAAGGACAGGAAGGACGCCGACTACCTCCTGGCCCCCACGCACGAGGAAGCCTTCACCCTCTTGGTGAAGGACCTCTACTCGTCCTACAAGGACCTCCCGCTGACCCTGTTCCAGATCCAGGACAAGTACCGCGACGAGGCTCGACCCCGGGCCGGCCTGCTGCGCGGCCGCGAGTTCACCATGAAGGACGCCTACTCGTTCGACGCGTCCGACGCCGGTCTGGACGACAGCTACCAGAAGCAGCGCGACGCCTACGAGCGCATCTTCACGCGGCTCGGCCTCGAGTACGTCATCGTCAAGGCGGATGCCGGGGCCATGGGTGGTTCGCGCAGCGAGGAGTTCCTGCACCCCACCACCATCGGCGAGGACACCTTCGTCCGCTCGGCGGGCGGCTACACCGCCAACGTCGAGGCCTTCACGACGATCGTCCCCGACACGGTCCCGCTCGAGGGCCTGGCCCCCTCCCGACGCCTGGCCCCGGCCGACACGCCGACCATCGACTCGCTGGTCGCCCAGCTCAACGCCGACGAGTCCCGCGACTCCGGGCTCTGGACGGCCGCCGACACGCTCAAGAACGTCGTCGTCGCACTCAGCCACCTCGACGGACGCCGTGAGCTCGTCGTGGTCGGCCTGCCGGGTGACCGTGAGGTCGACATGAAGCGGCTCGAGGTCGCCTTCGCCCCGGCCGAGGTCGAGGCCGCCGGCGACGCCGACTTCGCGAAGAACCCCGTGCTGGTCCGCGGCTACCTCGGCCCCCAGGTGCTCGGCGGCGAGTCCGACTCGGGCATCCGCTACTTCGTCGACCCGCGCGTGGTCGAGGGCTCGGCCTGGGTCACCGGGGCGAACGAGAAGGGCGTGCACGTCGCCGACCTCGTCATGGGCCGCGACTTCACCGCGGACGGCACCATCGAGGCCGCGCAGGTCCGCGAGGGCGACCCTGCGCCCGACGGTTCCGGCCCCATCGAGACCGCCCGCGGCATGGAGATCGGTCACGTCTTCCAGCTCGGCCGCAAGTACGCCGAGGCGCTCGGCCTCAAGGTGCTCGACGAGAACGGCAAGCAGGTCACGGTCACGATGGGCTCGTACGGCATCGGCGTCACGCGCATCCTCGCGGTGATCGCCGAGGCGAACAACGACGCCAAGGGTCTGATCTGGCCGGCCAACGTCGCCCCCTTCGACGTCCACGTCGTGGCCACGGGCAAGGACCCCGTGGTCTACGAGGTCGCCGAGAAACTCACCGCCGACCTCGAGGCCCACCGTCTCGACGTCCTCTACGACGACCGACCCAAGGTCTCGCCCGGCGTCAAGTTCGGCGACGCCGAACTCCTCGGCGTGCCGCAGATCGTCGTCGTCGGCCGTTCGGCCGGCGAGGGCGTCGTCGAGCTCTGGGACCGCCGCACGGGCGAGCGCACGCCGGTCCCCGTGGCCGAGGCCGTCGCGACCCTCACGGCTCCGCGAGCGTCCTGAGCGCCGGCACCGCGCCTCCTCGTCCCGGTCGTGACGACCCCGAGGAGGCGCGGTGCCGGGCTCGCGGACGGTCCGCCGTCCACCCCGCTCTCGGGTACCGTAGGGGGATGCTGCGCGCGCCATCGTGCGTGCAGCCTGCAGATCTGAATAGTGGAGGCCCTCAGTGGACATCGACCTGAGCGTGCTGCGTCTCATGGAGCGCGAGCGTGAAATCCCCTTCGACGAACTCGTGCGCATCATCGAGCAGGCCATCCTCACGGCCTACCTCAAGCACACGAACCAGCCCGAGAGCCGCATCCCGGTCGCTCGCGTCGAACTCGACCGCAAGACCGGGCACGTCTCGGTCTTCGCCATCGAACGCGACGACGAGGGCGAGGTCGTGGGCGAGTCCGTCGACAGCCCCAGCGACTTCGGCCGCATCGCGGCCTTCGCGGCCAAGCAGGTCATCAACCAGCGCCTGCGCGACATCGGCGACGACAAGGTGCTCGGCCAGTTCAAGGGCCGCGAGGGCGACATCGTCGCGGGCGTGATCCAGCAGGGGCCCAACCCCCGCATGATCCACGTCGACCTCGGCACCGTCGAGGCGATCCTCCCGCCCGAGGAGCAGGTGCCGGGTGAGAAGTACGCGCACGGCTCGCGCATCCGCGTGTACGTCACGGGTGTCAGCAAGGGCGCCAAGGGGCCGCAGATCACGGTCTCGCGCACCCACCCGTCGCTCGTGCGCAAGCTCTTCGCCCTCGAGGTGCCCGAGATCGCCAGCGGCGTCGTCGAGATCGTCTCCCTGGCCCGCGAGGCCGGCCACCGCACCAAGATGGCCGTCCGTGCGACCGAGCCCGGCGTCAACGCCAAGGGCGCCTGCATCGGCGAGATGGGGCAGCGCGTCCGCGCCGTCACCACCGAACTCAACGACGAGAAGATCGACATCGTCGACTACTCGAGCGACCTCCCCACCTTCGTCGCCAGCGCCCTGTCGCCGGCCAAGGTGTCGTCGGCCTTCGTGATCGACGCCTCCACCAAGGCCGTCCGGGCCCTCGTCCCCGACTACCAGCTGTCGCTCGCCATCGGCAAGGAGGGCCAGAACGCCCGCCTCGCCGCGAAGCTCACGGGCGCGCGGATCGACATCCAGCCCGACAGCATCCTCGAAGACGACTGAGTGGATGTCGATCCGCGCGCCGGGTCGACGACGCGCCAGCGTCGGCGGCCCGGTCACGGGAATGACCCATCCAGCCCGACAGCATCCTCGAAGACGACTGATCACCGCGACGAGAACCCGGGTGGTCGAGGGCGACCGGCGCACCACGCCGTTCGCCCTCGGCGTCTCCCGTCCGATGACCCGAGGGGGTAAGGTGGAACCCGTCAGAACGTGCATCGGTACTCGAGCGCGCGCTCCACGATCCGCACTCGTGCGGGTCGTCGCCCGAAACGGACGTCTCGTGGTCGATCCGACCGCGACCCTTCCCGGGCGGGGTGCGTGGTTGACGCCGTCGATCGACGCGTTCGAGTCGGCAGTGAAGCGCAAGGCCTTCCGCCGTGCACTCCGCCTCGACTCCGAACCCGACGTCGACGAGCTCCGCGCCCACCTCACGCGGATCACCACTTCACGACCCATCGCCACGACAGAACAGGCTGAACGGCACATGGACAACTAATGAGCAACCACTAATGAGCGGCTCGAAATGAGACCCGTCCAGAACTAAGGCTCTTCCCGTCTCGGGAAGGGCCCGAGACAGGAGAACTGTGGCTAAACCACGCGTACACGAGATCGCCAGCGAGCTGGGGATCGACAGCAAGACCGCACTAGAGAAGCTCAAAGAGATGGGCGAGTTCGTCAAGGGACCGTCCTCCAGCGTCGAGCCTCCCGTCGCCCGCAAGCTGCGCCAGGCCTTCGCCGGTGCCGCGAAGCCCGCGACCCCCGCCGCCAAGGCCCCCTCGGCCGGTGCCGCCGCACAGCCCGCGAGCTCGGCGCCCAAGCCCGGCGGTCCCCGTCCGGCAGCCCCCAAGCCTCCCGTCGCCGAGTCGACGCCCGCCCCCGTGGCGGCTGCCGAGCCCGACGTCGACGCGGCACCCGCACCCGTCGCTCCGCTGACGGTCGCCGAGCGCCAGGCCCAGGCCGAGGCGCAGCGTGCCGCCGCAGCCGCAGCAGCCAAGGACGACGCGGCAGCTCCGGCCGACGACGCCGCCAAGCCCGGCGCCGCGGGTCCCAAGCCCGGCGGCCCGCGCCCCGGTGCCCCTCGTCCCGGCAACAACCCCTTCGCCAGCAACCAGGGCATGGGGCGCCCCAGTGCTCCTCGACCCGGCGGCTCCGGTGCGGCCAGCAGCATGCCCCGTCCCGGCGGCGCCGCGGGCCCGCGCCCGCAGGCTCCCCGTCCCGGTGCT
The DNA here is from genome assembly GCF_013204925.1 of Frigoribacterium sp. VKM Ac-2859. Lineage (NCBI taxonomy): Bacteria > Bacillati > Actinomycetota > Actinomycetes > Micrococcales > Microbacteriaceae > Frigoribacterium > Frigoribacterium sp. VKM Ac-2859. The sequence goes on along the minus strand of NZ_JABMLC010000001.1, from coordinate 613,523 downwards.
CCTCGTCCGGGCGCTCCGCGTCCCGGCGTCGGTGCCGGCCCCCGTCCCAACGGCTTCGGTCAGCGTCCCGCCGGTGGCGGCGCGGGTCGTCCCGGTGGTGCCGGCGGTGGCTTCCAGCGTCCCGGCGCCGGTGCCCCCGGCGCGGCCGGCGGCTTCCGTCCCGGCTTCAGCGGGCCCCGTCCCTCCGGTGGTGGCGGTCGAGGCCGCGGCCCCGGTGGCGGAACCGCCGGTGCGTTCGGTCGTGGTGGCGGCAAGAGCAAGGCACGCAAGTCGAAGCGGACGAAGAGGGCCGAGTTCGAGATGCGGTCGGCCCCGTCGCTGGGTGGCGTCAGCGTCCCCCGCGGCGACGGCAACACGATCGTCCGTCTGCGTCGTGGTGCGTCCATCAGCGACTTCGCCGACAAGATCGACGCGAGCCCTGGCAACCTGGTGACCGTCCTGTTCCACCTCGGTGAGATGGCGACGGCGACCGAGTCGCTCGACGAGGCCACCTTCCAGGTCCTCGGCGAAGAGCTGGGCTACAACATCCAGGTCGTCTCGCCCGAGGACGAAGACAAAGAGCTGCTCGAGGGCTTCGACATCGACCTCGAGCAAGAGCTCGAGGACGAGGACGAGTCCGTCCTGCAGATCCGCCCCCCGGTCGTCACGGTCATGGGCCACGTCGACCACGGAAAGACGCGTCTGCTCGACGCGATCCGCAACGCCAACGTGGTCGCCGGCGAGGCCGGTGGCATCACGCAGCACATCGGCGCCTACCAGGTGTGGGCTCCGCACGAGGGCGTCGAGCGCGCCATCACCTTCATCGACACCCCCGGTCACGAGGCGTTCACCGCCATGCGTGCCCGTGGCGCCCAGGTGACCGACATCGCGATCCTCGTGGTCGCGGCGGACGACGGCATCATGCCGCAGACCGTCGAGGCGTTGAACCACGCCCAGGCGGCCGGCGTGCCGATCGTCGTCGCGGTCAACAAGATCGACAAAGAGGGCGCGAACCCGGCGAAGGTGCGTCAGCAGCTCACCGAATACGGCCTCGTCGCCGAGGAGTACGGCGGAGACGTCATGTTCGTCGACGTGTCGGCCCGTGACAACAAGAACATCGACGCCCTCCTCGAGGCCGTCCTGCTCACGGCCGACGCCGGTCTCGACCTGCGTGCCAACCCCGACAAGGACGCCCGAGGCGTCGCCATCGAGGCCCGTCTCGACAAGGGTCGCGGTGCCGTCGCGACGGTCCTGATCCAGTCGGGCACGCTGCGCGTCGGTGACGCCATCGTCGCCGGCACGGCCTACGGCCGCGTCCGCGCCATGGTCGACGAGAACGGCGACTCGGTCGACGAGGCCTACCCGAGCCGGCCCGTGCTGGTCCAGGGTCTGTCGAGCGTTCCCCGGGCCGGTGACACCTTCCTCGTCACCGAGGAGGACCGCACCGCCCGTCAGATCGCCGAGAAGCGCGAAGCCGTCGAGCGCAACGCCTCGCTGGCCAAGGCCCGCAAGCGCATCTCGCTCGAGGACTTCACCCGTGCTCTCGAAGAGGGCAAGGTCGAAGCCCTCAACATCATCATCAAGGGCGACGTGTCCGGTGCCGTCGAGGCGCTGGAAGAATCGTTGCTCAAGATCGAGGTGGACGACAGCGTGCAGCTGCGCATCATCCACCGCGGTGTGGGTGCCGTCACCGAGAGCGACGTCAACCTCGCCACGGTCGACAACGCGGTCATCATCGGGTTCAACGTCCGTCCCGACACGAAGGCTCGTGAGCGCGCTGCTCGCGAGGGTGTCGACGTCCGGTTCTACTCGGTCATCTACGCGGCCCTCGAGGACATCGAGAACTCGCTCAAGGGCATGCTCAAGCCCGAGTTCGAGGAGAAGCAGTCCGGTGTCGCCGAGATCCGCGAGATCTTCCGCTCGTCGAAGGTCGGCAACATCGCCGGTGTCATCGTGCGCTCGGGAACGATCACCCGCAACGCTCGTGCTCGCGTGATCCGCGAGGGCGTCGTCGTCGGCGACAACCTGGCGATTGACTCGCTGCGTCGCTTCAAGGACGACGTCACCGAGGTGCGGACGGACTTCGAGGCCGGCATCGGTCTCGGCAAGTTCAACGACATCCAGATCGGCGACGAGATCGAGACCATCGAGATGGTCGAGAAGCCCCGGGGCTGACCCGGCGTCGTCGCAGTACACGAGGCCCCGCTCCGACTACGGTCGGGGCGGGGCCTCACCCCTCTCGCCACGGCGGCGAGCAGCACGAACAGGAGTGAACAATGGTTGACGCGCAACGCGCCCGCAAGATGGCCGACCGCATCCACGAGATCATCGCGCGGCGTCTCGAACGCGGCATCAAGGACCCTCGACTCGGGTTCGTGACGATCACCGACGTCAAGGTGACGGGAGACCTGCAGCACGCCTCGGTCTTCTACACGGTCTACGGCACCGACGACGAACGGCGCGACACGGGTGCCGCCCTCAAGTCGGCGACCGGCATGTTGCGCAGCGAGGTGGGCAAGAACATCACCGCGCGGCTCACCCCGAGCCTCGAGTTCATCCTCGACGCACTCCCCGAGAACGCGGCCTCGATCGATCGTCTGCTGCAAGAAGCTCGCCAGCGCGACCACGAGAGCCAGACCATGGCCTCGTCGGCCGAGTACGCCGGCGACGCCGACCCGTACGTCAAGCCCCGCGACCTGGACGCGGACGACGACCTCGACGCGGACGACGATCTCGACGACGACCTGGCGATGGACGACGAGCTCGAGGCACCCGCCGCAGGCGAGTCGACCGAGCCCGACGGCTCGACCCGCTAGCCAGAGCACCCGTCAGGACGCCCCCGCCTCAGTCGGGCAGGCGATAGCCCTCGTCGGGCGACCCCGTGGCCAGACCGTCACGGAGCAGCCCGGCGAGGGCTCTCGCGCGTTGCACGTCGTCCGGCCAGACGGTCGCGATCTCGGCCGCCGTGACGGGGACGTCGCTGGCCCGCAGCTCGGCCAGGATCAATCCGCGCACCTGGCGGTCCGATCCCTCGAAGCGGGCCTGGGTCCGGAGGCGCGGCCCGGTGTGCGCAGGACGACCCGCCAGCACCCACGCGCACCGATCGACCAGCGGGCAGACGTCGCACTTCGGTGACCGCGCCGTGCAGACCAGGGCACCCAACTCCATGACGCCCGCGTTCGTGACCCGCGCCTCCTCGAGGTCGTCGGGCAGCTGCGACTCCATCAGGGGGAGGTCCCGCGAGGCCTTCGGCGCCCACGGTTCGGCGAGTCCCTCGACCGCACGGGCCAGGACCCGGCGGACGTTCGTGTCAACGACGGGGTGTCGGTGGCCGTAGGCGAAGACCGCGACGGCCCGTGCGGTGTAGTCGCCGATCCCGGGCAGCGCCAGGAGCGAGGGGACGTCCTCCGGCACGACCCCGTGGTGTCGCTCGGTGATGGCCACGGCGGCGGCGTGGAGGGCCAGGGCCCGACGCGGGTAGCCGAGGCGTTCCCAGGCGCGCACGGCCTCGGAGGCCGGCGACGCCGCCAGGTCGCGTGGCGTGGGCCAGCGGTCGAGCCACTGCTCGAGTCGTGGCAGGACGCGGGCCACGGGGGTCTGCTGCAGCATGATCTCGCTGACCAGCGTGCCCCAGGCCGTGAAGCCGGGACGCCGCCACGGGAGGTCGCGACCGTTCTCGCGGAACCAGGCGGCCACGGCGGGGGAGATGCTCACCGTACGAGCCTACGGCTCGTCGAGGGCGTGCCCGGCGAGGTCCCGGCCGTCGGGCGTACGGTGGCCGCATGACCACCCGATGGGCCCCTGCCAAGAAGGACACGCTGCGCGAACTCGCCACCGAGATCGTGCACAACTACGGGCGCGGACGCGTGCTCGTCGCGATCGACAGCGATGGAGGCGCGGGTGCGGCCGGTCTCGCCGACGACCTCCTCGAGGCCTTCCGCGAGCAGGGCCACGCGGCGTTCCGTGCCTCGCTCGCCGGCTTCGAGAAACGGCCCGCAGGGGCATCTCGTGACTCCGCTCCGGTCCTCGACGAGAGCCTCTTCCGACGGGTGCTCGTCGAGCCGTTCCGGATGGGCGGCAGCACGGGCTGGGTCGACAGGGCCTGGGACGCCGACGCCGACCGTGCGGTCGAGTCCGCGTGGGTCACCGGCCCCGCCGACGCGGTGCTGCTCGTCGACGGCACCGACCTCGCCCGCCCCGGCCTCGCCGGGCTGTGGCACTACCGGGTGTGGGTCACCGCCGACGACTCGCGACTCGACGCCCGGGCCAGGGCCTCGGCCGTCGTCGACAACTCCGACCGCGAGCACCCCCGTCGACGTTTCGACGACGCGTGCTGAGCGCGTCCCCGGCTTCGTCGCGGTCCTGCTGCGCTAACGTCGTCGGGTGAACAGCGGTCTCCTCCTCGTCGACAAGCCGCAGGGCATCACCAGCCACGACGTGGTCTCCCGGGTGCGGAAGGCCGCGGGCACGCGCAAGGTCGGCCACGCCGGCACGCTGGACCCGCTCGCCACGGGGTTGCTGGTCTTGGGCCTGAACTCGTCGACGCGCCTCCTGACCTTCCTGGTCGGCCTCGACAAGGGCTACGACGCCACCATCCGCCTCGGCGTCTCGACCACGAGCGACGACAGCGACGGCGAGGTCGTCTCGACGACCGCGGCCGGAGACGTCACCGACGACGCCGTCGACGCCGGCATCGCGCGACTGACCGGGCCGATCAGCCAGGTGCCCACCACGGTCAGCGCGATCAAGGTCGACGGCCGTCGCGCCTACGACCTCGCCCGTGCCGGGGTCGAGGTCGAGTTGAAGGCCCGCGACGTGACGATCGCCGAGTTCACCGTGCTCGAGCGACGCGACACCGTCGTCGACGGTGTGCCCGTGCGCGACCTCGACGTGCGGGTCTCGTGTTCGTCCGGCACCTACGTCCGGGCCCTCGCCCGCGACCTCGGAGCCGACCTCGGCGTCGGGGGACACCTGACCGCACTGCGTCGGACGCGGGTCGGGCCGTTCGACGTGACCCGCGCCTCCGTCCTCGAGGGCATCGACGTCGCCCCGGCGCTGCTCCCTCCGGTCGACGTCGCCCGTACCCTCTTCCCCGAGTGGTCGATGACCGCTGCCGAGGCCGTCGACCTCGGGCACGGCAAGCGCGTGGCCGTCGAGCTGGCCGACACCCCGGGGCCCGTCGCCGCCGTCACCCCGACGGGCGCCCTCGCCGGCCTGGTCTCGGTGCGGGGCGGGGCCGCCAAGCCCATCGTGAACTTCCCGACCGACGAGGTGCAGGCATGATCGAGTGGTTCACCTGGGTGCAGGTCGTGGTGGCCGTGGTGGCCGGCATCGTCTGCGTGGTCGCCTGCTTCGCCAAGCGTCAGCCCGACGACATCACCGTCGGCACGGGTGCCGTCGTGCTGCTGCTCCTCTTGGTGCAGCTGGTCGTCGCGATCGTCGCGCCCTTCGTCGGCAACGGACCGACGGGCAACCTCGTGGAGTTCTACATCTACCTGGTCTCGGCCATCCTCCTTCCGCCCCTCGCGACGGTCTGGGCCCTCGTCGACCGGACGCGCTGGAGCAACCTCGTGCTGGCGACCTCGTCGTTCGCGATCGCGGTGATGGTCTACCGGATGTTCCAGATCTGGACCGTCCAGGGCCTCTGACCCACCCGGTCGGCGGTGGAGGCGTCGGAGTCCTATCCTTGACGAGATGGTCACTCAGAAGTCAACGCGCGCGGTCGGCCTCGGCCGGGTCCTCATCGCCGTGTACGCCCTCCTCGCCCTCGCCGCCACCGGTCGGTCGGTCTTCCAGATCGCGACCCAGTTCTCCGAGGCTCCGCTGGCCTACACCCTGAGCGCGTTGTCGGCCGTCGTCTACATCGTCGCCACCGTGGCCCTCATCGGCCGTGGCCAGGGGTGGTACGCCGTGGCCTGGGCGACCATCAGCTTCGAGCTCGCCGGCGTCCTGATCATCGGTCTCGTGACCGTGCTCGACCCCGAACTCTTCCCGCACGACACCGTGTGGTCGTTCTTCGGTCGCGGGTACGGCTTCGTGCCGCTCGTCCTGCCCGTGCTCGGCATCCTGTGGCTGCGACGGCAGGGCCGCGTGGCCCGGGCCGTCGACGCGTGGGGGGTCGACGGGGCGGGCGCCGACGGCGTGGGGGCCGGTGGGGTCCCTCGCGACCCGGGCACGACGAGGTAGCGCGCGTGCAGTTCTACGACCTGGTCGGCGACGTGCCGCCCGACTTCGGGCCGAGCGCCGTCACCATCGGCAAGTTCGACGGGGTCCACGTCGGGCACCGCGCCGTGATCGACATGCTCGAGGGGGTGGCGCGCGACGAGGGTCTCGTGTCCACCGTGGTCACGTTCGACCGGCACCCGTTGGCGGTCCTGCGACCCGACGACGTGCCGACGGCTCTCGTCAGCAACCGTCAGAAGCGCGAGCTGCTCGACGAGGCCGGGGTCGCCGCGACCCTCATGCTCACCTTCGACGCCGAGCTGCGGGCGCTGACGCCCGACGAGTTCGTCGACCGCATCCTCGTCGGGGCCCTGCACGCCCGCGTCGTGTTCGTGGGTGACGACTTCCGGTTCGGCGTGCGCGGCAGCGGCACCGTCGACACCCTGCGCGGCCTCGGTGCCTCGCGCGGGTTCCGGGTCGTGTCGATCGACGACGTGAGACCGAGTGGCGGCCGCCGAGCGTCGTCCACCTGGATCCGCGAGCTGATGGACGCGGGTGACGTCCGTGAGGCCGGCGTCCTGCTCGGCCGCGAGCCGTCGGTGCGCGGCATCGTCGTCCACGGAGAACAGCGGGGCCGCGAGCTGGGCTTCCCGACGGCTAACCTGGCCCGCGACAGCGAGGGGTTCGTCCCGGCCGACGGCGTCTACGCCGCCCGGGTCTCGGTCGGCGACACGCTCTACCCGGCGGCCGTGTCGGTCGGCAACAACCCGACGTTCGAGGGGGTGCCGGCCAAGCAGGTCGAGGCGCACCTGCTCGACGTCTCGCTCGACCTCTACGGGCTCGAGGTCACCGTCCACTTCGTCGACTGGGTGCGCGGCAACGTGCGCTTCGAGGGGCTCGACGCCTTGATCGCGCACATCCGGGCCGACGTCGTCCGCACGCGCGAGATCCTGGGGCTGGCGACCGCCTGAGGCGTCTCGCGTCGAGCGCCGTGAGTCGATCGTCCGGAGCACGTCGACGGCGGGACGCCGAGCCGTGCGAGGGCGCGGCCCGACGGCCCCGAGGAGGCGCGGGTCACGTCGTCGACGTCACCCGCGCCTCCTCGGTTCGTCAGTACGACGTCGTGTCGTCGCCCGCGCCCGAGGCGCGGCCCGTCTCGAGGCGGTGCGCCAGGTCGGCGAGGATCGTGCCGCTGGCGCTCGTGCCGAAGCGCGTGACGCCGAGCTCGAGCATCTCGAGCACGGTGTCGAGGCCGCGCACGCCGCCCGAGGCCTTGACCTGCACCGAGTCGGAGACGGCCTCGCGCATGAGGCGCAGGTGCGGGAGCGTCGCCCCGCCACCGGCGAAGCCCGTGGACGTCTTGACGAAGGCGGCTCCGGCGCGCTCGGCGGCCGTCGAACCGGCGACGATCTGGTCGTCGTCGAGGTAGGCCGTCTCGAGGATGACCTTGACGAGCGTGTCGCCCGCCGCCTCGACCACGCCGCGCACGTCGGCCTCGACCTCGGCGGTCATGCCGCTGCGCAGCCAGCCGATGTTGACGACCATGTCGAGTTCGGCGGCGCCGTCGGCGATCGCCTGGCGCGACTCGGCGGCCTTGGCCGCCGTCGAGGTCGTGCCGTGGGGGAAGCCGATGACGGTGCCGACGAGGACGCCGGTGCCTTCGAGGCGCTCGACGGCGTGCGCGATGTCGGAGGGCCGGACGCAGACGCTGAAGACGTGGTTCGCGGCGGCGTCGTCGAGGGCCACGTCGACCTCGGCGCGGGTGAGCTCGGGCTTGAGGATCGCGTGGTCGATCATGCCGGCGACGGCGGAGACGGTGGGGAGCTGCTGGGTAGTCATGATGGGGTCCAGCGTAGCTTGGGCCCATGTCAGCGAACACTCCCGACGCCGAGCCGTCGAGCGCCCCCGTCACGAGCGACACCGACCATGCCGTGGCCTCCCGCCGGGTGCTGGTGACCGGGGCGACCGGGTACATCGGCGGGCGGTTGACGCCGCGGCTCGTGGCCGCCGGGGCGGACGTGCGGGTGCTCGTGCGATCGCCCGAGAAGCTGCGGGACGTGCCCTGGTCCGGCGACGTCGAGGTCGTCCAGGGCGACCTGACCGACCCCGAGACAGTGCGTCCCGCCATGGAGGGCGTCGACGTCGTCTACTACCTCGCCCACGCGATGGGTGGCAAGGGCGACTTCGAGCGCGCGGAGGCCGATGCGGCGCACACCGTCGCCGACGCGGCGCGCGACGCGGGTGTCCGCCGGATCGTCTACCTCGGCGGACTGCACCCCGAGGGCGACCTGTCGAAGCACCTGCAGTCGCGCAAGGACGTCGGCGACGTCCTGCTGGCGAGCGGGGTCCCGACCGTCGCCCTGCAGGCCGGCGTCGTCATCGGGTCGGGCAGCGCCTCGTTCGAGATGGTGCGCCACCTGACGGACGTGCTGCCCTACATGCCGGCACCGAAGTGGGTCCGCAACTTCATCCAGCCGATCGCCGTCCGCGACGTGCTGCACTACCTGCTCGGGGCGGCCGACGTGCCCGACGACGTCAACCGCACCTTCGACATCGGCGGTCCCGACGTGCTCCGGTACGGGCAGATGATGAACGGGTACGCCCTCGAGGCCGGCCTCAAGCAGCGGCCGATCGCGTCCCTCCCCGTCTTCACCCCGTGGCTCGCCTCGCAGTGGGTCAACCTCGTCACCCCCGTGCCCCGTGCCCTCGCCGTGCCGATCATCGCGTCGCTGCAGTACGACTGCGTCGTGCGCGAGCACGACATCGACGCCGTCGTGCCCCCGCCCGCCGAGGGGTTGCTGCCCTACCGTCGCGCCGTCCGCCTCGCCCTGCAGCGTGAACAGGACGGCGACGTCGAGACCAGCTGGCAGGACTCGTCGGTCGCCGGCGCGCCGAGCGACCTGCTGCCGAGCGACCCCGACTGGTCCGGGCACATCGTCTACACCGACGACCGGCAGACCGACACCTCCGCTCCGGCCGCCGAGCTCTGGAAGGTGCTCGAGAGCATCGGCGGCGAGAACGGGTGGTACTCGTTCCCGCTGGCGTGGTCGGCCCGCGGCTGGTTGGACCGACTGGTCGGGGGAGTCGGCCTCCGTCGCGGCCGCCGCAGTGCGACCACCCTGCGCGTCGGGGACGCCCTCGACTGGTGGCGGGTCGAGAAGCTCGATCGCGGCCACCTGCTGCGGCTCCGGGCCGAGATGAAGGTCCCCGGAGGCGCGTGGCTGGAACTCACGGTCGAGCCGCGTCCCGACGGCGGCTCGCACTACCGCCAACGCGCGGTGTTCTTCCCGCAGGGACTCGGCGGGCGCCTCTACTGGTTCGCGATCCTGCCGTTCCACGGCGTGATCTTCTCGGGCATGCTGCGGCGCATCACGGCGACGGCCGAGCGGGAGGCGGCCGCCCGGGCGACCGGTGCCGCGGGCGGGGCCACGACCGACGCGACGGCCGTGGCGTGACCGACCCGCGCCTCCTCGTCCTGGCGTCGTCGCCGGTGCCGCTGTACCCGGCGGGCGACGAGGCCATGTCGCCGGTGCCGTTGTGGCTCGGGGTGCTGTTCGGGGTGCTCGTCGTCGTGTCGTCGTTCGTGGTGCTGCTGCCGCGCGTCCGCCACGCGCTCGACCGCGTCTGGTCGAGGAGGCCGCGGCGCTTCCGTCAGTGAGGTCGGGGCGGCGCGCACGCGCGCGCCGGTTCGCGGCTCCCAGCGGGTGATGGCACGATGGGGGCACTTCAGCAGACCACCAGGAGGTCGTGATGACACACCGAGAGACCGTCGCCTTCGTCGGCGACAGCTTGACCGAGAACGGCGACTGGGCGGCGTGGTTGCCCGACGAGCAGGTCGTCAACCTGGGCGTCGGGGGCGACACGGTCGCCGGCCTGACCGAACGGCTCCACGACGTCGTGGCCGCGAACCCCGACTCCGTCGTGCTCATGATCGGCACCAACGACTTCACCGCGCGACGCTCGGTCGAACAGGTGGTGCGCGGCATCGAGAACCTCATGGTGGCGATGCGTCGTGAACTGCCCGGCACGCGTCTGCTGTTGCAGTCGATCGCGCCGCGGGGGGCGGAATTCGCACCCCGCCTCAAGGACGCCAACCGCCACCTCCGTCAGTTCTCCTCGACGGTCCGGGCGCAGTGGCTCGACCTCTGGCCCGCCCTCGCCGACGAATCCGGTGACGTGCTGCGACCCGAGTTCGCCGCCGACCACGTCCACCTCAGCGACGCCGGCTACCAGGCCTGGTTGGGCGAGCTGCAGCCGGCCCTCGAGCGCCTGCGTGACGAGCCGCCGATGAGCCGTCCGATCAGCGTCCTCGACGTCGCCTACGACATCGAGTAGGCGGTGCCCACCCCCACCGCCCCCGCGTTCACGCGTCCGGCCCTGGCGCCCGGCCTGATCGCGGCCATCGCCCTGCTGGCCGGCACCGCGTTGCTCGGCTCGGACGTCTTCACCGTGTTCCGGTACGTGGTGTCGATCTTCGCCCTGATCGTCCTCGTCTTCGCCTACCGGGGGCGTGCCTGGTGGGCGCTGCCCCTGCTCGCCGCCGTGGCCGTCCTCTGGAACCCGGTGTTCGTGGTGCCCGTCCAGCCCGACCTCTGGCAGGGGCTGCAGTTCGTCGCCGCGGCGCTCATGATCGCCGTCGGGGTGCTCGTGAAGGTGCCGACCGCCGCCGCGACGACCACGGGGGCCGCTCCGGTCCGAGGCCGCCGCTGACCGTCGTGGGCAGCGGATCCGCCGAGGTGCCTCCGACCCCGTAAAATGCCGAGGGTGCGTCCGCCCGCCCGAGGCCCGCACGGAAGGTTGAGTCTGCATGGCCACGGAGATCCCCGGTACGTCAGAGATGGTCGGCACGTCCGAGAGCCCTCTCCTGACCCCTCGTCACCGAGCCGGTGGTCTCGACCGAGAGGACGTCGTGGTCCGCAAGGGCCAGTTCACGCTCCTCAACGGTCACCTCACGCCCCAGCAGTCGATGATCGAGGACCTGCTCTACATCCGGCGTGTGCTCGACGCCGCCCAGGTGCCCTTCCTGCTCGTTCGCGGCAACGACGTCCGCCCCGTGATCGCCGTGGACACCGTGCACCGTGACCGCTTCACCGCCGCCATGGTCGCGGCCTCGGCCACCGAGCCCTTCTATGCCAAGCCCCGCAAGGGTCAGGCGTCCCTGGTCGTCGAGGGCGGACTCGAGCTCGAGACCGAGCGGGTCTTCCGCGTCTACCGGCCCCGCGTCGAGCCCATCGGCCGCCTTCGTTACGGCGCGGGCACGGCCGTGCAGGTCGAATTCTGGATCATCACCGACGACGAGATCCTCGCCCCGACCGAGAACGCGCTGATGCGCACCGAACTGCCCCGTGCCGAGGCCGTCGAACAGACCGTCGAGCGGTACGGCATCGAGTGGCCCACCCTCGAGCACATGTTCGACGACCACGCCACCGACATCACGTTCGACATCGACATCGTCTTCTCGTGGGTCGACGGCAACTCGATCGAGTACCAGCGTGCCCGGGCCGCCCAGGCCAAGCGTCACGTGGTCGGCGAGGGCGACGACTCGGCGGCCCGGTTCCGTCAGATCGACGAGCTCAAGTACGCCCTGCGGTCGGTCTACATGTTCGCCCCGTGGGTCCGGAACATCTACATCGCGACCGACTCGCCCGTGCCCGAGTGGTTGGGCGAGCACCCCCGCGTCCGCGTCGTGCGCAGCGAGGAGTTCTTCAGCGACCTCTCGATGCTCCCGACGCACAACTCGCAGGCCGTCGAGTCGCAGCTGCACCACATCGAGGGGCTCAGCGAGCACTTCCTGTACTCGAACGACGACATGTTCTTCGGGCGACCCGTCGCGCCGAGCATGTTCTTCTCACCGGGTTCCGTCACGAAGTTCATCGAGGCCGACACCCGCATCGGGCTCGGGCACAACAACATCGACCGCAGCGGGTTCGAGAACGCCGCGCGGGTCAACCGCCGCCTGCTGCAGCAGCGCTTCGGCCGCGTCCTCACGCGTCACCTCGAGCACACCGCCGCGCCGCTGCGCCGCAGCGTCCTTTTCGAGATGGAGCACGAGTTCGCCGACGAGTTCGCCGCTACGGCGGGCAGCCCCTTCCGTGCGAAGGAGAACATCTCGGTCACCAACTCGCTCTACCACTACTACTCGCTGATGACGGGTCGGGCGATCGTGCAGGAGAACGCGAAGGTCAGCTACATCGACACCACGATGGTGTCGGGGCTGGCGTCGTTGTCCGAGGTGCTGAAGAAACGCGCGTTCGACTTCTTCTGCCTCAACGACGGCAGCTTCCCCGAGGTCACCGACGACGAGCGGACCGCGACGGTCACGGACTTCCTCGAGCGGTACTATCCGTTCCCCGCACCGTGGGAGAAGGACGAGATGCAGCGCGTCGCCCTCGAGAACGCCGAGCAGGACAGGCGGGCACTCGGGGCCGAGGCGGCGCAGTCGGGCGAGGCGACAGGATCGTCGTCCCAGCGGGGGCTCGAAGGGTCGGACTGACGCCGGTCGTACCCGCGTCGCGAGTGTGACGGGCGTGGCCGTCGCCGTCACCCGTCGCCGGTCGCTGGCGCCGGGTGCCGGTCACCGGCCCCGGGTGCCGGTCACTGGCGCCGGGTGCCGGTCACTGGCGCCGGGTGCCGACGCCGGACACCGGCGCGGTGGCCGTCACCGTCGTCCGGACGGCCGCTCAGCTCGACGAGGTGCCGAAGCGGGCGGCCTGTTCGCCCGAGAGTGCGGCGTCGAGACGAGAGAGCATGTCCGGGCCCATGGTCGGCAGGTCGTCCAGCCGGAACCAGCGGGCCTCGGTGTTCTCGCCGTCCGCGGGGGAGGGCTCGCCCGACACGTAGCGCATCACGAAGGTGTGGTCGAGGTACTGCGCGCGGTCGCCGTTCGGGTAGACGACCTCGTCGGTCACTCCGATCGAGGCCAGCCGTTCGGGGACGACGTTCAGGTCGGCTTCCTCGAGGGTCTCGCGGACGGCGGCGTCGGCGGGGTGCTCGCCCGGGTCGACGATGTCCGTCACCGGCGTCCAGGCGCCGGTGTCGGCTCGGCGCACCAGCAGCGTCTCGTCACCGCGCACCACGACCGCGGTGACGCCGGCGAGCCACAGCGGTGCCGTGCCGATCTTCTCGCGCAGGGACAGGACGAAGTCGGGGGTGGCCATGTCAGCACCCTACCGACGGCCCGCCGTAGGCTGACCGCATGCGACTGCCCTGGACCCTTCACGGCTCGGACGTGCGGCGCATCTCCGACATGGCGGGCGAGTCGTTGCTCCTGGCCGGCGGGGGCAGGGCGATCCTGCTGCAACTCGCGAACCCCGGGGTGGGGCACGGCGTCGCCGAGCACAGCGACTTCGTCGAGCGCCCGTTGTCGCGGCTGCACGGCACCATGACGTACCTCTACGCCATCGTCTTCGGCACGCCGTCCGAGGTGGCCCACGTCCGCCGGGTCGTCGGGCGGGCGCACCGTCCGGTGCACGACGGCGGGTCCTCGCCGGTGCGGTACGACGCGTTCGACCCTGGTCTGCAGCTCTGGGTCGCAGCCACGCTCTACGACTCGGCCGTGCAGCTGTTCGAGCGGGTGCACGGGCCGATCGACCCGGCCCACGCCGAGACCGTCTACCAGGACTACGCCCTCGTCGGCACGTCGCTGCAGATGCCGCGCGAGCTGTGGCCGGCCGATGCGGCGTCGTTCCGGCGCTACTGGGACGACGCCGTCGCGCACCTCGTGGTGGACGACGTCACGCGTCGGGTCGCCCACGAGTTGTTGCACCCAGCGACGGGGCCGTGGTGGCTGAGGGCGGTGATGCCGCTCGCCCGGCTCGTCACCGCAGGGTCGTTGCCGGGTCGAGTCCGTGACGACTTCGGCCTGCCCTGGTCGCCGGCCGCCCAGCGCCGCTACGACCGGGTCATGCGCGTCACGGCTGCGGTCGTCCCGCATCTGCCACCACGCCTCCGTCACGTCCTCCGCGACGGGTACCTGCGTCGGCTGCGCGCGGCCATGGCCGCCGAGGCCCGCACCCCCGCCCACGGCTGACCCGGTCCGCCCGTCGCCGGCGTCCGGGTCGGCACGTCCCGCTTCCCGTCACGTCGTCCTCGTCCCTCGTCGGCAACTCCTGACTCGCGTCACGGCGATCGCAGGCGGGGGCGTGTCGGCGTCGTTCGAGCGACGTGGAGCAGGAATTGCCGACTCGCGCGGACCGTGTTCGGGGCGGTCGGTCGTCGTCGGCGTGGCTGCGTCGGGACGGGCGGGGTCGACGGCACCGAGTGGGTCGGCAACTCCTGCTCCGTGCTGCACGACGGGCCAGGGAAGGGGGCGTACGAGGTCGCACGGAGCAGGAAGCAGGAATTGCCGCCGGTGCTCGAAGCCGGCCGCGGCGGGCGGGACCTGGACGGCGGGCGGCACCTGGCCGGCAGGCGGCACCTACCCAGCGGGCGAGTGCAGCGCGGCAGGTTAGGGCGGTGGTGCGAGGGCCCGCCCGCCCGGTCAGAGCGTGTCGATCGGCCCCGTCAGCGCGAGGTCGCGCGGCACCACGGGCACCGGTGCCGTGTCCGTCGCGCGGTGGCGGGGGGCGGCGGGGGCGATGCGCACGCCGGCGACGGCGAGCCGCTCGGCCACCACGTCGGCAGGCACGTACTCGCCCACGGTCTCGTAGGTGCCGATCGGCACGACCGAGTGCACGACGGTGCCCTCGTAGACGTGGACCAGGTTGAACGCCTGGGCACCGTCGCGGCCCCGCGTGCCGCCGCCGGCGACGTTGAGGTCCTGCGTGTAGCAGGTGGCCGACGCGACCGAGACGGGGACGCCCGCGAAGGTGGCGTTGGTCGAGTAGTGCAGGTGCCCGGCGATGATGGAGCGGACGTCGCTGCCCTCGATCACCTCGGCGAGGGCCGCCTGGTCACGCAGCTCGACGAGGGCCGTCAGGTCCTGCACGCTCGGGACCGGCGGGTGGTGCATGGCGATGATGGTGCCGTCGGGGGCGTCGGTCGAGAGCTCCTCGGCGAGCCAGTCGAGCTGGTCTCCCGAGAGCCGGCCGAAGTGGTGGCCCGGCACGGTCGTGTCGAGGGTGATGACGCGCAGGCCGTTGACGTCGTAGACGAGATCGACGGGTCGCTGCGAGGGCAGCTGCCCGAAGAGCTCGGACCGGAACGCGCTGCGGTCGTCGTGGTTGCCCATGGCCCAGATGACCTGGGCTCCGAGTCGCTCGGCGACGGGCTCGATCAGATCGCGGAGCTTGCGGTAGGCCTCCGGCTCGCCCTTGTCGGCGAGGTCGCCCGTGAAGACGATGGCCTCGGGCCGCCCGTCGGACGCCTCGATCTCGTCCATGATCTGACGGAGCCGGGCCTCGCTGTCGACGGCGCCGTAGAGGTCGCGGTCACCGCCGACGAGGTGCGTGTCGCTGAGGTGCAGGATGAAGTGGTTCGGCCTGGGGTGTTCGGCCGTCCGGAGATCCATGGTTCTCTCAATCGATGTCGCCGACGTGGGCTCGGGACGAGACCCTCGTTGTTGATTCGTCACCAGTCCATCACCCGATTGCCATGAGTGGGGTGAACGTGCGCGCGCGTTTCGGTGAACGGTCGTCGAACAGGCCGCATTCCCGAGCGACGACGCTAGCCCGCCCCACGGGACGACGCGACCCCCAGGAGGCGGGGGTCGCGTCGTCGAGGTCTCTGACGTGTCGAGGCGTCAGGGCTTGAGGACGACCTTGATGCAGCCGTCCTCCTTGTTCTTGAAGACGTCGTACATGGCGGCGGCCTCGGAGAGCGGCACCGGGTGGGTGACGAGGTCCTCGGTGCCGAGCGGGTCGGTCGGGTCCTCGACGAGGGGCATCAGGGTGTCCATCCACTTCTGGACGTTGCACTGGCCCATCTTGATGGTGATCTGCTTGTCGAAGAGCGTGAGGAAGGGCGTGGGGTCGGCCGTGCCGCCGTAGACCCCGCTGAGCGAGACGGTGCCGCCACGGCGCACGATCTCGAAGGCGAGGTGCATGGCGCCGAGGCTGTCGATGCCAGCCTTCTGCATGACGGCCTGGCCGATCGCGTCGGGCAGGGCGGCGGCGAACTTCTGCACGAGGCCGATGCCGGCGTGCTCGTGTGCCTCCATGCCGACGGCGTCGACGACGGAGTCGGGTCCGCGGTCGTCGGTCATGCCCTTGACGACGTCGGCGACGTCCTTCGTCAGGTCGAGGACCTCGACGCCGTGGCGCTCGGCCATGGCGCGACGCTCGGGCACCGGATCGATGCCGATGACGCGGTAGCCGCGGTACTTGCCGATGCGCGACGCGAACTGGCCGACCGGGCCGAGGCCCAGGACGACCAGGGTGCCGCCTTCGGGCACCTGGGCGTACTCGACGCCCTGCCAGGCGGTCGGCAGGATGTCGCTGAGGAAGAGGTAGCGCTCGTCGGGCAGGTCGGCGCCGACCTTCACGAGGTTGGCGTCGGCACGCGCGATCCGCAGCTGCTCGGCCTGGCCACCGGGCACCTGGCCGTAGAGCTTGCTGAAGCCGTAGAGGGTGGCGCCCGAGTCGTACTCGGTGACCTGGGTGGTCTCGCACTGCGAGAAGAGCCCGCGGTCGCACATGAAGCAGTGGCCGCACGCGATGACGAAGGGGACGACGACGCGGTCGCCGACCTTGATGCGGCGGACCTCGGAACCGACCTGGGTGACGATGCCCATGGTCTCGTGGCCGAGCACGTCGCCCTTGTCGAGGAACGCGCCCAGGGCGTCGTACAGGTGCAGGTCGCTTCCGCAGATCGCGGCCGACGTGACCTTGATGACCGCGTCGCTCGGGTCGATGATCGTGGGATCGGGGACGTCCTCGACGGAGACGTTGGTGACGGACTGGTACGTGAGTGCCTTCATCGTTCCCGTCTACGCGTCCTCACCCCGTGCCGCCTGGACGAGGGGTACAGCGGGCACGGAAACGCCTCGGGGCGGCCGGGCCTGGGCCCGACCGCCCCGAGGCGGATGACGCGTGTGCTGTCGCCTAGGCGACGGCCGTCGCGGAGGCGACGATGTTGACGACCTTGCGGCCGCCCTTGTTGCCGAACTCGACCGAGCCGGGGGCGAGGGCGAAGAGGGTGTCGTCGCCGCCGCGGCCGACGTTGACGCCGGGGTGGAAGTGGGTGCCGCGCTGGCGGACGATGATCTCGCCGGCGAGGACGACCTGGCCGCCGAAGCGCTTCACGCCGAGGCGCTGTGCGTTCGAGTCACGACCGTTGCGGGTGGACGATGCGCCCTTTTTGTGTGCCATGTGGTGTCAGCCCCTTAGTTGGTGGTGATCGAGGTGATCTTGACGCGGGTCAGGTCGGCACGGAAGCCCATGCGACGCTTGTAGCCGGTCTTGTTCTTGTAGTTCTGGATGACGATCTTCGGGCCGCGCAGGTCGTTCAGGACCTCGCCCTCGACGGTGACCTTGGCCAGGTCGTCGCCCGACAGGATGGTGTCGCCGTCGACGTGCAGGACGGGGACGAACGAGACGGTGTCGGCGGTCGCGGCCTTGAGGCGGTCGACGGTCAGGATCGTGCCGACCTCGACCTTCTCCTGACGGCCACCGGCGCGCACGATTGCGAAAGCCATGGGAACTCCAAAAAAGTGGGGGATGTGACGCCCGGACTGCCGGACGACGTCGTGGTGCCACGAAGGCAACTTGGATAGTCTTTCACAAATGTCACGACCGATCAAACTTCGCCGCCCGCCGCAGTTCACGGCCGAGATCGTCGACGACGCCCGCCGGCGACTCCTCGACCTGCTGGACGACCTCGAGACGCTCACCACCGAGCACGCCGACGACATCGAGGTCTGGGGTTCGGCCGTGACGACCGCCGGCTGGGAGATCGCGAGCCTCGGCCAGTGGCTCGGCCTCGAGGGCGAGGCGGTGCTGCTGCTCGGCGGCGCGTCGTACCCCGAGATCGCCGAGCACCAGGGCACGAGCGCGTCGGCCGTGTACGCCCGCGTCGGCCGGTCGCTCACCCTCGCGCCCTACGCGCACGCCTCCGGCGTCGACGGGGCGACCACCCGCGTCTCGGCCGAGGGCCTCGACCAGGCCCGAGCCGAGTACGACCAGGAGGCGCGGGCCGGCGACCCGACGGACGTCGCCCCGGCGGCCGCGCCCGTCGGCGACTCCCTGGCCGACCGCGTGCCCGAGGTGCTGCGGAACGGCGCCCGACGGACCACCGAGATCGTCGCCGCCCTGCCCGACTACCGTCGGAGCAGCGTGCTGTCGACGTTGAGCGTCCTCGCCCGGCAGGGAGTGGTCGACCGGGTGGGGCACGGCGTCTACGCCCTGCCCCACCCGCCGACCGACTGAGTCCCCGGGCGGCGTCGGCCGATCAGGTCGGGGTGTCGCCCATCGCGTCGTCGAGTCCGAACGCCCGCAGCTCGTCGTCGTCCAGCAGTCGTGACCTGATCAGGAACCGCCGGCCTTCCGGGCTCTCGATCGAGAACCCGGCCCCGCGGCCCGGCACGACGTCGATCGTGAGGTGCGTGTACTTCCAGTACTCGAACTGGCTCCGGGACATGTAGACCTCGATCGGGTCGATCCCGTCGACGTGCAGGTCGCCCAGATGGACGTCGACGGCTCCCACCCGGAAGAACCCGACGGGGTAGCACATCGGCGACGAACCGTCGCAGCAGCCACCCGACTGGTGGAACATCAGCGGGCCGTGCTGCGCCGTCAGGGACACGAGGAACGCCGCCGCCTCGGGGGAGACGTCGACCCGGGAGGGGGTGGCGGCGACCATCCCGGAGGCCGGGGCCGGCGTGACCGCGCCGACCCGCGCCTCCTCGGCTGCTGCCGCTGCCGGCGCGGCGGCGGCCGTCTGCTCGGGCGTCATCAGAAGAAGCCCATCGGACCGTCCGCGTAGCTGACCAGCAGGTTCTTGGTCTGCTGGTAGTGGTCGAGCATCATCTTGTGGTTCTCGCGACCGATGCCGGACTGCTTGTAGCCGCCGAACGCCGCCCCGGCGGGGTACTGGTGGTACGTGTTCGACCAGACGCGACCGGCCTGGATGTCGCGGCCGGCCCGGTAGAGCTGGGCACCGTTGCGGCTCCAGACGCCGGCACCGAGACCGTAGAGGGTGTCGTTGGCGATCTTGATGGCGTCGTCGTAGTCGCTGAAGCTCGTCAGGGACAGGACGGGGCCGAAGATCTCCTCCTGGAAGATCCGCATCGAGTTGCGGCCCTCGAAGATCGTCGGGTTGACGTAGTAGCCGCCGGTCAGGTCGCCGCCCAGGTCGGCCCGGTCGCCGCCGAGCAACAGCGTCGCGCCTTCCTGCTTGCCGATGTCCATGTAGCTCAGGATCTTCTCGAGCTGGTCGTTGGACGCCTGGGCGCCGATCATGGTGTCCATCGAGAGCGGGTCGCCCTGCTTCACCTTCTTCACCCGCTCGACGCCGTCGGCGGTGAACTGGTCGTAGATCGACTGCTGCACGAGCGCCCGGCTCGGGCAGGTGCACACCTCGCCGGAGTTCAGGTTGAAGAACGAGAAGCCCTCGAGGGCCTTGTCGTAGAAGTCGTCCCGTTCGTCGGCGACGTCGGCGAAGAAGACGTTCGGGCTCTTGCCGCCGAGCTCGAGCGTCACCGGGATGAGGTTCTCGCTCGCCATCTGCATGATCAGGCGCCCGGTGGTGGTCTCGCCGGTGAACGCGATCTTGCGGATGTTCGGGTGGCTCGCCAGGGGGGCGCCGGCCTCGACGCCGAAGCCGTTGACGATGTTGAGCACCCCGGCGGGCAGGAGGTCCTTGACGAGGTCCATGAAGACGTGGATCGACGCGGGGGTCTGCTCGGCCGGCTTGAGGACGACGCAGTTGCCGGCGGCGAGGGCGGGGGCGAGCTTCCACACGGCCATCAGCAGCGGGAAGTTCCAGGGGATGATCTGGCCGACCACGCCGAGCGGTTCGTGGAAGTGGTAGGCGACGGTGTCGGCGTCGATCTCGCCGGTCGAACCCTCCTGCGCCCGGATCGCCCCGGCGAAGTAGCGGAAGTGGTCGATCGCGAGCGGGACGTCGGCGGCGAGGGCCTCACGGATGGGCTTGCCGTTGTCCCAGGTCTCGGCGACGGCGAGCATCTCGAGGTTCGCCTCCATGACGTCGGCGATCCTGTTGAGGATCAGCGCGCGTTGGGCGATCGTCGTCTTCTTCCACGAGTCGAACGCGCGCCAGGCGGCCTCGACCGCCTTGTCGACGTCCGCGGCGTTGCCCCGGGCGACCTCCGTGAAGACCTTGCCGTTCACCGGGCTCGGGTTCTCGAAGTACTGCCCGCTCGCCGGGGCGACGTACTCGCCGCCGATGAAGTGGTCGTAGCGGGGCTTGAAGGCCACCTTCGCGTCGGGCCGTCCCGGCGCGGCGTAGGTGTTCGGGGGAGTGGTGACGGTCATGACGGTCCCTTTCGACGACGGTGTCGGGTCGGTGGCGGGGGTCGCCCGCCGCTGGCGGCAGGCTACGTCGGGCGGGGTTGCATCCGGTTGCGCGTCAGTCCCGGCCTCCGAGCGCCTCGAGGTGCGCGACCAGGTGCGTCCGCCGGGGCGATCCCGGCGCAAGCCGACGTAGCAGTTCGAGCAGCACGCGCACGTCGTCGCGACCCGCGTCCGACTCCGAGTAGGACACCAGGCTCTCGATCGACCCGCCGGTGAGCAGGGCGTCCCGGACGGTCGCCGCGACCTCGGCCCGCAGCGCCACGACACCGGGCGCCGTGGACGAGGGCAGCGCCGGGCCGGTGTCGGCTCGCACGGCGGCGCGGTGGGCACCGCGGTCGACGAGTCCGACGAGCGCGTCGAGGTCGAGGGCCACCGGGCGGGGCAGGCGGTACGGGCGCGACAAGGGGACCAGCGTGGGGTCGAGGGCCTCGACGACGTGCCGCAGGCGCACCATCTCGGGGCGCAGGGTGGACACCGCGTCGACGTCGCCGTAGACCGCGTCGGCCAATTCGTGAGCGGTGTAGCCGGCGGTCCGGTGGGCGAGCAGGGTCATGATCTCGGAGTGCCGGGCACCCAGCGCGATGCGGCCGTCCCCGACCGTGAGGACGGCTTCGTCACGGCCCAGGGTCGTCAGGCCGGCGGGGGAGTCCGGACCGGATCGGACCGGCCGCCGGGGGGTGCGGGTCGGGAGGCGATCGACCGCAGCGAATCCCAGGAGCGCGAGGTGCGCCTCCACGGCCGCGACGGTCGCCGTGACCAGGGGCAGCGTCAACGAGCCGGCCGCCCGCTCGTCTCCCGTGATGTCGACGACTCCGATGACGTGCCCGTCGACGGGATCGTGGACCGGGACGGCCGTGCAGCTCCAGGCCCGCACGCGGTGGTTCCAGTGCTCGTCGCCGCGGATCTGCACGCCTCGGTCGAGCACGAGGGCGGTGCCCGGGGCCGAGGTGCCGACCCGCGACTCCGACCAGCCCGCACCGGCGACGAACAGCATGTCCTCGGCGCGGCGGCGGGCCGCGTGGTCGCCCTCGACCCAGAGCAGGCGTCCGTGCTCGTCGCCCAGCGCGACGAGCAGTCCCGAGCCCGAGACGTCGTCCGTGAGCAGACGACGCACCACGGGCAGCGCGAGTGCCAACGGGTGGTCCCGACGCCAGTCGTCGAGGTCGTCCTCGGGCAGCTCGAGTCGGGGCAGGCCGTCGGGATCGAGCCGGTGCCGTGAGGCGCGGTCCCACGAGTCGCGCACCACCCGGCGCTGCGGCCCGACGTCGCGGGGCGGACGGCTCGCGGTCAGCGTCATGGAGCACCAATCGTCGTCGATCGGGGCGAGTCGGCCGTCGTGCGGCGTCGTCGCCGGGGTGCTGTCAGCGTACGGTGGCGTGCGGCCGTCGGGGAAGGGCGGCGCGTGGGGGTCTGCTGTGACCTCGGGGAACCGTCGGTCCCGTCGGCAACTCCTGCTTCCCGTCGCGCCGTCGCGGGACGTCCCCGGGGGCAGGGGCCGTCGTCGTGCGGGGCGACAGGAGTCAGGACTTACCGATGCACGGCGTCGCGGGCGGCCGCGATCGTCGCGTCCAGCGCCTCGGGCCACGGGGTCGGTCCGATGTCGAGCAGGAGTTCGCTCTCGGACGAGTCCACGACGAAGGGCGAGTCGAACTGGTACTGCATCGCCCTCACCTCGCGGAGGAACGGCACCGTGCGGGTCAGGCCGGCCCACAGCAGCGGGTTCCACGGGCGGACGCGACCGGTCAGGCCGTAGCGGCGGCGCGCCTCCTCGGCGATCGCGACCCGTGAGGCGTGGGTGGCGTGCGGCGTCAGCCAGGCGCGTCCCCACTCGTCGCGGTCGATGGCGGCCACGAGGGTCGAGACGACGTCGGGCAGGTACGCCCAGGCGTGCGGCTGGGTCACGTCGCCGACCGCGTGGGCGGTGCGGCCCGCGACGAGCGGCCCGAAGAAGTCGCTGCCGAGGTGGGCGTTGCGCCCGGCACCGGGCCCGAAGTAGTCGCTCGCGCGCACCTCGACGGCCCGGACGCCCCGGTCGGCCGCGGCCAGGAGCCGCTGCCAGCTGTCGGCACGCACCCTGCCCTTCCCCTCGGCGGAGGCGAGGGGCGTGTGCTCGGTCATGGGCTCGGACACCGGCCCGTGGCCGTAGAGGTTGCCCATCAGCACGATGCGCGCCCCTGTGGTGGAGGCCGTCTCGATCAGGGCCGTGGTGATGGCCGGCCACTCGACGCCCCAGGCGGGGTAGGGCGGGTTCGAACAGACCACGATCGTGTCGACGCCGTGGGCCGCGTTCGTCAGGGCGGCGGCGTCCTTGGCGTCGAGCGTGAACGGGGCGGCCCCGGCGATCGCGGTGCCGCGGCGGGTGGCGACGCGCACGGTGTCGCCCCGCTCGGCGAGGCGGCGGACGAGGGGGGTGCCGATGGCTCCGGCTCCGACGACGAGATGGGTGGGCATGGGGTCCTCCTGGGGGCGATGAGCGAGAGCGGTGCTCTCGGATCTGACCCTAGGGTCGGGCGGCCCGATACGCAAGAGCGGTGCTCTCGTTTGTGTCGCGTGCTCTCGGACGACAGGATCGGGGCATGACCACGAACGCAGGGGACGACGGACGCGACCGGGCCGTGGGCGGCGTCCGCGAGCGGGCACGGACCGAGATCGTCGAGCGCGCCCTCGCCTCGGCCCACCGGCAGCTGGCCGAGGTGGGAGCGGCCGCCCTCTCGGTGCGCGCCGTCGCGCGCGACCTGGGCATGGCGTCCTCGGCGATCTACCGGTACTTCCCGAGCCGCGACGCCCTGCTGACCCGCCTGATCACCGACGCCTACGTCGACCTCGCCGAGGCCGCCCGTCGGGCCGAGCAGGACGTCGACCGGGCCGACCACCAGGAGCGCTTCCGCGAGACGGCCCGTGCGACCCGTCGCTGGGCGATCGCCGACCCGCACCGCTACGCCCTGCTCTACGGCTCACCCGTCCCCGGGTACGCGGCCCCCGTCGACACCGTCGAACCGGCGATCGCGGTGGGGCTGCTCCTGCTCGGGGCGGTCGACGACGCGGCGGCGAGCGGAGCCACGTTGCGGGCGATGCCCGTACGAGCCGGCCTGGCCGACGAGTTCACGCAGCTCGCCCAGGGCCTCGGGGCGTCGGTCGCCCCCGGTGTGCTGGCCGCGGGCATCACCGCCTGGACGGCCCTCTACGGGCATCTCAGCTTCGAGCTCTTCGGTCACCTCACCAACGTCGTCACCGACCGCGACGCCTGGTTCGAGTCGTTCCTCGACGAGCAGATCGCTCGCATCTGGGGCTGACGCCCCCGCCGACGCCCCCGCTGAGGGCGCGGGACGAGGCACCGGCAGGAGGCGCGGGTCAGCTCGCGCAGTCGATGCAGAGTCGGGCGGTGGGTCGCGCCTCGAGCCGAGCCTCGCCGATCCGGGCCGCACATCGCTCGCAGCGCCCGAAGGTGCCGTCGGCGAGCCGGGCCAGGGCGGCCTCGGCGTCGGCGGCGCGTTCGATGGCCGATCGCCGGACGGCGTCGAGCTGCGACCGTTCGTAGGCGATCGTGGACCCCTCGGGGTCGTGCTCGTCGTCGACGTTGGCTCCCTCGCGGGCCGCGGCCACCGCCTCCATGTCCCCGAGCAGTCGCGCGGCCAGCGCCAGGGCCTCGTCGCGTGTGGTGCGCAACCGGTCCGAGGGATCGAGCACGAGGCGGTGCCTCAGGCCCCGACGAGCGTCGGCACCTCTTCGCCGGCGCGGGGCGGTGCCGGGGGAGTGCCGTCGCCGAAGGGGCGGCCACCGAGCTGCTCGCGCCCGTGGTCGGTGAGCCATCCCGAGGCGTCCGGACCGACCGGGACGATGCCCGTGGGGTTGATGTCGGAGTGCACGACGTAGTAGTGCGCCTTGATCTGGTCGAAGTCGATCGTGTCGCCGAACCCGGGGGTCTGGAACAGGTCGCGGGCGTAGGCCCAGAGCACCGGCATCTCGCTGAGCTTGTTCCGGTTGCACTTGAAGTGCCCGTGGTAGACGGCGTCGAACCGGGCGAGCGTGGTGAACAGCCGGATGTCGGCCTCGGTGATGGTGTCGCCCACGAGGTAGCGCTGACCGGCCAGTCGCTCGGACAACCAGTCGAGCCGCTCGAAGAGGGTGCGGTAGGCCCGCTCGTAGCTCTTCTGCGACCCGGCGAAACCGGCGCGGTAGACCCCGTTGTTGACGTCGTGGAAGACCACGGCGTTCACCTCGTCGATCTCGCCGCGGAGGGCCTCGGGGTAGAGGTCGGGGGCGCCCTCGCGGTGGTGGGCGGTCCACTCGGTCGCGAAGTCGAGGGTGATCTGGGGGAAGTCGTTCGTGACGACCTTGCCGCTCGGCACGTCGACGATCGCCGGCACGGTGATGCCGCGCGGGTAGTCGGGCGTGCGGGCGAAGAACGCCTCCTGCAGGCGTTCGATGCCGAGGACGGGGTCGCGTCCGTCGGGGTCGAGGTCGAAGGTCCAGCTGCGGGCGTCGTGCGTGGGGCCGGGCAGGCCGAGCGAGATCGCGTCCTCCAGCCCGAGCAGGCGTCGCGAGATGACGCTGCGGTTCGCCCAGGGGCAGGCCCGGGCGGCGACCAGGCGGTAGCGACCGGCCTCGACCGGCCACCCGTCGACGGCATCGCGCGTGATGCGGTCTTCGATGTAGTTGGTGTCGCGGGTGTACTCCTGGCCCGGCTCGACGTAGCTGCCCTTGACCTGCTGATCGCTCATGTCGCCACCCTACGCACGGGGTGTCGGCAATTCCTGGCTGCTGCGACGTGCGCGGACGAGCGGCGGCCCCGGCCGCCGTGGTGACGACACGGGTCAGGAGTTGCCGACGGCTAGGGACGAGGAGGCGCGGGCCGCGTTCCAGTCGCGCCACATCGCCTTGAGGTCCCACGCGTTCTCGGCCTCGAGCGAGATGCCGCGCTCGCCGGTGCGACGCGTGCGTCCCTGGATCACCATCAGCTGTGTGCCGAACAGCAGCGAGCCGGCGCGGGCCTGGGCCTCCTCGAAGAACGTGGAGTCGGAGCAGCCGCTGCCGTCGTCGAGGCTGATGAAGACCACGCGTTTGCCGCTGCGCATCGGCGGGGTCTGGGTCGCGATGCGGATGCCCGCCACGAGCACGGTCGTGCCGTTCCAGTGGTCGCGCAGGTCGGCGGCGCGCACCACGCCCAGGTCGTCGAGCATGGGCCGGTAGCTCTCGATCACGTGTTCGCTGACCTCCATCGAGAGGATGTCGAGCTCGTCGGCGACCCGCTGCCGGGCGTCGACGTCGGGCGTGCCGGTCGGCACCGTGTCGGAGTCGTCGATCGAGAAGTCGAGCTGGTTCTCGACGTCGGTGGCCTTCGGGCGCGACGACCGGCCGGTGAGCGCTCGCACCCGCGCCAGGACGTCGCCGCGGGTGCGGCCGGGCCCGGCGACCGAGTCGAGCGCCCCGACCTGCGCCAGGCGCTCTAAGAGCGATCGGGACGGCGTCGCCCGCTGCCAGAAGTCGGTGATCGAGTCGTAGGGACGGTTCACGACCACCCGGGCCAGCTCGGCGTCGCTGATGCCGTGCACGTCGGCCAGCGACAGCCGCAGACCGAGGTCGCCCACCCGGGTCGGCGCGATCGGGGTCGCCGGCGGCCGGAGGCGCTCGACCCGGTAGACGTCGGTCGAGGCGTTGACGTCGAGCGGCAGCACGGGGACGCCCATGCGTCGCGCCTCGGTCAGCAGCAACCGCTTCGGGTACATGCCCGGGTCGTGGGTGAGGACGCCCGCCAGGAACTCGGCCGGGTAGTGGGTCTTCAACCACGCGCTCTGGTAGGTCGGCAGGGCGAACGCGGCCCCGTGGGCCTTGCAGAAGCCGAACGACCCGAACCCCTTGAGCGCGGCCCAGATCCGGTCGACCGCGGCGTCGTCGAAGCGTCGCCTCCCGGTCGCGGGGTCGAGGTTGCCGCGGGTGCGCTCGCGGAAGGTGGCCTCGAGCGCGTCGTCGTCGCCCTTGCCCATGTGCCGTCGGATCTCGTCGGCCTCGGCGAGCGACACCTGCATGGTCGCCTCGAGGATGCGCAGCACGTGCTCGTGGTAGATGACCACCCCGTAGCTGTCGTCGAGGAACGACGCGAAGCTCGGGTGCAGGTAGTCGGGCTGTTGGAATCCGTGCTTGGTGTCGAGGAACGGCGCGATCATGTTGCCCTTCATCGGGCCGGGCCGGAACAGCGAGATGTCGGCGATGAGGTCTTCGTAGCGGTCGGGCTGCATCTTGCCGATCAGCTCGCGCTGACCGGGGCTCTCGATCTGGAACATGCCGAGCGTGTGGGTGGTGCGGATCGCCTCGAAGGTGGGCTCGTCGTCGTGCGGGATCTCGTCGAGCTCGATCCGACCCTGGCGGTTCACGTAGGGCACGTCGACGGGCAGGGCACCGGCGAGGGCGGCACGGGGGCCGTTGACGCGTTCGATCTCGTCGAGGGCGTAGGCGAGCGAGCTCTGCATGCGGACGCCGAGGACGTCCAGCTTGAGCAGGCCGGCGTCGTTCATGTCGTACTTGTCGAACTGGCTCATCGGCAGGCCGATGCCGCTGGGCTGGACGGGGGTCGTGCTGAGCAGGTCGGAGTCGCCGAGGATGACCCCGCACGGGTGCATCGAGATGTGCCGGGGCAGACGGTCGAGCCGTTCGCTGAGGTCGACGAGCAGGTCGATCTGGTCGTTGCTCCGGGCGAGTTCGGCGATCTCGCGCAGCTCGGGTTTCTCGGCCATCGCCGTGCGCAGGTCTCGGGCGTTCGACCGCCAGACGTTCTTGGCCACGAGGTCGATCTGCTCGTCGTCGAGGCCCAGCGCGAGACCGGCGTCGCGCACCGCCCCGCGTCCGCGGTAGGTGGACTGCATCGACATGAGCGTGACCCGGTTGCTGCCGTACCGGTCGAAGATCGCCCGGTAGACCTCGTGCCGCCGCGCCGCCTCGACGTCGATGTCGATGTCGGGCAGGGTCTCGCGCTTGTTGCCGAGGAACCGTTCGAACAGCAGGTCGTGCTCGATCGGGTCGACGTTCGAGATGCGCAGCAGGTAGGTGACGAGGCTGCCCGCCCCCGATCCCCGCGCCGCGTTGCGCACCCGCAGGTCGCGCATCAGTGCGGAGACGTCGGCCACGGTGAGGAAGTACCCGGCGAAGCCGAACCCGGTGATGATGCCGAGTTCGTAGCGCATGCGGTCCTCGACCTTGTCGCGCAGGGCACGGTCGGCGTCGCCGAAGCGTTCGGTGACGCCGGCCTGGGCCTGCCGGAACAGCGCCTGGTCGGGGTCGCCGTCGACGCCGATCGCGCTGAGCTCCGGCACCTTCGGGCGGCCCCAGCCGAGGTCGGCGACGGGGTCGAGCCGGCACCGGTCGGCCAGGCGTTCGGTGGCGGCGAGCATCTCGTCGCCGACGCTGCGGGGCAACGACGAGGCGTCGCTCACCAGACGGGCCAGTCGGCGCATGTCGGCGGGGCGCTTGAGGTAGGCCTGGGCGTTCGGTTGGGGCCGGAACGAGCCGAGGGCGGCCAGGTGCCCTGCCGAGTCGAGCACGTCGGCCGTGACGGCCTCGTCGGGATCGAGGTACCGCACGGCGTTCGTGAGCACGGCCGGCACCCCGACGTGGTCGGCCAACTCGAGCATGCGGGCGGCGTGCCGGATGCTGCGGCTCTCGCCCGGCTCGGTCAGGTGGCAGACCACCTCGACCACCACGCCGCCCGGCAGCGTCGCCGCCCAGTCGGCGAGCGACGCCGCGGCCTCGCTGTGACGCCCCGCCTGGACCAGCCGGCCCACGTCGGAGTCGGGCCCCAGCAGCACGGTCGCCGCCGGCTCGGTCTCGCCCTGGACGAAGCCCCTCACCCGGGACCGGGCGATGGTCGCCACGCTGTTGGCGCTGCCGCTGGCGCGGCGGGTGGCCCGACCGTGGGACGCGCTGATCAGCCGGCACAGCGCCGCCCACCCCGCCTTCGCCGGCCCGCCGCCCCGCGCCCCGTGCGCCAGCACCACGATGCGGTCGACCCCGCCGGTGGCCCCGCCTCCGACGGCACCACCGTCCACGAACCCCTCGCGGTCGTCCCGGCAGCCCAGCTCGACCCCGACGATCGGGTCGACGCCCGCCGTCCGGCAGGCCCCGACGTGCCGGATCGCCCCGTACAGCCCGTCCCGGTCGGTGATCGCCGCCGCGTCGGCACCCGCCGCGACGGCGGCGTCGACGAGCGCCTTCGGGTGCGCCGTGCCGTGGTGGGCGCTGAACGCCGACGCGACGCGCAGGTGGGTGAAGCTCATGGTCGGTACCTCGGGCTGCTGAACCCCCGGCCGGGTCGTTCGAACAGGTGTTCGACCAGTGTACGTCGCTCCGATCGGCCGTCGCACCCCGTGGCCCGTCCCTCGGGTCCCACGGCCTGTCATCATCGGGGCATGTCCGATCGACGCCCCACCCCGACCGATCGACGCCCCACCTCGCCCGATCGACGGTCCGCCCTGCGTCGCGACGCCCGCACCGCGACCCACTGGACCCGCGTCCTGCTGGCCCAACCGCGCCTCCTGCTCGCCGTGAAGACGGCGCTCGCCGCGGCCCTCGCCTACTGGATCGCGCCGCAGGTGCCCGGCGTCGCCGCCGACTACCCGTACTACGCGCCGCTCGGCGCCGTGATCGCGATGTACCCGACCATCAAGAGCTCGCTGCGACAGGGGTTCCAGGTGCTGGTCGGCGTGGTCGTCGGCATCGCCCTCGCCACGGCGGTCTTCTCGCTGCAGGACGGTCGGCCCGGCGTGTTGGCGGTGGCGCTCGTCGTCGGGGTCGGCGTGCTCGTGGCCGGCATCCGCTGGCTCGGCGCCGGTCGTGACTGGGTGCTCACGGCCGGGTTGTTCGTGCTGCTGCTCGGCGGCGCGAACGCCGAGGCCTACTCGCTGGGCTACATCGTGCAGATCGGCGTCGGCGTCGTCGTCGGCGTCGTCGTCAACCTGGTGCTCGTGCCGCCGCTCTACGCCTCGCGAGCCGAGGAGCGCCTCCTCCGGGTGAAGGACTCGCTGGCCGACCGGGCCGACGAGGTCGCCGGCGTGTTCGAGACCCCCTGGCCCCTCGAGGACGACGAATGGGAGCGTCGCGTGGGCGTCCTGCCGAGCACCCTCCGCCGCGTCCGCGAGACCGTCGCGTACGCGGACGAGTCCCGTCGCATGAACCCGCGGTGGTTGCTCCGCCGCCGCGACCTCGGCCAGGAGTACGCGGATCTCGCCACGTACGAGCGCGTCTCGTTCCACCTGCAGGACGTCGCCGAGGTCTCGGGCATCCTCGGTCGCCGGATCGGCCGGCAGATCGGCATGCCCGACGACCTCGCGCCCGACGTCGCCCACGCCGTGCACGGCGTCGCCACCGTCATCCGACGCCACGGGGCCGACGACGTCGACGCGTTCACCGACGCCCGGCGACGCGTCGCCGACCTCTGGGACGCCGTCGACCGCCACCGGGACCGCCCGACCACGGACACGAGCGGCGGCGTCTCGATCGCCGTCTCGCTCGGACGCATCATCGCCGCGCTCGACCCCGACGACACCACCGCGCCCCGCCCCGAGGACGACGCCGCCGAGGAGGGGCGCGCGGCCGACGACGACGACACCGGCGGCCGGGTGGGCGGCACCGACAGCACGGGGCCGGTCGACGACGACAGCGCACCCCGCGACACCGCCCCGCACGACACCGTGCAGGACGGCGAGGCCGACGACGGTCGCTGACCCCGATACGGCGCTCACCCTCCGGGAGCAGTACGGTTGACCGGGCACCGGCGCCGAGACGCGACCCGTGCCCTCCGCGGCCGGGGCGGTCGACGGGAATGTCCGTCCCCCCTGTGCGTTGACACCCGTGGCCCCGAGAACCCCCGCCGCCTGATCGACCAGCGACGACACGATCGTCGCCCTCCCACGAAAGCTGCACTGTGACAGACACCACCACCCTCATCATCCTCGGAGCCAGCGGAGACCTCACCGAGCGTCTGCTGCTCCCCGGCCTCGCGAGCCTGCTCAAGAGCGACCGCGGCGTCGACGTCCAGCTCATCGGCACCGGCCGCAGCGAGCGCAGCCCCGAAGAGTGGGACGACGTCGTGAAGACCGCCTTCAACGGCGACGCCGGCAGCGACCTCGCCAAGAAGACGCTGGCGTCGAGCCGGTACATCCAGGGCGACCCGACCACGGTCGAGCACCTGAAGGCCCTGTTCGAGGCCAGCGAGGGCACGCCGGTCATGTACTTCGCCCTGCCGCCCGCCATCAGCACCAAGGTGATCCAGGCGCTCGCCGAGATCGACCTGCCCGACGGCCTGCGCCTCGCCCTCGAGAAGCCGTTCGGCTCGGACGAAGAGAGCGCCCGCGAGCTCAACGCCGAACTCCTCAAGATCGTCCCCGAGGAGCGCATCCACCGCACCGACCACTTCCTCGGTCGCGCGACGGTCCTCAACATGATCGGCCTGCGCTTCGCCAACCGCCTCTTCGAGCCGGTCTGGAACAGCGAGAACATCGAGAAGGTCGAGATCTTCTACGACGAGGTCCTCGGCCTCGAGGGTCGCGCCCAGTACTACGACAAGGCCGGCGCGCTGATCGACATGATCCAGAGCCACCTGCTGCAGGTGCTCGCCGTCATCGCGATGGACGCCCCGTCGAGCATCGACTCGGTCGAGCTGCGCAGCGAGATCGCCCGCGTCCTGCGCGCCACCTGGGTCAAAGACGCCGACCCGGTCGCCTCGAGCCGTCGCGCCCAGTACGCGGCCGGCACGATCGACGGCAAGGACGTCCCCGCCTACGCCGACGAGGACGGCGTCGACAACGAGCGCCAGACCGAGACCCTCGCCGAGGTCGAGTTCGAGGTCAAGACCCGTCGCTGGGCGGGCGTGCCGTTCATCCTGCGTTCGGGCAAGGGCATGACCAAGATCCGCAAAGAGGTGCTCATCACCTTCAAGCCGGTCCCCGCGCTTCCCGAGGGCCTCAACGGCTCGTCGACGCCCGACACGCTCCGCATCGAGATCAGCCCCGAGACGATGGAGCTCGGCGTCACCACGAACGGCTCGGGCAACCCGTTCGACCTCGAGAAGTCGACGATGTCGGTCACCCTGGGCAAGCCCGAGCTCACGCCCTACGGCGAGGTGCTCAGCGGCATCTTCCACGACGACCCGACGCTCTCGATCCGCGGCGACGTCGCCGAGCGCTGCTGGGCGATCGTCGCTCCCGTGATCGAGGCCTGGAAGGCCGACCAGGTGCCGCTCGACACCTACGCCGCCGGGTCGACCGGTCCGTCGGACTGGCCCGCCTGATCCTGGTCGCCCACTCCTGACCGGCAGACCTCGACGGCCGCCCCGCTCTCGCGAGCAGGGCGGCCGTCGTCGCGTCCGTCAGCCGAGGAGGCGCGGGTCGGGTCACCCGCGGTCGTGCGCCTTCCCGATCGCGTCGGCCGCGCGCACCAGCGCCAGGTGCGACAACGCCTGCGGGGTGTTGCCGACGTGGCGTCCCGTCGCGACCTCGATCTCCTCCGAGAGCATCCCGACGTCGTTGCAGTAGCCGACCAGCCGGTCCATCAGGGCGACGGCGTCGTCGACGCGCCCCGAGGCGGCGTACTGCTCGGCCAGCCAGAACGAGCAGGTCAAGAACGGGTTCTCCGCTCCGTCGAGGCCGTCGATGCCGCTCTCGGTGCGGTAACGCATGAGCAGGCCGTCCTGCAGCAGATCGTGCTCGATGGCGGCGACGGTGCCGAGCATCCGGGGGTCGTCGGCGGCGACGAAGCCGACCTGCGGCAGCTGCAGCAGGGACGCGTCGACCTCGGTCGTGCCGTAGTGCTGGGTGAAGGAGGCGCGGTCGGCGTTCCAGCCGCGGGTCTCGATCTCGGTGCGCACCTCGTCACGCAGCCGACGCCACCGGTCGACCGGGCCGTCGAGGCCGAACTGCTCGATGCCCTTGATGGCCCGGTCGAGAGCGGCCCAGATCATCACCCGCGAGTGGGTGAAGTGCTGCAACTCGCCGCGGATCTCCCAGATGCCGTTGTCGGGCCGGGTCCAGTTGTCCTCGACGTACTGCATGAGGGCACGCTGCAGGGGCCACGAGTACTCGCTCTCCTCGACGCCGAGCAGTCGGGCTTCGTGCAGGGCCACCATCACCTCGCCGAAGATGTCGCCCTGGTACTGCTCGTACGCGGCGTTCCCGATGCGCACCGGTGAGGCCCCGTCGTAGCCGGGCAGATGCCCGAGTTCGCTCTCGTGCAGGTACCGCTCGCCGGCCAGGCCGTACATGATCTGCACGTCGGCGGGGTCCCCGGCGATGGCACGCAGCAGCCAGCCGCGCCACCGGTCGGCCTCCTCGGCGTATCCGTGCAGGATGAGCGCCTGCAGCGTCATCGACGCGTCACGCAGCCACACGTAGCGGTAGTCCCAGTTGCGCGAGCCGCCGAACCGTTCGGGCAGGCTCGTGGTCGCCGCGGCGACGATGCCTCCGGTGTCCTCGTTGGTGAGGGCTCGGAGGATCAGGAGCGACCGGTGCACCTCGGGGGCGTAGGCCTCGGGGGCCGAGCAGCGTGAGGCCCACTCCTGCCACCAGGTGACGGTCTCGTCGATGCCGGCCGGCACGTCGAGGGGCGCCGGCGGTTCGCGATGGGACGGGTACCAGGTGAGGCTGAGGTCGACCGTCTCGCCGGGGGAGACGTCGAACGTCGCCTCGTGCGTGTGGTCGGTGGCGGTCAGCCGAGGGCCGCGGACCACGACGGCGTCGGGCCCGGCCGTGGCGACCAGGGCCGTCTCGTCGCCCTCGGGGATCTGCCGCACCCAGGGGAGGGCTGTCCCGTAGCCGAACCGGATCGCGAGGTCCACGTGGATCGAGACGGTGCCCGAGACCCCGGTCACCCGGCGGACGACGTCGGCCCGCCGGTCGCCGTAGGGCATGAGGTCGGTGACCTCGACCACGCCGGTGGGCGTCGTCCAGCGGGTGACGAGCACGAAGGTGTCGTCGACGTATCGCCGGGTCGAGGTGGCGGCGGCGTCGGAGGGGGCCACGAGCCAGCGTCCGGCGTCGTGGTCGCCGAGCAGGGCACCGAAGGTCGACGCGGAGTCGAAGCGGGGGAGGCAGAGCCAGTCGATGCTGCCGTCGGAGCCGACGAGGCCTCCGGTGTGCAGGTCGCCGATCAGTGCGTAGTTCTCGATGGGCAGGGGCATGCGCTCATCAAACCAGCGCGCGCCGGGGCCGGGATCAGCGTTGCAGCGTCGGATCGGGCCAGAGCGTCTCGACCTTGGGCTTCTGCCGCCGGGTGCGAGCCCAGACGACGAACCCCGCGAGCGTGAAGGCGCCGTAGAAGACGTACATGAACGCCGACGCGTAGTAGCCGGCGCTGAACAACAGGGGAGTGCCGACGAGGTCGACCGCGACCCAGATCAACCAGAACTCGACCCAGCCCTTGGCCATGCCGTAGGTGGCGAGGAGCGACCCGGTGAAGATCCAGGCGTCGGCCCACACGGGTTCGTACGACCCCAGCAGGCGGAACAGGGGGGTCAACGCGGCGGTGCCGCCGACGAGGACGACGACGATCAGCACCCGGTTCTTCCACCCCGCCCAGCGGGGCTCGACGGCCGCGCCGCCGGCGTCGTCGGCGTGCTTCCAGCGGTACCAGCCGTAGATCGACACCACGATGAACATCACCTGGCGTGCGGCCTGCCCGAGCAGGTTCACCGGGTTGGGGGTGTCGAACACCGCGCCGAGGAAGACGGTGAACAGCAGCGCGTTGCCCACGATGCCGATCGGCCAGGCCCAGACCTTGCGCCTCATGCCGCCGAGGGCGCTGAGCAGGCCGAAGACGTTGCCCACCACCTCGCGCCAGAGGATCGTCTGGTCGCCGATGTGCACCTGCGCGTCGAACAACCACAGCAACGGATTCATCGGGAGGCTCTCTTCGGTCGGGGAGGCGGGTGGTGCGGGACCACGGCGTCCCCGGGGCGCAGGGCGCCTGGTGCGTCAACGAGTGTGGCACGGGGGGAATTCCCGACGTCGCACGGCTCACCGGCCACGGTCGTCCGACGGACGCCCCGGGTTCAGGCGAACAGCTGCTGCTCGACCCGGTCGTCGAACACCCCGAGCAGCAACCACGAGTCGCCTCGGCCGTCGAGCGCCAGGTCGAAGGTGCCGTCGACACGGTGGGCACCGTCCGTGAGCGGCACGGCGTCGACCCGCCAGACCGTCATCTCGAGCAGGTGCGCGCTCGCCCCGCGTGGTGCCCGGGTCGCCGATCGCCACCAGTCGGTCCGAGTGACCCAGAGTTCGGGCGAACTGACGACGCCGTACACGACCCCCCGCCACTCGAAGCGCAGGGGCGCCCCGTCGGCGGTCGTCTCGACCGGGACCTTCTCGTCCACCCTCATCTGCCGACCTCTCGTTCGAATGTGTGTTCGAACGGAGTCTACGAACCCCCACCGACATCGGCCACCCCCCGGTGCGAGGCCGAGGCCCGGGCGCCAGGCGCCGGCGTCCTCACCAGCCGGGCAGCGCCTCCTCGACGTGGACGACCGCCTCGCGGGGCAGGCCGGCCTCGTCGGCGAACGACCGCCACCGCCCCACCGCGTCGCGCACCTCGTCGACGATGCCCGACGCGTCCCGCACCAGGAAACGATCCGCCAGGCGCATCACGTCGGCCCTCGAGACGTCACGGAAGACGCCGTCCACCCCCATGAGGTGCTGGTACGTCCACCGCCCGGTCGGGTTGTGTGCGAACGTCACGTCGTACGCGGGCGACAGCCCCCACGACGCCTCGGGCCCCGCCAACAGGAACGACGAGTTCTTCGTGTGGTCGTCGTTGTTGGCCGCCAGCACGTTGAAGACCATCCGGCGGAACGCCTGCGCCATCGCCTCGTCGCCCGACCCCATCCGACGGACGGCGTCGAACAGCTGCCCGTAGTCGTGGGCCTGCCGCTGCCGGAAGTCGAGATGGGCCGCCCCGCACAGCGTGAGGACGTGGGCCTTGCCCTCGGCCCGGCGGTCGAACCGACGCGTCATGAAGTGCGACCGCCCGTTCTCGTCGAGCAACCGGCACTCGGCCATGTCGATCCCCGCCGCCCCCGCCATCAGCGAATACGCGTACTCGACCCGTCCGGCGAGACCTCCCGACCCCAGCTCGGAGTCCGGGCCCACCCCGTCCAGCTTGATCAACCAGTGCTCGAACCCGTCCGGCGCCGCCACCTGGCCCGACCGGATCTCGCCCGTGCCACGATTCCACGCGACCACCGCCTTCGCCCGCGCCCCACCCGCCGACGTCCCCACCTGGATCAACGACCTGATCGCCGACTCCGCCTCGCGGTCGTCGCCGAAGCTGGCGTCCAGCACGCTGCGTGCCCCCTCGACGAGCGCACTCAGTTCGACCGCGCTCGTCGTCCGCTGACGCGGTCCCCGCGCCGGCCGGAACTCCAACGCCCCCATGGCCCGGTCCGCCATGTACGCCAACCGGTCGAGCGGGCTCACCTGCTGCCGTGACACCCCCTGGCGCACCAACCAGGCGTCGATCACCGCATTGCCGAAGTCGTCCGGCATCGCGTCCGCCAGCACGGCGGGCAGGCGATGGAACGTCGCCTCGGGCAACTGCGGGAAGACGTGCCGCCGCGTACGCACCGGCATCGTCAGTGGCGCCAACTCGATGCCGCGCGCCACCCAGTCCGGGTAGTACTCGAAGACGTACGCCCCGATCCCCGGGTCGAGTGCCACGGCCCCCACCCGGAGACCCCACGCCGTCACCTCGACCGCCCGGACCGGGACCCAGCTCACGAGTCGCCGCCCGGTGATCGTCCGCCCCGCGGGCGATACACCCGACGTCGCGGCTCGTCGCCCGCCGACCGCAGCACGTCGAGCGGGCTGACGGCGCTCGCCGGGGCGATGCCCCCGAGGACGTCGTCGGCACCGAGGGCCCGCAGGACGCGGACGAGCGTGCGCAACGTGCTGCCGCGGCCGGCCTCGAGGGACTGCACCGTGCTGGGGGACAGGTCGGCCCGTCGGGCGAGTTCGAGCTGGTCGAGTCCCCGGTCGAGCCTCAGGCGACGGACCTGCTCGCCGACCTGGCGTTCACGCTCGTCCGTCGACACGAGCGGGGGCACCGGCACTCGTGCGGCCTGGTCGTCGTCGAACACGATGCTCCAATCTCGGGATGATCCACGATAGCAGCCATGTCGACCCACAAAACAGGACTATCCCACTATCACAGGATCACTACGAGCTACCAGGGTCAGTCGATCACGCCGTTGTCGAGGAGTTGTTCCCACAGGCCGGCGCCGTCGGGTGCCGACACCCAGACGACGTCCCTGCCCTCGGCATGTTCCGACCGCGACCGTCCACCGGCCAGCACGGCCTCGCTCGGCGACAGCTGACGGATCGCCACGGCGGCCACGTTCTCGGGGTGGTCGTGCAGGAACGTGCCGTAGAGCTCTTCGTCGTGCTGCCCGTCGTCGCCGACGAGCAGCCACTTGAGTTCGGGGAACTCGTCGGCGAGGCGGCGCAGGGACTCCTGTTTGTGCAGGCGACCGCTGCGGAAGATCCGGTCGTGGGTGGGGCCCCAGTCGGTCAACAGGAGTGCGCCGCTCGGGTACAGGTTGCGGGACAGGAAGCGGGACAGCGTCGGCGCCACGTTCCAGGCGCCCGTCGAGAGGTAGATGACGGGGCACCCGGGGTTCGCCGCGTTCAGGCGCTCGTAGAGCACGGCCATGCCGGGCACCGGGCGCCGGGCGTGCTCGTTGAGCACGAAGGTGTTCCAGGCCGCGAGCAGCGGCCGGGGCAACGAGGTGACCATCACGGTGTCGTCGATGTCCGAGACGATGCCGAACCGCGCCTCCGGATCGATGACGAAGATCGGCGCCTCGACCGGCACGGACCCCTCGGTGCTCAGGGTCGCGACGTGCCAGCCGGGTTCGAGGTCGACGGCGATGCGGGCGTCGAGCACGCCACCGCGGTCGGCCTGGACGCGTTGGACGCGACCGCCGAGCGAGACCTCGACCAGGGCCTTCTCGACGGGCACGCTGGTGAAGCTGCGCCACCCCCGGACGTTGAGGCGGTCCACGCCCGACAGCGTGCCCGTCCGGGTGAGCAGGACGCGGGACAGCACCCGCGCCCATCCGGGAGCGCCGTAGCCGGTGTACGGCACGACGGTGGGCAGGAGGCCGCGGCGTCGGGCTCGCTTCTCGCGGAAGCGGTGGACCGAGTTCTCGATGCGGGCCGCTCGGTGGAGGAAGGGCTCGACGGCGGCGGGCGGTGCCTTGCGGGTGTCGGGCATCCGGTCAGTCTCGCACGATGGGTCGTCGGACGGACGGACGGACGGACCGCCGACGGACCGGATCAGCCGACGGGGGCCAGCAGACCGGGGTGGTCGACCGACGACGAGCCGACCTCGGGGCCGACCTCGTGGTGCAGCAGGCGCGCGGCGATCTCGTCGCTGAGGCCGGCGATGCCCTGCACCAGGTCGTCGTCGCCCTCCGTCTCGGGGTCGAGCCAGTCGTCCATGACGTCGGTGCCGACGAGCACCGGCATGCGGTCGTGCACCTCGGACACCGGACCCGAGGAGGCGCGGGTCAACACGGTCGTCGACAACAGCCACCGAGACGGGGCGCCCACCTCGGCCGACGGGTCTCGCCACCACTCGTAGAGCGCGCCGAACAGCACCACCTCGTCGTCGGGCAGCCGCACGAGGACGGGGCGCTTCGAGCCGTCGCGCAGGGTCTGCCACTCGTACCACCCGGTGGCCGGGACCAGGCCGCGGCGCGAGACCACGGCGTCGCGGAACGACGGCTTCTCGGCGACCGACTCGGACCGTGCGTTGAACAGCGGGGGACCGGAGTCGGGCCCTGCCGAGCCACCGGGCACGAGACCCCACCGCGCCGCGGCGAGCCGTCGGACCGGCGGGCCGCCGGCGTCCTCGCCCCGAGGAGCCGCGTCGACGAGCAGACTCACCGGCCGGGTCGGAGCGATATTCCAGGAAGGCTCTGGGAGAGTGTCTCCTGATACATCGACGTCGAACAGGGCCACCAGGTCGCTCGAGGCGCGTGCCATCACGAATCGTCCGCACATGCGATCCATTCTGGTGGCAGCCGCCGACATCCGGTGACCGCCACCTCGGTCCCCCTTCCGACGTCATCGCACCGTGCCCGACCCCGTCGAGGCATCGCCACGAAACGGAGAAACGTTGCTCGTCACCGACGTCAATGACGCACTGCCCGGGGGTTCACCGCTGCTGAGGAACGAGCCGGTCCAGGCTCGCAGTTCCGCGCGGCTCACCGGGCTGCTCGACGCGGCCGCGGCCATCATCGACGAGATCGGCTACGAGCGTCTGACGACGGCCATGGTCGCCGAGCGGGCGGGCGCCTCGATCGGCACGGTCTACCGCTACTTCCCCGACCGCATCGCCGTCGTCGACGCGCTCGCCCTGCGTTCCGTCCAGCGTCTGACCGTCCGGGTCGACGAGGCCGTGTCCGACGACGCCGTCACCGACTGGCGTCGTGCCGTCGACCTGTTCGTCGACGCCAAGGCCGAGATGTACCGCAGCGAGCCCGGTTTCCGGGCCATCCGCTTCGGCGACGCACCCGACGTGCGCACGCCCGAGACGCGCCAGTACACGAGCCCCCTGGCCGAGCAGCTGCTCGCCGTGCTCGTCGACCACTGCTCGGTGCCGCGCACCGACGAGCTCGAGCTGGGCCTCCAGGTGGCGGTCGAGATCGCGAACGCCCTGTTGGCGCGTGCCTTCATCGACGACGCCGAGGGCGACGGCCGCTTCGTCGACCAGTGCCGCACGGTCCTGACGGGCTACCTCGAGCCCCTCGTCGGCGCGCACTGACCTCGTCGGCCGTGTGACGGCCGGCGTCGGGGGCCCCGGCGGGGTCGATGACGCTTCGTCGGGATCTGTGGTTGGGTGAACGCCCTGGCAAGTGTCGATTCGTGCTGCCCACGAGGAATGAGCCACCCATGATCGAGTTCCGTTCCGTGACGAAGCAGTACCCCGACGGCACCCTGGCGGTGGACGACTTCAGCCTGGTGATCCCGTCCCGGAAGACCACGGTCTTCGTCGGGTCGAGCGGCTGCGGCAAGACGACGATCCTGCGGATGATCAACCGCATGGTCGACCCGACCTCCGGTGTCATCGAGATCGACGGCAAGTCGATCGGCGACCTCGAGCCCGTCGGGCTCCGCCGCAGCATCGGCTACGTCATGCAGAACTCCGGTCTCCTTCCGCATCGCAAGGTCGTCGACAACATCGCGACCGTCCCCGTCCTCAAGGGCACGTCGAAGAAGGTCGCCCGTGACCGCGCCCTCGAGCTCATGGACACGGTCGGTCTCGATCGTGACCTGGCCCAGCGCTACCCGAGCCAGCTGTCCGGTGGGCAGCAACAGCGGGTCGGCGTGGCCCGTGGCCTCGCCGTCGACCCGAACATCCTGCTCATGGACGAGCCCTTCGGTGCCGTCGATCCGCTCGTCCGGTCCGACCTGCAGCAAGAGCTCATCCGGTTGCAGCGCGAACTCGACAAGACCGTCGTCTTCGTCACGCACGACATCGACGAGGCCTTCTACCTCGGCGACCAGGTCGTGATCCTCGAGAAGGGCGGCCAGATCGCCCAGCAGGGCAGCCCCTCCGAGATCCTCTCGGCACCCGCCACCGACTTCGTCGCCGAGTTCATCGGAGCCAACCGGGGCAAGCGTGCCCTCCACGTCGAGCAGACGCCGACCGGGCAGGTGGTGGTGGACGGCGACGGGCGCACCGCCGGGGTGCTGACCGAGTCGGTCCGAGGTGGGCAGGCGTCGTGAACTGGATCTGGTCCAACAGCGACTACATCCTCGACAAGACGATCGTGCACCTCGGCCTGAGCGTGCCGCCGGTCATCCTGGCGTTCGTCATCTCGCTGCCCATCGGCTGGTTCGCGAACCGGTACCGGGTGTCGAGGGGGATACTCACGGTCGCCGGTCTGTTCTACGCGATTCCGTCCTTGCCCCTCCTCATCGCCCTGCCGGTGGTCTTCGGCACCTCGCTGCGGAGTCCCGTCAACATCGTCATCGGCCTCACCCTCTACGGCATCGCCCTCATGGTCCGGTCGGTGGCCGACGCCCTCGCCGCCGTCGAGGCCGACGTCACGCAGTCGGCGACGGCCGTGGGCTACTCGTCCTGGCAACGGTTCTGGAGGGTCGAGTTCCCCCTGGCGGGTCCGGTCATGCTCGCCGGTCTGCGGGTCGTCGTGGTGAGCACGGTCAGCCTCGCCACGGTCGGAGGGGTGCTCGGCGTCAACGGTCTGGGACTCCTCTTCATCGACGGCTTCCAGCGCGACATCACCGCCGAGATCGTGGCGGGGATCGTGCTCACCATCGTCATGGCCCTCGTGCTGGACTTCCTGCTCGTGCTCCTCGGGCGGGTCCTCATGCCCTGGAGCCGCAAGGACGCCAAGATCAAGCCCGTCGCTCCCGTCCCGGCCCGCCAGAAGGTCGTGCTGCCGTGAACTTCTTCGTCGAGGCGTTCGCCTGGCTCGCGGACCCGATCCACTGGACGGGTGCCGACGGCATCCCCACGAGGCTGGGCCAGCACCTCTGGTACAGCGCCCTCTCGGTGGTGATCGCCTCGGTGATCGCCGTTCCCGTCGGGTACCTCATCGGACACACCGGCCGTGGTCGCTCGATCGCCGTCTCGATCTCGGGCGGCGCGCGTGCCCTGCCCTCCTTCGGCGTCATCACCCTGATCGCCCTGTCCGTCGGCATCGGCCTCACCGCGCCGATCATCTCGTTCGTCATCCTGGCGATCCCGTCGGTGCTCGCCGGTGCCTACTCGGGGTTCGAGGCCGTCGACCGCAAGACCGTCGACGCCGCACGGGCCGTCGGCATGACCGAGTGGCAGATCATGACGAAGGTCGAGATGCCCCTCGGCCTGCCCCTGTTGATCGGCGGCATCCGGTCCGCCGTCCTTCAGGTCGTCGCGACGGCGACCCTCGCCACCTT
Source organism: Frigoribacterium sp. VKM Ac-2859 (assembly GCF_013204925.1). Lineage (NCBI taxonomy): Bacteria > Bacillati > Actinomycetota > Actinomycetes > Micrococcales > Microbacteriaceae > Frigoribacterium > Frigoribacterium sp. VKM Ac-2859. The sequence continues at coordinate 572,032 of NZ_JABMLC010000001.1, read as the reverse complement.
CGTCGGCGCGGGCGGTCTCGGCAGCTACATCATCACGGGCCTCCGGGCGAACGACTACCCGAAGATGCTGGCGGGCTCCATCCTCGTCATCGCCCTCGCGGTCGTCCTCGAGATCCTCTTCTCGATCGTCCAGCGCCTCGTCGTCCCCGCCGGGGTCACGGCCGGGCGCCCCACCGACATCCGCTCCAGGGCCGTCCGGCCCGGGGCGGTCACGGCAACACCCCTCACGAAAGGCACACAGTGATCACAGCGAACAAGAAAGGCCGGCTCACCGTTCTCGGCGCAGTCGCGATCGGGGCCATGGTGGCCCTGGCAGGGTGCGCGTCGAGCGACCCGCTGAGCTCCGGCGACTCGTCGGCGTCGAGCGACGGCGACACGCTCGTCATCGGCTCGCAGCAGTACTACTCGAACGAGATCATCGCCGAGCTGTACGCCCAGGCCCTCGAGGCCAAGGGCTACACGGTCGACCGTCAGTACCAGATCGGTCAGCGCGAGGTCTACCTGCCCGAGCTCGAGTCCGGCAAGATCGACGTCTTCCCCGAGTACACCGGCAACCTGTTGCAGTACTACGACAAAGACGAGACCGCCAAGTCGCCCGAAGAGGTCGAGACGGCCCTCGCCGCCGCGTTGCCCTCCGGTCTGACCGCGTTGAAGGCCGCCGCGGCGTCCGACCAGGACAGCTACAACGTGACGAAGGAGTTCTCCGAGGAGAACGACATCACGAGCCTGGCCGACCTCAAGGACTACTCCGGCACGCTGACGTTGGGTGCTCCGCCCGAGAACGCCGAACGTCCCTACGGCCCTCCCGGGTTGAAGAGCATCTACGGTGTCGACGTCACCTCGACGCCGATCGACGACGGCGGTGGCCCGTTGACGGTCAAGGCCCTGACCGACGGCAGCGTCCAGCTGGCCGACATCTACACGGCCAGCCCGTTGATCGCCGAGAACGACCTCGTCACCCTGGAAGACCCCGAGAACATGATCCTGCCGCAGAACGTGGTGCCGATCGTGTCCGACAAGGTCGACTCCGACGCGCAGGACGTCATCGACAGCGTCGACGAGGTCCTGAGCGCCTCCGACCTGCAGAAGCTCAACTCGAAGAGCCAGACCGACAAGGAGTCCTCGGCCACCATCGCCAAGGACTACCTGACCGAGAAGGGCCTGCTCGACAGCTAGGCCCCCTCGTCGAGAGCCCCGTTCCGTCCGCGGAACGGGGCTCTCCGTCGTCCGGGCCCCGCCCGGAGGGCGACCCCGAGGAGGCGCGGGTCAGGACGTCCCGTCGCCCGCGTCCCCGTCGGGGCGTGTCATGTGGCGCTCCTCGCGGTGGTGCAGGACCTTCTTCACGACGACGACCAGCAGGACGAACGCGACGATGATGCCGACGAAGACGTACCCGGCCTGGTGCAGTCGGTCCGCCAGCTCGCGGTAGCTGCCCGCGGCCGCCGCGCCGACGGAGACGTAGGCGAGGGCCCAGAGGAGGCAGGCGGGGGCCGTCCAGGTGAGGAACGTCCGGTAGCGCATCGGGCTCGCGCCCACCGTCAACGGGATGAGCGAGTGCAACACCGGCAGGAACCTCGAGACGAAGACGGCGATGCCGCCCCGTCGCGCGAGGTAGTTCTCGGCCCGGACCCAGTTCGCCTCGCCGAGGCGTCGTCCGAGCGCGCTCGCGCGGATCCTCGGTCCGAAGAACCGGCCGAGGGCGAACCCGATGCTCTCGCCCACCAGGGCGCCGAGGACGAGGGCGACCACGAGCGCACCGAACTCGAAGGGTGACCCCACCGCCGTGGCCGACACGATCGCCACCGTGTCGCCCGGCACGATCAGGCCGAGCAGCACCGACGTCTCGAGCACCATGGCGATGCCGGCCAGCACCGTCCTCAGCACGGGATCGACGGACTGCACCAGGTCGAGCAGGGTCGTCAGCACGTCGTTCACCCGCCCGAGCCTATTCACAGCGAGTGCACGGCGCCCGGGTGCCCTAAACGACAGGTGTCGTTCATCTCCAGATCTAGGCTCGACACGTCCCGACGGTGCGACGCACGACCACCACCACCATCCGAGGGAGAAGGCACATCCCGATGAACGAGCTGCTCGACCCGCTGCTGTTGTCCCGCTGGCAGTTCGGGCTCACCACGATCTACCACTTCCTGTTCGTGCCCCTCACGATCGGCATGGCCTTCACGGTGGCGGTCTTCCAGACGGCCTGGGTGCGCACCGGCCGCGTCCACTACCTGCAGCTGACCCAGTTCTTCGGCAAGATCTTCCTGATCAACTTCGCCATGGGCGTCGTGACCGGCATCGTCCAGGAGTTCCAGTTCGGCATGAACTGGTCCGACTACTCGCGGTTCGTCGGCGACGTGTTCGGCGCCCCGCTCGCGCTCGAGGGCCTGCTCGCGTTCTTCCTCGAGGCGACCTTCATCGGCATCTGGATCTTCGGCTGGGACAAGGTGCCGCCGAAGCTCCATCTGCTGAGCATCTGGGGTGCGACCGTCGGCAGCATCCTCTCGGCGTACTTCATCATCGCCGCGAACGCCTTCATGCAGAACCCGGTCGGCTACGACATCAACGAGGAGAAGGGGCGGGCCGAGCTCACGAGCATCTGGGAGGTGCTGACCAACAAGGTCGCCCTCGCCGCGTTCCCGCACACGATCTTCGCCTGCTTCATGGTCTCGGCCGCGGTCATCGTCGCCGTCGCCGCCTGGCACCTCTCGCGCAACCAGCACCTCGAGACGATGCGACCGGCCCTGCGGTTCGGTCTCTGGACGATGGTGGCCGCCGGCGCGCTCACCTTCATCACGGGCGACCAGCTGGGTCTCGCCATGGTCGAGACCCAGCCGATGAAGATGGCGGCCGCGGAGGCCCTGTACAAGACCAGCACCGGCGCCGACGCCTCGTTCTCGATCTTCACCCTGGGCACGCCCGACGGGGTGCACGAGCTCTTCAGCATCCGGGTGCCGTACCTGCTGTCGTTCCTGTCGACGCACACCTTCGACGGCACGGTCGAGGGCATCAACGACCTCCAGGCGCAGTACGTGCAGCTCTACGGTCCGGGGGACTACACCCCGATCATCTGGGTCACCTACTGGTCCTTCCGCTGGATGATGGGCCTCGGCATGGTCAGCGTGCTCGTCTCGCTCGTCGGCCTCTGGATCACCCGCAAGGGTCGCCTGCCGCAGAACAGGTGGGTCTGGCGGGCCGCGGTCTTCAGCTACCCGATGCCCCTCCTCGCCATGATCGTCGGCTGGGTCTTCACCGAGATGGGTCGACAGCCCTGGCTCGTCTTCGGGCTGCTGAAGACCGAGGACGGCGTCTCGCCGGGCGTCACCGGCCTGACGGTGCTCATCTCGCTCGTCGCCTTCACGCTGATCTACGGCACGCTCGCGGTCGTCGAGTTCAAGCTCATCGTCAGGGCCGCCCAGAAGGGGCCGGCCGACGCCCCCGAGCCCGACCCCGTGTCGGGCGAGATCCGCCACGAGGCGACGGTCTACTGATGCCCACCACCCCCACCGAACCGATGCGAGAAAGGCTCTGACCATGGACCTCCCCACCCTCTGGTTCGTGATCCTCGGGTTCTTCTTCGTCGGCTACTTCGTGCTCGACGGCTTCGACTTCGGGGTCGGCATGTCCCTGCCCTTCCTCGGTCGCGACGACACCGACCGGCGCGTGCTGATCAACACCATCGGTCCGGTCTGGGACCTCAACGAGACCTGGGTCATCGTCGCCGGTGCGTTCCTGTTCGCGGCCTTCCCCGAGTGGTACGCCACGCTGTTCAGCGGCTTCTACCTCCTGATGCTGCTCATCCTGCTGGCCCTGATCGCGCGGGGCGTCTCGTTCGAGTACCGCCACCAGCGTCCCGAGTCCTCGTGGAAGCGCCGCTTCGACCTCATGATCGTCGTCGGCTCGGCCGTGCCGGCGTTCGTCTGGGGGCTGGTGTTCGCCAACGTCGTGCAGGGCGTGCCGCTCGACGAGGGGCACAACTACACCGGGACGTTGGTCGACCTGTTGAACCCCTACGCCCTGCTGGGCGGTCTCACGACCCTGCTCCTCTTCTTCACGCACGGCGTCGTGTTCGTCACGCTCAAGACCGAGGGGGCGATCCGTGACCGGGCCCGGCGCCTGGCCACCCGCGCGGGGCTCGTGACGATCGTCGTCGCGGCGTCCTTCCTGGTCCTGACCTCGCTGATGCACGGGACCCTCGCCTCGGTGGTCCTCTCGGCCGGGGCCGCCGTCAGCCTGATCGCCTCGTTCGTCGCGAACCTGCGCGGTCGCGAGGGCCGGTCCTTCGGCCTCATGGCCCTCACGATCGCCCTGGCGGTGTCGAGCCTGTTCGCCGCGCTCTTCCCCTGGGTGATGCCGGCGAGCAACGATCCGGCGAACGGTCTCACGATCGCCAACGCGTCGAGCTCGACCTACACCCTGACGATCATGAGCTGGGTGGCCCTCGTCTTCGTCCCGCTCATCCTCGGATACCAGGGCTTCACCTACTGGATCTTCCGCAAGCGGATCACCCGGGCGACCATCCCGGCCGCGCACTGAGGCGACGTCCGTGAAGCCGCTCGACCCGCGCCTCCTGCGCTACGCCTCCGCCGCCCGGGTGTTCCTGGGGCTCGGTGCCGTGCTCGGCCTCGCGCAGACCCTCGCGATCGTCGCCGTGGCCTGGTTCACCACGACGGCCGTGGTCCAGGTCGTCGACGGGCGCGTCTCCGGTCTCTCGACCACCCTGCTGGGGCTCGGAGTCTCGGTGGCGGCACGATCGCTCGTCGCCTGGGCCCTCGAGGTGACGGCCGCGCGGGCCGCGGCGCAGGTCAAGAGCCAGCTGCGGGCCCGGGTCGTCCGCGCGGTCGCCGACCGGGGGCGCGCCTGGGTCGACCGCCACTCCTCGGCGCGCGTCGCGACGCTCGTCGGCCCCGGGCTCGACGCCCTCGACGAGTACTTCGCGCGCTACCTGCCGCAGCTGGTGCTGACGGCCCTGGCGACGCCGCTGCTGATCGTCGTCATGGCGCTCCACGACTGGTTGTCGGCCCTGATCGTCGTGCTGACCCTGCCGTTGATCCCCGTCTTCATGGTCCTGATCGGGTGGACCACGCGGGCCGCCCAGACCCGGCAGTGGGACCGCCTGACGCACCTCGCCTCGTCGTTCGCCGACGCCGTGGGCGGGGCGTCGACGCTCAAGGCCTTCGGTCGCGAGCGGCGCCAGGTCGAGCGGATCGGTCGCATCACCGACGACTACCGGGTCGAGACGGTCACGGTGCTGCGCGTGTCGTTCCTCAGCGGCTTCGTGCTCGAGCTCGCGGCGTCGCTGTCCGTCGCACTCGTCGCCGTGTCCATCGGCATCCGGCTCGTCGAGGGGTCGCTGGGGCTGACCGCCGGGCTGTTCGTGCTGTTGCTCACCCCCGAGGCCTACCTGCCCCTGCGCCAGGTGGGAGCCAACTACCATGCCGCGGCCGACGGGGTCGCGGCGGCGGACGACGTCTTCGAGCTGCTGGACGACGAGGACGGCGACGTCACGCCCCGGTCGTCCCGGGCGACGACCGACGCCGATCCGGCCGCGGCCCTCCCCGAGGCCGACGCGCTCGTCGTCGACCGGGTGTCGGTCGGCCGAGGAGGCGCGGTGCGGCTGGCCGAGACCTCATTCGTCGCCGAGACGGGTCGCGTCACCGCGGTCGTCGGCCCGAGCGGTGCCGGGAAGTCCACCGTGCTCGACGCCGTGCTGGGGCTCGAGCCGTGCGAGGGACGCGCCGTCTGGCGCTCGTCGGGCCGCGCGCCCGCCCGCCACGAGATCGCCTGGTCGGGCCAGTCCGCCCAGTTGTCGTCCGGCACCGTCGCCGAGAACGTCGGCCTCGGCGACGAGGACGGGCCCGACACCGAGGCGGTCGTCCGCGCCCTCGACCTGGCCGGCGCGGCCGGCCTCGACCCGGCCCTCGTGCTCGGGGCCGGCGGCGAGGGGCTGTCCGGCGGCCAGGCGCAGCGGGTGTCGGTGGCCCGGGCGCTGTACCGGCTCGACCGCGTCGGGGCGCGCCTCCTGCTGGTCGACGAGCCCTCGTCCGCCCTCGACCGGGTCACCGAGGCCCGGGTCGTCGAGGGCCTCCGTCGCATCGCGGCCACGGGCGTCGCCGTGGTCGTCGTCACGCACCGCCGCGCCGTGAGCGACGCGGCCGACGTCGTCGTCCCGATCGGAGGCCCCTCGTGACCCGCTCGTTGCTCCGCACGGCTCAGCCCGCCGGGCGCCGCGCCGCCCCCGGCCTGGTCTTCGGGTCGCTGAGCGCCCTCTCGGCGGTGGCCTTGCTCGCGGCGTCGGCGTACCTGATCACGCGGGCCGCCGAGCAGCCGCCGATCCTCTACCTCTCGCTCGCCGTCGTGGGCGTCCGCGCGTTCGCCCTGACCCGCGCGGTCTTCCGCTACCTCGAACGGCTGTCGAGCCACGACGCGGCCTTCCGTCAGCTGGCCGTGGTCCGCACCGAGCTCTACCGCCGACTGATCCGCGTGGCCCCGGCGGGTCTCGGCCGCACCGATCGCGGCGACCTGCTGGCGCGCGTCGTCGGCGACGTCGACGCCCTGCAGGACCTTCCCCTCCGGGTCGTGCAGCCGCTCGTGGTGTCGGGCCTGACCTCGGTCGTCGCGGTGGTCGGCGTCGCCCTCGTGTCGCCGATGGCGGCGCTCGTCCTGGCAGGCGCACTCGTCGTCGCGTTCGTCGTCGGCTGCGTCGCCGCGGACCGGCTCGCCCGCCGCAGTGAACGCACCCTCGCCGACCGGCGGGGGGCGCTCTCGGCCGCCGTCGTCGACCTCGTGCAGAACCTCGACGTGCTCGTCGCGTTCGAGGCGGTGGACCGTCAGCTCGCCCGGGTCGCTCGACTCGACGACGACCTGCGCCGCGCCTCCTCGCGTCGGGCCCTGACCGGGGGCGTGGTCGCCGCCGTGCTCTCGGCGCTGTCGGGTGCCGCCGTGCTCGCGACGATCCCCGTCGTGGCGCCCGACGTCGCCTCGGGCGGGCTGACCGGTCCCGCGTTCGCGCTGGTCGCCCTCGTGCCCCTCGCCGTCTTCGAGGTCGTCGGTGCCGTCCCCACGGCCGTGCTGGCCTGGCGTCGCGTGCGGGCGAGCGGTGACCGCGTCGACTCGGCGGTGCCGGTCGACGTGCCGGCCGGCGTCGTCGACGACGACCACGTGTCCGGCGAGGCGGACGTCACCGCCTCCGACCCTCTCCGAGCCCACGGGCCCGCCGTGCCGGCCTCCGTGCCCGCGCTTCGCCTGCGAGGGGTCTCGGCGACCTGGCCGGGGGCGGCGGGCCCCGCGCTCCGCGGCGTCGACCTCGACGTGGCCGTCGGCGACCGCCTCGTGGTCGAGGGGCCGAGCGGCGCCGGCAAGACCACGCTGGCGTGGGTGCTGGCCCGCTTCGTCGAGCACACGGGTCGCTACGAGGTCGGGGGAGTCGACACGGCGATCCTCGCCCCGGCCGCCGTCCGGGCCACGGTCGGCCTGATCGAGCAGACGCCCTACCTCTTCGACGAGTCCCTGCGGCAGAACCTGCTCTTCGCCCGCGACACGGCCACCGACGACGACCTGCTCGCGGTCCTGGACCGCGTCGGGCTGGGCCGTTGGGCCGCCGAGCGCGGCGGGCTCGACGCACCGGTGGGCGAGCGCGGCGTCCTCGTCTCGGGCGGTCAGGCCCAGCGCATCTCGCTCGCGCGTGCCCTCCTGCGGGGGTTCCCGGTGCTCGTGCTCGACGAGCCGACGGCCGGACTCGACGCCGAGACCTCCCGTCGGCTCGTGCACGACGTCCTGACCACCGCCCGCGACGACGGCTCGACGGTCGTCGTGATCTCGCACGTCGAGGTGCCGGCCGAGCTGGTGACGCGGCGCGTGCGCCTCGAGGCGGGCCGCCTCGGCGAGGTCGAGGTCGGGGTCGAGGTCGGGTCCGAGGTCGGGTCCGAGGTCGGGTCCGACGTCACGCCCGACGACGGGGCCGGCGCCTGACGCGTCGAGGCACCGATCGCGTCCCGGTGGGGGTCAGCCGTCGACCGGTCGTCGCAGGCGGTCGAGTCGGCCGCGCCAGAGCGCCAGGCGCCCCGGCTCCTCGGCGGGTGCGGGGCCGTCGATCCAGCCGGTGACGATGCGGATGCCGTGCAGTGCGCCGAGGCTCCAGACCTCGAACCCGTCGAGCTCGTCCGGCCGGGTGCGGTCGTGCAGCACGTCGACGCCGAGGACGGCGGCCAGCGTCGTCAGGCTGCGGACCGTGACGCCCGGGAGGCGCGGCAGGTCGTCCGACGGGAGGCAGAGGGCGTCCCCGCGCCACCAGACGATCGAGCTCCAGGCGCCTTCGACGACGTGCCCCTCGGGCGAGAGCAGCACGGCCTCGCCGGCCCCTCGGGACCGCACCTCGGAGACGAGCGAGCCGAGGGCGGCGAGGTCGGGCCCCTTGACCGTCGGTCGTGTGCGGGGGTCCCGGTCGGCCGTGGCGAGGACGAGCGAGCGGTGACGCGGGGGAGCGGGACGGAGGCGCAGCCGCAGCCGTGCCCGGTCGCCGTCCTCGGCTCCGTCGCCCGCGACGAGCTCGACGCGGGGGAACCAGGCTCCCGCCCGGGGGAGGACCGCGAGGGCCGCCGTCCAGAACGCCGACACCTCGTCCGCGTCGGGCGCCCCGGGCACCTCGGCGACCGACCCGGCGAAGCGGTCGCGGTGCACGTCGAGCGCCAGCACCGAGCCGTCGTCGACCAGCCACGAGTCCGCCACGAGGAGGCGCGGGTCGGCGTCCGCCGCCCCTCCGCCCCCGCGCGTCGCCAGCTCGTCGCCCTGCCAGACGTGCAGCACGTCACCACCCGGCCGCTCGCCACTCATCGGGTCGGGTCTCCGCTCATAGGATCAAGGGTATGCGTCCCGCGGTCGTCCGTTCCTCCCTGCCGTGGCGCGACCCCGAGGCCGTCGTCCGGCACCTGGCCGCGACCGGCGACGTGGTCTGGCGCGACGCCGGGGTGGGCGCCGTGCGGGGCCGCTCGGTCGTCGGGTGGGGTCGGGCCGCGACGGGCGACGTCCGCGACGGCGGCGCCGACCGGCTCTGGCAGGCGGTGCGTGACGACCTGGTCGACGTCGAGCCCGACAGCCATCCGCTCGGCTGGGCCGGCTGGCTCGGCTACGGCTTCGGCTGCCGGCTGCTCGACCGCGACGCCACCGAGGGGCACCGGCGGGCAGCCACCGCCTCCACCGTCGCCGCCGACGGAGACCCCGCCGACCTCGCCCTGCTCGACGTCGACCGTGCCCTGGTCTTCGACCACGCCGCACGCTCGGTCGAGGCCGTCGCGCGGGCCGGCGACCCGTGGGCGTCCTCCCTGGTCGAGACCTGGGCCGACGTGCCGCCCGAGCCTCCGGTGCCCGGGCCGACCCGCGCCTCCTCGGGGGGCACCGCCCCGCCCACCGCCCGCTGGCGGCACCGCCCCGACGAGTACCTCGACCTGATCGAGGGGTGTCGGCGGGCCATCGCGGCCGGCGAGGCGTACCAGCTCTGCCTGACCACGGCCGTCGACGTCGTGGGGCCGGTGGACGCGCTCGAGGCCTTCGCGCGCCTCCGTCGGTCCTCGCCGGCGCCGCACGCGTCGTTCGTGCGCATCGGCGACGTGGCCGTCGTCGGGGCGTCGCCCGAGTCGTTCGTCGAGGTGACGGCCGACGGCCGGGTGTCGTCGGCGCCGATCAAGGGCACGCGACGCCGCGGGTCGGGCGCCGACGACACGGTGCTCGCGCGCGAGCTCGTCGAGAGCGAGAAGGAGCGCGCCGAGAACGTCATGATCGTCGACCTGGTCCGCAACGACCTCGCCCGGGTGGCCCTGCTCGGCACGGTCGAGGTGTCCGAGCTGCTCGCCGTCCACTCGTACGAGCACGTCCACCAGCTCGTCAGCACGGTGCGGGCCCGTCTCGGGGCGGGGTGCACCGCGGCCGACGTCGTCGAGGCGGCCTTCCCCGCCGGGTCCATGACCGGTGCCCCGAAGCGACGGGCCGTCGAACTGCTCGCCGACCTCGAAGGAGCGCCCCGGGGGGTCTACTCGGGTGCGACCGGCTGGCTCGGGCGCGACGGCTCGGCGAGCCTGGCGATGACCATCCGCTCGATCGTCGTGCACGGGGCCCGGGCGGCGGGTGCGGGACGGCCCGCGCGACCGGCGGGTGCTCGCGTCGGGGTGGGCGGCGGCATCACCATCTCGTCGGTGCCGGTCGACGAACGCGACGAGGTCGAGCTCAAGGCGGCGGCCCTGCTCGCCGTGCTCGGCGTCCGTGACGCCGACAGGGCCCTGGTCCGCATGTCGTGACGGCGCGTGCCGTTCGGTAGCCTTGGCGAGGATCGCCGAGCCCGGCGCACGTCGCCGTGCCCTCGCACGGACGGTCCGCCCCCACCGCACCGACTGCCAGCAGTGAATGAGAGCCCCGTGGCACACGAGCACGACACGACCGCGACCGACGCCTCCTCGGCCATCCCGACCCACGACGGCGTGCCCGAACGCGAGTACGACGTCGCCCGCCTGCAAGAGAAGTGGCAGGCCCGGTGGGACGCCGAGCAGCCGTTCGTCGTCGACCCCGACGACAAGCGGCCGCGCAAGTACATCCTCGACATGTTCCCCTACCCCTCGGGCGACCTGCACATGGGCCACGCCGAGCAGTACGCCCTCGGCGACATGGTGACGCGCTACTGGCGCCAGCAGGGCTTCAACGTGCTGCACCCGATCGGCTGGGACAGCTTCGGGCTCCCCGCCGAGAACGCGGCCATCAAGCGCGGCGTCGACCCCCGCGAGTGGACCTACGCGAACATCGCGCAGCAGAAGCAGAGCATGAAGCTCTACGCCCCGTCGTTCGACTGGAGCCGGGTGCTGCACACGAGCGATCCCGAGTACTACAAGTGGAACCAGTGGCTGTTCCTCGAGATGTACAAGAAGGGCCTGGCCTACCGCAAGGACAGCTGGGTCAACTGGGACCCGGTGGACCAGACCGTGCTCGCCAACGAGCAGGTGCTGCCCGACGGCACCAGCGACCGGTCGGGTGCCGTCGTGGTCAAGAAGAAGCTGACGCAGTGGTACTTCAAGATCACCGACTACGCCGACCGCCTGCTCGACGACCTCAACCAGCTCGAGGGCCGGTGGCCGACCAAGGTGCTCAACATGCAGCGCAACTGGATCGGCCGCTCGATCGGTGCCGACGTCCACTTCGCCATCGAGGGCCGTGACGAGAAGGTCACGGTCTTCACCACGCGTCCCGACACCCTCTACGGCGCGACGTTCATGGTCGTCGCGCCCGACTCCGACCTCGCGGCCGAACTCGTCGCCGACGCGACGGACGACGTCAAGGCGACCTTCGCCGAGTACCTCGTCGAGGTGCAGAAGGCGACCGAGATCGAGCGCCAGTCGAGCGAGCGCCCCAAGACCGGCGTGCCGCTCGGCCGGGTCGCGGTCAACCCGCTCACGGGCGACCCGATGCCGGTCTGGGCCGCCGACTACGTGCTGGCCGACTACGGCCACGGCGCGGTCATGGCCGTGCCCGCGCACGACCAGCGCGACCTCGACTTCGCCCGCAAGTACGACCTCCCGGTGCGCGTCGTGGTCGACACGAACGCGCCCGTCACGGGCGTGATCCCCAAGCTCGAGCTCGACGAGGACGGCCAGGCGATCCTGCCGGACGACCTGCCCGACCTGAACCCCCGCGAGACGGGCGTGGCCCTGACCGGCGACGGCCGACTGATGAACTCGGGCGCCCTGACCGGCCTCAGCAAGTCGAACGCGATCAAGCGCGTCGTCGAACTGCTCGAGGCGTCCGGTGACGGCGGGGCGGCCAAGACCTATCGTCTGCGCGACTGGCTGATCTCGCGCCAGCGCTTCTGGGGCACGCCCATCCCGATCGTGCACGGCGCCGACGGCGTCGAGGTGCCGGTGCCCTACGACGAGCTGCCGGTCCGACTGCCGTCGACCGAGGGCCTCGACCTCAAGCCGAAGGGCAGCTCGCCGCTCGGCGCGGCCGAGGACTGGGTGAACGTGCCCGACCCGCGCGACGGGTCGCCCGCGCGTCGCGACGCCGACACGATGGACACCTTCGTCGACAGCTCGTGGTACTTCCTGCGGTTCCTCGATCCCACCGACGCCGACCGGGCCTTCGACCCGGCCCAGGCCAGCAGGTGGGCGCCGGTCGACCAGTACGTCGGGGGCGTCGAGCACGCCATCCTGCACCTGCTCTACGCGCGCTTCATCACCAAGGTGCTCTTCGACCTCGGCCACGTCGACTTCACCGAGCCCTTCAGCGCGCTGCTGAACCAGGGCATGGTGCTGCAGGACGGCGCCAAGATGAGCAAGAGCAAGGGCAACGTCGTCAGTCTCTCCGACGAGATCGAGAAGCACGGCGTCGACGCCATCCGCCTGACGATGGCCTTCGCCGGCCCGCCCGAGGACGACATCGACTGGGCCGACGTCTCGCCCGCCGGTTCGGCCAAGTTCCTGGCCCGGGCGTTCCGTCTCGCGAGCGACGTCGACAGCTCGCGCGACGTGGTGTGGGCCGACGGCGACCAGGCCCTGCGCCGGGTCACCCACCGGTTCCTCGCCGAGGCCCCGGGGCTGAGCGAGGCGTTCAAGTACAACGTCGTCGTCGCTCGCCTGATGGAGCTCACCAACGCCGTCCGCAAGGCGATCGACTCGGGTCCCGGCGCGTCCGACCCGGCGGTGCGCGAGGCGACCGAGACCGTCGCGCTGGGGCTGTCGCTGTTCGCTCCCTACACGGCTTCCGAGATGTGGGAGAAGCTCGGCTACGACGGCGGTGCCCTCGCCACGTACGGCTGGCGGAAGGCCGACCCGACGCTGCTCGTCGAGACGAGCGTCACCGCGGTCGTCCAGGTCAACGGCAAGGTGCGCGACCGGCTCGAGGTGTCGCCCAAGATCGCCTCCGACGAGCTCGAGGCGCTGGCCCGCGACTCGGCGGCCGTGCAGCGCGCGATCGGCGACAAGCAGATCGTCAACGTCATCGTGCGGGCGCCGCGCCTGGTGAACATCGCGGTGAAGTAGGTCACTCGGGGCGTCTCGTCCCCACCCGTCGACGGCCGCCCTGGCTCCCCAGGGCGGCCGTCGTCGTCCGCGCGGGCGGACGCCCGCTCGTACCGTGACGGGTCATGACCGTCAGTTTCCGTACCGCCGTCGACCCGTCCGAGCCGGGTGGTCCGCGGTGGCGCGTGGGGGTCGGGGCGGTCGTCGTCCTCCTCTTCGTGGTGCTGGCGGTGAGCGTCGCCGTGTCGGCCTTCGCCACCCGAGGAGGCGCGGCGGACGAGCTCGTGACCGTCGAGCCGGGCACCGGGGCCGAGGCCGGGGCAGGGGCCGGCACCGCACCTCCCGGGGGTGCCTCGGTCGTCTTCGTGCACGTGCACGGCCGGGTGGCGGCGCCCGGCCTGTACGAACTGCCGCACGGCGCCCGCGTCGTCGACGTGGTCGCGGCGGCCGGCGGCTTCACGGACGAGGCCGACCAGGCGGCGGTCAACCTCGCGCGGGTGCTCGTCGACGGCGAACAGCTGCGGGTGCCGGCCGTCGGTGAGACCGCGGACGACGGGGTGGCGGGTGGTGGTGACGCGGCGGCGGGTGGACCGGCCGCGGGGGGAACGGCGACCGGTGGCGGGACGGGGGCCGGTGGCGGGACGGTCGACCTCAACCTCGCGGACGACGCCGCGTTGCAGACGCTGCCCGGGGTGGGGCCGGCGACCGCGGCGGCGATCCTGTCCTGGCGTGACGAGAACGGCCGCTTCCGCAGCGTCGACGACCTGCTGGGGGTGCCGGGCATCGGTCCGAAGACGCTCGAGGCACTGCGCGAGCGGGTGCGGGTGTGACGCCCGGTCGCGTCCTCGACCTGCGGCTCGGGGTGCCGGTGGCCGTGGCGTGGGTCGGGCTCGCCGTGGGTTCGACCCGGCCGGGGCTGTCGCCCGTCGTGGCCGCCGTCGCCCTCGTCGTCTGCGTCGTCGCGGTCGGGCTCGTGCTCGTGGCGCGGGTGGGCGCCCTCGCCGCCGGGCAGGTCCTGCTGGTGGTGGCCCTGAGTGCCGGGGCGTGTGCCGGGCTCACGGGCCAGGCGGCGGTGCGCGACGACCGCCGTCACCCGTCGGGGCTCACAACGTCGGTGGGGCACGCGGTCACCGTCGAGGGGCGCCTGCTCGACCGGGTCGAGGCGCGGTCCGACGTCCTGACGATGTCGGTCGACCGACTCGACGTCGGCGCGGGGACCGTGGCCCTCGGGGACCGCGTCCCGGTGCGGGTGTTCGGGGCGCGCCTCGACGGTCGCCGGTCGGCCGAGATCGGGGCCCGGGTGTCGGCCCGGCTCGTCCTGGGCCCGGTGAGGTACGGCGAGTCGGTCGCGTTCGAGGGGCGGGCGGTCGAGCCGCTCGGCGTCCGCGCCGAGCCCGGGCGGGCGTCGGCCTGGTCGAACGGGCTCCGCTCGGCCTTCCGTGCCGTGGCCGCAGACCTGCCGGGTGACGGCGGGGCCCTGCTGCCCGGGCTCGCGATCGGCGAGACGTCGGGGGTGCCCGACGACCTCGACGACGTCATGACGCAGGCGTCGCTCAGCCACCTGACGGCCGTGTCGGGCTCGAACTGCGCCGTGCTGGTCGCACTCGTGGTGCTCGTCGGGTCGGTGCTGAGGGTCCCGCGGTTGCTGCGACTCGCGATGGCCGTCGTCGTGTTGGTGGCGTTCGTCGTGCTCGTCACGCCCGAGCCGAGCATCGTCCGGGCCACCGTCATGGCGGTGCTCGTCCTCGTGCACCTCGCCGTGGCCCGGCCGATCGCCGGTGTGCCCGTGATCGCGCTGGCGGTCGCCGGGCTGCTGTTCGCGGACCCGTGGTTGGCCCGCGACCTCGCCTTCGTCCTGTCGGTCCTCGCGACGTCGGGGCTCGTCGTGCTCGGAGGGCCGCTGACCGCCCTGCTGGCGCGCCTCGTGCCCGAACCCGTGGCGGCGGCCCTCGCCGTCCCCACGGCCGCGCAGCTCGCCTGCCAGCCCGTGCTGCTCGCCCTCGAACCGAGCATCGCCCTGCACGGCGTCGCCGCGAACGTGCTGGCCGGCCCGGCGGCTCCGGTGGCGACCGTGGGTGGGCTCGTCGTCTGCGTGCTCGCGCCCTGGGCGCCCGCGACCGCCGCGGCCGTCGCGTGGGCCTCGTGGCTGCCGTCGTCCTGGGTCGCGGCCGTCGCCCGGTCGGCGTCGACCTGGCCGGGCACGCGACTCGGGTGGGACGCCTCGGCGCTCGGCGTCGCCTCCCTGGTCGGCGTGACGGCCCTCGTCGTGGTCGCCGTGGTGGCCCGGGCCCGCGGCCGCCTGCGGGCCGTCGCGACGACGCTGCTGGTGGGCGTGCTGGTGGCCACCGTCGGGGTGGTGGGCGGGCGCACCGTGGTGACCCGCGCCTCCGTTCCCGACGACTGGGTCGTCGCCCAGTGCGACGTGGGGCAGGGCGACGCCGTGCTCGTCCGCAGCGCGCGGGCCGTCGCCCTGATCGACGTGGGTGACGACGAGGCCGCCGTCGACCGCTGCCTCTCGACGTTCGGCGTGCGCCACGTCGACCTGCTCGTGCTCACCCACTTCGACCGTGACCACGTCGGGGCGATCGGCTCGGTCGTCGGCCGGGTCGGCACGGCCCTCGTCGGGCCCGTGGGGCGCTCGGACGACGCCGAGGTCGTGACCGCCCTGCGCGGCGGTGGCGCCGAGGTCCAGGAGGCGCGGGTCGGCACCCGGGGGCGCCTCGGCGACCACACGTGGCGGCTCCTCTGGCCGCCCTCCGCGACCCCGGCGGGCAACGACGCCAGCCTGGTGGTGCGCCTCGACCCGGGCGGGTCCTGCCGGGTCGGCTGCCTCTCCCTGCTGGCCCTCGGCGATCTCGGTGAGACCGCCCAACGCCGTCTGGCCTCGTCACCCGACGGCGACGAGGGGCTCGGACGGGTCGACGTCCTGAAGGTGTCGCACCACGGGTCGGCGGACCAGCACGCCGAGTTGTACGAGCGGGTGTCGGCCCGCGTCGGCCTGGTGGGCGTGGGGGCCGACAACTCCTACGGGCACCCGACCGACGTCGCGCTCGACCTGGTCCGGGACGGCGGGGGAGTCGTGGTCCGCAGCGACGAGGCCGGTCAGGCCGCCGTCACGCCCGTCGGCCGTGACGGCGGCGACGTCGGCCTGCGGATCTGGCGGGAGCACGCGGGGTCCGCGGGTCGAGATCGCGCGTCCGACACGTCGGTGGCGTCCTCTAGCATCGGAGGAGGCGCGGCGGGCCCCGCGTCCGTGGGACGACGTCCGAGAGGCAGCATGGCAGCGCGAGCGAGTGGCAAGACGGCGAAGAAGGCCTCGGTCGCGATCGACCAGGTCGGGTGGGACAAGATCCGTCCCGCGGCCGTGGTGCTGGTGAGCGGGCCCGAGCAGTTCCTCGCCGACCGTGCCTCCCGCCAGCTGCGCGACCAGCTCGTCGCCGAAGACCCCAGCCTCGAGGTGCACGACCTCGAGGCCGACCATTACCAACCCGGCGAGCTCGTGACGCTGGCGAGCCCGTCGCTCTTCGCCGAGCCACGTCTCATCCGCGTCTCGAACGTCGAGAAGTGCACCGACGCCTTCCTCACCGAGACCCTGCGCTACCTCGACACGCCCGCCGACGACACGACCCTCGTCTTGCGCCATGGGGGCGGGGTCCGCGGCAAGAAGCTGCTCGACGCCGTCCGGGGCGGCACCGGCGGCGGCCTCGAGGTCGTGTGCGCCGAGCTCAAGAAAGACACCGAGAAGCTCGAGTTCGCGGCCGCCGAGTTCGCCGCCGAACGGCGTCGCATCTCGCAGGGGGCCCTCCGGGCGCTCGTGACGGCCTTCAACGACGACCTGGCCGAGCTCGCCAGTGCGTGCCAGCAGCTGATCAGCGACGCCGCGGCCGAGATCACCGAGGCCACGGTCGAGAAGTACTACTCGGGTCGGGTCGAGACCAACGCCTTCAAGGTGGCCGACGCGGCCATCGCGGGTCAGCAGGGCGAGGCTCTGGTCCTGCTCCGCCACGCGTTGTCGACCGGGGCCGATCCCGTGCCCGTGGTGGCGGCCTTCGCGATGAAGATCCGCACCATGGCCAAGGTGCAGGGCTCCTACGGTGGCTCGGGTCAGCTCGCCTCGCGCTTCGGACTCGCCCCGTGGCAGGTCGAACGGGCACAACGAGATCTCCGTGGCTGGACCGAGGACGGGCTGGGCCGGTGCATCGAGCTGCTCGCCGAGACCGACGCGGCCGTCAAGGGCGCCGAGCGCGATCCGGTGTACGCGCTCGAGCGGATGGTGACCATGATCTCGACGCGCGGTTCGCTGCTGTCGTGAGTCGCGCCTCCTGACCGTCCGGTCGCCTGTCCTGCGGGCGAACGGGGACGACGAAGGCCCCGTCTCGATCGAGACGGGGCCTTCGTCGTCGAGCCCGGGGGCTCGGGGGAGGGGAGCCTAGAGGGCGCCGACCTGCTTCGCGATGGACGACTTGCGGTTCGCGGCCTGGTTCTGGTGGATGACGCCCTTGCTGGCGGCCTTGTCGAGCTTCTTCGACGCGAGGAGCAGAGCCGAGGTGGCCTTGTCCTTGTCGCCGGCGGCGATGGCCTCGCGGGTGGCGCGGACGGCGGTCTTGAGCTCGCTCTTGACGGCGCGGTTGCGGTCCTGGGCCTTCTTGTTGGTGCCGATGCGCTTGATCTGCGACTTGATGTTTGCCACGTGAACTACTTTCTGGATTCTGAGTATCGGACGATGTGCGCCAGCCGAGCGTCCGACCGACGTGAATCGATCGACCCGGTGCTGCCGCCGGTGATGGCCACCGGAGCGGCTCTCGGCTGCGATCGCGTTCCGCCACTGCAGACGTAACGCGCAAGCCAACAGGCAACGTTACCAGCAGCGAGCCCGACTCTCAACGAACGTCGACCGGTCGGCGTGCCGTGTCGTGCGGGGTACCGTGCCATCATGCCTCAGCTCGCACCCCACATGGCCACCGTGCCCGCTTCCGGAATCCGTCGGGTCTACGAGCTCGCGGCGCAGCTCGACGGCGTCGACATGCTCGTGGTGGGCGAACCCGACGTGCCCGTCGCCCGCCACATCGCCGACGCCGCACGCCGCGCCTGGGCTGACGACCGCACCGACTACACGCCGAACGGCGGCATCCCGGCCCTGCGCGAGGCGCTCGTGGACAAACTCGCCCGGGAGAACGACGTGCACGTGGACCTCGAGCAGGTCTGGGTCACCGTCGGGGGGACGCAGGCCCTGCACCAGACGATGGGACTGCTGCTCGCGGCCGGTGACGAGGTGCTGGTGCCGGACCCCGGTTACACGACGTTCACGATGAACGCCCACATGCTCGACGCCGTGCCCGTGCCCTACACGTTGGCCCCCGAGCTCGGCTTCCACCCCGACCTCGACGAACTCGAGAACCTCGTCGGCGACCGCACCCGTGCCCTCATCGTGAACAGCCCGTCGAACCCGCTCGGCGTCGTCTATCCGGAGGAGACGCTGCGGCGCCTGCTGGACTTCGCCCGCCGGCACGACCTCTGGGTCATCAGCGACGAGGTCTACGAGTACTTCACCTACGGGCCGAAGCACGTCAGCCTGGCGTCGCTCGACGGCGACGACCGGGTGTTCAGCGTCTTCTCGATGAGCAAGACCTACGCCATGACGGGCGTGCGGGTCGGCTACCTCGTGACGCCCAAGGGCCTCGCGGAGACGATGCGCACGGTCCAGGAGGCGGCCATCAGCTGCGTCGCCGAGCCCGACCAGCACGCCGCCCTCGCCGCCGTCGTGGGGGACCACCAGCCAGTGGCCGACGCCCGCGAGCACTATCGGAGCAACCTCGACCTCGCCACGACGCTGCTCGACGAGCGGGGCATCCGGTACCTCGAGCCCACCGGCGCCTTCTACCTCTGGATCGACGTCAGCCACGCGTCGCAGGGCGACGTGGCGGCGTGGGCCGAGAGGTTCCTGCTGTCGGAGCGCGTCGCGGTCGCGCCGGGCAGTGCGTTCGGCCGGAGCGGCGAGGGGTGGATCCGCGTCTGCCTCGCGTCGTCACCCGAGGTGATCACCCGGGGGCTCGGCAAACTGCCGGCGCCGGGCGACCCCCGCTGAGATCCGGGGGTCAGCCCCCTGGGGTCGACGCGAGGGGCTTCCTAGGCTCGGAGCATGACGAACCAACCCGTACACACGACCTTCTCCGCCTCCAGCACCGGCGTCCGTTCGCCCCTCGCCGTCTGGAGCCTCGTCCTCGGCCTCGCCTCGATCGGCTTCGGCTTCACCTTCGTCGTCCCGATCGCCGGCCTCGTCCTCGGCATCCTGTCCCGCCGCCGTGAGCCCGAGGGTCGCACCATGGCGCTCGTCGGCATCGTCTCGTCCGCCGTCATGCTCGTGGGCACGCTGATCGCCCTGGCGATCGGCCTCGCCGTCGTCGGGGGTGCCGGCGTCCTCGCGCTCCTTCCGGGCACCGCCGCCTGACCCTCGGCCCAGCAGTCCCGCCCGGCGGTCCCGCCCGGCGGTCCGGCTCGCGCCTCCCGCGCCCGCGTTCCGGCTCGCGCCTCCCGCGCCCGCGCTCATCTCGCGGTCCGGCTCGCGCCTCCCGCGCTCGCGCTCGTCCCGCGCTCATCCCGCGGTCCGGCTCGCGTCGGCCGCGTCGGCAACTCCTGCCTGCCGTCGCACGCCCGTCGCGACGCCGGGGAGTCCGACCGGCCGAGCGGCACCGGCCAGGAGTTGCCCGCACCGCCCCGCTGGCTCGCATCCCCCTCTGACCCACCCGCCGACCGGCCCACCCGCTCGCCCGCCCCGCGGCGTCCCGCGCGGACGTCATCCGGTGCGGCCACGGTGTCGGCAACTCCTGCCTGCCGTCACGGCACGAGCCGTCGACCGGGGGAGGCGCGGTGCCGGTCGCGACACCGGGCAGGAGTTGCCGACGTACGGCCCCGCGCGGGCCGACGCCCGATCCGTCGCCCGGGCGTGGGAGAATCGTGCGGTACCCCCGCCCACCACCCCCAGAGGATCGTGTGAGTCCCCAAGCAACCCGCGCACTCGAGCCGGCGTCGACCGAGCCCGAGTCCCTCCGCAACTTCTGCATCATCGCGCACATCGACCATGGCAAGTCGACCCTCGCCGACCGCATGCTCGGCATCACCGGCGTGGTCGAGTCGCGTGCGATGCGTGCCCAGTACCTCGACCGCATGGACATCGAGCGCGAGCGCGGCATCACGATCAAGAGCCAGGCGGTGCGCATGCCGTGGGAGCGCAACGGCGAGACCTTCGCGCTCAACATGATCGACACCCCCGGCCACGTGGACTTCAGCTACGAGGTCTCCCGCTCGCTGGCCGCGTGCGAGGGGGCGATCCTGTTGGTCGACGCCGCCCAGGGCATCGAGGCGCAGACCCTGGCGAACCTCTACCTGGCGCTCGAGAACGACCTCGAGATCATCCCGGTGCTCAACAAGATCGACCTCCCGGCGGCCGACCCCGACAAGTACGCCGCCGAGCTGGCGGGCCTGATCGGCGGCGACCCCGCCGACGTGCTGCGGGTCAGCGGCAAGACCGGAATGGGCGTCGAAGAGCTCCTCGACCGCGTCGTCGACCGCATCCCCTCGCCCGTCGGCGTCAAGGACGCACCGCCCCGCGCGATGATCTTCGACTCGGTCTACGACAGCTACCGCGGCGTCGTGACGTACATCCGCATGATCGACGGCACCCTGCACCCTCGCGAGAAGGTGCAGATGATGTCGACGAAGTCGACCCACGACATCCTCGAGATCGGCGTCTCGTCACCCGAGCCCGTCCCGAGCCAGGGGCTGTCGGTCGGCGAGGTCGGCTACCTCATCACCGGCGTGAAGGACGTCCGCCTCTCGAAGGTGGGCGACACCGTCACGACGTCGGCCAAGCCCGCGACCGAGGCCCTGAGCGGGTACACCGAACCGCTGCCGATGGTCTTCTCGGGGCTCTACCCGATCGACGGCAGCGACTACCCCCTCCTCCGCGAGGCCCTCGACAAGCTCAAGCTGTCCGACGCCGCGCTGGTCTACGAGCCCGAGACCTCGGTGGCCCTCGGCTTCGGCTTCCGCTGTGGGTTCCTCGGCCTGCTCCACCTCGAGATCGTCACCGAACGACTCGACCGCGAGTTCGGCCTCGACCTCATCACGACGGCCCCGAGCGTCATCTACGAGGTCACCACCGAAGACAAGAAGACCGTCACGGTCACCAACCCGAGCGAGTTCCCGGGCGGCAAGATCGCGAGCGTCAGCGAGCCCATGGTCAAGGCGGGCATCCTCGCTCCCAAGGACTACGTCGGCGTGATCATGGAGCTCTGCCAGCAGCGCCGCGGCACCCTGCTGGGCATGGAGTACCTCGGCGAGGACCGGGTCGAGATCCGTTACGCGATGCCCCTCGGCGAGATCGTGTTCGACTTCTTCGACAGCCTCAAGTCGAAGACGGCGGGCTACGCCAGCCTCGACTACGAGCCCATCGGCGATCAAGAGGCCGACCTGGTCAAGGTCGACATCCTGTTGCAGGGTGAGCAGGTCGACGCCTTCAGCGCCATCGTGCACCGCGACAAGGCCTACGCCTACGGGGTGCTCATGACGGGCCGCCTGCGCGAACTCATCCCGAGGCAGCAGTTCGAGGTCCCCATCCAGGCCGCCATCGGTGCCCGGATCATCGCCCGCGAGAGCATCCGGGCGATGCGCAAGGACGTCCTGGCCAAGTGCTACGGCGGCGACATCTCGCGCAAGCGCAAACTCCTCGAGAAGCAGAAAGAGGGCAAGAAGCGCATGAAGACCATCGGTCGGGTCGACGTGCCCCAAGAGGCCTTCATCGCCGCCCTCAGCGGCGACGTCGAGAAGAAAGACAAGAAGTAGGGTCCATGCGTCGAGCCACCCACACCGAGACCCGCGCGACCTACGGCGAGGTCGGGGCGACGCAGGCCCCCGACCTCATGCAGTACCCGCCGAAGGGGTTCAAGCCGGCCGAGTACCGGGCCCGCGTCGGTCACGGCGACGCCCGCTTCGCCGCGGCCTGGATCGCCACCATGACCTGGCAGATCCAGGAGCGCAGCGGCATCCGCGTCCGGGTCGACAGCGTGCCGCCGGCCGACGAGAGCGAGTACACGCCCGTCCAGTTCGACGAGCACGGGCAACCGGTCGACGCCGCCGAGTGGGCGACCGCGCGTGACGAGTCGCGCTACTCGCCCGACGGCACGCCCTTCCTCACGGCGGGCACGACGGCCACGCTCAGCATCGAGGCCTACGGGCGCACGGTCGAGGCCCCGGTGCGCGTCGTCTACGTGATCGACGAACCGAAGCGCAAGGGTTTCGCGTACGGAACCCTCGACGGCCACCCCGAGAGCGGCGAGGAGTCCTGGATCGTCGACCAGACCGACGACGGTTCGGTCTGGCTCTCCATCCGGTCGTTCTCGAAGCCGTCGAGCGCGAAGTGGCGTCTCGTGGCACCGTTCCTGCGGCGCACGCAGGCGCAGTACACGAAGCGGTACCTGCGGGCACTGAGCCTCAACGAGAAGGGCGAACAGACCGACGAGGTCGTCGTCGTCGAGGACACCGAGGCCGGCGTCGGCGACCCCCGCGGTGACGAGCGCCCCCCGACCGGCCCGCGCGGCGACGCCGCGGGAACCGGCGCCTGACGGTGCCCGGAGCCCTTCCCCTCGGCGATCCCGCCCCCGTCGACGGACGCCTGCCCGAGACCGTCGCCGTCGGCGCGGACGACCGCAACTTCGGGGTCTACCTGCACGTCCCGTTCTGCCGCGTGCGCTGCGGGTACTGCGACTTCAACACCTACACGGGCGACGAGCTGCGAGGCGCTCGTCGCGACGACTACGCCGGGCAGGCCGTCACCGAGATCGAGCTCGGGGGCCGGGTGCTGCGCGAGGCGGGCCTCCCGCCGCGCCGCGCCTCCTCGGTGTTCTTCGGCGGGGGCACCCCGACGATGCTGCCCTCGGGCGACCTCACGTCGATGCTCCACGCGATGGTCGACACCTGGGGTCTCGAGCCCGGCGCCGAGGTGACGACCGAGGCGAACCCCGACTCGGTCGACGCCGCGTACCTGCAGCAGCTCGCCGACGCCGGCTTCACGCGCGTCAGCTTCGGCATGCAGTCGGCCGTCCCGAGCGTGCTCGCCACCCTCGAGCGCACGCACGACCCCGAGCGCATCCCGTTCGTGGTGCGCTGGGCCCGTGACGCCGGGCTCGACGTCAGCCTCGACCTCATCTACGGCACGCCCGGCGAGACCCTCGACGACTGGAGGCGTTCCCTGGACGTCGCCCTCGAGCAGGAGCCCGACCACCTCTCCGCGTACTCGCTGATCGTCGAGGACGGCACGAAGCTCGCCCGCCAGATCAAGCGGGGCGAGGTCCCGATGCCCGACGACGACACCGCGGCCGACATGTACGAGATCGCGGACGACCGGCTCGCCGGCGCGGGCTACGACTGGTACGAGGTCAGCAACTGGTCGCGTGGCGTCGAGCACCGTTCCCGCCACAACCTGGCGTACTGGCAGGGCCACGACTGGTGGGGCGTCGGCCCGGGCGCGCACAGTCACGTCGGTGGCGTCCGCTGGTGGAACGTCAAGCACCCCGCCGCCTACCAGCAGCGCATGGCCGCGGGCGAGTCGCCGGCCGCCGGGCGCGAGACCCTCGACGACGAGACCCGTCGGGTCGAGCGCGTCCTGCTCGGGGTGCGCATCCGCGAGGGGCTGCCCACCTCCGAGCTCGACGACGACGGACGCCGGGCCGTCGGTGGCCTCATCGCCGACGGCTGGGTCGAGGGGCGTCCGGCCCTGCGGGGTCGTGTCGTGCTCACGCGCGAGGGGCGGCTCATGGCCGACGCCGTCGTGCGGCGTCTGCTGCCCGACTGAGCGTCCCGATCGTGCTGATCGCCGCGGCGCCCCGCGGTGGCGACCAGGAGGCGCGGGCCCGGAACGCAGGAGGCGCGGCTCCCGGGGGGAGTCGCGCCTCGCGTCGTGCCCGTCCGGGCCGGTCGACCGTCTACTTGACGAACTCGATGGTCAGCGGGTACTTGTACCACTCGCCCTTGTTGGCCGCGACGGCGGCGATGATCGAGAAGATGATCACGAGGATGCCGGCGACGAGGGCGAGCACCCCTCCGATGACGATGATCGACAGGATCGCCGAGATCACGTAGACGATGGCCATCGTGATCTGGAAGTTCAGCGCGGTCCTGGTGTGCTCCCGGATGAACGGGCCGCGGTCCTTCAACACGAGGTAGCCGACGAGGGCGGGGACGAACGCGAAGAGGATCCCGCCGAGGTGGATGAGCGTCGACCAGAGCTTCTCGTCCTCGGGGCGCATCGGCTGGACGGGCTGCGGCTGGTAGCCGGGCTGCTGGCCGAAGCCGGGGCCGGACTGCTGGCCCTGGCCGGGCTGACCCTGGCCGGGCAGACCCTGCCCGTACGGCTGGCCGGGCTGACCGTTCTGGCCGGGCTGGCCGTTCTGCGGGCCGTTCGGCTGGGCGGGAGGGTTCTCGGTCATGGCTGCACCTGTTCGTGAGTGTCCTGCGGATGTCCCCGCCACCCTAGGGCAGCCGGGCGCGGCCCGAGTAGGCCTCGCGACGGAGGTGTCGTACGATTGGCAGTCCGGCACGTCGAGTGCCAGGCCCGGTCGCCCGGCGTGCGGACGACCCGGGGGACGTCGAGCGAAGAGAGGTGCGTCATGGTCTCCGAACGCGGTCTCGAAGTGCTTCGCGTCATCGTGCACGACTACGTCGCGTCCCGCGAGCCGGTCGGGTCGAAGTCCATCGTCGAGCGACACCAGTTCGGCGTCTCGGCGGCGACCATCCGCAACGACATGGCGCTGCTCGAAGAAGAAGAGCTCATCGCGGCACCGCACACCTCGTCGGGACGCGTGCCGACCGACAAGGGCTACCGGCTCTTCGTCAACCAGCTCGCCGACCTGCGCCCGCTCAGCGCGGCCCAGCGGCAGGCCATCGAGACGTTCCTGGGCGACTCCACCGACCTCGACGAGGTGCTCGGTCGGACGGTCCGGCTCCTGTCGCAACTCACCAACCAGGTGGCCCTGGTGCAGTACCCCACCTTCTCCCGGGCCCGCGTGCGTCACGTCGAGCTGGTCAGCCTGGGTGACGGTCGCGTCATGACGGTGCTGATCACCGACAGCGGCCAGGTCGAGCAACGGGTCGTCGACATCCGCACCGCCGTCGACGAGTCCTTCCTGTCCGAGTTGCGGGCCGCCATCAACGCCGCGGTCGGCGGTCGGCCCCTGGGTGAGGCCTCCACCGCCCTCACCGACCTGCCGGCGCGGTTCCGTCCCGACCTCGCGGCGGTCGTCGGCGTGGTCGTCGCGAGCCTCACCGAGCAGATCGCCTCCGGACGCCAGGACCGCCTCGTCATGGCCGGTGCGGCGAACCTGGTGCGCACGGGCGACGACTTCAGCGGCGACCTCTTCCCCGTGCTCGAGGCGATCGAAGAGCAGGTGGCCCTCTTGCGGCTCTTCGGCGAGATGCAACTCGACGCCGTCGACGTGGCCGCGAGCATCGGCCGCGAGAACGCGTCGTTCGGGTTGTCCCAGGCGTCCGTGCTGGCCAGCGGGTACTCGACGCAGGGCAGCGAGATCGCGAGGCTCGGCGTGCTCGGGCCCATGCGCATGGACTACTCGACCAACATGGCGGCGGTCCGTGCCGTCGCGCGGTACCTGTCGTCGCTGCTCACCGAGCGGTAGTCGACCACCACGGCCCCGGCCGTCCCACGACCCCCATCCCCGTCCCGGTCCGCCGGGCCCGGCCCCGCCGGGAAGACCACCACACCACACCAGAGGCAGACGAGAACCAGTGGCAGATCATTACGACGTCCTCGGAGTCGACCGTCAGGCGACCCCGGAAGAGATCAAGAAGGCGTACCGCAAGCTCGCCCGCGAGCTTCACCCCGACGTCAATCCCAGCCCCGACGCGTCCGAACGGTTCAAGGACGTCACGCACGCCTACGACGTGCTCAGCGACCCGCAGCAGCGCGAACGCTACGACCTCGGCCCCCAGCCCGGCTTCGGTGGCGGCGGCGGAGGCGGGGCCGCCGGCTTCGGCGACATCTTCGACGCGTTCTTCGGCGGCGGTGGCCAGGGCCAGCGTCAGGG
Organism: Frigoribacterium sp. VKM Ac-2859; assembly: GCF_013204925.1. Classification (NCBI taxonomy): domain Bacteria; kingdom Bacillati; phylum Actinomycetota; class Actinomycetes; order Micrococcales; family Microbacteriaceae; genus Frigoribacterium; species Frigoribacterium sp. VKM Ac-2859. The sequence continues at coordinate 545,943 of NZ_JABMLC010000001.1, read as the reverse complement.
TCCGCGGTCCCGGCGGGAACGCGGGCAGGACGCGCTCCTGCGCCTCGAGGTCGACCTCGAGGACATCGTCTTCGGCACGCAGCGCGACATCGAGGTCGATACGGCCGTCCTCTGCGACACGTGCAGCGGCTCGTGCTGCGCACCCGGCACCTCGCCCCAGACCTGCGACATCTGCGGTGGCTCCGGACAGATCCAGCGCACCGTGCGCTCGCTGCTCGGCAACGTCATGACGTCGAGCCCGTGCGGGACCTGCCGTGGTTACGGCACCGTCATCCCCAACCCCTGCCCCACGTGCCAGGGCCAGGGTCGCGTCCGGGCCCGACGTTCGATCCCCATCGACATCCCCGCGGGCGTCGACACCGGACTCCGGCTCCAGCTGCCCGGTCAGGGCGAGGTCGGCCAGGCCGGTGGCCCGAACGGCGACCTGTACCTCGAGGTCAAGGTGCGACACCACGACACCTACAGCCGCAACGGCGACGACCTGCTGGCCACGCTCGAGGTGCAGATGGCCGACGCCATCCTCGGCACGTCGACGACGCTCACCGGGCTCGACGGCGAGATCGAGGTCGAGATCAAGCCCGGCACCCAGAGCGCCGACATCCTCACCGTGAAGGACCGCGGCATCACCAGGCTGCGCGGCACGGGTCGCGGCGACCTCAAGATCGGCGTCCAGGTGGTCACCCCGACCAAGCTCAGCCACAAGGAGCGCGAGCTGATCGAGAAGTTCGCCTCGGGTCGGCGCTCCCCGGCGCCCGAGCTGTCGCACTTCCAGCAGGGTCTCTTCGGCAAGTTGCGCGACCGCTTCCTGAACTTCTGATCGTGGCGCACTTCTACCTGGTCGACGACCTGGTCGCCGCCGAGATCGGCTCGAGCGTCGAGCTGACCGGTTCCGAGGCCCGACACGCGGTCACGGTCAGCCGGGTGCGGGTGGGCGAGCCGCTGACCCTCGGCAACGGACGGGGGCTGGTGGTCCAGGGCGAGGTGTCCGAGGCGACCCCCGAGCGGCTGGTGCTGCTCGCGACCCGGGTCGTCCGGCACGAACCGCCGACGACGCGGCTGGTCCTCGCCCAGGCGCTGGCCAAGGGGGACCGCGACGAACTCGCCGTGCAGGCCGCGACCGAGCTCGGCGTCGACGAGATCGTCCCGTGGGCCGCGGCGCGCAGCATCTCCCGCTGGGAGGGCCCCAAGGTCGCCAAGGGCCTCACCCGCTGGTCGTCGATCGTCCGCGAGGCGACCAAGCAGTCGATCCGTCCCTGGTCGCCCGAGGTCTCGGGGCTCGCGACGACGCGGCAGCTGGCCGAGCGCGCCTCCCGCGATCTCGTCCTCGTGCTCGAGCCGTCGGCCGAGCAGGCGCTCACGGCGGTCGACCTGACCGCAGGAGGCGCGGTGCCCGACCGCGTCGTCGTGGTCGTCGGTCCCGAGGGCGGGGTGTCGCCCGCCGAGCTGCACCAGCTCACCGAGGCGGGTGCCCGCGCCGTGCGCCTCGGCGACGCCGTCCTGCGGACCTCCACGGCCGGTCCCGCCGCGCTGTCCGTGCTGAGCGCGCGACTCGGTCGCTGGTGACCTCGACGCCCCCCGGGGCCGTGTCGGCGGTCGTCGCTACGATGGGCAGCATGTCCGAGACCTCCGACGAGCCCACCGTCTTCAGCCGCATCGTCGCGCGCGAGATCCCCGCCGACATCGTCTTCGAGAGCGACGCGGTCATCGCCTTCAGCGACATCGCGCCCCGGGCACCCGTCCACCTGCTCGTGGTGCCCAAGACCCAGGCGTACCGCGACGTCGTCGAACTCGCCGCGGGCGACCCGGCGTTGCTCGCCGAACTGGTGGCGACCGCCTCCCGGCTCGCGGCCGACCCGGCAGCGTTCGGGGAACACTCCGGGTCCGAGTTCCGTTTGATCTTCAACACCGGCGCATCCGCCGGGCAGACCGTGTTCCACGTGCACGCCCATGTGCTCGGTGGACCCCTGGAGGAAGGCACCCTTGCCCACTAGCGACACGAACGCCACCGGCCCCTCGACACCGACGACGGGCGACGACGTCCGTCGCGTCGACGTGACCGTCGACGGCGTCGCCATGGTCCAGCTCCTGGGCCCGCAAGACCGCCTGCTGCGTGCGGTCGAGAAGCAGTACCCCGACGTCCGCGTGCTCGTCCGCGGCAACGAGGTCACCCTCGAGGGGCCCTCGTCGGCCGTCGGCAGGGCCGAGGGCCTCGTCGACGAGCTCGTCTCGATGGTCCGCGGCGGTCACGACCTCGGCCCGGCCGAGGTCGCGACGTCGGCCCGTCTGCTCGACTCGGGGCAGGGCAGCCCGTCCGAGGTCTTCGGGCAGCCGATCGTCACCAGCCGCGGCAAGGGGGTCCGGGCGAAGACTCGGGGCCAGAAGGACTACGTCGACGCGATCGACCAGCACACCATCACCTTCGGCATCGGCCCGGCCGGCACCGGCAAGACCTACCTGGCGATGGCCAAGGCCGTCCAGGCGTTGCAGCGCCGCGAGGTCCAGCGCATCATCCTGACGCGCCCCGCGGTCGAGGCCGGCGAGCGGTTGGGCTTCCTGCCCGGCACGCTGACCGACAAGATCGATCCGTACCTCCGGCCGCTCTACGACGCCCTGAACGAGATGATGGACCCCGAGATCGTGCCCAAGCTGCTCGCGGCCGGCACCGTCGAGGTCGCCCCTCTCGCGTACATGCGCGGTCGCACCCTCAACGACGCGTTCGTCGTGCTCGACGAGGCGCAGAACACAACTCCCGAGCAGATGAAGATGTTCCTCACCCGTCTCGGATTCGGCTCGCGCATGGTCGTGACGGGCGACGTCACCCAGGTCGACCTGCCCACCGGCGCCAGCGGCCTCCAGCTCGTCACGACGGTGCTCGACGACATCGACGACATCCACTTCGCCCGTCTCACCAGCGACGACGTGGTGCGGCACACGCTCGTGGGCCGCATCGTCGACGCGTACACGACCTACGACGCCGAGCGTCAGGCCCAGCAGCACCGCCGTCTCGAGGCGGCGGACCAGCAGGCCGACGCTCGCGACCGCCTGCCGAAGAAGGGAACCCGGTGAGCATCGAGGTCGCCAACGAATCCGCCGTCGAGGTCGACGAGGCCACGATCCAACGTCTGGCCACCTTCGCGCTCGACCAGATGCACGTGCACCCCGAGGCCGAACTCGCGATCGTGTTCGTCGACGAGGCGGCGATGGAGCAGCTCCACGTCCAGTGGATGGACGAACCCGGTCCGACCGACGTGCTGAGCTTCCCGATGGACGAACTGCGCCCCGGCACCGAAGACGAACCCACGCCGGCCGGCCTGCTCGGCGACATCGTCGTGTGTCCGCAGGTGGCCGTTGCCCAGGCCGCCACGGCGGGGCACAGCCCGCTCGACGAGATGCTGCTCCTCACCTGTCACGGCATCCTGCACCTCCTCGGTTTCGACCACGCCGAACCCGACGACGAGCGTGAGATGTTCGGTCTGCAGCGCGAGATCCTCGCGGCCTTCGCCGCGTCCGACACGAGTCGGTGACGCCGTGATGGTCACGGTCTTCGTCGTCGTGGCGGTCTTCCTGGTGGTCTTCGGCGGCCTCCTGGCCGCCGCCGACTCGGCACTCGGCGTCCTCAGTCGCCAGGACCTCCTCGACGAGGCAGACGACGATCCGCGTCACGCGACGGCGTTGACCGCCATCGCCGCCGACGTCGGGGCGCACGTCAACGCCGTCAACTTCGTGCGCATCCTGGCCGAGACGTCGGCGGCCGTCCTCGTGTCGCTGTCGTTCGCCTTCTCGGTCGAGCCGTGGTGGCTGGCCCTGCTGCTCTCGGCTCTCATCATGACGGTCGTGTCCTTCGTCCTCGTGGGCTCCAGCCCGCGCAGCGTCGGTCGCGCCCACGCCCGCGGCCTCGTGCGTCTGACCTCGGGTCTCGTGCGGTTCGTCCGGGTCGTGCTCGGGCCCCTGGCCGACGCCCTGGTGGCGGTCGGCAACCGGGTGACCCCCGGACGTCCGCGCAGCGCGTCGTTCTCCTCCGAAGAGCAGTTGCTCAGCATGGTCGACGAAGCCACCGAGCTCGACGTCCTCGAAGAGGACGACCGCGAGCTCATCCACTCGATCTTCGAGTTCAGCGACACGGTGGTCCGCGAGGTAATGGTGCCCCGCACCGACATGGTCACCCTCGACGCCACCGCGTCGGTCGGTTCGGCGATGAGCCTCTTCCTCGGTCGAGGCGTGTCGCGGGTCCCGGTCGTCGGTCGCGACTCCGACGACGTCGTCGGGATCGTCTACCTGCGCGACCTCGCCCGGCGGTTGCACGAGCACAGCGGCGACGACTCGGCCCCGGTGACGACGCTCGCCCGCCCGGCCGTCTTCGTGCCCGAGTCCAAGAAGGCCGACGACGCCCTCCGGCAGATGCAGCTCGACAAGAACCATCTCGCGATGGTCGTGGACGAGTACGGCGGCATCGCAGGCCTGGTCACGCTCGAGGACCTCATCGAAGAACTCGTCGGCGACATCAGCGACGAGTACGACCGCGAGGTCGCCCCGCAACGCGAGGTCTCCGCGGGGGTCTTCCGGGTGAGTGCCCGTCTCCCCGTCGACGAGCTCGGCGATCTCTTCGGCCTCGAACTCGACGACGACGACGTGGACTCGGTGGGAGGGCTGCTCACCAAGGTCCTGGGACGCCTGCCCGAGCAGGGCTCGGTCGTCCGCGTGTCGGGCCTCGTCCTCACGGCCGACCGCACCGAGGGGCGTCGGCACGACCTGCAGACCGTGCTCGTCGAGCGCGATCCCGACCTCGCGGACGCCCAGGCCGCGTTCGCCGACGCCGCTCGCGACGACTGAGCGTCCGGTCGTCGCGACCCTCCACCTCCCACCCGTTCCCGCACGTTCACGAAAGGCCCCCATGTCGACCACCGGAGACGACCTCACCCCCTCGGCCGCGCCTCCTTGGGGGTCGACCTACCGCGCGGGGTTCGTCTCGTTCGTCGGGCGGCCCAACGTCGGCAAGTCCACGCTGACCAACGCCCTCGTGGGGCAGAAGGTGGCCATCACCTCGTCGAAGCCGCAGACGACTCGACGAGCGATCCGCGGCATCGTGCACCAGGCGACCGGCCAGCTCGTCCTGGTCGACACCCCGGGCATGCACCGTCCGCGCACGCTGCTCGGCGAGAGGCTCAACGACATCGTCCAGACCACCCTCGGCGACGTCGACGTGATCGGGTTCTGCGTGCCGGCCGACGAGAAGCTCGGGCCGGGGGACCGGTTCATCAACGAGCAGCTCGACCAGTACCCGCGGGCCAAGAAGGTCGCGATCGTCACCAAGACCGACGCCACGTCGCGGCCGGCCGTCGCCGAGCAGTTGCTCGCGGTCAGCCGTCTGCGCGACTGGGAGGCCATCATCCCGCTGTCCGCGGTCAGCGACGTGCAGCTCGACGTCCTCACGGCCGAGCTGATCAAGCTCATGCCGCTGTCACAGCCCCTCTACCCGTCCGATGCGGTCACCGAAGAAGGCCTGACCGACCGGGTGGCCGAGTACGTCCGCGAGGCCGCGCTCGAGGGCGTGCAGGACGAGCTGCCGCACTCGCTCGCGGTGACCATCGACGACATGGTCGAGCGTGACGACAAGGACCTCCTCGAGATCTACGCCAACCTCTTCGTCGAGCGCGACAGCCAGAAGGCCATCGTCATCGGCAAGGGCGGTCAGCGCCTGCGCGAGGTGGGCGAGCGTGCCCGCGCGCAGATCGAGCCGCTCGTCGGCAAGCAGGTGTTCCTCTCGATCCGGGTGAAGGTCGCCAAGGACTGGCAGCGCGACCCGAAGCAGCTCGGTCGACTGGGGTTCTGACGCCCCCTCCCGGTCGTCCGGCCCCGTCCCGGGCAGGAGGGTCGTCCTCGTCCCTGCGGATGATCGTGGTGGTCCCGAGGTCGTTCGCGCACGGCGGCCGCCCCGGACGGGCCGCCGTAGGTCGTACGGTGGTCGGGTGATCTTCCGACGCCTCGCGCCCTACCAGGTCGCCGTCGACCTGTCGGCGGCGTTCCTGCTCGGCGTGGTCGGCCTGGTGTTGTCCGACGGGGTCGTGACGACCCCGTTCGTCGTGCTGGGCATGACGGTCACGTTCGCCCTGCGCCGCCTGTCGCCGGGGCTCGCCCTGACCCTCGCCTGGCTGGTCGCCGCGTCCCAGATGATCACGGGCAGCACGCCCGGTGTCACGAACCTCGCGATCTGCGCGGTGCTGTACTCCACGGCGGCGTACGGGACGAACCGGGTGAAGTGGTCGGGCCTGGTCTCCGTGGGCGTGGGGGCCCTCCTGGGCACCTTCTACCTCTCGTTCGTGCAGCAGAGCCTGTTCGGCGTCGACTACGACATCTACGCGGTGACCGACGTCGTCCGCATCCTCCTGCAGCTGGGGATCAGCCTCCTCGGATTCCTCGCCCTGCTCGGTCTGCCCTGGGCCGGGGGACTGCTGGCCCGGGCGCGATGGTCCGAGCGGCTCAGCCGTGAGGCGCGGCTCATCGCCGAGCGCGAGACCGCCCGGGCCGAGAACGACGCCGCGCGGGCCGAACGCGAGGCCGCCCGGGCCGAGCGGGACATCGCCGTCGAGCAGGAACGCAACCGGATCGCCCGGGACATGCACGACGTCGTCGCCCACTCGCTGGCCGTCGTCATCGCCCAGGCCGACGGGGCCCGGTACGCAGCCCGGGTCGACCCGACCTCGGTCGACGGGGCGCTCACGACGATCGCCACGACGGCTCGCGAGGCCCTCGGCGACGTCCGGGTGCTGCTGGGTCAGCTGCGGCACAGCCAGGGCGAGGCGCCCCAGCCCGCCCTCGGCGACCTCGACCGTCTGCTCGACCAGATGCGCGGGTCGGGTCTCACGGTCGACCTGCTCGTGACGGGCGAACCCCAGGTGCTCGGGACCAACCGGCAACTCGCCGTGTTCCGCATCGTGCAGGAGAGCCTGACCAACGTCCTGCGGCACGGTGCCGTCGACCAGCCCGTCGGCCTCCACTTCGACTGGCGCTACGAGGCGTTGCACCTCGTGATCTCCAACGTCGTGCGGCCGCCGACGCGTCCGCTCGACACGTCCGGCGACGAGCGGCGGGGCGGCCACGGGCTCGACGGCATGCGGGAGCGCGCCACCCTGGCGGGCGGCTCGCTTACCACCCAGAACGCCGACGGACGCTTCGTCGTCCACGCCATCGTGCCGACCCTGGCACTGACCCAAGAGGTACGCATCCGATGATCGACATGCCCGGCCGTTCGACGGCACCCATCCGCGTCGCCCTGGTCGACGACCAGGCCCTGTTCCGTGCAGGCATCAAGATGCTGGTCGGCTCGCAGCCCGACCTCGAGTTCGTCGGCGAGGCCAGCAACGGCGAGGAGGGCGTGGCGATGGTCGGGCGCACCGCTCCCGACGTCGTCCTCATGGACATCCGCATGCCGGTGATGGACGGCATCGCGGCCACCACCGCCGTCCTGGCGCAGGCCGAGACGGCCTCCCGTCGCCCGCCGCGCATCATCGTGCTGACGACCTTCGACCTCGACGAGGCCGCGACCCGCGCCATCCGGGGAGGCGCGAGCGGTTTCGTCCTGAAGGACGCCGACCCCGAGTTCCTGCTCGCCGCGATCCGCACCGTGCACGCGGGCAACGCCGTGATCGCGGCGTCGGCCACGCGTGAACTCTTCGAGCACTTCGACGGCCGGGCCTCACGCGCCCGGGCCGTGCCCGCGTCGTTCGGCACCCTGACCACCCGGGAACGCGACATCTTCGACCTCGCGGCGCGGGGCCTCAGCAACGCCGAGATCGCGTCGCGGGAGTTCCTCAGCGAGGCGACGGTCAAGACGCACATCAGTCGGGTCCTGTCGAAGTTGTCCCTGCGTGACCGGGTGCAACTGGTGGTCTACGCGTACGAACACGGGCTCGCCGAGTAGTTCGGCTGGAGCGGGCTGCCACGGCCGTCGCCGACGGGGTGCCCCGGTGCGACGTGTCGGTGCCGTGTGGTGGCTGATCACACCTGATGAGGCTGCTGAGACCGGGCGGCACGGCTCGTGTCGAGAGACTCCGAGGCGGCAGAGTGTCACCTGGGTGGCCATCACCCCGATCCTCCGCCGAAAGAAGCTCTCGCATGGACTGGTTGCTGTCGGTTCCGCTCTTGTCCACGACGATGCTGCTGGCGGTGGACGTCGTCGCCGCCCTCGTCGCCGTCGGGCTCCTCGTCCGCCCGCGGACCCGACGCACGTGGTGGCGGTGGATCGCCCTCGCGGTCCTGCTCGGGGCCGGCCTCGGCGCCCTCGCGACCTGGTGGCTGGGCGACGTACGCGACGTGCTGGGCCTGTCACCCACCTGGGTGGATCGCCTCTGGGTCGCCGCCATGGTCGCCGGCGTCGCAGTCGTCGTCGTCAACCTGTTCCGCACCCGGTGGTGGCGGAAGCTCGTGGCCGTCCTGGGCGTCCTGGTCTTCGCCCTGGCCGGGGGCCTCGCCCTGAACCGGGACGGCGGCGTCTACCAGAACCTGTCCCAGGCGCTCGGTCGGGACGAGGTGCCCGCCCTCCCGGCGACCGCCGCCGCGCCTCCGTCCGCGGCGCCCGGCTCGACGGATTTCGACCCGACCCTCTGGTCGACCTGGAAGGCTCCCGTCGACCTCCCGGCCGTGGGACGGTACGGCAGCGTGGCCATCCCCGGCGCCGTCTCGCACTTCCCCGCCCGTGACGCCGTCGTCTACCTGCCCCCGGCGGCCCTCGTGGCCGACGCCCCCGCCCTTCCCGTGATGATCATGCTCTCGGGGCAACCGGCCGAACCGAGTTCGGTGATCACGGCCGGCCACCTCGTCGAGACCTTGAACGCCTTCGCGGCGAAGAACCACGGGCTCGCGCCGATCGTCGTCGTGCCCGACCAGCTGAGCGCCGACGCCCACAACCCGATGTGCGTCGACGGCGCCCTGGGCAACAGCGCCACCTACATCACCACCGATGTGGTCGACTACATGACGAGTCACTTCCACGTCGCCACCGGGCCGCGGGCATGGGCGATCGGTGGGTTCTCGCAGGGGGGCACCTGCTCGATCCAGTTCGCGTCGGCACGGCCCGACCTGTTCTCGACCTTCATCGACGTGTCGGGTGAGCTCGGCCCCTCGATCGGCGACGAGAAGACCACGATCGACCAGGGCTTCGCCGGGAACCGAGCGGCCTACGAGGCGGCCCAACCGCAGGCGATCATGGCCGCGCACGGGCCCTACGCGGACACCGCGGCGTTCTTCGCCGTCGGTGCCACGGACGGTCGGTACGGCCAGATCATGACCGCGAACTCGGCGGCCGCGGCGAAGGCCGGCATGACGGTGACGCGCTACGTCTCCCCGGGCAGCGGGCACGACTGGACGACCGCGGCGAACGGCTTCGCCCACGGCATCGGACAGTTCTACCCGCGCCTCGGCCTGAGCGCGACGGTGCAGACACCGTGAGCGGCGAGCTGGCCGGAGCCGACGCCGGGGCCGACGCCGGCGCCGGCGCCGGCGCCGGAGCCGGAGCCGACGCCGGCGCACCGACGGTGCCGACGGCCTCCACGAAGGCACCCCCCGGTCCGGCATCCCACGAGCCCGACCCCCACGAGCCCGACCCCCACGAGCCGGGGCGTGCGCGCCGGTTCGTGGACGGCGTCGCGACCCACGTGGTGGCGTTCGTCGACGGCCGTCCCGTCAGTCTCGCCCTCGCGCTGCTGCTCGTCGTGCTCGCGCTCGCCTCGGGCAGCGTGACGCATGCGCCGAGCGAGCGGCTGCGCGACCTCGTCGGAGCGGGTCTCGACCCCTTCGAGGACCGCACCTCATGGCTGCTCGTCGTCGGCTCGGTGTTCTTCGCCGGCAGTCCCGCGCAGCTCGTCCTGGCCGTGGTCGGCGTGCTCGTCCTCGTGGGCGCCGCCGAGCGTCGCATGGGCTGGTCCCGCACGGTGGCCGCCTACCTGGTGACGGCCGTCGTCGCGACCGGGGTAGGCGTGGCGGTGCAGGCCCTGGGGCAGGCGATCGGCGAGACCTGGGCCCTCGAGGTGGCGGCCGAGTCCACCCTCCACCCGCTCACCCCCGCCCTCGGAACGATCATGACCGCCAGCGCGTTCTCCGGACCCCTCTGGCGACGGCGCATCCGGCTGGTCGGATTCTCGTGCGTGTTCGCCTTCGTGCTCTACGACGGGCACCCGTCCGGTCTCTACGCGCTGATCGGCGCCCTCGTCGGGCTCGCGTTCGGGGTGGTGCTGACGGGTCGCCCCGCCGAACGCGGCTGGTCGCGCAGTTCGCACCACGAGGTACGCCGCCTCGCGTCGACCATCGTCGCGGTGACCGCGCTGGGTCCCGTCCTGACCCTCCTCACCCGCAGCCCGATCGGGGCCCTCTCGCCCCTCGGCATGCTGTTCCGCGACGTCCTCCCCGGGCGGTCGCTCTCGGCCGCGTGCGCGGCCGCGGGACAGGGCGCACCGGATCGGCACGCGCCTCCGATCGGAGCCTGCGCGCGCGCCGCGGCCCTCGCCGGCATCGACACCGTCCCGACGGTCCTGCTGAGCCTGCTGCCGCTGGCCGTGCTGCTGCTCTGCGCCTGGTACCTGCGGCGGGGACGTCGCCTCGCCCTCGACGTGGCCGTCGCGGTCAACGGGCTCCTCGCCCTCTTCGCCGGTCTGTACTACGTGGTGCTGCCCGTCACGACCGACCCGGTGGTCGACCAGCCCCGACACGTGGTCGAGAGGGTGGTGCTCGCCGTCCTGGCGGTCGCCGTGCCGGCCGCGGTGGCCCTCGGGCTGTTCCTCCTGCGCCGTCATTTCGGCGTCGGTGCCGAGGGGACGCGACGACCGCGGTTCGCGCTCGTCGTCGTGCTGTCGGGTCTGGTGCTGGCGGTGGCGTTCGCCCTCGTCGGGTGGCTGGGGCGCGCCTCCTTCGTCCCGACGATCGAACCGTGGACGTTGCTGCTGGACGTGCCCGAACGCTTCGTGCCGGTCGGGTTCGTCGGGCTCACCCGCATCGGACCGGTGCCGGACGGCGGGCTCGTCCGGGCCGCCTTCGAGTGGGTGGGGCCGGTCTGGTGGCTCGTCGTCCTGGTCGGGCTCGGGGTGGGCGCGACCCGGCCGGGGGACGTCCGTCCCGACGCGGCGCGCACCCAGGTGCGCGACATCGTCCACCGCGGGACCCCCGGCACGCTGTCGCACATGGCCCTCTGGGAGGGCAACCGGTACTGGTTCACGGAGGACGGCCTCGCCGCGGTGGCCTATCGCGTCGTCGCGGGCATCGCGATCACCACGGGCGAGCCGCTCTGCGCGGCCGACCGGCTCCGCGAGGTGACCCGCGAGTTCGCCCGGTGGTGCGACGACCAGGGCCTCACCCCGGTCTTCTACAGCGTGCGCGGCGAGCTCTCGCCCCTCTACGACGAGATGGGGTGGGCGACGCTGCCCGTCGGCGAGGAGACGGTGCTGCACCCGGCCACCTTCGCGATGACGGGCAAGAAGTGGCAGGACGTCCGGTCGAGCATCAACCGTGCGACGAAGAACGGCGTCCGGGCCGAATGGACCCGGTACGCCGACCTCCGTCCCGCCGTCGCCCGCCAGATCGGCGAGATCAGCGAGCAGTGGGTCGCCGAGAAGGACCTGCCCGAGATGGGCTTCACCCTCGGTGGCGTCGACGAGTTGCGCGACCCCGACGTGGCGCTGATGCTCGCCCTCGACGAGGACGACTCGGTCCAGGCCGTGACGAGCTGGCTGCCCTCGTGGCGCGACGGGGTCGTCGTCGGCTGGACGCTCGACTTCATGCGGCGTCGGCCGGACAGCATGAACGGCGTCATGGAGTTCGTCATCGCCTCGTCGGCCCTGGCGATGAAGGAGCAGGGCGTCGAGTTCCTGAGCCTGTCGGCGGCGCCGCTGGCGAGCGGTGCGCCGTCCGACGGGCCGTCGACGCAGACGGAGCGCGTGCTCGCCTTCCTCGGGCGCGTGCTGGAGCCGGCCTACGGGTTCCGGACCCTCCTGGCGTTCAAGAAGAAGTTCCAGCCCGACTTCGTCCCGCTCGTCATGGCGTTCCCCGATCCGGTGCAGCTCCCGGCCATCGGCACGGCGCTCGGTCGCGCCTACCTGCCCGACCTCTCGGTCGGGGCCGTCGTGCGGCTCGTCCGCACGGTGGTCTGATCGGGCGGGGGAGCCGAGGAGGCGCGGTGCCGGTCCGCGACGACCCGCGCCTCCTCGGTCGGTGCTAGCCTCGTCACGTGTTCACCGGCCTGCTCCTCCTTAGCTGCCGCGGCGAGTCCTGACCCAGGCCCCCCTCGTCGCGGAGTTCGTCGTCGGCCGACACCCCCGCGAAGAGCAGCCCCTCGAGGGCGAGAGAGACCACAGGACATGAAGAACGCACAGCAGCCGTCGGCCATGCCGATCCACAAGTACCGGCCCTTCCACGAGCAGATCGCCGTCGACCTGCCTGATCGCACCTGGCCGTCGAAGCGCATCACCGAGGCGCCCCGCTGGTGCGCCGTCGACCTGCGCGACGGCAACCAGGCGCTGATCGACCCGATGAGCCCCGAGCGCAAGCGCATCATGTTCGACCTGCTGGTCGGCATGGGCTACAAAGAGATCGAGGTCGGCTTCCCGAGCGCCTCGCAGACCGACTTCGACTTCGTCCGCAGCCTCATCGACGAGGGGGCCATCCCCGACGACGTGACGATCCAGGTGCTGACCCAGGCGCGCGAGCACCTGATCGCCCGCACCTACGAGTCGATCGCCGGTGCCAAGCAGGCCATCGTCCACCTGTACAACTCGACGAGCGTCCTGCAGCGGGACGTCGTGTTCCGCACCGACCGGCAGGGCATCGTCGACATCGCCCTCGAGGGCGTCCGCCTGTGCCTCGAGGCCGAGAAGACCATCCCCGAGACGGCCGTGTTCTACGAGTACTCGCCCGAGAGCTACACCGGCACCGAGCTCGACTTCGCGCTCGACATCTGCAACCAGGTGATCGAGGCCTTCGACGCGACGCCCTCGCGACCGGTGATCGTCAACCTGCCGGCGACCGTCGAGATGGCGACCCCCAACGTCTACGCCGACTCGATCGAGTGGATGCACCGTCACCTGGCCCGCCGCGACAGCGTCATCCTGTCGCTGCACCCGCACAACGACCGGGGCACCGGCATCGCGGCCGCCGAGCTGGGCTACCTGGCCGGCGCCGACCGCATCGAGGGCTGCCTCTTCGGCAACGGCGAGCGCACGGGCAACGTCGACCTCGTCGCGCTGGGCATCAACCTGTTCACCCAGGGCATCGACCCGCAGATCGACTTCAGCGACCTCGACATGGTCAAGCGCACCGCCGAGCACTGCAACCAACTGCCCGTGCACGAGCGCAGCCCCTGGGCCGGCGACCTCGTCTACACGGCGTTCTCCGGTTCGCACCAGGACGCCATCAAGAAGGGCTTCGAGGCCATGGCCGCGACCGCGGCGTCGCGCGGGGTCGACGTCGACGCGCTCGAGTGGGCGGTGCCGTACCTGCCGGTCGACCCCAAAGACCTGGGGCGCAGCTACGAGGCGGTCATCCGCGTCAACTCGCAGTCGGGCAAGGGCGGCGTGGCCTACCTGCTGAAGGCCGACCATGCCATCGACCTGCCGCGCAAGCTGCAGATCGAGTTCAGCGGCGTCGTGCAGTCGCGTACCGACCAGGAGGGGGGCGAGATGACGAGCGCCCACATCTGGTCGATCTTCCAGGACGAGTACCTCCCCGCCGACGAGGCCGACGACAAGTGGGGTCGCTTCGAGTTGACCCGGACGAGCACCGCGAGCGACATGTCGGGCGAAACCGTCCTCGACGTCGACCTGCGGGTCGGCGAGAAGGTCGAGTCGACGTCGGCCCGGGGCACGGGGCCCATCGCGGCGTTCATCGCCGTCCTCGCCGAGCAGGGCGTCCAGGTCAAGCTGTACGACTACGTCGAGCACACCCTCAGCGCCTCGGGCGACGCCCAGGCCGCGGCCTACGTCGAGCTCGACGTCGACGGCACGCGGCTCTGGGGAGTCGGCATCGACGCCGACATCTCGACGGCGTCGCTCAAGGCCATCGTCTCGGCGGTGAACCGCGCCATCCGCACGACGACCGACGTGCGCGAGCTCGCGTCGGTCTGAGCGGCCGCCCCGACCCGTCCCGACCCGCCCCCGGTGCCCTCGCGGCACCGGGGGCGTCGTCGTGCCGGCGGTGTCGCGCCTGCGGGTGTCGGCAACTCCTGCCTCGTGTAGCGCGCAGGCGCCGATGTGCGGCGTGTCGGGGTGTGCTGGCGCAGGGGGCAGGAGTTCCCGACGGGTGCGGGCAACTCCTGCCCGGTGTCGTGCGGGGGTGCGGGTGTGCGGCGTGTGGGGCTGTGCTGGCGCAGGGGGCAGGAGTTGCCGACGGGTGCGGGCAACTCCTGCCTGGTGTCGTGCGGGGGTGCGGGTGTGCGGCGTGTCGGGGTGTGCTGGCGCAGGGGGCAGGAGTTGCCGACGGGGTGCGGCCCGGGCCCGACGAAGGACGACGGGCCCGACGAGGGGCGACGGGCCCGACGAGGGGCGACGGGCCCGACGAGGGACGAGGGACGAGGGACGACGGGCCCGACGAGGGGCGACGTGCCCGGCGAGGGACGAGGGGCGACGTGCCCGGCGACGGGCCCGGCGACCGGCCCGGCGACCGGCCCGACACCGAGCCCGACGCCGAGCCCGGCGTCGGGCCCGGCGACGGGACCGGGCGTCGAGACCGGGCAGCCGGACTCAGCGCGGACGACGCCAGCGGGGCAGCCGGCTGAGGGCACGCTGCTCGGGCAGGGTCCAGCCGAACCGCACCGCCAGCATGCGGATGACCAGGGTGATCGACGTGCCCGCGATCGCGGAGACGGCCACGGGTGCGCCGAGCGTCACGGCAACGACCAGCACGACGGTGCCGCCGGCCGCCGCCACGGCGTAGAGCGATCCCACGTGCATCATCGCGATGGTGAGGTTCATCAGCAGGTCGCGGAGCACCGAGCCGCCGACGGCCGCGATGACCCCGACGAACACGGCCGGGATCTCGGGCAGTCCGAGCGAGAGGGCCTTGGTCGACCCGATCGCGCCGAGCAGGCCGATGGTCAGCGCGTCGAGCACGGTGATGACCCCGGCCAGCCGGGTGAACACGCGCTGGAGCGCCATGCCGACGATCGCCGCGGCGACGGCGACGAGCAGGTACCAGTTGCTCGACATGGCGCGCGGCACCTCGCCGAGCAGCACGTCGCGCAGCACGCCGCCGCCGAGCCCGGTGGCGATCCCGATGATGGCGATTCCGAGCAGGTCGAGACGGCGGTCCTTGTACTCCGACGCGAACATCGCCCCCTGCAGGCTGCCGATGCCGACGGCGAGGAGGTCCACCCACAGGGGTACGGCGAAGGCTGTGGCGTGCACCTGACGTTTGTACCACGCGTGCGATGCTTGGTCGGTGCCCGTCTACCGTGATGAATGCGTCGTGCTGCGCACCCACAAGCTGGGTGAGGCCGACCGCATCCTCACGATGCTCAGCCGCAACCACGGCAAGATCCGGGCCGTGGCCAAGGGCGTCCGACGGACGGCGTCGAAGTTCGGGGCGCGCCTCGAGCCGATGATGGTCGCCGACCTGCAGCTCTACGAGGGCCGCTCGCTCGACATCGTGCAGCAGGCCGAGTCGCTCGGCTCGTACGGTGCCGTGATCGCGGCCGACTACGAGAGCTACACGGCCGGCAGCGTGATGGTCGAGACGGCCGACAAGCTGACCGAGGCCGAGGCGGGTCTGCAGCAGTACCTCCTGCTCGTCGGGGCCCTCCGCTCGCTCGCGCGGCACGAACACGCCCCCCAGCTCACGCTCGACTCGTACCTCTTGCGTGCGCTCAGCATCGCGGGCTGGTCGCCGAGCTTCGGCGACTGCGCCGTGACCGGTGCCCCCGGGCCGCACTCGGCCTTCGTCGTCCAGCTCGGTGGCGTGGTGGCCGACTCGCACGCGCCTCCCGGCGCTCCGCGCTTGACGCAGGAGGCGCTGGCCCTGTTGGGCGCGCTGCTCACGGGGGACTGGGACCACGCCGAGGACGCACCCGACGCGACCCGCAACCAGGCGAGCGGCGTCGTCGCCGCCTACACGCAGTGGCACCTCGAACGGGGACTGCGATCGCTGCAGCACGTCGACCGGGTGCCCGGAAGAGAGAGACCGTGAAGAAGACCCACCGCGACGCCGCCGACTTCCGCCCCCTCGACTGGACGGGCGTCCACCCGCCCGAGATGCCGCGGGGCGGAGTGCCCGAGCACGTCGCGATCGTGATGGACGGCAACGGCCGCTGGGCGAACGGGCGCGGGCTCACCCGCGTCGAGGGCCACAAGGCCGGCGAGATGTCGCTGCTCGACGTGGTCGCCGGGGCGATCCAGATCGGCGTGAAGCACCTCAGCGTGTACGCGTTCTCGACCGAGAACTGGAAGCGCTCGCCCGACGAGGTGCGCTTCCTGATGGGCTTCAACCGTGACGTGCTGCACCGACGTCGCGACCAGCTGAACGCTTGGGGCGTGCGGGTCCGCTGGGCCGGGCGCAAGCCGCGGCTGTGGGGGTCGGTGATCAGGGAACTGCAGTTCGCCGAAGAGCTGACCCAGGGCAACGACGTCCTGACGTTGACGATGTGCGTCAACTACGGCGGGCGGACCGAGATCGCCGACGCGGTGCGCTCGATCGCCGACGACGTCGCCGCCGGTCGGCTCAAGCCCTCGGCCGTCGGCGAGAAGCTGATCCAGAAGCGGCTGTACGCTCCCGAACTGCCCGACGTCGACCTCTTCGTGCGCAGCTCGGGCGAGCAGCGCACGAGCAACTTCATGCTCTGGCAGTCCGCCTACGCCGAGATGGTGTTCCTCGACCGGCTGTGGCCGGACTTCACCCGGACCGACCTCTGGCAGGCCGTCGAGACCTACGCCTCGCGCACCCGTCGTTTCGGGGGAGCGGTGGACGCCCCCGGTCCGGCCTGACCGGACGCCCGTCAGAACTGGATGTTGGCGCCCAGGAAGATCCGCTCGGCCGGCCACAGGAACTGCAGGGTCAGCGGTCCGTCGCTCGCCCGGTGGAACCAGGCGTTGGCGAAGACGGTCGACTCGCCCGGCAGCAGGTACCAGTTCGCGCTGTCGGCGGGGAACTTCGACTCGAGCGAGGTCTCGTAGCCCAGCTGGGTCAACAGATCCTGCCCGGCGAAGACGTCCTGCGTGGCGAGGTCGTTGCCGTACGACGAGTAGTCGGCGCTCAGGTCGGTCAGGTCGAGCCGACGCTGCGAGTTGTTCGTCAGCACGTAGGCCGTGACCTCGACGTCGGTGCCCGCGGGGTAGGGGTCGGTGCGGTCGGGGCGCGCGTAGATCGAGGGCGCCGAGGTCGTCAGCTCGCCGACGCCGTAGACGTAGATGGTGAGGTCCTTGTAGTTGACCTGGCCGAGCAGCGTGCCCCCGGGGGCGAGGGCGTAGGGCTGCGACCCCGTGCCGCCGCCGGTGCCGGGAGCCCCGGTGACCTGGGGCTGCGGCGCGCCGGTGGTTCCCGGGCCGGGGGTCGACGCCGATCCGCCCGCACCGGCCGGGGTGAGGTCGTCGAGGCTCGGGAAGCAGCCGGTCAGCCCGACGAGGGCCAGCACCGAGACGGCGATGCCGACGGTCAGTCTTGTGCGCACGACCTGCACCTCTCCTGGTTCGTCGGGCCAGCCTAACCCGGCGCCGTGGACGGCTCGCCCCGTGGCACCGGCACGAGGCCCAGCGCGTCGCCGTCCACCTGCTCGAAGGCGTCGAGGACCGCCCGCACGCTCGGCACCCGGTCGCCGCCACGCCCGTGGACCACGTGCACGACGCGGGCGAGGCCGTCGTCGAGCTCCACCACCCGCACCCCGCGAGGCACGGCGGCGGACACGAGCGAGAGCCCCGGCAGCAGGGCGACGCCGAGGCCCGCCGCGACGAGGCCGAGCACGGCCAGGGCGTTGTCGGTCTCGAGCACGATCTCGGGCTCGAACCCGGACGCGGCGCAGGTCGCGAGCAGGTGGCCCCGGCAGCGGGGGCATCCGCCGATCCACCTCTCGTGCGCGAGGCCGCCGAAGTCGTCGCCTCGCGTGAACGGGTGGGCAGACGGCACGGCGAGCACCGTGCGGTCGACGAAGGAGGCGCGGTGCAGCAGACCGTCGAGGTCGCCTTCGCCCCCGGAGTCGCCCCCGTGACGGAAGGTGACCGCGACGTCCGCCGAGCCGTCGCGCAGTCGTGCCAGCGCCTCCGGGGGTTCCGCCTCGACGTAGTCGACCGTGAGGCCCGGATGCCGGTCGCGCAGGCGCGAGAGCACGTCGGGGACGATCGTCGACGACGCGCTGGGGAACCCGGCCAGGGTGACGTGGCCCGTGGCGACGCCGCCCAGGTCGTCGAGGTCCTGCCGTGCGGCGTCGAGGGCCGCCTGCACGTGGACGGCGTGAGCGGCGAGCCTGTGCCCGGCCTCGGTGAGGGCGACGCCGCGCCCGGCGCGGAGCACGAGCGGTTGCCCGACCTGGCGTTCGGCTCGACGCAGCTGCTGGCTGACGGCGGGTTGGCTGTAGCCGAGCAGGGCGGCCGCCGCCGTGATGGTGCCGGTGTCGGCCACGGCGCGGACGACGCGCAGGGACGCGAGGTCGAGATCGTCGGGCACGGTCGAATCATAAGCCGCGGTGATGATCGGCCTCAGACACTGGTGGTTGTCCTTCGGTCTCGACGGGGGGAGCCTGGGGACATGACCGCGTCCCGACCCGACCTCTTCGCCCCCGCACCGGGTTATCTGGCCGCCTGCACCATGGGCCTGCCGATGCGGTCCACGATCGAGGCGTCGCGCGCCGACCTCGACCGGTGGTCGTCCGGTCGGGCCGGCCCTGCCGCCTACGGCGCCGTCGTCGAGGAGGCGCGCGCGGCCTTCGCGCGGCTGGCCCGGGTCGGCATCGACCGCGTGGCCATCGCGTCGCAGACGTCGGCGATGGTCGCCGTCATCGCGGCCTCGGTCCCGGACGGCGCCGAGGTGCTGGTGCCCACGGGCGACTTCAGCTCGATCGTCTACCCCTTCGTGGTGCAGGAGGCGCGGGGCATCCGGGTGCGGAGCGTCCCGCTGGCCGAGCTGGCCGGCTCCGTCGGGCCCGGCACGCACCTCGTGGCCTGGTCGGCCGTCCAGTCCGCCACCGGCGAGGTCGCCGACGACGCCGCCATCGTCGCCGCGGCGTCCCGACACGGGGCGTTGACGCTGTGCGACCTCACGCAGGCGGCCGGCGTGCGGCCCGTCGACGCCTCGCGGTACGACGCCAGCGTCACGCATGCCTACAAGTGGTTGTGCTGCCCGCGAGGGGTGGCATTCCTCACCGTGGGGGAGCGGCTGCAGGAGGCCATGGTCCCGGCCCAGGCCGGCTGGTACGCGGGCGACGACGTGTGGGCCTCGTGCTACGGCCCCGACATGAGCCTCGCCACGGACGCGCGGGCCTTCGACGTGTCGCCCGCCTGGCAGGCCTGGGCCGGGGCGCTGCCCGCGCTCACGACGTTCGCCGGGCTCGACCCCGACGAGACCTGGGCGCACGCCGCCGGGACGGGCGACGCGCTCTGCTCGCGGCTCGGGATCGAGGCGCAGGGCCGCGCGATCGTGACCTGGGCCGATCCCGACGGACGCGACCAGCGCCTCCTCGGCGACGCCGGTCTCGTGGTCTCGGGGCGCGCCGGTCGCGTCCGCGTGGCCTTCCACCTCTGGAACGACGAGAGCGACGTCGAGGCCGTCGCCGTCGCGCTCGGCCGGTGACGCACCGCCGGTAGAGTTGCCGGGTACCTCGACCGACCGGGCACCCAGCTCGGGCCTCAACTCATCGGAGCATCACACGTGGCAGCACCCAACCGTCTCGATTCCGTCATCGCCCTGGCCAAGCGCCGCGGCTTCGTCTTCCAGTCGGGAGAGATCTACGGCGGTTCGCGCTCGGCTTGGGACTACGGGCCCCTCGGCGTCGCCCTGAAGGAGAACATCAAGCGTCAGTGGTGGCAGACCATGGTGCAGGGCCGCGACGACGTCGTCGGCCTCGACTCGGCGGTCATCCTGCCGCGCCAGGTGTGGGAGGCCTCGGGGCATGTCGAGGTCTTCAGCGACCCGCTGGTCGAGTCGCTGCACACCCACAAGCGTTACCGCGCCGACCACCTGCTCGAGGCGTACGAGGCCAAGCACGGCCACCCGCCCGAGAACGGCCTGGCCGACGTCCGCGACCCCGACACGGGCCAGCCCGGCTCGTGGACCGAACCGCAGAACTTCTCCGGTCTGCTCAAGACATTCCTCGGCCCGGTCGACAACGAGCAGGGCATGGCGTACCTGCGACCCGAGACCGCGCAGGGCATCTTCACCAACTTCGACAACATCCTGCAGTCGTCGCGCATCAAGCCGCCGTTCGGCATCGGCCAGATCGGCAAGAGCTTCCGCAACGAGATCACGCCCGGCAACTTCATCTTCCGCACGCGCGAGTTCGAGCAGATGGAGATGGAGTTCTTCGTCGAGCCCGGCAGCGACGAAGAGTGGCACCAGTACTGGATCGACCAGCGGTTCCAGTGGTACGTCGACCTCGGCATCGACCCCGAGAACCTGCGCCTCTACGAGCACGCGGCCGAGAAGCTCTCGCACTACTCCAAGCGCACCGTCGACATCGAGTACCGCTTCCGGTTCGCCGGCGGCGAGTTCGGCGAGCTCGAGGGCATCGCGAACCGCACCGACTACGACCTCAAGACCCATGCCGCCGCCTCGGGCAAAGACCTGACCTACTTCGACCAGGCCAAGAACGAGCGCTGGACCCCCTACGTCATCGAGCCCGCGGCCGGTCTCACCCGCTCGCTCATGGCGTTCCTCGTCGACGCCTACACCGAGGACGAGGCACCGAACGCCAAGGGTGGCGTCGACAAGCGCACCGTGCTGAAGCTCGACCGTCGCCTGGCACCGATCAAGGTGGCCGTGCTGCCGCTCAGCCGCAACGAGCAGCTGTCGCCGATGGCCCGCGGGCTCGCCGCCGACCTCCGCAAGTACTGGAACATCGACTTCGACGACGCGGGCGCCATCGGCCGACGCTACCGCCGCCAGGACGAGATCGGCACGCCGTTCTGCGTCACGGTCGACTTCGACTCGCTCGAGGACGACGCCGTGACCGTGCGCGAGCGCGACACCATGGCCCAGCAGCGCATCCCCCTGGCCGGGCTGCGCGCCTACCTGGCCGAGCAGCTGCTCGGCGCGTAGCCGCCGGGGCGCCTCGCGCCCGCCCCTCCGCGACGGGCCCCCGTCGTGCACGCGTTGCACGACGGGGGCCCGTCTGTCGTCGGCAACTCCTGCCTCCCGCCGCGACCCGCGCCGCCCACGTGGCGTGTCGCTGATCCACGAGGCACGGGGCAGGAGTTGCCGACCGCCCAGCGCCTCCGCACCCCCTCGCGCTCAGCCGATCGCCGTGCACTTCCGCGCTCCGTCGTGCTCAGCCGATTGCCCTTTACCTCCGTGCCCCGCCGTGCTCGGCCGATCGCCCGGGGACTCCGCGCACCCTCGTGCCGCCCCGCGCCCGGTCGCGTCGACCCGTGCCGCCCTTCGCCTCCGCGCCCGGTCCGTTCGTGGGGCGATGCGTCGGCAACTCCTGCCTCGTGCCGCGACCCGCGCCGCCCACACGGCGTGTCGCGGGCCCACGAGGCACGGGGCAGGAGTTGCCGTCGCCCGAGTCGCAGTCCCCGCGACGAGGTCTCGGCCCCAGGGGAGCCACGCGCGGCCACCGTCCCCAAGCCGCCCTCGGCCGCCCCGGGAGAGGGGCACCGCTCGGCACGCTGTCGGCATGACCACGATCGCCGAACTCGTCTCCGATGCCGGTGGCCTGCTGCACAAGCGTGACCTGGTCGCGCTGGGTGCCACGGACCGCCACCTGACCGTCGCCGTGCGCGCCCGCACGGTCCGTCGTCCCCGACGTGGCTGGTACTCGACGTGGCCGCCCCACGACCCGAGGTTCGTCGCCGTCGCAGTGGGTGGCCGGCTCACCGGGGCAGCTGCCCTGCACCAACTCGGGGCCTGGTCGTGGCGACGCCCGCGGATCACGGTCTCGGTACCCGAGACCGCCTCCCGCCTCCGACGTCGACGGGGCGTCCGGGTGGTCTGGGACCCCGTCGCTCTGGGAGCCCGAGGCTCGACCTGGATGGTGGACCCACGTGACGCCCTCGCCCGCGCGGTCGTCGAGGCGGCATCGCTCGAGGATGCGGTGATCCTGGTCGACTGGGCCCGCAGCATCGGCCTCGTCGCCGACGACGAGGACGCCGCCGAGGTCCTGGCACGGAAGCGTGCCGATGCCGCGGGCCTCGTGGCCTGGAGCGACGGGGGAGCCGAGAGCATCCTCGAGTCGGCGGCCGGGACGCGGCTCCGGCTGGCCGGGCACCACGTCGTGCGGCAGGTGCCCGTCGGCACCACGGGCAAGGTCCTCGACATGCTCGTCGACGGCATCGTCGGTCTCGAGACCGATGGTCGCGAGCACCACGAGAGGCGGTTCGACCAGGACCGCCTCAAGGACGCGGCCATCGCTCTCGACGGGCTCGTCCCGTTCCGGGCGGGGACGATCATGGTGCGTGACCTGTGGCCTCGCACCTCGGCCGCGATCGACGCCCTGGTCGCCACGGCGGGTGGCCCGACGCCCGGGTCACGTGTCGGCAACTCCTGCACACCCCGGGTGCTGGGCTCCCGCGGCCGCAGGAGCTGGCGGCTCGCCGCACCCGGGCGGCGCACGAGGCAGGAGTTGCCGACAGGGGAGGTGCCTGAGGGGGGCGGAGGGACGGCGCGGGGAATGGCGGGGCCCGGCCGAGGGTTGGGCCTGCCGTGACCGCAGACCCAGCCACCCCGTCCGCGACCGTCAAGGTCGACATCTGGTCCGACATCGCCTGCCCGTGGTGCTTCATCGGCAAGCGCAAGTTCGAGGAGGCCGTGCGACGTTTCGACGGCCCCGTCGAGGTCGAGTACCACTCGTTCGAGCTCTCGCCCGACACCCCGGTCGACTTCGAGGGTGACGAGGTCGACTTCCTCTCGAAGCACAAGGGCATGCCCGCCGACCAGGTCCGCGGCATGCTCGACACCGTCGCCGGCATCGCGTCCGAGGTCGGCCTCGCCTACGACTTCGAGCACCTGCAGCACACCAACACGGTCAAGGCGCACGAGCTGCTCCACTTCGCCAAGGCGAACGGGCGTCAGGCCGAGATGAAGGAACGCCTCCTCCACGCCTACTTCGAGGAGGGCCGCCACGTGGGCCGCGTCGACGATCTCGTCACGTTGGCCGCCGAGGTCGGCCTCGACGAGCAGGAGGCGCGCGAAGCTCTCGAGACCGGGCGTCACCTCGACGACGTGCGGTCCGACCAGGCCCAGGCGCAGGCCTTCGGCATCACCGGCGTCCCGTTCTTCGTCCTCGACGGCAAGTACGGCATCTCGGGCGCCCAGGCTCCCGAGACGTTCGTCCAGGCCCTCGAGCAGGTCGCCTCCGAGGTGGCCCGATGAGCGATTCCCGCGAGGCCGGGGCCGGGGCCGGGTCCGTGGCCGGGCTCGCGACGCCGTTCGCGCCGTTGACCATGCTCGGTGCACCGGACGCCGTCGCCTGTGAGGGGGACTCCTGCCTGGTCGTCCCCCCGGTCGCCGAGGGCACGTCTACGGTCGCCGAGCCCGGGAGGCGCGGCGTCAGTCGCTGACGTCGGCCACGGTCGCGTCGTACGCGGCGACGAGGTCGTCGGCCTCGACGAAGGCGCTGAAGCCGTGGGCTCCGGCACCCAGGGCGACGCGCCTCCCCACGATGCGGGAGTCCGCGACCACGGGCCACGCGGTCGAGCTGCCCAGGGGCGTGATGGTGCCCCGCTCGTACCCGGTGACCTCGAGGGCGACGTCGGCGCTCGGCATCGACAGCTTGTTGACGCCCACGACGGCTCGGAGCTTCGCCCACGAGATCTGTCGGTCGCCCGGCACGAGCGCGAACAGGAACGAGCCGTCGTGTCGCTTGACCACCAGGCTCTTCACGATGTCGGACGGTTGCAGCCCGAGCAGAGCGGCAGCGGCCTCGAGCGAGTCGGCCGCGGGGCGCGCGACGATCTCGACCGCGAGACCGCGCGCAGCGGCGTCCGCCCGCACCCGGTCCGTGCCGTCGGGTCGACCCTGGTCGCCCCCGACGTCCGCGTCGTCCACACCACTCGTCAGCCCGCCGTCGCTCATGGGAGAATCGTAACGATGTCCACCACCACCCTGCCCTCGCGCGGCCTCTCGATCGGACCGATCGACGTGGCCTCGCCCGTCGTGCTCGCCCCCATGGCCGGAATCACCAACACGGCGTACCGCCGCCTCTGTCGCGAGTACGGCGCCGGCCTCTACGTGAGCGAGATGATCACGAGTCGGGCGCTGGTCGAGCGCACGCCCGAGTCGATGCGCCTCATCCAGCACCACGAGTCCGAGACGCCGCGCAGCATCCAGCTCTACGGCGTCGAGCCGAACACGGTGGCCGAGGCGGTCACCATGCTCGTCGCCGAGGACCGTGCCGACCACATCGACCTCAACTTCGGCTGCCCGGTGCCCAAGGTCACGCGCAAGGGCGGTGGCTCGGCCCTCCCCTGGAAGATCGGCCTCTTCCGCGAGATCGTCGAGGGTGCCGTCAAGGCCGCCGGCGACATCCCGTTGACCGTCAAGATGCGCAAGGGCATCGACGACGACCACCTCACCTATCTCGAGGCCGGTCGAGCCGCCCAGGGGGCCGGGGTCGCGAGCATCGCGCTGCACGCCCGCACGGCCGCCGACTTCTACTCGGGCACCGCCGACTGGTCCGCCATCGCCACCCTGAAGCAGACCGTGACCGACGTGCCGGTCCTCGGCAACGGCGACATCTGGTCGGCGGCCGACGCCCTGCGCATGGTCGACGAGACCGGGTGCGACGGTGTCGTCGTGGGTCGCGGTTGCCTCGGTCGGCCGTGGCTGTTCGGCGACCTCGCCGCGGCCTTCCGCGGCGAAGACCTGAAGGCCGAGCCGACGCTCGGCGAGGTGGGTCGGGCCTTCCGGCGTCACGCCGAACTCATGGTCGAGTTCTGGTCGGGCGACGAGGGCCGCGCCTGCCGCGACATGCGCAAGCACGTCGCCTGGTACTTCAAGGGCTACCCCGTGGGCGGCGAGGTGCGGGCGGCTCTCGCCCTGGCCGACTCGTTGCAGCAGATCGACGACCTGCTCGCCACGATGGACCCCCACGAGCAGTACCCCGGCGAGGCGGCCGAGGGGCCGCGCGGCCGGGCGGGCAGCCCGAAGCGCCCCGCCCTGCCCGACCGGTGGCTCGAGAGTCGCGAGCTCGACGAGGCCTTCAAGGCCGAGCTCGCCGCCGCCGAGCTGCACCACAGCGGCGGCTAGGCGCCTCCTCCCGACATCCCTTCCCGTCCCGACCGAGAGGCCCCGGTGTCCACCGAAGCCCTGCCGAGCGCCACCCCCGGGTACGACCCCGCCGATTCCGAGCGCTGGGCGCCCGAGCAGCACTCCAACCGGCGAAGCGACTTCGCCCGCGACCGGGCCCGGTTGCTGCACTCGAGTGCGCTCCGGCGCCTGGCGGCCAAGACGCAGGTGCTGAGCCCCACGGCCGGCCTCGACTTCGCGCGTAACCGGCTGACGCACTCGCTCGAGGTGGCGCAGGTCGGTCGCGAGCTCGCCACGAGCCTCGGCCTCGATCCCGACGTCGTCGACACGGCCTGCCTCGCGCACGACCTCGGCCACCCGCCGTTCGGGCACAACGGCGAGCGGGCGCTGAACGACTGGTCGACCGACATCGGCGGCTTCGAGGGCAACGCGCAGACCCTGCGTCTGCTGACCCGCATCGAGCCGAAGGTCATCGACGCGACGGGACGCAGCTTCGGGCTGAACCTCACCCGTGCCAGCCTCGACGCCAGCTGCAAGTACCCGTGGCCCGCGGCCCAGGGCATCCCCGACCCGGGCGGTCGCATGAAGTTCGGTTTCTACGACGACGACACGGCCGCCTTCGAGTGGCTGCGTCGTGGTGCCCCGCGTCGCCGGCGGTGCGTCGAGGCCCAGGTCATGGACCTCAGCGACGACATCGCGTACTCGGTCCACGACTTCGAGGACGCCGTGGTCAACGGCTACGTCGACGTGGCCGCCCTCGGGGCGCGGGTCGACCACGACTCGCTCGTGACGGCCATGCACGAGTGGGTCGGCGGAGAGCTCAGTCGCGACGAGTTGACCGAGGCCTTCGACCGGTTGCAGGCGCTGCCGTTCTGGCTCGAGTCGTACGACGGCAGCCGGTTCGCGCAGGCCCGTCTCAAGAACCTCACGAGCCAGCTGATCGGGCGCTTCGCCGGTTCGGCCACCCAGGCGACGCGTGAGTCCTATCCCGGTGACGCCCTGATGCGCTTCGGCGCGTCGGTGGTCGTCGCCCCGGACGTGATCGGCGAGATCGCCGTGCTCAAGGGCATCGTCGCGGCCTTCGTCATGACGCGGGACAACCGGCAGCCCATCTACCTCCGGCAGCGCGAGGTCCTGACGAGCCTCGCCGACGCCCTGTGGCAGGCGGGCCCGTCAGAACTCGACCGTGGCTTCGCCGCCGACTGGGCCTCGGCGGACGACGACGCCGCGAGGCGCCGGGTCGTCGTCGACCAGGTCGCCTCGCTGACCGACCAGAGCGCGATGGCGTGGCACGACCGGC
The DNA here is from genome assembly GCF_013204925.1 of Frigoribacterium sp. VKM Ac-2859. Taxonomy (NCBI): domain Bacteria; kingdom Bacillati; phylum Actinomycetota; class Actinomycetes; order Micrococcales; family Microbacteriaceae; genus Frigoribacterium; species Frigoribacterium sp. VKM Ac-2859. Next base: position 519,287 of record NZ_JABMLC010000001.1, on the reverse strand, counting down.
TCACCGCCGGCCGGTGACGGCGAGTCGCCGAGGAGGCGCGGGTCCCGACCGGCCGCACCGCGCCTCCTCGTCCTCCCGCGGCCGACCTCCCGGGTCGGCGTGGTCGGTGGCTCGACCTACAATCGACACGTGCCCGGCCTGATCAAACGCAACGACATCGACGAGGTCCGGTCGCGCACCAACATCGCCGACATCGTCGGCGACCACGTCACGCTCAAGGGGGCGGGCGTGGGGTCGCTCAAGGGGCTCTGCCCGTTCCACGACGAGCGCAGTCCGAGCTTCCACGTGCGGCCCCAGGTGGGGCGGTACCACTGCTTCGGCTGCGGTGAGGACGGCGACGTCTTCAGCTTCGTCATGAAGACCGACCACACGACCTTCCAAGAAGCGGTCGAACGCATGGCGGCGCGCATCGGTTTCGAGCTGCACTACGAGGACGGCGGGCAGGCCAGCGACCACGGCAACAGGGCGCGTCTGATCTCGGCGAACGAGGCCGCGCGCGAGTTCTTCGTGGACCACCTCACGGCCGCCGACGCCGAGCCCGCCCGGCGCTTCCTCGGCGAGCGGGGGTTCGACCCGGCCGCGGCCGAGCGGTTCGGCGTGGGGTTCGCCCCCAAGTCGTTCGACGCCCTGCGGTCGCACCTCAAGGGGCTCGGTTACCGCGACGACGAGCTCGTCACCGCGGGGTTGCTGAGCCAGGGCGACCGCAGCCCCTACGACCGCTTCCGCGGGCGGCTGGTGTGGCCGATCCGCGACGTCACTGGGTCGACCATCGGGTTCGGCGCGCGTCGGTTGCTCGAGGACGACAAGGGCCCGAAGTACCTCAACACCCCCGAGACGCCGATCTACCACAAGTCCCAGGTGCTCTACGGGCTCGACCTGGCCCGTCGGGACATCTCGAAGGGCAAGCAGGTCGTCATCGTCGAGGGCTACACCGACGTGATGGCGTGCCACCTGGCCGGGGTCACGACGGCCGTCGCGACCTGCGGCACGTCGTTCGGCGTGGACCACATCAAGGTGCTGCGACCCATGCTCGGCGACGTCAGCGGGGCCGACACCTCGACCGGCGGCGAGGTCGTCTTCACCTTCGACCCCGACGAGGCGGGCCAGAAGGCGGCGTCACGCGCGTTCGCCGAAGAGCAGCGGTTCGCCGCGCAGACCTTCGTCGCCGTGGCCCCCGACGGGCTCGACCCGTGCGACCTCAGGCTGAACCGCGGGGACGACGCCGTGCGCCGCCTCATCTCGACCAAGCGTCCGATGTTCGAGTTCATGATCCGCCGGCTCATCGACGGGCACGACCTCGAGACGGTCGAGGGTCGCGTGTCGGCGCTCCGGGCGGCCTCGCCGGTGGTGGCGGGCATCCGGGACCGTTCGATGACCCAGGGCTACGTGCGGTCGCTGGCCGGGTGGCTGGGGCTCGACCCGGCCGACGTCGCGCGGTCCGTCGACGACGCGGGTCGCGCCTCCTCGGCCCAGAACGCGCTCGAGCGGTCGCAGCCCAAGAACGCCACCGACGGCCGCCAGTCGATCACGAGCCTGCCGCCGGTGCCCGACGAGCCCGCCGGCCCGAGCCTGCTGACGCTCCCGGGCGACCTGACCACCCGCACCGAGCGCGACGCGCTCATGGCGATGCTCCAGCACCCGGCGACGGTCGGCTTCGAACTCATGCAGCGGGCGGCACGGGCACGCATCGAGAACGGTGCACTGGCCGTCGTCCGCGACGCGATCGGCGCGAGCCTCGACCGGTTCGACTCGGCCGACTGGCTCGACGTCGTCCTCGGCCAGACGCCGTCGCCGTTCGACGCCCTGGCGAAGGAGCTCGCCGTCGCCCCCATCCCCGAGCGTGAGGGACGCGAGATCACGACCTACTGTCGCGGCATCGTCGTCTCGATCGTCGAGCGCGACCTGATCCGCGAGAAGTCCGAACTGCTCGGGCAGTCGTTCCGCACCGACATGAAGACCGAACCCGAACGCTGGCGTGAGATCCAGGTGCGGATCGCCGCCGTCGAGGCCGAGCGCCGGTCCATCCGCCAAGAGTGAGGTCGGCGGCCGTCACGCGGTGCCCCGGCCTGAACGCGCATACATCACGAGGATGCGCCGCCGGCCTCGAGACGACCAGTTGGCAAGGGTTCGTTGCGGGCCTGTAAACAGTTGCGCGATGAGCCCGTCTCGCGCTCACGTGTGTGTTACCAATGGACGTTCCCTGAAACGGCCGCGTCCACAGCACGGCCCGGGGCCCCTTGCACACAGAGAAAGAGGTAACCGGATATGACATCCGACTCCACGCTCGCCCGACGCGCCCTCGCCGTCGTCGGTGGCGCCGCTGCCACCGCACTCGTCCTCTCGGGCTGCGCCTCCGGTGGTGACGCGACCGACGCCCTCGACGGTCTCAGCATCGGCACGACCGACGTCATCACGTCGCTCGACCCGGCCGGTTCGTACGACAACGGCTCGTTCGCCGTCCAGAACCAGGTGTTCGGCTTCCTGACGAACGCCCCGTACGGCAGCCCCGACGTCGAGCCCGACCTGGCCGAGTCCGCCGACTTCACCAGCCCGACCGAGTACACGGTCAAGCTCAAGGACGGACTGACCTTCGCGAACGGCAACGCGCTCACCTCGAGCGACGTCAAGTTCAGCTTCGACCGCCAGCTGGCCATCGCCGACCCCAACGGCCCGTCGTCGTTGCTCGGCAACCTGGCCAGCACCGACGCGCCCGACGACACGACCGTCGTCTTCACGCTCAAGTCGGCCGACCAGACCTGGCCCCAGGTGCTCTCGAGCCCCGCCGGCCCGATCGTCGACGAGGACGTCTTCTCGGCGACCGGGCTCACCGACGCCGACGACATCGTCAAGGGCAACGCCTTCTCGGGTCAGTACACGATCACCGACTACTCGCAGAACGAGACGATCGCCTACGAGGCGAACGACGCCTACGACGGCGTGCTCGGTGCCCCGAAGACCGACTCGGTCACGGCGACCTACTACACCGAAGAGACCGACCTCAAGCTCGCCGTCCAGAACGGCGACGTCGACGTCGCGAACCGCAGCCTGAGCCCGACCGACCTGGCCGACCTGGCCAAGGACGACGCGCTCACCGTGCACAACGGCCCCGGCGGCGAGATCCGTTACCTGGTGTTCAACTTCAACACCATGCCGTACGGTGCCACGCAGCCCGACGCCGACCCGGCCAAGGCCCTGGCCGTGCGTCAGTCCGTGGCCGACACGGTCGACCGTGCCGCCCTGGCCAAGGACGTCTACAACGACACCTACACGCCGCTCTACTCGGTCGTCCCCGACGGCCTGACCGGTGCGACGACGCCCCTCGAGGGCCTCTACGGCGACGGCCAGGGCGGCCCGGACGTCGACAAGGCCGCCGCGGCCCTGTCGGCCGCCGGCGTGAGCACCCCGGTGTCGATCGACCTGCAGTACAGCCCCGACCACTACGGTGCGTCGAGCGACGAGGAGTACGCGCTGATCAAGTCGCAGCTCGAGGCGAGCGGCCTGTTCACCGTCAACCTCCAGTCGACCCTGTGGGACACCTACAGCACCGAGCGCCGCGAGGACGCCTACCCCGTCTACCAGCTGGGTTGGTTCCCCGACTTCTCGGACGCCGACAACTACCTGACGCCGTTCTTCAGCGCGGACAACTTCGTCGGCAACCACTACGACAGCCCGACCGTCCAGGGTCTGCTGACGAAGGAGATCGGCGAGCAGGACGCCTCGGCTCGTGAGGCGACCATCGGGGACATCCAGGACGCCGTCGCGGCCGACCTGCCGACCCTGCCGCTGCTGCAGGGCACGCAGGTCGTCGTCTCGCAGTCCGACGTGAAGGGCGTGGACGACACGCTCGACGCGTCGTTCAAGTTCCGTTACGGTGCGCTGAGCCGCTGACGCGCCTCCCCGTCCCCTGAGTCCCGCCGGTCCGCCGGTCGGCCTCCGGCGTCGGGGGACTCCGCACCACGGCCGTACGCCGAGGGGGCGACCCGCGACACCGCGGGGCGCCCCCTCCGGTCTGCGACCGGCACCACACCATCGAAAGGCCCAACGACGTGACCCTGATCACCGACGGTTCCCTCACGGCACCGCCCACCTCCAGTCCCGGGAAGTCCCGGAGTTCCGGCGGCGGCGGCCTCGGACGCTACATCGTGATCCGCGCGATCCTCATCGTGCCCACCGTGTTCATCCTCGTCACGCTCGTGTTCTTCCTGATGCGCGTGGTCGGCAACCCGATCACCGCCTCCGTCGGCGGGCGTCTCACCGAGGCCCAGCTGCAGGAGCGTCTCGCCGCCGCCGGCTACGACCGCCCCGTGATCGTGCAGTACCTCGAGTACCTCGGCCAGATCGTCCGAGGCGACTTCGGCACCACCGCGACCGACAACCGCGAGATCAGCGGCATCCTGCTGCAGTACGGCAGCGCCACGATCGAGCTGGTCTTCTACGCGCTGATCGTCGCGCTCGTGCTGGGCATCCCGCTCGGCATGCTCGCCGCGTACGTGCGCGACCGTTGGCCCGACGCGATCCTGCGCGTGCTGGCGATCCTCGCCTATGCGACCCCGGTCTTCTTCGCCGGCCTGCTGCTCAAGCTCACCTTCTCGGTCTGGCTCGGCTGGCTCCCGCTCGGCGGTCGTGCGAGCACGCGGGTCGCCATCGCCCTGGGGCGCATCGACAACCCCACGGGCATCTACATCGTCGACGCCCTGCGGACCGGCAACTCGACGATCATCGTGGACGTCCTCTCGCACGCGGTGCTGCCCGCCCTCGCGCTCGGCGTGCTGACCGCCGGCATCTTCCTGCGCCTGGTGCGCACCAACGTCATCGGCACGCTCGGTTCCGAGTACGTCGACGCGGCGCGGTCGCGGGGCGTCAGCGAGTTCCGGCTCGTCCGGGCCCACGCGCTCAAGCCCGCCCTGATCCCGATCATCACCGTCATGGGGCTGCAGATCGCGATGCTGCTCGGCGGCTCGGTGCTGACCGAGACCACCTTCGGCTGGCGGGGGCTGGGCTTCCAGCTGCAGCAGTACCTGTCGGCCCGCGACTTCATCGCCGTGCAGGGCATCGTCGCCGTGCTCGCCGTCATCGTCGCCGTCACCAACTTCGTGGTCGACGTGATCGCCGCCCTGATCGACCCCCGCGTGAGGTACTGACCATGACCGATTCGACCGTCGCGGCCGACCGCCGCGAACCCCTCTACAAGCGCCTCCCCGTCGTCGCCCAGATCCGCCGTTCGGTGGGGCTGCAGCGCGGCATGCTGCTGACCGGCGTCGTGATCGTCGCCGTGTTCGTGCTGCTGGCGATCTTCGCCCCCCTCATCGCGCCCTACGGCTTCGGCCAGCTGCGCGGTGCCACCGAGGCCTTCCCGCGCCAGGCGCCACCGTCGGCCGAGCACCTGTGGGGGACGACTGTCGGCGGCTACGACGTGTTCAGCCGCGTCATGTGGGGCACCCGGACCGCCGTGGCCGTCGTCATCGTGGCCGTGGTGCTGTCGATCACGATCGGTGTGACGCTCGGCCTGATCTCGGGCTACCTCGGCGGGTGGCTCGACCGCGTGCTCGTCGTCGTCGCCGACGCGGTCTACGCGTTCCCCTCGCTGCTGCTCGCCATCGTCGTCTCGATCGTCATCAGCGGGGGCCAGTCGAGCCTCTGGGGCGGCATCGTCTCGGCGGGCATCTCGATCACCGTGGTGTACGTCCCGCAGTACTTCCGCGTCGTCCGCGCCGAGGCCACGAGGCTCAAGGCCGAGGCGTTCGTCGAGTCGGCCAAGGTGAACGGCAGCAGCACGGGCCGCATCATGTTCAAGCACGTCCTCCGCAACGCCACGCGGAGCCTGCCCCTGATCCTCACGCTCAACGCGTCCGAGGCGATCCTGACCCTGGCGGCCCTCGGCTTCCTGGGGTTCGGCATCGGCCCGACCGCGGCGGCCGAGTGGGGGTACGACCTGAACCGCGCCCTCTCCGACACCGCCAGCGGCATCTGGTGGACCGGCGTCTTCCCCGGTGCGGCGATCGTGCTGATGGTGCTCGGCATCACGCTGATGGGCGAGAGCCTGAACGACCTGGCCGACCCGCGCCTCCGGACCCGCCGTCGCGCGAAGCGCAAGACCAAGGGCACCCGCCGCACCGAGCAGGCCCCGACCACGACCCACGACGAGGTGACCGCATGACCGCCGACACGACCGCGACCGGCCGACCCGCGACGCCGCGCGACGAGCGCCCCGTCGCCGTCGGCATCACCGACCTCGAGGTGACCTTCGCGACCGACGGCGGCGACGTCGCGGCCGTCCAGGGCGTGACGCTCGACGTCCGCGCCGGCGAGGTGCTGGCGATCGTCGGCGAGTCGGGGAGCGGCAAGACCGTCACGGCGAAGACGATCCTCGGCCTCTTGCCCGAGACCGCGGTCGCCACCGGTGCCGTGCTGCTCTCGGGGCAGAACGTCCTCGAGGTCGGCCCGAAGAAGGTCCGCGAGCTCCGCGGCACCGACGTCGCCATGGTCTTCCAGGAGCCGTCGACCGCGCTCAACCCCGTCTACACGGTGGGCTGGCAGATCGCCGAGGGCCTGCGGGCCCACGGCAAGGTCGGACGCAAGGAGGCGCGGGTCAAGGCGATCGACATCCTGCGTCGCGTGGGCATCCCCGACCCCGAGACCCGCGTCGACTACTACCCGCACCAGTTCTCGGGCGGGCAGAAGCAGCGCGTGGTCATCGCGATGGCGCTCGTGCTCGACCCGTCGGTGATCGTCGCGGACGAGCCGACCACGGCCCTCGACGTGACCGTGCAGGCCGAGATCCTCGACCTGTTGCGCCGCTGTCGGGACGAGTTCGGCACGGCCATCGTGCTCATCACGCACAACATGGGCGTCGTCGCCGACCTCGCCGACCGCGTCGCCGTCATGTACCTCGGCAAGGTCGTCGAGCAGGCCCCGGCCGTCGAGCTGTTCGCGAACCCGCAGGACGACTACACGAAGCGCCTGCTCGGCTCGGTGCCGAAGCTCGAGGCCCGCGGCCACACGCAGCAGGAGCAGCCCGCCGACAGCGAGGTCGTCGTACGTGCCCGGGGTCTCGAGATCGAATACCCCGGTCGCCTCGGCCGCGGCGGCTTCCGGGCCGTCAAGGGCGTCGACTTCACCATCGCCCGCGGCGAGGTCCTCGGCCTCGTCGGCGAGAGCGGTTCGGGCAAGACGACGATCGGACGGGCCATCGCCGGGCTGACGAAGGTCACCGGGGGGTCGCTCGAGGTGCTGGGCATCGAGATGAACGGGGTGCACGAGCGTGACTTCAAGCCGAAGCGCGCCGACATCGGCTTCGTCTTCCAGGACCCCGCGTCGAGCTTCAACCCGTTGCTGACGATCGCCGAGTGCGTGGCCGAGCCGCTCATCGTGCACGGTCGTGCGAAGGACGCCCGGGCCGCCCGTCCGCGCGTCGACGAACTCCTCGAGGCGGTCCAGCTGCCCAAGTCGTTCGCCGACCGGTACCCTCACGAGCTCAGCGGCGGGCAGCGTCAGCGGGCGAGCCTCGCCCGGTCGCTCGCCCTCGACCCGACGCTGTTGATCGCGGACGAGCCCACCAGCGCGTTGGACGTCTCCGTGCAGGCCCGGGTGCTCGAGCTGTTCACCGAGTTGCAGTCGCAGCTGGGCTTCGCCGCCCTGTTCATCAGCCACGACCTCGCGGTCGTCAACATGCTGGCCGACCGGATCGGCGTGCTGTTCCACGGCGACCTGATCGAGAGCGGACCGAACGACCAGGTCCTCGGCGCGCCCGAGCATCCCTACACGCAGCGCCTGCTGGCGTCGCTGCCGGTGCCCGATCCGATCGAGCAGGCGTCCCGCCGCGAGCGGTTGGCCGAACTCGACCGCCGGGCGGCGGGCGACCCGGAGCGCGGAACCGACACCGTCGGGGCGGCCTGACGGTGCCGGGTCGCGAGCTCGACCTCGACCAGCCGGTCGTCACCGACGACCTGTCGCTGCTCTACCCCGCCCGGGCGGGCCATCCGGCCGTGCGTGCCGTCGACGGGGTCACCCTGCGGGTCGAGCCGGGCGAGATCGTCGCCGTGCTCGGCGAGAGCGGTTCGGGCAAGTCGACGCTCGCGATGGCCCTCGCCGGACTGACCGGCACGGGCCGCGTCGACGAGGGGCGCCCGCGTCTGGTCGGTGGGACCGCACGGGTCTTCGGCCAGGACGTCGGCAAGCTCTCGGGCCGGCGCCGGGACCGGCTCTCGGCCATGGTCGGCTACCTGGCGCAGGACGACGGCGAGCGGCTGAGTCCCGACCTGACCGTCGGCGAGGCCATCGCCGAGCCGATCTACCAGCGCGACCGCAAGTTCGACCGCACCGAGGCCGGGCGCATCGTCGCGACGCTCGTCGACGGCGTGCACCTGCCGCTCGGCACCATGCTCAAGCAGACCTGGGAGCTCAGTTCCGGTCAGCGACAACGCGTCGCCCTGGCCCGCAGCCTCGTCCTCGAGCCCCCGTTGCTGATCGCCGACGAGCCCGCCCGGGGGGTGGACGTGCTCGTCCGCCAGGCCGTCCTCGACGTCATCGGGAACCTGCACGAGGGGCGTCAGTTCTCGGCGCTCGTCGTCACCTCCTCGGTGGCCGAGGCGCGAGCGATCACCGACCGCGTCGCCGTCATGCGCGGTGGCCGTCTGGTCGGACTGGGCGACATCGACGAGGTCCTCCGGACCGGCATCGACCCCTACGTCAAGGTGCTCTCGCAGACGACCCCGATCGACATCATCCGCCCGGAGGAGCGCGAGGCCGGGCGACCGCTCGACCCCGACGCCGGCCTCCGCGGAGACCGGCCCTCGTGACCGCCGAGCCGGCCACGGGCTCGACCGTCTCGGATGCGGCCCGGGCGACGAGCCCGGGAGGCGCGCGCGGCCACCGCGCGGTCGTCACCGCGGGCCCCGTCCTCGCCCCGGGTCGACGCCCGACCCCGGGTGCCGTCTCGGTGGCCCCCCGCCCCACCCCGGTCTTCGTCGACGCCGTGCGGGCCGGGGGAGCGGACGTCGTCCCCCTGGGCACGGAGACCCGTGGCCTGGTCTGGCTCTCGTACCGCGACCCCGACGGCCTGGCCCGCGCGCTGGACGAGAACCCGGGCATCGAGTGGGTCCAGCTGCCCTACGCCGGGGTCGACGCCTTCTCCGAGGTCATCGCGGCCCGTGCCGACCGCGCGCTGCCGCTCTGGACGAGCGCCAAGGGGGCGTTCGCCGAACCCGTCGCCGAGCACGCCCTCATGCTCGTGCTGTCGCTGCTGAGGGTCGTTCCCCAGCGCGTGCGCGCCACCTCCTGGGCCACCGAACAACAGGGCCGGTCGCTCTACGGACGGCACGTCGTCATCGTCGGGGCGGGGGGCATCGCGATCGAGCTGATGCGCCTCCTGGCCCCGTTCGACGTCCGGGTGACGATCGTGCGCCGGTCGAGCGAACCCGTGCCCGGGGCCGACCGGACCGTCCCCGTCGAGCGCCTCGACGAGGTGTTGCCCGAGGCCGACGTCCTCGTCCTCGCCGCCGCCGCGACTCCCGGCACGGCGGGTCTCCTCGACGCGCGTCGGCTCGCCCTTCTGCCGGCGACGGCCGTGCTCGTGAACGTCGCGAGGGGCAGCCTGGTCGACACGGACGCCCTCGTCGAGGCGGTCAGGGCGGAGCGACTCTGGGGCGCGGGGGTCGACGTCACCACGCCCGAGCCGCTCCCCGACCGGCACCCGCTCTTCGGCGAGCCGCGTGTCGTCGTCACGCCGCACCAGGCGGACACCCCCGAGATGACCGCCCCGCTGCTGGCCGAGCGCATCCGGCTCAACGTGCGGGCCTTCCTCGGCGACGGGGAGTTCGTCGGCGTGGTCGACCCGCACGACGGGTACTGACGCGAGGGTCGGAGCCGTGCGACGCGCCGCGTCGTCGGCGTGGTCCCTCGGGGGCTCAGATCTTTGCTAGTGTTGTCTCCGCTGTCACGGACGAAAGTCCGGGGCGGTTGCCATTCCTCGATAGCTCAATTGGCAGAGCAGCCGGCTGTTAACCGGCAGGTTGTTGGTTCGAGTCCAACTCGGGGAGCGAAGGCCCAGAGGCTCCACCCTCTGGGCCTTTTCTCTTTCCCGGTCCGTCCTGGGCCTTTCTCGCCGTTCCGTTCCGTTCCGTGCCCGAACGAGAAGGAGGCGCGTCCTGCGGTTCGCAGGACGCGCCTCCTCGGTCTCGGGGTCGGCCGGGGCCGGCCGTCAGTCCTCGAGGTGGTCGACGCCCGGCAGCCAGGTGCTGCCCGGTTGTCCCCAGCCCTTCTTGCGGACCGCCTTCGCGGCCGCCTTGTGGAAGGGATGCTCGAGCCGGTCCGCGTACAGGATGCCGTCGAGGTGGTCGTACTCGTGCTGGAAGACGCGGGCGAGCCAGCCCCAGGCCTCGATCTCGACCGCGTCGCCCTCGAGGTCGGTGGCCCGCAGCACGACGCCGTCGGCACGCCGCAACGGGAACCTCTCGCCGGGCACCGAGAGGCAGCCCTCGGACTCGGAGTCGTCGTCGAGCGGCTCGATCGAGAGCGGACTCTGCCAGAGCGTCGGGTTGATGGCCACGCCGCGCCACAGCTCGCCGTCGTCGTCGGTCCACGAGTAGACGAACAGGCGCTTGCCGACGCCCACCTGCGGGCCCGCCAGACCGACGCCCGGGGCGGCGTCCATCGTCTCGAACATGTCGGCGACGAGGGTGCGCAGGTTTTCGTCGACGACGGTCACCTCGGAGGCGGGGGAGTGGAGCACGGGGTCACCCGTGATGGAAATGGGTCGAACGGCCATTCGTCCAGACTATCCAGCGCCACGGCGCTAGCGTGGACGCCGTGACGACGGACATCGGGGAGCTCACCCAGCAGGTATCCCTGACCCCCTATCAGGCGCTCGGCATCCCGATCGCGCTGATCGGCGCGGTGTTCCTCTCGATCGGCGCCCAGCTCCAGCACCAGGGCGTCGCCAAGGTCGAGCGACGGATCGGTGCGGCGAAGAGCGGCATGAACGTCCGCCAGGTGCTCGCCCTCGTGGGCCGCCCCTCGTGGGTGCTGGGCACGCTGATGCTCGGCCTCGCGATCCTCTTCCAGCTGACCAGTCTGCGCATCGCACCGCTACTCGTGGTGCAGCCGCTCGGGGCGGTCGCCCTCGTCATCACGGCGGTCCTCAACTCCCGGTCGACGGGTCGACGACTCGACCGGCGCGCCAAGCGGGCCATCCTCTTCTGCGTCGGCGGCGTCGGGCTCTTCGTCACCGTGGCGGCCTTCACGGCCATCGAGCCCGAGATCACCACGCGGCAGCTCGTCACGGTCCTCGTGATCCTCGCCGTCGTCGGCTCCGTGCTGGGCGTCGCCTTCGCCCTGTTGCGCCGCCGTCGCAGCGCGCTGTTCTACATCATCGCGGCGGGCGTGCTCTACGGCTTCGTCGCGACCCTCGCCAAGGTCGTCCTCAACCGGGTCTTCGCCGGCAACTTCGACTGGTTGACGATCGTGTGCATCGTGTTCCTGCTCGCGGCCGGACTGCTCGGCGGGTACTTCGTGCAGAACGCCTACTCGTCCGGCCCACCCGACCTCGTCATCGCCGGTCTCACGGTCGTCGATCCGCTCATCGCGGTCGGCATCGGCATCGTCGTCCTGGGCGAGGCGCAGAACGCCCCCGCGATCGCCGGCGTCTTCTTCGTCGTCGCGGCCGCCATCGCGGTCTACGGCGTGTTCCAACTCGCCAAATACCATCCCCAGACCCGAGCCTGAGCTAGCGTGGGGTCGTCTCGCCCGCCGGTCGACGATCGTCCGGGCGAACGACGCGCCGCACACCCCACCGAGCACGAGAAGGACGCCACGACCCGTGACACCTGCCCCGACGCCCTCGGAACCCGGCCGACCCGACGACGCGACGTCGGCTGACGTCGCGACCCGCGCCTCCTCGGGGTCGTCCGACCGCCTGACCGTCCTGATCGCGGGTGACACCTTCCCGCCCGACGTCAACGGCGCCGCCAACTTCACGGAGCGGCTCGCCGTGGGGCTCGCCCGGCGCGGCCACGACGTGCACCTCATGGTGCCCGCGGCCAGCCGGCACCACGGCACCTTCCTCGAGCAGCACGGCGGCGTGACGTTGACCGTCCACCGGCTGTACTCGACGCGGTGGCCGTTGCACGACTGGCTGCGCTTCGCCACCCCGTGGCGCGTGCAGGAGCACGCCGAGAAGATCTTCGACGAGATCCACCCCGACGTCGTCCACATCCAGTCGCACATCGTGATGGGCCGGGGCGTCGCGCAGGTCGCCGAACGCCGGGGCGTGCGGATCGTCGCCACGAACCACTTCATGCCCGAGAACCTGCTCGAGCACACCGGTCTGCCCAAGGGGCTGCGCGCCAAGGCGACCCAGATGGCGTGGAACGACGCGAGCAAGACGTTCCACAAGGCCGCGGCGATCACGACCCCCACGCAGAAGGCGGCCACGTTCCTCGAGAAGTCGGTCGCGGTCACCGGAGTGCTCGCCGTCTCCTGCGGCATCGAGGCCGGGCACTACACCGCCCTCGACACCCGTCCGACCGAGAACCGCATCGTGTTCGTCGGCCGGGTCACGGCCGAGAAGCAGATCGACGTGCTGCTCAAGGCGATGACCCTGCTCGACCCGACCCTCGGCGCGACGCTCACGATCGTGGGCGGCGGAGACCTGTTCAAGCAGCTCCAGACGACCAGCCGCGACCTCGGCCTCGCCGACGTCGTCACCTTCGCCGGGTACCTGTCCGACGACGAGTTGCGACGCACGCTGACCGAGTCGACGGTCTTCGCCATGCCGTCGATCGCCGAACTCCAGAGCATCGCCAGCCTCGAGGCGATGGCGTCGGGGCTGCCCATCGTCGTGGCCGACGCCATGGCCCTGCCGCACCTGGTCGACGAGGGCCAGAACGGCTACCTCTTCCGCCCGGGCGACAGCCGCGACCTCGCCGACAAGCTCACGACGGTGTTGACCGCCCCCGACGACGAGTACCTCGCGATGCGCCGGGCCAGCCTGAAGATGATCGAGGGGCACGACATCGAGCGAACGCTCAGCGTGTTCGAGAGCCTGTATCGTGGTCAGCCGGTGGTCCCCTCCACCGACGCGGCGTCCGACCGCGCGCACTGACGGTCGACCGCGGCACCGCCCCGGCCGGCCACGGCTCGCACCGGTGGGCCGACGCGAGGGGCGGTAGCTCAGCCGGTTAGAGCAGTCGACTCATAATCGATCGGTCACGGGTTCAAGTCCCGTCCGCCCTACTCGTTGTGTCCGGTGGCGCCTGCCCCGGTTCCGGTCGGTTCGCGGCCTCCGGGCCTGCTGTGAGCGCGGCCGCGTCGTCGCCCGGCGTCCGTCGTGCGTGGCACGATGTCGTCCATGTTCACCAAGCGGCCCCGACAGCCGGAGCCCGACCCCGACGCCTGGGGCGGCGCCTCCTCCGACGACGCCGGGCGATCCGGCCCGGCGCGCATGGGCGTCGGGGCCCAGGTGTACGTCATCGACTCGGACGAGGACCCTTCTACGCCGTTCCCGTACGGCCCGACGGGCATCGTGGTCCGGGCCGGGGGCAGCGCCTGGCAGGGGGTGTCGGCCATCGGCGGCTCGGCCCGCACCTGGTGGGTCGAGTTCGACTCGCCCCAGATCGACCGCGACGGCGACGGGCCCGTCTCGCAGGCCCAGGTCGCGGAGCGCTGGCTGCGCCTCGCCCCCCTCGCCTGACCCGCCGCCGCACCGCCTCACCCCGCCCCGGCGCCCCCCACCCCCTCCGCACCGCCCGCTACGGCGTGTGCCGCGCTTCCTGCATGACTTCTCGCGGTGGTGACTTCGGCCACCCCGCCGCGTGGTCGGCAACTCCTGCCCCCTGCGGCGTCGGTCGGCGCGGGCCCCGTGTTTCCGGGCCCGGGCGTTCGGGGTGGAGCGCGAGTCCGGAGTTGCCGACACGTCCCACGTCGCGCACGGGGGTCGAGGTCGAGGCCAGGTCGTCCGCTGCACGTTCCCGACGGCCATCGCACGCCCGGGAATGCCACGCCCCACCCCGCGGTTCACCGAAGTGCATGCAAACGCATGCAGATGTTCTAAGGTGGAGCAATGCAGTTCGGAATCTTCAGCGTCGGCGACATCACGACCGACCCCACGACCGGTGCCACCCCGACCGAGGGCGAGCGCCTCCAGGCGATGGTCACCATCGCGAAGAAGGCCGAAGAGGTCGGCCTCGACGTCTACGCCGCAGGCGAGCACCACAACCCGCCCTTCGTGAACTCGAGCCCGACGACCCTCCTCGCCTACATCGCCGCGCAGACCGAGCGCATCGTGCTCAGCACGGCGACGACGCTCATCACGACGAACGACCCGGTCAAGATCGCCGAGGACTTCGCGATGCTCCAGCACCTCGCCGGTGGCCGGGTCGACCTCACGCTCGGTCGCGGCAACACGGGCCCGGTCTACCCCTGGTTCGGCAAGGACATCCGCCAGGGCATCAACCTGGCGATCGAGAACTACGCCCTGTTGCACCGCCTCTGGCGCGAGGACGTCGTCGACTGGAAGGGCCACTTCCGCACGCCGCTGCAGGGCTTCACGGCGACCCCGCGTCCCCTCGACGGCGTCGCGCCCTTCGTCTGGCACGGGTCGATCCGCAGCCCCGAGATCGCCGAGCAGGCCGCCTACTACGGCGACGGCTTCTTCGCCAACCACATCTTCTGGCCCGCCTCGCACACGAAGCAGATGGTCGAGCTCTACCGCAGCCGCTTCGAGCACCACGGGCACGGGCGTGCCGACCAGGCGATCGTCGGTCTCGGCGGTCAGGTCTTCCTGGCGAAGAACTCGCAGGACGCCAAGCGCACCTTCCGTCCCTACTTCGACAACGCCCCGGTCTACGGCCACGGTCCCTCGATGGAGGACTTCACGAGCCAGACCCCGCTCACCGTCGGCAGCCCCCAGGAGGTCATCGACCGCACCCTCGGCTTCCGCGACTACGTCGGCGACTACCAGCGCCAGCTCTTCCTCATGGACCACGCCGGCCTGCCCCTGAAGACTGTCCTCGAGCAGCTCGACATCCTCGGCAGCGAGGTCGTGCCGGTCCTCCGTCGCGAGTTCGCCGCGAACCGTCCGGCCGACGTGCCCGACGCCCCCACGCACGCTTCGCTCGTCGAGGCCGCGACCCGGGCGTCGCGGTCCACGGCCACACCCACCGCGCACGACGCGCTCACCGCGTCGTCCGCCCGCTGAGACACGCAGGAGGCGCGCCATGAGCACCAAGAAGATCGTCGCCCTGTCCGCGGGGCTGGGCCAGCCGTCCTCCACCCGTCTGTTGGCCGACCGGCTGGTCGAGGCCACCACGCGTGACCTCGTCGGCCGCGGCTCGTTCGTCGAGGTCGAGGTCGTCGAGCTGCGCGACCTCGCGCACGAGGTGACGGACGCGATGCTGACCGGCTTCGCGCCTCCCGCCCTCGCCGAGGCACTCGAGAACGTGAGGAGCGCCGACGGCGTGATCGCGGTCACGCCCGTCTTCTCGTCCTCGTACAGCGGCCTGTTCAAGTCGTTCGTCGACGTGATGGACCACAAGGCGCTGACGGGCACGCCCGTGCTGATCGGGGCGACCGGCGGAACGGCTCGCCACTCGTTGGCCCTCGAGTACGCGGTGCGACCCCTGTTCGCCTACCTCCAGGCCGTCGTCGTGCCCACCTCCGTGTTCGCGGCGTCCGAGGACTGGGGCGAGGGCGACGGCACCTCCACGACGCTGCCCGAGCGGGTCACGCGCGCCGCGGGGGAGTTCGCCGAGCTCGTGGCGCGGCACGAGGGCGCGCTCGACGACCCGTTCGCCGCGGTCGTCCCGTTCGACGAGCAGCTCCGGCGCCTCGCCGTGGGCGGCGACGACCTGCAGGACTGAGACGTGGGACGAGGAGGCGCGGTGCCGGTCCTGACCACGTCCCGTCCGTCGGGGCATGAACCGCGCCTCCCCGGCGTTGCCCCTCGTCAGACCCCAGGAGGACCGATGACCGACAGCACCGCCGACACCACCCGCCCGTCCGAGCACGCGGCCGCGCAGGCCGAGCTCGACCGCTTCCACGTCCTGCGCCGCACCCGCGCGGTGTCGCCGCAGGGTCCGCTCGCCCTGACCGGCACGCAGTGGGTCGACCACGAGCAGACCGTCTGGGGCGTGCCGGGCCGCTGGGCGCCGACCCCGCAGGGCGTGTCGGGACTGGCGCTGACGGCCGCCCCGGCGGACGGCATCCACGTGGACGGCGACCTCGTCGACGGCACCGTCGTCGTGGCGGGTGACGACGCGATGGTCCCGAGCAGCCTCCGGTTCTCGGAGACCACGACCGGCACGGTGATCGCGAACGACGACCACACCGGGTACGCCCTGCGCGTCTGGGACTCCGCGTCGGACGCCGTGACGGGCTTCGGATCGATCGACGCCTTCCCGTTCGACCCGGACTGGGTCGTCACGGCCGACTTCGTGCCCACCGCGCCCGACACCCAGGTCGACATCCGTCACCAGGCTGACCTCGAGCTCAGTCGGCCCAAGCCGTTGCCCGGGCTCATCCGCTTCACCCGCGACGGGGTCGACCACGAGCTCGCGGCGTTCCCGTCGGGTGACGGCGACCGGTTGCAGCTCGTCTTCGGCGACGCGACCAACGGCGACAGCACGTACTCGGTCGGGCGGTTCCTCTTCCCGGTGCCGAACGGTGACGGCACCATCACGCTCGACTTCAACCGGGCCGTCCTGCCGCCCTGCGCCTTCTCGTACGCCTTCAACTGCCCGATCCCGCCGGCCCAGAACCGGTTCGCGTCGCCGATCGAGGCGGGCGAGAAGAACGTCCTCGACGCCGCCGGGCAGCCGCTGCACTGAGAACGGCCCGTCGGTGTCGGCGCCGGGTGGGATGATCAGGCGGTGTTCTTCCTGCTGCGTCGACTGCCCGACGGCGACGTCGAGCTGACGCGGTACGAGCGTGGCACGTCGGGGTTGCTCGAAGCGGTCGGCGTGGAGACCATCCCCGCGGCCGACCTGCCGGCGCGCGTGGCCGTCCTCGAGCGCGAGGCCTCGCCCCGCTGGGTCTGGGACGACACCCCGCGGTGGTACCCGCGCCTCCTCGACGCGGGGGTCACGCTGGCGCGCTGCGTCGACCTCCGGCTCGTGCACGCGATCCTGCGACGGTCGACGTCGGCGCCCGCCTTCCCCCTCGGAGGCGCGGCTCCCGGGCCGTGGGACGTCGCCCAGGCGTCGCCGGGCGAGCCCGACGGACTCTTCGAGGTCCTCCCCGAGTCGCTGCCCGACCCGGCGGCCGAGTTCCTCGCCCAGCGCGAGGCGGTCGAGGCGTCGCCTGCCCGGGGTCGACTCGAGCTGCTCGTCGCCGCCGAGTCCACCGGTGCGTTGATCGCGGCCGAGATGCGCCACCGGGGCATCCCGTGGTCATCCCGGGTGCACGACGAACTGCTGACCGCCGCCCTAGGGCCGAGGCCCGCCCCGGGCGAGCGACCGGCCCGCATGCGCGACGCCCTCGACGAGGTGCGGCAGGCGCTCGACGCGCCCGACCTCAACCCCGATTCGCCCGCCGAGCTGATCAGGGCCCTCAACCGTGCGGGCGTGCTCGTGCAGTCGACGCGGCAGTGGGAACTGCAACGGCACGAGCACCCCGCGATCGAGCCGCTGCTCCGCTACAAGAAGATGCAGCGGCTGCTCGTCGCCAACGGCTGGGCCTGGCTCGACGCCTGGGTGCACGGCGGGCGCTTCCGTCCCGACTACGTGCCGGGCGGCGTCGTGACCGGCCGGTGGGCCACGAGCGGAGGAGGCGCGCTGCAGCTTCCCCGGGCGGTCCGCGGCGCCGTCGTGGCCGACCCGGGCTGGAAGCTCGTGGTCGCCGACGCCTCGCAACTCGAGCCACGCATCCTGACCGGCCTGTCCGGCGACCGCTCGATGGCCCGGGCCGGGTCGGGCGACCTCTACGAGGGAATCGTCGCCAGCGGAGCCGTCGCGACGCGGGCCGAGGCCAAGGTCGCGATGCTCGGCGCCATGTACGGCGCGACCCAGGGCGAGAGCGGCCGACTCGTGCCCCGCCTGGCGCGGCGGTTCCCCGACGCCATGGCGCTCGTCGAGACGGCGGCGCGCACGGGCGAGGCCGGGGGAGTCGTCGACACCCTGCTCGGCCGCAGTTCACCGCGGCCGTCCGACGACCCGGACGCCTCCGGGGGCGCCGGGGTGGGCGCGCTGCCTCCCGAGATGGGCGTGCGGCCGGCCGATCGCGACGCACGCTCGTGGGGTCGGTTCACGCGCAACTTCGTCGTGCAGGGCACCGCCGCGGAGTGGGCCCTCTGCTGGATGGGCGCCCTGCGCCGTCGTCTGCACGCGCGCTGGGGGACCGGCGTCCCGGCACCCCACTTCGTGTTCTTCCTGCACGACGAGGTGGTGGTGCACGCCCCCGCGGCCGCCGCCGACGAGGTCGCCGCGCTGGTCGCCGACAGCGCGGTCGAGGCCGGCCGGCTGCTCTTCGGCGACGCCCCGGTGGCCTTCCCGGTCACGGTCGCGGTCGTGGACGACTACTCGCAGGCCAAGTGAGCCGACAGGCCGTGCGAGACGCCGCACCATTCGCAGGTGTTACACAGTTGTGATTTCTCAGGCGGGTCGGTCATAATTCACAGAACGGGCACCGTCCCGCGCATCACCGGGTCCCGGCCCGCACAATCGAAAAACGCACACGAATCACGTCTGACAGGTCGATGGGGAAGTCGCACCTGAACCAGATGGAGGAATCGTGGCTGCTGCAACCGCTCGGGGAGTGCTCTACGTGCACTCGTCCCCTCGTGCACTGTGCCCACACGTCGAGTGGGCCGTCGGTCGTGCCCTCGGGCACGGCGTGAACTTCGCCTGGGTCGACCAACCCGTGCTGCCCGGCGCCCAGCGCACCGAGTTCTCGTGGCAGGGCGACGAGGGCTCCGGCGCGCGCATCGCCTCTGCTCTGCGGGGCTGGGAGCACCTCCGCTACGAGGTGACCGAAGACCCCGGCGAGACCCACGACGGGGGGCGCTGGATGCACTCTCCCGACCTGGGCGTGTTCTTCGCCCAGACCGACACCGCCGGCAACACGGTCATCCCCGAGGATCGCATCCGCTACGCGATGGAGATCGCCGGGTCGAACACCCTCGAGCTGCACCGCGAGCTGCGTCTCGCCCTCGGCCAGGCCTGGGACGACGAACTCGAACCGTTCCGCTACAGCGGCGAAGGCAACCCCGTCGTCTGGCTGCACAAGGTCAGCTGACCGGCCGCTGCACGGGGAGGGGCGTCCCGGGCGCACCGGGTGACGACGCAGGAGGCGCGGGTGGCGTGATCACGCCACCCGCGCCTCCTGCGTCGGTCGCCTCGGTCAGACCGAGCGGAACCCGACGACGGCGTTGTGGCCGCCGAAGCCGAACGAGTTGCTGATGGCCACGATCTCGCCCTCGGGCAGGGGGCGCGGTTCTCCGACGACGACGTCCATGTCGATCTCGTCGTCCATCTGCGTGACGTTGATCGTCTGCGGCGCCACGCGCTCGTGCAGCGCCTTGACCGTGAACAGCGCCTCGATGCCGCCCGCGCCGCCGAGCAGGTGGCCCGTGGCCGCCTTGGTCGCCGAGACGATCAGCTTCGAGGTGTGGTCGCCGAAGACGCGCTTGATGGCGTGGTACTCGGCGATGTCGCCGACCGGGGTGCTCGTCGCGTGGGCGTTGACGTGGACGACCTGGTCGCGGTCGACCCCCGCGTTCTCGAGCGTCGCGATGACGGCCCGGGCGGCGCCGGTGCCCTCGGGGTCGGGAGCGGTGATGTGGTACGAGTCGCTGGTGACCGCACCACCGATGAGCTCGGCGTAGATGCGGGCCCCGCGGGCCAGGGCGTGCTCCTCGGTCTCGAGGACGAGCGCCGCGCCTCCTTCGGCGAGGACGAAGCCGTCGCGCGTGACGTCGTAGGGACGCGAGGCGGTGGCGGGGTCGTCGTTGCGCTTCGAGAGGGCCTGCATGGCCGCGAAGGAGGCCAGGGGCATCGGGTGGATGGCCGCCTCGGAACCGCCGGCGACGGCGATGTCGGCAAGGCCGGACTGCAGGTGCTCGTAGGCCATGGCTATCGACTCCGTGCTGGAGGCGCAGGCCGACACGACCGTGCGGGCTCCGGCGCGCGCACCCAGGTTCATCGAGATGGCGGCGGCGGGACCGTTCGGCATGAGCATGGGGACGGTCATCGGCAGGACGCGTCGCGGGCCCTTCTCGCGCAGGGTGTCCCACCCGTCGAGCAGCGTCCAGACACCGCCGATCCCGGTGGCCCAGTCGACGATGAAGCGTTCGGGGACGACCTCGGGCGAGCCGGCGTCGGCCCAGGCCTCGCGGGCCGCGGTGAGCGCGAACTGGCTCGACGGGTCGAGGCGCTTGATCTCGCGGCGGTCGAGCACGTCGGCCGAGGGGGTGCGTGCCTGGCCGGCGAAGGTGACGGGCAGCTCGTACTTGGCGACCCAGTCCTGTTCGAGCGTGGTGATGCCCGACTGGCCGGCGAGCAGGTTCTGCCAGCTCTCGGTGGCGGTGCCACCGAGCGGGCTCGTGGCGCCGAGGCCGGTGACGACGATCTTCTTGGTCATTGACGTTCCTTCTGGGAGGGCCGGTCGGTGGGCTGTGCCGATGTACGACGACGCCGTGACCCGGGCTGCAGCCGAGGCTGGTGGCGTGGGGTCGACGGCGTCGAGGGCACAGCGGCGGGGCCCGGTCGCCGTGACGGCGACCGGGCAGCCGACGTCTTAGTTCTGCGCCTTGTGGATGTACGTGACGGCGTCGCCGACGGTCTTGAGGTTCTTGACCTCTTCGTCGGGGATCTTGACGTCGAACTTCTCTTCGGCGTTGACGACGATGGTCATCATGGAGATCGAGTCGATGTCGAGGTCGTCGGTGAACGACTTGTCCATCTCGACGGTGTCGGTGGCGATCCCGGTCTCGTCGTTGACGAGCTCGGCGAGGCCGGCGAGGACTTCTTCGGTGGACAGTGCCATGGTGTTGTCTCCTTGAGGGGGTGTCGTTGTGACCGGGGTAAAGCCTATACAGCGCCCCGCGGTCGGGTGGGCAGCGGCGCGCTAGGGCAGCACGACCACCTGGGCGCCGAACACGAGTCCGGCACCGAAACCGATCTGCAGCGCGAGACCGCCACTGAGTTCGGGGTGTTCGTCGAGCAGTCGGTGGGTCGCGAGCGGGATGCTGGCGGCCGAGGTGTTGCCGGTGGTCGCGATGTCGCGACCGATCACGACGGACTCGGGCAGGCCGAGCTGCTTCGCGAACTCGTCGATGATGCGCATGTTGGCCTGGTGGGGCACGAAAGCCGACAGCTGGTCGGCGGTCACGCCGGCGCGTTCGAGGGCCTCCTTGGCGACCTTGGCCATCTCCCAGACGGCCCAGCGGAAGACCGTCTGACCTTCTTGGCGGAGGGTCGGCCAGGGGATCTCGCCGGCACCCTCGCG
Source organism: Frigoribacterium sp. VKM Ac-2859 (assembly GCF_013204925.1). Lineage (NCBI taxonomy): Bacteria > Bacillati > Actinomycetota > Actinomycetes > Micrococcales > Microbacteriaceae > Frigoribacterium > Frigoribacterium sp. VKM Ac-2859. The sequence goes on along the minus strand of NZ_JABMLC010000001.1, from coordinate 497,852 downwards.
GTACTCGGTCATGGTGTTGGTCATGCCGATGGCGTCCCACTTCGAGCCGTCCGAGCCCCAGACCGTCGGGCCGATGCCCGCGGTGTCGGACGGGCCGACGATGGCCGCACCCGCTCCGTCGGCGAGCAGGAACGAGATCGTGCGGTCGGTCGGGTCGATGACGTCGCTGAGCTTCTCGGCACCCACGACGAGGACGTACTCGGCGAGGCCCGACTTGACGAACGAGTCGGCCTGCGCGATGCCGTACGTGAAGCCGGCGCAGGCGGCCGAGATGTCGTAGGCGGCGGCCGGGTTCGCACCGACGCGCTCGGCGAGCAGCGAGGCGACCGACGGGGTCACGACGCCGGCACCGATGGTCGACACGAGGACGGCGCCGATCTGGTCGGGGCGGATGCCCGACTTGGCGATGGCCTCGTTGGCGGCGGTCTCGGCGAGGTCGACGACCTTGACGTCCTTGCCTGCCCGTCGGCGGGTGATCACACCGGTGCGCTGCTGGATCCACTCGTCGCTGGAGTTGATCGGTTCGATGATGTCGGCGTTCGGGACCACGTTCTCACCGCGGGCGGCGCCGAGTGCGTAGATCCGGGTGAACTGCGCACCGGTGGTCTGGTTGAGCTGGGGGGTGGTCATGCTGCTCCCTCGATGAGGTCGACGGCGGCCTGCAGGTCGTCGGGTGTCTTGACGGCGACCGAGGGGACACCCCTCAGCGCGCGCTTGGCCAGGCCGGTCAGGGCTCCGGCCGGGGCGAGTTCGACGATGCCCGTCACACCGGCGTCGGCGAACGACCGCATGGTCGCATCCCATCGGACGGGAGACGAGACCTGCCCGACGAGCAGCTCGACGAAGCGCGCGCCCGAGTCGACGGTGCTGCCGTCGTGGTTGGTCCAGAGCGTCGTCGAGGGGTCGGCGGCCGTGACCGAGGCGGCGGCGGAGCGGAGGCGCTCGACTGCGGGCTGCATGTACCGCGTGTGGAAGGCGCCGGCGACCTGGAGGGGCACGACGCGGCTCTTGGCCGGCGGGTCGGCCGCCAGCTCGGCGAGTGCGGCGGTCTCGCCGGCGACGACGATCTGGCCGCCACCGTTGTAGTTGGCGGGGAAGAGCCCGAGGGCGTCGAGACGGGCGAGCAGTTCGGCTTCGTCACCGCCGAGCACGGCGCTCATGCCGGTCCCGACGAGTGCGGCGGCGTCGGCCATGGCCCGGCCCCGTTCGGCGACGAGCGTGACGGCGTCGAGGTCGCTCAGCACGCCGCTGACGGCCGCGGCGGTGAACTCGCCGACCGAGTGGCCCGCGACGCCGGCGACGGCGGAGCGCTCGACACGGCCGAAGAGGGCACGGGCGGTCAGGATGCCGGCCGCGACGATGAGGGGCTGGGCCACGGCGGTGTCGCGGATCGTGTCGGCGTCGGACGTGGTGCCGTGGGCGACGAGATCGAGGCCGGCCGCGTCGGAGAGCGACGTCAGCAACTCACGCTGGTCGGGGTCAGCCAGCCAGGGGTCGAGGAAACCGGGAGTTTGGGAGCCCTGACCGGGCGCTACGACAACGATCACTGGTCCATCATGCCAACGAGTCGGGGGTTGGCGGTGTAGCAACTCGACCAAAGATGAGCGAGAACGTTGTCGAAGCGCACAGACGTCCTCGCGGGCAGCCTGACGGTCACTTGCGTCGGACCCCTGACCCCTCGGGGTCGGCGATCGATCCGAGCACGAGCGCCGACTGGAGGATCAGCGCCTCACGGGCGCCGGTGGCATCCCAGCCGATCACGTCCGTGACGCGCTTCAGGCGATACCGCACGGTGTTCGGGTGCACGAAGAGTTCGCGTGCCGTGGCCTCGAGCGAGCGCCCGTTGTCGAGGTAGCACCACAAGGTCGTCAGCAACTCGGTCGAGTGCGTCTTGAGGGGCTTGTAGATGCGGTTGACGAGGGTCGACCGTGCGACCGGGTCCCCGGCGAGGGCGCGCTCGGGCAGGAGGTCGTCGGCGAGGACGGGGCGGGGCGCGTTGCGCCAGGCCCGTGCGACCGCGAAACCGGCGAGGGCGGCCTTGGCGCTCTTCGAGGCGTCGACGAGGCTCGGCACCTCGTGGCCGAGCACGAGGTGCCCGTCGCCGAAGCCGGGTTCGAGCGCGCGCGCGATCTCGGTGAAGCTGGGGTGGGTCGAGGAGGCGCTGGCCTCGTCGAGCGGATCGGCCCGCCCGATGACGAGCACGAGTCGGCTACCCTGCACGCCGATGAGCACGTCGGCCTCTCGGTGCCGGGCCGTGCGTCGGAGCATGTCGACGTCGAGCATCCGCGGAGCCGTGCCGACGAGGACGGCGACCTCACCGTGCCCGTGCCATCCGAGCGCGGCGATGCGGCTGGGCAACTCGTCGTCGTACTCGCCGCTCAGGATCGAGTCGACGACCAGGGCCTCGAGTCGGGCGTCCCAGAGGCCTCGGGCTTCGGCGGCCCGGGCGTAGACGTCCGCCGAGGCGAAGGCTATCTCGCGCGAGTAGAGGAGGATCGCTTCGCGCAACGAGTCGTCGCCGTCCTTGACGCGTTCTTCCACGACCTCGACGGTGATGCGGATGAGCTGCAGGGTCTGCGTGAGGCTGACCGAGCGGAGAAGTTCGCGGGGGGCCGAACCGAAGACGTCGGCTGCGATCCACGGGGTGGATCGCGGGTCGGCGAACCAGCTGATGAACGAGGTGATGCCGGCCTGGGCGACGAGCCCGACCGCCGAGCGGCGCCCGGGGGGCATGTCCCCGTACCAGGGCAGCGTCTCTTCGAGGCGCTTGATGGTCGCGGTGGACAGCTCACCCGAGACCGTCCGCAGCCACGCGAGCGTGCGCTCTTTCGTGGCCGCGGACGGCTGCAGGGGCGATCCGGGCACCCGCTCGGCGCTCACGGGGTCGTCAGGCCTCCCCGCCGGCGGTGCCGCTGGTGCCGGCCGTGACGTCGTGCAGCTGGTAACGATCGATCGCCTGCTGGACCACAGCGGGGTCGACCTCGCCGCGACGGGCCAGGGCCTGCAGGGTGCGGACGACGACCGACGGTCCGTCGATCTTGAAGAACCGGCGGGCGGCGGCCCGGGTGTCGCTGAAACCGAAGCCGTCGGCCCCGAGGGTCAGGTAGTCGCCGGGCACGTACTCGCGGATCTGGTCGGGCACGGCGGCCATGAAGTCGCTCGTGGCGATGACGGGGCCCTCGGAGTCCTTCAGCTTCTCGGTGACGTAGGGCGTCTTCGGCTCCTCGTTCGGGTGCAGGAAGTTGTGCTCCTCGGCGGCCAGGCCGTCGCGGCGCAGTTCGTTCCAGCTCGTGACGCTCCAGACGTCGGCCGCGACGTTCCAGTCGTCGGCGAGCAGCTGCTGCGCCTCGAGAGCCCACGGCACACCGACGCCGGACGCCAGGAGCTGGGCGCGGGGACCCAGGTTCTCGGCGTCCTTGAGCTTGTAGATGCCGCGCACCACACCGTCGACGTCGAGGCCCTCGGGCTCGACGGGCTGGGCCATCGGCTCGTTGTACACGGTGATGTAGTACATGACGTTCGGGTCGGAGTGCGACGCGTTGCCGTGCTCGTCGGTGCCGTACATGCGGTCCATGCCCGACTTGACGATGTGGCCGAGCTCGTAGCCGAACGCCGGGTCGTACGAGACGACCGCGGGGTTCGTCGACGCCAGCAGCAGGGAGTGGCCGTCGGCGTGCTGGAGGCCCTCGCCGGTCAGCGTCGTGCGACCCGCGGTGGCACCGATGATGAAGCCGCGCGCCATCTGGTCGCCGGCGGCCCACATGGCGTCGCCGGTGCGCTGGAACCCGAACATCGAGTAGAAGACGTAGACCGGGATGAGCGGTTCGCCCTGCGTCGAGTACGAGGTGCCGACGGCAGTGAAGGCCGCGAACGCGCCGGCCTCGTTGATGCCGACGTGGATGATCTGGCCCTGCGGGCTCTCCTTGTAGGCGAGCAGCAGTTCGCGGTCGACCGACGTGTAGTGCTGACCGTTCGGGTTGTAGATCTTGGACGTCGGGAAGTACGCGTCCATGCCGAAGGTGCGGGCCTCGTCGGGGATGATCGGCACGATGCGGTGGCCGAAGTCGGGCGAGCGCAGCAGGTCTTTCAGGAGGCGCGCGAAGGCCATCGTGGTGGCGACCTCCTGCTTGCCCGACCCCTTCTTGACGACGTCGTAGGTCTTCGCCTCGGGGACCGCGATCTGGGTGTACTTGGTCCGGCGCTCGGGCACGTAGCCGCCGAGCGCACGACGACGCTCCTGCATGTACTGGATCGCGTCGTCGTCCTGACCGGGGTGGTAGTACGGCGGCAGGTACGGGTTCTCGTCGAGCTGGGCGTCGCTGATCGGGATGCGGAGCTCGTCGCGGAACTGCTTGAGGTTGTCGAGCGTGAGCTTCTTCATCTGGTGGGTGGCGTTGCGCCCCTCGAAGGACGGCCCCAGGCCGTAGCCCTTGACCGTCTTGGCGAGGATGACCGTGGGCTGGCCCTTGTGCTCGGTCGCGGCCTTGAAGGCGGCGTAGACCTTGCGGTAGTCGTGGCCACCGCGCTTGAGGTTCCAGATGTCGTCGTCCGAGTAGTCCGCGACGAGTTCGAGGGCGCGTGGGTCGCGACCGAAGAAGTTGTCGCGGACGTAGCCGCCGCTCTCGGCCTTGTAGGTCTGGAAGTCGCCGTCGGGCGTGGTGTTCATCAGGTTGAGCAATGCGCCGCTCGAGTCGTTCGCGAGCAGGGTGTCCCACTCGCGACCCCAGACGACCTTGATGACGTTCCAGCCGGCGCCGCGGAAGAACGACTCGAGTTCTTGGATGATCTTGCCGTTGCCGCGGACCGGACCGTCGAGGCGCTGCAAGTTGCAGTTGATGATGAAGTTCAGGTTGTCGAGGCCCTCGTTGGCCGCCACCTGCAGCTGACCGCGGCTCTCGACCTCGTCCATCTCGCCGTCGCCGAGGAACGCCCAGACCTGCTGGTCGCTGGCGTCCTTGATGCCACGGTTGGTGAGGTACTTGGCGACCTGCGCCTGGTAGATCGCGTTGATCGGACCGAGGCCCATCGACACGGTCGGGAACTGCCAGAAGTCGGGCATGAGGCGCGGGTGCGGATACGAGCTGAGTCCGCCCGAGGCGTGGGACTTCTCTTGGCGGAAGCCGTCGAGCTGGTCCGTGCCCAGCCGGCCCTCGAGGTAGGCGCGGGCGTACATGCCGGGGGAGGCGTGGCCCTGGAAGAACACCTGGTCGCCGCCACCGGAGTGGTCCTGACCGCGGAAGAAGTGGTTGTTGCCGACCTCGTACAGGGCGGCCGACGAGGCGTACGTCGAGATGTGGCCACCCACCGAGACGCCGGGGCGCTGGGCGCGGTGCACCGTGATGGCGGCGTTCCAGCGGACCCACTTGCGGTAGCGGCGCTCGAGGTCTTCGTCGCCGGGGAACTCGGGCTCGTCCTCGGGGGCGATGGTGTTGACGTAGTCCGTCTTCGGCACCATCGGCACGCCCAGGTGCAGCTCGCTCGACCGGGTGAGCAGGCTCTTCATGATCTCGCGGGCACGTTCGTGACCCTGCGCCTTCACGAGAGCGTCGAGCGACTCACGCCACTCGGCGGTCTCTTCGGGATCGCGATCGGCCTTGTCGACCGTGTACGGGTCCTGATCGTTAACCGTCACCCTTGACCTCAATCATCTGTGTGGAGCAGCCGTCTCTTGGAGGGCCACCGCGTGGAGTGGACAAACAGATGTCAGGCCCGTCGTGCCCGGGTTCCGAGACGCACTCCGCCTGACCAGCCCACTCTAGTTGCCCGGACCGGGACAGGCTCGGCACGCGCTGGGAACGTCCGGCCACGCCACCGTGTGGAAACCGACGAGTGAGGCGTAGGATCGGCGATCGTGTCAGTCGCCGACCGCCCGGGTCGACGCGAAAGGAACGCACCCATGGCTTTGGAGAACGCCATCCAGGCTCCCGACTTCGACCTGCCGAACCAGTTCGGCGAGCGAGTCCGGTTGAGCGACTTCCGGGGCGTCAAGCCCGTCGCGCTGGTGTTCTTCCCCCTGGCGTTCAGCAGCACCTGCACGAAAGAGCTCTGCACCCTCCGCGACAACCTCGCGATGTTCCAGGACCACCGCGTCGAGTTGCTCGTCGTCTCCGTCGACTCCAAGGCCACGCTGCGCGCCTTCGCCGAGGAGAAGGGCTACGACTTCACCCTGCTGGCGGACTTCTGGCCGCACGGCGAGGTCTCGAAGGAGTACGGCGTCTTCCTCGAGAACAAGGGTTTCGCGACCCGCACCACCTTCCTGATCGACGTCGACGGGGTGATCCGCGAACACTTCGGCACGGAGCCCGGCCAGGAGCGCTCGCTCGCCGACTACCGCGCCGCGCTCGACCTCCTCGTCCCCGTCTCGGCCTGACGGCCGCGATCACGACCGCAGGAGGCGCGGGTCCGTTCGTCCACCCGCTAACCTGTAGTCGCTCGCCCGGCTCGTCCCGGTGCGAGGGCCTTTAGCTCAGTTGGTAGAGCGCCACGTTTACACCGTGGATGTCATCGGTTCGAGCCCGGTAGGGCCCACCTCACGAACGGTGGTCGGACGACCGCGGTTCTCCTCGGTCGCACGGCCCGTCGGGGCACGGACGCCGTGTCGGGTCGCCTGCGGGCGTCGTCGTCGGCGCGTGGCTGGCGACGGTCCGACAGCAGCACCCGGAGGAGAAAGCAAGCCCCTTGTCGCCGCGCAGCCGGTGACGTAGGACTGCCTCGTGGCGATTCCCGTCGAGGAGGGTGACCAGGTGAGCGATCAGCAGGACGACGACGCCGAATCGACGCGGGGGATGCGCGCCGTCTTCTGGCTGTGGATGGGCGTGATCGTCGCGGGACTCGTCGTGATGATCGCCGTCCCGTTGACGGCTCGGTGACGAGGATGCGTCGAGCCATCCGAGACCAGGGGCTCAGCACGGCCTTCCTCGTGATCTTCGTCGCCGCCCTCGTGGGCCAGTCGTTCGCCGGGCTCGCCGCCACCAACGAGGAACTCGCGGTGCACGGTCTTCCGCCCCTCGCCTACTGGGACTTCGTGTCGTCGTCGAGTTTCCTGGTGGACGTGGCCGAGAACTGGCAGTCCGAGTTCTTGCAGTTCTTCCTGTTCATCGCCGCGACGATCTGGCTGGTGCAACGCGGGTCGCCCGAGTCGAAGCGACCGGGGGACGAGGGCGTCGGCAGCGACGAGGCACAATCGGTCGGAGACCACGCGCGGCCGGGGTCGCCCGGGTGGGCGCGCCGGGGCGGATGGGCATCCATCGTGTACTCGAACTCGCTCCTGTTGGTGATGGGCGCCCTCTTCGTGTCGTCCTGGCTCGCACAGTCCCTCGGCGGGACCGTGGTCGCGAACGAGGAGAACGCGGAACACGGCGCACCACCCGAGACCTGGCTCCAGTACGTCACGTCCCCGGATTTCTGGAACAGGACCCTGCAGAACTGGCAGTCGGAGTTCCTGGCGGTCGGAGCGATGATCGTGTTCTCGATCTTCCTCCGCCAGCGTGGCTCGAGTGAGTCCAAGCCCGTCGGGGCACCGCACACCACGAGCGCGGAGGAGTCCGCCTGAGCACGAGGTCGTCGTTCCGTCCTGCGGGCCGCGGACGCCGCCGGCAGGACGATGCCCGCGGGGCGGCCGTCCGCGGCCGCCCCGACCGGGAACGGGATCAGCGGCGAGCGGCGCCGCGGCGACCCGAGACGGCGACCCAGACGACCAGCACGACGATCGCGCCGATGATCGAGCCGATGATGCCGGCGGGCTGGAAGAACCCGTCCGTGGGGTCGTGCTGGAACAGCAGGAAGCCGAGGAACCCTCCGACGAACGAACCGATGATGCCCAGCAGGATCGTCATGGCGATCGAGAGGCTCTGGCGACCCGGGACGACCGCGCGGGCGATGAACCCTGCGATGAGGCCGACGACGAGCAAGCTGATGATGAGACCGATCATGGTGTTCTCCTTCCGGGAGAGATGGGCGACCGGCACCGTCGGTGCCGTGGTGTCGCAGGACCCAGCAGACCACCCCTGGAGGTGTGGCGGCACACCCCTCGGGGTGGGATGGTGTCCTCATGCCCCTCGCTCCGACCCGGTCGATCACCGTCGCACTCGTCGACGACTACGACGTCGTGCTCGCCGGTCTCGCCCACATGTTCGACCGCTACCGCGACCGGGTCGTCGTCGCCGAGATCGACGCCACGACGTCCCTGTCCGACCGGGTCGACGTCGTTCTCTACGACTCGTTCGCCCAGCCGGAGTCCGACCATCACGAGCTCGCCGAGCTGGTCGCCAACCCGGCGGCCGGCAAGGTCGTCGTCTACACCTGGAACTTCCACCCCGAGCTCGTCGAGTCGGCTCTGGCGCAGGGCGTGCACGGGTACCTGTCGAAGACCCTCGGTGCCCGCGAGCTGGTCGAGGCGCTCGAGGCGGTCCACCGGGGCGAGCGGGTCGTCAGCGAGGTGCGGGGGCGAGCGCCGAGTGCACCGGGCCTCGACTGGCCCGGCCGCCGCGAGGGCATCACCGACCGCGAGTCCGAGATCCTGGCCCTCATCACCCAGGGGAAGAGCAACGCCGAGGTCGCGGCACTGACCTACCTCAGTCCGAACACGGTCAAGTCGTACATCCGGTCGGTCTACCGGAGGATCGGCGCGACGAGTCGGACGCAGGCGGTGTTGTGGGGCGTCCAGAACGGCTTCCGGCCGGACCACCACCGGATCGACCACTGGCTCGGCGGCCCCTAGGAGGCGCTGCGGAGCCGTCGACGGACGTGCGGTTCAGTGCGTCAGGGGTTCGCCGTCCCACGAGAGGGCGTCCCAGCCGGCCTCGGTCGAGCCCTCCAGGACGACCGACCCCGTGTTGCGGAGTCCGTGGGTGCGACTGAACGCGGCGTCGAGGTTGCGGGCCGTGTCGGCGGCCCAGACGCAGATCGCGGCTTCGTGCGAGACGAGCACCGCGGTCGAGTCGGCCGGTGTCGACGCCACGACCCGAGCGACCGCCCCACTGAACCGGCTCGTGAACTCGGTGCCGCTCTCGCCACCGGGGATGCGCGCCTCCGGGTCGGTCCACCACTGCTGCATGGTGCCGGCGTACCGGGGCAGGGCCTCGGCGTAGGGCAGACCCTCCAGGTCGCCGGCGTCGATCTCGTGGGCACCGTCGACCTCGTGGTGGGGGAGGCCGAGACCCTCGGCGACGATCGCGGCGGTCTCACCGGCCCGGCGCAGGCGCGAGGAGTGCACGGCGACGATCGCTTCGCCCGCCAGAGCCGTCCCGAGGTCGGCGGCCTGTTCGCGGCCGAGCGGGGACAGCGGCGGGCCCGGGGGGCGCGAGCCGATGGTGCGGGCGACGTTGTCGGCGGTCTCGCCGTGGCGGATCAGGAGGAGGCGCATCGTGGCTTTCGGTCGGGGCGGAGCGTCCATCGTGTCACGGCGCCCGCCGACTCCTAGCGCGCGGTGCGATCCGCCAGCACGGCCCGGGCCGCCATCCCGATCACCGCGCTGTAGGTGGGGTAGGCGAAGCGCACCTCCGCCAGGGTGGCGACGTCGACACCGCCGGCCATGGCGGTGGTGACCGCCTGGACCACCTCGACGGCGTTCTCACCGACGGCATGGGCACCGAGCACGAGCTCACGACGGCGGTCGGCGATCAGCTTGAGGAACCCCGTCTCGCGGTCGTCGATCACGGCCCGGTCCACGGTCGAGTACGGGATCGTGACGACCACGCACGACTCGTCCGCCTCGCGGGCCTCGTCCTCGGTGAGGCCGACGCCGGCGTAGTCCGGGTCGGTGAACCCACCGGCGGGCAGGAGGTGGTGCGGCGTGCGGCGGTTGGCGCCGAGGACGGCGTTCTCGGCGGCGGCCTCCCCCTCGAACTGGGCGGCCTGGACGAGCATGTCGCGGCCGTTGGCGTCGCCCACGGCGAAGACGTGCGGGACGACGGTCCGGAAGTACCGGTCGACGGGGACGGACGAGCGCTCCACCTCGATCCCGGCGTTCTCCAGGCCGAGGTCCTCGACGTCCGCCGGCCACCCCGTCGCCATGACGACCACGTCGAAGTCGGCCCGGGCGTGCGCGTCGTCCTGCCGCCAGGTCAGGGTGATCGAGCCGTCGTCGGCTCGGGCGAGGCTCTCGACGCCGTCGATCCCGGTGCGCACGTCGATGCCCTGCTCGGTGAACGCGACGGAGACCGCCTCCGAGATCGACGCGTCCGACGTCGTCAGCACCCGCGGGGCGACGTCGAGGAGCGTCACGTCGCTGCCGAACGCGTCGAACACCGTCACGAGTTGTGCGCCCGTGTTGCCCGCGCCGATCACGGCCACCCGGTGGGGGAGGGACGGCAGGTCGAGGACGTGCTCGGGCACCGTCGCCAACTCGCCGCCCGGGATCGGCAGTCGGCGCGAGTGGCCGCCGACGCAGATCAGGATCGACGCCGCCGAGATCGTGCGCCCGCTGTCGAGGACGAGGGTCGAGTCGTCAACGAACCGGGCCCTGCCCTCGTGGACCAGCTCGACGCCCGCGGCCTCGAACCGCTCGGGCTCCCGCTTGATCGACCGCACCGCGTCGACGCGCTCCCGGACGCGCGCGACGGTCGTCGCCCAGTCGATGGTCGGGGGAGCGACGCCGACGCCGTAGACGTCCGCGTGCCGGGTCTCGCGGATCAGCCGGGCCGTCTTCGCCAGCACCCTGGTGGGCACGCATCCGGTGTTCACGCAGGTGCCTCCCTCGCGCCCTGCCTCGAGGACGACGACGCGGGCCCCGAGTTCGGCTGCGCGCAGGGCCGCCGCGGTGCCCGCCGGACCGGCGCCGATGACGGCGACGTCGTAGTCCTTCTCCGAGATGCCCATGTGCTGCCTGCCCCTTCGTCGAGTCGGTCGTCAGGTCGAACTCAACCAGCTGCGGATGGGCGGACGCCCGTGCAGGCGAGTCGAGGCGGAGGAGCAGACAGGTCCGTCCCGACTCGCTAGCATCACCACGTGACCATCGACCTGAAGACGACCCGGCCCGACGGCACGCCCCGTACGGTGCCGCTCACGGACGACGACGTCGCTCGGGGGCGGGTGCTCGTCCGGTGGATGCGCGTGGCCCTCGTCGTCGGCATCGTCGTCTCGCTCGGCCTGGTCGTCCTCGTCTGGACCCAGGTCCCGGTGTGGACGACCACGCCGTATCGGCGACATGGCGTCGAACACTCCTTGCCGACCTTCGCGCTGTTGCTCTTCCCCGGCCTCGGGGTCGGGATGCTCGCGTCGACCCTGCGGAAGTCGAGTGCCTACGTCCCGCCCCGCGAGAGGACGTTCCTGCTGGTCGCGATGCCGATCTTCGTCGTCTTCATCGTGGGTGCGACGGCCTACCTCGCGTCCACGTACCTGGCAGCGGGGGCGTCGACCTGATCGGTCGACCGACCGCTCACCGGCCCCCGACGATCTCGTCGGCGTTGTCGAGGATCCAGTCCATGAGCGGCACGAGGCGGGCGGCCAGGTCGGTGCCGCGCTCGGTCAGCGAGTAGTCGACCCGCGGCGGGATCGTCGGCTGGGCGGCGCGATGGACGATGCCGTCGGCCTCGAGGGTCTTCAGGGTCGAGGCGAGCATCTTCTCGCTGACGCCCTCGATCTCGCGTCGCAACTCGCCCCACCGCATCGGCCCGCGTTCGAGCGCCAGCAGGATCAGCACTCCCCACCGACTCGTCACGTGGGTCAGCACCACGCGGCTCGGGCACTCCGCCGGGAAACGACCCGAGGGTGCAGGGCGGGCAGGGTTCACTATTCCGACGTCCACGTCAGTAGCTTACGAAAAGGTGCGTACCTGCAGATGGGAAGTCCCGGTGGATCGTCGTCGTTGTCCCGGGCACGCAACCGAAAGGAACACCATGTCCACGATCGTCACCGCCGCCTCCGGCCAGCTCGGCCGCCTCGTCGTCGAGGCCCTCCTCGCCCGCGGCGCCGCCCCCGAGAGCGTCGTCGCCACGTCGCGCGACGTCTCGAAGCTGGCCGACCTCGCCGAGCGCGGCGTCCGCACCGCCGAGCTCGACTACACCCGACCCGACACGATCGCGGCCGTCATCGGCGCGGGCGACGTCGTCGTCCTGATCTCGAGCGACGCGGTGGGCCAGCGGGTCCCGCAGCACGCCGCCGTGATCGACGCCGCGAAGGCCGCCGGTGCCGCCCGCATCGTCTACACGAGCGTCCTCGCGGCCTCGACCTCGCCCCTGATCCTCGCGCCCGAGCACAAGGCGACCGAGGAGCACCTCGCCGCCTCCGGGGTGCCCACGACGCTGCTGCGCAACGGCTGGTACACCGAGAACTACGTCGGCGAGATCGCCACCGCCCGCGACTCCGGCGTGGTCGCCGCGAGCGTGGGGGCCGGCCGTCTCGCCAGCGCCAGCCGTCGGGACTACGCCGAGGCCGCCGCGGTCGCGGCCCTCGACGAGTCGACCGCCGGTCGCACCTTCGAGCTGTCCGGCGACCACGCCTGGGACTTCGACGAGTTCGCCGAGGCGCTCACGACCGTCACGGGCCGACCCGTCCGCTACGAGTCGCTCACGCCCGAGCAGCACGCCGAGCGCCTGCGCGGCTTCGGCCTGGACGAGGGCACGGTCGGCTTCGTCGTCGCGCTCGACGGGAACATCCGCGACGGGCTGCTCGCCGACACGAGCGGCGACCTCGCCCGCCTGATCGGTCGTCCGACGACCCCGCTCGTCGAGGCCCTCACCGCCGCCACCGCGTAGTCCCGCCGAGACGCCGGGGCGGCAGCCCGCAGGAGGCGCGGTTCCGGTCGTCCGGGCACCGCGCCTCCTCGTCGGCCCCTCCCCGGCGCCGAGCGGCCGGCGTCCGGCGTCGACGGTGGCTCCCGGTGTCTAGGCTCGACGCATGGCCACCCTCGTCCTCGTCCGACACGGACGCACCACCGCCAACGCGAGCGGCGTGCTCGCCGGACGGACGGCCGGCGTCCGGCTCGACGACGTCGGACGCGAGCAGGCGCGGCGGACCGCCGACCGGCTCGCCGTCGTGCCGCTCGTCGGCGTCGTGTCGAGTCCTCTCGAACGCTGCCGTCAGACGTCCCGGGCGATCCTCGACCGTCAGACCGGGACGCCGGCGACGCCCGTCGAGCGGGGCATCACCGAATGCGACTACGGCGACTGGCAGGGTCGGCCGCTCAAGGACCTGGCGGGCGAGGCCCTCTGGTCCGTCGTGCAGAACCAGCCGTCCGCCGCGGTCTTCCCGGGCGGCGAGTCGCTGCAGACCATGCAGTCCCGGGCGGTCGCCGCGGTCCGCCGGCACGACGCCGCGTTCGAGGCCGAACACGGTCCGGGCGCCGTGTGGGTCGCCGTCAGTCACGGTGACATCATCAAGTCGATCCTCGCCGACGCCTACGGCATGCACCTCGACCTGTTCCAGCGCATCAGCGTCGGCCCGGCCTCGGTGTCGATCGTGCGCTACGGGCCGAACCGACCCGACGTCGTCGCGACGAACACGGACTCGGGCGACCTCTCGTGGCTGCGGCAGGCGGCTCCCGCCGCCGACGCCGCCGTCGGGGGAGGCGCGGGTCCGGCGGGCGGCGACGCCGCCGGCGACGAGCCTGCCGCGACCTGAGCGTCGGCGGCGGGGCGCTCGTAGACTCGCGGCATGCCCTCCATCGTCCACACCTTCGACTGGCCGGATCGGGTCGTCGTCGGGACCATCGGCCGTCCCGGCTCCCGCGCGTTCTACCTCCAGGCCCGTGACGGGGCGCGGGTCACGAGCGTCGGCCTCGAGAAGATGCAGTCGGCCGCCCTCGCCGAGAAGATCGACGAGATCCTCGACCAGGTGATGGCCGCCGACGGCAACACGGTGAGCGTGCCCACCGGCATCCCGGTCGAGCTCGTCGACAACGAGCCGCTCGACCAACCCGTCGAACCCGAGTTCCGGGCCGGGGCGCTCAGCCTCGGCTGGGATCCGTCCACCGCCCAGGTCGTCATCGAGGCGTTCCCGCTCGTCGAGGTGGCGGACGACGCCGACGTCGACGAGGCCGAGCTCGAGCCGGACGAGGTCCTGGTCGTCCGCATCCCCGTCGGCACGGCGAGGGCGTTCGCGGCTCGGACCCTCGAGATCGTCGGGGCCGGTCGGCCGCTCTGCCCCTTCTGCGGGCAGCCGATCGACCCCGAGGGGCACCTCTGCGTCCTGTCCGGCGACCTCTGATGTCCTCGGCGTCGACCGAGGACGCGCCGGCCGACGTGCCCGACGCGGTTCCGTCCGACGACGTCGAGCTCGAGCTCACCGGTCGCATCCGCACGGCGTCCAATGCGTCCTTCCTGGCCCGCCTCGGTGACGTGTCGGTCATCTACAAGCCCGTCGCCGGTGAACGGCCGCTCTGGGACTTCCCGGACGGGAGGCTCGCCGACCGTGAGGTCGCGGCCTACCTCGTCTCCGAGGCCATGGGCTGGGACGTCGTGCCGCGCACCTGGCTCCGTGACGGTCCGCTCGGCGAAGGCATGGTCCAGCTCTGGCAGGACGTCGACCCGGAGCAGGACGCAGTGGACCTCGTGCCGGCCCACGACCTGCCCGACGACGGATGGCGTCTCGTCCTCGAGGGGGACGGCGACGACGGACCGGTCGCCCTGATCCACGAGGACACCGAGGCGCTCCGACGCATGGCCGTGTTCGACGTCGTGGTCAACAACGCCGACCGCAAGGGCGCCCACGTGCTCGCCCTGCCCGACGGGCGGCGGCACGGCGTCGACCACGGACTCACCTTCCACGCCGAGCACAAACTGCGCACCGTGCTCTGGGGCTGGATCGGCGATCCGCTCACCATCGACGAACTCGCCGGGGTCGAGCGCGTCCGGGCCGGTCTGTCCGGTGGCCTGGGGACGGCCCTCGCGCCGCTCGTGACGTCGGACGAACTCGAGGCGCTCGACGACCGCTGCGCCCGCCTGCTCGCGTCCTCCGTCTTCCCCGAGCCGCACGGCCCTATGCCGGCGGTTCCGTGGCCCGTGTTCTGACGTACGACCCGACGACGGCCGCTCCGAGGTCGTCCAGGTCGGGGGCGGTCACCGTGCCGTCGACGCGCCGCGCCATCCCGTCGACGAAGCGGGCGAGCCCCGGGTCGTCGCCGAGCCGGAAGAACGTCGTGTGCGCGCCGAGGCGGCGGGCCACGTCCAGTTGCTCCACGGCCCGCAGGATCGTCACGGGGTGCGGCGGGTAGTCGAAGAAGACCTCGCCGCCGGGCTCGAGGTGGGAGGTCGGCTCACCGTCGGTGACGATCAGCAGCACGGGCTGCGCGGTCGGGTGCTTGCGGAAGTGCCGGTTCGCCAGCAGAAGGGCGTGGTGGAGGTTCGTCCCCTTGTCCCACTTCGCGTCGAGGGCGACGAGCTGCTCGATCGGCATGACCTCGGCGTGCCGGCCGAACCCGATGAGCTGCAGGTCGTCGCCGCGGAAGCGCGACGTGATCAGGGTGTGCAGGGCGAGGGCCGTGCGCTTCATCGGCACCCAGCGGTCCTCCATCGCCATCGAGAACGACGTGTCGACGAGCAGGGCGACGCAGGCCTGCGTCCGGGTGTCGGTCTCGTGCACCTCGACGTCGCCGATCTCGATCCGCACCCCGCCGTCGGTCCGGCCGCCCCCGGCGGCGGTCCGCGTGACCGCGTTCGTGATCGTCCGGGTGACGTCCCACGGCTCGGTGTCGCCGAACGCCCATTCGCGACTCGCGCCGGAGCGGTCGCCGAGGCCTCCCGCGGACCGCAACTCGCGCCTCCCCGCTCGTCCCGACATCTTCGCCGCGACGTCGCGCAGCAGGTCCTTGCCGAGCTGCCTCATTGCCCGGGGCGTCAGGGCCAGCGTGCCGTCGGCCCGACGGCGGAGGGCACCCGAGTCGCGGAGGGCCTTCTCGAGCCGCCGCAGGGCCGCGGCGTCGACGGCGGCCTGCTCGCCCAGTTGCCGGCGCAGGGCGTCGAGGTCGACGTCGTCGAGCGACGATCCGTGCGACTGCTGGGCGAGCTGTTCCGCGAGCGAGTCGAGGTCGGCGAGGTCCTGGAAGACCCCCGTGCCGTCCCCGAGCCCGAGGCCCTGTTCGCCGTCCATGCCCTCGGAGCCGCTCCAGTCCTGCCCCGGTCTCAGGGCACGCAGGGTGCCGTCGAGCCGTTCGAGGGACTGCATCAGGTCGGGGGAGCCGAAGGCCTGCTGGGCCAGGGCGTCCAGCTCGGCCCGTTGCTCGGCCGTCATCGAGTTGCGGAGGCGCTGGGCGGCGGCCGCACGAGCGGCCAGGGCGTCGATCAACGCGTCGACGTCGCCCGGTTGCTCGGGGAACGACGCCCCGTGCTTCGCCATGAAGTCGTCGAACTGCTCCGGGGTGTCGTCACCACGGGCGTGGGCGGCGAGCAGGTCGTCGAGGTCGCGCAGCATCTCGGCCACGGCCTCGCGGTCGGCGTCCGAGGCGTTCTCGAGGGCGGTCTTCATCCCCGCGAAGCGCTGGTCGAGCATCTCGCGACCGAGCAGGTCCTTGATCTCGTCGTAGGCGTCCCGGGCCTCCCGGCTCTGCCAGCGGTAGTCCGACAGCTCGGCGACGGCGCCGGCCGGGGACGGCGGCAGGCTGTCGAGCTGGAGCTGCGCCAGGGCGCGGTCGCCGTCGTCGAGGTCGACGTCGCGGGCGAGCTGGGCGCGTTCGGCCATGAGGGCCCGGTCGAGCAGCTCGCGGACCTCGTGCAGCGTGCCGTCGAGGTGGTGGTCCCGGGTCAGGGCCCGCCGACGTTCGGCGACCTGCCGGGCCAGGTCGTCGAGACCGGTACGGTCGCGACCACCGCGCCGGAGGAACTCACGGAGCGCCGCCTCGGCGCTCGTGCCCGCCATGACGTCCCGTCCGACGGCGTCGAGTGCTTCGGAGAGATCGGCAGGAGGCGCGAGCGGGTCGGGCCCGTCGGCGTACCTCTGGTAGCGCGCGGCCCGGTGCAGGCGACGGTTCGCCCTAGCCACGTCGCACCTCAGAAACCGTAGGCCGCTTCACCGTCGCCGCTCTCCTTGCTCACGCGTCGGGCCAGGAACAGGCCCTCGAGCGCCAGCTCGATCGCCCCGGCGCGCCCGCCGTCGGTCGTCGCGCCGAGCCGTTCGGCGACGCGGTCGTAGAGGTCGTCCTCGCCGAGCGAGGGCAGACCGGCCAGGAAGTCCCGGGCGGTGACCTGCTCACCGGTCGTCACCATGACGCCCGACTCGAGGGCGTCGACGAGCCCGTCGAAGTCGAGCCCGCGGAAGTGGGCACGGACGGTCTCGGCGGTCGCCGTCCGCAACAGGTGCTCGAGGACCTCCTCGGCGCGGTCCTCTTCTCCGGACTCGAACTCGATCTTGCCGCCGAGCACGTCGACGGCCGTCTCGAGGTCGATCGGTCGTGCCACGGCCTCGTCCTCGCCCTGCCGGGTCGCACGGTGCAGTGCGGCGGCTGCGATGGTCTCGGCCCCGGCGATCGCGAAGCGGGCGCTGACGCCGCTGCGCTGGTCCACCGAAGGGGACTCGCGGAGCGCGCGCGTGAAGCGCGCCAGGATCTCGACGAGGTGGTCCGGCACCTCGGCGACGAGGTCGGCCTCCTGACGGACGACCGCGACCTCGTCGGCGAGCTTGGTCGGGTAGTGCGTCCGGATCTCGGCACCGAAGCGGTCCTTGAGGGGGGTGATGATCCTCCCTCGGTTGGTGTAGTCCTCGGGGTTGGCGCTGGCCACGACGAGCACGTCGAGCGGCAGCCTCAGGACGTAGCCGCGGATCTGGATGTCGCGCTCCTCCATCACGTTGAGCATCGCCACCTGGATGCGCTCGGCGAGGTCGGGCAACTCGTTGACCGCGACGATGCCGCGGTGGCCCCGGGGGATGAGCCCGAAGTGGATCGTCTCGGGATCGCCGAGGCTGCGTCCCTCGGCCACCCGCATCGGATCGACGTCGCCGATCAGGTCGGCGACGCTCGTGTCGGGAGTCGCCAGCTTCTCGACGTAGCGCTCGTCGCGTCCCCGCCAGGCGACGGGCAGGTCGTCGCCGAGCTCGGCGGCGCGACGGCGGCTCTCGCTCGTGATCGGCTCGAACGGGTGCTCGCCCAATTCGGACCCCTCGATGACGGGGGACCACTCGTCGAGCAGACCGGCGAGGGTCCTGAGCAGGCGGGTCTTGCCCTGACCGCGCTCGCCCAGCAGGACGATGTCGTGGCCCGCGATCAAGGCCCGTTCCAGCTGCGGGATGACCGTGGACCGGAAGCCGTGGAGCCCCGGCCAGGGATCACGTCCCTCGCGCAGGGCGTCGAGCAGGTTGTCTCGGATCTCGGTGCGGAGGGGCTTGGGGACGTGCCCCGAGCGCCTGAGTTCGCCGACGGTTCTCGCGGAGGGAGGCATCACCCCGGTGACGCTACGCTCCCGACCCGGACCTGGCGAGGGGCGCCTCCTGCGAGCTTGCCGAGACGTCACGATTCGACGACATCCGTCGCGCGACGGTGGTCGCCTCTCGTCGGAGCCGGTTGACTGGCCGACATGGCTGCCGACGACGACGCCCTCCGGACACCCGACCTCACGACCCCCGTCTCGACGAAGAGATGGCGCGTCATCGGCCCGGGGCTGGTGGTCGCGGCCACCGGCATCGGGGCGGGAGACCTCGTCGCCACCCTCGTCGCGGGCTCCCGCTTCGGCTACGCCCTCGCCTGGACCGTGGTCGTGGGCGTCGTCGTCAAGATCGCCCTCGTCGAGGGCGCCGGGCGATGGTCGCTGGCCACGGGGCGGTCGATCTTCGAGGGGTGGCGATCGCTCGGGCGCTGGACGAGCGTGTACTTCGGCGTCTACGTCGTCGTCTGGGGCTTCGTCTACGGGGCCGCCGCGATGAGCTCGACCGCGCTGCCGTTGCAGGCGCTCTTCCCGGGGGTCGACCTCAAGGTGTTCGCGATCGGCGCCGGCGTGCTCGGCGGCGTCATGGTGTGGTTCGGCAAGTACTCGTTCTTCGAGAAGGTCATCGCCTTCTTCGTCGGCCTCATGTTCGTCACGGTGGTCGGCTCGGCGATCGTCACCTTGCCGAACCTCGGCGAACTCGCGGCCGGTCTCGTGCCGACCATCCCCGAGAACGGGCTGGTCGTCGCGCTCAGCGTCACCGGCGGGGTCGGCGGCACCATCACGCTCGCCGCCTACGGCTACTGGTTGCGCGAGAAGGGCTGGCACAGTCCGGGCTGGATGAAGGTCATGCGACTCGACAACGGCGTCGCCTACGTCGTGAGCGGCGTCTTCGTCCTCGCGATGCTCGTGGTCGGGGCCGAGCTCCTGTACTCCGGCGGCATCGCGTTGGCCGACGGAGAAGGGGGGCTGGTCCAGCTCGCGGCCGTCCTCGGCGAGCGCTACGGCACCTTCATGACCTGGTTCTTCCTGATCGGGTTCTTCGCGACCTCGTTCTCGTCGATCCTCGGCGTGTGGAACGGCGTGTCGCTCATGTTCGCCGACTTCGTGGGCACCCTTCGCGGTCTCGACGCGGACGACCCCCGACGCCGCATCGGCGGCCTCTACTACCGGGTCTTCGTCGTCTGGCTCACGGTTCCTCCGATGGCGATCCTCTTCCTGGACCGGCCGATCGGCTTGATCGTGCTCTACGGGGTGCTCGGGGCGCTCTTCATGCCGTTCCTGGCGATCACCCTGCTCTGGCTGCTGAACTCGTCACGCACGCCGGCCGAGTGGCGCAGCCGGTGGGTGAGCAACTCGCTCATGGGGATCTGCGCCGTGCTCTTCGTCGTGCTGGGTGCGCAGCAGCTCGCGACCGAGGTCGGCAAGCTGTTCGCCTGACCCGCGCGTCGGCAACTCCTGGTCCCTGCGGCGGCACGTGCCGCCCGCGGGGCGGTCAGGCCGGTCTCGCGACGGGAGGCAGGAATTGCCGGCGTCACGGGTCGGGGCGCGCGGGCCGGCGGCGGACGGTGGCGCGGGGCGGTCAGTGGCCTGCGGCGCGGGCGGCGGCCTCGACGCGGTCGTGGTGTCGTCGCCATCCGTCGGCATCGCGGTCCGGCACGTTCGGGTCGGCGGGGCCGTTGCCGAGGCCGCCGTCGATCAACTCGCGGACGACGTCGGCGTGGCCGGCGTGCCGGGCGGTCTCGACGGTCAGGTGCACGAGGATCTGGTGCAGCGTGACGGCACGGCGGTCGGGTCCCCACCAGGGGACGTCGCCGGGCGCGTCGAGCGGCAACGCCCGGACGGTCTCGTCGGCGTGGGCGTTCGACCGCTGCAGGAGGTCGACGACGAAGCCCCGGCTCTCGTCCGGAGTCGCCCACAGGTCGGCCTCGGGCTCGCTCTCGTCGGTCAACCACGGCGTCTCGATGCCGCTCGGTCGCCCGAAGACGTCGCCGAGGTAGCCGAGCTGCACGGTGGCGACGTGCTTGACCAGCCCGAGCAGGTTGGTGCCGCTCGGCACCAGCGGGCGACGGACGTCGTACTCCGACAGTCCGTCGAGCTTGCGCACCAGGTCGTCGCGCGAACGGGTCAGGTACCGGCTGAGGTGTTCCTTCTGGTCCATGCCGACACTCTGCCCCTCGTGGCGTCGACCGTCCACCGGCCGACCACCCCTGGCCGGGCCGCCCGGAGACGGCGGACCTACTGCACCGCCGCCGTGAGGCGCGCGACGTTGTCGAGCACCTGCAGGGGAGCGGGCCTCGTCAGCCAGCTCGCCAGGGTGATCTCGTGCGACTTCGCGCGGTAGTCCGCCTCGACCTCGCGGACCTGGTCGACGAAGCCCGCTCCGCGCACCATGAGCGACACCTCGAAGTTGAGGCTGAACGACCGCATGTCCATGTTGCTCGAGCCGATCACCGCGACGTCGTCGTCCACCGTGAAGTGCTTCGAGTGCAGGACGATCGGCTTCTCGTAGAGGAAGATCCGCACCCCGGCCCGCAGCAGCGTCTCGTAGTACGAGCGCTGCGCGTGGTAGACGAGGAACTGGTCGGCGACCTCGCAGGCGAAGAGTTGCACGTCCACCCCGCGCTCCGCCGCGGTGGTGATGGCGTAGAGCATCGACTCGTCGGGCACGAAGTAGGGGCTCGCGATGATGAGGCGTTCCTGCGCGCCGTAGACCAGGGCGTTGAACAACCGCAGGTTGTTCTCCCCGTCGAACCCGGGTCCGCTCGGCACGACCTGGCACTCGTAGGCGTCGTCGCCCCCGCGTCGTTCGACGGGCGGCTCGGCCCCGGCGTCCGTGGGCAACTCGTCCGTCTCGCTGTACCAGTCGGTGATGAAGAGCGCGTTGAGGCCGATCGCGGCGGGACCGTCGAGCCGCACCATGAGGTCCTTCCACTGCAGGCCGCGTCGGATGTTGCCGCGCTTGTTGTAGCTGGGGTCGGTCATGTTCTGCGAGCCGGTGAACGCCACGTCGCCGTCGACGACCACGATCTTGCGGTGGTTGCGCAGGTCGGGTCGGCGCCACATGCCCTTCGTGGGGTGGAACGGCAGCATCTCCTCGAAACGGATGCCGGAGTCGCGGAGCCAGGTGCGCGTCACCCGGCCCTGGGGGTTGCGGATCGTGGCCCAGTGGTCGTAGAGCACCCGCACCTTCACGCCACGGTCGTGGGCACGCTTGAGCGCGTCGAAGAAGAGGAAGGTCGATTCGTCGCGCGTGAAGATGTAGAACTCGACGTGCACGTATCGTTCGGCCGCGTCGACGGCCTCGGTCATGGCCGCGATCGATCCGGCGTAGTCCGGCAGCAGCCGCGTCGTGTTGCCGGGGATGAGGGGCATGGCACCGAGCGTGCGGTTCAGCTGGACGACCGTCCCGAACCACGGAGGCTGGGTGTCGGTAGGCACGCGGTTGTCGAGACCCTGCGTGTTCTCGAGGATGAGCGAGTTGATCTCGCGCTGTTTGTCCCGCCGGTCCTTCGGCAGCTTGGTGCTGCCGAGGAGACCGTAGAGGACGCTGCCCGGGATGGGGGCGACGAAGATCGCCAGCAGCCACGCCATGGCCGAACTCGGTCGCCGGTTGCGCGGCACGACCGCCACCGACACGATCCTGATGAGGATGTCGACCACCAGGATCACGGTGGGGAACGCCTTGAGGAGCTTGCGCCAGGTCATCCGCCGATCATCGCAGGTCGACGGCGGACGGGGCCGCCCCGTTCGTGTCGCCGGTTCGACCCCGCCGCGCAGGTCAGCGCCCGCTGCCCGCCAGGCTGGCCGACTCGCCCTCGGGCGCGGTCGCGAGGTAGCAGGTGACCTCGCGGTCGCCGGTGGCCCAGGTGTCCTCGGTCGGCGTGAACCAGCCGTAGTCGAGGGCCGAGTCCTCCCAGGCGGACCCGACGTAGTCGTCGAAGACCTCGAAGCACGCGTCGTCGCCGAGCTGCCCGACCTCGTCGTCGCCGGGGAACGCCTCGTCGTCCAGGACCGGTTCGGCGAACACCTCGAAGTGGTGCACCTCGCCGCAGGCGGTCACGTCGACGAACGTCTGGTACTCGTCGTCGATCCCCTCCGTCATGTCGAAGCAGTCCCCGGTGGTGAGCTCGCTCACGAGCTCGGAACCGGTCTCGATCACGCCTCCCTCGCCCCCGTTCGCCTGGTAGAGGGCGAAGCAGATCCCGCCGAAGGCGAGGACGCCCACCGCACCCAGCACGCCGAGGAGCACGCCCCGCCGTCGCCTCGGTGCCGGGGCACCCGCGACGGCACCGGACGCGAACGCCTGCGGTGCGGGCCAGGCCGTGCCCAGACGGGACGCGGGCGGGACCAGGGCGGCCCACCGTCGCACCATGGCCGAGGCCGCGTCGAGCACCACGGACGTCTCCTCGCCCACCCCGACGCCGAGGGGGTCCCGGCGCCGCTGCTCGAGGGGCGTGGGCCCCGAGGCGTCGATGCGCAGGGGCACCGCGAACCAGTGCGATCCGTCGTGCCCCAGGTCGACGAACTCGGTGGCGCCGAGCCGGACGCGCAGCATCTCGGGATGGCCGGCTCCCGGGACCCCGACGGCGCCGGCGGGGTAGTCGCTCGGCAGGACGCGCATCTCGAGCGGTCCGAACCGCTGCACGAGTCCTTCGGCCACGACGGACACGGGGGTCGCGTCCGAGGCCCCCTCGGTCGTCGTCCGGTCGTCTGGTCGGTCCACGAGTTCCCCCTGCTGCTGCGCGAGCCGCGCCCCGTGGCGGCCGTCGAGGGATGTTACCGGCACGCGGCCCGGCCACAGCAGCCCCCGTCGGCGGGCCAGGGGACGGGCGTGCCACGGGGCGTGAGCCGGGGGCGCGGCCGCACCGCGCCTCCTATGCTCGGGGGATGTCGTCCGGTCAGCCGAGTCCGTCCCGCGTCGACGTCGACCTGGTCGTGGTCGGCGGCGGCGCCATGGGCCTCGCGACGGCCTGGCAGGCCGCGTCGCGCGGACACGAGGTCGTGCTCGTCGAGCGCTTCGAGCAGGGGCACCACCGGGGTGCCTCCCACGGCGCGACCCGGAACCTCAACGTCGCCTACGACGACGCCGACTACGTCGCCCTCGTGCAGGAGGCGCGGCGGCGGTGGGACGCGCTGGCCGACGAGACCGGCACCCCGCTGCTCGACCTCGTCGGGGTGGTCAACCACGGTCGCCCGGCGATGCTCCGTCGGATGCGGGCCCTGCACGTCGACGCGGGCGTCCCCAGCGAACTGGTCGACGCCGCCGAGGCGGGGGAGCGGTGGAGGGGCATCCGCTTCGAGACCGAGGTGCTGCACGTGCCGGGCAGCGGACGCATCCGGGCCGCCGAGGCCCTGACGGTCCTCGCCCGGGCGGCCGAGGCCCACGGGGCGCGACTGCGCTGGTCGACGCCGGTCACGGGCCTGCACGTCGAGGGGCCGGAGCGCGTCCGGGTCGTCACGGCGGACGACGAGATCGTCGCCCGGCGGGTCGTGGTGACGGCGGGCGCCTGGACCGAGGACGTCGTCGGGGGCCTCGTCCGCCTCCCTCGCCTCACCGTGACCCAGGAGCAACCGGCGCACTTCGCCGTGACCGACGCCGAGGCCGTGTGGCCGAGCGTCAACCACCGTCCCGACCCCGACCGACCCGGCGAGTCGTGGTGGCCGGGCGTCGTCTACGGCATGCTCACGCCGGGCGAGGGCGTCAAGGCGGGCTGGCACGGAGCCGGACCCGTCGTGCACCCCGACCGCCGGTCGTTCGAACCCGACCCCGGGCAGCTCGAGCAGCTGCGGCGGTACGCCCGCGAGTGGTTGCCCGGCGTCGACGCCGAGACCGCCGACCCGATCAGCTGCACGTACACGACCACCGACGACGAGGACTTCGTGCTCGACCGGGTCGGCCCCGTCGTGGTGGGGGCGGGGTTCTCCGGGCACGGCTTCAAGTTCACGCCTCTCGTGGGGTCGATCCTCGTCGACCTCGTCGAGGGCGGCGACGCCCCCGCGCGGTTCCGGCGGCTGGGCCGGCCGTGAGCCCCCGGAGCGCGACGACCAGGGGCACCGTGGCGGGCCTGCCCTTCGTGCGCCGGGGGAGCGGCGCCCCGACGATCCTGCTGCCCGGGGTCGGCCCGGGTCGCCACCACCCCTCGACCTGGGACCGGACCCTGCTGCGGCTCGAGACGGCGCCGCTCGTCCGGCGGCTCGACCTCTGGACGCTCGGTCGTCGCCGCGGGTTGCCCGAGGGCACGACGATGGAGGACCTCGCCGACGACGTGGCCCGGGCCGCGGCCGAGATCGCGGACGGCCCGATCGACGTGGTCGGCACCTCGACGGGCGGCAGCATCGCCCTCCGTCTGGCCGTCGACCACCCCGAGCTGGTCCGTCGCCTGGTCCTCGTGTCCTCCGCCCACCGGCTGGGGGAGGCCGGCCGCGAGGCCCAGCGGCGCACGGCCGAGCGCCTCCGGGCCGGTGACGCGAGAGGTGCCTCCGCCGCGATGCTCGGTCAGACGACCACCGGCGTCCCGTCCTCGAACGCCCTGCGGCGCCTCGGTCGGGTGGCACACCACTTCGTCGTCGGCGACCGGCACGACGACCTGGTCGTGACGCTGGACGCCGAGGACTCGTTCGACGTGGGCGACCGCCTGGGCGAGGTCACGGCCCCGACGCTCGTCGTGGCCGGCGGTGCCGACGGTTTCTACCCCCTCGACCTGGTGGCGCGGACCGTCGCCGGCCTGCCGGACGCGACGCTCGCCGTGCACCCCCGGTCGGGTCACCTCGGCCTGGGCTCGCGAGGAGTGTCCCGCGAGGTGCTCGCCCACCTGACCCGCGCCTCCTGACGCTCGGGGCTCCGAGGACGCCCCGGGGTCGGCCGGGGCACCCCGGACGACGAATGTGCCGGTCGGACCGGCGAGTCCGCCCGTCGCGGGGCCGTTCGTCACCTACCATCCGAGCATGGCCGACAACGTGCAGACCGCGAGCGTCGGGGGCATCGCACCCCTCGACGACGACGTCACGTTCCACCGGCGCCGTGTGACGTTCGTCGCACCCCTCGACGACACCGTCCCCGAGCCCTCCGCTCGCCCGGACCAGCAGGAGCACCACCCCGTGAACCAGACCCTCGCCCCCGAGACCTCCGAGACTGACGAGACCCCCGTCGACCGGCTCGACGACACGACCGAGGACCGTCAGGCCGAGACGCGTCAGGCCGAGACGCGCCACGCCGAGGTCCGCCCCGTCGACGCCGCCACTCCCGTGGTGCCCCGTCCCGTCCCGATCCCCGCGCACCGCGCCGACGTCGTCCTCGACGTCGTCGTGCCCACGGACGCCTTCGAGGCCCGCCCGGCGAGCGTGGCCCGTCACTCGGTCGACACCTCGGCGATCACGCTGCCGGTGCTCGCCGTGTCGGTGCCCGACGACCTGCCCCAGCCCCCGGAGCGCATGACGCTCGACGACGAGGTGCTCGCCCGCCTGGTCGAGAAGCGCCTCGAGGACACCGCGACCATCGACCTGATGGCCGTCGTCCAGGCCCAGCTGGCCCTGCGCGCGGTCGAGGCCGCGCGCTTCGCCTCCTGGGAGGACGAGATCACCCGCGTCGGCACGGACGAGGCGGCGCGCGCCCTCGAGGCCACGCGCCTCCGGTTCACCGGGGTCCTGCCCGTCGTGACGCCCGGGGCGATCCGTCAGGCCAGGCCGGTCGTCGAGGCGGGCCACGCGCCGGACGCCGACCGCGACGCGCGCCCGGCCGACGCCACCCCGACCTCGGCTCCCGTCGTCGTCCCGTCGACCGGCCCCCGTCCCCTCGCGCTCGACGCCGGCGACTCCGCCGACTCCGCCGACGCCCCGGACCCCCGGGCGGCAGCCGACCAAGAGGCGCTGGTCGCGCCGACCCGGTCGGCCTCCGACGGGCAGACGGTCGCCTCCGCCCCCGTCCCGCCCCTGCTGCGTCGTCCCCTCGCGCTCGTGGTCGCCGCCACGGCCGCGCTGATCGTCGTCGCGGCCGTCGTGCTGGCCTTCGTCCCCGCCCTGGCCGTGGCCTCGGCCGTCCTCGCCACGGTCGCCGTCCCCGTCGCGACCGGCCTCGTCGGCCTGACCGCGCTCGCCTCGGTCTCGACCCGCCCCGACGACGCCACCCGCGTCGCCCGCCGCGGTCCGGTGGGCGTCGTCGCCGGCGTCGTGGTCGGCACCGTCGTCGGCTTCGGTCTGCTCCTGAGCGACCTCGGTTCGTTCGCCTGGCAGGGATTCGTCGTCCGGGCCGTGGGCCTCACCGGCCTGTCGACGTCCGTCTTGGTGGTCGTCGCCCTGCTCGGCGCCTCGGTCGTCGCGTTCATCGTCGCGGTCATGATCACGGGGTTCCGCTCGACGGCTCGCGACTAGGCTGTCGAGGTGTCCACCCTCGCCTCGGTCAACTCCGTCATCGAACGTCTCTGGCCTCTCGCGGGCGCGTCGTCGTGGGATTCTCCCGGTCTCGTCGTCGGTGACCCCGACCGACCCGTGACCCACGTGCACCTGGCCGTCGACGCCGTGCTCGACACCGTCGACGAAGCCGTCGGCATGGGGGCCGACCTGTTGCTGGTCCACCATCCGCTGCTGTTCCACGGCGTCTCGACGGTGTCGGAGGACACCACCAAGGGTGCGGTCGTCGCACGGCTCGTCCGTGCCGGGTGCGGCCTCGTCGCCGCCCACACCAACGCCGACGTCGTCGAGACCGGCACGTCCCGCGTGCTCGCGCACCAGCTCGGCCTCGTCGACCAGCGCCCGATCACCCCGGGCGCCACCGACGACACGGGACTCGGCATCGTCGGGCGCCTGCCGCACGCCATGACGCTCGTGGCCCTCGCCCGCCAGCTCGGCGACGTGCTGCCCCCGACCGCGTCCGGCATCCGTGTGGCAGGTGACGCCGACCGCGTCGTCGAGACCGTCGCCCTCTGCGCCGGTGCCGGCGACTCGCTGCTGGCCGACCCGGTGGTGCTGGCCGCCGACGTGTACGTCACCAGCGACCTGCGCCACCACCCCGCCTCCGACGCGCGCGAACTCATGAGGCTCGGCCGCGGCCCCGCCCTGGTCGACGTGTCGCACTGGGCGGCCGAGTGGCTCTGGCTCGACACGGCGGCCGCGCAGCTCCGCCGCGAGCTGCACGACGTCGAGGTCACCCTCAGCGACCTGCGCACCGACCCGTGGGACTTCGCCGTCGTGCAGTGAGCACGCCGAGCCGCCCGTCGCGACGTCGCCGGGTCGCGACCCGCGAGACCTCGCGGCACGCGCCTCCTCGTCGCCCCGTCCCTGCCTCCCCCCGACCCCGAGAAGAGTCCCCATGCCCCTGATGAAAGCCAGCTACGAGCACCAGGCCCTGCTGCTCGACCTGCAGCAACTCGACACCGCACTCCGCCAGATCGCGCACAAGGGGGCGAACCTCCCCGAGATCGCCGTCCTCGCGTCGCTCGAGGGCGACGGCTCTCGCCTCCGCAGCCGCCTCGCGACCGAGCAGGGCGCCTGGGAGGACGCGCAGAGCGAGCTCAAGCGCATCGAGTCCGACGTCGCCGTCGTCGAGGCGCGCGTCGTCCGTGACGAACAGCGCATCGCGTCGTCGTCGTCCTCGAAGGACGTGGCCGCCCTCGAGGGTGAGCTCGCCGCCCTCGCCAAGCGTCGCTCCGACCTGGAGGACCTCCAGCTCGAGGTGATGGAACGCGTCGAGAGCCTGGGTGCCGTCGCGGCGGTGACGCGGGGCGAGCTCGACCAGCTCGACACCCGCCGCGTCGACGCCGAGACCGGGCGCGACGCGAAGCTCGCCGAGCTCGAGGCCGACCGGGCCGAGGTCGTCGCCAACCGCGAGACGATCGCCGCCACGGTGCCCGCCGACCTGCTGGCCCTCTACGAGCGTCAGCGGGACCGCTACGGCGTGGGCGCCTCGTTGTTGCGTGGTGGCGTGTCGAGCGCGAGCGGCGTGGCCCTCACGGGCAGCGACCTCGCGGCCGTGCGTGCCGCCGCCGAGGACGACGTCGTGCTCTGCCCCGACAGCAACGCGGTCCTCGTCCGCACCTACGAATCGGGCCTCTGACCAGGGGCGGGGCACCCGCACGAGCCGTGGCACACGGAGGGGCGTCGCACCGCTAGGCTCGGGGTCGCGAATGGGTCGACAAGACGGTCGCGTCGGCGGGCGAGAGCCCGTCGCCGAGGAACGTCCGGGCTCCACAGAGCAGGGCGGTGGGTAACACCCACCCGGGGCAACCCGCGAGAAAGTGCAACAGAGAGCAGACCGCCACGCGTCGCACCTCCGGGTGCGACACGGGGTAAGGGTGAAACGGCGGTGTAAGAGACCACCAGCGGCTCGGGTGACCGGCCGGCTATGTAAACCTCGCCCGGAGCAAGGTCAAAGAGGGGACGACGAGGCTGCTCGCCGAGTCCCCGGGTAGACCGCTAGAGAGCTGCGGCAACGTAGTTCCGAGAGAGATGGCCGTCCATGGTGCCTCGGCACCGGGACAGAACCCGGCGTAGCAGTCGGCCCATTCGCCTCACGCGAGACGACCCCGGCCCAGGAGGCGCGCCTCCTCGGCCGGGGTCGTCTCGCGTCGGTCGCGCCTCGCCTCAGAACGCCGGGTTCGAGTCGGCGGCCAGGGCGGCGGCACCCATGATGCCGGCGTTGTTGCGGAGTTTCGCCGGGACGATCTCGGCCCGCAGGTCGAGCAGCGGCAAGAACTCGTCGTGGTGCTTCGAGACGCCGCCGCCGACGATGATCAGGCGCGGGTAGAGCAGGGCCTCGAGGTGCGAGTAGTACTTCTGCAGGCGCTTCGCCCAGTGCTTCCAGCTGAGGTCGTCGCGCTCCTTCGCCGCGAACGAGGCCTTGGTCTCGTAGTCCTTGCCACCGATCTCGAGGTGCCCGAGCTCGGCGTTGACGATGAGCACGCCGTCGTTGATCAGGGCGGTGCCGATGCCCGTGCCGAGCGTCGTCATGACGACGAGGCCCTTCACGTCCTTCGCGGCCCCGAAACGGGTCTCGGCGTAGCCCGCGGCGTCGGCGTCGTTGACGAAGTGGATGTCGCGGCCGAGCGTGGTCTCGAAGAGCTTCTCGGCCTCGAAGCCGATCCACTTCTTCGACACGTTGGCGGCCGAGAGGGTCTTGCCGTCCATGATGGCGGCCGGGAAACAGACGCCGACCGGCACCGAGGCGTCGTCGAGGCCGAGTTCGTCCACGATCTGCCGGACGACCGCGACGATGGCGTCGGGTTCACCGCCCTCGGGAGTGCTCTTCTTGACGCGGTCCGAGAGGAGCTCGCCGCTGTCGAGGTCGACGATCGCCCCCTTGATGCCTGTGCCGCCGATGTCGATTCCCACTGCGGTGCGTGCCATGGGTGGTCCTTTCTCAGGAGAGCGTGAGGATGTCGGCACCGCGTTCGGTGACGACCAGGGTGTGCTCGAACTGGGCCGTGAGGCTCTTGTCGCGGGTGGTGACGGTCCAGTCGTCGTCCCAGACGTCGGCCTCGATGCCGCCGAGGGTCAACATGGGCTCGATGGTGAACACCATCCCGACCTCGATGACGTCGTCGTACTGCGGGGCGTCGTAGTGGGGGATGATCAGGCCGGAGTGGAAGGCGCGTCCGACGCCGTGGCCGGTGTAGTCGCGCACGACGCCCAGGCCGAAGCGCTTGGCGTACGACTCGATCGCCCGACCGATCACGTTCACCTGGCGGCCCGGGGCGACGGCCTTGATGCCGCGCCTCAGCGCCTCACGGGTGCGGTCGACCAGGTCGACGGTCTCGGGGGCGGCCTCGCCGACGACGAAGGTGCGGTTCAGGTCGCCGTGGACGCCGTTCTTGAACGCCGTGATGTCGACGTTGATCAGGTCGCCGTCGACCAGGACGGTGTCGTCGGGGATGCCGTGGCAGATGACCTCGTTCACCGAGGTGCAGACCGACTTGGGGTACCCGCGGTACCCCAGGGTCGACGGGTAGGCGTCGTGGGCGACGACGAACTCGTGGGCGATGCGGTCGAGTTCTTCGGTCGTCACGCCGGGGCGGAGGGCGGCCTCGACGGCGTCGATGGCCTGCGAGGCGATGCGGCCGCTCTCGCGGATCAGCTCGACGGTCTCGGCGTCGTACACGTCGCCGTCGGTGTACTCGGCCGGAGCGGCCTTGCCGACGTACTCGGGTCGGGCGATCGACGGGGGGACCGGACGCTGCGCTGAGATCCGGCCCGGGGTCAAGAATCCGTGGGAGTCCCGGGGCATACGATCAAGCTTAGGGGGAGCGCGACGGGCTCGCGTTCTCGACAGCCGCACCGAGAGGACGACACCATGGCCGAGTTCTGGTTCAACACGAAGACGCACGAGGTCGAGGAGGGCAAGGTCTCTCCGGCCGTCGACCGCGCCGGGCCCTACGCCACCCGCGACGAGGCGGCCCGGGCGATCGAGACGATCAAGGCCCGCAACGCCGCCCTCGACGCCGAAGAGGCCGCGAACGACTGACCGGTCCGGTCGTCCCGTCGGCGCGTCGCCGTCGGGACGACCGGTCGCCGACCGGCCGATCGGGCGTCAGACCGTCGTCGGCCGGTAGGTGATCGGCAGCCGGCGGTCCCGGCCGAAGGCCATGCCCGAGATCTTCGGGCCGATCGCCCCCTGGCGGCGCTTCCACTCGGAGCGGTCGACCAGCTTCGTGATCTCGGCCACCGTGTCCGCGTCGTAGCCGAGCGCCACGACGTCGGCCGCCCCGAGCGCGTTCGTGATGTACCCCTCGAGGATGCCGTCGAGCACCTCGTAGGGCGGCAACGAGTCCTCGTCCTTCTGGTCCGGCCGCAGCTCGGCCGACGGCGGCTTCGTGATCGAGTTCTCGGGGATGGGCGCGGTCTCGCCGATCGACTCGGCGTGGGCGTTGCGCCACCGGGCGAGCTCCCAGACCATCGTCTTGGGGACGTCCTTGATCGGGGCGAACCCGCCGACCGAATCGCCGTAGATCGTCGAGTAGCCGACGGCGAGCTCGGTCTTGTTGCCCGTGGTCAGCACGAGGTGGCCGTGCAGGTTCGACAACCCCATCAGCACGAGCGCCCGGGCGCGGGCCTGGACGTTCTCGGCGGCGAGGCCGGTGAGGTGCAACTGGTCCTCGAACGGTGCGACGAGGCCGGCGATCGGTTCGGTCGAGTACCGCACGCCGATCCGCTCGGCGACGTCGTCGGCGTCGCTGCGGCTGTGCTCGCTCGACCACTGGCTGGGCATCGAGACGCCGTACACGGCGTCGGCCCCGATGGCGTCGGCGGCGATCGCCGCGCACACGGCCGAGTCGATGCCGCCCGAGAGCCCGAGGATCACGCTGCGGAACCCGTTCTTCCGCACGTAGTCGCGAGTGCCCAGCACCAGGGCGTTCCAGAGCTGCTGGCGGTCGTCGGGCAGGTCGGCGACGTCGCGCTCGACCGGGGACGAGGAGGCGCGCCCGGCGTCCGGCCCGGAGCCACCGGAACCGACGGTCGCGTCGGACGCCGGGTCGAGCTCGACGCGGCGGATGCCCTCGGGCAGCTCGGTGTCCGTGGCCGGCTCGGGGTCGAGGTCGACGACGAGCAGGTGCTCGTCGAACTGCGGGGCCCGGGCCAGGATCGTGCCGCTGCCGTCGACGACCACGCTGTCGCCGTCGAAGACGAGGTCGTCCTGACCGCCGACGATGTTGACGTAGGCCACCAGGGTGTCGTTCTCGACGGCCCGGCGGGTGACGAGGGGGAGGCGCACCTCGTCCTTGTCGCGGACGAACGGGCTCGCGTTGATCACGACGAGCAGGCCCGCGTCGGCGTGCAGGACGCGCTCGACGGGGCCGCCGTCGCGCCAGAGGTCCTCGCAGATCACGAGGGCGACGTCGACGCCCGCCACGCGGACGACGAGCAACTCGTCGCCGGGGATGAACACGCGGTACTCGTCGAAGACCGAGTAGTTGGGCAGGTGGTACTTGGCGGTGGTCGTCACGACGCGACCGCCCTGCAGGACGCTGGCGCAGTTCTTCGCGATCGCGGTCGGGGCGTTGCTCGTGCCCAGGAGGCGCGGCTCGAAGGGCCCGTCGGCGTGGCCGACCACCACGGGGAGGTCGCCCAGGCCCTCGGCCTCGAGGGTCTCGGCCAGCACCTCGACGGCGTGCCGACTGGCCTGGAGGAAGCTCGGCCGGCTGGCCAGGTCCTCGATCGGGTACCCCGTGACGCTCATCTCGCCCGCGGCGAGGAGGTCGGCGCCGGCGGCGTGGGCCCGACGGGCCGCCTCGACGATCTGGGCGGAGTTGCCGGCGAGGTCGCCGACGACGGGGTTGGTCTGCGCGAGCGCCAAGCGGAGTCGGGGCATGTCCACTACCGTAGTGGCGGAGCAGAAAGGCCGTGGCATGGACAAACAGAGGGACTTCGTCCTCCGCACGATCGAAGAGCGCGGCATCAAGTTCATCCGCCTCTGGTTCACCGACGTGATCGGCACCCTCAAGTCCGTCGCCATCGCCCCGGCCGAGGTCGAGGGGGCGTTCGCCGAGGGCATCGGCTTCGACGGTTCGGCCATCGAGGGCCTGACGCGCTCGTACGAGGCCGACGTCCTCGCGCAGCCCGACCCGACGACCTTCCAGATCCTGCCCTGGCGGGGCGAGATCGATCCGACCGCCCGCATGTTCTGCGACATCACGACGCCCGACGGCCAGCCCGCCGTGGCGGATCCGCGCAACGTCCTGAAGCGCACCCTGGCCCGGGCCGGCGAGCGCGGCTTCACCTTCTACACGCACCCCGAGGTCGAGTTCTACCTCCTCAAGAGCGCCCAGCTCGGCGCCGACGGCCCCCAGCCGGTCGACTCGGCCGGCTACTTCGACAACGTCCCCGGCGGGACCGCCCACGACTTCCGTCGCCGCTCCGTCCGCATGCTCGAAGACCTCGGCATCTCGGTCGAGTTCAGCCACCACGAGGCGGGGCCCGGTCAGAACGAGATCGACCTGCGCTACGCCGACGCGCTGACGACGGCCGACAACATCATGACCTTCCGGACGGTCATCAAAGAGGTCGCCATCGAGCAAGGCGTCTTCGCCTCGTTCATGCCGAAGCCGTTCAGCCAGCACCCCGGTTCGGGCATGCACACGCACATGTCGCTCTTCGAGGGCGACTCCAACGCCTTCTACGAGGCCGGCGCCGAGTACCAGCTGTCGACCATCGGTCGTCAGTTCATCGCGGGCCTGCTCAAGCACGCCCCCGAGATCACGGCCGTGACGAACCAGTTCGTCAACAGCTACAAGCGCCTCTGGGGCGGCGACGAGGCGCCGAGCTTCGTGACCTGGGGCCACAACAACCGCTCGGCGCTCGTGCGCGTCCCGCTCTACAAGCCGAACAAGGGCAACTCGAGCCGGGTCGAGTACCGTGCCATCGACTCCGCGGCGAACCCGTACCTGGCCTTCTCGCTGATGCTGGCGGCGGGGCTCAAGGGCATCGAAGAGGGCTACGAGCTGCCCGCCGAGGCCGAGGACAACGTCTGGGGCCTGAGCGACGCCGAGCGTCGTGCCCTGGGTTACCGTCAGCTGCCCGCCAGCCTCGACCACGCCCTGTCGATCATGGAGAACAGCGAGCTCGTCGCCGAGACGCTGGGCGAGCAGGTCTTCAACTACGTGCTCCTCAACAAGCGACAAGAGTGGAAAGAATACCGGGCACAGGTCACGCCGTTCGAGCTGCGCTCGAACCTCGAGATCCTCTAGTCGACCGGCCACCCCGCCCTCATGCCCCGTTCCGCGACCGGTCTCTCCGAGCTGGCGCGGCTCGGGTTCTCCGACCTCGGTGCCGGGCGTGACCGGCTCGACCGCCTCGTCGCCGAGGTGCCCCAGGTGCGCGACCTCGTCCCGTGGTTCGCCACGGTGGCCGACCCGGACGCGGCCCTGGCGCACCTCGAGCGATCGGTCGAGCGGGATCGTGCCGGCGTGGTCGAGTTGCTCGACGGCGAGGCCGGCCCGCGCCTCCTGAGGGTCCTCGGTGCCTCCGAGGGCCTCGCCGAGTTCGTCGCGCGTCGCCCGGCCGAGGCGAGCGTCCTGCTCGAACCGCTGGACGAACCACCGCCGGCCGCGACGTATCGTGACGACGTCCGTCGGGCGGCGACCGGGCTGACCGGCGACGAGGCGCGCGTCGCGCTCCGGGTCCGGTACCGGCGTCACCTGCTCCAGCTGGCGTCCTTCGACCTCGAGGCCGACGACCCCGTCGAGGTCCTTCCCCGCGTGGCCGCCGCCCTCGCCGACCTCGCGGGCGCCGCCCTCGACGCCGCCGTCGACGTGGCCCGACGCGAGGTCCCGTTCCCCGCCGCCGACGTCGAGCGCACCCGGCTCGCCGTCATCGGCATGGGCAAGGCCGGGGCCCGCGAGCTGAACTACCTCAGCGACGTCGACGTGGTCTACGTCGCCGAGGGGGTCGACGGGCTCGAGAACGGTCGGGCCGTCGAGATCGGCAGCCGTCTCGCGATGCACGCGGCTCGGGCGATCTCGGACCTCGCCGTCGAACCCGACCTCTGGGAGGTCGACGCGAACCTGCGGCCGGAGGGCAAGGACGGCGCCCTCGTCCGCACGCTCGAGTCGCACGTCGCGTACTACGAGCGCTGGGCCAAGGGGTGGGAGTTCCAGGCCCTGTTGAAGGCGCGGCCCCTCGCGGGCGACGTCGACCTCGGCGAGCGCTACGTCGCGGCCGTCGCGCCGTTCGTCTGGTCGGCCGCCTCACGCGAGAACTTCGTCGAGTCGGTCCAGGCCATGCGCGAACGGGTCACGGCCCTGATCCCGGCGGGCGAGGTCGACCAGCAGCTCAAACTCGGTCCCGGCGGACTGCGCGACATCGAGTTCACCATCCAGCTGCTGCAGCTCGTCCACGGGCAGGCCGACGACCGCGTGCACCAGCGCTCGACGCTCGACGCGTTGGGCGCCCTGGCCGCGCGGGGCTACGTCGGACGAGCCGAGGCCGCGGAGTTCGACCGCGACTACCGCGTGCTCCGCCTGCTCGAGCACCGCATCCAGCTGACGCGACTCCGGCGCACGCACCTCATGCCGACGGACGAGAACGCCCTCCGGGTCCTCGCCCGCGGCACCGGTCTCGCGCCGGGCGCCGCCCAACTCGTCGACCTGTGGCAAGGGGTGAAGCGTCGGGTCCGTACGTTGCACGTGCGGCTGTTCTACCGCCCGCTCCTGTCGGCCGTCGCGGCGCGACCCGAAGAAGACCTGGCGCTCAGCTCCGACCAGGCGTCGGCGCGGCTCGCGGCCATCGGATTCGCCGACCCGAAGGGCGCGCTCGGTCACATCGCCGCCCTGACGGCCGGCGTCTCCCGCCGGGCGAGCATTCAGCGCCACCTGCTGCCGGCCATGCTGCAGTGGTTCGCCGACGGCACCGACCCCGACCTCGGTCTGCTCGCTTTCCGGCGCCTGAGCGACGGCCTCGGTGAGTCGTACTGGTTCCTCCGCATGCTGAGGGACTCGTCGGGAGCCGCTCACCGACTGACGACCGTCCTGTCGTCGTCGACCTTCGCCGCCGACCTGCTGGAGCGCATCCCCGAGGCCGCGGCGTGGCTCGAGAACGACGCGGAGCTCAAGGCCCGCTCCCTCTCGAGCCTCCTCGACGAGACGGCCGCCACCCTGGCGCGGCACCGTTCGCCCGACGCGGCGGCGACGGTCCTGCGGCAGGCGCGGCGCCGCGAGATCCTGCGGCTCGCCGTGGGCGGCATCCTGGGCATCCTCGACATCGACACCCTGGCCCGGGGCCTGACCGCGGTGACGACGGCCTCGGTGACCGGGGCGTTGGCCCTCGCCCGCCGGGACGCCGGCGACCTCGAGTTCGCCGTGATCGCCATGGGCCGCTACGGGGGAGAAGAACTCGGGTTCGGCTCCGACGCCGACGTGCTCTACGTCTACCGCGCTCCCGAGGGCGACGAGACGGCCCATCGGCGTGCCCTCACGGTGGCCGCCGAGATGAGCCGACTCACGTCCGACGCCCTCGTGCCGTTCGACCTCGACACGGGCCTGCGCCCCGAGGGGAAGAACGGGCCGGTGGTCCGATCGCTGTCCTCGTACCGGGCCTACTACGCTCGCTGGTCGCTCACCTGGGAGGCCCAGTCGTTGTTGCGCGCCCGGCCGGTGGCCGGTGACGAGACGCTCCTCGACGACTTCATGGCCGTCGCCGACGCGGTGCGGTACCCCTCCGAGCTGACCGAGCAGCAGGTCCGCGAGGTCAAGCGCATCAAGGCCAGGGTCGAGTCCGAGCGTCTGCCCAAGGGCGCCGAGCCCTCGCGTCACCTCAAGCTCGGTCGGGGCTCGCTGAGCGACGTCGAGTGGTTCGTCCAACTGCTCCAGCTGCAGCACGGGGTGGACGTGCCCGGCCTCCGGACCCCGTCGACGCTCGACGCCCTCGCCGCGGCGGTGGACGCCGGCCTGGTGGCCGACGAGGACGCCCGGCGGCTGCACGACGCCTGGATCATGGCCTCCCGGGCGCGCTCGGCGGTCACCCTCTGGACGTCCCGGACGCAGGACGTCCTGCCACGGGACCGTCGGCAGCTCGAAGGCGTGGCGCGCCTGATGGAGTACCCGCCGGGCTCCGCCACGACCCTCGAAGAGGACTACCTCGCGGCCACCCGTCGGTCACGCGCCGTCTTCGAGCGTGAGTTCTACGGCATCGACGAGGCACCCGAGCCGCTCGGCTGACCCGTCCGGGACGTGCGACACGCCCGGGCTGCGCCGGAGGCGGTCGATCCGCTCGGGTCGACGTCGGGCCATTTCGCTGTACCCCGTTTGGCGGTGTTGTACCCCTGTGTACGTGTCCATCGCATTTCGGGCAGATGACCCACGGGTGGGGGGTGGTCGTCGACGGCGGCGTCGAGGCCCATCGCTGCCCATTGGGCAAAGTCCGTGCTGGGCGCTGATTCCGGGCTCGTGACCAGGACTTTCATCCGGCATCGGATCGCGACTCCCCGTCCCACCTGCGAACCGATCGAACGGTTCTGTTCGGACGTCGAGCCCTCACCGACGTGTCAGCACTTCTGTCGACAGCACCTTGCCCGACCCGACGTACCCCGACCGGCTCGTCGTGCCACCCGCGGTCGGGGGGTGGTTGTGAGCCGCCCGTGAGTGACTGAGAATTCCCTCAACCCGATAGACCAATTCCCCAGCGTTGCGGAAGCCGATCCCTTCTCACACCTCAGGTGGCCATCGTGTTGACCTTCATCCTGCAGATCCGATCCATGGCGGGCGGATACCCCGAGATCTACCTCTTCGCCGCCTACAGCGCCCTCATCTGGGTGCTCTGGATCATCAAGGTCCTGCTCTCCCGTCGCTATCGCCCCTTCACGGGCGAGTTCCGCGGCACGACCAGCGTCGTCGTCCCCGTCGTGGACGAACCGCTCGACCTCTTCCGGGACGTCATCGGCCGCATGGTCGAACAGGGTCCCGGCGAGATCATCGTCGTCATCAACGGCAAGCCCAACCCCGAGCTCGCCGCCGTCTGCGAGGAGTTCGGGCCGCTCGTCCGGTGGGTGCACACGCCGATCCCGGGCAAGCGCAACGCCGTCATGATCGGCACCGAGCTCAGCCGGGGCGACATCACCGTCCTGGTCGACTCCGACACGGTCTGGACGCCGGGCACCCTCTCCGAGCTGCTCCGTCCGTTCGCCCAGGAGAACGTCGGGGGAGTCACCACCCGCCAGCGCATCCTCGAGCCCGAGCGCAGCTGGATCACGCGGTGGGCCGACTGGCTCGAGAATTCCCGTGCCCTCTACTCGATGCCGGCGCAGAGCGTGCTGGGGCAGATCGGCTGCCTGCCGGGCCGCACCATCGCCTTCCGCCGCGAGATCCTCGTCCGGGTCATGGACAAGTTCATGACGGAGAAGTTCATGGGCGTTTTCCTCGAGGTCAGTGACGACCGCACCCTGACGAACCTCACGCTCAAGGAGGGCTACCGCACCGTCTACCAGCACACCAGCCTCGTCTACACGGACGCCCCGCTCCAGGTCAAGAAGCTCTACAAGCAGCAGCTGCGCTGGGCTCGCGGCAGCCAGTACAACACCCTCCGCATGATGCCGTGGATGGTCGGGCACGCCCCGCTCCTCGCGTTCTTCTTCGCCATGGACATCGTGCTGCCCTTCATGCTCATGGGCGTCATCGGCGGCTGGATCTACCGGGGGATCACCGGCCAGGGCGTGAACCTGTACCGCGGCATCCTCGAGGAGTACGGCGTGCAGACCGGCCTCATCAGCATCGTCGTCCTCATGGTGGTCTCGTCGGTGCTCAGCATGTCGATCCGTCAGATGCGCCACCTGGCCGAGAAGCCCTCGGACTTCTTCCGCCTCCCGGTGTTCATCATCGTGTCGACGTTCTTCCTCATGCCCATCCGGGTCATCGGCTTCTTCCGCATGGGTCACGCCAGCGGTTGGGGCACCCGGGCCGGGGCCTACGCAGGAGGCGCGGCGAACGACGAGATGCAGGGTGCGCTCGACGAGGTGGCCGAGGAGGCCCCCATCGACGCCCTCGAACGGCAGTTCCGCGACGGCGTCGACCCCGGGGTCGACACGCTCTTCGACTTCGGCTCGACTGCCGACGAGACGGACGAACAGGGTGCGGTCCTCGTCCGGAGCCGCAAGGCGGCCCTGGCCGCCGAGGCCGACGGCGCGACCACGCCGGCACCGGTGGCCGCCGTGGCCACCGCCACCGCGCCTCCTCGTCGTCGCCTCAACCCCAAAGCCGGGTTCCCGTACCTGATCGGCGCCGCCATCATCGCCCTGGAGGTCTTCTTCATTGTCTGACTCGACACAGGACTTCGTCACTCCCGTCCACATGCATTCCGGCGCCTGGTGGGCCACCTCGCACGGCAACGCCCGACGCACGGCGCTCGGCGCCACCGCCGTGGTGGTGTTGCTCGCGATGATCTCGTGGCTCATCTGGGTCTCGCCGTCCGACAACATCGTCCGCAGTGCCGTCACCGAGGTCACGGGCGTCGACCCGTCGATCAACGTCTCGTCGCTCAAGGCGGACCGGTCCGCCTTGCTCGACCAGCTGGTCTCCGCGAAGAAGCAGCTCGCCGAGAGCAAGGCCGCCCTGGCCGACGTGCAGCAGCAGGCCTGGACGTCGGAGGGGCAGCTGACCGCGGCGCAGGCGAAGCTCGCCTCCGCCGAGTCGGCGCTGGCCCAGGCACAGTCCGCCGCGGAGTCGGGGGGCGCGGGCACCGGGTCGGGCGCCGCAGGCACCGCCGGTGGTCGGGGGACCGGCGCGTCGACCGGCTCCGGGTCGGGCGGCACGGGGTCGAACGGATCGACCGGAGGCGGCGCCACGGGCCCCGTCACGGTCGAGACGCCGTCCCTCGCCTCGATCATCGACCCCGACTCGCGGTACTTCGGGCTCTTCACGGACCAGGCACCGTTCAACTGGGCGACCTACGACGCGCAGGAGGCGGCGGTCGGTTCCGAGGCCAACATGGTCGGCTACTTCCAGGGCTTCGACCAGGAGTTCCGAGCCGACGCCGTCCGCTCGTCCTGGTCGCGGGGCAAGCTGCCCGTCCTGACGTGGGAGTCGCAGCCGATCAAGGCCGGCAACAACGAGCCCGAACAGCCCGACTACAGCCTGACGAAGATCATCGACGGCAGCTTCGACTCGTACCTGACCACCTACGCCGACGACATCGTGGCCAACGGCATGCCGCTGGCCCTGCGGTTCGACCACGAGATGAACGGCACCTGGTACCCCTGGAGCACCGACTACGGCAACAGCAAGGGCGCCGTCAACGGCAACGGACCCGGGGACTACGTCAAGGCCTGGCAGCACGTCCACGACCTCTTCGAGCGGCAGGGGGCCAACGACCTGGTCGCCTGGATCTGGGCGCCCACGCGGGTCGACCGTCTGGCCACGGGCAAGACGGGCGGGAGCAACCACACCACGGAGGCCTTCCTGGCGACCCTCTACCCGGGCCCCGAGTACGTCGACATCGTGGGCATGTCGGGCTACTACCGCCCGCCGTACGACGACAAGTCCAAGCCGACCTTCGACAGCACCTTCGGGGCCACCCTGAAGCAGCTCCGGGCGATCGCACCGGGCAAGAACATCCTGCTCGCCGAGATCGGTGCCAGCGAGACGGGTGGCTCGTCGGATCCGACGGCCACGAGCGAGAAGGCGCAGTGGTTCAACTCGCTGTTCGCCGCGCTGGCCGATCCGGCGAACGCGGACATCATCGGCTTCTCGTACTTCGACCTCGTCGCCACCACGGTCGTGGACGGGGTGCGGTCGACCAACGACTGGCGCCTCACGTCCCGGTCCGACAGCCTCGCCGCCTTCACCGCGGGGATCACCCGACGCGACGTCGGTTACGACCTGCAGCCGTCGCCGTGACGACAGCCACCACCTTCCCCTTCTCCCGCCTCTTCCCCATCCCCAGGAGCGCATCATGAAGAAAGACGCCACCACCCCCGAGTCCGCCGTCGCCGCGACGGGGGCCGACGCCACCTCGGTGAAGCCCCGAATCAGCGTCATCGGCACCGGCTACCTCGGCGCCACGCACGCGGCGGCCATGGCCGAGATGGGCTTCGACGTCATCGGGGTCGACACCGACCCCGCCAAGGTCGCCGCCCTGGCCGAGGGGCGCGTGCCGTTCTTCGAGCCCGGCCTGCCCGAACTCATCCTCGAGCACGTGGGTTCCGGTCGACTCTCCTTCACCACCGACCTCGCCGAGGCCGTAGCCCTGTCGGACGTGCACTTCATCTGCGTCGGCACGCCGCAGCGCCGGGGGAGTCACGCCGCGAACCTCTCGTACGTCGAGGAGGCGACCCGCAACGTCGCCGCCGCCCTCAGCCACGACGGCCTCATCGTCGGCAAGTCGACCGTCCCGGTCGGTACGGCGGCACACCTGCGCGAGATCGTGGCGGGCGTCGTCCCCGCCGGTGTCTCGGCCGACCTCGTCTGGAACCCCGAGTTCCTCCGCGAGGGCCATGCCGTCGAGGACACGCTGCGTCCCGACCGCATCGTCTTCGGCGGTACCGACGTCCGCACCGAGGCCCTGATGCGTCAGGTCTACGCCCTGCCGATCGCGACGGGCACGCCCGTCATCTCGTGCGACCTGCCGACCGCCGAGCTCGTCAAGGTCAGCGCCAACGCGTTCCTCGCGACGAAGATCTCGTTCATCAACGCCATCAGCGAGTTGTGCGAGGCGGCCGGTGCCAACGTCTCGACCCTCGCCGACGCCCTGGGCTTCGACGACCGCATCGGACGCAAGTTCCTGAACGCGGGGCTCGGCTTCGGCGGCGGGTGCCTGCCGAAGGACATCCGTGCCCTGATGTTCCGGGCCAACGAACTGTCCGCCCACCGCGTCGTCGGGCTCATGCAACAGGTCGACGAGATCAACATGGCCCAGCGCCAGCGGGTCATCGACCAGGCGATCGACGCCTGCGGCGGCTCGGTCCTCAACCGACGCATCGCCGTGCTCGGGGCGGCCTTCAAGCCGCACACCGACGACGTGCGCGACTCGCCGGCCCTCAACGTCGCAGCGGCCCTGCACCTCCGGGGCGCCCAGGTGCTCGTCGTCGACCCCGAGGCCACGCAGACGGCCCAGCGGAGCTTCCCGACGCTGTCATTCGCCGACTCGGCCGCCGAGGCCGTGACGGACGCCGACGCGGTGCTGCTCCTCACCGAGTGGCCCGAGTTCGTCGGGGCGGACGCGGCCGGGCTCGCCGAGCTCGCCGCCAACCCCGTGGTGATCGACGCGCGC
The DNA here is from genome assembly GCF_013204925.1 of Frigoribacterium sp. VKM Ac-2859. Lineage (NCBI taxonomy): Bacteria > Bacillati > Actinomycetota > Actinomycetes > Micrococcales > Microbacteriaceae > Frigoribacterium > Frigoribacterium sp. VKM Ac-2859. The sequence goes on along the minus strand of NZ_JABMLC010000001.1, from coordinate 455,880 downwards.
AACGTGCTCGACGCCGAGGTCTGGTCGGCCGCCGGCTGGGAGGTCCGTCCGCTGGGCGGCCGTCGCACGCCGGCCCAGCGTCGCGTGCTGACGCCGACCGCCGTACCCGCCTGACCGGATCGTCGGGCACGGGCTGACGGGCCGCCTCCCTCGGGAGGCGGCCCGTCCTGCGTGCGCCCCCGCGCCTCCTGGTCCGGGGTGACCCCGAGGAGGCGCGGGTTCGTCACCCCGAGGACCGCTGCGGCAGCGACGCGAGAGGCCCGCACCCCCTGGGGGGATGCGGGCCTCTCGTGGTGCGACGGCGTCAGACGCCGAAGTACAGCTCGAACTCGAAGGGGTGAGGACGCTGCGCCATGGGCAGGATCTCCTTCTCGCGCTTGTAGGCGATCCAGGTCTCGATGAGGTCCTCGGTGAACACGTTGCCCTTGGTCAGGAACTCGTGGTCGGCCTCGAGCGCGTCGAGCGCACCCTCGAGCGACGCGGGCACCTGCGGGATGTTCTTCGCCTCCTCGGGCGGCAGCTCGTAGAGGTCCTTGTCGACCGGCTCGTGCGGCTCGATGCGGTTCTGGATGCCGTCGAGGCCGGCCATCAGCTGCGCGGCGAAGGCCAGGTACGGGTTCGAGGCGGCGTCGGGGACGCGGAACTCGATGCGCTTGGCCTTCGGGTTCGTGCCGGTGATCGGGATGCGGATGGCCGCCGAACGGTTGCCGGCCGAGTACACGAGGTTCACGGGCGCCTCGAAGCCCGGGATAAGACGGTGGTACGAGTTGATCGACGGGTTCGTGAAGGCGAGGACGGCGGGAGCGTGCTTGAGCAGGCCACCGATGTACCAGCGGGCGAGGTCGGACAGGCCGCCGTAGCCGTTCTCGTCGTAGAACAGTGGCTTGCCGTCGTTCCAGAGCGACTGGTGGGTGTGCATGCCCGAACCGTTGTCGCCGAAGAGGGGCTTCGGCATGAAGGTCGCGACCTTGCCCCACTGCTCGGCGGTGTTCTTGACGATGTACTTGAACTTGAGGATGTCGTCCGCGGCGTGGACCATCGTGTCGAACTTGTAGTTGATCTCCTGCTGGCCGCCGGTGCCCACCTCGTGGTGCGCACGCTCGAGCTCGAGGCCCGAGTCGATCAGCTTGAGGCTGATGTCGTCGCGCAGGTCGGCCGTCTTGTCGACGGGGCTGACGGGGAAGTAGCCGCCCTTGTACGCCGTCTTGTTGGCGAGGTTCCCGCCCTCTTCGACGCGGCCGGTGTTCCAGGCGCCCTCTTCGGAGTCGACGCTGTAGAAGCTGGCGTTCTGCTTCACCTCGTAGCGGACGTCGTCGAAGATGTAGAACTCCGCCTCGGGGGCGAAGAAGGCGGTGTCGGCGATGCCGGTCGACGCGAGGTACTTCTCGGCCTTCTTGGCGACCTGACGCGGGTCACGGCTGTACAGCTCGCCGTTACGCGGGTTGAAGATGTCGAAGACGAGGACGAGCGTGCGCTCGGCGCGGAACGGGTCGACGTACCCGGTCGTGACGTCGGGGATGAGCTGCATGTCCGACTCGTGGATCGAGGCGAAGCCCCGGATGGAGGACCCGTCGAAGAGCTGTCCGACGGAGAAGAACTCCTCGTCGACCGTGGAGGCGGGGATGTTGAAGTGCTGCTGGACACCGGGAAGATCGGTGAAGCGGATGTCAAGGAACTTGACGTCGGTGTCCTTGATGAACTTCAGCACCTCGGAAGAATCAGTGAACATCTAGATGTCTCTCCAATGGGCTTGGAACGGATCGGATGCGGGACGCAGCCTCCGTCGAGGCTACGGAGGGGCCGTTTCGCTGCGGTGTCCCTGATGTTTCGGGCATGTTACGGCTCGGCCCCTCGGTAGGCTCGATGCATGCCCGATCGCACCGCGCCTCCTTCCCGTCCCGCCTCCGTGGGCGGCCCCGACGACGGCGCGCAACGCTGGCCGGGTGAGCGTCTCGGGCTGCCCGAGAAGGGGCCGCGCTCCGTGGCCCGACTCGGACGGCGCGTGGGGGGGCTGGCCGTCGACTGGGCGATCGCCTACGCCGTCGCCGCACTCTTCTTCGGCGGTGAGGGCCTGGCCATCACCGGGGTGTTCCTGCTGATGCAGATCCTGTTCCTGGTGCTCTTCGGCGGCACCCTCGGGCACCTCGCCCTGGGCATGCGCCTCGTGCCGATGGCGGGCGGTCGCATCGGCGTCGGCCGGCCGGTCCTGCGGTCGGTGCTGCTCGTGCTCGTCATCCCGGCCGTCGTCTGGGACCTCGATCAGCGCGGGCTGCACGATCGCGTCGCCGGGACGCTGCTCGTCCGCGTCTGAAGCACCCGTCCCGTACGCACGACGGCGCCCCTCCTGGTCGGAGGGGCGCCGTCGTCACGTCACGTCGAGGCGGGGGTCGCCGGGTCAGCGCGGACGGCCCGACCGCACCTTGAAGGGGTCGACACCCTTGGGGATGGGCAGGCCGTTCTGGCCGAGGGACTGGAGGCGGTTGCTGACGGCCAGCACCTCGTTGCGGTTGATGGACGACTTGAGCTTGTTCATGCGTCCGGCGAGCTTGTGGAGGGGCACGGAGTCGGCATCGGGACCGACGTTCAGCACGTGGACCGGCACGTTCGGCAGGATGCGCGTGACCTTGCGACGCTCTTCGTCGACGAGTCGGCGGGTCTGGCCGGCGCCGCCCTCGGCGATGAGCACCACGCCCGGCCGGCCGACCGCGCGGTACACCGCGGCCTGACTGCGCCCCTGGACGGCGACGGGCATCTCGGCGGCGCGCCACGCACGACGCAGGCCGCTCTTCATGACGGCACCGACGGCACCCGGCTGCCCCTCGATCTGCGAGTAGGCCGCGCGCTCGGCCTTCCGACCCAGCACGATCAGCAGCAGCAGGAACCCGAGCATGACACCGACGACGATGTAGAGCACCAGCGCGAGCACGTTGCCACCCGTGAGCAGCAGCGCCGCGGCCACGCCGAGCAGCACGGGCACGAAGAACGCCAGCAGCATCATCGGCAGCGCCGTCTTGTCGACGCGGCGGGTCATCTGGAAGACCTGCCACATCTGCTTGAAACGGCCGGGTTCCTTCGGCGGTTTCGGGGACGTGTTCTCGGGAGACGTGCGTCGAGCCATGTGCACCAGGATACGGGGTCGGCGGTCCCGACGAATCCTCCCCAGGGACTCCGGTCCGTCGCCGGTCGACAGGGCTCCCCGGCGGGAGGGCGCCGACGACCACCGGACGACACCATCGCCTCATGACGAACGAGTCGATCGGCCCCTACCGCGTGCTCTCCCGGCGCCTCGACGGCGGGGCGGAGCGCATCCTCGCCGAGGCGCCCGACGGCTCACGCGTCGTGCTCAGGAGGCGCGGGTCACGTCCGACCGGGCGCTCTCCCGTCGCCGAGGCGGTCGCCTTCTCCCGGGCGGACCACGCCCACGTCGCCACCCTCGTCGACGTGGTGACGGACCCGTCCGGCGAGGTCGTGCTCGTCTTCGCGGACGTCGGCGGCGACCCACTCGCCTCGTGGCTGGCCGCCCGCGGTCGGCCCGAGACCGGGGAGGTCATCACCCTCGTCGTCCCCGTGCTCGGCGCCATCCAGCATCTGGCCCGTCGGGGCACGGCCGTGCGTGCGCTGGACGTCGACGACGTCGAGATCGACGCCCGCGGGGCACCCGTCCTGGTCGGCGTCCATCCTGTGGACGCGGGGTCGGATGCGGGGCCGGACGCCGAGCGCACCTCGCTGCCCGTGGCGGCGGAGTTCGCCCGGGCCCTGGTCGAGCGGGCGGTGCGACCGGCCTCGCGATCCTCGCCGCCGGTCCTGGACTCGACGAGCTTCGAGTCCCTCGTCGAATCGGTCTTCGACCTCGGCGAGGCTGTCCCGCTCTCGAGTGTCGACGCCGTGGTCGAGGGCGACGAGGTCCCCCAGGGCGAACGCGTCGAGTCGGTCGCAGCGGACGAACGGGTCATGCCGGGCTGGCTCGCCCTCCTGCCCGAGTCGGAGGCGATCGACCGGGTGATCGCGGGCGTGGCCGACCTCCGCCCACGGCGGCTGGTCGACGCCCTGCGAGCCGTCCGTCGGCGATACCGACTGCTCGCGGCCGCGGGCGTCGTCGTCGCCGGGGTGGCTCTCGTCCTCGGACCGGCCGCCTCGGGACGTGATGACGTTCCACGTCAGGACGGACCGTCCGACGGGGTGGGTCCGGTCGCGCCCGGGTCCGAGTCGTCGGCGCCGGTGAGCCCGTCCGGCGACTCCGCGGACACCCGCACGCCTGCACCCGCTCGGACGGGCGGGGCGGTGACGCCCGGCGAGGTCGAAGCCCTGGTGGGGGGTGACGATGCCGGTGCGGCCGCCGAGGTGCTCCTGCAGGCACGGCTGACGTGCCTGCGCGACGTCACGCCGAGTTGTCTCGACGCCGTCGATCAACCCGGTTCACCGATCGCCCTCCGGGACGCCGACGTGCTCGACGACCCCTCGCTCGCCGCGGCGGCGACGGTCCCTCTCGAGCTCACGGGACGAATGTCACGAACCGGGGGGACGGTGTTCCTCGAGGCGACGGGCCCGCACGGCGAAACGGCCTCGGTCCTCGTGATGAGGACCGAGGCCGGTTGGCGGCTTCGCGACGTGATCGTCGATCGGTGAGGCCGGTCGGGCCTCACGCGAGGGGCGTCAGATGCCGAGCTTGGACGTGAAGTCCCCGCCCTCGAGGCGCTCCTTGACGGCGACCAGGAAGCGCGCCGCGTCGGCGCCGTCGACGATGCGGTGGTCGTACGACAGGGCCAGGTAGACCATGGACCGGATGGCAATGGACTCCGAACCGTCGGCCTTGATGACCACGGGGCGCTTGACGACGATGCCGGTGCCGAGGATGGCCACCTGCGGAAGGAAGACCACGGGGGTGTCGAACAGGGCGCCGCGCGATCCCGTGTTGGTGACGGTGAAGGTGCCACCGGCCAGCTCGTCAGGCTTCAGCTTGTTGTCACGCGTGCGCTGCGCGAGGTCGGCGATCTGGCCGGCGATGCCCGCGAGGTCGAGGTCCGAGGCGTTCTTGATGACCGGCGTCAGCAGGCCGCGCTCCGTGTCGACCGCCATGGCCACGTGCTCGTGGTCGGGGTAGACGATCGAGTCACCGTCGACGGTGGCGTTCAGCTTCGGGTGCGCCTTGAGCGCCTCGGCGGCCGCCAGGGTGAAGAACGGCAGGAAGGACAGCTTGTTGCCGGTCTTCTCGAGGAAGGCACCCTTGTTGGCGTCGCGGAAGGCCGCGACCTTGGTGACGTCGACCTCGACCACGCTGGTGAGTTGGGCCATGGCCTGCATCGACTGGACCGCACGCTCGGCGACGACCTTGCGGAGGCGCGACATCGGAACGGTCGTGCCGCGCAACGGCGACACCTCGATCGGGGCGGGACCGGAGGAGGCCGGCTCCGAGGTCGTCGAGGTCGCGGCGGCTTCGGCGGCGGCGAGGACGTCCTCCTTGCGGATGCGACCGCCGACGCCACTGCCGGACAGGGTCGAGATGTCGACACCCTTCTCGTTCGCCAGCTTGCGGACGAGCGGGGTGACGTAACCGACCGGCGCACCGCTGCTCGGGGCCGGCGTGGCGGGTGCCGACGTCTCGGACGAACCCGTGGCGGGCGACGGCGTCGGTGCCGACGGGGCCGGCTGCTCGCTGCTGGGCCGGGCGGCCTGGGGCTGTGCGGCGGCCGGCTGCTGGCCGGCGGCGTCCTGCTGTGCGCCGTCCTGCTGTGCGGCGGGCGCGGGGTCCACCGCGGGGGCGGGCTCGGGCGCGCTGGCGGCTGAGTCCTCACCCGGGGCAGGGGCCGCGGACGACGGGAGCTCGGGCTCCTCGGCCTCCGGCTCGGCAGGTGCCGAGGGTGCCTGCTCCGGCTCTGCGGCGGCTTCCGGTTCGTCCGCCGGCGACTGCGAGGCGCTGCCGTCTCCGATGCGGACGAGGGCCGTGCCCACCTCGACGGTCTCGTCCTCGGCGACGAGGATCTCCTCGATCACGCCGGCGACGGGCGAAGGGATCTCGGTGTCGACCTTGTCGGTCGAGACCTCGAGCAGCGGCTCGTCGACCTCGACGCGGTCACCGACGTTCTTCAACCAGCGGGTGACCGTACCCTCGGTGACACTCTCTCCGAGTGCCGGGAGGTTGACGGATTCGCTCATCTGTGGGGCTCCTTTGACGACATGTGTGTCTGTGGTTGCTCTGGTGGTGGTGCGGGCCCCTGCTGAGCAGGAGCGATGGTGCCAGGGATCTACATCGCGTGCAGCGGTTTGCCCGCGAGGGCCAGCATGGCTTCGCCGAGGGCTTCGTTCTGGGTGGGGTGCGCGTGGATCAGGGGAGCGACGTCCTCCGGGTAGGCCTCCCAGTTGACGGCGAGCTGTGCCTCACCGATCAGTTCGCCGACACGGGCGCCGATCATGTGCACGCCCACGACGGGACCGTCGACGACGCGGACCACCTTGACCGAGCCGCTGGTCCCGATGATGTGGCTCTTGCCGTTGCCCGCGAGGTTGTAGTCGTAGCTGGTGACCTTGTCGGCGCCGTACTGGTCGGCGGCCTTGACCTCGGTCAGGCCGACCGAAGCGACTTCGGGGTCGGAGTAGGTGACCTTGGGGATGTTCACGTCGGAGATCACCTGCGGCTTGAGGCCGGCGATCTCTTCCGCGACGAAGATGCCGTGCTGGAAGCTGCGGTGCGCGAGCTGCAGGCCGGGCACGATGTCGCCCAGGGCGTAGACGCCGGGCACGTTCGTCGCGAGACGTTCGTTCGTCAGGACGAAACCGCGGTCCATCGTGATGCCGACCTCTTCGTAGCCGAGACCGGCGGTCGACGGGCCACGGCCGACGGCGACGAGCATGAGGTCGGCGTCGAACGTCTTGCCGTCCTCGAGGGTGACGACGACGCCGTCGTCGTTCTGCTCGACTCCCTGGAACCGGACGCCCAGCGAGAAGGCGATGCCGCGCTTGCGGAACGCGCGCTCGAACTGCTTCGAGATCGACTCCTCCTCGTTGGGGACGAGGTGCGGCAGGGCCTCGACGATGGTCACGTCGACGCCGAAGCTCTTCCAGACGCTGGCGAACTCGACGCCGATGACGCCACCGCCGAGGATGACGACCTTGTTCGGCACGTGGTCGAGCGCGAGGGCGTGCTCGCTGGTGATGACCTTGCCGCCGATCTCGAGACCGGGGAGGCTCCGCGAGTACGAACCCGTCGCGAGCACGACGTTCTTGGCCTTGAGCGTGGTCTCGCCGACCTGGACGGTCGAGGGCGACGTGAGCTTGCCCTCACCCTCGACGGTCGTGATGCCACGTGCCTTGACGAGCCCCTGGAGACCCTTGTACTTGCTGGCGACGATGCCCTCGCGGTACGAGGTAACGGCGGCGATGTCGATGCCGTGGAAATCGGTGTTGACGCCGTACTTGGCGGATTCGCGCGACACGTCGGCCACCTCGGCCGAGTGCAACAGCGCCTTGGTGGGGATGCAGCCTCGGTGGAGGCACGTGCCCCCGACCTTGTCCTTCTCGACGAGTGCGACGCTCAGGCCCAACTCGCTCGCTCGCAGCGCTGCGGCGTATCCGCCGCTCCCGCCACCGAGCACCACCAGGTCAAAATTCTGTTCCGACACCCAGCAACTCCCTCGTGCGTCCGCGGTGCCCCGACGCCGAGGCGGGGCCGTCGCGGTGGCGACGACGCCCGTCCCCGAACCGACCGCACCGTTCGGCGGCGTCGTCGTGACGCGCGTCGGAGGATGCTCTCGGGGGACCGATCTCAGCGGGTTTCTCCCGCCCCCTCGACCCTACTACGCAGCAGAAAACTTGTCGGCCAGCTCGATCAGGGTACGGACGGTCACGCCCGTCGAGCCCTTGGCCGTGTAGCCGTATCCGCCGCCCTTGTTGTTGGACGGACCGGCGATGTCGAGGTGGGCCCAGGGGATCGGCGTCGTCGTGCCCTCCCGCGAGCCGACGAACTCGTTGAGGAAGACGCCGGCGAGCAGCATGCCTGCGGCCGTGTTGCCCGGGGTCGCGTTCACGAGGTCGGCCACGTCGGAGTTCAGGCGCGCGCGGAGTTCGGAGGCCAGCGGCATGCGCCAGAAGGTCTCGCCGGCCGTGTCGGCGAGCGACACGATCTCGGACGCGAGGTCGTCGTTGCCCATGACGCCGACGTAGCGCATGCCCAGGGCGACGACCTGGGCACCCGTGAGGGTGGCCACGTCGACGATGGCGTCGGGCTGCTCGTCGCTCGCCGCGACCAACCCGTCCGCCATGACCAGGCGGCCCTCGGCGTCGGTGTTCGTCACCTCGACGGTCGTGCCGCCCTTGATGGTGAGGACGTCGTCGGGTCGGATCGCCGTGCCGCTCGGCATGTTCTCGGCGATGCAGAGCCAGGCGGTCAGCCGCACGGGGAGCCGCAGCTTGGCCACGGCCACCGTCACGGCGAGGACCGTGGCGGCCCCCGTCATGTCGTCCTTCATGCCGAGCATGCTCCCGGCGGGCTTGAGGGACAACCCGCCCGTGTCGTACGTGATGCCCTTGCCGACCAGGGCGAGGTGCTTGGCGGCTCCGGCGGGGGAGTACTCGACCTTGACGAGTCGGGGACCGCGGCTCGAGCCCTGGCCGACGCCGAGGATGCCCCCGTACCCGCCGTCACGGAGGCCGTCCTCGTCGAGCACGGTCACCGAGAGGGCGTCGTCCGACGCGTGCGCGACGGCGAAGTCGGCGAGTGCCTGGGGGTACATCTGCTGCGGGGGAGTCGTGGCGAGGTCACGGACGGTGTGCACCGCCTCGGCCACCACGGCGGCACGGTCGAGGACGGACTCCTGGACCTCCGTGGCCGTCGCGAGGGCGATGTCGCGAGCGTGTCGACGGGTGTCGGACGCCGAGGAGTGCCGGAACGCGTCGAACTCGTACGAGGCGATCGCGGCGCCCTCGAGGGCGGCCAGTGCGTCGGCGGCGTCGCCCACGGGCAGGGCCAGGACGACCCGGTCGACGGCCGTGAGCTGACGGACGGCCGAGCCGGCGGCGTAGCGCAGGCTCTCGGCCGTGACGGCGTCGCCCAGGCCGACCAGCGCCACGATGGTGGCCGTGACGCCGGACGCGGGGACCTTGACGAGTTCGTCCCGCGCGCCCGTCACACCGAGGGCGGCGAAGGACTCGGCGAGCCCCGGGACCTCGAGGGTCGGCTCGGGACCGTCGGCCCCCTTCACCACTCCGACGACGAGGACGTCGGCCTCGGCGGTGATCGGATCGGACGGCAGGACGGAGAGGGTGGCGACGGTCATCCATCCATCGTATCCACCGTGGTGTTCGCTCTCGGCACGTGGTCGCGGGCCCTCCTGGCGACGACCGGTGCCTAGCATGGAGACCATGCACGACCCCGCAGCTCTCTACGACTTCACCCCCGACGCCGACGGCGTGCCCGAGGGCCTCCCGCTCGTCGCCGGACTCACCGGGTTCGCCGACGCGGGCTCGGCGGTGAGCCAGCTCGCGGAGTACGTCCTCGACACCCTCGACCACACCCTCGTGGCGACGTTCGACGCCGACGAGCTCCTCGACTACCGGGCCCGTCGCCCGACCTTCACGTTCGACCAGGACCACATCTCCGAGATCGAGCCGTCGACCCTCTCCCTCTACCTCGTCCACGACGACCTCGGTCAGCGGTTCCTCCTCCTGGCGGGCTTCGAACCCGACTTCCAGTGGCAGCGCTTCACCGCGGCCGTCGTGCAGCTCGTCGAGCGCTACCGCGTCTCGACCACGACCTGGGTGCACTCGATCCCGATGCCCGTGCCCCACACCCGTCCCATCGGCGTGACGGTCAGCGGCAACCGGTCCGACCTGGTCGAGGCGATGTCCGTCTGGAAGCCCGTGACCCAGGCCCCCGCCAACGCCCTGCACCTCGTCGAACACCGGCTCGGCGAGACGGGTCACCCCACGGCGGGCTTCGTCCTGCTCGTCCCGCACTACCTGGCCGACACCGAGTTCCCCGACGCCGCCGTGGCGGCACTGTCGAGCATCAGTGCCGCGACGGGTCTGATCTTCCCGACCGACCGCCTCCGCGAAGAGGGTCGTGACTTCATGGTCAAGGTCGACGAGCAGGTTGCCGGCAACCACGAGCTCTCGCGCCTGGTCGCCACGCTCGAGGAACGTCACGACACCTACATGCAGGGAAACCCGCTGCCGTCGCCGTTGACCGACCAGGACGGCCAGGTGCCCACGGCCGACGCACTGGCGGCCGAACTCGAGAAGTTCCTCGCCACACGGCGGGTCGACGGCGAGGGCGACGACCGCGCCTGACCGGCACCGCACCTCCCGGGTCCGTTCCGATCCGCGGACGCAGGAGGCGCGGGCCGGCGTCCGGCGCCCGGTCGGCTAGGGTCACGGGGTGAACTCCGCACGCGCCTGGCTCGTCTGGGGCGCCGCCGTCTTCGCCTACGTCGTCGCCGTCCTGCAGCGGTCGTCGCTCGGCGTCTCGGGCGTCGAGGCCCAGCAGCTCTTCGGCGTCTCGGCCTCCACCCTGTCGACCCTGGCCGTCGTCCAACTCGTCGTCTACGCCGGGCTGCAGATCCCGGTCGGGGTCCTGCTCGACCGGGTGGGGCCCAAGAGGCTCATCGTCGCAGGGGCCGTCCTGCTGGCGGCGGGCCAGCTGGTCGTGGCGCTCTCGCCCCCGACGATCGGCGTGGCCGTCGTGGGCCGCGTGCTGGTCGGAGCCGGCGACGCGATGACCTTCATCTCGGTGATCCGTCTGCTGCCCTCGTGGTTCCGTGGTCCGATCCTGCCGCAGGTGTCGCAGTGGACCGGCAACGTCGGACAACTGGGACAGGTGCTGTCGGCCGTGCCGCTGTCGATCGTCCTGCACGGGGCGGGGTGGGGCCCGGCCTTCCTCAGCGCGGCGTCGTTGTCGGTCGTGGCCGCCGTGGTGGTGCTCCTGGTCGTGAAGGAGTCGCCGACCGGTCGCGTCCGCTCCGAGACGGTCGTCAGTTGGGCCGACGCGGGGCGACAGCTCGGACAGAGCGTCCGGCGTCCCGGTACCCGGCTGGGGTTCTGGTCGCACTTCGTGACGCAGTCGTCGGGCACGGTCTTCAGCCTGCTGTGGGGCGTTCCCCTGTTGGTGGGCGGTCTGGGCTTCACGACCGCCGAGGCCTCCGGCATGCTCTCCCTCCTCGTGCTGTCCGGTGTCGTGGCGGGGCCGGTCCTCGGGGTGCTGGTCGCCCGGTACCCGATGCGACGCTCCAACCTGGTCCTCGGCATCGTCACGGTGCTGGCCGTGGTCTGGACGACTCTGCTCGCGTGGCCGGGGACACCCCCGCACTGGCTCGCCTACGTGCTCGTGGTCGTGCTCGGAGTGGGCGGGCCCGGTTCCCTGATCGGCTTCGACTTCGCGCGGACCTTCAACCCGCTTCGCAGCCTCGGCGTGGCCAACGGGGTGGTCAACGTCGGTGGCTTCCTGGCGAGCTTCGTGATGATGTTCCTCATCGGCGTCGTGCTCGATCGACTCGATGCCGCCCGCATCGCCTCGGGTCAGCCGAGCGACCTCTTCGCGTTCGAGTCGTTCCGCATCGCGCTGCTCGTGCAGTACGTGGTGATCGGCGGTGGCGTGGTGGCTCTGCTCGTCGAGCGTCGGCGCACCCGCCGGGGCCTGCGGCTGGAGGAAGGAATAGAGGTGGCGCCGCTCTGGGTTGCCCTCAACAAGAGATGGCATGCCGCACGCACCCGGGCCCGGAGGGGACCGACCGCCTGAGGTCGCCCTTGTCGCTCGGCACCGGTCGGACGTGCAATAATGGGATACGGACCCGTTCATGTCCATCGATCGAGTTACCGCGTCGACGTCGTCGACGCGCATTCGATCGAGGACTTGACATGGGTCCTAGTACTGCCCGAATTCGGCCGACGCCCAGTGCCGGTCGACGTCCCCACCGGCGCACGTGAACGCGACGATCGCGTCCGGTCCGGAACGTACCGAGAACTGAAAGGTGTTCGCATGGCTACACGAAGCAAGGCGACCACGGCCCCCGACGAGGCCGTGACCGACGACACGGCCGTCGAGGCCGAGACCACGGCTCCTCCCGCCAAGAAGGCGCCGGCCAAGAGGGCTCCCGCCAAGAAGGCGGCGACGAAGGCTCCGGCCAAGACCGCCGCGGCCAAGAAGGCCGCCGCAGCCGAACCCGCCGACGACGAGGTCGACGCCGAGGCCGCGGTCGACCCGGCTGCCGCCGACGACGCGGACGGCGAGGGCGCCAAGCCCGTCCCCGAGATCCTCCCCACCGGCGCGCTCGTCATCTCGCAGGACGACGACGACGAGATGCCCGTCTACTCGACGACGATCACGGGTGCGACGGCCGACCCCGTCAAGGACTACCTGAAGCAGATCGGCAAGGTCGCCCTGTTGAACGCGGCCGAAGAGGTCGAGCTCGCCATGCGGATCGAGGCGGGTCTCTTCGCCGACGACAAGCTCGCGAACAGCACCGGCCTGAGCCGCGAGCTCGAGCGTGAGCTGCGCTGGGTGTCGCGCGACGGTCAGCGGGCCAAGAGCCACCTGCTCGGTGCCAACCTCCGACTCGTGGTCAGCCTCGCCAAGCGTTACACGGGCCGTGGCATGCAGTTCCTCGACCTGATCCAAGAGGGAAACCTCGGCCTGATCCGCGCCGTCGAAAAGTTCGACTACACCAAGGGCTTCAAGTTCTCCACCTACGCCACCTGGTGGATCCGTCAGGCCATCACGCGGGCCATGGCGGACCAGGCTCGCACCATCCGCATCCCGGTGCACATGGTCGAGGTCATCAACAAGCTCGCCCGTGTCCAGCGTCAGATGCTGCAAGACCTGGGACGCGAGCCCACGCCCGAAGAGCTCTCGCGTGAACTCGACATGACGCCCGAGAAGGTCGTCGAGGTCCAGAAGTACGGCCGCGAGCCCATCTCGCTCCACACGCCCCTGGGTGAGGACGGCGACAGCGAGTTCGGCGACCTCATCGAGGACACCGAGGCCGTCGTGCCGGCCGACGCCGTCGGGTTCACGATGCTGCAGAAACAGCTCGAATCGCTGCTCGACAGCCTGTCCGAGCGCGAGGCCGGTGTCATTCGCATGCGCTTCGGGCTCGGTGACGGCATGCCGAAGACCCTCGACCAGATCGGTGACACGTTCGGCGTGACGCGCGAGCGCATCCGCCAGATCGAGTCCAAGACGATGGCGAAACTCCGCCACCCGTCGCGTTCACAGTCGCTCCGCGACTACCTCGAGTAGGCCCGTGCGTTACCTGGTCCCCGTGCTGGCCGGCCGTCTCGTCCGGGCGGTCGCCCGGTTGCGTGGTGGCGGGTCGGCGTACCCGGGGCAGACGGTCCTGAAGCTCGCGCCCGACTTCCTCACCCATGTGTCGTCCCAGTTCGATCGCGGTGTCGTGTTCGTGCTCGGGTCGAACGGCAAGTCGACGACCACGATGATGCTCACCGAGACGCTTCGTGCCCACGGGTTGAGGGTGTTCACGAACCCCACGGGTGCCAACCTCCCGCAGGGCATCGCGTCGGCCTTCCTCCGTGAGGTGACGCCCTTCGGTCGCGTCCGTGACGACATCGGGGTGATCGAGGTCGACGAGGCCTTCGCGGTCGAGTTGACGAAGTCCCTGCACCCCTCCACGGTGCTCATGCTCAACGTGCAGGTCGACCAGTTGTACCGGTTCTTCGAGACCGAGCGGGTCGGCACGATGATGACCGACACCGCCGCCGAGGCGACGGTCGCGGTCGTCACGAACCGCGACGACCAGCACCTCGGCCCCTACCAGCCGGTCGGTCGCCAGACGGTGACCCGGTTCGGCGCTTCCTCCGAGGTCGTCTCCGCGTCACCCAACGGCCTGCAGAACGCGCACGACTTCAGCCGTGAGGCCGACTCCTCGTTGACCGCGGAGACCGAGGTGACCGCGCTTACGGGCACGGGTGCCACCATCACGGTCTCGGGCACTCCGATCGACGTCCGGCTGCCGGCCCGTGGTCTCCACTACGCGGTCGACGCGGCAGCGGCGCTCCAGACGGCCTCGGTCGTCCTGGGGCACCCGGTCGACCCGGCCGCCGTCCGGCGGGCGTTCGAGAGCATGAAGCCGGCCTACGGTCGTGGTGAGCGCATGTCCCTCGGCGCCGACGAAGCCGAGTTCATCATGTTCAAGAACGCGGCGAGCCTCCAGATGAACCTCGACGCACTCCCGCAGGGCGTCGAGCAGGTCATGTTGGCCATCGACGAGGGCACGCCCGACATCTCGTGGATCTACGACATCGACTTCTCGCACCTCGACCACGTCGACGTCCTCGCCGGCGCTAAGGCCTGGCAGTTGGCCTTGAGGCTCGAGCACGAGGGCATCCCGGTCCACGTGATCGAAGAAGACATCTCGAAGGCCATCCGTCTGATGCGAGCCCTTCCGTCCCCGAGCGACAAGACTAAGCACTTCGTGACGAACTACGAGCAGATGATGCTGGCCCGTCGCATCCTCGGCCACCCCGACCTGGAGAAGACCGCGTGAGCGACGACGTCCTCCGAATCGTCCACCTCTACCCGGAAGAGCTCGGCGTGAGCGGCGATCGGGGCAACGTGACGTCGCTCTCGGTGCGCGCGCACCGAGCCGGGATCGACAGCCGCGTGCTCGAGTACCGCGTGGGCGACGACGTGCCGACCGTCGCCGACGTGGTCGTCGTGGGGCACGGCCCCCTGTCCGGCGTGCGAGCCGTCGCCGCCGATGCTCGCCGCCTCGCGCCGGCGCTCGAGTCGTTCGCGGCGTCCGGTGTGCCGGTCGTGGCGGTGGGGGGCGGTCTCGAGCTCCTCAGTCGGGGCGTCGAGGACGTCGACGGGGCGACGGTCGAGGGAGTCGGTTTCTTCGACGCCGTGGTCCGCCGCGGGGCTCCGCGACGGACGAACTACCTGCAGGTGACGACCGACTACCAGGGCGACGAGGTCACCCTCTTCGGTTTCGAGGATCATGCCGCGCATCTCGAACTCGGCGTGGACGCGGAGGCCTTCGGGACCGTCGTCCACGGAGGCGGGAACGGCGACGGGCGCGAGGGCGTCCGACGCGGGGTCTCCTTCGGCACGCAGCTGAAGGGCCCGGTCCTGCCGCTCAACCCCGCCCTCGCCGACCGGGTGCTCCGCGTCGCCCTGAGCCGCCGGATGATCTCCTACTCGGCAGGCCCCGGGCACGCGAAGCTCGACGAGTACGCCGCCGCGTCGCAGAAGGTCATCGCCGACAACCTCGAGCGTTCGTTCAAGGCCATGTGACGACGTCGGTCCGCAGACACGACGAAGGCCCCGCATCGATCGGATGCGGGGCCTTCGTCGTACCGCCGGCCCGGGCTGTGGTCCGGGGAGGCGCGGCGTCTCAGTGGGCGAGGAGCTTCGAACTCTCGTCGAGCCACTCGATGGCGGTGGGCTGCAGCTTCTCCTTGAACTTCGCGCCGTGGTGGGCGCAGAAGAGCAGTTCGCCGGTGGCCATGGTCGCGCGGATGTAGGCCTGGGCTCCGCAGCTGTCGCAGCGGTCCGCGGCGCTCAACTGGTAACGGGAGCCGAGCTCGTCGACGGCGGTCTGGTCGGTGGCCATCTGAGTCATGTGATGCTCCTCCTGACGGTGGTGCGGTGGGTGAGACACTCATCAAAACACGCCGACGTCGGTATCGCGTGCCATCGGCACCGGATTTCGCTCATCGCGTAGCGGCGAGGGGCCGGTCGAGTGTCGGGACTGCCGTGTCGGCGGCCCTCGGTAGTCTGTAACGCGGTCACCGCCTCCCCGCATTCCCGTCGTCGAGAGATGGCGGCGGGCCCCTCAGGAGAACAATGCCCCCCACCTCGTCCGCCCCCGCCTCCGACTACTCGGCTCGGCACCTCTCGGTGCTCGAAGGCCTCGAGGCCGTGCGCAAACGCCCCGGCATGTACATCGGGTCGACCGACTCCCGGGGCCTGATGCACTGTCTGTGGGAGATCATCGACAACTCGGTCGACGAGGCCCTGGGCGGGCACGGCGACACCATCGACGTCGTGCTGCACCCCGACGACAGCGTCGAGGTCCGCGACAGCGGACGCGGGGTGCCCGTCGACATCGAACCCAAGACGGGTCTGAGCGGTGTCGAGGTCGTGTTCACGAAGCTGCACGCCGGCGGAAAGTTCGGCGGCGGGTCCTACACGTCGTCCGGCGGCCTCCACGGCGTCGGCGCCTCCGTCGTCAACGCACTGTCCGAGAGGCTCGACGTCGAGGTCGACCGGGGCGGCAAGACGTACGCCATGTCGTTCCGACGCGGTGAACCCGGCACCTTCGAGGACGTCGACGAACCCACCCCCGATTCACCGTTCACTCCCTTCGTGTCCGGCAGCGTCCTCCGAGAAGTGGGCAAGACCAAGCGCGGCGTCACCGGCACGCGGGTGCGTTACTGGGCCGATCGCCAGATCTTCACCCGAGGGGCCTCGTTCCAGACGGACGAACTGTCGGCGAGGGCCCGGCAGACGGCCTTCCTCATCCCGGGGCTGACGCTGACCCTGCGCGACGAACGCGTGGGTTCGCTCACGGACGGCGGCTTCCCCCTCGAGAGCACCTTCCGCTTCGACGGAGGCATCAGCGAATACGTCGAGTTCCTCGCCCCCGACACCGCCGTGACCGACACGTGGCGTCTGACCGGGTCGGGCACCTACACCGAGACGGTGCCCGTGCTCACCGACGGTGGTGCCATGATCGCCACCGAACTCGAACGGCAGTGCGACGTCGACATCGCCTTGCGCTGGGGCGGAGGGTACGAGACGGTCTTCCGCAGCTACGTCAACATCATCGCGACGCCGAAGGGCGGATCGCACCAGACCGGCTTCGAGGCCGGGCTGCTCAAGTTCGTGCGGCAGCAGGTCGAGGTCAACGCCCGTCGCCTCAAGGTGGGCAACGACAAGATCGAGAAGGACGACGTCCTGGCCGGTCTGACGGCGGTCCTCACGGTGCGCCTGCCCGAGCCACAATTCGAGGGCCAGACGAAAGAGATCCTGGGCACGCCGGCCGTCCGCGCGATCGTCGCCAACGTCGTGGCGAACGAGCTGGGCGCGTTGTTCACGTCGACCCGGCGAGAAGACAAGGCGCAGACCGCCCTCGTGCTCGACAAGGTCGTCGCCGAGATGAAGACCCGCATCGCCGCACGGGCGCACAAAGAGACCCAGCGTCGCAAGAACGCCCTGGAGAACTCGACCCTGCCGGCCAAACTGGTCGACTGCCGGTCGAACGACGTGGCGAACAGCGAGCTGTTCATCGTCGAAGGAGACTCCGCGCTGGGCACGGCCAAGGTCGCCCGGAACAGCGAGTTCCAGGCACTCCTGCCCATCCGCGGCAAGATCCTCAACGTGCAGAAGGCCTCCGTCAGCGACATGCTCTCGAACCTCGAGTGCGCCTCCATCATCCAGGTGCTGGGAGCCGGGTCAGGACGGTCCTTCGATCTCGAGGCGGCCCGCTACGGCAAGGTCATCATCATGAGCGACGCCGACGTGGACGGTGCCCACATCCGGACGCTGCTGCTGACGCTGTTCTTCCGGTACATGAGACCGATGATCGAGGCCGGTCGCGTCTTCGCAGCCGTCCCCCCTCTGCACCGCGTGGTCGTGATGCACCCCGGCAGCAAGCCGAACGAGACGATCTACACGTACTCCGAGAAAGAGCTGCACGACGTCCTCGCGGGGCTCAAACGCACGAACAAGAAGTTCCAGGACCCCATCCAGCGGTACAAGGGACTCGGCGAGATGGACGCCGAACAGCTCCGCACCACGACGATGGAACGCCAGAACCGCATGCTGCGGCGGGTCAAGGTCGACGACGCCGAGAACGCCGCCCGCGTCTTCGAACTGCTGATGGGCAACGACGTGGCTCCTCGCAAGGAGTTCATCATCGACGGCGCCGGTCTCAGCCGGGACCGCATCGACGTCTGAGTCCTGAGCAGGCCGTCACCGAGAACGAGAACGCCCTGTCTCGACGTCGAGGACGCCGTCTCGGTCGGTCCGTCGAGGGGTCACTCGACCGGTTCGGCACCCGCCTCGAGGCCGGTGGCCGAATCGGCGATGTGAGCCACCGAGGCGCCGACCGAGCCCACGGGCGCGTCCAGGGGCGTGCCCGATCCGTCACGGCGTGAGAGCTCGGCGGGCAGAGTGCGGACCGAACCGTCCGGCCCGACCGCCTGAGCGGGAGCCGGGCCGACCCAGGCCAGCGACAGGGCGTCCTCGCCCTTCAGCAACGAGTGGGACCGGACGCCGCCAGTGGCACGCCCCTTGGCCGGGTACTCGTCGAACGCGCTGAGCTTGGCACGTCCGGGGTCGGTGCCGGCGATCGTCGAGCTGCTCGACGAGACCGTCGCGACGACGGCCTCGCGACCCGCGGGCACGGCACCGAAGAAGATCACGGTCGCGTCGTCCGGAAGGTTGATGCCGGCCACCCCGCCACCCGCGGGCCCCTGCGGCCGGACGGCGGAGGCGGTGAACCGGAGCAACTGCGTGGCGGACGTGACGAAGACGAGTTCGTCCTCGTCGACCCCTTGGGCGACGCCGACGACCTGGTCGCCCTTCTTCAGCGTGATGACCGGGAAGTCGGGTCGGGCGGGGTACTGGCCGGTCGCGACCCGTTTGACGACCCCGCGGGCCGTGCCGAGCGCGATGCTCCGGTCGGCGGTCAGCGAGACGAGCCCGAGCACGCGCTCCTTCTTGTCGACCACGCCGATGTAGTCCCGGATGGGCACCCCCGCACCCAGCTGGACGGACGTGGGCGGCACGGACGGGAGGTCGACGGGGGTGAACCGGACGAGGCGGCCGAGGTTCGTCACGGCGCCGATCTCGGTCCGCGTCGTCGTGTCGATCGACGAGAGGACGGCATCGTGCTTCGTGCGTCGGGTCGGGGGAGTGGGGGCAGCGGAGTCGGGGTCGAGGTGGTCCACCCGCAGGACGCGGCCCGTCGTCGAGAGGAAAACGCGGGTCGGGGTGTCGGCGATCTCGAGCACCGGGGCCGACCTGCTGCCGCGACCGGTCGTCGCGACGCTCGCCTTGGCCTCCGTGAGCAGGGTCCGACGCGGCGTGCCGAACTGCTCGGCGATCTCACCGAGCTCGCTCGAGACGAGGGCCCGGAGGCGGGCGGGGTCGGCCAGCAGATCCTTGAGGTCGGCGATGGCCGCGAGCAGCTCGTCGCGCTCGGCTTCGAGTTCGATGCGGCTGAACTTGGTGAGTCGGCGCAGCTGCAGGTCGAGGATGTACTCGGCCTGGATCTCGCTGAGGTCGAAGACCTCGCGCAGGCGTGCCCGGGCGGCAGGCGTGTCGTCGCTCGTCCGGATCACCTGGATGACCTCGTCGATGTCGAGGATGGCGACGAGGAGGCCCTCGACGAGATGGAGGCGGTCCTCTTTCTTGGCCAGCCGGTAGCGGCTGCGACGCGTGACGACCGAGAGGCGGTGCGCGACGTAGACCTCGAGCATCTCCTTCAGGCCGAGGGTCCGCGGCTGCCCCTCGACCAGGGCGACGTTGTTGATGCTGAAGCCGTCTTCGAGCGGGGTGTAGCGATAGAGCTGCTCGAGGACCGCCTCGGGGCTGAAACCCGTCTTGATGCCGATCACGAGACGGAGACCGTGCTTGTGGTCGGTCAGGTCGGTGACGTCCGTGATGCCGGTGAGCTTCTTCGCCTGCACCCCGTCCTTGATCTTCTCGATCACCTTCTCGGGCCCCACGAGGTACGGCAGCTCGGTGACCACGAGACCGTTCTTCCGTGCGGTGATGCTCTCGACGCCGACCCTCGCCCGGGTCTTGAAGCTGCCTCGACCCGTGGCGTAGGCGTCGCGGACCCCGGCCAGCCCGGCGATCGTGCCGCCGGTCGGCAGGTCGGGACCCGGCACGAACGCCATCAGGTCGTCCAGGCTGGCGTCGGGGTGGTCGATCAGGTGCCGGGCGGCACCGACGACCTCGACGAGGTTGTGGGGCGCCATGTTGGTCGCCATGCCCACCGCGATGCCGCTCGCACCGTTCACGAGCAGGTTCGGGAAGGCTGCCGGAAGCACCTCGGGCTGCATCAACTGGTTGTCGTAGTTGGGGACGAAGTCGACGACGTCCTCGCCGAGTCCCTGGGTCATGGCCAGCGACGCCTCGGCGAGACGGGCCTCGGTGTACCGCGGTGCGGCCGGCCCGTCGTCGAGCGAGCCGAAGTTGCCGTGCCCGTCGATGAGCGGCACCCGCATGGTGAAGGGCTGCGCCTGACGGACCATGGCGTCGTAGATCGCGGTGTCGCCGTGCGGGTGGAGCTTGCCCATGACCTCACCGACGACGCGCGCGCTCTTGACGTGGCCCCGGTCGGGCCGGAGGCCCATCTCGGACATCTGGTAGAGGATGCGACGCTGGACGGGCTTGAGGCCGTCCCGGGCGTCGGGCAGCGCTCGGGAGTAGATGACCGAGTACGCGTACTCGAGGAACGACCCCTGCATCTCGAGCGAGACGTCGATGTCCTCGATGCGTTCGCCGTGGTCGGAGCTGCTCGTGTTCTCGGTGGTGGTCATGCACTTCTCACGGATCGGGGTGGACGGGGCACCCGATCGTCGCTGTGCCAGACTGGGGCCGGTGTCCTCCATCGTACCGGCGCGCCCCAGAGGGGCCGTGAGCCTGGCCGACGTGGTGCCCTCGAGTCTCGCGTCCCTGCGGGGCGAGCCGAACGCGCTCCGCCTGCCCGCCGCGCGGGCCGCGGTGGTCGTCCTGGTGGACGGTCTCGGCCAGGCGGCCCTCGGCGCCCGTCGGGGCCACGCCCGGACGTTGTCGGGGGTTAAGGGCAGCCTGTGGTCCGGGTGGCCCACGACCACCGCAGCGGCGCTCACGACGCTGACGACCGGGGCGCTCCCCGGCGAGCACGGCCTCGTCGGCTACTCGGCCCTCGACCCCGAGAACGATCGAGTGGTGAAGCAGCTCTCGGGGTGGGACGATCGCATGCGGCCCGACGAGTGGCAGCGGCGTCCCACGTTGTTCGAGACGGCCACCGACGTGGAGTCCCACGCCGTCGGCCCCAAGCGCTACCGCTCGTCCGGCCTGACCGAGGCCATCCTCCGGGGCGCCACCTACGACGTGGCGGAGAGCGTGGCCGACCGCTTCGAGACCGCGGCGACGCTCGTCGACTCGACCCGCGCCTCCTTGGTGTACCTCTACGTCCCCGAGCTCGACATGATCGCTCACCGTGCCGGCTGGGAATCGGACGAATGGATCGACGCCCTCGAGGGCGTCGACGCCGAGGTCCGGAGGCTGGAGGCCTCGGTCGCGCCCGACGTCGGGGTGATCGTCACGGCCGACCACGGCATCGTCGACGTGGCCGAACGGAGGCGCATCGTCTTCGGGGGCATGCCCGCGCTGGTCGACGGGGTGAGGCACGTGGCGGGGGAGCCCCGGTGCTTGCAACTGCACCTCGAGCCCGACGCCGACGAGGGCCGCCGGGGTGCGGTGCTCGACGCGTGGCGAGCAGCCGAAGGCGACCGAGCCTGGGTGTTGACCCGGTCGGAGGCCGTCGACGCCGGTTGGTTCGGGGCCGTGGACCCGGCGGTCCTGCCCCGCATCGGCGACGTGATCGTCGCCGCCCGACGGGGCGTCGCCTACTACGACGGACGAGATCGCGGTGGTGCTCCGGGAACCATGGTCGGTCACCACGGATCGTGGTCCGACGACGAGACGCTCGTGCCCCTGAGGACGTTCGGCGCCTACCGGCGGTGATCGTGGCCGCCGGGGCGGGCCGCTGAGGTCAGGCGGGGTCGTCGTCCGTGCGCGCTCCGAAGACGATCTCGTCCCAGCTCGGCATCGAGGTGCGCCCCCGCGCCTTCTTCGTCGACTGGGCCGCGCTGGGCATCTCGCGTCGGCCAGCCCGTCCCCGGCTGCCCCGGATGCCCGTGGGCTGGACCGGTGCGTCGCCCGCCGGGGCGTCACCTCGGGTCGACCGGTCGGGCAGCACGGGGGTGGGTTTGGTGGCCCCTTCGGGCAGGTCGAAGTCGTCCAGGGGGACGTCGATCACGCGGACCGCCCCGGTGGCCTGGTGGTCCGGGCGCCCGTCGTCGTCGGAGAACCGGGCGGCCTCGCGTTCTCCGCGTCGGCGTCGCAGCGCCTCGAGGAGGTCCGCGGTCTGGTCGTGCCCGCTCTCGTCGTCGGGTGCCCGGTTGGCGGCGGCGAAGGAGGCGGTGCTGCGGACGCCGGGACGCAACCGGTCGGTCGCGGTCTCGGCCGGCAGTTCGACCGCGTCGGCCTGCTCGACCAGGAAGGCGCCGCTGTCGAAACGGCCCGAGGTGTCGTCGTGGCGCGGCTCACGGGAGACGGCCCGGAGACGGGGGACGAGTGGACCGACGTCCTCGCCGTGCTGCGAGAGACGGTGGGCGTCGCCGCCGAGGGGGGCGAGGACCGACTTCTTCGGGTCGAAGCGCCACGTCGCGTCGCGCTCGACCTCGTGCGTGACGAAGGCCAGGTGGACCACCCAGCCGTGCTCGGCGTCCTTGTAGGCGCTCCAGTCGCGCTGCGAGGTCTCGGCACCGTCCAGTCGCTCGTCGATGACGGCTCCGAAGGTGGTCGCCTGCACAGCGGACGCCGCGTCGTCGTCGACGGACACCGGGACGGCCCTGGCGCTCTCGAGCACGAAGGCGCGCTCGGCGAGGACCGGCCCTTCGTACCGGTGCACGTAGTCGAGGTCGGCGCCGGTCAGGTCGGACACCTGCTGAGGAGTCTTGCCCGCCCGGACCAGGGCCTGGATCTCGCGGGGCGGGGCCTTCCGTTCGACCGGGGCATCACCGGGGCTTGCCGCCCTCAGCTGGGAGTGGAGGGTGTGGGTGACGGGAAGGCGGTACTCGCCACCGGCGTCGGTGGCGACGAGCAGAGCTCCGCTCTGGACGCCTATGACCCTGAGATCCTGCATTTTCCACGCCTTTCACCGTCGTGATCCGGTGCCAAGAGTCGCACGTCGGCGGCCGTTCTCACGGGAATACGACGGGCGTGCCGTCAGTTCTTCCGAGGCGGCTGAAAGGCCGTGGGAACTGGTTTGCTATTCGACAACGAGTGATGCAAACTGCACCCGCCGAATCGGGCACACGAATCACCGAAGAACTGGATGGGCATGGCCACCGACTACGACGCACCTCGCAAGAACGACGACGACGGCTCGGAGTCGATCGAGGGGCTCAAAGAGAGGGTCCCCGACAAGATGACCGGCGTCGTCGACGACGACGCCGACAACCCGGGCTCGTTCGAGCTCGCCGGGCAGGACCTCTCGGACCTCGACCTCGACGTCGTCGTCCTCCCCCCGCAGGTCGACGAGTTCACCTGTGTCGAGTGCTTCCTGGTCAAGCACCGTTCGCAGCTCGACCACGAGACCAAGCTGGGCGCTATCTGCCGGGAGTGCGCCGCCTGATCGCCTCCAACCGTCGCACGACCTCGTCGGGTCGACGGGTCGACACCAACCAGTAGGGCGCCGGGTCGTCGAGGTCCGTCAACGAGATCTTGACCACCGGTCGCACCCACCCCCGGAAGAGGGTCCAGGCTCGCGCGTCGAGCCGGGGCCCTCTTTCTCGTGTCGCGTCGGCGCCGGTGAACCCCTCGGCGTCACCGATCTCGTGGGCGAACAGACGGGCCCGCCCCGCGGTGAAGCCCTCGTCGTCGATCGTCAGCACGGGCGAGGTCAGGATGAGCAGGACGACGGCGGCCGCGTAGAACACGACGGCCATCACCACGCCGACCGTCGAGTTGATCGGCAGGAAGACCAGGAGGGTGGCGGGGACGAGGAGCGCGCAGGCCACGAAGACGGAGAGCGGCGGGAGCAGGCGCTCACGGTAGGGGTTCATGACGTCCATTCGACCAGACTTCTGCACTACCCTCGACACGTGATCCAGACCCTCGACGTCCTCATCGCCGCCGAGGCGATGTCGGTGCCCGTGTATTCCCACCCGGGCGACGCCGGCGCCGACCTGGTCTCGACCGAGGACCTCGTATTGAGGCCCGGCCACCGCGCCCTGGTCGGCACGGGCGTCTCCATCGCCCTTCCTGAGGGTTTCGCCGCCTTCGTCATGCCCCGCAGCGGCCTCGCCGCCAAGCACGGCATCACCGTCGTGAACGCCCCGGGCACCGTCGACGCGGGGTACCGCGGAGAGATCAAGGTCTCGCTGCTCAACACCGACCTCGAGGCCGAGCACCACGTCGCCGTCGGTGACAAGATCGCCCAGCTCGTCATCATGCCGGTCGTCCGCGCGACCTTCGTTCCCGTCGCGACGCTCCCCGAGAGCGTCCGAGGGGTCGACGGTCACGGATCCACCGGATACGCACACAACCCAGGAGGCACCGCGTGAGGAAGTCCAAACGCCGCGAGCAAGAACTGGCCGCAGTCGAGATCGACGTCGAGTCGGCCGACGTCGCCGACGTCGAGATCGACATCGAGTCGCTCGACGACGCCGAGGTCGAGGTGTTCGACGACTCCAAGTCGGCACCCGCGGACCGCTCCGAGGTGGGCCCGCTGGACGAGACCGAGGCCAACCCCGTCCGCCCGTACGTCGATCTCGGTGGCGTCAAGATCCTTCCCCGCGAAGGGCTCCACCTGCGACTCGAAGTCGAAGAGGGAAGCAAGAGGGTCGTCGCCGTCGGCCTCGACTTCGCCAAGTCGACGCTGCAGGTGCAGCCGTTCGCGGCGCCCCGCACGACGGGACTCTGGAACGAGATCCGAGGTCAGATCAGCGAGCAGATCGAGAAGCAGGGCGGCACGACGGCCGAGGTCGAGGGGCCCTTCGGTCCCGAGGTCCGCGCCGAGATCCCGGTGATGGGCGGTGACCCCGGCACGACCCGGCGAGCACGCTTCATCGGCGTCGACGGGCCCCGCTGGTTCCTCCGCGGCGTGATCGCGGGCGACGCGGCTCACGAAGGCGACGCTGCCGAGAAGATCGAAGAACTCTTCCGCAGCATCGTCGTGGTCCGCGGGACGACCCCGATGCCTCCGCGCGAGCTGATCCCGCTGTCGATGCCGAAGGCCGGCCCGACCGACGCCCCGGGCACCACGCCCTCGGTCGTCTGACCCGACGTGTCCGCGTCCGACGACCGGCCCGATCCGGCTGATCCGTCGCCGCTCGACGACCCCCGGGTGTCGCTCGCGGCCCAGTTGCAAGCCGCCGCCCGACGGGCCGGCATCGGCCAGGTCGCCCCCGGCGAGGTCCCGACGGCGTCGGCGCTGCTCACGGCCATCGGCGGGGTGCGGGGGCTCGTCGAGTCCATCGTCCCCGGGCTCGGCTTCGTGGTCGTCTACACGATCACGCAGGACGTCGTCCCGTCGGTCCTCATCCCGCTGGTCCTGGCCGTGGCGTTCGTCGTCGCACGTGCGGTCCAGCGCGGTCCGGTCGCCCAGGCCCTCGCGGGCGTCTTCGGCATCGCCCTCTCCGCGGGGATCGCCTTGCTCTCCGGCCGTGCCGAGAACAACTTCGTGCCCGGCCTGCTGATCAACGCCGCGTCGCTCGCCGCGATGCTCGTCAGCATCGCCGTGCGCTGGCCGCTCATCGGCATCGTGGTCGGACTCCTCACGAACGACGGCACGGGCTGGCGGGGGGACCGGGCGAAACGACGCGTCCTCGTCCTGGCGACCTGGTTGTGGGCCGGACTGTTCGCCGCCCGCCTCGCCGTCCAGGTGCCGCTGTGGCTGGCCGGGGACGTCGCTCTCCTCGGGACGCTCAAGCTCGTCATGGGCGTGCCGCTCTACGCGGGGTTGCTCTGGGTGACCTGGCTCCTCGTGCGGACGGTCTACCGCGGACGCGAGGCGGCGGACGACGCGCGGGGCCCCTCGGCCTGACCCGCGCCTCCTGGTGCTATGTTTTGTCTCGACATCGAGACAAATCGCTGGGATCGGCCCCGGGGACACCCCGCGGACTTAGGCTGACCTCGCTGGTGGGCGTCGCGCGCACCGGCCAAGATGAGGGCGTAGTCAGCAAGGGAGACGGCACGTGTCTGCAATCAACAGTTTCGGCTCGAAGAACACCCTCACGGTCGGGTCCACCGACTACGAGGTCTACCGCATCGACGCGGTCGAGGGTTCTTCGAAGCTTCCGTTCAGCCTCAAGATCCTGCTCGAGAACCTGCTCCGCACCGAGGACGGTGCGAACGTCACGGGTGACCAGATCCGGGCCCTCGGCTCGTGGCAGCCCGCCGCCGAGCCCGACACCGAGATCCAGTTCACGCCGGCGCGCGTGGTCATGCAGGACTTCACGGGGGTGCCCTGCATCGTCGACCTCGCCACCATGCGAGAGGCCGTCGCCGAGCTCGGCGGAGACCCGACCAAGATCAACCCGCTGGCACCGGCCGAACTCGTCATCGACCACTCGGTCATCGCGGACCTCTTCGGCTCCGAGAACGCGCTCGAACGCAACGTCGAGATCGAGTACGAGCGCAACGGCGAGCGGTACCAGTTCCTCCGCTGGGGGCAGACGGCCTTCGACGACTTCAAGGTCGTCCCGCCGGGCACCGGCATCGTCCACCAGGTCAACATCGAGTACCTGGCGCGCGTCACCTACAGCCGCGAGGTCGGCGGAGCGCTGCAGGCGTACCCCGACACCCTCGTCGGCACCGACTCGCACACGACGATGGTCAACGGCCTGGGCGTGCTCGGCTGGGGCGTCGGGGGCATCGAGGCCGAGGCCGCGATGCTCGGTCAGCCCGTGTCGATGTTGATCCCCAAGGTCGTCGGCTTCAAGCTCTCCGGCTCGATCCCGACCGGCGTGACGGCGACCGACGTGGTGCTCACCATCACGCAGCAGCTGCGCCGGCACGGCGTCGTCGGCAAGTTCGTCGAGTTCTACGGCGAAGGCGTCGCCGAGGTGCCCCTGGCCAACCGGGCCACCATCGGCAACATGAGCCCCGAGTTCGGTTCGACGGCGGCGATCTTCCCGATCGACGACGTGACCCTCGACTACCTGCGGCTGACCGGGCGCTCCGAGGAGCAGATCGACCTCGTCGAGCAGTACTCCAAGCTGCAGGGCCTGTGGCACGACCCCTCGACCGAACCCGTGTTCAGCGAGTACCTCGAGCTCGACCTCGGGACGGTCGTCCCGTCCATCGCCGGGCCGAAGCGCCCGCAGGACCGCATCGAGCTCACCGAGGCCAAGTCGCAGTTCGAGGTCGACCTCGAGAACTACGCCACGACGGACCACTCGCACGTCGACGCCGCGGTCGAGGGCACGTTCCCGGCCTCCGACCCGATCGGCTTCACGGCCGAGGACGACGACGACGCCCAGCCGCACTCGATCTCGCACACGTCGCACGCACCGGCCAAGGTCTCCAAGCCCACCTCCGTGGCACTCGGCGACGGCTCGACCTTCACGCTCGACCACGGCGCCGTGGCCATCGCGGCCATCACGTCGTGCACGAACACGTCGAACCCCTCCGTCATGCTCGCCGCGGGCCTGCTCGCCCGCAACGCCAGCAAGAAGGGGCTCAAGGCCAAGCCGTGGGTCAAGACGACCCTCGCGCCCGGGTCGAAGGTCGTCACGGACTACTACGAGAAGGCCGGCCTGACCACCTATCTCGAGGACCTCGGTTTCTACACCGTCGGCTACGGCTGCACGACCTGCATCGGCAACTCGGGCCCGCTGCTCGACGAGATCTCGACGGCGGTGCAGGACAACGACCTCGCCGTCACGGCCGTCCTGTCGGGCAACCGCAACTTCGAGGGTCGCATCAACCCCGACGTCAAGATGAACTACCTGGCCAGCCCGCCCCTGGTCATCGCGTACGCCCTCGCCGGGTCGATGAACTTCGACTTCGAGAACGACGCCCTGGGCACCGCCGACGACGGCTCCGACGTCTACCTCCGCGACATCTGGCCCGACGCGGCCGAGGTGCAGCAGACGATCGACTCGTCCATCGACACCGGGATGTTCACCCACGAGTACGCCGGGGTGTTCGACGGCGACGAGCGCTGGCGCTCCCTGCCGACCCCCACGGGTGCCACCTTCGAGTGGGACTCCGAGTCGACCTACGTGCGCAAACCTCCGTACTTCGAGGGCATGACGATCGAGACCACGCCGGTGACCGACATCCAGGGCGCCCGCGTGCTGGCCAAGCTCGGCGACTCGGTCACGACCGACCACATCAGCCCCGCCGGGTCGATCAAGGTCGACAGCCCGGCCGGCCACTACCTCGACGAGCACGGCGTGGACCGCAAGGACTTCAACTCGTACGGGTCCCGTCGCGGCAACCACGAGGTCATGATCCGGGGCACGTTCGCGAACATCCGTCTCAAGAACCAGCTGCTGGACGGGGTCGAGGGTGGCTACACCCGCGACTTCACCCAGGCCGAGGGGCCGCAGTCGTTCATCTACGACGCCAGTGCTCGCTACCAGGAGCAGGGCACGCCCCTGGTCATCCTGGGCGGCAAGGAATACGGCTCGGGCTCGTCCCGGGACTGGGCCGCGAAGGGTACGAGCCTGCTCGGGGTCAAGGCGGTCATCACCGAGAGCTTCGAACGCATCCACCGATCGAACCTGATCGGCATGGGAGTGGTTCCCCTGCAGTTCCCGCAGGGCGAGAGCTGGGAGTCGCTCGGTCTCGACGGCACGGAGCAGATCGACATCGTCGGCATCGAGCAGCTCAACGAGGGCACGACGCCGAAGACGGTCCACGTCACGGCGACCCCCACCACCCATTCGCCTGCGGGCAAGCAGCCGGTCGAGTTCGACGCCGTCGTGCGCATCGACACCCCCGGCGAGGCCGACTACTACCGCAACGGTGGCATCCTGCAGTACGTCCTGCGCAGCCTGGTCTGAGCGACGGACCCCGCAGTGACCAGGCCCCCGGACGATCGCCCGCGTCGTCCGGGGGTCACACGGCGTTCTCGCCGGTCGCGTGCCTAGACTGGCGGGATGCCCGAGAGGGCCGAGAGGGAAGGCCAGCATGAGCCTGCTGCAGACGATCACGGGGCCTCGTGACCTCGACCGCCTGACGAACGAACAGATGGTCGAACTGGCCGCCGACATCCGCCGGTTCCTCGTGACCGAAGTGTCGAAGACCGGGGGCCACCTCGGGCCGAACCTCGGCGTCGTCGAGTTGACGTTGGCCATGCACCGGGTGTTCCACTCGCCGCACGACGCCTTCGTCTTCGACACCGGCCACCAGTCGTACGTCCACAAGCTCCTCACCGGTCGCCAGGACTTCTCGGGGCTCCGGCTCCGGGGCGGTCTCGCCGGATACCCGCAGCGGTCCGAGTCCGAGCACGACATCGTCGAGAGCTCACACGCCTCGAGTTCGCTCT
Source organism: Frigoribacterium sp. VKM Ac-2859 (assembly GCF_013204925.1). Lineage (NCBI taxonomy): Bacteria > Bacillati > Actinomycetota > Actinomycetes > Micrococcales > Microbacteriaceae > Frigoribacterium > Frigoribacterium sp. VKM Ac-2859. The sequence continues at coordinate 426,649 of NZ_JABMLC010000001.1, read as the reverse complement.
CGTGGGCCGACGGCATCTCCCGGGCCTTCCAACTGACGGGCCGGGACGATCGGCACGTGGTCGCCGTCGTGGGGGACGGCGCGTTGACCGGGGGCATGACGTGGGAGGCCCTGAACAACATCAGCGACGACAACGACCGTCGCCTCACCATCGTGGTCAACGACAACGGCCGGTCCTACGCCCCGACCATCGGAGGAATGGCCCGTTTCCTCAACACGGTCCGCACCCGCCAGGCCTACCGCGAGCTCCACGTCGGCAGCAGGGCCGTCTTCGACCGACTCGGACATCCGGGTCGTGCGGTCTACCGCGGCGTCCGGGGTGGTCTGCACGGCTTCCTGAGCCGGTTCACGAACAACGAGGCCCTCTACTCGAACCTGGACATCAAGTACATCGGGCCGGTCGACGGTCACGACCAGGTCGCCATGGAAGAAGCGCTGCTCCAGGCGAAGAACTACGGGGCGCCCGTGATCGTGCACGCCATCACCGAGAAGGGCCGGGGATTCGATCCGGCGCGCGCCGACGTCGCCGACCAGTTCCACGCGGTCGGGCAGATCGACCCCGAGACGGGCGAACCCCTCGAGGCGTCCACCTCGCCGTCGTGGACGTCGGTCTTCGCGGACGAGATCGTCGACATCGCCGAGCACGACGAGAAAGTCGTCGGCATCACGGCGGCGATGCTGCGTCCGGTGGGCCTGCACAAGCTCGCCGAACGGTTCCCGAAGCGGGTCTTCGACGTCGGCATCGCCGAACAGCACGCGGTCACGAGTGCCGCGGGTCTCGCGTTCGGTGGACTGCACCCCGTCGTCGCGCTGTACGCCACCTTCGTGAACCGCGCCTTCGACCAGGTGCTGATGGACGTCGCCCTCCACCGGGCCGGGGTCACCTTCGTGCTGGACCGCGCCGGTGTGACCGGACCGGACGGCCCGAGCCACCACGGCATGTGGGACCTCGCCCTCCTGCAGATCGTGCCGCACATCCGTCTGGCCGCCCCTCGTGATGCGACGCGACTACGCGAAGAGCTCCGGGAGGCCGTGGCGGTCGACGACGCGCCCACCGTCATCCGGTTCTCGAAAGGCGCCGTCGGCGTCGAGCACGACGCCGTCGAACGACTCGAGGACGGTGTCGAGGTGCTGCGACGCACCGGCCGCGACGACGTCCTCATCGTCTGCGTCGGCCCGATGGCCGGCATCGGACTCGAGGTCGCCGAGCGACTGGAGGCCCAGGGCATCGGTGCCACGGTCGTCGACCCTCGATGGGTCGTCCCCGTCCCGGCCAGCATCATCGAGCTGGCCGCTGCCCACCGGCTCGTCATCACGATCGAGGACGGCGTGCGGGTGGGCGGGATCGGCACCCGTGTGCGACAGGACCTCCGTGGCGCAGGCGTCGACACGGCCGTGACCGAGTTGGGACTGCCCGACGAGTTCCTCGAACACGGGTCCCGGGCCGAGATCCTCGACGAGGCCGGCCTCACGCCGCAGCACATCGCTCGCGACGTCGTCGCCCAGGTGCTCGGCAGCCGAATCCCGGTGGCGAGGCCACTGGACGAGACCGCTGCCGCATCCCGGCACGAGGACGCCCGGCACGACTGAGCCCCGGTGCGGTGTCACGCCGCACGACAGACGTCGAACGCCCCGTCCCTCTCGAGACGGGGCGTTCGGCGTGGGTGGTCTTACTCGACGCCGCGGATCGCGGGTTCGTGGAAGTCGCGTCCCCGCACCCGACGTGAGGCACCGACCCGGTCGAGGTACGGCGTGACCCCGCCCATCTGGAACGGGTACCCGGCGCCGAGGATCAGGCAGAGGTCGATGTCCTCGGCCGCGGCCACGACGTGGTCGTCGAGCATGCGCCCGACCTCGTCGGCGAGACCGTCCTCGATGCGGATGCGCAACTCGTCGTCGGTCAGGGCCGTTCCCGGTCCGGCGGCGAGGGCGACGGCCTTCTTGTCGAATCCCTTGCGACGGCCCTTCGAGTCGCGTTCGAAGATCGTGCCGTGCTCGGCCAGGCGGTGCAGTCCGTCACTGGCGAAGAACCGGTCGGGGAAGGCGGCATGGTGGGTGTCGAGGACGTGCGCCCCGACGGTCAGCCCCACCAGCTCGAGCAACTCGAACGGCGTCATCGGGAGGCCGAACGGCGCCGTGGCCCGATCGACGACCTCGAACGGCGTCCCCGTCTCGACGGCGTGCATGGCCTCGCCCAGTAGTTTGGCCAGGATCCGGTTGACCACGAACCCCGGGGTGTCGGCCGTGATGACGGCGTTCTTCCGCAGGGCCTTCGCCGTCACCATCGCCGTGCTCAGCGTCTCGTCGTCGGTCGCCGGGGTCTTGACGACCTCGACGAGGGGCATCACCGCGACCGGGTTGAAGAAGTGGAATCCGACCAGTCGCTCGGGATGCGCGAGACGCGCCCCGATCTGCTCGACGCTGAGCGACGACGTGTTGGTCGCCAGCACCGTCGTGTCCGAGACGACGGCCTCGACGTTCGCGAACACCTCCTGTTTGACCGACAGCTCTTCGAACACGGCCTCGATGACCCAGTCGGCGTCGGCGAAGTCGGCGAGATCGGTCGTGCCCGTGATGAGCGCCTTGAGGCGGTTGGACTCGTCCCGCGAGATCCGACCCCCGCCCTGCAACTCGTCGATCTCGCCTCTGATGCGGGAGAGTGCCGCGTCGACCCGAGCCTGGTCGAGGTCGGTGATGACGACCGGGACGCGCAGACGGCGCACGAAGAGCAGCGCGAACTGGCTCGCCATGAGTCCGGCCCCGACGATGCCCACCTTGCCGATCTTCCGGGCGAGGTCGGGGGAGGGTGCACCGGCGGGCTTCTTGGCCCGCTTCTGGACGAGATCGAAGGCGTACATGCTGGCGTGGAACTGGTCGCCTGCCACGAGGTCGGCCAGCGCTTCGTCCTCGGCCGCGAAGCCGGTCGTCCGGTCGGTGTTCTTCGCGGCCTTCAGCAGGTCGAGGGCGGCGTAGGGCGACTTCGCGACGGTGCCGATCTTCGACTCGAGCGACTTGCGCGCCACCGAGATCGCGACGTCCCACTTGACGGCACGCTCGAGCCTGCCCGGGACGTTCGGCCGCTTGACGGTGACGCGGCCGGTCAGCACGCCGTCGGTCCACCGGATGCTGTCCTCGAGGAAGGACGCGGGGCCGAACATCGCGTCGACGATGCCGAGTTCGAGCGCCTGGGCGGGCTTCAGGGTGCGGTTGTTCTTCAGGGGGTTCTCGATGACGACCTTGAGGGCGTTCTCGATGCCGATCAGGTTCGGCAACAACCAGGCGCCACCCCACCCGGGGATGATGCCGAGGAAGACCTCCGGCAGGGCGATGGCGGCGGCCGACGAGTCGACCGTGCGGTAGTCGGCGTGCAGCCCGATCTCGACGCCACCGCCCAGGGCGAGCCCGTTGACGAAGACGAACGTGGGCACCGGGGCGTCGTGCAGCTTGCCGAGCACGGCGTGGCCGAGCCGGGCGAGCTCGCGGGCGACCTCGCGGCTGGGGATGGCGCTCACCTTGCTGAGGTCGGCACCCGCCGCCAGGAAGTACGGCTTGCCGGTGACGGCGATCGCCGCGATCTCGCCCGAGGAGGCGCGGCTGCGGACGGCGTCGAGGGTCGCGCCGAACTCGTGCAGCGTCGCGGGCCCCAGCGTGCTCGGCCGGGTGTGGTCGCGGCCGTTGTCGAGGGTGACGAGGGCCAGGAGGCCGCCGGAGGGCAACGGCACGTCGCGGACGTAGGAGTGCGTGACGACCTCGTCGGCCGACAGCTCGGTCAGTTGTTCGGTCGCCGTGCTCATGCGCGTGCCGCCTTCTTCGAGTAGTGGGGGTTCTCCCAGATGACGCTGCCGCCCTGACCGAGGCCGATGCACATGGCCGTGAGGCCGTACCGCACCTCGGGGTGCTGCTCGAACTGGCGGGCGAGCTGGATCATCAGCCTCACGCCCGAGGACGCGAGGGGGTGACCGACGGCGATGGCCCCGCCCCAGGGGTTCACGCGCGGGTCGTCGTCGTCGATGCCGAAGTGGTCGAGCAGGGAGAGGACCTGCACCGCGAACGCCTCGTTCAGTTCGAAGAGGCCGATGTCGTCGATCGACAGCCCCGCCTTGCGGAGGGCCTTCTCGGTGGACGGCACGGGACCGATGCCCATGATCTCGGGCTCGACGCCGGCGAAGGCGAAGCTGACGAGGCGCATCTTGGGGGTGAGCCCGAGTTCCTTCGCCGCGGCGCCCGACGCCATCAGGCTGACCGTCGCCCCGTCGTTGAGACCCGACGAGTTCCCCGCCGTGACGCGGCCGTGCGGCCGGAAGGGAGTGCGCAGCCCGGCGAGACCCTCCATCGTGGTCTCGGGTCGAGGCGCCTCGTCACGGGTGGCGAGCCCCCAGCCCTGGTCCGTCTTGATGGCCACCGGGACGAGGTCGGGTTGGATCTGGCCGGCGTCGTAGGCCGCTGCGAGTTTCTGTTGCGACCGCAGGGCGTACCGGTCGGAGCGCTCCTTCGTGAGCTGGGGGAACCGGTCGTGGATGCGCTCCGCGGTGTTGCCCATGTTCAGGGCCTCGCCGCTGACGAGCTTCTCGGCGGCGAAGCGCGGATTGGGGTCGGCGGCGAACCCCATGGGGTGACGCCCCATGTGCTCGACTCCGCCGGCGAGGGCGACGTCGTACGCGCCGAAGGCGATGCCGCCGGCGACGCTCGTCACGCTCGTCATGGCGCCGGCGCACATCCGGTCGATGGCGTACCCGGGCACGGACTGGGGGAGACCCGCGAGGAGCGACGTCGTGCGTCCGAGGGTGAGGCCTTGATCGCCCTGTTGCGTGGTCGCCGCGATGGCGACGTCGTCGATGCGTTCGGGCGGTAGGGACGGGTTGCGTTCGAGCAGACCCTTCATCGCTTTGACGACCAGATCGTCGGCGCGGGTCTGCCAGTACATGCCTTTGTCGCCGGCCCGACCGAATGGGGTGCGTACCCCGTCGACGAACACGACATCGTTGCTCTCAGCCACAGTGCCTCCAGTGTCAGGATCTGGTCCTGATCTTAGGGACGACGCCGGGGGCCCGAGAATCGTTCGAGCAATCCTACGAAGCGCCGTCGCCCGTCGCCTCGGGCTCTTGGTGGGCGTCGACAAAGGCCTCGGCGACCGCCTCGGCCACGGCCTCGACCTGCCAGGTCCGCGCACCGAGCTCGACGAGTGCGGCCGCGATGGTCGGTGCGTCGAAGGGGATGGGCGGGTCCCAGGCCAGCCGGCGCAGGGTCTCGGGTGTGAGCAGGTTCTCGACCGGCAGGTCGAGCCCCTCGGCGATCTCGGTCACCTTGGGGCGGACGGCCTTGTAGCGCGCGTCGGCCAGCGGGTTCTTGTCCGCCCACGATCGGGGCGGGGGGAGGGTGTCGCTCGCCGGCCCCCGGTGCGAGGGCAGGTCCGTCGTCTCACGGCCGCGTTCGATCGCCGCGAACCAGCGGTCCAGCTCACTGCGACTGGCCCGGCCGACGAACTCCTTGATGCCGGCGAGGGACCGTTTGTCGGTGGGCATCGCCTTCGTGGCGGCCAAGAGCGAGGAGTCCGGGACGAGACGGCCCGGGGCCGTGTCGATCTCGCGCGCGTAGTCGTCCCGCGCCTGCCAGAGTTCACGAGCCACGGCGAGGGACCGGGACCCGCGCAGGCTGTGCAGCCCGGTCAGTCGACGCCACGGGTCGACCTTCGCGGGCTTTGCCTCCCGCCTCAGGGTCGCGTCGAACTCCTGGCGCGCGATCTCGAGCTTGCCCGCGTCCGCGAGGACCGCCTCCATGGCGTCCCGGAGGTCGACGAGCAGCTCGACGTCGAGCGCCGCGTAGACGAGCCAGCTCTGCGGCAACGGTCGCGTCGACCAGTCGGCGGCACTGTGTTCTTTCGCGAGGTGGACGCCCAGGAGCTGTTCGACGACGGCTCCGAGCCCGACCTTGGGGAGCCCGGCGAGGCGCGCACCCAGTTCGGTGTCGAAGATGCGGCTCGGATCGAGGCCGACCTCGCGCAGGCACGCGAGGTCTTGGCTGGCGGCGTGGAGCACCCACTCCTCGTCGCCGATGACGGCTTGCAGTTCGGCGAACGAGCCGATGGCGGGTGGGTCGAGGAGGAACACCCCCGAGCCGCGTCGGAACACCTGGATGAGGTAGGCCCGCTGCGAGTAGCGATAGCCGGAGGCGCGCTCGGCGTCGATCGAGACCGGCCCGGTTCCGGCGCGGATCGCCTCGACGGCGGCCAGGTACCCCTCGCGGTCGTCGATGACGGTCACCTCGCCGTGCTGCGAGTCGGCGGTCTCGACGACGGGTCGGACGGAGACCCGGGGGCGGGTGTCGCGCGGCTTGGAGCCGTGGGGTGCTGCCGCGTCGGCCGCCGCCGCGTCTGGTGCGGCCTCGTCTGGTGTCGCTGTGGTCATGTCTCCGCTGTTCTCTCCGGGGGCGCTGTTCTGTTCCGGTGGTTCAGTCTCGTCCGACCCGCCTCGAGGCGAGGAGGGTGACGCCCTCGACGGTCGGGGGCAGGCCGGCGAGCGTGCAGATCAGCTCGCTCCAGGCCTCGATGTGCGGGGCCAGGTCGGTGGTGGCGGGGCTCCAGGACGCCCGGAGTTCGAGCTGGGCCCCGTCACCGTGGTTGGCCAGCTCACCGTATCCGGTCGAGAGGATCTTGGTGGCGGTGCCCGATGCCTGGTCGTAGACGGCACCGCGGGCGTCGAGGCTGTCGACGAGCCAGGACCACGCGACGTCGGCCACGAACGGATCGAGGGCGATCTCGGTCTCGAGGGGCGCCTGCGCGAAGCTGACGACCCGGAAGGGTCCGCCCCAGGCCTCGGGTTCGTCGTCGTCGTAGAGCAGCACGAAGCGTCCGGTGCCGAGGTCGGGGTCCGGGCGACCGGACGCGCCGATGACGTCCCCGGCGAGGGCCAGGGCGTGGGGGGCGAGGCCGTTCGGAGCGGGGATCTCGGTCACGGTGAGGGCGTCCCGCGCGGCGGCACGGTGGACGGACTCGACGGCCGCGGCGAACGCGGGCGGGCGGGTCGACGTCGGGGGGATCTCGGACACCTTGGAAGACTAGGGTCGATCCTGAGGGCGACCCCCGCGGCACGCCGCGCCCGGCTCAGCAGATCCACAGGTCTCCCCGCTCCATCTCACGCCGTCCGAGGAGCCGCCCGTGAACCGCCCCGCATCCACCGGTCGACGGGGCGTCGGCCCGCTCGCCGTCGTCTCGATCGCGGTCGGGGGCACCGTGGTGGTGTCGTCCGCAGCCCTCGTCTCGGGGATCGTCGCCATCGCCCGGAAGATCGTCACCCCTGCCCGGAGGCGACGCGACGACGTGCGCATCGAGGCCCACGACGCCGTGGCCGGGACGATCACCCTGCGTTCGACGCCCGACACGCGCCTCCCCGGTCGCTACAGCTTCTGGTACGACCGGGGCCGAGGGCACGCCCGCATCGGCGAGGTGGTGCACGACGACGGCCGGTACGTCGAACGTCGGGTCGAACACGAGGACGGCGTCGGGGGCGTCGAAGGAGTCGAGGCATCCGGCCTGCGGCGATCCCACCGGGGTCGCATCGGCGGCTGGCTGTACCCGACGCCGCACGACGCGGGCCTCACGGCCGACGGGGTCGTGGTCGACACCGAGGTCGGTCCGGCGCCCGCCTGGCTGGTCCCCGCCGAGGGCGGGCTCGACGGTCCGTGGATGATCGGGGTTCACGGTCGCGGGGTGACGCGCGCCGAGACGATCCGTGCGGCACCGGTCTTCCGGCGAGAGGGCTTCACCTCGCTCCTCGTGTCGTACCGCAACGACGGCGAGGCGCCCCGTTCGCCCGACGGCCGTTACGCGCTGGGCGACTCCGAGTGGCGCGACGTCGAGGCGGCGATCCGGTTCGCCCTCGACCACGGGGCGACGTCCGTCGTGCTGATGGGATGGTCCATGGGTGGGGCGCTGGTGTTGCAGGCCGCCACCCGCTCCACCCTGCGCGGCGCCGTCTCGGGTCTCGTGCTCGAGTCGCCCGTCGTCGACTGGCGGACGACGCTCGCCTACCAGGGCGCGGCCATGCGGGTGCCGGGGGTCGTCCAGGGTCTGGTGCTGCGCCTCCTGGGGTCGCCCCTGCTCTGCCGGCTGGCCGGCAGCGCCGAGCCCATCGACTTCGACCGGCTCGACCTCGTCTCGCGCGCGGGCGAGCTCGACCTCCCGGTGCTGGTGCTGCACAGCGACGACGACGGCTTCGTGCCGTCCACCGCGTCACACGCGCTGGCCGAGGCGCGGCCCGACATCGTGACCTTCGAGGTGTTCGACGTCGCCCGGCACACCAAGCTCTGGAACCTCGACCCCGAGCGGTTCGAGGGGGCGATCGGTCGATGGCTCGACCGTCAGCGACTCGCGGGCCCACCGTCCACCGACCACCGCGCGTAGAGCGTGCTCTGCTCGTCGACCAGCAGTTGGCCGAGGACGAGCGACGCCGGGTCGAAACGTTCGCGACCGAAGACGGGCAGGCCGCTGCCGATCACGACCGGCGAAGTCGACAGGCACAGCTCGTCGACGAGGCCGTCCCGGAGGAACTGCCCGGCGAGCGAGGGGCCGCCCTCGCAGACGAGCGAACGGAGGCGCTGCTCGCGCAGGCACCGGAGGATCGCGGCGGGCTCCAACCGGCCGCCGTCGTCGGTCGCCGACAACACGCGGGCGGCCGCCCAGATCGCCTCACCGAGGGTCTCGCGGACCCGTGCCCGCGCGGATTCGGGGCAGACCACGACGACCCGCTCGGCTTCGGCCGGGTCCATCCGGTGGCCGGAGAGGTCGCCCGACGCCGTGACGACGACGAGTCGCGAGGACTTCGGCACCCGGTAGCCCTCGGCGCGCACGCTCGCCGCACCGACGAGGACACCGTCGGCGAGCGAGCGGATGGCGGCCAGGATCGTGCGGTCGGTGGCGTTGCTCAGCGTCTCGGAGGTGCCGTCGGACCCCGCGGCGTCACCGCTGACCGCCGCGATCAGGTTGAGTCGCAGCCACGTCTCGCTCGGCGGGGCGTACAGCTCGCGGATGCGGGCGGGGGTCGAGTCCTCGTCGATCTCGAGCTCGAGCCCGACGTCGCCGGGACGTCCGAGGGCGTGCAGCACCCGGAGCGTCACGCGACGGCGGTCCGTTCGCGGATCTGACGCTTGGCGCGGCCGAGCAGCGCGGTCATGCCGCGGATGCGCAGCGGGCTCACGGCCTCGGTCAGGCCGATCGTCTGCGGGTAGTCGTCGGGGACGTCGTCGAGCACCTGCTCGACGGTCAGTCCGTCGAGCCCCTGGGCGAGGATCGAGGCGAAGCCCCGGGTCGTCGGCGCCTCGCGCGGTGCCGTCGCGTGCAGGTGCACCCGACCGTCGGTGACCTCGACGAACAGGAACACGGGGGACTGGCACTCGACCACCCGTTCGAGCAGGTCGGGATGGTCGGCGTACCTGGCGGGCAGCTCGGGCAGCTCGTTCGAGAACTCGAGCAACAGCTGCAGACGGTTCCGCACGTCGAGGGCGAGGAACTCCTCGCGGATCTCGACGAGCGCCTCGGGCAGGGCCGCGTCGGTCACCGGGCCGGCACCTCGCCCGGCTCGGTGCCCTGCACGATGGGGACCCGCACGGCGCTACCCCACTCGGTCCAGGAGCCGTCGTAGTTGCGCACGTCCTCGAAGCCCATCAGGTGCGTCAGGACGAACCAGGTGTGGCTCGACCGCTCACCGATGCGGCAGTAGGCGACGACCTCGTCGCCGTCGGAGAGGCCCGCCCCGTCGCGGTAGATGGAGTCGAGTTCGGCGAGAGGCCGGAAGGTGCCGTCGTCGGCCGCGGCCTTGCCCCACGGCACGTTCTGGGCGCTCGGGATGTGACCGGCCCGCAGGGCGCCCTCGTCGGGGTAGGCCGGGGCCGTGGTGCGCTGGCCGGAGAACTCCTCGGGCGAGCGCACGTCGATCAGGGGTTTGCCGAGGTGCGCCAGCACGTCGTCCTTGTAGGCGCGGATGACGCTGTCGTCCCGCTCGACGACGGGGTAGTCGGTGGCCTCGACCTCGGGCGCCTCGGTCGTGTAGTCGCGTCCCTCGGCCTCCCACTTCGCGCGGCCGCCGTCGAGCAGACGGACGTCCTCGTGCCCGAAGAGCGAGAAGACCCACAGCGCGTACGCGGCCCACCAGTTGTTCTTGTCGCCGTAGATGACGACCGTGCTGTCGCGCGTGATGCCGCTGCGGCTCATCAGCGCGGCGAAGCCCTCGCCGTCGACGTAGTCGCGCTGCACCGGGTCGTTGAGGTCGAGGTGCCAGTCGATCTTGACGGCGCCGGCGATGTGGCCGGTCTCGTACAGGAGGACGTCCTCGTCGGACTCGACGACGACGAGCCCGGGGGTGCCGAGGTGCTGCTGCAGCCACTCGGTGCCGACGAGACGCTCGGGATGGGCGTACTCGCCGAAGCGGGCGGACGTGTCGTGCTCGACGGCCATGGTGTCTCCTTGTGCGGGGGTCGGGGTGGAGCCGACGCCGGGCGACGCGTGGTGCCCGGCGGCGTAGGATCGCCTCTGGTCGGCCCCGTCGAGGTTACGCATGCCGCGTGACCGTCGCCCGGGAACCGTACGACTCTGACACAGATCCCCGCCCACCCCACCGCGAGGCCTCGCCCATGCCCCCCGAATCCGTCAGCACCCTCGTCTCGCTGAGCGACCGCACCCCGACGATCACGGGGGCCGAGATCGTGACGCAACTCGTGCCTCCTCGTCAGTTCGCGGAGGCCTCGCTCGAGAACTACCGGCCCGACCCGGCCTTCGCCTCCCAGGCCGAGGCGGTGGCCGCCGTGACGGCGTTCGGAGGCGCGGGTCCCGACGCGCCGCGGAGGGGCCTGTTCCGCAAGAAGCCGGCTGCCCCGGCCGTGCGTCCCGGCCTGTACCTCGACGGCGGCTTCGGCGTGGGCAAGACCCACCTGCTCGCCGCCCTCTGGAACCGCACGCCCGGCCGGCGGTACTTCGGCACCTTCATCGAGTACACCGCGTTGGTCGGCGCCGTCGGCTACGCCGGGGCCGCGTCGCAGCTGAAGGGCGCCGCCCTGGTCTGCATCGACGAGTTCGAACTCGACGACCCGGGCGACACGATGATGATGACCCGACTGCTCGGCGACTTGGCCGACGACGGCACGCGCATCGCCGCCACCTCGAACACGCCGCCCAACGCCCTGGGTGAGGGCCGGTTCGCCGCCGCCGACTTCCTCCGCGAGATCCAGGGGCTCAGCGACAAGTTCCTCACCCTGCGCATCGACGGGGACGACTACCGGCGTCGCGAGGTCGAGGCCCGGGCGCACGTGGTCGACGACGTCGACGCGGCGGCGGCCGCCCTCGGCGGGACCGTGTCGCTCGACGACTTCGACGGCGTGGTCGCCCACCTCGCGACGGTCCACCCCAGCAAGTACGTGAAGCTCGTCGACGACCTCGACGCGGTGGGGCTGCGTGACGTCCACGTCCTCACGAGCCAGGTGGACGCCCTGCGCCTCGTGGCCTTCGTGGACCGCTTGTACGACGCGCAGATCCGGGTGGTCGCCTCGGGCACGCCCCTCGACCAGGTCTTCTCGGACGAGATGCTCGCCGGCGGCTACCGCAAGAAGTACCTGCGGGCCGTGTCGCGCCTGGTGGCCCTGACCTCGCTCTGACGGGATACCCACCCCGCACCGGGCATCCGGTAACACGTTGTTTACCTGCGCCCGAATCGTGTTACATCGGGGAAACAATCCCGCACACGGCCCGAAACCTCTCCCCGCGACACTGGGGGCCGCACCGGACGAGAGCGTTCGTCACCACAGCCCGTGAACCCACACGGTCGACCTCGACGTCGGTGCCTCCCCGGCTCCGAAACTCGAGAGGTGACCCACCCATGGACCAAGGCAACACCGCCTTCATGTTGATCTGCGCGGCACTCGTGCTGCTCATGACCCCCGGCCTGGCCTTCTTCTACGGCGGCCTCGTCAAGGCCAAGAGCGTCATCAGCATGATGATGCTCAGCTTCGGCGCGATGGGCCTCATCGGCGTCCTGTGGGTGCTCTTCGGCTACGCGATCGCCTTCGGCAACCCGACCTCGATCCCCGGTGGGAGCGAGAGCTTCGTGGGCATCCAGGGCCTGATCGGCCTCGACGTCGCGAACCTCGGCCTCGGCGCCGCCTTCGAGGACAGCCTGGACCCGACCGGCGCCTACCCCACGATCGCCTTCGCCGCCTTCCAGGCCACCTTCGCGATCATCACGGTGGCCCTCATCTCGGGCGCCATCGCCGACCGGGCCAAGTTCGGGGCGTGGATGATCTTCGCCGGCGTCTGGGCCACGGTCGTCTACTTCCCGGTCGCCAGCTGGGTCTTCAACTTCACGAAGGACGCCGACGGCAACACCGTCGGTGGCTGGATCGCCGCCATGGGCGTCATCGACTTCGCCGGCGGCACGGCCGTCCACATCAACGCCGGTGCCGCGGCCCTCGCCCTGGCACTCGTCCTCGGCAAGCGCGTCGGCTTCGCCAAGGGTGCCGACAAGCCGCACAACCCGCCCTTCGTCCTGCTGGGTGCCGGGCTGCTCTGGTTCGGCTGGTTCGGCTTCAACGCCGGCTCCGAGCTCGCGGCCGACGGCGTGGCCGCCCTGGCGTTCCTGAACACCATCGCCGCACCGGCCGCCGCCGTGCTCGGCTGGCTGGTCGTCGAGAAGCTCAAGGACGGCAAGGCCACCTCGGTCGGCGCCGCCTCGGGTGCCGTCGCCGGCCTCGTCGCCATCACCCCGGCCTGCGCCGCCCTCACCCCGGGGTGGGCCGTCGTCCTCGGCGTCGTCGCGGGTGCCGTCTGCGCCCTCGCCATCGACCTCAAGTTCAAGCTCGGGTTCGACGACTCCCTCGACGTCGTGGGCATCCACCTCGTCGGTGGCCTCATCGGGACGCTGTACCTCGGCATCTTCGCGAACGACACCGGCCTCATCTTCTCGGGCACCTTCACGCAGCTCGGCATTCAGGCCCTCTCGGCCCTGGCCGTCATGCTCTACTCGTTCGTCCTGGCCTTCGTCATCGGCTTCGTCATCGAGAAGACCATCGGCTTCCGCGTGAAGAACGAGGACGAGGTGGCCGGCATCGACCTCGCCCTGCACGGTGAAGAGGGCTACGTCCTCGAGAACTCGCGCGCCTGACCCACGTCGCACGACGAACGGCCCCGGTCCTCGGACTGGGGCCGTTCCGCGTCCCGACCGCGGCAGAACGCTGGAGGCGCGGTGCGCGACCGCGTCGCACCGCGCCTCCTTCGGGTGTTCGCCCGGTCGGACCGGGCCCGGGTCTCAGGTCAGCGAGAACCAGACCGTGGTCTCGCCCGGCACCTCGGTGACGCCGGCGAGCGTGTCGTGCAACGGCTCGCTGGAGGCCAGGACGCGTGCCCCGGTGGGCAGGTCGACCGGGCCGCCGCCGAAGTTCGTCAGCGAGTGCCACCCCTCGTGGCGGGAGAAGAGCACGACGTCCTCCGAGGTGCCGTCGGCCCAGAGGAAGGCCTCACCCCGCTGCAGCTCGCGGCGGAGGGCGAGGGCTCGCCGGTAGATCGACAACGTGGACTCGTCCTCGTCGTCCTGCACCGAGACGGCGAGGTCCTCGAACCACTCGGGTTGCGGCAGGTGCGGGGCGTGGTCCCCGAAGCCCAGGGCGGGCTCGCTCGTGTCCCAGGGCAGCGGCACCCGGCTGCCGTCGCGGCCCTTGCGCCGGTGGCCCGTGCGGACCCAGACCGGGTCCTGCAGGTCGTCGGGACGCAGGTCGGCCACCTCGAAGAGGCCCAGTTCTTCTCCTTGGTAGACGTAGGCCGAACCCGGGAGGGCGAGCATGAGCAGCGTCGCCGCACGGGCCCGACGGAGGCCCGCGTCGGGGTTCAGAGTGGGTCGGCGACCGTCGCTCAGCACGAAGGCGTCCAGGTCCTGCCCCTTCGGCAGGCCGTAGCGCGTGGCGTGACGGACGACGTCGTGGTTCGAGAGCACCCACGTGCTCGTCGCCCCGCTGACGGCCGCCTGCTCGAGGGTCGACGCGATGATGGTCCGGTACTGGTCGGCATCGAAGTCGGCGCGCGTCAGGGCGAAGCTGAAGGCCTGGCCGAGCTCGGTGGGGCGGGCGTAGAGCGGCACCCGCTCGGGCTGCACCCAGGCCTCGGCCACGGCGCTCCGGGGCGGGTCGTACTCGTCGAGGACCCGGCGCCACCCCTCGAAGATCGTGTGCACCTCGTCACGGTCGTAGAGCGCATCGCTGCCGTCGACCGGCAGGAGCTGACGTTCGGCCGCGTCGCGGAGGGGCTCGGTGAGGTCCTTCGCGAGCCCGTGGGCGACGTCGACCCGGAATCCGTCGACGCCACGGTCCGACCAGAACCGCAGCGTGCGTTCGAAGTCGGTGCGGACCTCGGGGTTGCTCCAGTCGAGGTCGGGTTGCTCGGGGGCGAACAGGTGCAGGTACCACTGATCGGGCGTGCCGTCGGGGCGCTGCAGGCGGGTCCAGGCGCCACCGCCGAAGTTCGAGACCCAGGTCGACGGGGGAGTGTCTCCTCCCTCGCCGAGGCCGTCCCGGAACACGTACCGGCCACGGGCGGCGCTGCCGGGCTCGGACGCCACCGCCTCACGGAACCACTCGTGGTCGCTCGAGGTGTGGTTCGGGACGATGTCGACGACGACCCTCAGCCCGGCCGAGTGGAGGGCGGCGACCATCTCGTCGAAGTCGTCGAGGGTGCCGAGGCGGGGGTCGACGTCGCGGTAGTCGGCGACGTCGTACCCGCCGTCGGCGAGCGGTGACGGATAGAAGGGGCTCAGCCAGACGGCGTCGACCCCGAGCCGCTGCAGGTACGGCACGCGCGAGGTCACGCCGGCCAGGTCACCGATGCCGTCGTCGTTCGCGTCGGCGAAGCTGCGCGGATACACCTGGTACACCACGGCCTGCCGCCACCAGTCGGCGTCGGGGACGGGCGTGGGGCGGGTCGCGGCGGCGCGGGAGGTGGGGGAGTCGGTCATGGGGCGAGGATGCCACGTCTCGGCAGTGGGCGGCGTCGATGCTCCGACGGCGGCACCGGGCCGGGGATCGCGGGCCAGGAACGACGAAAGGCCCTGCAGGAGCAGGGCCTTTCGATGGTGATCGTGGGCGATACCGGGCTCGAACCGATGACCTCTTCCGTGTGAAGGAAGCGCGCTACCAACTGCGCCAATCGCCCGTGTGGGACTCGACGATGCTAGTGCATCGCGGTGCTCGAACGCCATTCGGCCGGTCGTCGAGGTCACCGTCGTGAGCTGCCCCGTGATCGATCAAGACACGAACTTCCCTCGATTTGGTTTCTGCCCCGGGGTGTGGGTATTGTTCTTTTGCACGCAGAAATGCAAAGCGAAATGCGGATGTGGCGCAGCGGTAGCGCATCACCTTGCCAAGGTGAGGGTCGCGAGTTCGAATCTCGTCATCCGCTCGAGTGTAATGCTCACCAGAGGGTGGTCCACCGACTGGTGGCCTCCCTCTGGGGGGCTACTCGTATGGTGGAGTGGCCGAGAGGCGAGGCACCGGCCTGCAAAGCCGTTCACGCGGGTTCAAATCCCGTCTCCACCTCCATTCGATCTAGACCTAGGTCTAGACTCGATGTTGCAATTGAATAGTGCGGTTCGAGGGGAGACTCTCGGATCGTTGAGACATGAGCGATTGGCGCAGCGGTAGCGCGCTTCCCTGACACGGAAGAGGTCGCTGGTTCGATCCCAGTATCGCTCACACACAGAAAGCCCCGGCCTCGGCCGGGGCTTTCGTCATGTCCGGGCTCCTTTTCTCAGCAGAGGCCCGCCTCTCCTGCCGAGAGGCCCGACCGGCCGCCCACCTCACGATGTGAGCGACGAGTCGTGACGTCCCGCGGCATCCCTCTAGGGGGTGTCGGTCCCCGTACCGAGACCGACTCCGTTGCCCCGGCCGTTCCCGTTCCCGTTGGTGCCCGGTCCGCCGTTGCCGTTGCCGCTGTTGCCGGGCCCGCTGTTCCCTCCGGGGACGTCGACGCCAGGGACGTCGACCGTCGGGGGCGTCACGGGGTCGACCGTCGGCTGCGTCGTCGGCTCGACCGGCGCCTCCTGGGTGGGGCTCACCTCGTCCGAGGGAGCCGGGTCGACCGGTGAGTCGTCGGTGGAGTCGTCGGACGGTGACGGCGAGTCGACGTCCGACGACTCGGACGGCGTCGTCGACGGATCCGTCTCGACGCTCGGACTCGTGCTCTCCGTCGGGTCGACCGTCCCACCGTCGCGGGTGGCGGCCCAACCGATGCCCGCCGCCAGCAACCCGGCGACGACGATCGCCACCAGCACGAGGGGCCAACGCCGACGCTTCCGGGTCCAGTCGTCCGCCGTGACGTCGGCGACCAGGTCCGTGGCGTCGGCGCGGGAGGCCGCCCCCGCCCCGAACACCGGCGTGCGGGCATCGTTCCGGGGCAGGACGCGAGTGGGGGCGTCGCCGCCGGGCAGGGCAGCCGTCGGCACGTCGGGAGCGGCCATGACGCGCGTGACGGCATCGGTCGACCCGGCGCCCTCGACGGCCAGCGTGCGGGCCGCTCGGGCGACCTCGGCGGCGGCCGGACGGTCGTCGGGTGCTCGCGCGGTCATGCGCGTCAACAGTTCCGCCCACCCCGAGCCGATCGAGGCCGGGATCTCGGGGTCGCGGGTGAGACGGGCCATGACCGACTCGACGACCGACCCCGTGAAGACGCGCCGCCCGGTCAGCGCCTCGACCAGCACCAACCCGAGCGAATAGACGTCGGACGCGGGGGCCGGCGGACGCCCCTCGGCCTGCTCAGGGCTGACGAAGGCGGCGGTGCCCATCAGGGTTCCCGTGGCCGTCACCCGCGTCGAGTCGATCAGGTAGGCGATGCCGAAGTCGGCGAGCTTGGCCCGTCGGGGGTCGCCTTCGTGGTGCGGCGCGGCGAGCAGGATGTTCGCGGGCTTGACGTCCCGGTGGACGACGCCGGCGCGGTGCACCGCCGCCAGGCCGTCCGCGACGTCGCCGAGCAACGCCGCGGCCTCGGCGTGCGACAACGGACAGTCGGCGAGCACGGTCTGCAGGGTGGGGCCGTCGACGTACTCCATCACGAGGTAGGCGTCGTCGTCGTGGCCGTCGCCCTCGACCCGGGCGTCGTAGAGCGTGACGAGCCCCGGGTGGTTGAGGGAGGCGAGGAGGCGCACCTCGCTGACCTGGCGGCTGAGGTCGTGGACGTCGTGCCCATCCGAGGAGAAGAGCTTGACGGCGACGACCCGGCCGAGCTCGAGGTCGCTCGCCCGGTAGACGGCCCCCATGCCTCCGCGCCCGACGATCGCGTCGAGGCGGTAGCGACCGCCGACGGTCGTGCCGAGGCGGGGATCGGCCTGCTCGCGGGGGCTCATGCGCCCGCTCCCGTCGACGCGCCGGGGAGCACGGGAGGAGTGCCGCCACCCGACCCCCGACTCGCGACCCGACGGGACACCACGGCGTCGAGCACCGTCTCGGCCACGGCGGTCTTCGACCCCTCGGCCTCGGACACCACGTCACCGTCGGCGTCGATCACGACGACGGCCGTGTCGTCGCTGCCGAAGCCGGTCGTCCAGCCCACCGTGTTGAGGACGAGCAGGTCCGCTCCCTTCCGCCGCTGCTTGGCGCGCCCGAGCGAGAGCAGTTCGTCCCGGTCGGCGGCCGTCTCGGCCGCGAAGCCGACGACCACCTGCCCCACGGCCCGACGGGAGACGAGCCCGGCCAGGACGTCCGGGGTCCGGACGAGACGGACGGTCAGCTCGTCGCCCGAGTCGTCCTTCCGGATCTTCCCGTCGGCCACCGACGACGGCCGGTAGTCCGCCACCGCGGCCGCCATGATCACGACGTCCGCCGCCGGGGCGTGCTCGCCCATCGCGGCGTCGAGCTCGAGGGCGGTGCCGACCTCGACGACGTCGATCGTCCCCTCCGTCTCGAGCGTCTGCCGCACGGCTCCGTCGAGTGCGGCCGCGACGACGGTGACGTGGGCACCGCGGCGGGCCGCCCCGAGGGCGAGCGCCGCCCCCTGCGTACCGCTCGACCGGTTGCCGACGAACCGCACGGGGTCTAGGGGCTCACGGGTGCCGCCGGCCGAGACGACCAACCGGAGGCCGTCCAGGTCGCCGACCCGCGCCTCCTGGTCCCGAGCACCCGAGACGACGGCGGGCGGGGCGACGGCGGGCGGGGCGTCGGGGGAGCCCGGGCCGGTCACGAGGGCGAGTGCCGCGGCGACGATCTCGTCGGGTTCGCTCAGCCGGCCGGGCCCCACGTCGCCCCCGGTCAGCGGGCCGTCGTCCGGCCCGACGACGGTCACCCCGCGCGACCTCAGCAGGTCGACGTTCGCGACCGTCGCCGGGTTCCGCCACATCTCGGTGTGCATGGCGGGCGCGACGACGAGCGGCGCGGTGCTCGCGAGGATCGTCGTGCCGAGCAGGTCGTCGGACAGCCCGTGGGCGATCTTCGCCAGGGTGTGGGCGGTCGCGGGGGCCACGACGATGAGGTCGGCGCGCTGCCCCAGGGCCACGTGCCGCACCTCGGCGACGTCGTCGAAGACGGACGTGTGCACGGGGTTGCGGCTCGTGGCCTCCCAGGTGGGCGCCCCGACGAAGCGCAGGGCGGCCTCGGTCGGCACGACGTGGACGTCGTGCCCCCGCAGCACGAGGCCGCGGACGACCCCGACGGCCTTGTACGCCGCGATGCCGCCCGAGACGCCGACGACGACGGACAGGCGACGCGGGGCGCCGGCGGGGGAGGATCGGGGGTGGTCGTGCGTCACGGTGGGCCTCGTCGATCGATGCGTCGGTCGGCCGACCCGGTGCCGGGTCGGTAGCGTTGCCCACCACGATGCCGCATCCCGCGGTCGAGCGTCGGCACCCGCCCCGACGAGCCCCCACCCTGAGGACCCCATGTGCACCGTCGTCGTCGCCGTCCAGCCGGACGCGCCCTGGCCCGTCGTCTTCCTCGGGCTCCGGGACGAGTCGCCCGACCGCCCCTGGGACGAGCCCGGCGCCTGGTGGCCCGACCTCGGTGAGCGGGTGACCGGGGTGCACGACCGCGAGGCGGGCGGGGCCTGGTTGGCGACCGCCCGGGGCCCGAGCCGGGCGAGCGTCGTGCTCAACCGTCACGAGGCGCCCGCGTCGCCGCCCGGGGGATGGACCACCCGCGGTGCTCTGCCCCTCCGGGCGGCCGCCGACGGCGTCCTTCCCGACGGGCCGCAGACGACCCGCACCTTCAACCTGCTCACCGCCGACGCAGGAGGCGCGGTGCACTCCGTCTGGGACGGCACCGCCACCGAGACGGCCCGCCTCGCCCCCGGGGTGCATCTGCTCACGCACGCCGCCCCCGACGACCGGTCCGTGCCGCGCGTCGACCGCTGGCTGCCTCGGTTCCGTGACGTCGCGCCTCCGACCGGTCCGCTGCCGACGAGGGCCGAGGGCGAGGGCAGCTGGACGCCGTGGCTCGACCTGCTGCGCGAGAGCAGCGCACTGCCGACCGACGACGACGACGCGCTCGTGCGGGCCGACCTGGTCGACGGACACCTCTTCCATTCGCTGTCGCTGAGCACCGTCGCCGTCTCGGCCGACGACGTGGCCCACCGGCACGTGCGACTCGACGGCGCCCCCTCGGTGGCGGAGGCGATCGCGCGACGCTGACGGGCGCGTGGCGACGCCGACGGGTGTGCGACGACGCCCGGCCTCCGTGGCCGCCAGGTCATGCGGAGTCATCGGGAATCACGCCCGCCCCCGCGGCGTTAGTGTCGGGAGGCTCGTCCGACCCCCGAGCCGCAGCAAAGGAACCCTCGTGAAGATCACCGCCGTCCGCACCGTCCGTCGACTCGCCTCCGTCGGCGTCGTCGCCGCCGCCGCCGCCATCGCGCTGGCCGCCTGCGCGCCCGCCTCCACCGACGGGGTCGTCCAGTCCACCGGCAGTGCGACCGCCGACACGAGCGCGGCGAAGAGCCTGTCCGACATCCAGGCCGCCGGCGAGCTCGTCATCGGCACCGAGGGCACCTACCAGCCGTTCACCTACCACGAGGGCGGGGCCGGCGCACTGACCGGCTACGACGTCGACGTCGCCACGGCCGTCGCCGAGAAGCTCGGCGTCACGCCGACCTTCGAGGAGACGCAGTTCGACGCCCTGCTCGCCGGACTCACCGCCGGCCGCTTCGACCTCGTGGCGAACCAGATCTCGATCACCGACGAGCGTGAGGCCACGTACGACTTCTCGACGCCCTACACGGTCAGCCGCGGTGTCGTGATCACGGCCGCCGACAACACCGACATCACCTCGCTCTCCGACCTCGAGGGCAAGACGACGGCCCAGTCGCAGTCGAGCAACTTCTACACGACCGCCAAGGACGCGGGCGCGGACGTGCAGGTCGTCGACGGCTGGGCCCAGTCGGTCGCGCTCCTCGAGCAGGGTCGCATCGACGCGACCGTCAACGACGAACTGACCTTCCTCGACTACGTCAAGACCAACCCCGACCAGGCCGCCGGCATCAAGATCGCGGCGACCACGGACGACGTCTCGCGCTCGGCCCTGGTCACCACGAAGGGCAGCGACGACCTCGTGTCGGCGATCGACGACGCCCTCGCCGAGCTAAAGACCGACGGCACGCTGGCGACCATCAGCGAGAAGTACTTCGGCCAGGACGTCAGCGAGTAGGCGTGCAGTCCTCCCTCGACCTCTTCTGGCGGTCGCTCTGGCCGATCGTGTCGGGGGCGCTCGTCGCGTCGATCCCGCTCGCCTTCGCATCGATGGCGATCGGGCTGGTCATCGCCGTCGTCATCGCGCTGATGCGCCTGTCGGGCAAAGCGGCGCTCGCGGGCATCGCCCGGGTCTACATCTCGATCATCCGGGGCACGCCGCTGCTCGTGCAGCTCTTCGTCGTGTTCTACGGCCTCCCGTCGATCGGCGTCAAGCTCGATCCGTGGCCCAGCGCCATCATCGCGTTCTCCTTGAACGTCGGCGGGTACGCGGCCGAGGTCATCCGCGCGGCCATCCTCTCGGTGCCCAAGGGCCAGTGGGAGGCCGCCCACACGATCGGCATGTCGCGGGGGCTCGCCCTCCGGCGGATCATCCTGCCGCAGGCGGCGCGCGTCTCGGTGCCCCCGCTGTCGAACACCTTCATCAGCCTGGTCAAGGACACCTCGTTGGCGAGCGTCATCCTCGTCGTCGAGCTGTTCCGTCAGGCAGAGCAGATCGCGACCGTCTCGAACCAGTTCCTGCTGATCTACCTCGAGGCCGCCCTGGTCTACTGGGTGATCTGCCTGATCCTGTCGTTCGGGCAGGACGCCCTCGAGAAGAGATTGGACCGCCACGTTGCCCGCTGACGTCACCCCGCCCCGGCCGGCCGACGAGACCGGTGCCCCCGTGCTGACCGTCCGCGGGCTGCACAAGGCGTTCGGCGCGAACGAGGTGCTGCGCGGCATCGACCTCGAGGTGCGCCGCGGACGCGTCGTCGCCATCATCGGGCCCTCGGGTTCGGGCAAGACGACCGTGCTGCGGTCGCTCAACAGCCTCGAGGTGCCCGACGGGGGAGTCGTCACGCTCTCCGACGGCCGCTCCATCGACTTCGGCACCACGGTCGGCAAGCGCGACCTCCTCGCCCTCCGCGACCGCTCGTCGATGGTGTTCCAGCACTTCAACCTGTTCCCGCACCTCACGGTGCTGCAGAACGTCGTCGAGGGACCGGTGCGCGTCCAGGGACGCGATCCGAAGGAGGCGCGGGCCGAGGCCGGGGCACTCCTCGCGCGCGTGGGCCTCGCCGAGAAGGCCGACGCCTACCCGGCCGAGCTCTCGGGCGGCCAGCAGCAGCGCGTGGGCATCGTGCGCGCGCTCGCCCTGCGGCCCGAACTCCTGCTCTTCGACGAGCCGACCTCTGCCCTCGACCCCGAACTGGTCGGTGACGTGCTCACCGTCGTGAAGGAACTCGCCGACGAGGGCTGGACGATGATCGTCGTCACCCACGAGCTCGAGTTCGCCCGCCGGGTGGCCGACGAGCTGCTCTTCATGGACGCCGGCGTCGTCGTCGAGCGGGGCCGCCCGGCCGACGTGCTGTCCCGCCCCCGCGAGGCCCGCACGCAGCAGTTCCTGCAACGGGTGCTCAAGCCGCTCGACGACTGACGGGACGTCGGCGCGACGATCGACCCGCGCCTCCTCGATCGGGGACCAGGAGGCGCGGGTCGACGCGGTCCGGGACGCTCAGCCGAACAGGCGGTGCGAGGCGATGCGCGCGCCCTCGCCGAGCGCGGCCAGCTTGGCCACCGCGATCTGCGGGTGGATCCGACCACCCAGGCCGCAGTCGGTCGAGGCGACGACGTTCTCGGGGCCGACCAGCGAGGCGAACCGTTCGATGCGGTCGGCCACGAGTTCGGGGTGTTCGACCACGTTCGTGGCGTGGCTGACGACGCCCGGCACGATCGTCTTGCCGGTCGGCAGCTCGACGTCGCGCCAGAGCTTCCACTCGTGCTCGTGACGGACGTTGGCCGCCTCGAACGAGTACGAGCCGGCCTCGATCTCGAGCATGAGGTCGACGATGTGACGGAACTCGACGTCGGTCGTGTGGGGACCGTGCCACGAGCCCCAACAGAGGTGGAAGCGCACCTGCTCCGGCGGCAGGCCACGGAGGGCGTGGTTGAGCGCGTCGACGCGGATGCGGGTGAACGCCCGGTAGTCCTCGACGCTCGGCTCCGGGTTGATCTGGTCCCAGTTCTCGGCGATCGAGGGGTCGTCGATCTGGACGGTCAGGCCGGCCTCGACGATCGCCGTGTACTCCTCGCGCAGCACGTCGGCCCAGGCCCAGATGTGCTCCTCCTCGGTGGCGTAGAAGTCGTTGGCGATGCGGGCACCGCTGCCCGGGGACAACGACGTGAGGAAGCCCGAGGTCGAACCGCTCGCCTCGAGCCCGGCCTTCAGGTTGGCGATGTCCGAGGCGATGGCGGCGTGTCCGACGTAGGCCAGGGGCCCCGTCGTGCTCGGGAACGGCGTGGCACCCGAGCCCGTGCCGATGCCCGAGGTCGGGTCGGTGTAGGCGTCGTGGAAGGCCCGCCAGTCCCGGCGGTCGGGGAACGACGTCAGTCGTACGTCGCCGGGCGAGGAACGCACGGCCGGCTGGCTGAAGATGTCCGACCCGGTCAGCGACAGCCCGCCGACCCTCTGGAACGAGTACGACCACCAGGCGCCGTAGTCGACCGCGCTCGTCATGGCCTTCCCGTACTCGCCGTCGCCGACGATCGTGATGCCGAGATCGCTCTGGCGCCGGACGAGATCGACGACGGCGTCGGTCAGCAGGGTGTCGAACTCGGGGGTGCGCTCGAGGGTGAAGCCGTCCTCGCCGAGGGCGCGTGCGTCGTTCGCGGCGATCAGCTCGGGCGTGCGCGGCAGGCTTCCCGCGTGGGTGGTCTCGATGCGGCCGGGGGTGGTCGTCATGGGGTGCTCCGTTCGTCGCCACCACTCTGGCCCCCGACCCCCGACGAGTGCGACGGGCACGACACGGGACGTCACAGCCGTGCGCTCGGGAACACCGGGCGGCCGTCGTCCGTTGCGTCCCGTGTCGGCCGGAGCCGGGCCCCTCGGGGGGCCTCGGTACGATCGACGGGAAGGGACACCGTGACCACCACCTCCTCCGCACCATCCACCCACCGTCCGGGGCTGTCCGACGACGACGCCCGCCGTCTGCGCGCCGACTTCCCGCTCCTCGGGCAGGACGTCAACGGCGAGCCGCTCGCCTACCTCGACTCGGGGGCGACCGCCCAACGGCCGGCGTCCGTGCTCGACGCCGAGCGGCGCTTCCTCGAGACGACGAACTCGGCCGTGCACCGGGGCGCCCACACGCTCGCCGCCCTGTCGACCGAGGCCTACGAAGAGGCACGCGAGACGGTCGGCCGCTTCGTCGGTGCCGACGTCGACGAGATCGTCTGGACCTCCAACGCCACCGACGCCCTCAACCTCGTCGCGTACGGCGTCGCGAACGCGACGCACGGGCGGGGTGGTGAGGCCGCGCGACGCTTCGCCCTCGCGCCCGGCGACGAGATCGTCGTCACCGAGGCCGAACACCACGCGAACCTCGTCCCGTGGCAAGAACTCGCCGCGACGACCGGTGCCAGCCTGCGATTCGTGCCGGTCCGCGGCGACGGCACCTGGACCACCGCCGACGCGGCCACCGTGATCGGACCCCGCACGCGCCTCCTCGCCTTCGCCCACGTCTCGAACGTCACCGGCCTCGTCGCGCCCGTCGCCGAGCTGGTGGCGCTGGCGCACGACGTCGGCGCCCTCGTCGTCCTCGACGCCTGCCAGTCGGTCCCGCACCGCCCCGTCGACCTCCACGACCTCGACGTCGACTTCGCCGCCTTCTCGGGCCACAAGATGCTGGGGCCCACGGGCATCGGCGTCCTCTACGGCCGGGCCGAACTGCTGAACGCCCTGCCGCCGTTCCGGACCGGCGGCTCGATGATCACGACGGTGACGATGGAGGGCTCCGAGTACCTCCCCGCTCCGCAGCGCTTCGAGGCCGGCACGCAGCCCGTGTCCCAGGCCGTCGCCCTGGCCGAGGCCGTGCGCTACCTCGACGCCGTCGGCATGGACCGGGTGCGCGCCCACGAGGAGGCCCTCGCCGACCTGCTCGTCCGCGGCCTCGAGGCCGTCGACGGCGTCACGGTCGTGGGCCCGCCCGCCGGCGTGCCGCGATCGGGACTCGCCAGCTTCGTCGTCGACGGGGTGCACGCCCACGACGTCGGCCAGTTCCTCGACGCGCGCGGCATCGCCGTGCGGGTCGGCCACCACTGCGCCCAGCCACTGCACCGTCGTCTCGGGGTGACGGCCACGACGCGGGCCAGCACCTACCTGTACTCGTCGAGCGACGAGGTCGACCGGCTGGTCGCCGGGGTCGCCGAGGTCCGCGGCTACTTCGGCGTCGTCGGCCCGGAGCCCGTCGACGATAAGGCCGAGGAGGCGCGGTGAGCGCCGCCCTCGACGGCCTGTACCAGCAGGTCATCCTCGACCACGCCAAGGCGCGGCACGGCGACGGCGAGCTGCCCGGGGCCGACGCGCAGCACCACGAACGCAACCCGACCTGCGGTGACGAGATCACCGTCCGCGTCGCCCTCGAGCCCGGGACCGACCGCATCGCCGACCTCCGCTGGCAGGGCGCCGGCTGCAGCATCTCGATGGCCTCCGCCTCGGTGCTGGCGCAGCTGGCTCCGGGTCGCACGCTGACCGAGCTCGACGCACTCGTCGGGGAGTTCCGCGAGATGATGCGGTCCCGGGGCGCCGGGGAGCCCGACGACGAGGTCCTCGGCGACGCGGTCGTGTTCCACGGGGTCTCGAAGTTCGTCATGAGGGTGAAGTGCGGCATGCTCGCGTGGGTCGCGGCGGAGGCCTGTTCGACCGAACTGCGCGCCGTCTGAGCCGACCCGGGCCTCGTCGCCCGTCGAGGCCCTGGTCGACCGGTCGGCGGTCGGTCGGCGACTAAAGTGGTCCCCGCCCCTCGACGATAGGAACCACCGCCGTGTCCGACCAGACCGACATCGACCCGACCGCCTCCTCAGCCGCGACCGGCCTCTCGGCCGTCGAGGCCACCGCGACGACGACCGGCTCCGAGCTGTTCACCGACAAGTCGGTCGTGGCCGTCCGCGTGTCCGGCGAGCTCCGCGACCTCGCGACCGAACTGCACGCGGGCGACGTGGCCGAGCCGGTCACGATCGACTCGCCCGACGGCCTGGCCATCCTCCGGCACTCGGCTGCGCACGTGATGGCCCAGGCGGTGCAGCAGATCAACCCCGAGGCCAGGCTCGGCATCGGACCGCCCGTCACCGACGGCTTCTACTACGACTTCGACGTCGCGGAGCCCTTCACCCCCGACGACCTCAAGGCCATCGAGAAGGGCATGGAGCGCATCATCCGTCAGGGCCAGCGCTTCCGTCGTCGCGTCGTGACCGACGACGAGGCCCGCGAGCTGCTCGCCCACGAACCGTTCAAGCTCGAGCTCATCGGGCTCAAGGGCGGGTCGGCCGACGAGCTCGGCGCCGACGGCGAGTCGGTCGAGGTGGGCGGGGCCGAGCTCACGGTCTACGACAACCTCGACCCGAAGACCGGCGAGGTCGTCTGGTTCGACCTCTGCCGCGGTCCCCACGTGCCCAGCACGCGCCTCCTCGGCAACGCCACGAAGCTGATGCGCGTGGCGGCCGCCTACTGGCGCGGGTCCGAGAAGAACCCCCAGCTGCAGCGCATCTACGGCACGGCGTGGCCCACCAAGGACGACCTGCGCGCCTACCAGGCCCGGCTCGAGGAGGCCGCCAAGCGCGACCACCGCAAGCTCGGCGCCGAGCTCGACCTCTTCTCGTTCCCCGACGAGATCGGCTCGGGTCTCGCGATCTTCCACCCGAAGGGCGGCATCATCCGTCGCCAGATGGAGGACTACTCGCGCGAGCGCCACGAGAAGGCCGGGTACGAGTTCGTCTACACGCCGCACATCACCAAGGCGGCCCTGTTCGAGACCTCGGGCCACCTGGGTTGGTACAAGGACGGCATGTTCCCGGCGATGCACCTCGACGAGGCACGCAACGACGAGGGCGAGATCACCCGCCAGGGTGCGGACTACTACCTCAAGCCGATGAACTGCCCGATGCACATCCTGGCGTACCGTTCGTCGGCCAAGTCCTACCGTGACCTGCCACAGCGCCTGTTCGAGTTCGGCACCGTGTACCGCAACGAGAAGTCCGGCGTCATCCACGGGCTCACCCGCGTGCGCGGCATGACCCAGGACGACGCGCACATCTTCACCACCCGTGACGACATGGCGGCCGAGCTCAAGGGCACGCTCGACTTCGTCCTCAGCCTGCTGCGCGACTACGGCCTCGACGACTTCTACCTCGAGCTGTCCACCAAGGACCCCGAGAAGTACGTGGGCGACGACGCCACCTGGGACGAGGCGACGGCGACGCTGAGGCAGGTCGCAGAAGAGACCGGCCTCGAACTCGTACCCGACCCGGCCGGCGCGGCGTTCTACGGGCCGAAGATCTCGGTCCAGGCACGTGACGCGATCGGACGCACCTGGCAGATGTCGACGGTGCAGCTCGACTTCAACCTGCCCGAGCGCTTCGACCTCGAGTACACGGCGGCCGACGGGTCGCGTCAGCGTCCGGTCATGATCCACCGGGCGTTGTTCGGTTCGATCGAGCGCTTCTTCGGCGTGCTCACCGAGCACTACGCCGGGGCCTTCCCGGTCTGGCTGGCGCCCGTCCAGGTCGTGGCGATCCCCGTCGCCGACGAGTACGGCGACTACCTCGACGGCGTCGTGTCACGTCTGCGCGAGGTCGGCGTCCGGGCGCAGGTCGACCACAGCGACGACCGCATGCCGAAGAAGATCCGCACGCACACCAAGGCCAAGGTGCCGTTCCAGTTGATCGCCGGCGAGGACGACCGCGCGGCCGGGGCCGTCAGCTTCCGCTACCGGGACGGCTCACAGGAGAACGGCGTGCCGCTCGACGAGGCGATCGCCAAGATCGTCTCAGCCATCGAGACCAAGGCCCAGGTCTGAGCGTGGTCGCCGACGGGTCCGCGGCGGAGTCCTCCGCCGACTTCGCCGCGGTCCCCGACGCGTTCCAGCGACTCTGGACGCCGCACCGCGCCGTCTACGTCGAGGCGGGCCAGGGCGCCCACGACGACTCCTGCCCGTTCTGCAGCGCCCCCTCGAGGTCGGACGACGAGGCGCTCATCGTGGCTCGGGGCGAACACGCCTACGTGTTGCTCAACCTCTACCCCTACAACCCGGGGCACCTGCTGGTCTGCCCGTACCGGCACGTCTCCACCTACGACCTCGCCACCTCCGACGAGGTGGCCGAGATCGCGTCCCTGACCCAGATCGCCATGCGGGTCCTCACGCAGGTGTCCCACGCACAGGGCTTCAACATCGGCATGAACCAGGGGCAGGTCGGCGGCGCCGGCATCGCGGCCCACCTGCACCAACACGTGGTGCCGCGCTACGGCGGCGACTCGAACTTCTTCCCGATCATCGCCCAGACGAAGGCCGTCACGCAGCTGCTCGGCGACGTCCGCGTCGCCGTCTCCGAGGCCTGGCCGAGGGACGGCGACGGCACGATGCCGACGGCGGCGTCGGCGGTCTGATCGGGCCTAAGATAGGGGCCATCATGAGCGACACGACCTCTGCCTCCCACCAGTCCTCCACCACCGGTTCGAGCCGCGTCAAGCGCGGTCTCGCCGAGATGCTCAAGGGCGGCGTCATCATGGACGTCGTCAACGTCGAGCAGGCGAAGATCGCCGAAGACGCCGGGGCCGTGGCCGTCATGGCCCTCGAGCGCGTTCCCGCCGACATCCGGTCCCAGGGCGGTGTCGCCCGCATGAGCGACCCCGACATGATCGACGAGATCGTGGCGGCGGTCTCGATCCCCGTCATGGCGAAGGCCCGCATCGGCCACTTCGTCGAGGCCCAGATCCTCCAGACCCTCGGCGTGGACTACATCGACGAGTCCGAGGTGCTGAGCCCGGCCGACTACGTCAACCACATCGACAAGTGGAACTTCACCGTCCCCTTCGTCTGCGGGGCCACCAACCTGGGCGAGGCGCTGCGTCGCATCACCGAGGGCGCGGCCATGATCCGCTCCAAGGGCGAGGCCGGCACCGGTGACGTGTCCGAGGCCACAAAGCACATCCGCACGATCTCGAAAGAGATCGCCCAGCTCCGTGGGCTCAAGTCCGACGAGCTCTACGTCGCCGCGAAAGAACTGCAGGCTCCCTTCGAGCTCGTGAAAGAGATCGCCGAGACCGGCAAGCTCCCCGTCGTCCTCTTCACCGCGGGCGGCGTCGCGACACCCGCCGACGCGGCTCTCATGATGCAGCTCGGTGCCGACGGCGTCTTCGTCGGTTCGGGCATCTTCAAGTCGGGCAACCCCGCCGAGCGTGCCAAGGCGATCGTCAAGGCCACCACCTTCTTCGACGACCCCCAGGTCGTGGCCGACGCGTCGCGCGGTCTCGGCGAGGCGATGGTCGGCATCAACGTGCCCGACCTCCCCGCACCGCACCGCCTCGCCGAGCGCGGCTGGTGACCTCGGGGGTCGATCGTCGGTGATGCCCGAACGAACGCCCCGGGTCGGCGTCCTGGCCCTGCAAGGCGATTTCCGTGAACACCTGGCCGTCCTGACCTCGTTGGGGGCCGAGGCCGTCGCCGTACGCCGAGCCACCGAGCTCGACGAGATCGACGGTCTGGTGATCCCGGGTGGCGAGTCCAGCGTCATGGACAAGCTGTCCCGGACGTTCGACCTGGACGGGCCGCTCCGACGGGCGATCGGGTCGGGGTTGCCCGTCTACGGCACCTGCGCCGGCCTCATCATGCTCGCGGACCGCATCGTCGACGGCATCCCCGGCCAGCAGAGCATCGGGGGCCTCGACGTCTCGGTCCGGCGCAACGCGTTCGGCTCCCAGACCGACTCGTTCGAGACCGATGTCCACGTCCCCGTGCTCGACGGTCCACCCGTGCACGCCGTCTTCATCCGCGCCCCGGTGGTCGACGCGGTCGGGCCGGCCGCGACGGCGATCGGCGTCCTCGAGGACGGCCGGGTCGTCGCCGTCGAGCAAGGTCCTCTGATGGGCACCTCGTTCCACCCGGAGGTCACCGACGACCTGCGGTTCCACTCGCGGTTCCTCGACAAGGCCCGCGCGCGGGCGTCGCGGTAGACTCGTCGCGATCCACGTCAGCAGTCTGAAGGAGCACCGTGTCCGGGCATTCCAAGTGGGCAACGACCAAGCACAAGAAGGCCGTCATCGACAGTCGACGTGCCAAGTCGTTCGCCAAGCTCATCAAGAACATCGAGGTCGCGGCCAAGCAGGGCGGGGCCGACATGTCCGGCAACCCCACGCTGGTCGACGCCGTCCAGAAGGCCAAGAAGACCTCGGTCCCCAACGACAACATCGACCGGGCCGTCAAGCGCGGTGCCGGTCTCAGCGGCGAGAGCGTCGACTACCAGACGATCATGTACGAGGGGTACGGCCCCAACGGCGTCGCGTTGTTGATCGAGTGCCTCACCGACAACAAGAACCGCGCGGCCGCCAACGTCCGTACGGTGATGTCGCGCAACGGCGGCACCATGGCCGACCCCGGCAGCGTGGCCTACAACTTCAGCCGCAAGGGCGTCATCGCCGTCATGAAGACGGAGGACCTCACCGAAGACGACGTCCTCGCCGCCGTCCTCGACGCCGGAGCCGAAGAGGTCACCGATCGTGGTGAAGGCTTCGAGATCGTCACCGAGGCCTCCGACCTGGTCCCGGCCCGTTCGGCCCTCCAGGACGCCGGCATCGACTACGACTCGGCCGACATCGAGTTCGTGCCCGGGCTCAAGATCGAGGTCGACCTCGAGACGGCGCGCAAGGTCTTCCGACTCATCGACGCCCTCGACGACGACGACGACGTGCAGAACGTCTACGCGAACCACGACGTCCCCGCCGACGTGCAGGCCGCGCTCGACGACGAAGAATAGGCCGCCGCGGTGACCCTCCGGGTGCTCGGCATCGACCCCGGGCTCACCCGATGCGGGGTCGGGGTGGTCGAGGTCGACGCCCAGCGGCGTGCGACCCTGGTCGACGTGCAGGTCATCCGCACCGCCCCCGACCTCGCCCTCGAGTTGCGTCTCCTCGCCCTGGGTCGCGGTCTCGAGGCGCTCATCGACGAGCACCGGCCGGACGCCATGGCGATCGAGCGGGTCTTCGCCCAACAGAACGTCCGCAGCGTCATGGGGGTGGCACAGGTCAGCGGCCTCGCCCTGCGTGCCGCAGCCGAACGCGAGATCCCCGTCACGCTGCACACGCCGTCCGAGGTGAAGGCTGCCGTGACCGGGTACGGGTCGGCCGACAAGAAGCAGGTCGGCACGATGGTCGCCCGGTTGCTCGGGCTCGCCGAGGCGCCCCGGCCGGCGGACGCCGCCGACGCCCTGGCCCTGGCCATCTGCCATGCCTGGCGGGGTGCGCCCGTCGCTGCCCGCGCCTCCTCGGGTTCCCTCACGCCGGCCCAGCGAGCGTGGCGCGACGCCGAGAAGTCGGTGCGCACTCCTAGGCTGGGGGCATGATCTCGAGTGTCCGCGGTACCGTCCTGTCCGCGTCCGGCACATCGGTCGTGGTCGAGGTCGGCGGGGTGGGCCTCCGTGTCTCGGTCACCCCACAGCTCGCACTGACGGTCCGCGTCGGCGAGCAGGCGCTCGTCCACACGGCGTTGATCGTCCGAGAAGACGACCTCTCGCTCTTCGGCTTCGCCGACCGCGAAGAACTCGAGGTCTTCGACCTGCTCCGCAGCGTCACCGGCGTCGGTCCGAAGTCGGCCCAGGGCGTCCTGTCGACGCTCACGCCCCATCAGGTCGCCACCGCCGTCGCCGACGACGACGACGCCGCGTTCCGACGCGTCTCGGGCATCGGGCCGAAGACGGCCAAGCTCATCGTCCTCTCGCTGACCGGCAAGCTCGACGTGGCACCGACCGCGCCGACCGTCACGGCGGCGTCGACGACGGCTGCCGACGTGCTCGTCGCGTTGGTCGGGCTCGGGTGGTCCGACCGTGAGGCGCAGGCCGCCATCGACGCCGTCGTGGCGGACCGTGGCGACGCCGTCGCGGTGGCCGTGCCGCAGTTGCTGCGTGCCGCACTCGGTCACCTCGGTCCGCAGAAGTCCACCGGGGCCCGAGCGTGAGCGACGACGACCTGACCCGTCCCACGCTCGAGTCCGAGGCCGAGCTGGCCTTCGAAGGGGCGCTGCGGCCCACCTCGCTCGGCGAGTTCGTCGGGCAGTCCAAGGTGCGGGGCCAGCTCGAGCTGCTGCTCAAGGCCGCGACGATGCAGGGCCGCACCCCCGACCACATCCTGCTCGCCGGACCGCCCGGGCTCGGCAAGACGACCCTGGCCATGATCGTGGCCCACGAAGGGGCTCGGCCGTTGCGGATGTCGTCGGGTCCCGCGATCCAGCACGCGGGCGACCTGGCCGCGGTCCTCTCCGCGCTCGTGCCGGGGGAGGTGCTCTTCATCGACGAGATCCATCGCATGGCGCGGCCGGCCGAAGAGATGCTGTACCTCGCGATGGAGGACTACCGGATCGACATCATGGTGGGCAAGGGGGCAGGGGCGACCAGCATCCCCCTCGAGTTGTCGCCCTTCACGCTCGTCGGTGCGACCACCCGCAGCGGACTGCTGCCCAACCCCCTGCGCGACCGGTTCGGCTTCACGGCGCACCTCGAGTTCTACGACGAGGCCGAGCTGACCGAGGTCCTCCGCCGGGCGGCGTCCCTCCTCGGCATCGTCATCGACGGTGCCGCCCTGGCCGAGATCGCCGGACGGTGCCGGGGCACGCCTCGCATCGCGAACCGCCTGCTCCGACGCGTCCGCGACTACGCGCTCGTCCACGGGCGGGATGCCGACCTGACGACCGTGCGCGAAGCGCTCGATCTCTACGACGTCGATTCGCTGGGGCTCGACCGGCTCGACCGTGAGGTCGTCCGCACGGTGCTGACCCGGTTCGGCGGCGGACCCGTCGGCCTCAACACCCTTGCGGTCTCGGTGGGAGAAGAGGCCGACACGATCGAGTCGGTCGTCGAGCCGTTCCTCGTCCGGGTGGGCCTGCTCACCCGCACGCCGCGGGGACGCATCGCCACTCCCGAGGCCTGGCGGCACTTCGGTCTGGCGCACGCCTCAGGGGCGCTCTTCGGCGATGACCTATAATTCCTGCAGGTCCGAGGCCTTCGCTCGCTGAAGCGAGTCCCGCTCGGCCCACACCCCCAACAGCGAAAGGGAGTTCCGCATGGATCCCGCAACCCTCATCATGGTCCTCCTCCTGGTGGTCCTCGTCGTCTTCATGTTCCGCAACAAGAAGAAGCGCGACCGTCAGCAGGCAGAACTGCAGAACAAGCTCGTCCCCGGCGTCGAGGTCATGCTCTCGTTCGGCGTCTACGGCACCGTCGTCTCCATCGACGACGAGAACAACGTCGCCGAGGTCGAGGTCTCGCCCGGCACCGTCCTCAAGGTCCACCGTCAGACCCTGGGTCGCGTCGTCGAACCGGTCATCGACGAGCCCGTCGCCGACGACGCCGACTCGCTGGCCGACGGCTCCACCGAGCACGACCGCGTCATCGACGACGCTCCCGAGTTCGGTGAACGCGCCACGTCCGCACCGGTCGACTCGACGGTCGCCAAGGACTCCGACACCAAGGCCTGACCCGACGACCGCCTCGGCCGCCTGGCGCGGCCGGGTCCGATCCACGGCGCGCGCTCCACGTGAGCGCGCGCTCCCATGAGAAAGCAGAGTTCCTCCGTGGCACGCTCGACGCCGGTGAAGAAAGCAATACGATCCCTGACCTGGTTGTTGGTCATCATCGCCGGCCTCACGGCCCTGAACGGCACGGCCACGTTCCTGAACGATTCCGGTCGTGACGGGTGGTGGAACGGAGCGAGTTGGGTGCCCGAACTGGCCCTCGACCTGCAGGGCGGTACGCAGATCACCCTGGCGGCCCAGCTCCAGAGCGGCGAGACGGTGTCGTCGGAGCAGCTGGACCAGGCGGTCACGATCATCCGGCAGCGCATCGACTCGGCCGGCGTCTCGGAATCCGAGATCACCAAGCAGGGCACGCAGAACATCGTCGTGTCCATCCCGGGACGACCCGACAACGCGACCCTCGAACGCATCGAGGCGTCGGCCAAGCTGACCTTCCGCCCCGTGCTCTACACCGAGGCGGTCTCGAACGCCGCGGTCGGCGGAGAAGGCGACGGCGCCACGGCCAGCCCGAGCGCCACGCCCTACACCCCCAACCCCGAGCTCGAGAGCACGCCGACCGCGTCCCCGACGAACGCGTCCGACCTGGCCTGGATCACCCCCCAGCTCGCCGACCTCTACCAGAACTACGACTGCGCGGCCGAGAACGACCTGGCCACGGCCCGTGACGACGAGCCACTGGTCACCTGCTCCACCGACGGCACGGCCAAGTACATCCTCGGCCCGGTCGAGGTGCAGGGTTCCGACATCAGCGACGCCACGAACGGCCTCGCCGCCGACTCGCAGGGCAACTCGACGAACACCTGGGCCGTGAACCTCGAGTTCAACGGCCAGGGCACCGACCGGTTCTCCCAGGTGACCTCGCGCCTCGTCTCGTTGCAGGCGCCGCAGAACCAGTTCGCCGTGACCCTCGACAACCAGGTCATCACGGCGCCGTCCGCGAACGCCGCCATCACCGACGGCCGGGCCCAGATCACGGGCCAGTTCACGCAGGACTCCTCGAAGACCCTCGCCGACCAGCTGAAGTTCGGTGCCCTCCCGCTCAGCTTCTCGGTCCAGAGCAACGAGACGATCACCGCGACCCTCGGACAGACCCAGCTGATCAGCGGTCTGATCGCCGGCCTCATCGGCCTGATCCTGGTGGTCATCTACTCGCTGATCCAGTACCGGGCCCTCGCCTTCGTGACCGTACTGTCGCTGGTCATCGCCGCCGTGCTCACCTACCTCGTGATCGCCATCCTGTCCTGGCGAGAGGGCTACCGCCTCTCGCTGGCGGGGGTGACCGGTCTGATCGTGGCCATCGGCATCACGGCCGACTCATTCATCGTCTACTTCGAACGCATCCGGGACGAACTCCGCGACGGTCGCATCCTCGAGAGCGCCGTCGAATCGGGCTGGAAGCGCGCCATCCGCACGATCATCGCGTCCGACACGGTGAACTTCCTGGCGGCCATCACGCTCTTCATCCTCGCGGTCGGCAACGTCAAGGGCTTCGCGCTCACCCTGGGCATCACCACGGTGATCGACCTGATCGTGGTCTCGCTGTTCACCCACCCCATGCTCCAGCTCATCGCCCGGACGCGGTTCTTCGGCGAGGGCCACTCGTTCAGCGGGCTCAACCCACGCGCCCTCGGCGCCGTCTACCGGGGGCGGGCGCAGTTCCGAACCCCGGCCGTCGTCGGCCGCAAGCAAGCGGGCGGTCGCGAGGCCGTCAAGCGTCAGACCATCGCCGAGCGCAAAGCCGCCGAGAAGAACACCGAGCGCGTCGACTCGTCGACCGCCGGTGAAGGGAAGAAGGACTCCTGATGGCCAGTTTCTCGAAATTCGGCAACGACCTCTACACGGGTGCCCGGTCGTACGACATCGTCGGTCACCGCCGCCGCTGGTACTGGATCGCCGCCCTGGTCATCCTCATCTCGGTCACCGTCCCGTTCCTCCGCGGCGGCTTCCACTTCGGCATCGAGTTCACGGGCGGGTCGGAGTTCCAGGTCGCCCAGCCGGCCGAACTCGACCAGGACGTCGCCACGACGACCGTCGACGAGGTCGTTCCCGGTTCGAACCCGCGGGTCACCCAGGTCGGCACCGACACGATCCGTGTGCAGACCTCGCAGCTGGAAGCCGCTCAGACGAACGACGTGGCGGCGGCGTTGGCCACCGCGTACGACGTCCCCGACGATCGAGTGACCTCGTCCTTCATCGGTGCCTCATGGGGTGCCGACATCACGAGCCAGGCCATCAAGGGTCTCGTGATCTTCCTGATCCTCGCCGCGATCGGCATGACGCTGTACTTCCGAACCTGGAAGATGTCGTTGGCCGCCATGGCAGCCCTGCTGCACGACCTCGTGCTGACCGCGGGCATCTACGGCATCGTCGGCTTCGAGGTCACCCCGGCGGCGGTCATCGGCTTCCTGACGATCCTCGGCTACTCGCTCTACGACACCGTGGTGGTGTTCGACAAGATTCGCGAGAACACCGCCGACGACGGTGAGGGCTCACGACGCACGTTCGGACAGTCCGTGAACCTGGCCGTCAACCAGACGTTGGTCCGGTCGATCAACACGTCCGTGGTGGCGCTCCTCCCCGTCGCGGCGATCCTCTTCATCGGGGCATTCGTCCTGGGAGCGGGCACCCTCCGCGACATCTCCCTGGCGCTCTTCATCGGCATCCTGGTCGGTACCTACTCGACGATCTTCATCGCCTCACCGCTCTACGCCACGCTCCGCCTCCGTGAGCCGGACATCGCGAAACGCGATGCCCGCAAGCTCGAGGCACAGAAGACCGAGCCCCTCACCGTCGACGAGACGGTGGGCGCATGATCGGCGACCACCGTCGACCCGAGATCGGGGCCGACGCCGCCATCGACGCCCTGTCCGACGGCACCTACGTGCTCGACGTCCGAGAACCGCACGAATGGGATGAAGGTCATGCGCCCGGCGCGACGTCCATCCCACTGTCCGAGCTGAACGAACGGGTCGGGGAGGTCCCCACCGACCGCCCCGTCCTCGTCGTCTGCCACTCCGGCATGCGGTCGGCCCGCGCAACGGACGCCCTCCGAGGCGTTGGCGTGGACGCCCGCAACGTCGTCGGTGGGATGCTCGCCTGGCGGGACGCGGGGGGCACGGTCGTGGCAGACGATGGCCACCCCGGGGCGTCGGTCGACTGACGGCCGACGGGTACCCTTGACCCCACGGAGTCCACGTCCGACCATGACGGCCGGCGGTGGCGCTCCGACCCGAGAGAACGAGGTGCAGCCGTGACCGAGATCACCACACGGAACAACTCCGCACCGCCCGAGACGCCCGGCGGTCAGAACACGGCCTCGTTGCGGACGCTCCTACCTCGACTCTTCTCGCGCAGCCAGCCGGCAGGCGCCGTCGACCGGTTGATCAAGACCGTGCGCATGCACCATCCCAAGGCCGACATCGTCATCATCGAGCGGGCCTACTCGGTGGCCGAGAAGGCGCACACGGGTCAACTGCGCAAGAGCGGCGAACCGTACATCACCCATCCCGTCGCGGTGGCGCAGATCCTCGCCGATCTGGGCATCGGCGCCAAGACCGTCGCGGCTGCACTGCTGCACGACACCGTCGAGGACACCGACTACACACTGGCCATGCTCCAGCGCGACTTCGGGGACGAGATCGCGATGCTCGTCGACGGGGTCACCAAGCTCGACAAGCTCAAGTACGGCGACAGCGCTCAGGCCGAGACCGTCCGGAAGATGGTCGTGGCCATGTCGAAAGACATCCGGGTCCTCGTCATCAAGCTCGCCGACCGGCTGCACAACGCTCGCACCTGGGGTTTCGTCGAGTCGGCGTCAGCGACCCGCAAGGCCACCGAGACCCTCGAGATCTACGCCCCCCTGGCGCACCGGCTCGGCATCCAGACCATCAAATGGGAGCTCGAGGACCTCTCGTTCGCGGTGCTCCACCCCAAGCTCTACGTCGAGATCGACAACCTGGTCAAACAGCGCACGCCGCAACGCGAGCAGTTCGTGCAGAACGTCATCAACGCCGTCAAGTCCGACCTCAAGTCGACGAAGATCCGCGGCGACGTCATGGGTCGGCCCAAGCAGTACTACTCGATCTACCAGAAGATGATCGTCCGGGGTCGGGAGTTCGACGAGATCTACGACCTCGTCGGCATCCGCATCCTCGTCAACTCGCTCCGCGACTGCTACGCCGTGTTGGGCTCGATCCACGCCCGCTGGAACCCGATCCCCGGCCGCTTCAAGGACTACATCGCCACGCCGAAGTTCAACCTCTACCAGTCGCTGCACACGACCGTCATCGGTCCCAAGGGACGTCCCGTCGAGATCCAGATCCGCACGCACGAGATGCACCAGCGGGCCGAGTTCGGCGTGGCCGCCCACTGGAAGTACAAGCAGCGCATGAACGGCGGGCGCGACGACCAGGGCGGAGCGAAGACCGAGACGGACATGGCCTGGCTCGCCCACATCTCGGACTGGCAGGCCGAGACGGCGGACCCCAGTGAGTTCCTGGACAGCCTCCGTTTCGAGATCGGCGCGAAGGAGGTCTACGTCTTCACGCCTCAGGGCAAGGTCATCGGCCTGCCGTCGGGAGCGACCCCGGTCGACTTCGCCTACGCCGTGCACACCGAGGTCGGACACCGCACGATGGGCGCCAAGGTCAACGGTCGCCTCGTGCCCCTCGAGAGCGTCCTGTCGAGTGGCGACGTCGTCGAGGTCTTCACCTCGAAAAATCCTGACTCGGGGCCGAGCCAGGACTGGCTCGCCTTCGTCAAGAGCCCCCGCGCCCGGAACAAGATCAGGCAGTGGTTCACGAAAGAACGCCGCGACGAGGCCATGGAGCAGGGGAAGGACGCCATCGCCCGTGCCATGCGGAAGCAGAACCTGCCGCTCCAGAAGCTGATGACACAGGACAGCATCGCCGAAGTCGCCGCCACCATGCGGTACGACGACGTGTCGAGTCTCTACGCGGCCGTCGGCGAGGGCCACATCTCGACCCAGTCCGTCATCGAGAAGATCCTCGCCGCGGTCCACACGCAGACCGAGGTCGACGAAGGCGAGTTCGAGTTCCCCAGCCAAGGTCGAGCACGGCCGTTGCGCAACAGCGACTCGGGCGTGCTGGTCCGAGGGGCCCCGGACATCCTGGTGAAACTCGCCAAGTGCTGCACGCCCGTGCCGGGCGACCAGATCGTCGGATTCGTGACCCGCGGCCAGGGCGTCAGCGTCCACCAGGCGAACTGCCACAACGTCCAGGGTCTGTTGAAAGAGCCCGAGCGGATGATCGAGGTCGAGTGGGCTCCGTCGTCCAAGAGCGTGTTCATGGTGCAGATCCAGATCGAGGCCCTCGATCGCAGCGGATTGCTGTCGGACGTCACCCGGGTCCTGAGCGAGCACCACGTCAACATCCTGTCGGCGAGCGTCTCGACCTCTGACGAACGCCTGGCCCTCAGCCGCTTCGTGTTCGAGATGGGTGACACCACCCACCTCGATCGCGTCCTGAACGCGGTCCGACGCATCGACGCCGTGTACGACGTCTACCGGGTCAGCGCCGGCTGAGACGCTGCCTCCTCCGACGGACCGGGTGGGCCTGCGTCTCGTCGCACCTCGTCGTCGACGAGGGCCGCGTCGGCGCCGGCTGGACAGACTCGACCGAGTCGCTCCACGGTTCGCGTTCGATGGGGGAGCCGTCCACGTCGATCGAGGACGGCGATCGCGTCGGCGTACGTCACAGCCTGCTGGGAGGCGACGTCCCGGGCGGCCGTCTCGTCCTCAGACGCCCAGCCCTCACAGCGAGCGAGGTCGACGACGGTCCGGGCCGGTGTGGTGACGGCCACACCATGGACGGTGACGATCTCGCCCTCGTCGATGACGACCTGCCGGACGATCGAACCCCGACCACGATGCTTCACCCTCGCCGGCGAGACCACCAGCCCGGAGTGGGGGAGTGGTGCCGGGCCTCGGGCACCCCAGACCCAGGCGGCACTCCGTTCGGCCGCGACGACTCCGGCGCCGAGGGCGATCCCGATCGCGATCGCCCTGCCCCCGGCGTCGTCGATCTCGGCGACGCTCCGCCACGAGCCACCGACCGCGTAGACCTGCCCGTCCAGCGCAGCCGCACGCAGTTCGGGCTCGGGCAGGTCGTCGTCGGTCAGGACCAGGGGGAGACGAGCAGGCATGCGCCCAGCCTGGCCGACCCTGCCGACGACGACGAACCGCCCGGCCCTCCCTGTGGAGAATCGGACGGTTCGCGACGTCGGTGGGCGGTCGGCCCCTGACGGTCAGCCCAGGGCGTCGAGCCAGACCTTCCGGGCGTCCAGAGCTTCACGAGCCTCGCGGACACGACGAGCGTCGCCGCTGGCCTCGGCCGTCGCGAGTTCGTCCTCGAGCTTGCTGATGGCGTCGTGCAGTTGGCTCGCGAGCCCCTGGGACCGTGCCTGGCGTTCGGGGTTGTTCTTCTCCCAGAACTGCTCGTCGAGCTGACGCACGTGGGACTCGACCTTGCGGAGGCGATCCTCGACCACCCGGACCTGCTCGCGAGGAACGCGACCGATCTCGTCCCATCGCAGCTGGATCGAGGTGAGGGCCTCGCGCGCCGGGACCCGGTCCGTGACCGTCAGGATCTTCTCGGCCTCGGTGAGCAGCTCGAGTTTCTGTTCGAGGTTGCTCTCGTACTCGGCGGTGTCCTGCGCGACGACCTCGGACTTGGCTGCGTAGAGGACGTCGCCTGCACGCTTGAACTTCGCCCAGAGGGCGTCGTCGTACTTCTTTCCGGCACGGCCGGCGCGCTTCCAGTCGTCGAGCAGCCCCCGGTAGGCCGAGATGCCGTCGACACCCTTCGGCGCCAGGGCCTCGGCCGCTTCGACGAGGGCTTGCTTGCGCTGACGAGCGTCACGGTGGGTCGCGTCGAGTTCGGCGTAGAAGGCCTTGCGGTGCTGGTCGATGGTGGTGCGCGCAGCACGGAATCGTTTCCAGAGGTCGTTGCCCTCGCCCTTCGGGATGCGAGGACCGTCCTGTTGATGCTTCTGCCACCGGGCGAAGATGTCGTCGAGGGTGGCCGTGACCTGCTTCCACTGGACGCGGGCGGGGTCCTGGGCCGCCAGGGCCTCGGCCTCCGTGACGAGAGCGGTGCGGTAGGCGACCGCTTCGGTGAGGGCCTTCTGTGCCTCGGCGCTCTGCTGTTGCGTCAGCTCGTCGACCGTGGAGTCGAGTGCCGACACCCGAAGGCGCAGGGCCTCGAGATCCCCGACCGCGCTCGGTTCGACGAGCTGCTCGCGCAGGTGGGTGACCGTCTTGACGACGTCGCCCGCCGATGCGCCGCGTTTGATGCGCTGCTCGAGCAACGTCACCTGCCCGGCGAGTTCGATGAACTTGCGTTCGTAGTACGCGAGAGCCTCGGCGGGCGTCGCGTCGGGGTACTGCCCCACGGCGCGTTCGCCGTCGCCCTCGCGGACGTAGACCGTGCCGTCGTCGGCGACGCGGCCCCAGGGTGCCTGATCGTCAGTAGCCACTTTTATCCCTTGCTGAACGTGCTCGTCGCGGGACCAGGACAGGCCACCACGATGGGTGCTCAGCCTATTGCACAGCGGACCGCGGCGGACTACTCGATGGTCGCGCCCGTGATCGTCGTCGGCACGACGGGAGCGCCGTCGGTCTCGCTCGTACCGGGAGTCAGGCCCGCGTCCGTGATCTGCGCCTCGAGCTGGTCGAGTCCGCTCGTGACGCGTCCGACCACGGTGTAACCACCCGTCGAGCCGTCGAGGGTGGTGTCGCCGTAGGTGATGAAGAACTGCGTCGACTGCGAGTACGGGTCGGTGCTCCGAGCCATGGCGATCGTCCCCGTCGGGTACACGCCGTCCGACGGGACGTTCTCGAGTGGGCCGAAGGTGAAACCGGCGTCGCCCGTCCCGTCGCCGTTGGCGGACCCGCACTGGATGAACTTCGCCGTCGCAGCGTCGCTCATGCGATGGCAGGTCGTCCCCGTGTAGAAGCCCTTCTGGATGAGGTCGATGACGACGCTCGACGCCTGCGGGGCCTTCGCCCCGTCCAGTTCGATCCCGAGCTCGACGCCGTCGTTGAGCGTGAGGCCGCCCGTCCAGGAGCGGCCGTCGGCGATCGCCTCGCTGGGCACGTCCCCGACGTTCTCGCCGGCGGCGGGCGTCGAGGAGGCGCTGGGCGCGTCAGACGGAGCCGCCGCGGGGGCACCGGGACCGCTGGTCGACCAGAACACCTGGGACACGGCCGCGACTCCGACCACGACCACGACGGCGGTCACGGCGAGGACGTTGTCCCGACGGCGTCGGGCGACCTGCGTCGCGTGCACCTGCTGACGAGCGGTGTACCTGCGGAGCCGGTCCCGGCTCTCACGGTCCGGGTTCTTGCTCGGTGCCACGGGTCCTCCAGCTCGGTGATGTCCAGCCTGCACTGTATCGGAGGGCCGGTCTAGCATGGGTCACCATGAGCCCGCTCCCGCAGAGCTCGACCCCTCTCGCGGTCCGCATGCGTCCCACCACCCTCGACGAGGTCGCCGGTCAACGGCACCTCTTGCGGCCCGGCTCGCCTCTGGTCACCCTGGCGTCCGACACGGGTGCCGACCAGGGGGCCGTCTCCGTCATCCTCTGGGGTCCGCCGGGTACGGGGAAGACCACCCTCGCCCAGGCCATCGCCCGCAGCTCCGGCCGACAGTTCATCGAGCTTTCAGCCGTGACCGCGGGAGTC
Organism: Frigoribacterium sp. VKM Ac-2859; assembly: GCF_013204925.1. Classification (NCBI taxonomy): domain Bacteria; kingdom Bacillati; phylum Actinomycetota; class Actinomycetes; order Micrococcales; family Microbacteriaceae; genus Frigoribacterium; species Frigoribacterium sp. VKM Ac-2859. Next base: position 384,705 of record NZ_JABMLC010000001.1, on the reverse strand, counting down.
AAGGACGTCCGACAGGTGATGGAGAAGGCCCTGTCGAACCGTGATCTCTACGGCACGACGACCGTGCTCTTCCTCGACGAGATCCATCGCTTCACCAAGGCGCAGCAGGACGCCCTGCTGCCCGGCGTCGAGAACGGCTGGGTCATCCTCATCGCCGCCACCACCGAGAACCCGTCCTTCTCGGTCATCACGCCTCTGCTGTCCCGTTCGCTCCTGCTGACGCTCGAACAGCTCAGCGACGACGACCTGGCCCAGTTGGTTCAGCGGGCGGTCGGCGACCCCCGCGGTCTCGACGGATCCGTGCACCTCGACGACGAAGCCCTGGCCACCATCGTCCGACTGGCCTCCGGTGACGCCCGACGTGCGCTCACGGCCCTCGAGGCGTCCGCCCAGTCGGCGTGGGCCACGAAGCTCGAGGCCGACGCGGTGCCGACGGCCTCGGCCGACGACGCGTCCGACGCCGACTTCGACCCCGACGCCGAGTACGACGAGAACGATCCCGACGACGACCGTCCGACGATCACGTCGGAGATCGTCGCCCAGTCGGTCGACCGGGCGTTGCTGCGGTACGACCGCAACGGCGACGAGCACTACGACGTCATCAGCGCCTTCATCAAGTCCATCCGGGGGTCCGACGTCGACGCGTCGCTCCATTACCTCGCCCGCATGATCGAGGCGGGTGAGGACCCCCGCTTCATCTGCCGTCGGATCATCGTGTCGGCCGGTGAGGACATCGGCATGGCCGATCCGAACGCACTCACCGTCGCGGTCTCGGCCGCGACCGCCGTGCAGATGATCGGCATGCCCGAGGGACGCATCCCGATGGCCGAGGCCGTCGTCTACCTGGCGACCGCACCCAAGTCGAACCGGTCCTACTCCGCCCTCGACGCCGCGATCGCGGACGTCCGGGCCGGCAAGGCGGGCCGCGTGCCCAAGCACCTGCGCGACGCCCATTACCCCGGGGCCCGACGCCTCGGCCACGGGAAGGGCTACCGCTACGCCCACGACTCCGAGTTCGGGGTGGTCGAGCAGCAGTACCTCCCCGATGAACTCGTCGGCCACGAGTACTACGATCCCACCGCCAACGGCAACGAACGCGACGTGGCGGCCCGTCTCGAGAAGCTGCGCCGGATCACCCGGGGGCACTGACGCCACGATCGCCGGCTGCTCGCATCGGCGCCCGGGCTCCTGTATGCTCGGGGGGTTGCCTGTTCTCGGGCGTCGACGCGCGGCTGCTGACGACGACCCGATCAAGGTGCGACGACCTGTAGCCGGTCGCCACCGCGGCACTCACCCCTCTTGTTACGCCGCCCGGCGCTCGCGCGCTGGGGCGGTCCCTGACGAACCATCGACAAGAAAAAGGAACAAGTGTCCACCAAGTCACGTACCCGCAGCAAGACCCGTCTCTCGCGTGCCCTCGGCATCGCCCTGACCCCGAAGGCTGCTCGTTACCTCGAGAAGCGCCCCTACGCTCCCGGCGAGCACGGCCGCACCAAGCGCAAGACCGACAGCGACTACGCCGTCCGTCTGCGTGAGAAGCAGCGCCTGCGCGCCCAGTACGGCATCCGCGAGGCCCAGCTCAAGATCGTCTTCAACGAGGCCCGCAAGGCTTCGGGCCTGACCGGTGAGAACCTGGTCGAGCTCCTCGAGACCCGTCTCGACGCCCTCGTCCTCCGTGCCGGCTTCGCCCGCACGACGGCCCAGGCCCGTCAGATGGTCGTCCACCGCCACATCCTGGTGGACGGCAAGCTCGTCGACCGCCCGTCGTTCCGCGTCAAGCCGGGTCAGATGATCCACGTCAAGGAGCGCAGCGAGAAGACCGAGCCCTTCCAGGTCGCCGCGGCCGGCGGTCACGTCGACCTGCTGCCCAAGGTGCCCGGTTACCTCGAGGTCGAGATCGACAAGCTGCAGGCCCGCCTCGTGCGTCGCCCGAAGCGCGTCGAGGTCCCGGTGACCTGCGAGGTCCAGCTCGTCGTCGAGTACTACGCCGCGCGCTAGAACTCGTCACCCCGTCAGGAGCGGGCCACGGTCGTGGCCCGCTCCTTTCGCGTTCCCGGGGCCGGGTAAGCTGTCGAGTCGTCGCGCTCGCACGTCGCGGCACCAGCCCCAAGAGGAGTCCCCGTGAAGAGCCTGTTCCTGCTCGCCGTCGGTGTCGTCGGCGGCTTCGCCGTCGCCCACCAGTTCAACAAGACATCTCGGGGTCAGCAGTTCTTCGGCGACCTCGACGGCAACGTGAAGTCGTTCCGTGCCGCCGTGGTCGACGGTTACAAGGCCCGCGAAGCCGAACTGCGTTCCGACCGCGACGAGTCCTGAGTGCGCCGCCGCGCCTCCTCGTCCTGACATACGACCAACCCACCCTCGGGAGAACCATGCAGACCGCCGAAATCCGCCGCCGTTGGCTCGACTACTTCGGCGATCGGGGCCACACCGTCGTCCCGTCCGCGTCCCTGGTCAGCGACGATCCCAGCCTGCTCTTCACGGTCGCGGGCATGGTCCCGTTCATCCCGTACCTCACGGGGCTCGTCCCGACGCCGTACCCGCGTGCCACCAGCGTCCAGAAGTGCATCCGCACCAACGACATCGAAGAGGTCGGCAAGACGCCGCGGCACGGCACGTTCTTCCAGATGAACGGCAACTTCTCGTTCGGCGACTACTTCAAGGAAGAGGCGATCGGTTACGCCTGGGAGCTCCTGACCTCGAGCGAGGCCGACGGAGGACTCGCGTTCTCGCCCGACGACCTCTGGGTGACGGTGTACGAAGAGGACGACGAGGCCATCGCCCTCTGGAAGAAGGTCGCCGGTCTGCCCGACGAGCGCATCCAGCGACTCGGCAAGGACTCCAACTACTGGCACACCGGCCAGCCGGGGCCCGCAGGTCCGTGCTCGGAGATCTTCTTCGACCGTGGTCCCGCCTACGGTGCCGACGGTGGCCCGGCGACGGACGACGACCGTTACGTCGAGATCTGGAACCTCGTGTTCATGCAGTACCAGATCGAGAACGTGCGCTCGAAGGTCGACTTCGACATCGTCCGCGAGCTGCCGAACAAGAACATCGACACCGGCATGGGTCTCGAGCGCGTGGCGTTCCTCAAGCAGGGCGTCGACAACATGTACGAGATCGACCAGGTGCGCCCCGTCCTCGACAAGGCCGCCGAGCTGTCGGGACGGCGATACGGAGCCGTCCACGACGACGACGTGCGGATGCGGGTCATCGCCGACCACGTCCGCAGCTCGCTCATGTTGATGTCCGACGGGGTCCGCCCGTCCAACGAGGGTCGGGGCTACATCCTCCGCCGCCTCCTGCGCCGCACGGTCCGGTCGATGCGCTTGCTCGGCGTCGACGGCCCCACGTTCCCCTCGCTCTTCCCCGAGTCCCGCGACGCGATGAAGGCCGCCTACCCCGAGGTCGAGACCGACTACGAGCGCATCTCGCGCCTGGCCTACGCCGAGGAGGAGACCTTCCTCCGCACCCTGGCCGCCGGGACGAACATCCTCGACATCGCCGTCGACGACACGAAGCAGCGTGCCTCGGCGGGCACGACCCCGCAGCTGCAGGGCGACACGGCGTTCCTCCTGCACGACACCTTCGGGTTCCCCATCGACCTGACGCTCGAGATCGCGGAAGAGAGCGGTCTGACGGTCGATCGCGAGGCATTCGACCGACTCATGTCCGAGCAGCGTGCCCGGGCGAAGGCCGATGCCAAGTCCCGGAAGGTGGCCCTGGCCGACCTGAGCGTCTACAGCGCGTTCAGGGCCCAGGGCGAGACGGTCTTCACCGGCTACGACGAGCTCGACACCGAGACGCGCGTGCTGGGCCTGATCGTCGACGGGGCCGACGTCGACCGGGCCGTGGCGGGTGACATCGCCGAGGTGATCCTCGCCGAGACCTCCCTGTACGCCGAGTCCGGCGGTCAAGAAGCCGACTCGGGCCGCATCGTCGGCGTGGGCTTCGACCTCGAGGTCCTCGACGTGCAGAAGCCCGTCAAGGGGCTGATCAGCCACCGCGTCCAGGTGACGTCCGGCGAGGTGGGGGTCGGCGACACGGCGACCAGCGTGGTCGACCCGGCCTACCGCCGTGGCGCGACGCAGGCGCATTCGGCGACGCACCTGATCCACGCCGCCCTCCGGGAGGTGCTCGGCCCCGAGGCGCACCAGGCGGGGTCGTACAACAAGGCCGGATACATGCGGCTCGACTTCAACTGGAACCAGGCGCTGAGCCCGCAGACACGCTCCGAGATCGAGGAGATCGCGAACAACGCCATCCGCGACGACCTGCAGGTCGTCACCCGCGAGATGCCCCTCGACGACGCCCGCGCGCTGGGCGCCATGGCGCTGTTCGGTGAGAAGTACGGCGAGACGGTCCGCATGGTCGACATCGGTGGCCCCTGGTCGCGCGAGCTCTGCGCGGGCACCCACGTCTCGACCAGCTCGCAGGTCGGCCTCATCAACCTCGTCAGCGAGAGCTCGGTGGGGTCGACCAACCGCCGCGTCGAGTCGCTCGTCGGCATGGACGCATTCCGTGACTTCGCCGCCGAACGTGCTCTCGTGTCCCAACTGACCTCGTCGCTCAAGACTCCGCGTGATCAGCTGGCCGACCGCATCGGCGACCTGGTCACGAGCCTCCGGACGGCAGAGAAGAAGATCGCCGAGTTCGAGTCCGCCCGCCTCGCCACCCGCGTCCCGGCGCTGGCCGAGACGGCGAGTCGGATCGGCGACCTCACGGTCGTCGCCGAATCGGTCGGGTCGCTCGGTTCGACCGACGACCTGCGGTCGCTCGCCCTGTCGGTCCGCGAACGCCTGGGCGCGTCCAGCGCCTCGGTCGTCGCCCTGGCAGCCGACGTCGCGGGCAAGCCCGCCGTGATCGTGGCCACCACGGACGGCGCGCGTCAGGCCGGCGTCAAGGCCGGCCGTCTCGCCAAGGGCGCCGCCGCGGCTCTCGGTGGCGGGGGCGGCGGCAAGGACGACCTCGCCCAGGGCGGCGGATCCGACGTCTCGGCCATCCCCACCGCGCTGGCCGGCATCGTCGCCGAGCTCGGGTCCTGAGGACGCTCGTGCGGCGCGGAGTCCGGATCGGCATCGACGTGGGCAAGGCCCGGGTCGGTGTCGCCCGCACCGATCCCGACGGTCTGCTCGCCACCCCGGTCGAGACGCTGGCGCGTTCGGCCGACGGCGTGGCCGACATCGGTGCCGTCCGCGACCTGGTCGTCGGACTCGACGCGCTCGAGGTGATCGTCGGGCTGCCCATCGCCCTCTCGGGTCGCGACACGGCCTCCACCCAGGACGCCCGGGACTTCGCCGCGGCCGTCGCCCGGGCCGTGGCCGTGCCCGTGCGCCTCGTCGACGAGCGCCTGTCGACCGTGAGCGCCCAGGGCGCCCTCCGGGCCTCGGGCCGGAAGGGCAGGAGCCAGCGGTCCGTCATCGACCAAGTGGCCGCTGTTATCATCGTCCAGCACGCGCTCGACCTCGAGCGCTCGAGCGGTCGACCGCCCGGGCGGATGGTCGACGTGACCCGAGAGGCGAGCGGCGACGGTGCCGCGCCCGCCACCGACGAGAGACAGTGATTCGTGGCCGACGAACCCGACTGGGACGACATCTTCGCGTCCCAACCCCAGAACGACCGCCCTGCCGACACCTCCGGACGACGACGGGGTGATCCGGGTGACGGTCGATCGGGCGACGCCGACGGTGCACCCCTCCGCCGCACCACCCACGTCGACGCCCCCGCCCTGTCCCGCCGCGAACAGCGTGAGCGCGAGCGACAGACCGAACCCGGCGTCGTTCCCCCCTCCGACGGTGGGGGTGACCGCCCCCGCGGACGCACGACGCGCGAACCGCGTGAACGGCGTTCCAAGAAGGGCCCGATCGTCCTCGCGTCCATCCTCGTGCTCGTCCTGGCCGGCGGAACCGCCGGCGTCGCCGCCGCATGGGGGCAGGTGCAGCCCCTGATCGCCAAGTTCACGGGTGACGACGAACCGGCCGACTACGCCGGCAGCGGGAACGGCACGCCCGTCGAGTTCGCCATCGTCTCGGGTCAGGTCGGCTCCGACATCGCGCAGAACCTCGCGGACGCGGGCGTCACGCAGAGCTACGAGTCGGCCTACTCGCTCCTCCTGTCCAACCCGTCGATGACCTTCCAACCGGGCACCTACACCTTGCAGCAGCAGATGAGCGCCCAGTCGGCCCTCGATGCACTGCAGGACAGCGCCAACCGCATCACCAACAAGGTCGTCATCCCCGAGGGAACCGTGGCGGCGGACGTCTACGAACTCCTGGCCACCGCGACGTCGATCCCCATCGCCGACGTCCAGGCCGCCGCTGCGGACTACACGACGTTCGGGCTGCCCGCCGAGGCCACGAGCCTCGAGGGATGGCTCTTCCCGGCGACCTACGAACTCGACCCAGGCAAGACCGCCCACGACTACCTGCAGGACATGGTGACGACCATGACCCAGCACCTGCAGTCCGCCGGCGCCCAGCCCGCCGACTACCAGAACACCATCGTCTTCGCGTCGCTCGTCCAGAAAGAGGCCGGTCTGGCCGACGACTACCCGAAGGTCGCGCGGGTCTTCCAGAACCGTCTCGACCAGGGCATGCTCCTCCAGTCCGACGCGACGGTGGCCTACGGCACCGGCAACACCCACCGGGTCACGACGACCGACGAAGAGCGCGGTGACGCGAACAACGCCTACAACACCTACGTCCACGAGGGTCTGCCGGTCGGGCCGATCTCGAACCCCGGCGATCTCGCCCTGAACGCCGCCCTCAAGCCGGCCGACGGGACCTGGCTCTACTTCGTCACGGTCGATCTCGACTCGGGCGAGACGGCGTTCTCGACCACGTTCGCGGAGCACCAGGCCGCGGTCAAGCAGTGGCAGGCCTGGATGCGGGAGCACCCCGAGTACCAGTGACCGACCCACGGGACCCCTGGGCAGACCCACCGGTCCCGAGGGGCCGATCGACCGTCACACGGTCGGTCGGCCCCTCTCTCTGTGGGAAGATCGACACCATGCTTCGTTGGTTGACCGCTGGAGAATCTCACGGGCCCGAGCTCGTCGCCGTCCTCGAAGGGCTGCCGGCCGGCGTGCCGGTGTCGCTCGACGCGATCCGTGCCGACCTCGCCCGACGCAAACTGGGCTACGGCCGCGGTTCCCGCATGAAGTTCGAGCAGGACGAACTCAACATCTCGGGCGGCGTCCGTCACGGTTTGACCATGGGCAGCCCCGTGGCCCTGCGGATCGGCAACACCGAATGGCCGAAGTGGGTCGAGGTGATGAACCCCGAGCCCGTCGAGGTGAGTGAGGCCTCCCGGGGGCGGAGCGCACCCCTCACCCGACCCCGTCCCGGCCACGCCGACCTCGTCGGCATGCAGAAGTACGACTTCGACGAGGCCCGTCCCATCCTCGAGCGGGCGAGCGCACGCGAGACGGCAGCGCGCGTCGCGCTCGGAGCCGTCGCCCGGTCGTTCCTCGCCGAGCTCGGCATCGAGCTCGTCAGCCACACCCTGTCGATCGGGCCCGTGCGCGTGCCCGACGGCAGCCCGGTGCCCGTCCCGACGGACGTGGACCGTCTCGACGACGACCCGTTGCGCTGCTTCGACCAGGCGACCAGCGCCCTCATGGTCGACGAGGTCGAGGCCGCCAAGAAAGACGGCGACACCCTGGGCGGCGTCGTCGAGGTGCTCGCCTACGGGGTGCCGCCCGGGCTCGGTTCGCACGTCCAGTGGGACCGTCGTCTCGACTCGCAGCTGGCCGCCGCGTTGATGGGCATCCAGGCGATCAAGGGAGTCGAGGTCGGCGACGGCTTCGAGACCACCCGGAGGCGCGGTTCCGTCGCCCACGACGAGCTCCACCGCACGGGAGGCGTCATCTCGCGTGACACCGACCGAGCCGGCGGCACCGAGGGGGGCATGAGCACCGGCACGGTCCTCCGCGTGCGTGCCGGCATGAAGCCCATCGCGACCGTGCCCCGGGCGCTGGCCACCGTCGACGTCACGAGCGGCGAAGAGAGCAAGGCGCACCACCAGCGATCGGACGTCTGCGCGGTCCCGGCCGCTGGCGTCGTCGCCGAGTCGATGGTCGCCCTCGTCCTCGCGAACTCGATCCTGGAGAAGTTCGGCGGCGACTCGCTGGGCGAGACGGCGCGCAACCTGCGGGGCTACCTCGACGCCATCCCCGAGAACCTGCGGACTCAGCCGGCGTCCGCCGCCGAGTGACGGTCGCGCGGCCGGTCGTCCTGATCGGGCCCATGGGGGCGGGCAAGACGAGCATCGGCAAGAAGCTCTCCCGCCGTCTCGGCGTCCCGTTCGTCGACAGCGACCGTCTCGTCGTCCGGCGGCACGGGCCCATCGCCGACCTGTTCGACCGTCACGGCGAGGCCCACTTCCGGGCACTCGAACACGAGGCCGTGGTCGAGGCCCTGACCGGCGACGGGGTGGTGTCGCTGGGTGGGGGAGCCGTCCTCGACGAACGCACGCGCGCCTCCTTGTCCGGGTTGCCCGTCGTCCTGCTGACCGTGACGGCGGAGGCCGTCGAGTCGAGGCTGGCCGGGAGCACCCGGCCGCTGCTGCAGAGAGGCGGGATCGAGGCCTGGCGGGCCATCGCCGCCGAGCGCGATCCGGTCTACCGGGCACTGGCGTCCGCCGTGTTCGACACGTCCCACCGACCCGTCTCGACCGTCGTCGACGACATCGAGACCTGGCTCGACTCCGAGAGAGGCACCGCATGACCGACGCGACCGACACCACCACCATCCACGTCGGGGGAGACGCCCCGTACGACGTCCTGATCGGTCGGGGCCTCACCGGCCACCTGCCGGCGGTCCTGCACCCGCAGACCAAGAAGGTCCTGATCGTCCACGCCCCCACCTTGGGCCGCAAGGCCGGAGAGGTGCGCGACGCCCTCGTGGCGGCCGGCTACGAGGCCCTCATCGCCGAGGTGCCCGACGCCGAGGACGCCAAGCGCGTCGAGGTCGCCGCCTTCTGCTGGCAGGTGCTGGGCCAGGCCGACTTCACCCGCACCGACGCCGTCATCGGTCTCGGCGGCGGGGCGATCACCGACCTGGCGGGCTTCGTCGCCGGCACCTGGCTCCGAGGCGTCCCGCTGGTCCAGATGCCGACCAGCGTGCTGGGGCTCGTCGACGCGAGCGTCGGTGGCAAGACCGGAGTGAACACGGCCGAAGGCAAGAACCTCGTCGGTGTCTTCCACCCGCCGGTGGCGGTGCTGGCCGACCTCGACCACCTCGACACGCTCTCGAAGAACGAGATCCTCGCCGGCTTCGCCGAGGTCGTGAAGGTCGGGTTCATCGCCGAACCCGAGATCCTCGACATCGTCGAGGCGGACGTCGACCGGGCGACCGACCCGACCACGCCGGAGTTCCGGCGGGTGGTCGAACTGGCGATCGGGTTGAAGGCCCGCGTCGTGGGCGAAGACCTCACCGAGCAGGGCCTGCGCGAGATCCTGAACTACGGCCACACCCTCGGCCACGCCGTCGAGCACGCCGAGCGTTACCAGTGGCGCCACGGGGCCGCGGTGTCGGTGGGCATGGTGTTCGCCGCAGAGCTCGCCCGCCTGACCGGCCGACTGTCCGACGAGGCGGTCGACCGTCATCGCCGCATCCTCGAGTCGCTGACCCTTCCCGTGTCGTATCCGCTCGGGCGCTGGAACACCCTGCTCGCCACCATGCAACGGGACAAGAAGGCGCGCGCGGGCCTGTTGCGCTTCATCGTCCTGGACGAGATCGGTCGGCCCACCGTGCTGCAGGGGCCCGACCAGAGCCTGCTCTTCGCGGCGTACCAAGAGATCGGTTCGTAGCCCTTCGGCCCTTCGGGGCGTCCGCTACACTCGACGATGGCCGATTCCGGCCGACCTCCCACCACCCCGAACGGATCATCCGCGCATGGCGACTACCAACGACATCAAGAACGGTGCCGTCCTCAACCTCGACGGTCAACTCTGGAACGTCATCGAGTTCCAGCACGTCAAGCCGGGCAAGGGTGGCGCGTTCGTCCGCACCAAGATGAAGAACGTGATGTCGGGCAAGGTCGTCGACAAGACGTTCAACGCCGGCACCAAGATCGATTTCGCCAACGTGGACCGTCGTGAGTACACGTACCTCTACGCCGAGGCCGACGGCTACGTGTTCATGGATACGAGCGACTACGACCAGATCAACGTGCCCGCCACGATCGTCGGCGACGCGAAGAACTTCATGCTCGAGAACCAGAACGTGCAGATGGCCCTGCACGACGGCGACCCGCTGTACATCGAGCTGCCCGCCTCGGTCATCCTCGAGGTCACGTACACCGAGCCCGGCCTCCAGGGCGACCGTTCGACCGGAGGGACGAAGCCCGCCACCGTCGAGACCGGCTACGAGATCCAGGTGCCGCTGTTCCTTGAGACCGGCACCAAGGTCAAGGTCGACACCCGCGACGGCGGCTACCTCGGCCGCGTCAACGACTAGTCGGTGAGCGCACGCACCAAGGCGCGCAAGCGCGCCCTCGACGTCCTGTACGTCGCCGACATCCGTCAGATCAGCATGACCGACGCACTCGTCGCCGAGACCCAGCGGGCCCTCGACCAGCCCGAGCGGGGTTCGAGCTGGGGTTATGCACGCGACATCGTGCAGGGCGTCATCGACCACCGCGACGAGATCGACGAACTGATCGAGACGTACTCGCAGGGCTGGACCCTCACGCGCATGCCCACCCTCGACCGCGGCATCATCCGGATCGGCATCTGGGAGCTGCGTCACAACGACGAGATCCCCGACGCCGTGGCGATCAGCGAGGCCGTCGAACTGGCCCAGACCCTCAGCACCGACGACTCCGCCTCGTTCGTCAACGGACTGCTCGGTCGGATCGCGACCGCGGACTGACCGCCGACCGGCCGCCGTCGTCGCCGGCCGGCTCGTCGGGCGTCCGACGAACCGCTAGGGTTGAGCGACCCACACCGACATCCTTTAAATTCCGTCCCGAGAGGCGGGGAAGGAGGTCCGATTGAGCACCCGTACCGTGCTGAGTCAGGCTGACATCGCGCGTGCCCTCACGCGCATCTCGCACGAGATCCTCGAGTCGAACAAAGGTGCCGACGACCTGGTCGTCCTGGGCATCCCGACGCGGGGGGTCGTGCTCGCCGACCGGCTCGCCGCGATCCTCTCGTCCATCTCGGGCAGCACCGTTCCCGTGGGGTCGGTCGACGTGACGATGTACCGGGACGACCTCCGGCGCCAGCCCACCCGGTCGCCCCGACCCACCTCGGTGCCCTCCGGCGGCATCGACGGGAAGACCGTCGTCCTCGTCGACGACGTCCTCTACTCGGGGCGTACCATCCGTGCCGCGTTGGACGCCCTGAGCTCGATCGGCCGACCCCGGGCCGTTCGCCTCGCGGTCCTCGTCGATCGAGGCCACCGAGAACTGCCCATCCGTGCCGACTTCGTGGGCAAGAACCTGCCGACCTCGACCGTCGAGCGCATCTTCGTGCGACTGCACGGCGTCGACGACGACGAACTCGTCGCCATCGACGACGCCACGACCGCAGGAGGCGCGGGTGCCGCCTCCGCGCCCGTCACCACCCCGGGGGCGAACCGATGAGGCATCTGCTCAGCACCGCCGACCTCTCGCGCGACGACTCGATCCGCGTCCTCGACGTCGCGGAGGACATGGCGGACGTGGCCACCCGCGAGGTGCGCAAGCTGCCGACGCTCCGCGGCATCACGGTCGTCAACCTGTTCTACGAGGACAGCACCCGCACGCGCATCTCGTTCGAGGCCGCCGCCAAGCGGCTCAGTGCGGACGTCATCAACTTCGCCGCCAAGGGGTCGAGCGTCTCCAAGGGCGAGTCCCTGAAGGACACGGCCCAGACCCTCGCCGCCATGGGGGCCGACGGCATCGTGATCCGCCACCCGTCGAGCGGCGCACCTCGTGTGCTGGCCGACAGCGGCTGGGTGGACGCCGGCATCGTCAACGCCGGCGACGGCACCCACGAACACCCCACGCAGGCCCTGCTCGACGCGTTCACGATCCGCCGGCGCGTCCACGGCTCGGCGAGCCGGGGGCGCGACCTCGACGGCGTCGAGGTGATGATCGTCGGTGACATCCTGCACTCGCGGGTGGCCCGCTCCAACGCGTGGTTGTTGCGGACGCTCGGGGCGCACGTCACGGTGGTCGCGCCTCCCACGCTGATCCCGGTGGACGTCAGCCGCTTCGGCGTCTCCGTCCGCTACGACCTCGACGAGGCCCTGGCCGAGGTGCGACCGGACGTCGTCATGATGCTGCGCATCCAACAGGAGCGCATGAACGACGCGTTCTTCCCCAATCCCCGCGAGTACGCCCGGTCCTGGGGGCTGGGTGCGATGCGGTTCCGGGCTCTGCCCGAGTCCACGCTCGTCATGCACCCCGGCCCGATGAACCGCGGCCTCGAGATCAGCGACGAGGCCGCCGACTCGCCGCGGTCCACCGTCCGTGAGCAGGTCACGAACGGCGTGGCCGTCCGCATGGCCGTGCTCTACCTCACCCTCGCCGGCGACCGGGAGGACGCATCGTGACCACCACCCACCTCATCCGGGGCGCCGAGACCGTCGACGGCACCCGCACCGACGTCGTCGTCCGTGACGGCGTCGTCGCCGAACTCGGCACCGGCCTGACCGCCGCCGGTGCGACGGTCACCGACGCCGACGGCCTGCTCCTGCTCCCCGGCCTCGTCGACCTCCACACCCACCTGCGCGAGCCGGGGGGCGAGGGCAGCGAGACCGTCCTGACCGGATCGCGCGCAGCGGCCGCCGGCGGGTACACCGCGGTCAACGCCATGGCGAACTCGTCACCCGTGGCCGACACCGCGGGGGTCGTCGAACAGGTGCAGGCGCTGGGGGAGCGGGCCGGCTTCGTGACCGTCCGCCCGATCGGTGCCGTGAGCCAGGGGCTGAAGGGGACCCACCTCTCCGAGATCGGTGCAATGGCCCGCTCGCGGGCCGCCGTCCGGGTCTTCTCCGACGACGGTTCCTGCGTCGCCGACCCGTTGCTGATGCGTCGGGCCCTCGAGTACATCAAGGGGTTCGGGGGAGTCCTCGCCCAGCACGCCCAGGAGCCGAGGCTCACGGAGGGCGCCCAGATGAACGAGGGCGCGCTGTCGGCCGAACTGGGCCTGGGAGGCTGGCCCGCGGTCGCCGAAGAGGCGATCATCGCCCGCGACGTCCTGCTCGCCGACCACGTCGGCGCCCGACTGCACGTCTGCCACGTGTCGACGGCGGGCAGCGTCGAGGTCATCCGCTGGGCCAAGTCGCGCGGCATCGAGGTCACGGCCGAGGTGACGCCGCACCACCTCCTGCTGACGGAGGACCTCGTGTCGGGTTACGACTCACGGTTCAAGGTCAATCCGCCGCTGCGTCGCTCCGAAGACGTCGAGGCGTTGCGTGCCGCCCTGGCCGACGGCACGATCGACATCGTGGCCACCGACCACGCCCCGCACACGTCCGAGGCCAAGTGCTGCGAGTGGGACGCCGCCGCGAACGGCATGGTCGGCCTCGAGTCGGCCCTGTCGGTCGTCCACCACACGATGGTCGACACCGGGCTCGTCGGCTGGGCCGACGTCGCCCGCGTCATGTCGATCGCCCCGGCCGAGATCGGGCAGGTCGCGGGCCACGGTCGTCCCCTCGCCGTGGGCGAGCCCGCCGAGCTCACGCTCTACGATCGTGGGGTGACCCGCACGTTCTCGACCGAGCACCTCGCGGGCAAGAGCCGCAACTCGCCCTACCTCGGTCGCGTCCTGCCCGGACAGGTGCGGGCGACCTTCCACCAGGGCTACGCGACGGTGGTCGACGGGCACGTCGTCGAGAGCGAGGTCGTCGCCCACGCGGCTCGACTCGTCGACAGCGCCGCCGCCCTCGCCGCCTCCGAGGGGACGCCCGCCCGATGAGCCAGTGGATCATCGCCGCGCTCATCCTCGTCGGCGTCGGACTGCTGATCGGTCTGATGGCCCGCTCCTGGCGCGCCAGGGGGCGGCGTCAGTCCGACATCCCCGCGCCCGACCGGGCGCCCGACGACCTCTCGGCCCCCGTCCTCGCCGTCGACGCCCTCTACGTCGCCACGTCACGGGGCGGTGACCCGCTCGACCGCGTCGTCGTCCACGGCCTCGGGTTCCGCGGTCGGGCGATCGTGTCCGTCCACGCCGAGGGCGTGCGCCTCGAGATCGCGGGCGAACCGGCCGTGCTGATCCGCGCCTCCTCGTTGCGGGGGGTCGACCGTGCGACCTGGACCATCGACCGCGTCGTCGAGCGGGACGGCCTCGTCCTCGTCGGCTGGCGCCTCGGCGACGTCGACCTCGACACCTACCTGCGCATCACCGACGACCCGGCACCCGTCGTCGCCGCGATCCGCCCCCTCGTCCCCACGGCCCCCGGGGCCGGCACCACCAAGGAGAAGACCATTGACTGACGCCTCCACCACCGAGAGGGCCGTGCTGGTCCTCGCCGACGGCACCCGCTACACGGGTCGTGCCTACGGCGCCGTCGGACGCACCCTCGGCGAGGTCGTCTTCGCGACCGGCATGACCGGCTACCAGGAGACCCTCACCGACCCGTCGTACGCCGGGCAGATCGTCGTCATGACGGCACCGCACATCGGCAACACGGGGGTCAACGACACGGACCCCGAGTCACGCCGCATCTGGGTCGCCGGGTACGTCGTGCGGGACGCGAGCCGGGTGGTCTCGAACCACCGGGCGCAGGGCAGCCTCGACGACCAGCTCGTCGCCGACGGCATCGTCGGCATCCGCGGCATCGACACCCGCGCCGTCACGCGCCGTCTGCGCGAGGTCGGCTCGATGAAGGGCGGGGTCTTCAGCGGTCCCGACGCGGAGCTCGACCCCGACGAGCAGCTGTCCCTCGTCACCGCCGGGGCGGACATGCGCGGCCTCAACCTCTCGAGCCAGGTGTCGACGGTCGAGCCGTACGTCCTGCACGCCGAGGGCGACCGAATCGGCTCCGTCGCGGTGCTCGACCTGGGCGTGAAGACCTCGACGCTCCGCTACCTCGCGCAGCGCGGTTTCGAGGTGCACGTGCTGCCGCAGTCCACGACCCTGGACGAGCTCCGTGCCCTCGCCCCCGACGCCCTCTTCTACTCGAACGGCCCGGGCGACCCGGCGGCGAGCGACTCCCAGGTCGAACTGTTGCAGGGTGCCCTCCGGGACGGCCTGCCCTACTTCGGCATCTGCTTCGGCAACCAGCTGTTCGGCCGGGCCCTGGGATTCGGCACGTACAAGCTGCCCTTCGGCCACCGCGGCATCAACCAACCCGTGCTCGACAAGACGACGAACAAGGTCGAGATCACCAGCCAGAACCACGGCTTCGCGGTCGATGCACCCATCGACGGCGTCCTCGACTCCCCGGCCGGTTTCGGCCGGGTGGAGGTCAGCCACTACAGCCTGAACGACCAGGTCGTCGAGGGCCTCCGTGCTCTCGACATCCCCGCGTTCTCGGTGCAGTACCACCCCGAGGCCGCCGCGGGCCCCCACGACAGCAACCACCTCTTCGACCGCTTCCGCGAGGCGGTCGTCGCCCGCACGAACGGCCAGGCCGTCGACTTCGGCTCCGACATCGAAAGCAGCAACTGATGCCCAAGCGTGACGACATCAACTCCGTCCTCGTGATCGGCTCCGGGCCGATCGTCATAGGCCAGGCGGCCGAGTTCGACTACTCGGGCACCCAGGCGTGCCGCGTGCTGCGTGAAGAGGGGGTCCGGGTCATCCTCGTGAACCCGAACCCGGCCACGATCATGACCGACCCCGACTTCGCCGACGCGACGTACATCGAGCCCATCACGTCCGAGGTGCTCGAGGCGATCATCGTGAAGGAGCGCCCCGACGCGATCCTGCCCACCCTCGGCGGGCAGACGGCCCTGAACGCCGCCATCGCCCTCGACGAAGAAGGCATCCTCGCCAAGCACGGCGTCGAGTTGATCGGCGCCAAGGTCGAGGCCATCCAGAAGGGCGAGGACCGCCAGCTCTTCAAGAAGCTCGTGCTCGAGTCCGGTGCCGACGTCGCCAAGTCGTACATCGCCACGACGGTCGACCAGGCCGTCGAGTACGCCGAAGACCTCGGGTACCCGCTGGTCATCCGGCCCTCGTTCACCATGGGCGGGCTCGGGTCGGGCTTCGCCTACACCCGTGACGAGCTCGTCCGCATGGTCACGGACGGCCTGCACCAGAGCCCGACCACCGAGGTGCTCCTCGAGGAGAGCATCCTCGGCTGGAAGGAGTACGAGCTCGAGATGATGCGGGACACGGCCGACAACACGGTCGTGGTCTGCTCGATCGAGAACGTCGACCCCGTCGGCGTCCACACCGGCGACTCGATCACCGTCGCGCCGGCGCTCACCCTCACCGACCGCGAGTACCAGAACCTGCGCGACATCAGCATCGACATCATCCGTCGCGTGGGCGTCGACACGGGCGGCTGCAACATCCAGTTCGCGGTGGACCCCGCGGACGGCCGCGTCATCGTCATCGAGATGAACCCCCGCGTGTCGCGCTCGAGCGCCCTGGCGTCGAAGGCGACCGGCTTCCCGATCGCCAAGATCGCGGCGAAGCTCGCCCTCGGGTACCGTCTCGACGAGATCCCGAACGACATCACGAAGGTGACCCCCGCCTCCTTCGAGCCGACGCTCGACTACGTCGTCGTCAAGGTGCCCCGGTTCGCCTTCGAGAAGTTCCCGGCGGCCGACACGACGCTGACCACGACGATGAAGAGCGTGGGCGAGGCCATGGCCCTCGGCCGCAACTTCACGCAGGCGCTGCAGAAGTCGCTCCGGTCGCTCGAGAAGCGTGGCTCGAGCTTCCACTGGCAGGGCGATCCCGGAGACGAGGAGGCGCTGCTCGCGTTGTCGTCGACGCCCACGGACGGCCGCATCGTCACCGTGCAGCAGGCCCTGCGGGCCGGCGCCACCGCTGAGCAGGTCTTCGACGCCACGAAGATCGACCCCTGGTTCATCGACCAGGTCGTGTTGATCAACGAGGTCGCCGAGCAGGTCGCCGCGGCGGCCGAGCTCGACGCGGACGTGCTCGTGCTCGCGAAGGACCACGGCTTCAGCGACGACCAGATCGGCCAGTTGCGCGGTCTCTCCGAGCAGCAGGTCCGCGATCACCGGCACGCCCTCGACGTGCGTCCCGTCTTCAAGACCGTCGACACCTGCGCGGGGGAGTTCCCCGCGCTGACGCCGTACCACTACTCGAGCTACGACGCCGAGACCGAGGTCGTGGCCAGCGATCGCCGCAAGGTGATCATCCTCGGCTCCGGGCCGAACCGCATCGGGCAGGGCGTCGAGTTCGACTACTCGTGCGTCCACGCGAGCTTCGCCCTGAGCGACGCCGGGTTCGAGACGATCATGATCAACTGCAACCCCGAGACGGTGTCGACCGACTACGACACGAGCGACCGGTTGTACTTCGAGCCGCTCACCCTCGAGGACGTCCTCGAGGTGGTCCACGCCGAGAGCGCCAGCGGCGAGCTCGTCGGCGTCGTCGTGCAGCTCGGCGGCCAGACGGCCCTCGGCCTGTCGAAGGGCCTCGAGGCCGCGGGCGTGCCCATCCTCGGCACGACGCCCGACGCGATCGACTCGGCCGAAGAACGAGGCCTCTTCCAGGGCATCCTCGACGCGGCCGGCCTGCTCGCGCCGCGCAACGGCACGGCGACCGACTACGACAGCGCCGTCGCCGTCGCCGAGGAGATCGGCTACCCGGTGCTGGTGCGCCCGTCGTACGTGCTCGGTGGCCGCGGCATGGAGATCGTCTACGACAGCCCCTCGCTCGCCGACTACTTCGAGCGGGTCGCCGACCAGGCCATCATCGGACCGGAGGCACCCCTGCTGGTCGACCGGTTCCTGGACGACGCCGTCGAGATCGACGTCGACGCGCTCTACGACGGCACCGAGCTCTACGTCGGCGGCATCATGGAGCACATCGAGGAGGCCGGCATCCACTCCGGCGACTCGAGCTGCACCCTTCCGCCCGTCACGCTCGGGAAGGGCGAGATCGACCGCGTCCGCGACGCGACCCTCGCCATCGCGAAGGGCATCGGCGTGTCCGGTCTGCTGAACGTGCAGTTCGCGATCGCGGCCGGCGTGCTCTACGTCATCGAGGCCAACCCCCGGGCGAGCCGCACGGTGCCCTTCGTCTCGAAGGCCCTCGGCATCCCGTTGGCCAAGGCGGCCTCGCTCATCATGGTCGGCCACAGCGTGCGCGACCTCGTGGAGACCGGCCTCCTGCCCGAGCAGGACGGCTCGGACGTCCCCCTCGACTCGCCGATCTCGGTGAAGGAAGCCGTGCTCCCCTTCAAGCGGTTCCGCACGAAGGAGGGCCAGGTCGTCGACAGCGTCCTCAGCCCCGAGATGCGCTCCACGGGCGAGGTCATGGGCATCGACCGTGACTTCCCCCGGGCGTTCGCGAAGAGCCAGACGGCGGCGTACGGCGGCCTCCCCACCTCGGGCACCGTCTTCGTCAGCGTCGCCGATCGCGACAAGCGGGCCATCGTGTTGCCGGTGCTGCGCCTCCAGCAGCTCGGCTTCCGCATCCTGGCGACCGAGGGGACGGCCACCGTCCTCGTCCGCAACGGCATCCACGCCGACACCGTCGACAAGTTCAGCGCCGGGGGCCACTCGGTCGTCGACCTGATCAACGCCGACGAGGTCGACATCGTGATCAACACCCCGAGCGGCTCGAGCGCCCGGGCCGACGGCTACGAGATCCGTGCGGCGACGGTCGCAGCCGACAAGGCGCTCTTCACGACCATCGCCCAGCTCGGTGCGGCCGTCGCCTCGATCGAGGCCGTCCAGAGCGACCTCGAGGTGACGAGCCTGCAGGACTACGGCCTCGCCCGGGCGGCCCGACGGTGAGCTCGTCGTTCGGCGACCGGCTCGCGGCGGCCTTCGCCGCGACCGGTCCGCTCTGCGTCGGCATCGATCCCCATCCCTACCTCCTCGACCAGTGGGGCCTGCCGTCCGACGCCTCGGGTGTCCGTGAGTTCGGCCTGCGCGTCCTCGACGGTCTGGTCGGCTCGGCGACGATCGTGAAACCGCAGGTCGCGTTCTTCGAACGGTGGGGCTCCGCGGGGTTCGCAGCCCTCGAAGACGTCCTCGAGGCCGGTCGCGAGCGGGGCCTGGTGCAGATCGGCGACGCGAAGCGGGGCGACATCGGCTCGACGATGGACGCCTACGGCGAGGCCTGGTTCGACGCGTCGTCACCGCTGCGGGTCGACGCGCTGACCGTCTCGCCCTATCTCGGCTTCGACTCCATGACCGGACTGGTCACCCGGGCACGGGCCGTCGGCGCCGGCGTCTTCGTGCTGGCCGCGACGTCCAACGTCGAGGCCCTCGCCACCCAGACGGCCGTCCGGACGGACGACCACGGCGCGGAGGGCACCGTCGCGAGCGGTATCGTCGACGACGTGCTCCATGACAACCAGACGGCGGGCGACGCTCCG
Organism: Frigoribacterium sp. VKM Ac-2859; assembly: GCF_013204925.1. Classification (NCBI taxonomy): domain Bacteria; kingdom Bacillati; phylum Actinomycetota; class Actinomycetes; order Micrococcales; family Microbacteriaceae; genus Frigoribacterium; species Frigoribacterium sp. VKM Ac-2859. The sequence goes on along the minus strand of NZ_JABMLC010000001.1, from coordinate 365,242 downwards.
TTCGGCAGCGTCGGCCTCGTGCTCGGCGCGACCGTCGACCTCGACGACTACGGCATCGACGCCGCCCGACTGACGACGACGCCGGTGCTCGCCCCGGGGTTCGGCCACCAGGGCGCGACCTATGCCGACCTGCCGCGGCTCTTCGGCCCCGCGGCCGGTGCCGTGCTGGTCTCCGCCTCCCGAGCCCTGCTCTCGGCGGGTCCGGAAGGGTTCGCCGACGCGGTCCGTCGTGATGCCGACGAGGTGCGTTCGTGCCTCGTCTGACCCCGCCTCCCGTCGACCGTGCCGCGGCGGCCCGAGCCGCCGTGGCCGCGCGTCGCGGTCGCGCCGCCGTCAAGAACGCCGTCGCCTCCCGGACCCGCAGCGCCCTCGACGTCGCCGAGTCCGCCTGGGCCGGTGAACCCACGAGCCCCGAGGGGTCGCTCAGGGTCCGAGAACTCCTCACCAGCATCCCGGGCATCGGTCCGACCCGCGTCGCCCGCATCATGACCGAGCTCGGCATCGCCGAGTCGAAGCGGGTCGGTGGCCTCGGGGTGAGGCAACGCCGCATCCTCGGCGACTGGCTGGCCGTCCGCGAGTCGAAGGGGCGCCTCCGGTCCCGGCTGGTCGTCCTGGCGGGCCCCACGGCCGTGGGCAAGGGCACGGTCTCGACCTACATCCGCGAGAACTACCCCGACGTGCACCTCAGCGTGTCGGCGACGACCCGTGCCCCGCGACCCGGCGAGGTCGACGGGGTCCACTACTACTTCGTGGACGACGCGGAGTTCGACCGCATGATCCGCGACCGCGAACTGCTCGAGTACGCCACGGTGCACAACTCGTACCGCTACGGCACGCCCCGCCCTCCGTTGGACGCCGCGTTGAACGAGGGGCGCAGCGTGCTGCTCGAGATCGACCTGCAGGGGGCTCGACTCGTCCGGGCCGCGATGCCCGAGGCCGTGCTCGTGTTCCTGCTGCCCCCGACCTGGGACGAACTCGTCCGTCGACTCATCGGTCGGGGTACCGAGGACGCCGCCGAACAGCAACGCCGACTCGAGACCGCGAAGGTCGAACTGGCCGCCCAGGACGAGTTCGACGCGCGTGTCGTGAACCACGACGTGGCCGAAGCGGCCCGAGAGGTCGTAGAATTGATGACTGCGCCCGAACCGGGCCGCACGCGCGCGTGACCCGCGCCCCCATCTTGGTGCCCACGCTCGTCCCGAGCGGAGCCGGCACCGTCCCCCATCGACACGAGGAGCAACCAATGGCCGACAAGAACCAGGGCATCATCGATCCCCCCATCGACGAGCTGCTGTCGAAGGTCGAGTCGAAGTACGCACTCGTCATCTTCGCCTCCAAGCGCGCGCGTCAGATCAACGACTACTACGCCGACCTGCACGAGGGCAGCCTCTTCGACAACGTCGGCCCCCTGGTCGACAGCTCCATCGACGACAAGCCCCTGTCGGTCGCGATGCACGAGATCAACGAGGACAAGCTCGAGGTGAAGCCGCTCGCCGTCCCCTCCGAGTAGCGGGGCGGCACGACCAGCCCCTCTGACGGTGGTCGGTCCTATCATCTGACGAGGCCCCCGGGAGTCCATCCCGCGGGGCCTCATCGCGTCCCCACCCAGAACGACACCCAGAGGAACACCGTGACCCCGACCGACACGACGACCGCCCCCGCCACGACGGCATCGACCTCCCTTCGACTCTTCACCTCCGAGTCGGTCACCGAGGGCCACCCCGACAAGATCTGCGACCAGATCTCGGACGGCATCCTCGACGCGCTGCTGTCTGTCGACCCCGCCAGCCGGGTCGCGGTCGAGACCATGGTCACCACGGGACTCGTGCACGTGGCCGGCGAGGTCACCACCAAGGGCTACGTCGACATCCCCACGATCGTGCGCGACCTCATCGTGGGCATCGGCTACGACTCGTCGGCCGTGAGCTTCGACGGCCGTACCTGCGGCGTCGAGGTGTCGATCGGGTCCCAGTCGCCCGACATCGCCCAGGGCGTCGACACCGCCCTCGAGGCGCGTGGCGGCGACGACGACCTGCTCAACCGCCAGGGTGCCGGCGACCAGGGCATCATGTTCGGCTACGCCACCAACGAGACCCCCCAGTTCATGCCGCTCCCCGTGTGGCTGGCCCACCGGCTCGCCGAGCGACTGGCGGCCGTGCGCAAGTCGGGCACCCTCGACTACCTCCGGCCCGACGGCAAGACGCAGGTGACGGTCGGCTACGACGGGGTCGTGCCCACGACCGTCGACACCGTCGTCCTGTCGACCCAACACTCGCCTGCGGTCTCGAGCGCTCAGCTCGAGACCGACGTCATCGAGCACGTCATCCGCCCCGTCCTCGACGAGGCAGGATTCTCGTCCACGGACACCCGGTTCATCATCAACCCGACCGGCAGGTTCGAGATCGGCGGCCCGCAGGGCGACGCCGGACTCACCGGCCGCAAGATCATCGTCGACACCTACGGCGGGGCGAGCCGTCACGGTGGGGGCGCGTTCTCGGGCAAGGACCCCTCGAAGGTCGACCGGTCCGCCGCGTACGCCATGCGGTGGGTGGCCAAGAACGCCGTCGCCGCGGGCCTCGCCGACCGGCTCGAACTCCAGGTGGCCTACGCGATCGGGCGGGCCGCACCCGTCGGCCTCTACGTCGAGACCTTCGGCACCGGGCACGTCGGCGACGACGTCATCACGGCCGCCATCGAGAGCGTGTTCGACCTCCGCCCGGCGGCGATCATCCGCGACCTCGACCTGCTGAGGCCGATCTACGCGGCGACGTCGACCTACGGCCACTTCGGTCGCGACCTGCCCGACTTCACCTGGGAGGCGCTCGACCGCGTCGACGCCCTCCGGGCCGCCGCCGGGCTCTGACCGTGGCGGCGGTCGCCGACGTCCCCGTCGACAGCGTGCCGCGCGTCGTCCGGGTGATGGTCGAATCGCCGCTGCCGCAACTCGACCGGTTGTTCGACTACGCCGTGCCCGAGCGGCTGCGCGACCAGATCGCCCCGGGCATCCGCGTCAAGGTTCCGCTCCGCTCCGCCGGGCGCATCGCCGACGGCTTCGTCGTCGAGGTCGCGTCGTCGTCCGAGCACGGCGGCGACCTGTCCGAGATCGAGGACGTCGTGTCGACCGTGTCGGTCCTGGCACCCGAGGTGTGGCGCCTCGCGCGCGCCGTGGCCGACCGGGCCGGCGGATCGGCCAGCGACGTCGTGCGGCTCGCGATCCCACCGCGTCAGGTCCGGGTCGAGAAGGCCCACCTGGCCGCCGCCGACAACTCGTCCTCACCGGCCTCCGGCCCCACCGGCCCCACTGCCCCGACCGTGGCTCCCGTGGCATCCTCGACTCCCGACCACGACGCCGACGCCCACCCCGAACCCGTCCCGGTCGTCGTCGGCTATCGGTCGACCGACCTCGCCGGGCTCGTTGCGGCCCGCGGTCGCGCGGCGGTCGACGCCGTTCCGCTGCTGGTCGAACTGCCCGACGGGGCATGGGTGGGTCACTGGGCCCTCACGGCCGCCCAGCTCGCCGCGGTCGCCGTCGGCGCGGGCGACAACGCCGTGGTCGCCGTCCCCGACTACCGCGACGAAGAGCACGTCCTCCAGGCCCTCGCCGCCGTCCTCCCGCCCGACCGCGTCATCCGGCTCGACTCCCGACAGTCGAACGCCGACCGCTACCGAGCGCTCCTCCGTGCCCGAGGCGACGAGCCCGTGGTCGTCGTCGGCAACCGGTCCGTCCTGCTCGCCCCCTCGGCCAGGCTCGGGGTCGTCGTGGTGTTCGACGACGGTGACCCGTCCTTCGGCGAGCCGCTCGCCCCGTACGTGCACGCCCGCGACACCGCGCTGCTCCGGCAGGCCCAACAAGACAGCGCCCTGGTGTTCCTCGGCCACTCCCGCAGCACCGACGTGCAGCGCCTGGTCGAGATCGGCTTCCTGGCCGAGGTGCGTCCCGATCCGCGCTACCAGCCCCGGGTCGTGCCGACCGTCCGTCAGGCCGCCACGGACGGATTCGCCGCGCAGGCCCGCATCCCCTCCTCGGCCTACGCCGAGGCGCGGGCCGCGGTCGAGCACGGACCGGTCCTGATCCAGGTGGCCTCGCCCGGCTACTCGCCACGCCTGGCCTGCGTCGACTGTGGCGACACGGCACGCTGCCTGCGCTGCAACGGCCCCCTCCAGCAACGCGAGCGAGGGGTGACCCCGGCCTGCGCCTGGTGTGGCGCCCTGGCCGTCTCGTGGCACTGCCGCACCTGCGAGGGAACGCGCATGCGGGCCGTCGGCACCGGCGCGTCGCGGACGGCCGACGAACTCGGCAAGGCGTTCCCCGGGGTGCGCGTCATCGTCTCGGACGGCGCGAGGGCCCTGACCCACGTCGACGCCGACCCGGCGATCGTCGTCGCGACCCGCGGGGCCGAGCCGATCGCCCCCGGCGGTTACCGAGCCGTGCTGCTGCTCGACGGTGAGCGCATGCTCGCCCGAGAGAGCCTCCGCGTGGCGGAGGACTGCCTCCGCTGGTGGGCCAACGCCACGGCCCTGGCCGCACGTCGCGCCCCGGTCGTGCTGGTCGGGGTGGGTGGCGCCATCGCCTCCGCCCTCGCGACGTGGGAGCTCGCCCGCTTCGTCTCCTCAGAGCTCGCCGACCGTCGCGTCCTGCGCTTCCCCCCGGCCGTCCGAGTGGCGACCGTGACCGGCACGGTCGACACCGTCGCGCGTGCGCTCGACGACCTTCCCGACGAAGTCCGTGCCGAGACCCTCGGCCCGGTGGACGTCGAGTCCGCCGGCGTCCGCGCCATCGTCCGCTTCGACTACTCGCGCGGTCACGACGTGGCGCTGGCCCTCCGCTCCCAGGTCATCCGGGCGGCCACGGACCGACGCAAGGCGCTCGGTCAGAAGCGTGCGCGGGCCGTCCCTACACTCAGAGTGCGGTTCGACGACGTCGAGCCGTTCGCCGACTGACCCGCCAGGAACCCCATGCGCCTCGTCTTCGCCGGCAGCCCCGCCGCTGCCGTGCCCTCGCTCACCGCCCTCGCCGACGGTCCTCACGAGATCGTCGCCGTGCTGACCCGCGACGACACCCCGCAGGGACGCAGACGCGTCCTGACCCCCACCCCCGTCGCCGTCGAGGCCGACCGCCTCGGTCTCCGCGTCGTCAAGGCCCGCCGCATCACGCCTGAGGTCACGGCCGAGCTCACGGGGCTCGATCCCGACCTCGGCGTCGTCGTGGCCTACGGAGCCCTGCTCCGCGAGCCCCTCCTCGGCGCCCCCCGGCTCGGCTGGGTCAACCTGCACTTCTCCCTCCTTCCCGCCTGGCGCGGCGCCGCCCCCGTCCAGCGGTCGCTCATGGCGGGCGACGTCGTGTCGGGCGCCGCGGTGTTCCAGCTCGTCCCCGAGCTCGACGCGGGGGACGTCTACGGCACCCTCGAGCGCCTCCTCGACGGCACCGAGACCGCAGGCCAGCTCCTCGCCGAGCTCGCGCGTTCCGGTGCCGGCCTGCTGGTCGACGTCGTCGACCGCCTCGCCGACGGCACGGCCACGGCGACGCCCCAGACCGGCGCGGTCACGCTCGCCCCCAAGCTGACCCTCGCCGACGGCGTCCTCGACGCCTCGCGACCGGCGACCGAGGTGATCGCCCGTTTCCGAGGCGTCACGCCGGAGCCCGGCGCCCGCGTCGACCTCGACGGCTCGGGCCTCAAGATCACGGAGGCGCGGACGACGTCGACCGACGAGGCACCTCTCGAGGCCGGTCGCCTCGAGTCCCGGGGCCGCCGTGTGCTGCTGGGCACCGCCTCCTCGCCCGTCGAGCTGGTCCGGGTGCAACCGGCGGGCAAGAAAGAGATGTCGGCGGCCGACTGGTGGCGGGGGCTGCCCGGCGGGGTCGACCGTCGCGTGACCCCGCCCACCCCGCCCGTCCCGGCCGACACCGACACCGACACCGACACCGACCCGAAGAGCACCTCATGAGCCGAGTCCAGCCCGCCCGCCAGGTCGCCCTCGACGTCCTCCGGGCCGTCGAGCAGGACGACGCCTACGCCAACCTCCTGCTGCCGCAGCGCATCGTCCGGGCCCGTCTGGGGGCCCAGGACGCGGGGCTCGCGACCGAACTGACCTACGGCACCCTGCGCCTCCGGGGCTACTACGACCGCGTCATCGCGCTGGCCGCCCGTCGGGGCACCGATGCGATCGACCCGGCACTCCTGGACGTCCTCCGCCTCGGCGCCCACCAGCTCCTCTCGACGCGCGTGGCCGTCCACGCGGCCGTCGACGAGAGCGTCGAGCTCGCGCGTCAGGTGGGCAGCCGATCGGGGACCGGATTCGTCAACGGCGTCCTGCGCACCATCTCGCGGTCGACGCCCGACGAGTGGCGCGAGCGGGTCCTGGCCGACACGACCGGGGACGACGACCGTCTGGCCGCGGAGTGGTCGCACCCCGCCTGGGTGGTGCGGGCGTTCCGTCGTTCGCTGGCCGCCGAGGGGCGGGAGGGCGAGCTCGTCGATCTGCTGTCGGCCGACAACGACGCCCCGAAGGTCAGCCTCGTCGCCCTGCCGGGGCTCGCCGAGGTGTCCGAGCTCGGCGCCCCGAGCGGGCGCCTGTCGCCACTGGCGGCGACGAGTGGTGGGGGCGATCCGGCCCAGCAGACGGCCGTCCGCGAGGGGCGTGCCCGCGTGCAGGACGAAGGGTCGCAGCTCGCCGCGCTCCTCCTCAGTCGACACCGCCCCGCCACACCCGGAGAACGGTGGCTCGACATGTGCGCCGGGCCCGGCGGCAAGGCCGCCCTGCTTGGTGCCGAGGCTGCTCGGGCGGGTGCCCACCTCGTCGCCAACGAGCTCGTCCCGGCACGGGCGGGGCTCGTCCGACAGGCGCTCGAGGCCGTCCCGGGCGACGTCGAGGTCCTCGAGGGTGACGCCACCCGTTTCGGGGCGGAACGGCCCGGAGGTTTCGACCGCATCCTGCTCGACGCGCCATGCACCGGCCTCGGGGCCCTGCGGCGGCGACCCGAGGCCCGGTGGCGCAAGCAGCCGGCCGACGTCGGTCAGCTCACGGCCCTCCAGTCGCGCCTGTTCGCCAGCGCCCTGGACGCGCTGGCGCCCGGGGGAGTCCTGGCCTACGTGACCTGCTCCCCGCACACGGCCGAGACGCGCGGAGTCGTCGAGGCGGGCCTCCGAGGCCGCGACGACGATCTCGTCCTGCTCGACGCGACGGCCGGCGTCGCGCGCATCGCCGGCCGCGCCGTCGACCTGGCGTCGGCACCGTTCGTCCAGCTCTGGCCGCACCGTCACGGCACCGACGCCATGTTCGTCGCCCTGATCGAGAAACGTGCCGGACGGTAGGCTCGTCCCGTGTCGATCCGCATCAGCCCCAGCATCCTCTCGGCCGACTTCGCGAACCTCGAGCGCGACCTCGAGCGCATCTCGACCGCCGACCTCGTGCACGTCGACGTGATGGACGGCCACTTCGTGCCCAACCTCACCCTCGGCCTCCCCGTCGTGCAGCGTCTCGGCGAGGTCAGCCCCGTACCGCTCGACCTGCACCTGATGATCGACGACGCCGACCGCTGGGCACCCCGCTACGCCGAGACGGGCGCCTTCTCTGTGACCTTCTCCGCCGAGGCGGCGTCCGATCCCGTCTCGACGGCGCAGGCCATCCGCAGCAACGGCTCCCGTGCCTCCGTCGCCGTGAAGCCGGGCACCGACCTCGAGCCCTACCTCCAGGCCCTCGACGCGTACGACATGATCCTCGTCATGACGGTCGAGCCGGGCTTCGGCGGGCAGTCCTTCATGCCCGAGACGATGGCCAAGCTGGCCCGTGCCCGTGAGGCCGTGCGCGCCTCCGGGCTCGACGTGTGGCTCGAGGTCGACGGCGGCATCACGACCGAGACCATCGTCACGGCCGTCGAGAACGGTGCCGACACGGTGGTCGCCGGGTCCGCCGTCTACGGCGGGTCGCCCGTCGACAACATCGCTGCACTCCGGACGGCCGCCGCGACGGTAGCCTTGACGTCGTGAAATCCTTCGACGACCTGTACCTCGAGCTCAGCGACAAGGCCCGCGACCGGCCCGAGGGGTCGGGCACCGTGGCCGAACTCGACGCCGGAGTGCACCAGATCGGCAAGAAGATCGTCGAAGAGGCCGCCGAGGTCTGGATGGCCGCCGAGTACGAGGGCGACGTCGCGACCGCCGAAGAGATCTCCCAGCTGCTCTACCACCTGCAGGTCATGATGATCGCCAAGGGCATCACCCCGGCCGACGTCTACCGACATCTCTGAGTCGGCCTCCGTCACCCCCGTTCGTCACGCCGCTCGCGCGGCACCCCAGCAGACAGAGAACCCCATGCTCCGCGTCGCAGTGCCCAACAAGGGATCGCTCAGCGAGACCGCTTCCGCCATGCTCGCCGAGGCCGGCTACACCGGTCGCCGAGACCCCAAGACCCTCCACGTCGAGGACCCGCGCAACGGCGTCGAGTTCTTCTACCTCCGCCCGCGCGACATCGCGACCTACGTGGGGTCGGGCGCCCTCGACGTGGGCATCACGGGTCGCGACCTGCTGCTCGACTCGCACTCGCCCGCACACGAGGTCGCTCCCCTCGACTTCGGCGGCTCGACCTTCCGTTTCGCGGGCCCTCCCGGCCGTTTCGCCGACCTCCGTCAGCTGCAGGGCACCCGGGTCGCGACGAGCTACGCCGGCCTCGTCGGCTCGTTCCTCGAGAGCCACGGCGTGACCGCGACCCTCGTGCCGCTCGACGGAGCGGTCGAGAGCGCCGTGCAGCTGGGCGTCGCCGACGCCGTGGCCGACGTCGTGTCGACCGGTGCGACCCTGCGGGCGGCCGGGCTCGAGATCTTCGGGCCGGTCATCCTCGAATCGACGGCCGTCCTCATCTCGTCCGACGCCGACGTGGACGGTCTGGCGGTCCTCCACCGTCGCCTGCAGGGCGTCCTCGTGGCCCGGCAGTACGTCCTCATGGACTACGACGTCCCGGTCGACAAGCTGGACGCCGCCACCGCCGTCGCCGGCGGCATGGAGTCGCCCACCGTCTCCCCGCTGCACGACCGCGACTGGGCCGCCGTCCGCGTGATGGTCCCGCGGTCCGACACCAACCAGGTCATGGACGCCCTGTACGATCTCGGCGCCCGGGCGATCCTGGTCAGCCCGATCCACGCCGCGAGGCTGTAGCCGTGACCGCCGACGACGCGGTCGTCCCCGGCGCGGTCGTCGCCGACGCCTCCCTCGCCGTCCGGGTCATCCCTTGCCTCGACGTGGCCGCCGGCCGCGTGGTGAAGGGCGTCAACTTCCTCGACCTGCGCGACGCGGGCGATCCGGTCGAGCTGGCCCGCACGTACTACGAGCAGGGTGCCGACGAGATCACCTTCCTCGACGTCACCGCCACGGTCGACGAGCGGTCGACGACCTACGACGTCGTCCGGGCGACGGCCGAGCAGGTCTTCATCCCGCTGACGGTCGGGGGCGGCGTGCGCACCACCGACGACGTCGCCCGGCTGCAGGCGGCGGGGGCCGACAAGATCGGCGTGAACAGCGCCGCCATCGCGCGGCCCGACCTGATCGGCGAGATCGCCGACCGGTTCGGAGCCCAGGCGGTCGTCCTCTCGCTCGACGTCAAGCGTTCGAGCGGCACCCCCTCCGGCTTCGTCGTCACGACCCACGGCGGTCGCACCGAGACGACCCTCGACGCGCTCGCCTGGGCGCGCGAGGCCATCGAACGCGGGGCGGGCGAGCTGCTCGTCAACTCGATCGACGCCGACGGCACCAAGCAGGGCTTCGACCTCGAACTCGTCCGCGCCATGCGCGAGCTCAGCCGGGTGCCGGTCGTCGCGTCCGGAGGGGCGGGTCGGCTCGAGCACTTCGCCCCGGCCATCGAGGCGGGTGCCGACGCCGTGCTCGCGGCGTCGGTCTTCCACAACGGCGAACTCACGATCGGCCAGGTCAAGGACGAGCTGGCCCGGTCGGGGGCCGTCGTCCGCTGAGGCGGGCCGTCACCGCACCGGGCCGCAGCCGACCAGCCGACATCGCATCGCATCGCATCGCATCGCATCGCATCGAGGAGCACACCATGACCGACCAGCTGACGCGTGAGACGGTCGAGCCCGTCGTCGCCCGTGCCCGGTTCGACGCGTCGGGCCTGCTGCCCGCCATCATCCAACAAGAGGGCACGAAAGACGTGCTCATGATGGGGTGGATGGACGCCGAGGCGCTCCGCCGCACCCTCACGGAGGGGCGCGTCACCTTCTGGTCCCGCTCTCGAGAGGAGTACTGGCGGAAGGGCGACACGTCGGGCCACGCGCAGTTCGTCCGCGCCGCCGCCCTCGACTGCGACGACGACGTGCTGCTCGTCACGGTCGAACAGATCGGCGCCGCCTGCCACACGGGCTCGCACTCCTGTTTCGAGGTCGACCCGCTCGAGCCGGCCACCGCCTCCTCGTCCCTGCCGTCCGGCGACACCGACCCCACCGGAGGCCTCCGTGGCTGACGCCCCGATCCGCACCTCGACGACCCGGGCCCAGTTCGACGAGCGGCTGGCGGGGCACCGGGTCGTCCCGGTCGTCCGCGACCTTTTCGCCGACGGCGAGACGCCCGTGGGGGTGTACCGCAAGCTCGCCGACGGCAGGCCCGGCAGCTTCCTCCTCGAGTCGGCGGCCCAGGGCGGGATCTGGTCCCGGTGGTCCTTCGTCGGCGTCTCGTCGTTCGGCGTGCTCACGACCGACGACGGTGAGGCCCGCTGGATCGACTACGGCATCGACAGCGATCGGGCGCTGGGCGATGCCGTCGGCCGTCCCCTCGAGGTGCTCTCCGCCCTGCACCACCGGTGGGCGACCCCGCGCATCGACGGCATGCCGCCCCTCACCGGCGGCCTCGTCGGGTTCATCGGCTGGGAGGCCGTGCGCGAGCTCGAACACCTTCCCGACGCGCCGCCGGCCGAGTTCACGGTGCCCTCCCAGGCGCTCAGCTTCGTGTCCGAGCTCGTGGCCCTCGACCACCGCACGGGTGCCGTCCTGCTCGTCGCCACCGCGTTGAACGACGGAACCCACGAGCCCGACGTCCTGTGGGCCGACGCGCAGTCCCGACTCGACGACCTCCAATCCCGACTCGCGGCCCCGAGCGAGGCGTTCCTGTCCGACGTCGACCTGACGATCGAGGCCACGCCGACCCGGCGTTCGACCGACGACGAGTACGCGCACGCGATCCGGCGGTCGAAGCAGTTCATCCACGACGGCGACGTCTTCCAGGTCGTCGTCTCCCAGCGCTTCGACCACGAGGTCACGGCCGAGCCGCTCGACGTCTACCGGGTGCTGCGGACGCTCAACCCGAGCCCGTACATGTACCTGGTGACCCTCGACGACGTTCAAGGTCGGCCCTACACCATCGTGGGCTCGTCGCCCGAGGCGCTGGTCAAGGTCGACGGGCGGCGGGCCTACACGCATCCCATCGCCGGGTCGAAGCCGCGTGGAGCCTCGCCCGACGAGGACCAGCGCTTCGCCGACGAACTCGCCTCGGACGAGAAAGAACGCGCCGAGCACCTCATGCTCGTCGACCTGGCCCGCAACGACCTGCTCAAGGTGTGCACGCCGGGAACCGTCGAGGTCACCGAGTTCATGCAGGTCGAACGGTTCAGCCACATCATGCACCTCGTCTCGAGCGTCGAGGGCGACCTCGCTCCCGGCAAGGACGCCATCGACGCGTTCCGTGCCACCTTCCCGGCCGGCACGTTGTCGGGTGCTCCCAAGCCCCGGGCCCTCGAGATCATCGACGAACTCGAGCCCGCCCAGCGGGGCGTCTACGGGGGAGTGGTCGGGTACTTCGACTTCGCCGGCTCGGCCGACGTCGCGATCGCGATCCGCACCGTCCTGTTGCAGGACGGCGTGGCCCGCGTGCAGGCGGGTGCCGGTCTCGTCGCCGACAGCGACCCGGTCGCCGAGAACCAGGAGGCGCGCAACAAGGCCGCGGCCCCCTTGCGTGCCGTCGCGGTCGCGAACGCCATGGCACGGCTCCGCTGATGCCCGCTCGTCGCCTGAAGCTCACGACGATCCTCGGGGGCATCCTGCTCGCGGGACTCGCCCTGCTGTCCTGGACGCAGGACTGGTTCCACGTCGTCGTCGCCTCCCCCCAGGGCGGAGACCTCCCGCTCGACGTCGCCGGCGACGTCGCCGGTGCGCCGTTGTCCGCCCTGTCGCTGGCCAGCCTGGCGCTCTTCGGGGCGCTCACGATCGCCGGCCGCGTCTTCCGCGTCGTCCTGGCGGTTCTCCAGGTGGCACTGGGCGTCAGCGTGGTCGTCACGACGTCGACCGCCCTGGCCGACCCCGTGCGCGCCTCGGGGAGCGCCGTGACGACCGCCACGGGCGTCGACGGCACCGACTCGATCCGGGCCATCGTCTCCTCGGTCGAGCCCACGGCCTGGCCCTGGCTCGGGCTCGTGGCCGGCGTCCTCGCCGCGCTCCTCGGAGTCGCCACCGTGCTCCTCGCGGGCGCCTGGCCCCAGGCCACCCGCAAGTACTCCGCCACGCGACTGGTCGCCGCGGATCCCTCGGCCGATCCGGCGGCCGCCTGGGACGCGCTGTCGGGCGGCGACGATCCCACCGACGACCCGGCGCACCTCGACGAGGGCGGGTCGGGCCCCACCGAGCCGGGTCGTACCCGGTAGACTCAGCCCTCGTACCGACCTGATCCAAGGAGCACTGTGAGCACGAACACGACGAGCACCCCGTCCGGTGGCGACGCGCCCCTCGCGAACGCCCCCGCGAAGGTCGACTCCGGCTCGAAGGGCCGCGACACCGAGACGGCCGACGACCTCGGGCACGGCAACTCGCCCGCCGCCTGGACCGCCGTCGTCATCATGCTGGTCGGCTTCGCCATCGGCACGCTGGCCTTCTTCCTCGACGTCCCGTGGATCGTCTGGGCGTCGGCCGGCCTGGTCGTCGTCGGACTGATCGTCGGTCTCGTGCTCAAGAAGGCCGGTTACGGCGTCGGTGGTCACCGCTACGTGCCGAAGGCCCACAACTAGGTGCTCGACGACCTCTACGCGGGTGCCGTGGCCGACGCCGCAGCACGCCGCGAGTCCCTCCCGTTCGCCGCCGTCGAGGCAGCGGCGCTCTCTCGTGAGCCCGCACTCGACGCCCGCACCGCCCTCGCCCCCGGCGACCGCGTCAAGGTCATCGCCGAGGTGAAGCGCGCCAGCCCGTCACGGGGCCACCTCTCGACCATCGCCGACCCGGCGTCTCTGGCCCGCTCCTACGCGGCCGGGGGAGCGAGCGCGATCAGCGTCCTCACCGAGGGCCGGAAGTTCAAGGGCTCCCTCGCCGACCTCGAGGCCGTCCGCGCCGCAGTCGACGTGCCCGTCCTTCGCAAGGACTTCATCGCCGACCCGTACCAGGTGTTCGAGGCCCGGGCGGCCGGTGCCGATCTCGTGCTGCTGATCGTCGCCGGGCTCGAACAGCCCCGCCTCCTCGAATTGCACGACCTCGTGAGGCAACTGGGCATGACCGCCCTCATCGAGGCGCACTCCGCCGACGAGGTGTCGCGCGGCCTCGACGCCGGTGCCACCGTCCTCGGCGTCAACGCCCGCGACCTCACGACCTTCGAACTCGACAGGGACCTCTTCGGTCGCCTGTCGCACTCGATCCCGACGGGCGTCACCCGCGTCGCCGAGTCGGCGGTCTCGTCGCCCGACGACGTCGCCCACTACCGTCGCTCCGGTGCCGACGTCGTGCTCGTGGGCGAAGCCCTCGTGACCCACGGCGACCCCGCCGACGCCATCACCCGCTTCCTGGAGGTCTGACCATGGCATTGCGCGACGAGACAGGTCCGTATTTCGGTTCGTTCGGGGGTCGCTTCGTCCCCGAGTCCCTGGTGGCCGCCCTCGACGAGCTCGACGCGGCCTACAAGGCCGCGGCCGTCGACCCCGAGTTCGCCGCCGAGCTGACGGCTCTCCACGCCACCTACACGGGCCGGCCGTCGATCATCACCGAGGTGCCGCGGTTCGCCCAGCACGCCGGTGGTGCCCGCATCATCCTCAAGCGTGAAGACCTCAACCACACGGGGTCCCACAAGATCAACAACGTGCTCGGACAGGCGTTGCTGGCCCGGAAGCTCGGCAAGACCCGTCTGATCGCCGAGACCGGAGCCGGTCAGCACGGCGTCGCGACGGCCACCGCCGCCGCCCTCTTCGGCATGGAGTGCGTCGTGTACATGGGGCAGGTCGACACCGAGCGCCAGGCGCTCAACGTCGCGCGCATGCGCCTGCTCGGAGCCGAGGTCGTCTCGGTCACGACGGGCTCCCGCACCCTCAAGGACGCCATCAACGACGCCATGCGCGACTGGGTCTCCAGCGTCGACACCACGCACTACGTGCTGGGCACGGTCGCCGGTCCGCACCCGTTCCCGGCCATGGTGCGCGACTTCCACAAGATCATCGGCGAAGAGGCCCGCCAGCAGGTCCTCGACCTGACCGGAGCACTGCCCGACGCCGTGACGGCCTGCGTCGGCGGCGGCTCGAACGCCATGGGCATCTTCCACGCGTTCCTCGACGACCCCTCGGTGCGGTTGTTCGGCTTCGAGGCCGGCGGGGACGGCGTCGAGACGGGCCGTCACGCGGCGTCGATCACCCTCGGCCGCGTCGGCAACCTCCAGGGCACCAAGTCGTACCTCATGCAGGACGAAGACGGTCAGACGCTCGAGAGCCACTCCATCTCCGCGGGCCTCGACTACCCGAGCGTCGGCCCGGAGCACGCCTGGTTGTCCGAGTCGGGCCGGGCCGAGTACCAGCCGATCACCGACGACGAGGCGATGCAGGCCTTCCGACTGCTCTCGCAGACCGAGGGCATCATGCCCGCGATCGAGTCGGCACACGCCCTGGCGGGCACGATCAAGCTCGGTCTGGAGCACCCCGACTGGACGATCCTGGTCTCGCTCAGCGGCCGTGGCGACAAGGACGTCTCGACCGCGAGCCGGTACTTCGGCGTCCTCGACGAGAAGGCACAGCAGCTGTGACCGCCGCAGTCCCCGCCGGGACGAGCAAGGTCGGCGACGCGATCCGGGCCCGGCGAGACGCCGGGAGCGGTGCCGTCGTCGGATACCTGCCGGTCGGGTTCCCCGATCTCGACACCAGCATCGAGGCCGCGGTGGCGATGGCCGAGAACGGCATCGACGTCATCGAACTCGGCATCCCGTACTCCGACCCCGTGATGGACGGCCCGGTGATCCAGGCAGCCACACAGCGGTCCCTCGCCGAGGGGTTCCGCGTGCGCGACGTCTTCACGGCGATCCGTGAGATCACCTCCCGGGTCGACGCTCCCGTCATCCCGATGACCTACTGGAACCCGGTCGAGCAGTACGGCGTCCAGCGGTTCGCCGACGACCTCGCGGCCGCGGGCGGTGCCGGGCTCATCACCCCCGACCTCATCCCCGACGAGGCCGACGCGTGGATGTCCGCGGCCGAGGCCGCCGACCTCGACCGGGTGTTCCTGGCCGCTCCGTCGTCCAGCGACTCGCGCCTCCGGCAGGCCGTGGCCAGTAGTCGCGGCTTCGTCTACACCGTCTCGACGATGGGCATCACAGGGGCCCGAACCGACGTCGACGCGGCGGCGAGCACCCTGGTCGCCCGACTCCGCGAGGTGGGCGTCGAGAACGCCTGCGTCGGTCTCGGCATCTCCACGGCCCAGCAGGTTCGCGAGGTGCTCGACTACGCCGACGGTGCCATCATCGGTTCGGCCTTCGTCCGTGCCCTCGCCGACGGCGGGGTCGAACGCCTCGCCGAGGTCTCCGCCGACCTGTCGTCCGGCGCGGCCCCCTCCACCTCCTGACCCCCTCGGGTCCGACGCCCTCGCGCTAGAGTCGTCACCCGTCGGGTGACCGACGCTCCGCACCCCCTCCGAAAGGCAACACGCCCGTGTTCGTTCCCCTGAGCATCCCGAGCCCGTCGGCCGCCTGGCAGTACTTCGACGTCACCGCCTGGTTGAACTCGACCTTCGGGGCGTCGTTGCCCGGCTCGCTGCGGATCCACGCCTACGCGATCTGCATCCTCGTCGGCATCGTCGCAGCGGTGGTCATCACGAACCACCGTCTGAACCGGCAGGGGGCGGAGAAGGGCATCGTCATCGACGTGGCCATCTGGGCCGTGGTGTTCGGCATCGCGGGGGGACGCCTGTTCCACGTCATCACCCACCCGGCGGACTACTTCTCCTCGCCCGACCAGTACATCCACGTCCTCTTCGTGTGGGAGGGCGGCCTCGCCATCTACGGCGCCCTGCTGTTGGGTGCCGTCGGCGTCTGGCTCGGTTGCCGCTTCACCGGTCTCCGGTTCACGGTCTTCGCCGACGCCCTCGCCCCCGGCCTGCTCGTCGCACAGGCCTTCGGACGTCTCGGCAACTGGTTCAACCACGAGCTCTTCGGCATGCCGACCGACCTGCCCTGGGGCCTCGAGATCGAGTCCACGAACGCCGCCTACCCCACCGGCCTGCCCGAGGGCACGCTCTTCCACCCGACCTTCCTCTACGAGATCGTCTGGATGCTCGCCGGCGTCGCGATCCTCGTGCTCCTCGAGAAGAAGGCCCCCATGCAGTGGGGTCGGTCGTTGGCCTTCTACCTGGTCTGGTACGGCATCGGACGGGCCTGGTTCGAGTCGATCCGCACCGATCCCAGCCTGCTCTTCTTCGGCATCCGCACCAACGTCTGGATGAGCTTCTTCGCCATCGTCCTCGGGATCGTCCTCTTCGTCCTCGCCTCCCGCCGCCACACCGGCACGGTCCCCGGCCCCTACGTGCCCGGCCGTGCGCCGAGCGAGCGGGCGGCTGCTGTAGACTCCGACGGCACGTACACGGAGAACGACGAACCCGAGTTGGTCACCGTCGGCGCATCGGACGACAACACCGATCGCTCACCGCGTCCCTAGGTCGTCCACTCCACGACGACCGCGGGCCCGGCGCCCCACCGTCGTGGCGCCCGATCCCCTCCACCCCATCCCGGTGCGAACGATCCGCCCGCGACACGGTCCCGTGCACGCACCCGCGCCTCGTAAGATCGAGCGCAGTCGGCCCCTCCCGCCGGCGTGCACGCCCACGGTCGCCACGAGCCGACCTCTCCCGCCGAGTCGGGGCCGCCCACAGAAGCCGGCCCCGTCAGGCACCTCGGGCCGACGTCGTCCCGCCCCCTGTCGGATCTCTTCGTGAGGACGGATTCCATGGCTCTCACGCCAGCACACCAGCAGTTCAGCACGGTCCCCGAGGCCAGCGGCCTCTACGACCCGCGCAACGAGAAGGACGCCTGTGGCCTCGCCATGGTGGCGACCCTCCGTGGAACACCCGGTCACGACATCGTCGACACCGCCCTGCGGGCCCTCCGGAACCTCGAGCACCGAGGTGCCGTGGGTTCCGACGCCGGTACCGGGGACGGTGCGGGCATCCTCTGCCAGGTGCCCGACGAGTTCCTGCGCAACGAGGTCGACTTCGACCTGCCGCCGGCCGGTCAGTACGCGGTGGGCATCGCCTACCTGCCCCTCGACGAGCAGGAGCGCTCCGAGCTGAAGACGGGCATCGAGCGCATCGCCGACCTCGAGCACCTCGACGTCCTCGGCTGGCGCGAGGTCCCCGTGCGCCCCGAAGAACTCGGCACGTTGGCGCGCAACGCGATGCCCGCCTTCGAGCAGCTCTTCGTCGCCAGCAGGCACCACGACGCCGACGGCGTCCCGCTCGCCGGCGTCGCGCTCGACCGCCAGGCGTTCCGGCTGCGCAAGCGTGCCGAGCGCAAGCTCTCGGCCTACTTCACCTCTCTGGGCAGCCGGACCATGGTCTACAAGGGCATGGTCACCACACTTCAGCTCGAGCCGTTCTACCCCGACCTGAGTGACGAGCGCTTCGCCTCGAAACTCGCGATCGTGCACTCGCGCTACTCGACGAACACGTTCCCGTCGTGGCCGCTGGCACAGCCGTTCCGCATGATCGCCCACAACGGCGAGATCAACACGGTCCGGGGCAACCGCAACTGGATGCGTGCCCGGCAGTCCCAGCTCGAGAACGAGCTCATCGGCGACCTGAAGCCCATCCTCCCCATCGTCAGCCCCGGGGCGAGCGACTCGGCGTCGTTCGACGAGGTCGTCGAGTTGCTCAGCCTGACCGGCAGGTCCCTGCCGCACGCGGTCATGATGATGGTCCCCGAGGCGTGGGAGAACCAGGTCGACATCGACCCCACCCTGCGCGACTTCTACGAGTACCACTCGATGCTCATGGAGGCGTGGGACGGCCCCGCCGCCATCACGTTCACCGACGGCACGCACGTCGGCGCCACCCTCGACCGCAACGGCCTGCGGCCGGGCCGCTACCTCGTCACCGACGACGGCCTCGTGGTCCTCGCGAGCGAGATCGGCGTCATCGACGTCGACCCCGCCAAGGTGGTCCGCAAGGGACGGCTCCGCCCCGGCAAGATGTTCCTGGTCGACACCGAGGCCGGCCGCATCATCGAGGACGACGAGATCAAACGCGACCTCGCCACGGCCGCGCCCTACGGCGAGTGGCTCGCCGAGGGGCGCATCCACCTCTCGGAGCTGCCCGAGCGCGAGCACATCGTGCACACCCCGGCGTCGGTCACCCGCCGTCAGCGCACCTTCGGGTACACCGAAGAAGAGGTCCGCATCCTGTTGACGCCGATGGCGAAGACCGGTGCGGAGCCCCTGGGCGCCATGGGAAGCGACACGCCGATCGCCGTCCTGTCCGAGCGCCCGCGCCTCCTGTTCGACTACTTCACGCAGCAGTTCGCCCAGGTCACGAACCCGCCGCTCGACTCGATCCGCGAGTCGGTGGTCACGTCGCTCAAGCTGGGTCTCGGTCCCGAGCGCAACCTGCTCGCCGCGACCCCCGAGCACGCCCGCCAGGTGATCCTGGACTTCCCCGTCATCGACAACGACGAGCTCGCCAAGATCCAGCACATCGACCCGAGCCCCGGCTCCCGCAAGACGTCGACCATCCGCGGGCTGTACCGCGCCGACAAGGGCCCGCGGGCACTCGAGAAGCGCATCGCCGCCATGTGCAACGAGGTGGACGACGCGATCGAGGCCGGTGCGGAGTTCATCGTCCTCTCCGACCGCGACTCGAACGCCGACTTCGCCCCGGTGCCGTCGCTGCTCATGATCGCCGCGGTGCACCACCACCTGATCCGCACCGAGAACCGCATGAAGGTCGGCCTGATCGTCGAGGCCGGTGACGTGCGCGAGGTGCACCACGTGGCCACGCTGATCGGCTACGGCGCGTCCGCGGTCAACCCGTACCTCGCGATGGAGACCTGCGAGAACCTCGTGAGGGCCGGGATGATCACCGGGCTGAGCCCCGAGGACGCCGTGCACAACCTGATCAAGGCTCTCGGCAAGGGCGTGCTCAAGATCATGTCGAAGATGGGCATCTCGACGGTGTCGAGCTACGCCGCGGCGCAGGCCTTCGAGGCCGTGGGCCTCAGCCAGGAGTTCGTCGACACGTACTTCACCGGTACCTCGTCGATGCTCGGAGGCGTGGGGATCGACGTCATCGCGGCCGAGAACAAGCAGCGACACACGAGCGCCTACCCCAGCGACGGCTCCGTCATCGCGCACGAGCGGCTGGCCACGGGCGGCGAGTACCAGTGGCGCCGCGAGGGTCCCCGGCACCTCTTCAACCCCGACACCGTGTTCCGGCTGCAGCACGCCACGCGCACCCGCCGCTACGACATCTTCCGCGAGTACACCAAGCTCGTCGACGACCAGGCCGAGCAGCTGATGACGCTGCGCGGGCTGTTCCGGCTCAAGCACGGCGTCCGCCCGGCCGTCCCGCTCGACGAGGTCGAGCCCATCGAGTCGATCGTGAAGCGGTTCTCGACGGGGGCGATGAGCTACGGCTCGATCTCGCAGGAGGCGCACGAGACCCTCGCCATCGCGATGAACCGCCTCGGCGGCAAATCCAACACCGGCGAGGGCGGAGAGGACGTCGACCGCCTCCTCGACCCGGAGCGCCGCAGCGCCGTGAAACAGGTGGCCTCCGGGCGCTTCGGGGTCACCAGCATGTACCTGACGCACGCCACCGACATCCAGCTCAAGATGGCCCAGGGCGCCAAGCCGGGCGAGGGCGGTCAGCTCCCGCCGACGAAGGTCTACCCCTGGGTGGCACGAACGCGTCACGCGACGGCCGGCGTCGGTCTCATCTCGCCGCCGCCGCACCACGACATCTACTCGATCGAGGACCTCAAGCAGCTGATCTTCGACGTCAAGCGCGCCAACCCCAAGGCCCGCGTCCACGTCAAGCTCGTGAGCCAGTCCGGCATCGGCGCGGTCGCGGCAGGGGTCACGAAGGCCCTGGCCGACGTCGTGCTCGTGTCCGGTCACGACGGGGGCACCGGCGCGAGCCCGCTGAACTCGCTCAAGCACGCGGGCACGCCCTGGGAGATCGGCCTCGCCGAGACCCAGCAGACCCTCATGTTGAACGGGATGCGCGAGCGTGTCGTCGTCCAGGTCGACGGTCAGATGAAGACCGGCCGCGACGTCCTCATCGCCGCCCTGCTCGGCGGCGAGGAGTTCGGCTTCGCCACGGCGCCGTTGATCGTCGAGGGCTGCATCATGATGAGGGTCTGCCACCTCGACACCTGCCCGGTCGGTGTGGCGACCCAGAACCCCGAGCTCCGTGCCCGCTTCTCCGGCAAGCCGGAGTTCGTCGTCAACTTCTTCGAGTTCCTGGCACAGGAGGTGCGCGAGTACCTCGCCGCGCTGGGCTTCCGCAGTCTCGACGAGGCCATCGGCCGGACGGACGTCCTCGACGTCGACCGCGCCGTCGACCACTGGAAGGCCTCGGGTCTCGACCTCGCCCCGGTGCTGGTGGGTCCGACGTTCTCCGACGACGAGCCCCGACGCAACCGCACCTCGCAGGACCACGGCCTCGACGAGCACTTCGACGTGCTGCTGATCGAGCGCAGTGCCGACGTGCTCGAGAACGGTGGGCACGTCGAGATCACGCTCCCGATCCGCAACACCGAGCGCGCGGTCGGCACCATGCTCGGGCACGAGGTCACCCTGCGACACGGTGAGCACGGCCTGCCCGACGGCAGCATCGAGATCAACCTCAGTGGTTCGGCCGGTCAGTCGCTCGGTGCGTTCCTGCCCGCCGGCATCACCCTGCGCCTCGAGGGCGACAGCAACGACTACGTGGGCAAGGGCCTCTCCGGCGGCAACGTCGTGGTGCGTCCGCCCCGCGGCAGCGCGTTCGCCGCCGAGGAGAACGTCATCGCCGGCAACGTCATCGGCTACGGCGCGACCCAGGGCAGCATGTTCCTGCGGGGCATCGTGGGGGAGCGCTTCCTGGTCCGCAACTCGGGGGCCAGCGCGGTCGCCGAGGGCGTGGGCGACCACGCGCTCGAGTACATGACGGGCGGTCTCGCCGTCATCCTCGGCGACACGGGCCGCAACCTCGGAGCAGGCATGTCCGGAGGGACGGCCTACGTGCACCGGCTCAAGCCCGAACGGGTCAACGCCGAGGCGCTCGCGTCGGGTGAACTCGAACTCCACCCCCTCGGCAGCGCCGACGTCGAGATCCTGACCGACCTGTTGCGCCGGCACCTCGCCGAGACCGGGTCACCCGTGGCGGAGCACATGCTCGACGACCTCGACGCCACGGTGGCCGAGTTCGTGAAGGTGCTGCCCCGCGACTACGCCGCCGTCCTCGCCACCCGGCAGACGGCCGTCGACGAGGGTCTCGACCCCGATGGCGACGAAGCATGGAAGAGAATCCTGGAGGTGACCGGTGGCTGACCCCAAAGGCTTCCTGAAGACGCAGACCCGCGAGCTGCCCAAGCGCCGACCCGTGTCGGTCCGGCTCATGGACTGGAAAGAGGTCTACGAGCAGCAGGAGAGCGGCGAGCTCCGACGTCAGGCGGGCCGTTGCATGGACTGCGGCGTCCCGTTCTGCCACCAGGGCTGCCCGCTCGGCAACCTGATCCCCGAGTGGAACGACCTCATGTGGCGTGGAGAGGGCCGTCAGGCCGTCGAGCGCCTGCACGCGACCAACAACTTCCCGGAGTTCACCGGTCGTCTCTGCCCCGCGCCGTGCGAGTCCTCCTGCGTCCTCGGCATCAACCAGCCCCCGGTGACGATCAAGCAGGTCGAGGTCTCGATCATCGACCAGGCGTTCGCCGCCGGATGGGTCACCCCGCACCCGCCCGAGCGCCTGACGGGCAAGACGGTCGCCGTCGTCGGTTCCGGCCCCGCCGGGCTGGCCGCCGCCCAGCAGCTCACGCGTGCCGGCCACACGGTCGCCGTCTACGAGCGCGAGGACCGCATCGGTGGCCTGCTGCGTTACGGCATCCCCGACTTCAAGATGGAGAAGAAGCAGATCGAGCAGCGCATCGCCCAGATGCAGGCCGAGGGCACGCGTTTCCGCGCCCGGGTCGAGATCGGTCGGGACATCGCCTGGGATGACCTCCGGGCCCGCTACGACGCCGTGGTCGTCGCGACGGGCGCGACGGTTCCCCGTGATCTGCCGATCCCGGGACGCGACCTGTCCGGCATCCACTTCGCCATGGACTACCTCGTGCAGCAGAACAGGGCCGGAGCGGGCGACACGGTGGCCGACCAGATCACGGCCGAGGGCAAGCACGTCGTCGTGCTGGGCGGCGGCGACACCGGTGCGGACTGCATCGGTACCGCCCACCGGCAGGGTGCCCTCTCGGTGACCAACCTCGCGATCGGCCAGCAGCCCCCGGAAGAACGCCCCGAGGCACAGCCGTGGCCGATGTTCCCCACGCTGTTCGAGGTGTCGAGTGCCCACGAAGAAGGCGGCGAGCGGGTCTACCTCGCGTCGACGGTCGAGTTCCTGACCAACGAGGTCGGCGAGGTGCGGGCCATCCGCGTCGCCGAGACCGAGTACGTCGACGGTCGACGGGTCCCCAAGGCGGGCACCGAGCGCGAGGTCCCCGCCGACCTCGTCCTGCTCGCGCTCGGCTTCACCGGACCCGAGCGCGACACCATCGAGGAGCAGCTGCGGCTCACCTTCGACGGTGGCGGCTCCCTCGAGCGCGGTGCCACCTACGAGACGGGCGAACCAGGCGTCTTCGTGACCGGTGACGCCGGGCGCGGGCAGTCGCTCATCGTCTGGGCGATCGCCGAGGGCCGCGCCACGGCCTCCGCCGTAGACGCCTACCTCGAGGGCCAGACCGTGCTGCCCTTCCCGGTGAAGCCCACCGATCGGTCCATCTCGGTCTGATCCGGCCATCCGACGGGAATAGGGTGGGAGTCGGGCTGTAGTCGTCCCACCCCCTTTCCCCCCACACGAACGGAACACATGAGACGCGCAAAGATCGTCGCCACCCTCGGGCCGGCGACGTCGAGCTACGACGACATCCGGGCGATCATCGACGCCGGCGTCGACGTCGCCCGCATGAACCTCAGCCACGGCAGCTACGACGTCCACGAAGGCGTCTACGCGAACGTCCGCCAGGCGTCGGCCGACTCGGGCCGCGCCGTCGCGGTCCTCGTCGACCTGCAGGGCCCCAAGATCCGCCTCGGCAAGTTCGCCGACGGTCCGCACGACCTCGAGGTCGGCGACGTGTTCAAGATCACCACGGACGACATCCTGGGTTCCAAGGAGATCTGCGGCACGACGTTCAAGGGCCTCCCCGACGACGTCACGGCGGGAGACCCGCTCCTGATCGACGACGGCCGCGTCAAGCTCCGCGTCCTCGAGACCGACGGCACCGTCGTCACGACCGAGGTCGTCGTCGCCGGCACGGTGTCGAACAACAAGGGCATCAACCTCCCCGGCGTGGCGGTCAACGTGCCCGCCCTCTCCGACAAGGACGAGGCCGACCTCCGCTGGGGTCTCCGACTCGGCGCCGACCTGATCGCCCTGTCGTTCGTGCGCGACGCGGACGACGTCGTGCGCGTGCACGAGATCATGGCCGAAGAGGGCCGCAAGGTCCCCGTCTACGCGAAGATCGAGAAGCCCCAGGCCGTCGACAACCTCGAGGCCATCATCGACGCGTTCGACGGCATCATGGTCGCCCGTGGCGACCTGGGCGTCGAGTTGCCTCTCGAGGCCGTGCCCATCGTGCAGAAGCACGCGGTCGAGCTCTCGCGTCGCATGGCGAAGCCGGTCATCGTCGCCACCCAGATGCTCGAGTCCATGATCTCGAGCCCGATCCCGACCCGCGCCGAGACCTCGGACGTCGCCAACGCCGTCCTCGACGGCACCGACGCGGTCATGCTCTCGGGCGAGACGAGCGTCGGCGAGTACCCGGTCATCACGGTGCAGACCATGGCGCGCATCGTGGCCTCCACCGAAGAGCACGGGCTCGAGCGCATCCCTCCGCTCGGCACGCGTCCGCGCACGCAGGGCGGCGCCATCACCCTGGCAGCGGCCGACGTCGCCGACTTCGTCCAGGCGAAGTTCCTCTGCGTCTTCACCGAATCGGGTGACTCGGTGCGTCGCATGTCGCGCCTGCGTCACTCGATCCCCATCCTGGCCTTCACACCCAACGAGGCGATCCGACGCCGCATGGCGATCAGCTGGGGCGTCCAGTCCTACCTGGTCGAGACCGTCACGCACACCGACGCCATGTTCGCGCAGGTGGACGACATCCTGCTCGGCAACGACCTCGCCGAATCGGGCGACAAGGTCATCGTGATCGCCGGGTCCCCTCCCGGGATCGCGGGCTCGACGAACGATCTCCGGGTGCACCGCGTGGGTGACGCCCACGGGGAGGCCGCTCCGGCCTACGCGTCGCAGCCCTGACGAGCCGCGACACCCCTGGCGAAGCCGGGGCGATCCCCTCGGATCGTCCCGGCTTCGTCGTGTCGGCGGGGCGTACGCTCACGGCATGTCCGTGGACGCCCGTCATCCCTCGTGCTTCGAGTTCGAGGCCCGCTTGTACGTGGTGCCGTCCTGGAGCGGTCACGGTGTGGTCGAGACTCGTCGCAGCCTCGGCCCCGAGATCCGAGAGACCAGCCGAGGAGGCGCGGGGGTGGGCCGGTGGGCAGCTCTCGGTGCCCTCGTGGGCGGCTCGTTCCTCGGGGGAGTGGCGGCGACGGTGTGGCGGGTCGACGGCCTCTGGGCCCTCTCGCTGATCTTCGTCCTCGGCGCCGCGGTCGGGGCCGTGCTGGCGATCGGCACCCGGACGATCTTCCAGGAGGGGGCGGGTGACCAAGCTCGTGGGACCGCGGCGCCGAGTCCACCGGAAGGACCTCTGCCTGCCGTCGAGGTGCCGTGGGACGTCGCCCGGGCGGCGCCCGAGGACTCCACCGGGGACGAACTGGTCCTCTGGGCGACCTTGACCAGCCGATACCGCGAGGCGCGGGAAGCCCTCGTCGCCGGTGGCGGCGAAGACGACCGGTTCACCGACCCGAGGCAGGCCGGAGCACGGATCGCCGAATGGGAGAGCGCCTACCGGACTGCGAGCCGGGACTACGAGCCGGTGGCGCGCCTCCTCGGCTTTCCCCTGCCGTGAGATGGCCGACCCTCCCACCCGAGACGGGAACGGAGAAAGCCCCGACCCGCCGGAGCGGATCGGGGCTTTCGGTTCAGTGGCGGGCGAGCCCGCCGACTGACGGCGTCACGAGGACGCCACCGAGTCAGATGACGCGGATGTTCTCGGCCTGGAGGCCCTTGTTGCCCTGAGCCGTGTCGAACTCGACCTTCTGGTTCTCTTCCAGGTTGCGGTAGCCGTCGCCGGCGATCGCGGAGAAGTGCGCGAAGACGTCAGTGGTTCCGTCGTCGGGGGTGATGAAGCCGAAGCCCTTTTCGGAGTTGAACCACTTAACGGTGCCTGTTGCCATTTTTCTTGTTCCTTCAATCAGAGTTGTCGATCTCGATTTCGAGATCGCTCGTCGCGGTGCCTTTTTGTCCGCTCCCTCTGAGAACGACGCCACCGTCGGAACCCCTCTCGGTGAGAGGAGGCCTTCGGCACGTCGCGAGATACAAATGCGTAACACAACAACCAGTCCCATCAGCGTAGTGCACGGATGCCCACGAACACACCCTCTGAGCAGAACTCGTGTCGGTGTGTCGGCCCGATGACCGGACGAGGCAAGGAGAGCCACATCTCGTCGGTCGGCTTCGCGCCGGGGCTGGTGCCGGATGTGGGACTCGAACCCACACGCCCTCACGGACAGAGCATTTTGAGTGCTCCGCGTCTGCCATTCCGCCAATCCGGCGCACAACAACCAGGTCGACAATACCGTAGGCTTCACGTCGTGAGTGACCAGGAAGCAACCCCAGCAGCACCCCGTCGCGTCGTCGTGGCCGAAGATGAGTCCCTCATCCGCCTCGACATCGTCGAGATCCTCCGCGACAACGGTTTCGAGGTGGTGGGAGAGGCCGGGGACGGCGAGACCGCCGTCGCCCTCGCCACCGAGTTGCGCCCCGACCTCGTCATCATGGACGTCAAGATGCCCCAGTTGGACGGCATCTCCGCCGCCGAACGGCTCTCGAAGGCGCACATCGCGCCGGTCGTCCTCCTGACCGCGTTCAGCCAGAAAGAGCTCGTCGAGCGGGCGAGCGAGGCAGGCGCCCTCGCCTACGTCGTGAAACCCTTCACCCCCAACGACCTGCTGCCAGCGATCGAGATCGCCCTCTCGCGGTACGCACAGATCATCACCCTCGAGGCCGAGGTCGCCGACCTGGTCGAGCGCTTCGAGACCCGCAAGCTCGTCGACCGGGCGAAGGGGCTCCTCAACGAGAAGATGGGGCTCACCGAACCCGAGGCCTTCCGCTGGATCCAGAAGGCGTCCATGGACCGCCGCCTGACGATGCACGACGTGGCCCAGGCGATCATCGAACAGTTGAGCGCCAAGAAGTAGTCGTCCGCGACGAGAGAAGGCCCACCCCGACGATCGGGGTGGGCCTTCTCTCGTCGGCCTACCGGTCGCGGGCGTCCGTGAGGAAGTTCGTGATGCGGACCGTCGACAACAGACGACCGCGATCGTCGGTCATGACGACCTGATGCGTCGTGAGGGTGGAACCGAGATGAAGGGCCGTGCAGGTGCCCGTCACCCATCCGGTCGCCGCCGATCGGCTGTGGCTCGCGTTCAGTTCGATGCCCATCGCGACGCGTCCGGCTCCCGCGTGCACGTTGGCCGCCACCGACCCGAGGGTCTCGGCCAGGACGACGTGTGCGCCGCCGTGCAGGATGCCGACGGGCTGGGTGTTTCCGTCGACGGGCATCCGACCCACGGCACGCTCGGCGCTCATCTCGTCGATCACGATGCCCATCTTCTCGGCCAGGGCACCGACACCCCGTCGGCGGAACAACTCGGCGGCGGCGTCGCTCAGGGACGCGTCCGACGAGACGGTCCTCTCGGCGTCGTTCGGGACGGCGGACGGAGTGCTCATGGTTCTCCGGTGGATCGGACCGGGGCGCCCGGCGACGGTGTCGGGGGTGCCCGCTAGGCTGACGTGGTGACGGACGACACGAAGCCTACCCTCCTGGTCATCGACGGCCATTCCCTGGCGTTCCGGGCCTTCTACGCCCTCCCGGTCGACAGTTTCGTGAACCGCGAAGGTCAGCACACCAACGCCATCCACGGCTTCATCTCGATGCTGCTCAGCCTGCTCAAGGCCGAGAAACCGACGCACCTGGCCGTCGCCTTCGACATCTCTCGCTTCTCCTTCCGCACCCGCGAGTACCCCGAGTACAAGGGCACGCGGTCCGAGACCCCGCCCGAGTTCGTGGGCCAGATACCGCTTCTCCAAGAGGCGTTGCACGCCATGGGCATCACCACGATCACCAAAGAGGACTTCGAGGCCGACGACATCCTCGCGACCCTGGCGAGCCGCGGTCGTGACGACGGGTACCGGGTCCTGGTGGTCTCCGGCGATCGCGACGCCATCCAGATGGTCAACGACGACGTCACCCTCCTCTATCCCTCGGCCCGCGGCGTGAGCGAACTCACCCGGTACGACCGCGACAAGGTCTTCGAGCGATACGGCATCGAACCCCACCAGTACCCCGAGGTCGCCGCTCTCGTCGGCGAGACGAGCGACAACCTCATCGGCATCGACAAGGTGGGGGAGAAGACCGCCGTCAAGTGGATCAACCTCTACGGGGGTCTCGACGAGATCATCGCTCGTGCGGACGAGATCAAGGGCGTCGTCGGGCAGAAGCTCCGCGAGCAGAAAGAGAACGCCATCCGCAACCGCCGGCTCAACCGGCTGGTGACCGACGTCGAGCTCCCGGTGGGGCCGGGTGACCTCGAGCGCCGGGCGATCGACGAGGCGGCCGTCCGAGAGCTCTTCGACAAACTGCAGTTCCGCACCCTGCTCGAGCGCGTCCTGGCCCTGTCGGGATCGACCGAGCCCTCCGCCGCGAACGCGGGTGAGACAGCGGTGACGGCGGCCCCCGAAGGCCTCCCCGTCGTCCGGACCCTCATCGACGAAGAACTGGCCTTCTGGCTGAAGAAGCACGCGTCCGACCCCGAGAAGCCCGTCGGCCTCACGGTCGAGTACGGCGCGGACGGCATCGTCGGGCTCGGCATCTCGTCCCTCGACGAGTCGGCGTACGTGCCCTGGGCCGCGGGTCGCGGCGACTACGTGGCCCTCGAAGCCTGGCTCGACGACGCCACGCCCAAGGTGGTCCACGACGCGAAGCGCGCCTACAAGGCGCTGTCGCGGGCCGGCCTCACGCTGACGGGCATCGCCGGCGACCCGCGGATCGCCGCCTGGCTGCTGCGCCCGGGCCGCACCTCGTTCGCCCTGTCCGACCTCGTCTACGAGCAGCTCGGAGAGACGCTGCCCGTCGGCGATCCCAACCAGCTCGTGTCGGCGGACGACGACGTCAACGTGGCCTCCGAGGCCTGGTACGTCCTCCGATTGTCCGAGTCGTTGGTTGCCGCCCTCGACGAGGGCTCCCGTCGGGTGCTCACCGAGATCGAGCTGCCCCTGGTGCCGGTGCTCGGAGACATGGAACTCACCGGTGTCGCCGCCGACCGCGACACGCTCAAGGCGCTCTCGCTCCGTCTGGGTGAACAGGCCGGCGAACTGGCCGCGGCGGCGTTCGCCGAGATCGGACGCGAGGTCAACCTCGGCTCACCCAAGCAGCTGCAAGAGGTGCTGTTCGAGCAACTCCAGATGCCCAAGACCCGAGCGACCAAGACGGGCTTCTCGACCGACGCCGCCTCCCTGGCCGATCTGCAGGAGAAGCACCCGCACCCCTTCCTCGACCTGCTCCTGAAGCACCGAGACGCGACGAAGCTGCGCCAGATCATCGAGACCCTCGAGAAGTCGATCGCCGACGACGCGCGCATCCACACGACGTACGACCAGACGGGCACGACGACCGGGCGCATCTCGTCCGTCGACCCCAACCTCCAGAACATCCCGGTCAAGGCCGCCGTCGGTCGCGAGATCCGCGCCGCGTTCGTGCACGGTCCCGATTACGAGACGCTCCTCACGGCCGACTACTCGCAGATCGAGATGCGCATCATGGCGCACCTCTCGGGCGACGAGGGGCTGATCCAGGCGTTCAACGAGGGCGAAGACCTGCACCGGTTCGTCGGTGCCCGCATCTTCGGGGTCGAACCCGCCGACGTCAGCCCGGCCATGCGCACGAAGGTCAAGGCCATGTCCTACGGCCTCGCCTACGGGCTCAGCGCCTTCGGCCTGTCGAAGCAGCTGCGCATCGAGACCGCCGAGGCACGCCAGCTCATGACCGACTACTTCGCCCGGTTCGGTGCCGTACGGGAGTACCTCCGCAACGTCGTCGAGCAGGCGCGCGAAGACGGCTACACCGAGACCATCTACGGTCGGCGCCGCCCCTTCGCCGACCTCAAGTCCCCGAACCGCGTCCTGCGCGAGAACGCCGAGCGGGCCGCCCTGAACGCCCCGATCCAGGGCTCGGCCGCCGACATCATGAAGATCGCGATGCTCGGTGTCCGATCCGAACTCGACGAGCGAGAGATGGGGTCGCGCGTGCTGCTGCAGGTGCACGACGAACTCATCGTCGAGGTCGCACCGGGCGAGGTCGACGACGTGCGCGAGATCGTGCGTCGGCGCATGAGCGGGGCGGCCGACCTGCGCGTGCCGCTCGACGTCAGCGTCGGCCTCGGCGAGAACTGGGACGCAGCGGCCCACTGAGCCCCGGGCGCCGCGGCGCCGAACGGCCACGGACCCGAGATCCGTCTCGGCGACACCGCACATCGCACATCGCACGTAGCACGTCGCACGTCGCACGTCGCACGTCGCCGAGACGGTCCGTCCTGCCCTTCTGGGCGCGCCTGCTGTCCCCGGGGTCCTACGACCCGGCCCGAGCGGCCCCGCTCGGGCACGTGCTGCCCGTTCATCGGGCATCGGTTGCCCATCGGGCAGCCAATCGTCCCCCCACTCGGGCACAAACGGACACGACACGCGGTACAGACTTGACCGGGCCACACAAACGGACTTATATAAGCGCAGATCAACAACAGTTGAACTCCTTCCGCACTTCCGCACCACCGGTCAGCCCCCGAGGCGGCCGTGCAGTCCGACGACGAGGTCTCCCATGTACGCACCGGAGCGTCACCAGCAGATCCTCGACACGGCCCTGTCCCGGGGCCGAGTCGAGGTGGCCGGTCTCGCACGAGAGCTCTCGGTCGCGCCCGAGACCGTGCGCCGCGACCTGACCGCCCTCGAGCGCCGGGGCGTCCTCCGCCGCGTCCACGGAGGCGCCATCGCCGTCGAGCGCCTCGGCATCGAGCCTCCCGTGGTCGACCGGGAGGGAACGGCCGCGTCCGAGAAGGAGCGCATCGCCCGGGCCGCCCTCGACGAGCTGCCCGACGGCGGCTCGATCATCGTCGACGCCGGCACCTCGACCATCCGTCTGGCCGAACTCCTGCCCCTCGACCGCGAGCTGACCGTGGTCACCCACTCGCTCGCCGTCGCCACCATCCTGATCAGCCGACCGAACGTCACCCTCCACCTGCTCGGCGGCCTCATCCGCACCCGCACGTACTCCGCGGTGGGGGACTGGACGCGGGCCCAGATCGCCGACGTCTTCGCCGACGTCGCCTTCATCGGGACGAACGGCGTCTCGGTGGAGCGCGGCATCAGCACCCCCGACCTGGCGGAGGCGCGGGTCAAGCGCGCGCTCATCGCCGCGTCACGACGCACCGTCGTCCTCGCGGACCACACCAAGTTCGGTCGCGAGGACTTCGCCAAGGTCGCGCCGCTCACCGACGTCGACACCGTCATCACCGACTCCGGCGTGGACGCCGAGCTGGCCGACGACGTCGAACAGGCCGGCCCCCGGGTCGTGATCGCATGACGCGACTCCGACCGGCCCCCCTCGTTCCCTCCCGACGCACCGCAGCACCTCGCACCACCTCCATCACCCCACACCCCTCTCGTCGCTGAGAGAAACAAGGAGAAGTCGTCACCATGTCCGAATTCACCCCCACCGTCACCGGTACGGGAGCCCGAGCGCGCGTCCAGCGCTTCGGTGGCTTCCTGGCCGGCATGATCATGCCGAACATCGGCGCCTTCATCGCCTGGGGCCTCATCACGGCCCTGTTCATCCAGACCGGTTGGACGCCGGTGCCCCAGCTCGGCGGCTTCGGCGAGATGTCCGACGGCACCCCGTGGCCCGGCCTCGTCGGTCCCATCATCAAGTACCTGCTGCCGATCCTGATCGCCTACACGGGTGGTCGCATGGTCCACGGTCAGCGCGGTGCCGTCATCGGCGCCGTCGCCGTCATGGGCGTCATCATCGCGACCGACGTGCCGCAGTTCCTCGGCGCGATGATCGTCGGCCCGCTGGCCGCCTGGGTCCTCAAGCAGTTCGACAAGCTCGTCGACGGCCGCATCAAGTCCGGCTTCGAGATGCTCGTCAACAACTTCTCGCTCGGCATCATCGGTGGCGCCATGGGCGTGCTCGCCTTCTTCGGCCTGGCTCCGGTCACCACCGCGATCACGAACGTCTTCGGCGGCGCCGTCGGCTTCCTCGTCGACCGTGGCCTGCTGCCCCTGGCGTCGATCATCATCGAGCCGGCCAAGGTCCTGTTCCTCAACAACGCCATCAACCAGGGCATCCTCACCCCCCTCGGTGGCACGCAGGTGCAGGAGGCCGGCAAGTCGATCCTCTTCATGCTCGAGTCGAACCCCGGCCCGGGTCTCGGCATCCTCCTCGCGTACCTCTTCTTCGGTCCGCGCGCCATCCGCCCCTCGGCCCCGGCCGCGATCATCGTGCACTTCTTCGGTGGCATCCACGAGATCTACTTCCCGTACGTGCTGATGAAGCCGATCCTGCTCGTCGCCGCCGTCCTCGGTGGAGCGACCGGCATCGCGACCTTCGCCCTGTTCAACGTCGGCCTCGTCGGCCCTGCCTCGCCCGGCAGCATCATCGCCTACACGCTCGTCGCCGCCCGCGGGGACCTTCTCCCGATCTACCTGGGTATCCTGCTCTCGGCGGCCGTCTCGTTCGTCGTCTCGTCCCTCCTCATGGGCTTCGGTCGCAAGGAGAACCGCGAGGCCCGTGCCGAGGACTCCGCCGCTCAGGAGCAGGCTCTCGCCGACGCCCAGGCCGCCACCGCGGCCAACAAGGCCACCAGCAAGGGCACCGCGGCACCCACCGCCTAGCCCGCCCGCACCACCAGTCAGCACCACCACCACACAAGGAGAAGGTCATGGCAACCCTCGACGGTTCCAGCATCAAGAAACTCATCGTCGCGTGCGACGCGGGCATGGGCAGCAGCGTCATGCTGGCGTCCACGCTCAAGAAGCAGCTGAAGAAGAGCGGTGTCACCGTCGAGCACTCGCCCGTCGCGTCGATCCCGTCGGACGCCGACGTCGTCGTCACCCAGAACAACCTCGCCGAGCGCGCCCGCGGCGTCGTGCCGAACGTGCCCGTCGTGCCGTTCCAGCTGTTCATGGGAGACCCCAACGTCGCCAAGGTCGTCAAGGCGATCCAGGACGGCTCGACGGTCGAGGTCTGACGATGACCGACCAGCAGGCACCCGAGCTCTCGGCGCTCCTCGCGGAGTCGTCCATCCGACTCGACGAGGTCGCCGCCTCGCGTGACGAGGCCATCCGCAAGACGGGTCGTGCCCTGATCGACGCGGGTGCGATCGACGAGTCGTACGTCGACGCCATGTTCGAGCGCGAGAACTCGGTGTCCACCTACGTCGGCGAGGGTGTGGCGATCCCGCACGGCACCCTCGCCGGCAAGGACTCGGTCAAAGAGGACGCCCTCGTCGTGCTGCGGTTCCCGA
Source organism: Frigoribacterium sp. VKM Ac-2859 (assembly GCF_013204925.1). Lineage (NCBI taxonomy): Bacteria > Bacillati > Actinomycetota > Actinomycetes > Micrococcales > Microbacteriaceae > Frigoribacterium > Frigoribacterium sp. VKM Ac-2859. The sequence goes on along the minus strand of NZ_JABMLC010000001.1, from coordinate 332,080 downwards.
CCCCGGTCGACTGGGACGGCAACGAGGTCTCGGTCACGGTCGGCATCGCTGCCAAGGGCAACGGCCACATCGCCATCCTCAGCCAGCTCGCCAGCATCCTGATGGACCCCGACAAGGCCGCCGCCCTGCGCGGGTCGACCACGACCGCCGAGGTCTACGAGTTGCTCGCGTCGACCGACGACGACGACTGATCCCCACCCCCTCCAGAGGAGAAGACATGCCAGAACGTTCCGTCACCATCGCCTCGAGCGTCGGGCTGCACGCCCGCCCCGCCTCGTTGTTCAGCCAGGCCGCCGGCAAGACCGGCGCCAAGGTCACGCTGACCTCCGCGGCCGGCAAGAGCGTCAACGCCGCCAGCATCCTCGGCGTGCTCTCGCTGGGCATCGGCCACGGTGAAGAGGTCGTCGTCGCGACCGAGGGCGACAACGCCGAGGCCGCCCTCGACGAACTCGTCGCGCTCCTGGCGACCGACCTCGACAAAGAGTAGGCACCGACACCAGAACGGGACGCCCGCCGACGAGAGTCGGCGGGCGTCCCGTTCGTCGTGGGAGCCGAGGAGGCGCGGTGCGGGGCCCCCTGCACCGCGCCTCCTGCGTCACTAGGCTCGTCGGCATGACCGATGCCGCGATGACGCCGACCCCTCGCACGCCCACCCCCGTCGACGGGGTCGCCGAACGCTGGGTGGACACCCTCTGCGAGCTCGACCCCACGACCGCGACCTGGATCGGCCGTGAGGGCCGGACGGGCGAGTACGGCGACTACTCGCCCGACGGTCATGCCCGACGCGTCGAGGCCGTCCGGGCCACGCTGGCCGAACTGCGGGCCACCACCCCCGTCGACGACGTCGACCGGGTCACCCGGGACGACCTGACGAGCGAGCTCGAACTCGAGCTGCTCTACGCCGAACAGCGCCTCGAGTTGCGCGACCTCAACGTGATCGCGTCACCCGCCCAGGGCATCCGCGACGTGTTCGACCTCATGCCCACCGCCTCCGAGGGCGACTGGGTCGACGTCGCGACCCGACTCGGCCGGGTACGGACCGCCGTCGACCAGTACGTCGAGACGTTGCGCGGGGGCATCGCCGGGGGAGTCACCCCCGCCCGGCGCCAGGTCGAGAAGGTGGCCGAGCAGTGTGCCCGCATCGGTGCCGACGACGGCTTCTTCGCCGAGTTCGTGCGGGGCGCCCGGCTCGGTGACGGCACCGAACCCGGAACGGCGCTCGGCCGGGACCTCACCTCGGGCGCCTCGTCGGCGGCGGAGGCCTACGTCGACCTCCGACGCTTCCTGCTCGACGAGTTGCTCCCCGCGGCGACCGCCGACGACGCCGTCGGGCGCGACGCCTACGCCCTGCACTCGCGACGGTTCCTCGGAGCGACGGTCGACCTCGACGAGACCTACGAGTGGGGGATCGACGAGCTCGCCCGGATGACGGCCGAACAAGAAGAGGTCGCCCGGCAGATCGAACCCGGGGCGTCGGTCTCCCGGGCCATCGAGCTGCTCGATGCCGACCCCGCACGCCAGCTCGACGGCACCGACGCCCTCCGCGCCTGGATGCAGGAGCTCAGCGACCGCGCGGTCGCCGAGCTGGGTCGGGACCAGTTCGACATCCCCGAACCGGTCCGCCGGCTCGAGTGCCGCATCGCACCGACCAAGGACGGTGGCATCTACTACACGAGCCCCAGCGACGACTTCTCGCGTCCCGGCCGCATGTGGTGGTCCGTGCCCGAGGGGGTCACCCGTTTCGGCACGTGGCGTGAGACGACGACGGTCTTCCACGAGGGGGTCCCCGGTCACCACCTCCAACTCGGTCAGGCCGTCCACAACCGGGCCACGCTCAACACGTGGCGTCGCCAGCTGGCCGGCACCTCGGGGCACGCCGAGGGCTGGGCCCTGTACGCGGAACGGCTGATGGACGAGCTCGGTTGGCTCGGCGACCCGGGCGATCGGCTCGGCATGCTCGACGGTCAGCGCATGCGTGCCGCGCGTGTGGTGCTCGACATCGGGGTCCACCTCGGCAAGCCGTTCCCCGGCGGTGGCGGGCGGTGGGACGCGACGAACGCCTTCGCCTTCATGTCGGACAACGTCAACATGGACACCGAGTTCGTGCGCTTCGAGGTCGACCGGTACCTCGGCTGGCCGGGGCAGGCGCCGTCGTACAAGGTCGGTCAGCGCATCTGGGAAGACCTCCGCGCCGAACGCGCGCGTCGAGACGGCGCCGCCTTCGACGTCAAGGCCTTCCACCGGGACGCCCTGCAGCTGGGCGGGGTCGGGCTCGACACGCTCCGGCGGGCACTGCTCGCGTGAGTCGCCGCGACCCACGACACGCCGTTGCCCACACCTGCGGCGCCGCGCTAAGATGACCGAGCGCTATCTGCGTCGACATTTCCGCACGCCGCGTTCGACACACCCTCCCGGACACCGTTCGAGGGACGAGCACGGCCCGATTCATGCCCGTACTGGAGCACTAACTACATGACAACCGTAACGACCAAGGCACCCAAGCAGGTCGCCATCAACGACATCGGATCCGCTGATGACTTCCTGGCCGCGGTCGAGAAGACCCTGAAGTTCTTCAACGACGGCGACCTCATCGAGGGCACCGTCGTGAAGATCGACCGCGACGAGGTCCTCCTCGACGTCGGCTACAAGACCGAGGGCGTCATCCCCTCGCGCGAACTCTCGATCAAGCACGACGTCGACCCCACCGAGGTCGTCGAGGTCGGCGACACGGTCGAGGCCCTCGTCCTCCAGAAGGAAGACAAAGAAGGCCGTCTGATCCTGTCCAAGAAGCGCGCTCAGTACGAGCGTGCCTGGGGCGACGTGGAGAAGATCAAGGACGCCGACGGCGTCGTCACCGGTACGGTCATCGAGGTCGTCAAGGGTGGCCTCATCGTCGACATCGGCCTCCGTGGCTTCCTCCCCGCATCGCTCATCGAACTGCGCCGTGTCCGCGACCTCACGCCCTACCTGGGCCAGGAGATCGAGGCCAAGATCCTCGAGCTCGACAAGAACCGCAACAACGTGGTCCTGTCGCGCCGTGCCCTGCTCGAGCAGACGCAGTCGGAGAGCCGCACGACCTTCCTCAACAACCTCCACAAGGGCCAGGTCCGCAAGGGCGTCGTCTCGTCGATCGTCAACTTCGGTGCGTTCGTCGACCTGGGCGGCGTGGACGGCCTCGTGCACGTCTCGGAGCTCAGCTGGAAGCACATCGAGCACGCCAGCGAGGTCGTCGAGGTGGGCCAGGAGGTCACCGTCGAGATCCTCGAGGTCGACCTCGACCGTGAGCGCGTGTCGCTCTCGCTCAAGGCCACCCAGGAAGACCCGTGGCAGGTGTTCGCCCGCACGCACGCGATCGGTCAGGTCGCTCCGGGCAAGGTCACCAAGCTCGTCCCCTTCGGTGCGTTCGTCCGCGTGGCCGACGGCATCGAGGGTCTCGTGCACATCTCCGAACTGTCGGCGAAGCACGTCGAGCTGGCCGAGCAGGTCGTCGCCGTCGGCGACGAGGTGTTCGTCAAGGTCATCGACATCGACCTCGACCGCCGTCGCATCTCGCTGAGCCTCAAGCAGGCCAACGAGGGCGTCGACCCCGAGGGCACCGAGTTCGACCCGGCGCTCTACGGCATGCTCACCGAGTACGACGACCAGGGCAACTACAAGTACCCCGAGGGCTTCGACCCCGAGACGAACGAGTGGCGCGAGGGCTTCGACTCGCAGCGCGAGAAGTGGGAGCAGGACTACGCTGCCGCCCAGGCGCGCTGGGAAGCCCACAAGAAGCAGGTCGCTGCCTCGCTCGTCGAAGAGACGACGTTCGACGCTCCCACGGGTTCGTCGTTCTCGGCCGAGTCCGCTTCGGGCGCCGGCACCCTCGCCGACGACGAGTCGCTCGCCGCTCTGCGCGAGAAGCTGTCGAACAACAACTGAGTCCCTCCGGTCTCGACCAGAAGGCGGTTCCCCCTCGGGGGAGCCGCCTTCCGGCGTTTCCGGCGTAGTCTCGACGTCGTGTTCGTCTGTGGATTGACCGGTGGCATCGCTGCCGGCAAATCGGTCGTGGCCCGTCGACTCGCCGAACGGGGCGCGGCGCACATCGACGCCGACGCCCTCGCCCGCGAGGTGGTCGAGCCCGGATCCGCCGGACTCGAGGCGGTCGTCGCCCGCTTCGGGTCCGACGTCCTCCAGCCCGACGGTTCCCTCGACCGAGCCGCCCTGGGGGCGATCGTCTTCGCCGATGCCGCTGCACGCCGCGACCTCGAGGGGATCACCCACCCGGCCGTGCACGAGCTCTCGGTCCGGCGCATGTCCGACGCCGTCGCGGACGACGCGGGTCGCGTCGTCGTCTACGACGTGCCGTTGCTCGTCGAATCGCGGGGGACCGACGGCTTCGACGTGGTCGTCGTCGTGCACGCCCCGCGCGAGGTCCGCCTGAGGCGGCTCGTCGAGCTCCGCGGGATGGACGACGAGGAGGCGCGGCGTCGCGTGGACGCGCAGGCGGACGACCGGACGCGGCTCGCCGTGGCGGACCTCGTCGTCGACTCCTCCGGTTCGCTCGAGAGCACGCTGGAACAGGCGGACGACCTCTACGACCGCCTGCGTTCGCTGTCAGCGGCGAAGCAGGCGGCCTCCCACGACACGAGTGTCGGTGGTCCCTCCTAAGCTGGAATCCATGGAACCGACCCGCAGTGTGCGCCCGTTCGAAGTCATCAGCGAATTCGAACCCAGTGGCGACCAGCCGGCCGCCATCACCGAACTGGCGGGGCGCATCAACGCCGGCGAGACCGACGTCGTCCTGCTCGGCGCCACCGGAACGGGCAAGTCGGCGACCACCGCCTGGCTCGTCGAGCAGGTACAACGGCCCACGCTCGTGCTCGCCCACAACAAGACGCTCGCGGCCCAGTTGGCGAACGAGTTCCGGTCGCTCTTCCCGAACAACGCCGTCGAGTACTTCGTCTCGTACTACGACTACTACCAGCCCGAGGCCTACGTCCCGCAGACCGACACCTTCATCGAGAAGGACAGCTCGGTGAACGCCGAGGTCGAGCGGTTGCGGCACTCGACGACGAACTCGCTGCTGAGCCGACGCGACGTCATCGTCGTCTCGACGGTCTCCTGCATCTACGGTCTCGGTACCCCCGAGGGCTACATGGAGGCCATGATCGCTCTCCAGGTCGGCATGCGGATCGATCGCGAGACGCTCATCCGGCGGTTCGTCTCGATGCAGTACCAGCGCAACGACATCGACTTCTCCCGTGGCAACTTCCGCGTGCGAGGAGACACGATCGAGATCATCCCGATGTACGAAGAACTGGCCATCCGCATCGAGATGTTCGGCGACGAGGTGGAGGCGCTGTACGCCCTCCATCCGCTCACGGGCGACGTCGTCAAGACGATGGACGCCGTCTCGGTCTTCCCCGGTTCGCACTACGTCGCGGGCACAGATGTCATGCACCGCGCCATCGGCACCATCAAGGACGAACTCGCCACCCGCCTCGACGAGCTCGACAAGCAGGGAAAGCTCCTCGAGTCCCAGCGCCTGCGCATGCGCACGACCTTCGACCTCGAGATGATGGAACAGATCGGCTTCTGCAACGGCATCGAGAACTACTCCGCGCACATCGACGGTCGGTCGCCCGGCGAGGCACCCCACTGCTTGCTCGACTACTTCCCGGACGACCTGCTCGTGGTGATCGACGAGTCGCACGTCACCGTGCCCCAGATCGGCGCCATGTACGAAGGCGACGCCTCGCGCAAACGCACCCTCGTCGACCACGGCTTCCGGCTTCCCAGCGCCCTCGACAACAGACCCCTCAAGTTCGAGGAGTTCCTCGACCGGGTCGGCCAGAAGGTCTACCTCTCGGCGACGCCCGGCAAGTACGAGCTGGGCATCACCGACAGCGTGGTCGAGCAGATCATCCGACCCACCGGCCTCATCGATCCCGAGATCGTGGTCAAGCCGTCCGCAGGCCAGATCGACGACCTGCTCGAAGAGATCCGCACACGGGTCGAGGTCGACGAACGCGTCCTGGTCACCACCCTGACCAAGAAGATGGCCGAAGAACTCACCGACTTCCTCACCGAGGCCGGAGTGCGTGTCCGGTACCTGCACTCCGACGTCGACACGCTCCGGCGGGTCGAACTGCTCACCGAACTGCGGCAGGGCGTCTACGACGTGCTCGTCGGCATCAACCTGCTCCGTGAGGGCCTCGACCTCCCCGAGGTGTCGCTCGTCGCGATCCTCGACGCCGACAAAGAGGGCTTCCTCCGTTCGTCCACGTCACTGATCCAGACCATCGGCCGTGCGGCGCGAAACGTCTCGGGTCAGGTCCACATGTACGCCGACGTGATGACCGACTCGATGAAGCAGGCTCTCGAAGAGACCGATCGTCGTCGAGAGAAGCAGGTCGCCTACAACCTCGAGCGAGGCATCGACCCCCAACCGCTCCGCAAGAAGATCGCCGACATCACCGAGGTCCTGGCCCGAGAAGGTGCCGACACCGCACGTCTCCTCGCGGATCGCCAGGGTGGCAAGCGCGCCCCCACGCCGAACCTCCGCCGCGAGGGCAAGGCCGCCAGCGCCGCGAACGGCCTCGAAGCGATCATCGCCGACCTCAACGAGCAGATGCTGCAGGCCTCGGCCGAGCTCAAGTTCGAGTTGGCCGGTCGGCTCCGCGACGAGGTCGCCGACCTGAAGAAAGACCTGCGACAGATGGAGGCGGCCGGTCATGCCCGGTGATCGTCGACGCGTCGTCGTCACGGGTGCGACCGCGGGGCTCGGCTACTACTCCGCCGAGCGGCTCGTCGCGGCCGGTCACCAGGTCGTCCTCGCGGCCCGCGACGCCGAGAGGGCCGTGCGGGCCGCCGATCTCCTCCGCAGCCGCGTGCCCGGGGCGGACGTCGACACGGTCGCCCTCGACCTGGCCGACCTCGCGTCGGTCCGCACGGGTGCATCCGCCATCGCCGCGGGCGGACCGGTCGACGGCCTCCTGGCCAACGCCGGCGTCGTCGGCTCCCGTCGGCGTCAGACGACGACCGACGGGTTCGAGCTCCAGTTCGGCACCAATCATCTCGGCCACTTCGCCCTGGTCTCGCACCTCATGCCGGCCCTCGAGTCGGCAGGGCGGGCTCGAGTCGTGCACCTCGGAAGCATCAGCCATCGGTGGGTGCGACTCGACCTGGACGATCCCATGATGGTCTCGAGCTACTCCGGCGCGGTCGCCTACGCACGCTCCAAGCTCGCGGTCATGACCTTCGGCTTCGACCTCGACCGTCGCCTCCGGGCCGCCGGATCCTCGGTCTCCAGCGTCGTCGCCCACCCCGGGTTCTCGTGGGACTCGCTCAGCGACCCGCGCCCGCCCGTCGTCGAGCCCCGCCGCCCTCCTGCCGTCCTCACCTCGATGATGCACGTCTTCTCCCAGGGCAAGGAGGTCGGAGCAGAGCCTCTCGTCCACGCCCTCGTGGGCGAAGACGTCCACGGCGGGGAATACTGGGGTCCGGCCGGATGGTTCCAGTTGACCGGCGCTCCGGCCCGCGTGCCCGCGAAACGTCACAGCCGTGACGAGTCGGTGGCATCGCGTCTGTGGCAGGTGTCCGCCGGCCTGACGGGCGTCCAACCGACCGTCTCGTCCCCGGCCCCCTGACCCCGCGCCGCCGGCTGCACCTCCCGCGGGCCCGCCCGCCACGACGACGAGTGTCGTCCACATCGACAGAATGGTAAGAGTGTCCATCTCACCTGTAGAAGGTTCCTCCACGCTGAGCGTCCGGGGTGCCCGAGTGCACAACCTGAACAACGTCGACCTCGAGATCCCACGTGACTCGTTGGTCGTCTTCACCGGGTTGTCCGGCTCGGGCAAATCGTCCCTGGCGTTCGACACGATCTTCGCCGAGGGGCAACGTCGGTACGTCGAGTCCCTGTCGGCCTACGCGCGGCAGTTCCTGGGTCAGGTCGACCGTCCCGACGTCGATTTCATCGAGGGCCTGAGCCCGGCCGTCTCCATCGACCAGAAGTCCACGAACCGCAACCCGCGGTCCACGGTCGGCACGATCACCGAGATCTACGACTACATGCGCCTCCTCTGGGCACGCATCGGCGTTCCGCACTGCGCCGTCTGCGGCGAGAAGATCAGCAAGCAGAGCGTGCAGCAGATCGCCGACCAGCTCATGACCCTCGAGTCGGGCGTCCGGTACCAGGTGCTGAGCCCCGTGGTCTCGCAGAAGAAGGGCGAGTTCGTCGACCTGTTCGCCGAGCTCGCGTCCACGGGGTACTCCCGGGCCATCGTCGACGGTGAGCAGATCCAGCTCAGTTCGCCGCCCAAGCTGAAGAAGCAGATCAAGCACGACATCTCGGTCGTGGTCGATCGCCTCGTCGCCTCCGACCAGGCGCTGACCCGTCTGACCGACTCGCTCGAGACCGCCCTGCGCCTGACGGACGGCCTGGTCACGATCGACTTCGTCGACACCGACGAGGGCGCGGCCGGCAAGTACCGGACGTTCTCCGAGAAGCTCTCGTGCCCGAACAACCACCCGGTCCAGCTCACCGAGATCGAACCCCGCACGTTCTCGTTCAACGCCCCCTTCGGCGCCTGCCCCGAGTGCTCCGGTCTCGGCACGAAGATGTCGGTCGATTCCGACCTGCTGCTCGGCGACCCCGAGCTCAGCCTCGCCGACGGTGTCATCCTCCCCTGGACCCAATCCGGCAAGGGGCTGTACAACTACTTCCAGAAGCTCCTCGAGGGCTTGGCCGGCGATCTGGACTTCAGCCTCAAGACGCCCTGGCACGAGCTGCCCGAGAAGGTCCGACAGGCCGTCCTGCAGGGCAACGACTTCGAGGTCACCGTGAAGTGGCGAAACCGCTTCGGCCGAGAGATGACCTACTCGACGGGCTTCGAGGGCGTCATGCCCTACATAGAGCGGAAGTACGCCGAGGCCGAGACCGACACGCAACGCCAGCGCTACGCGTCCTACCTCCGCGAGATCCCGTGCGTCGTCTGCAAGGGCAAGCGGCTCAAGCCCGAGGTCCTCGCCGTCCTGGTCGACGGGCACGACATCGCGAGCGTGTCCGAACTCAGCCTCGCCGACGCGTTCGGGTTCATGAACAGCCTCACCCTCACGACCCGCGAGGCGCGCATCGCGGCCCAGGTGCTGCGTGAGATCCGGGTCCGACTCGAGTTCTTGCTCGAAGTGGGTCTCACGTACCTCTCCCTGGCCCGCGCCGCGGGGTCCCTCTCCGGTGGAGAAGCCCAGCGCATCCGCCTCGCGACCCAGATCGGGTCGGGTCTCACCGGAGTCCTCTACGTCCTCGACGAGCCGAGCATCGGCCTCCACCAGCGTGACAACCGCCGACTCATCGACACGCTGGTCAAACTCAAGAACCTCGGCAACACGTTGATCGTCGTCGAACACGATGAAGACACCATCAAGACGGCCGACTGGGTCGTCGACATCGGCCCGGGTGCCGGCGTCAACGGCGGCACGGTCGTTCACTCGGGCAGTTACGAGGACCTCGTCGCCAACACCGACTCGTACACCGGCGACTACCTCGCCGGGCGGCGCTCCATCGAGACCCCGACCAGCCGTCGCCCCGTCGACAAGAAGCGCATGATCTCGGTCGTGGGCGCCAAGGCCAACAACCTGCGCGACGTCACCGTCGACTTCCCGTTGGGCACCTTCGTCGCGGTGACGGGCGTCAGCGGCTCGGGCAAATCCTCGCTCGTCAACGACATCCTGTACAAGGTCCTGGCCAACCAGCTCAACGGAGCCCGTCAGATCCCCGGCAAGCACACGAGGGTCACGGGCCTCGACGCCCTCGACAAGGTCGTCCACGTCGACCAGGCGCCGATCGGTCGCACCCCGCGCTCGAACCCGGCGACCTACACGGGTGTCTTCGATCGCATCCGCACCCTCTTCGCCGAGACGACCGACGCGAAGGCCCGCGGCTACCTGCCGGGCCGGTTCAGCTTCAACGTCAAGGGCGGCCGCTGCGAGAACTGCGCAGGTGACGGCACGATCAAGATCGAGATGAACTTCCTTCCCGACGTCTACGTCGCCTGCGAGGTGTGCGGTGGCGCGCGGTACAACCGCGACACCCTGGCGGTGCGGTACAAGGGCAAGAACATCTCCGAGGTCCTCGAGATGCCTATCAGCGAGGCCGCCGAGTTCTTCGCCCCCATCTCGGCGATCTCCCGGTTCATGTCGACGCTGGTCGACGTCGGCCTGGGCTACGTGCGACTCGGCCAGAGCGCCACCACGCTGAGCGGGGGCGAAGCCCAGCGCGTGAAGCTCGCGACCGAGCTGCAGAAGCGCTCCAACGGGCGCAGCGTCTACGTGCTCGACGAACCGACGACCGGCCTGCACTTCGAGGACGTCCGCAAGCTCCTCCTCGTGCTGAACGGTCTGGTCGAGAAGGGCAACACCGTCATCACGATCGAGCACAACCTCGACGTCATCAAGTCCGCCGACTGGCTGATCGACATGGGCCCTGAAGGAGGCGCGGGTGGCGGCACCGTCATCGCCACCGGAACCCCCGAGCACCTCGCGACCGTGCCCGAGAGCCACACGGGCGTCTTCCTGAAGGAGATCCTCGAGTCGGGTCACACCGTGCCCCGGGTGCAGAAGAAGAAGGCCACGTCGACGCGACGCCGGGAGGCCGTCGAAGCACGATGAGCAACACCGTCTCCTGGCGTCCGAAAGCGGGCGAGATCCCCACCGACCCCGGCGTCTACCGCTGGCGTGACGAGCGGGGGAGGGTGCTCTACGTCGGCAAGGCCAAGAACCTCCGGGCCCGGCTGAGCAACTACTTCGCACCGCTTCCGTCGCTGCACGAACGCACCCGACGAATGGTCCTCACCGCTCGATCCGTCGAATGGACCGTGGTGGGCAGCGACATCGAGGCCCTCCAGCTCGAGTACACGTGGATCAAAGAGTTCGACCCGCCCTTCAACGTCAAGTTCCGCGACGACAAGACCTATCCGTTCATGGCCGTCACCCTGGCCGACGAGGCACCTCGGGTGATGGTCACGCGCAACCCGCGCATCAAGGGGGCCAAGTACTTCGGGCCGTACCCGAAGATCTGGGCCGTCCACGACACCATCGACCTGATGATCAAGGTCTTCCCGATCAGGACCTGTTCCGACAGCAGCTACAAGAAGGCCATGCAGACGGGCAAGCCCTGCTTCCCGGGGCAGATCGGTCGTTGTGGGGGGCCGTGTTCGCACAAGGTGTCGATCGACGAACACCGGGCGATCGTCGACGAGTTCGTCAAGTTCATGGGCAGCTACGACAAGAGGGTGATCGCCGACCTGCAGCGCTCCATGAAGACGGCCGCCGTCGAGCAGCGCTTCGAGGACGCGGCCACGTACCGCGACCAGGTGCAGGCCCTCGAGGCCGTGCTCGACAAGTCGGCGGTCGTCCTCCGCGACAGCGTCGATCTCGACCTCTACGCCCTCGCCGAGGACGAGCTGGCGGCCGCCGTCCAGCTCTTCACGGTGAGGGGCGGTCGCATCCGTGGCTCCCGCGGCTGGGTCGTCGACAAAGAGATCGACATCTCGACCGGCGACCTCGTCGAGCAGGTCCTGCAGGGCATCTACACCGCCGGCGCCGAGCTTCCCCGCGAGATCGTCGTGACCGAGACGCCGGACGACAACGATGCCCTCGAGAGCGTGCTCAGCACCCTCCGCGGTCGGGGACGGGTCCAGATCCACACGGCACAGCGCGGCGAGAAGGCCAACCTGATGCAGACGGCGACCCTCAACGCGCAGCAGTCGCTCATGCTCTACAAGACCCGTCGCAGCGCCGACTTCGCCACCCGGTCGACCGCCCTGGCCGACATCCAGGAGGCCCTCGGCATGAGCGACGCGCCCTTGCGCATGGAGTGCTACGACGTGTCCCACCTCTCAGGCACGAACATCGTCGCCTCGATGGTGGTCTTCGAGGACGGCCTGCCGCGGAAGGACCAGTACCGGCGTTTCAACATCCCCCGGTCGACCGACGACACCGAGTCGATCTACCAGACGCTCAGCCGCCGTCTCTCTCGCCTCGACGACGAACTCGCGCCCGTCGAGGAGGTGGGAGAGCAACGCAAACGGTTCGCCTACCGCCCCAACCTCCTCATCGTCGACGGCGGACAACCCCAGGTGGCGGCGGCCCGACGAGCACTCGACGACGCCGGCGTCACGGACATCGCGCTCTGCGGGATCGCGAAACGGCTCGAGGAGATCTGGCTGCCCGACGACGACTTCCCGGTCATCCTCCCTCGCAACAGCGACGCGCTGTTCCTCATCCAACGCATCCGCGACGAAGCACACCGGTTCGCGATCACACACCAGCGACAGCGTCGTAAGCGCGACATCTCGACGCAGCTCGCGGAGATCCCGGGGTTGGGGCCCTCCCGGGTGGCCGTGCTCCTGAAGCACTTCGGCTCGGTCAAGCGGTTGAAGGATGCCGAGGCAGCGGACATCTCGGCCATCCGCGGTATCGGCCCGACGCTCGCCGCCGCAGTCGTCGAGCGGCTGCGCGGGGCCGAGGACGTGGCGGCCGACGACGTCGTGCCCCCCACGAGCCCCGCCTAGACTCGATGCACCGCACGCCGACCCGGAGGACACCACCGACATGAGCGACGTCAGCGAACAGCAAGAGGTCCTGATCGTGACGGGGATGTCCGGCGCCGGGCGGTCGACCGTCGGCAACGCCCTCGAGGACCTCGACTGGTACGTGGTCGACAACCTGCCGGCGCAGATGTTGCGACCGCTGCTCGACCTGGCCGAACGTGCGGGGGACTCGCTCCCCAAGATCGCTGCCGTGGTCGACGTCCGCGGGGGACGCCTCTTCAGTGAGGCCCAAGAGGCCGTGCGCACCTTGCGGGCGAGCATGCCCAGCAAGGTGCGGGTGCTGTTCCTCGACGCGACCGACGCGGCGCTGGTCCGACGTTTCGAGCAGGTCCGGCGGCCGCACCCGTTGCAGGGTGACGGCACGTTGCTCGACGGCATCCTCGCCGAGCGTGCGCGCATGGAAGAGCTCCGCGAGACCAGCGACGTGATCATCGACACGTCGGAACTCAACATCCATCAGCTGGCCACGACGATCTCCGAGAAGTTCGCCGAGTCCGACCGCGCCGGGGTCCAAGTGACCGTCCTCAGTTTCGGGTTCAAGTACGGCCTGCCCACCGACGCCGACATGGTGGGCGACGCGAGGTTCCTCCCCAACCCGTTCTGGGTGCCCGCGCTCCGGCAGCAGTCCGGGCTCGACGAGCCGGTCACGACGTACGTCATGCAGCAGGACGGGGCCCGGGAGTTCGTCGACGCCTTCGCCGCTTCGCTCGTCCCCGTCTTGTCGGGCTATCAGCGTGAGAACAAGAGACACGCTACGATCGCCATTGGCTGCACCGGGGGCAAACATCGATCGGTCACCCTCGTGGGTGAACTGGCGGCGCGTCTGCGTGGACTCCCCGGCGTGGCCGTCAGCGTGAAACACCGCGACCTCGGCCGAGAATGACCCACCGAGGCGCTTCAGCACGCCCGTGTACCGACGACACCTCGACCTGACGAAAAGGAACAACCGGAGTGGCCCAGACTGCCGACGTCAAAGAAGAACTCGCCCGCGTCGAGGTGAGCAGGACGACGATCCGGGCCGCTGAGCTCGCCACCGTCCTCCGTTTCGCCGGGGGACTGCACCTCATCTCCGGTCGGATCGCCGTCGAGGCGGAGCTCGATTCCGCGCTCATCGCCCGGCGGGTCCGGAAGGACCTGGCCGAGCTGTACGGAGCCAGGAGCGACGTCGCGATGACGGCTCCTTCCGGCTCACGCCGCACCCCCGGGTTCCTCGTCCGGGTCCACGAGGCCGGTGAGACGCTGGCCCGTCAGACCGGGCTCATGGACGCCCGCCGACGACCCGTCCGTGGCCTGCCGAACCGGCTCACGACCGGCTCGCGCGACGATCTCGCCGCCATCTGGCGAGGGGCGTTCCTCGCGCAGGGCTCGTTGACCGATCCCGGTCGGTCCGCCTCGCTCGAGGTCGTGTGCCCCGGCAACGAGACCGCCATGGCGCTCGTCGGGGCCGCTGGCCGACTGGGCGTCGCGGCGAAGGCCCGAGAGGTCCGCGGCGTGCACCGGGTGATCATCCGCGACGGCGAGGCCATCGGCACCATGCTCAAGGTGATGGGCGCCGAGAAGAGCGTCACCGACTGGGAAGAGATGCGCCAGCGCCGCGAGGTGCGCGCGACGGCGAACCGACTCGTCAACTTCGACGACGCCAACCTGCGACGGTCGGCCCAGGCCGCCGTGGCCGCGTGCGCCCGCGTCGACCGGGCGATGGAACTGCTCGGCGACGACATCCCCGAGCACCTCAAGTACGCGGGCGAGCTGCGACTGGCCCATCGCGACGCCAGCTTGGACGAACTCGGCCACCACGCCGACCCCCCGATGACCAAGGACGCCGTCGCGGGTCGGATCCGTCGCCTGCTCGCCATGGCCGACAAGAAGGCCGGCGACCTGGGGTTGCCGGGTACGGACGCCAACCTGCCGCACGACCTCGACCTCGACTGAGGGGCGGCGGAGGGTCTTCACGACGTCACCGGAGGACGAATTCCGGAGGGCTGCTGCTACTGTCGTAAGCGGTGTCCGACCCGAGGTCATCGAGAGTTCGGGCGTCGCCACGGGCCTGGTCGCCCACACCCTCCACGCGTCCCCACGACGCCTGATCATCAGGAGTTTCATTGACCGTCAAGATCGGCATCAACGGCTTCGGTCGCATCGGCCGTAACTACTTCCGCGCGGCGCTCGCCAAGGGAACCGACATCGAGATCGTCGCCGTCAACGACCTGACCGACAACGCCGCCCTCGCGCACCTCCTCAAGTTCGACTCGATCACGGGACGTCTCGACGCGACCGTCGAGCTGGACGGCGACTCGATCGTCGTCGACGGCAAGCCGATCAAGGTCCTCGCCGAGCGCGACCCCGCCAACCTGCCCTGGGGCGAGCTGGGCGTCGACATCGTCGTCGAGTCGACCGGTTTCTTCACGAAGGCCGAGGACGCACGCAAGCACATCACCGCCGGCGCGAAGAAGGTCCTCATCTCGGCTCCGGCCACGGGTGACGACGCCACCATCGTGCTGGGTGTGAACGAGGGCATCTACGACCCCGCCAACCACCACATCATCTCGAACGCGTCCTGCACGACGAACAGCCTGGCCCCCCTGATGAAGGTGTTCCTGGACAACTTCGGCGTCGAGCGCGGTCTCATGACGACGGTCCACGCGTACACGGCCGACCAGAACCTGCAGGACGGTCCGCACAAGGACCCCCGCCGTGCCCGTGCCGCCGCGCTCAACATCGTCCCGACGTCGACCGGTGCCGCCAAGGCCATCGGCCTCGTGATCCCCGAGCTCGCCGGCAAGCTCGACGGTTACGCCCTGCGCGTGCCCGTGCCCACCGGCTCGATCACCGACGTGACCCTCGAGACCAGCACGCCGGTGACGGTCGAGCAGATCAACGCCGCCTACAAGGCCGCCGCCGAGGGTGAGCTCAAGGGCATCCTGGCCTACTCCGAAGACCCTCTGGTGTCGACCGACATCACGACCGACCCGCACTCGTCGATCTACGACTCGGGCCTGACCAAGGTCATCGGCAACCTCGTCAAGATCACCTCGTGGTACGACAACGAGTGGGGCTACTCGAACCGTCTCGTCGACCTGACGAAGTACGTGGCCGACCGCCTCTAGTCCGACCTCGGTGCCCCGGCCCTCACGGGCCGGGGCACCGTCCTCCGAACCCGAAACGAACCCATGAGCCTGCGTACCCTCGATTCCCTCGGTCCCCTGTCGGGCAGACGCGTCATCGTCAGATGCGACCTCAACGTCCCTCTGAAGGACGGCGAGATCACCGATGACGGCCGCATCCGTGCCTCCCTCGAGACCCTCGACCTGCTGATCAACCAGGGGGCCAGGGTCGTGGTCATATCGCACCTCGGCCGCCCCGACGGCGAGGCGAAGCCCGAGTACAGCCTTCGACCGGTCGCCCAACGCCTGAGCGAACTCCTCGGGAAGAGCGTCGGCTTCGCCGCGCACACCGTGGGTGACGAGACCGCCGCAGCGGTGGCCGACCTCACCGACGGCCAGATCGTCGTCCTCGAGAACCTTCGCTTCAACGCTGCCGAGACGTCGAAGGACGAGTCCGAGCGTCGGGAGTTCGCCGCACGCCTGGCCGAACTCGGTGATGTCTTCGTCTCCGACGGCTTCGGGGTGGTGCACCGGAAGCAGGCGAGTGTGTACGAGTTGCCCGCGCTCCTCCCGAGTGCGGCCGGGACGCTCATCTCGCGCGAACTCGAGGTCCTCGACAAGCTGACCGAGAACCCCACGCGTCCCTACAGCGTCGTCCTCGGCGGCTCGAAGGTCTCCGACAAACTCGGCGTCATCGAGCACCTCCTTCCCCGGGTCGACAACCTGCTCATCGGTGGAGGGATGCTCTTCACGTTCCTCGCCGCCCAGGGACTCCCTGTCGGCAAGAGCCTGCTCGAGAAGGACCAGCTCGACCGGGTCCGCGGGTACGTCGACGAGGCCGCGCGCCGCGGCGTCAACCTCGTGCTCCCCGTCGACGTGGTGGTCGCCTCGTCCTTCAGCGCCGACGCCGAGCACACGGTGGTCGCCTCGGACGGAATCGAATCCTCTGTTCTGGGCTCCGAGGCCCTGGGCCTGGATATCGGCCCCGAGACGGCCGCGCGCTTCGCGGAGACCGTCCAGACGTCGTCCACGGTCTTCTGGAACGGTCCGATGGGAGTCTTCGAGTTTCCTGCGTTCGCACACGGCACCCAGAAGGTCGCGGACGCGTTGACCCGCGTCTCCGGTCTCGGCGTCGTGGGCGGCGGCGACTCGGCAGCGGCCGTTCGTGCCCTGGGGTTCTCCGACGACCAGTTCGGCCACATCTCCACCGGTGGTGGAGCCAGCCTCGAGTTCCTCGAGGGCAAACGACTCCCCGGACTGGAGGTCCTCGGATGGTGACCACACGCACGCCCCTCATCGCCGGCAACTGGAAGATGAACCTCGATCACCTGCAGGCGATCGCGTTCGTCCAGAAGCTCGCATGGTCCCTCAAGGACGCCAAGCACGACTTCGACGCGGTCGAGACCGCGGTGTTCCCGCCGTTCACCGACCTCCGAAGCGTGCAGACCCTGCTCGACGCCGACAAGCTCGAGTTGGCCCTCGGAGCCCAAGACTTGTCCGCTCACGACTCGGGTGCCTACACGGGCGAGATCTCGGGGCAGTTCCTCGCCAAGCTCGACGTGCGCTACGTCCTGGTCGGGCACTCGGAGCGTCGGACGCTCCATGCCGAGGACGACGAGGTTGTGGCGACGAAGGTCGCCGCCGCGCATCGCTCGGGCCTCGTCCCCGTCGTCTGCGTCGGTGAGACGGCCGACGATCTCGAGCAGCACGGCCCCAGCGCGGTGCCGGTCGCCCAGCTCCGTGCGGCGCTCGCCCAGGTGCCGGCCTCCGCCGAGATCGTCGTCGCCTACGAGCCCGTGTGGGCCATCGGCTCCGGACAGGCCGCCACGGCCGAGCAGGCCGAGCAGGTCTGCGCGGCCCTGCGGGCGGCCCTTGTCGAGATCGTCGGTCCGGACGCCGCCGCCACCACCCGCGTCCTCTACGGCGGCTCGGTCAAGTCCACGAACATCGCATCGTTCATGCGAGAGCCCAACGTCGACGGAGCCCTCGTCGGTGGGGCGAGCCTCGACGTGTCCGAGTTCGCCAACATCGTCCGCTTCCAGGCGCACGTCGGCGTCTGACGGGCCGGGTGCGTCGCCCGTCGGCGCCCCTCCGACTCGGCCTGCCAGGGCGACGGCCTCTCGCGGTTATACTGTTCAGCGGTCTCACCGCATCGAAAGGTCCTACGTGGAAATTCTCCAGGTCATCCTGCAGGTGTTGCTCGGCATCACGAGCCTCCTGTTGACCCTCCTCATCCTGCTCCACCGCGGCCGTGGTGGCGGTCTCTCCGACATGTTCGGCGGTGGCGTCACGAGCAACCTCGGGGCGTCCGGCGTCGCCGAGCGCAACCTCAACCGCATCACGGTCTTCCTGGGTCTCGTCTGGATCACCTGCATCGTGGTCCTGGGCCTCATCACCAAGTTCGCGGCGGTCAGCTGATGGCCTCGGGCGGTAGCGCAATCCGCGGCTCGCGCGTCGGCGCAGGCCCCATGGGTGAGCAAGATCGTGGCTTCCACGCCGAGCGGATCACCATCTCGTACTGGGATGCCCTCGGCAACGAGGTCGTCCGCCACTTCGCGGCCAACGTGCCCGACGAGGAGATCCCCGAGACCGTCGACTCACCCTCGAGTGGATTGCCGGCAGGGCGCGACAAGGCGAACCCGCCGACGGTCGCGAAGCTCGAGCCGTACAAGACGCACCTCGCGTACGTCAAAGAGCGACGGACCGAAGAAGAAGCCGAGCAGTTGCTCGAAGAGGCTCTGCAGCAGCTGCGAGTCCGACGCGGCAAGGCCTGACCCAGCCGATCGCGCCTCCCGGTGTCTCCACACCGGACATGACGAAGGGCCCCGCAGCCGTGAGCTGCGGGGCCCTGCGTCATGCCGGCGTCGGTGCGCCCGCGGCGGGACTCAGTAGGTGGAGGCGATCAAGTTCTCGGGGACCTCAGCCGCCGCGTCCTGGTCGACGAAGAAGACCGTCCGCTTGCGTCCCTTGACCCCTGCCACCGGCACCTGGTCTGCGCCGGCACCCGCCAGGGCGAGCCCCAGCGACGAAGCCTTCTCGGCTCCGGCGAGGATCATCCAGACGCGCTGAGAGTTGTTGATGACCGGCAGGCTCAACGTGAGGCGTACGGGCGGAGGCTTGGGAGAGTCGTCGATCGTGAGCACGGTCGGCTCGAGCTGACGGATCTGTGCCTTGTCGGGGAACAACGAGGCGACGTGACCGTCGGGACCGACGCCGAGGAGCGTGATGTCGAAGCGGGGGGCCGCGTCGTCGGCCTGTGCGTGCTGCAGCAACTCGTTCCGGTAAGCGTCGGCGGCCGCCTCGACGTCGTCGAAGTCGCCGACCGCACCGAATCGGTGGACGTTCTCGGGCAGCAACCCGATGTGGTCGAGCAGGTCGATGCCGGCCTGGGTGTCGTTTCGGTCCGCGTCCCCTGCGGGGACCCAACGCTCGTCGGCCCACCAGATCGAGACCTTCGACCAGTCGACGCTGTCACGGGCCGGCGACGCGTTGATGGCCGCCAGCACGAGGGTGCTCACCGAGCCACCGCTGACGACGACCGACGCGTAGTTCTGCTCTTCGAGCACGTCGATGATCTTGGTGATGAACCGGGCGGCCACGGAGGCACCCAGCGATTCTTTGTCGGGGTGGACCAGCACCCGGCGTTCGTTCGTCACGGTTCTCTATCTGCTCTAGTTGCTCTGGACGGGTTCGCTCAGTTGGCCGACCCCGTGTCTCACGACGTTCCCGAACAGGTCGTCGGGGTCGAGTCTACGGAGTTCCTCGGCCAGGCAGTCGCGTAGCGAGCGGCGTGGCAGCGCGAGGTCGTGCGTGGGTTGACCCGGTTGGGTGAGTGTCGCCACGTCGTCCAGGGAGCGTTCGAGGACGATGGCCCCGGAGGCGCGGACCAGTTGGACACCGTGGATGCCGCTCGATCCCGTCGCCCGGGTCGTCAGCTCACCGTCGACGGGTACCTGGAGCTGCAGACGCAACCAGGCGGCCAGGAGCAACGTCGACGGAGAATCGGGTGCGCCGGAGACGCCGACCTCGGTGACCGATTCGTAAGGCGGCTGGTCGAGCACGGCAGCCAGTTGCGCCCGCCAGAGGGTGAGCCGGGTCCAGGCGAAGTCGGTGTCGCCGGGAGCGTAGCTCCGGGCGAGGTCGATGATCGACTGGCGTGGATTGGACTGGCTCGCCGCATCCGTGATCCGCCGTTGCGCGATGCGCCCCAGGGGAGACTCGGAGACGATGGCGGGAGCGGTCTTCGGCCACCAGGCGACGACGGGAGCGTCGGGCAGCAGGAGCCCGGTCACGAGCCCCTCCTCGTCGCTCGCGGTCTCTCCGTAGGCCCGCAGCAGGATGACCTCGCTGGCACCGGCGTCGCCGCCGACCCGGATCTGCGCGTCCAGTCGCCCGTCGACCTCGTCGAGATCGAGGTCCGTCGACGTGGAGACGACGATGACCCTCATGGGGTGCTCTCGCGAGGCGTCGTTCGCGGCCTCGATGGCTTCCTCCTCGTCACCGAGACGGGTGGAGATGATCAGGGTGAGGACTCGGCCCAGCGCGACCGCGCCTCCTTCTTCCCTGATCTTGACCAGCGTCTTCTGGACGCGGCTGATGGTGCTGTCGGGCAGGTCGACGATCACGGACGCCTCCAGGTACGGCCGTCACGGGCCATGAGTTCGTCGGCAGAGGCGGGTCCCCACGTGCCGGGTCGGTACTGTTCGGGCTGACCCTGAGTCGCCCAGAACTCCTCGATCGGGTCGAGGATCTTCCAGGAGAGCTCGACCTCCTCGTGCCGGGGGAACAGGGGCGGGTCGCCCAGGAGGACGTCGAGGATGAGACGCTCGTAGGCCTCAGGGCTCGCCTCGGTGAAGGCGTGCCCGTATCCGAAGTCCATCGTGACGTCACGGACCTGCGTGCCGATCCCGGGCACCTTGGACCCGAAGCGCAGGGTCACTCCCTCGTCGGGCTGGACCCGGATCACGAGGGCGTTCTGCCCCAGCGACGTCTGCGTGCCGAAGATGTTCTCGGGCACCTGCTTGAAGACGACGGCGATCTCGGTCACGCGACGGCCGAGACGCTTTCCGGCCCGGAGGTAGAAGGGGACTCCCGCCCACCGCCGGGTCGCGATCTCGAGCTTGATGGCGGCGAACGTCTCCGTCGTGCTCTTGGGATTCATGCCTTCTTCGTCCAGGAAGCCGAGCACCTTCTCTCCGCCCTGCCACCCCCCGGCGTACTGACCCCGCGCGGTTCCCGCGGCGAGGTCGGCGGGGAGGCGGACGGCCGAGAGGATCTTCTCCTTCTCGGCCCTGAGGTCGCGGGCGGCGAAGGTGACCGGCTCTTCCATCGCCGTCAGGGCGAGGAGCTGGAGGAGGTGGTTCTGGATGACGTCACGAGCGGCGCCGATGCCGTCGTAGTAACCGGCGCGGCCGCCGACGCCGATGTCCTCGGCCATGGTGATCTGCACGTGGTCGACGTAGTTGGAGTTCCAGAGGGGTTCATACATCTGGTTGGCGAACCGCAGCGTGAGGAGGTTCTGCACCGTCTCTTTGCCGAGGTAGTGGTCGATTCGGAACACGCTGTCGGGCTCGAAGACGGTCTCGACGACGGCGTTGAGCTCGCGGGCCGTGGTGAGGTCGCTGCCGAAGGGCTTCTCGATGACGACGCGTCTCCACGCACCGTCCTTCTCCTCGGCGAGGCCGGAGTTGCGCAGCTGCTCGGTGACCATGGGGAACGCCTTGGGCGGGATCGAGAGGTAGAAGGCGTGGTTGCCCATCGTGCCGCGCTCACGGTCGAGCTCTTCGATGGTGTCCTTGAGTCGAGCGAACGCGTCGGCGTCGTCGAAGACCCCCTGGACGAAACGGAAGCCTTCTTTGAGTTGACGCCAGACGTCTTCGTCGAACGGCGTGCGAGCGTGCTCCTTGACGGCCTGGTACACGACCTGTTCGAAGTCCTGGCCCTCGAATTCACGACGGGCGAAGCCGACGAGCGCGAACCCGGGGGGCAACAGACCACGGTTGGCCAGGTCGTACACGGCAGGCATGAGCTTCTTGCGGGAGAGATCACCCGTCACACCGAAGATGATGAGACCGCTGGGCCCCGCGATGCGGTTGAGACGTCGGTCGGAGGGCAACCGGAGCGGGTTGGACTCCGGCGTGATCGGCACCGGTGACATGATGTTCCGTTCTGTGGTTCGAAGGTGTTCCGGTCGGGACGGGCGGAGCCGGCCGGGAACACCGGTGGCAAGGCGAAAGGGCCGGCGCCCCTGGGGACGCCGGCCCTTTCGGCTCAGCGGAGTGCGGCGGTGATGACCGGCAGCGCGGCCGCCACGTCGGTCACCGTCAGCGTGAGCACGGGACGACCGTGCTCGGCCAGGACCTTGGCGTCACCGGCGGCCTGGGCCTGCACGAGCTGCCCGAACGTGAACGGGCTGTCCGGGATCTCGAGGTCGGTCGCGGGGACCTGCGTGATCTGCAGGAACACCCCGTTGGCCGGCCCACCCTTGTGGTACTGACCCGTCGAGTGCAGGAAGCGCGGACCCCATCCGAAGGTGACGGGACGCTGCGTGCGCATCGCGAGGAGGTCGCGGACCTCTTCGAGCTGCGGGTTCGCCACGCGGTCGACGTAGGCCTGGATCGAGACGTAGCCGTCATCGCTCAGGTGCGAGAGAAGCGCGGCCACGGCGGACTCGAGAGAGTCGCCCAGCTCGATTCCCCCGACCTCGCGGACCTCGACACCCTCGGCCGTGAAGGCCGGGGGAGTGGGCTCGGGACGGTCGTCGAGCAACGCCCGCGTCGCGACCTTGGCTGACTCGACGTCGGGCTGATCGAACGGGTTGATGTCGAGCAGACGCCCGGCCACGGCGACGGCGTACTCCCAGACCATGATCTGGCCACCGAGCGAACCCGAGATCTCGACCTCGCCGGGCGCGACCTCACGGGTCTCGTCGGCGTTCGCCACGAGACGGACGACCTGCACGTCGTGCAGCCCCGCCGTGATCTCGGGGGCGGAGGTGCCGATGACGACGGGGAGCAGGCCGCGACCCTGCTTGCCGGTCGACTCGGCGATGAGCTGTTCGGCCCAGTCCGGGAACCCCACGATGTGGGTGCCGTCGGCGACGATGGCGATCTTGTCGCGCAGGGGCGAGGTGCCTGCCAAGACGGCACCCAACACGAGACCCGGGTTGTCGGCGCGGTCCTGGGCCAGCTCGACCGTGACGGCGTCGGCCTCGGCGAGCAGCTCGCGGATGTCGGCACCGGCCAGGCCGGACGGCACGAGGCCGAACGCCGACAGGGCCGAGTAGCGCCCGCCGATGTTGGGGTCGGCGTTGAAGACGCGGTAACCGGCCTCACGGGCCTGCCCGTCGAGGGGCGATCCGGGATCGGTGACCACGACGATGCGCTCGACGGGGTCGATGCCGGCGTCGGTGAACGCCTTCTCGAAGGTCTTGCGCTGGCTGGCGGTCTCGACGGTGGAACCCGACTTCGACGAGACCACGAGCACGGTGCGCTCGAGACGGTCGGCGAGGGCCGTGAGGACCTGACCGGGCTCCGTGGCGTCGAGCACGGTGAGCTCGACGCCGTAGGTGCGGGTGATGACCTCGGGCGCGAGCGACGATCCACCCATGCCCGCGAGCACGACGTGGTCGACGCCCTTGGCGGCGAGCTCGTCCCGGAGCGAGTCGATCTCGTCGAGCAACGGAGTCGAGACCACGACGGCCTCGGTCCAGCCGAGACGCTTGGCGGACTCGTCCTCGGCGTCAGGGCCCCACAGGGTGGGGTTCTGAGCCGTGATGCCCGAGGCGACGAGGTCGCTCACGAGCTGCGGGACGACCGTCTCGACCGCCTGTGCGGCGTCGCCGCTGGCAGCGATGGTGATGGTCACTTGGACTCCCCGGCGGGCTTGGCGGCCTCGAGGGCAGCGGTGACCGTGTCGAGCAGTTCGTTCCACGAGACGACGAACTTCTCGACGCCCTCTTTCTCGAGGGCCTCGGTCACGTCGTCGTACGAGACGCCCTGCGCCGCGATCGCGTCCATGGTCTCGTTGGCCGAGGCGTAGGAGGCGCTGATCGTGTCGCCACGGACGTCACCGTGGTCGAAGGTCGCCTCGAGCGTCTTCTCGGGCATCGTGTTGACGACGTCCTGGGCGACGAGCTCGACCACGTACGTGGTGTCGAGGACGGCGGGGTCCTTGACACCGGTGGAAGCCCAGAGGGGACGCTGCTTGTTGGCACCGGCGGCGAGGAGGCCCTTGGCCCGCTCGGTGTCGAAGGCCTGCTGGTAGACCTCGTAGGCGAGCTGGGCGTTGGCCACGCCGGCCTTGCCCTTCAGGGCCTTGGCCTCGTCGGTCCCGACCGCGTCGAGACGCTTGTCGATCTCGGTGTCGACGCGCGACACGAAGAACGAGGCGACGGAGTGGATCTCGGTGATGTCGATGCCGGCGGCCTTGGCCTGCTCGAGACCCGTGAGGTACGCGTTGATGACGGCGCGGTAGCGCTCGAGGCTGAAGATCAAGGTCACGTTGACGCTGATGCCCTGGGCGATGACGGCGGTGATGGCCTCGAGGCCCTCGACGGTCGCGGGGATCTTGATCAGGGCGTTGGGGCGACCGACCTTGGCGGCGAGCTTGACCGCCTGGTCGATGGTGCCCTGCGCGTCGTGCGCGAGACCGGGCTCGACCTCGATCGACACGCGGCCGTCGAAGCCGTCCGTCGTGTCGTAGAGCTCGCGGAAGATGTCGCAGGCGCGGGTGACGTCGTCGGTCGTGATCTCGAAGACGGCGTCCGTGACGCTGACACCGGTCTTCGCGAGCAGGGCGACCTGGTCGTCGTAGGCCTCGCCCTTGGCGAGAGCCGACGCGAAGATCGTGGGGTTGGTGGTGACGCCGACGACGTTGCGCTCGGCGATCAGCTTCTGGAGGCCGCCCGCGTTGATGCGCTCACGCGAGAGGTCGTCGAGCCAGATGCTGACGCCTGCGGCGGACAGCTGTGCGGTGTTGGAATCGGTCATGGTGTTCTTCTCTTTCCTTCGTCGTCGCTCAGAGAGCGGCGATCGAGTCCTTGGCGGCGGCGACGGCGGCTTCGGTCGTCATGCCGAACTGCTTGAACAGCGTCTTGTAGTCGGCCGAAGCACCGAAGTGCTCGATCGACACGCTGCGACCGGCGTCACCGACGATGCCGCGCCACGGCATGGCCACACCGGCCTCGATCGAGACGCGGGCCTTGACGGCGGCCGGGAGGACCGCCTCCTTGTACTCGTCGCTCTGCTCGTCGAACCACTCGATGCTCGGTGCCGAGACGACGCGGGCGTTGATGCCCTCGCCGCGCAGGACCTCACGGGCCTCGACGGCGATCTGCACCTCGGAACCCGTGGCGACGAAGATCACGTCGGGCGTTCCGCCCGGTGCCTCGGCCAGGACGTAGGCGCCCTTCGCCACGTTCTTCGCCGACGCGAAGGTGTCACCCTCGGCGTCACCGGTGCCGCGCTCGAAGACGGGCAGGTTCTGACGGCTGAGCGCGATGCCGGCGGGGCCGTGGTGGCGCTCGAGGATCGTCGCCCAGGCCCAGGCCGTCTCGTTGGCGTCGGCGGGACGCACGACGTCGAGGTCGGGGATCGCGCGGAGCGACGCGAGCTGCTCGATCGGCTGGTGCGTCGGACCGTCCTCGCCCAGGGCCACGGAGTCGTGGGTCCAGACGTAGATCGCCGGGGACTTCATCAGTGCCGCGAGGCGGACCGCCGGGCGCATGTAGTCGCTGAAGATCAGGAACGTGCCACCGAACGGGCGCGTGTTGCCGTGCAGCGTGATGCCGTTGAGGATGGCGCCCATCGCGTGCTCGCGGATGCCGAAGTGCAGAACGCGACCGTAGGGGTCTCCGCTCCACTCGTCGGTCGACCACTCGGTGGGGACGAACGACTTCGAGCCCGTGATCGTCGTCAGGTTCGACTCGGCCAGGTCGGCCGACCCGCCCCAGAGCTCGGGGACCACGCCGGCGAGGGCGTTGATGACCTTGCCGGAGGCGGCGCGGGTGGAGACGTCCTTGCCTGCCTCGAAGACGGGGAGCGCTTCTTCGACGCCCTCGGGCAGCTCGTTCGCGAGGATGCGGTCGAGCATGACCTTCTTGTCGGGGTTGGCCGACGCCCAGGCGGCGAGCTTCTCGTCCCACTCGGCGTGCTGGGCCTGACCGCGCTCGACGGCCTTGCGGGTGTGCTCGAGGACGGCGGGGTCGACGTCGAAGGACTTCTCGGGGTCGAACCCGAGGACCGACTTGAGGCCGGCGACCTCGTCGGCGCCGAGGGCCGAACCGTGGATCTTGCCGGAGTTCTGCTTCTTGGGCGAGGGCCAGCCGATGATCGTCTTGAGGATGATCAGGGAGGGCTTGTCGGTGACGGCCTTGGCCTTCTCGATGGCGTCGTGCAGCTCGGCGACGTCCTCGACGTACTCGCCGGTCTTCTTCCAGTCGACGACCTGGACGTCCCAGTCGTAGGACTCGAAGCGCTTGTGGACGTCCTCGGTGAAGGCGATGTTGGTGTCGTCCTCGATCGAGATCTGGTTCGAGTCGTAGATGGCGACGAGGTTGCCGAGCTTCTGGTGCCCGGCCAGCGACGCGGCCTCGCTCGTGACGCCCTCTTGCATGTCGCCGTCACCGGCGATGACGTACACGAAGTGGTCGAAGGGGCTCGTGCCGGGGGCGGCGTCGGGGTCGAACAGGCCGCGCTCGAAACGGGCGGCGTAGGCGAAGCCCACCGAGCTGGCGAAGCCCTGGCCCAGCGGACCGGTGGTGATCTCGATGCCGTCCGTGTGGCCGTACTCGGGGTGGCCGGGGGTCTTCGAGCCCCAGGTGCGCAAGGCCTCGAGGTCGTCGAGCTCGAGACCGTAGCCGCCCAGGTAGAACTGGATGTACTGCGTCAGCGAGCTGTGGCCGACGGACAGGATGAACCGGTCGCGACCGATCCAGGTGCTGTCGCTCGGGTCACGACGCATGACCTTCTGGAAGAGCAGGTACGCGGCGGGCGCCAGGCTCATCGCGGTGCCGGGGTGACCGTTGCCGACCTTCTCGACCGCGTCGGCCGCGAGGACGCGGACCGTGTCTACTGCTTTGTTGTCAATGGATTCCCATTGCAGATCTGCCACTGGAAGTTGACCCTTCTTGATGCGAACTGCGCGGGGTCGATTCGCTCCCGCGCTGACGTGCGCCTGCCGAGACGTCGTCGGCTGGGTCGCACACACGCCGGGGCGGAGATCGGGACGGTTCGTCCGGTGATTCGGGACCGAGAGGGCGTACGACTGGCAAGCACCTGTAAGTATAGGGACGAACCCCCTTCGCCCGTCCGCATCGGCCGAGGGTTCGCCGTCAGCGTCGACGTTCATCGCCTAGACTCCTTGGGCAAACCGTTCGTCTCGTTAGAGGACTCATGACCGCAGCCGTTGACATCCGCCCCGACACGTCACCCCGGGGCTTCCGTCGCAAGGCTCGGGCGTACGTCGCCCTCACGAAGCCCCGCGTGATGGAGCTCCTGCTCGTCACCACGGCGCCGACGATGTTCCTGGCCCAGGGGGGCATCCCCAACCTGTGGCTCGTCGCCGCGACCCTGATCGGTGGGGCGCTGAGCGCCGGCTCGGCCTCGGCCTTCAACTGCTACATCGACCGCGACATCGACCGCATCATGAAGCGGACCCAGGGCCGACCGCTCGTGACCGGCGAGGTCAGCGACCGCGAGGCGCTGATCTTCTCGTACGTGGTCGGCGTCGCGTCGATCGTCTGGCTCGGCCTGACGGTCAACCTGCTCTCGGCGGCGCTGTCGCTCGGGGCGATCCTCTTCTACGTCGTCGTGTACACGCTCTGGCTGAAGCGCCGCACGCCGCAGAACATCGTGTGGGGCGGCATCGCCGGGTGCATGCCGGTGCTCATCGGCTGGGCCGCCGTCACGAACGACCTGTCCTGGTCGGCCGTCATCCTCTTCATGGTCATCTTCCTCTGGACGCCGCCGCACTACTGGCCGCTGTCGATGAAGTACCGCGACGACTACGCCGCGGCCGACGTCCCCATGCTCGCCGTGGTGCGCGGCCGGTCGATCGTCGGCCTGCAGGTGATCCTCTACGCCTGGGCCACCGTGGTCTGCTCGCTGATCCTCGTCCCCGTCGCAGGCATGGGCGTGCTCTACACCGTCGTGGCACTCGCGAGCGGGGCCTGGTTCGTCTGGGAGTCGCACCGGCTCTACAGCCGGGCCATCCAGCACGTCGCCGAGGTCCGTCCGATGCGCGTCTTCCACAGCTCCATCACGTACCTCACGCTCCTGTTCGTCGCCGTTGGGGTCGACCCCCTGCTGCCGTTCTGATCCCGTGAGGCCGTCCGACTGGACCGTCCGTCCGGCGAGCCCGGACGACCTCGAACAGCTGACCGCTCTCAAGCTCGTGGTGCTGCGACCCGAGTTCGAGAGGCTCGGCATCTGGAACCCGGCCCGCCACCGGGCTCGATTCGTCCGCGAGTACGTGGCCGACGAGACACGAGTCGTCGAAGGCGACCAGCGCCTCCTCGGCTGCATCGCGCTTCACCCGGACGGCGACACGACCTGGCTCCGTCACTTCTACCTGGTCGAGGAGGCGCGGGGTCACGGGATCGGGACGACCCTCCTCGCGCAGGCGATCGACTCGGTCACCACGGGGTCGGTCACCCTCGACGTGCTCACGGGAAGCCGAGCCGTGTCGCTCTACGAGCGGACGGGCTTCGTCGTCGTCGAGCAGGACGACGTCGACACCGTCATGCGCCGGGGCTAGACCCCCGGTCGCCCGGGTCAGACGCGGGCGGCGGCCGCCTCGACGATCGGCTCGACCTCGTCGGGAGCCTGGTCGTTGCGCAGCGATAGCACCACGGCGGTCGTCGTGGCCACCAGCAGCGCGGCCAGGACCATGTGACTCCCCACGAGCAGGGGCGGCAGTCCGGAGCGCGCCTGGGTGATGCCGACGGCGATCTGGACGAGTTCGACGCCCAGCAGGGCCACGGGGAACCGACGGGGGAGGCCCGCCTGGGCGGTCCAGGCGAGGACCGCCAGGGTGAGAGCGAGGGTCGCGTAGGCCGGCCAGCTGTGGACGTGGTCCATGATCGCCGGGTCGAGGCCGTTGCGGGGGGTCGCCGCATCGCCGGCGTGGGGGCCGGAGCCGGTCGTCAGGACGCCGACGATCACGGTCACGCCGACCACGGCGGCCGTCACGTGGACGAGTCGCGCATAACCACGCGGAGTGGCGGCGTGGTGCCCACGGGGCCCGCGGTACACGCGCCAGAGCAGGGTGGTGGTGAGGGCGACGAGGGCGATCGAGACGACGAAGTGTGCCCCGACGATGTACGGGTTCAGACCGGTGAGGACGGTGATCCCCCCGAGCACGGCCTGGAAGGGGATGCTCAGGCCCTGGACGAGGGTGAGCCAGAAGAAGTCGCGGCGGACCTTCCGCATCCGCAGCACGAAGAGGAAGGCGAGGATGACGACGAGCGTGAGCACGAAGGTCAGGAGACGGTTGCCGAACTCGATGACCCCGTGGATGCCCATCTCGGGCGTGCTGACGAAGGAGTCGGCGGTGCAGCGTGGCCAGGTGGGGCAGCCGAGCCCTGATCCCGTGAGCCGCACGGCACCTCCCGTGCCGATCAGCAGCACCTGGCAGACGAACGACGCCCACGCGACGAAACGGACCCGGCGATCGACGGTCGTGGGGAGCCACGACCAGGCTCGGGTCAGGACTCCGGTGGCGCCCACCTGTGCGTTGCTCACGACTTGCTGCCTTTCGTCACTTTCGGCGGTCGGCCCTGTAGAATCAACGGGTTCAGGAACACGACCCGGCAGGGTGTCGACGGAGACATCCGAAGGACGTGAGATCCGCAGAAGCGGGACACGGCCTTCATCAACAGTCTAAGCAACGCCACCTGACGTCTCGATCATGTCGAGCGTCGGCGGACGGAGCGGCGGCAGCCGACGTGTTCGACTCGCAGGGCGAGCAGCTGGGCCGCTCCACCACCCGGGGAATGCCGTTCGGCCGACCCGTGTTCGGTCCGGCAGAGAAAGAGGTAGTCATGTCAGACGTGTTGATCGATCGACCCGAGCTCGAGAGCCTGGGGCAGTACGAGTTCGGCTGGTCCGACTCCGACACCGCGGGCGCCTCGGCGCGCCGTGGGGTGTCACCCGAGGTCGTCACCGACATCTCGAACTTGAAGAGCGAACCCGAGTGGATGCTCAAGAACAGGCTCAAGGGCCTGACGCTGTTCGAACGCAAGCCCATGCCGACGTGGGGTGCCGACCTGTCGGGCATCGACTTCGACAACATCAAGTACTTCGTCCGGTCGACCGAGAAGCAGGCGACGACCTGGGACGAGCTGCCCGACGACATCAAGAACACCTACGAGAAGCTCGGCATCCCCGAGGCCGAGCGCAACCGCCTCGTCGCCGGCGTCGCCGCCCAGTACGAGTCCGAGGTGGTCTACCACCAGATCCGCGAGGACCTCGAGCAGCAGGGTGTCATCTTCATGGACACCGACACCGCGCTGCGCGAGCACCCCGAACTCTTCCAGGAGTACTTCGGCACGGTCATCCCGGCCGGTGACAACAAGTTCGCCGCACTGAACACCGCCGTGTGGTCGGGCGGCTCGTTCGTGTACGTGCCCAAGGGCGTCCACGTCGAGATCCCGCTCCAGGCGTACTTCCGCATCAACACCGAGAACATGGGTCAGTTCGAGCGGACGCTGATCATCGCCGACGAGGGCAGCTACGTCCACTACATCGAGGGCTGCACGGCCCCGATCTACAAGTCGGACTCCCTGCACTCGGCCGTGGTCGAGATCATCGTGAAGAAGAACGCCCGAGTGCGGTACACGACGATCCAGAACTGGTCGAACAACGTGTACAACCTGGTCACCAAGCGGGCGATCGCGCACGAGGGCGCCACCATGGAGTGGATCGACGGCAACATCGGCTCGAAGGTGACGATGAAGTACCCGTCCATCTACCTGGTCGGTGAGCACGCCAAGGGTGAGACCCTGTCCGTGGCCTTCGCGGGCCCCGGTCAGCACCAGGACGCCGGCGCGAAGATGATCCACATGGCGCCTTACACGACGTCGTCCATCGTGTCGAAGTCGATCGCGCGAGGCGGCGGTCGCGCGGGTTACCGTGGCGAGGTCCGAGTCGACGAGGCTGCCCACCACGCGGCCAACACCGTCCGCTGTGACGCCCTGCTCGTCGACACGATCTCTCGTTCCGACACCTACCCCGCGATCGACATCCGCGTCGACGACGTCCAGCTCGGTCACGAGGCGACGGTGTCGCGGGTCAGCGAAGAGCAGCTCTTCTACCTCATGTCACGCGGCATGGCCGAAGACGAGGCCATGGCCATGATCGTCCGCGGCTTCATCGAGCCCATCGCCCGCGAACTCCCTATGGAGTACGCGCTCGAACTCAACAAGCTCATCGAGATGAGCATGGAAGGATCAGTCGGCTAGATGTCCGCCGCAGCACCCACCACCACACCAGAGCCCACCACCACGCCGGGCGTCCAGCACGGCGCGCGTGCCCACAGTGACGGCGGCTGGGGCCTCGTGCCCGTCCAGACGCGTTCCGAACGGTTCACCTCGGTCGACCCCACGGCCTTCCCCGAGGTGACCGGTCGCGAGGTGGACTGGAAGCTCAGTCCGGTGTCGCGCCTCCGTCCGTTGATCGACGGAGGCCTCGACGGCTCGCCCTACGCCTACCTGGCCCGCGAGACGCCCGGCGCGACCGTCGAATGGGTCGACCGGTCCGACTCCCGGGTCGGCACGGCGGGCACTCCCGAGGACAAGGCCGCCGCCAACGCGTGGTCGAGCGTCGAGAAGGTGCTCGTCGTGACCCTCGACGGCGACGAACCGTCGGCCATCACCATCGGCCGCTCGGGACTCGACCGTGCACCACGGGCGGGTCACACGCTGATCCACGCCAAGGCCAACAGCCAGTCCATGGTCGTCCTCCGCAACACCGGATCGGCCAAGCTGGTCGAGAACGTCGAGATCGTCGTGGACGAGGGCGCGCACCTCACCGTCGTCACGCTCCAGGAGTGGGACGACGACGCCGTGCACCTCGCGAGCCACCACGCCCGGATCGGGCGCGACGCCCAGCTGAAGCACTTCGTCGTCAGCCTGGGCGGTTCGGTCGTCCGGGTCAACCCGTCGGCCCACCTGGCCGAGCAGGGCGCGGACGCCGAGCTCTACGGCGTGTACTTCGCGGACGCCGGTCAGCACCTCGAACAGCAGGTGTACGTGAACCACGACGCCCCCAAGACGCGGAGCCGGGTGAACTACAAGGGCGCCCTGCAGGGCGCCGGTGCCCGCACGGTGTGGATCGGCGACGTCCTGATCGGTCGGACGGCTCCCGGCACCGACAGCTACGAGCAGAACCGCAACCTGGTGCTGAGCGAGGGCACGCGCGCCGACTCGATCCCGAACCTCGAGATCGAGACCGGCGACATCGAAGGCGCCGGTCACGCCAGCGCGACGGGTCGCTTCGACGACGAGCACCTCTTCTACCTCCAGTCGCGCGGCATCTCCGAGCACGAGGCGCGTCGCCTCGTCGTCCTCGGATTCCTCGTCGAGGTCATCCAGAAGATCGGGGACGCCGACCTGCAGGCCCGCCTCGTGGACGCCATCGAGGTCGAACTGGCCGCGGGCGAGGCGACCTCGACCGAGACGATCGCCTGATGGCGACGAAGGTCTGCGGCGTCGACGACGTCAGCCCCTCCCAGGCCCACCGCGTCGTCGTCGACGGCGTCGCGATCGCCGTCGTGAAGGACAGCGCCGGCACGATCCACGCCATCGGCGACACCTGCACCCACGGCGACATCTCGCTCTCCGAGGGCTTCGTCGAGGACGACACCCTCGAATGCTGGGCCCACGGCTCGAAGTTCGAGCTCACCACCGGCAAGCCGCTCACGCTGCCCGCCTACGAACCCGTACCGGTCTTCTCGGTCTCCGTCATCGACGGCGAGGTGTACGTCGACACCACCTCGACCTCCACCGACGCCGCACAGTAAAGGAACAGAACGCATGTCCACTCTCGAGATCCGTGACCTCAAGGTCAGCATCGACACCGACGCCGGCCCCAAGCCCATCCTCAAGGGCGTCGACCTCACCATCAACGAGGGCGAGATCCACGCCGTCATGGGCCCCAACGGCTCGGGCAAGTCGACGCTCGCCTACACGATCGCCGGCCACCCCCGCTACAACGTCGACGGCGGATCGATCCTGCTCGACGGTCGCGAGGTGCTCGAGATGAGCGTCGACGAGCGTGCCAAGGCGGGCCTCTTCCTCGCCATGCAGTACCCCGTCGAGATCCCCGGCGTCACGGTCTCGAACTTCCTCCGGACGGCCAAGACGGCCCTGGACGGCGAGGCCCCCGCGATCCGCGGCTGGATCAAGGACCTCCGCGAGTCGATGACCGCCCTCAAGATGGACTCGGCCTTCGCCGAGCGCAACGTCAACGAGGGCTTCTCGGGTGGCGAGAAGAAGCGCCACGAGATCATGCAACTCGAACTGCTGAAGCCGAAGTTCGCCGTCCTCGACGAGACCGACTCCGGTCTGGACGTCGACGCCCTCAAGATCGTGTCCGAGGGTGTCAACCGCGCGAAGGCCAACACCGGCCTCGGTCTGTTGCTCATCACGCACTACACGCGCATCCTCCGCTACATCAAGCCCGACTTCGTCCACGTCTTCGTCGACGGCCACGTCGCCGACGAGGGCGGCCCCGAGCTGGCCGACCGTCTCGAGAACGAGGGCTACGACCGGTACGTGACGGCAGCCGCCGCCGAGGCCGCCGCGACCTCGGCGGTCTGACCATGGCCGTCGCACTCAGCCCCGAGAAGTTCGACCAGACCATCGAGGCCCTGAAAGAGGTCGTCGACCCCGAGCTGGGCGTCAACATCGTCGACCTCGGTCTCATCTACGACCTGGCGATGGACGAAGAGCACGAGAACGCCCTCATCATCAGCATGACGCTCACGAGCGCAGGCTGCCCGTTGACGGACGTCATCGAGGGCGACACGGCCAACGCCCTCGACGGGGTCGTGGACGCGTTCCGCATCAACTGGGTGTGGATGCCGCCGTGGGGCCCCGACCGCATCACGGACGACGGACGCGACATGATGCGAGCCATCGGGTTCTCCATCTGAGAGTCGCCCGACGACGACACGACGAAGCCCCGCCCCTCCGAGAGGGGCGGGGCTTCGTCGTCGCGTCCCTCGCCGGGCACGCCGAGGGAGCGGGAGGCAGCTAGTCGCCGATGCGCTTCAGAGCACGCCAGGCGAGGGGCAGGGCCGCCGCCGCGATCAGCCACTTGGCGATCCCGCCCACGATGAACGGGTACAGACCGGCGGCGAGGACGCTCGGCAGGTCGTTCGGCAGGCCCAGCGATCCGAGCACGACGGCCAGGTAGGGGAGGCCCACGGCGAAGGGGATCAGGCTCGCGAGGAAGAACGCGGCGGCAGAACGCCACCATTGCTTGTCCCACTCGCGCTCGGAGAGCCAGCCGATGACGGCAGCCGCCAGGACGAATCCGATGACGAAGCCGAAGCTCGGCTTGAGGACGCTGAGGGGACCGCCCGAGAACTCGGCGAAGATCGGCAGGCCGGCGACTCCCAGCACGAGGTAGGTGGCCAACGACAGCGCCCCTCGACGGGCCCCGAGGGAGGCGCCGACGAGCATGACGCCGAGCGTCTGTCCCGTGACGGGCACCGGCCAGAGCGGCACCTGGACCTGCGCGAGCGCCGAGACGACGGCGACTCCACCGAGGACGAGGGCCACGTCGGCGGCGGCGCCCCGGGCCACCAGACGGTCGGCGAGGACCGGCCGTGAGGTCGATGCGGCAGTGTTCGTCATGGGGACTCCTAGAATGGGTAGGTTGATCGGCCGAGCGGCTGGTCGGCAGCGCAGTGCTGCGACCCTCTCCACACGACGTCCCCATCTTATGGGCGGCCCCCTTCCGGGCCCCGTTGTGGACTCCTCACCAATCGATTGGACATCTGCTGTGCTCTCCGTGCACGATCTCGAGATCCGCGTCGGCGCGCGCCTCCTCATGGCCGACGTCTCGTTCCGGGTCGACCGGGGCGACAAGATCGGCCTCGTCGGCCGCAACGGCGCAGGCAAGACGACCATGACCAAGACGCTGGCCGGCGAGACCCTCCCGACGGGTGGCAAGATCGAACGCTCCGGCGAGATCGGTTACCTGCCGCAGGACCCCCGCAGCGGCAACCCCGAAGACCTCGCCCGGACGCGCATCCTCGACGCCCGAGGTCTCGGCCAGTTGCTGCTCGGCATCCAGGAGGCGACCCTGGCCATGGGCGACCCCGACCCCGCCGTCGCCGCCCGAGCCATGAAGCGCTACGGCGACCTCGACGACCAGTTCAACGCGCTCGGCGGGTACGCGGCCGAGGCCGAGGCGGCGTCCATCGCGAGCAACCTCAGCCTGCCCGACCGCATCCTCGACCAGCCCCTGTCGACGTTGTCGGGTGGTCAGCGCCGGCGCATCGAACTGGCCCGCATCCTCTTCTCGGCCGCCGACACGATGATCCTCGACGAGCCGACGAACCACCTCGACGCCGATTCGGTCGTCTGGCTGCGCGAGTACCTGAAGACCTACCAGGGCGGTGTCATCGTCATCAGCCACGACATCGAACTCGTCGAGGAGGTCGTCAACCGCGTCTTCTACCTGGACGCCAACCGGCAGGCGATCGACGTCTACAACATGGGATGGCGGAACTACCAGCGACAGCGCGCCGCCGACGAGGAGCGCCGCAAGAAAGAGCGCTCGAACGCCGAGAAGCAGGCCTCGGCCCTGCAGAAGCAGGCGGCCCGGTTCGGCGCCAAGGCGTCCAAGGCCGCTGCGGCACACCAGATGGTGGCTCGGGCAGAGAAGCTCCTCTCCGGCCTCGACGAGGTCCGCGCGGTCGACCGCGTGGCGAAGCTGCGCTTCCCGACGCCGGTCGCGTGTGGCAAGACGCCGCTGATGGCCTCGAACCTCTCGAAGAGCTACGGTTCCCTCGAGATCTTCAC
Source organism: Frigoribacterium sp. VKM Ac-2859 (assembly GCF_013204925.1). Classification (NCBI taxonomy): domain Bacteria; kingdom Bacillati; phylum Actinomycetota; class Actinomycetes; order Micrococcales; family Microbacteriaceae; genus Frigoribacterium; species Frigoribacterium sp. VKM Ac-2859. Next base: position 296,348 of record NZ_JABMLC010000001.1, on the reverse strand, counting down.
GGCCGTGGACCTCGCCATCGACCGTGGCTCGAAGGTCGTCATCCTTGGCCTGAACGGTGCGGGCAAGACGACCCTGCTCCGCATCCTCGCCGGGGTCGACGTTCCCGACACCGGGCAGCTCGAGCCGGGCCACGGGCTGCGGGTCGGCTACTACGCCCAGGAGCACGAGACGATCGACGTCAAGCGCAGCGTCCTCGAGAACATGGTGTCCTCCTCTCCGAACATCACCGAGATGGAGGCGCGACGCGTGTTGGGCTCGTTCCTCTTCACGGGCGACGACTCGGCGAAGCCGGCCGGCGTGCTGTCCGGCGGCGAGAAGACCCGCCTGGCGCTGGCCATGATCGTCGTCTCGGGGGCGAACGTCCTGCTGCTCGACGAGCCCACCAACAACCTCGACCCCGCGAGCCGACTCGAGATCCTCGACGCCCTGAGCAACTACGAGGGGGCCGTCGTCCTGGTGAGCCACGACGAGGGCGCCGTCGAGGCCCTGAACCCCGAGCGCGTGCTGATCATGCCCGAAGGCACCGAGGACCACTGGACCCCGGACTACTCCGACCTGATCAACCTGGCCTGACCCGGGCACCGACCCAAGCCTCAGGCCTCAGCTCCGAGCCCCAGGTACCGCCGGGCCCCGGTCCACCCGGGCCAGGCCAGCGGTCGGGTCAGCGGTGGGCGCCGTCCAGGATCTCGTCCTCGACGTCGTTGTCGTGGCGGGGTCGGGAGTCACGGCGGCGCTGGCGCTCGGCCTCGCGTTCGATGAGTTCGTCGTCGTCCGCGTTCTGGTTGCGGTACTCCTGGCGGAACACGTAGAACAGGAACCCGAAGGCACCGACCGCGAACATGAGCCACTGGACGAAGTACGACAGGTTCAGACCGGTGTCGATCTCGGGCTTCGAGGACGGCACGGGTGCCGTGGCCGGCGCGGGGCTCTCGCTGACGACCAGACCGTAGGCGCTCGAGTAGACGGGCTGCCCGACTCGCGATTCGACCTCGCTGAGTTGGATGGTCGCGATCTGGTTCGTCCCGGGGACGCCCGTGCGGTCGCCCAGTGCCGGCTCGCCCGGCTTCAGGCGTGCGACCACGGTGACGTCGCCCGAGGGAGGCGCCGGCACGACGTCGGGGGAGTCCTGGGCGTTGCCGGTGGGCACCCAACCGCGGTCCACCACGAAGACGTCCCCCTGGGTGGTCCGGAACGGGACGAGGACCTCGAAGCCGGGTTGGCCGTTGAGCGGGCGGTTGCGGACCAGCAACTCGTCGTCGGTGAGGTAGCGCCCCGTCATCTCGACCGGTTGCCACTCCTGCGCCGCGTCGTAGGACGACAGCTCGGGCAGGGCCTGTTGGAGGGGGACCGGGTCGGCGTCGTAGGTCTGCTCGAGCTGGTGCACGACCGCGAGCTTCTCGTCGTGTCGAGACCACTGCCAGTGCGCGAGGAACACGCAGATGATCGCGAACGCGACGGCGACGGCGAGGTAGCCCAGCCATCTGCGTGAGAGAGCGAAGCGGATGTTCGTCACCGCGCCTCCGTTCCGACCTGTTCGACGACCTCTGACACCCCCGTCACGACGACCGGGAAGTCACGTGCCGCGAGGAACTCGCGCAGGAAGTCGACGTGCTCGTCGCATGCCGACCACACCTTGACCCGGTCGATGCCGTGGATCTTGGGGTTGCGCCAGTGGACATTATGCCGTGCCTCGGCTCGACACGAGGCGCGAGAGCACTGGACGCCGACGGGATCGAGACCGAGCATCAGACGGTGCGCCGATCGTGGTCGGGCTCGCCGGGGACGTCGTCGGACGGGTCGGCGGGGCCCGCAGGACCGGCGTCGCCGTCGACCACCGTCGGTCGGAACGGCGCCTGGGGCTCGCGGTACAGCTCGATGCCGCCGGGGCTCTCGACCGCGTCGCCGGACTCGTGACCGACGTTGGCGAACACCACGGCGATGTACGGGATGACGACGGCACCGATGACGGGCAACAACGTCCACCACCCGAGGGGGAAGACGAAGCACAGGGCGATGCAGACCAACCTGATGCCCATCGCCACCAGGTACTTGACCATGCGGGAGTGCCGGTCGTCGGTGGGGGAGGGGGGCAGGGACGTGATCGTGTTCGAGGCCTTCACGGGGCACACCTCGATGTCGGGAGGAGGGTGGACGCACCACGGACGGGTGCCGGATCGATCTCGGGGACCAGACGTCCGGGGGACCGCCTCGATCCTAAGACCCGGGTCCGACAGTAGGCTGGTCGGCGGCCTGCCGATCACAGGTTCGCCGTGAGTCCGCCGCACCGAGCGGTGGCCGTCGAGATCGCCCCCGAGGAGACCACCCATGACCACGCCCCGCACCGTCCTCGTCACCGGCGGCAACCGAGGCATCGGCTTCGCCATCGCGGAGGAGTTCGTCGCCCAGGGACACCGCGTCGCCGTCACCGCCCGGAGCGGTCAGGGCCCCGAGGGCACGCTGACCGTCGTCGCCGACGTCACCGACGCCGCCTCGATCGACGCGGCCTTCAGCACCGTCGAGGCCGAGCTCGGCCCGGTCGAGGTCGTCGTGGCCAACGCCGGCATCACGAAGGACGGTCTGCTCATGCGCATGACCGAGGACGACTTCACCTCGGTCGTCGACACCAACCTCGGCGGGGCCTTCCGCGTCGTGAAGCGGGCGTCCAAGGGCATGCTCAAGGCCCGGTTCGGGCGCATCGTCCTCGTGTCGAGCGTGGTCGGCCTCTACGGCGGACCGGGCCAGGCCAACTACGCGGCCTCGAAGGCGGGCCTCGTCGGCTTCGCCCGCTCCCTGACCCGCGAGCTCGGTGCCCGCGGCATCACCGCCAACGTGGTGGCCCCCGGCTTCGTCGAGACCGACATGACCGCCGTCCTCCCCGAGGCACAGCAGGCCGAGTACAAGAAGAGCATCCCCGCCGGCCGGTACGGCACGACGGCCGAGGTCGCGAAGACGATCACGTGGCTCGCGGGCGACGACGCCGCCTACATCTCGGGTGCCGTGATCCCCGTCGACGGCGGCCTCGGCATGGGCCACTAGGCCCACTGGGCAGGAGGCGCGGGTCGACCACCGACGGGCGCCCGCCTCGTCCGGTGGCTCAGCCCCGGAGCCCGAGCAGGGGCAGCACCTGGGACAGGTCGTTCGTCCCGACGACCACGTCGGCTCGCTCCCGGACCCGCGGCTTGGCGTTGAACGCCACCGAGAGCCCTGCCACGGCCATCATCTCGAGGTCGTTGGCCCCGTCGCCGACCGCGACGGTGTGCGCGAGGTCGACCCGCGCCTCCTCGGCCCATCCGCGAAGAGCGGCGGCCTTGGCGTGCGCGTCGATCACGGGACCGGAGACCCGTCCGGTCAGCCTGCCCCCTCGGAGCTCGAGGCGGTTGGCCCGGCGGAAGTCGAGCCCCAGGTCGTCCGCGAGTGGGTCGAGGGTCTCGTGGAACCCACCGGACACGACGCCCACCAGACCGTCGGCGGCATGGACGCCGTCGACGAGTTCACGGACGCCGCGGGTCGGCGTGAGGTGCGCTCGGACCTCGGCGAGGACCGACTCGGGCAGACCCTCGAGGGTCGCGACGCGCTCGGCGAGACTTGCGGCGAAGTCCAGCTCGCCGGCCATGGCCCGGGAGGTCACCTCCTCGACGTGCGCCCGGGAGCCGGCGGCGTCGGCGAGGAGTTCGATGACCTCGTCCTCGATGAGGGTGGAGTCGACGTCGAGGACGATGAGGAAACGCGGCACGCCGACAGCCTAGGGCCGCCGACGCACCGCGCCGTTCGTGTGACTCCGGGCGTCTACTGGTCGACCCGGACGCCCTTGCCGACCACCGTGATGCCGGAGGGCGTGACGGTGAACCCGCGGGCCCGGTCGGCCTCGGGATCGACGCCGACGGACGCGCCGGCCGCGATGACGACGTCCTTGTCGAGGATCGCCCGGTTGACGACGGCGTTCGGGCCGACGTGGGCCCGCTCGAAGACCACCGAGTCGACGACCCGCGAGCCGCTGTCGAGGGTGCACCATGGCCCCAGGACGCTGCGCTCCACGTGCGCTCCCGAGAGCAACGAGCCGAGCGACACGATCGAGTCGATCGTCGTGCCGAGGTTGCCGTGGCCGTCGCGGACGAACTTCGCGGGGGGCGAGTTGAGCTGCTGGCTGAAGATCGGCCAGGCGGTGTTGTAGAGGTTGAAGATCGGCAGGGCCGAGATCAGGTCGCGGTGCGCGTCGTAGAACGAGTCGATGGTGCCGACGTCGCGCCAGTAGTAGCGGTCGCGCTCGGTCGACCCGGGCACCTCGTTGCGGTTGAGGTCGTACACCGCCGCGTCGCCCCGGGAGACGAAGTCGGGGACGATGTCCCCGCCCATGTCGTGGTTGGAGTCGGGCTTCTCGCCGTCGCGCAGCACGGCGTCGATCAGGACGTCCGCGTCGAAGACGTAGTTGCCCATCGACGCGAGGATCTCGTCGGGGGAGTCCGGCAGGCCCGTGGCGTCGGTCGGCTTCTCGAGGAACCGGCCGATGCGGGTCGGGTCGTCCGAGTCGACCTCGATCACGCCGAACTGGTCGGCCAGCGAGATGGGCTGACGGATGGCGGCGACGGTGACCCCGGCGCCCGAGGCGATGTGCGCCTCGATCATCTGCGAGAAGTCCATGCGGTAGACGTGGTCGGCACCCACCACGACGACGATGTCGGGCTTCTCGTCACGCAGGAGGTTCAGGCTCTGCAGGATCGCGTCGGCGCTGCCGGCGAACCATCGCTTGCCGAGCCGCTGCTGTGCCGGGACCGAGGCGACGTAGGCACCCAGCAGGCCCTCGATGCTCCAGGTCTGCGACACGTGGCGGTCGAGGCTGTGCGACTTGTACTGGGTCAGGACGACGATCTGCCGGAGACCCGAGTTGATCAGGTTCGACAGGGCGAAGTCGATGAGACGGTAGTTGCCACCGAACGGGACAGCGGGTTTCGCGCGGTCGGCGGTCAGCGGCATCAGGCGTTTGCCCTCGCCACCAGCCAGGACGATGCCGAAGATCTTCTTTGATGCCATGGGGCCAGAATGGCACGATTCGCGGTCGCACGACTACGGTGAACCACGTGCGAGTCGATGTCATCACCAAGGAATACCCGCCCAACGTCTACGGGGGAGCGGGCGTCCACGTCGTCGAACTCGTCAAGGCCCTGCGTCAGGGCGTCGAGGTGCAGGTCCGTGCCTTCGGCGAGGTCGACCCCGAACCCGACACGACCGGGTACCCCGACCTGCCCCAGCTCGACCAGGCCAACGCCACGCTGCGCACCCTCGGCGTGGACGTCAGCATGGCCCAGGACGTGGCCGGAGCCGACGTCGTCCACAGCCACACCTGGTACGCGAACGCGGCCGGCCAGTTGGCCCAGATGCTGCACGGGGTCCCGCACGTCCTGACGGCCCACAGCCTCGAACCGCTCCGACCCTGGAAGGCCGAACAGCTCGGAGGCGGTTACCGCGTCTCGAGCTGGATCGAGCGTCAGGCCTACGAGACCGCCGACCGCGTCATCGCGGTCAGCGACGGGATGCGCCGCGACATCCTGCGCTCCTACCCGTCGATCGACGAGTCGAAGGTCCAGGTCGTCTACAACGGGATCGACCTCGACGGCTGGAAGCGCGTCGACGACGCCGAGCTGGTCCGCAGCCTGGGCATCGATCCCGACCGCCCCTCCGTCGTCTTCGTCGGTCGCATCACCCGCCAGAAGGGCCTGCCGTACCTGCTGCGCGCGGCCAAGCTGCTGCCGGCCGACGTGCAGCTCGTGCTCTGCGCCGGCGCGCCGGACACCCCCGAGATCATGGCCGAGGTCACGGGTCTCGTCCGAGAGTTGCAAGAGGAGCGCACCGGTGTCGTGTGGATCGACACCGTGCTGCCCCGTCACCAGCTCAGTGCGGTGCTGAGCGCCGCCACCACCTTCGTCTGCCCCTCGGTGTACGAACCCCTCGGCATCGTCAACCTCGAGGCGATGGCCTGCGGCGTTCCTGTCGTCGGGTCCGACACGGGCGGCATCCCCGAGGTCGTCGCGGACGGTCTAACGGGCCGGATCGTGCCCCTCGACCAGGTGCAGGACGGCACCGGCACCCCGGTCGACCCCGACCGCTTCGTGGCCGACCTGGCGGCCACCCTCACCGAGGTCGTCTCCGACCCGGCACTCGCCCGCCTCATGGGACGAGCCGGCCGCATGAGGGCCGAAGAAGAGTTCTCGTGGTCGCGGATCGCCGAGCAGACGCTGGGGATCTACGAGGGCCTGCTCAACTAGGCTGAGGACCATGCCTACCGTCCTGCAGCTCACCGATGTCTCGATCGTCCGAGGCGGCACAGCCGTCGTCGACAAACTGACCTGGACGGTCGACTCCGACGAGCGCTGGGTCGTGCTCGGCCCGAACGGTGCCGGCAAGACGAGCCTGCTGCAGGTCGCCGCCGCGCAGAGCCACCCGTCCTCGGGCGAGGCCAGCATCCTCGGCTCCGACCTCGGCTCCGTCGACCTGTTCGACCTGCGGCCACGCATCGGCTTCGCCTCGACGGCCATCGCCCGCCGCATCCCGGCGAAGGAGAAGGTCGTCGACGTCGTCCTGACGGCCGCCTACTCGGTCACCGGGCGCTGGAACGAAGAGTACGAGGGCGTCGACGTCCGTCGGGCGCACCGCGTTCTCGACGAGTGGAAGCTCGACCACCTCTCGGACCGTACCTTCGGCGAGCTGAGCGACGGCGAGCAGAAGCGCGTCCAGATCGCCCGCTCGGTCATGACCGACCCCGAGTTGCTGCTGCTCGACGAGCCGGCCGCGAGCCTCGACCTCGGCGCCCGCGAAGAACTGCTGCAGATGCTCTCGGGCTACGCCTCGTCCGAGGGCGCTCCGGCCATCGTCATGGTGACCCACCACGTCGAGGAGATCCCCAAGGGATTCACGCACGCCCTGCTGCTCGACCACGGCTCCGTCGTGGCCGCCGGTCCGCTCGACGAGGTCATCACGGCCGAGACCCTCGGCGCCACGTTCGGCGTCGAACTGCGGGTCGAGTCCGACGGGGGCCGGTACTCGGCCCGCGCCGCGGGCTGAACCGCGCCTCCTACGATCCGGGCCGTCGGTCTGGTATCGTTGACAGCTGGCCCGCAGCGATGCTGCACGCGCCTCCTGAACTCACCATCATCACTCGTTCGCTAGACCTAGGACAATCATGAAGACCGACATCCACCCCGAGTACAAGCAGATCGTCTTCCGGGACCTCGCGTCGGGCGCCACGTTCCTCACGCGCTCCACGACGACCAGCGACAAGACCATCGAGCTCGACGGTGAGACCTACCCGGTCATCGACGTCGAGATCTCGTCCGAGTCGCACCCGTTCTACACGGGCAAGCAGCGCATCCTCGACTCGGCCGGTCGCGTCGAGAAGTTCAACTCGCGCTACAAGAACTTCGGCAAGTAGGCCACAGCCCACACGCCCGAAAGAGGCGGTCCACTTCGGTGGGCCGCCTCTTTCGTGCGCCCGGGTGAGGGTGCCCGACCGAGAGGGTGGACGCTGACGACACCGCACCGCAGGAGGCCCGGGCGGAGCCCAGGAGACGGAGGCGCGGGCGAGCCCAGGAGGCGCGGAGGGGCGTTCGTGCTCAGGCGAACGGCAGTGGGCGGTGCGGCCAGTCACCGTGAGCGGTGAAGGTGGGGTCTTTCGCACGGCGCATGTACTGCTGGAAGCTCTCGGCCTGGGTCGAGCACCACCCGACCTGGAGGTCGTGCAACTCGGTCACGGGCACGTCGAGGCGATCGGGATACCGCTTGGCCATCGCCTGGGCGACACGGCCCGCGGCGATGGCGTCGGCCCCGGCGTCGTGGGCGTCGTCGAGCGAGACGCCGTAGACGGCCGCGGCGGCCTCGAGGGTGCGTTTGCCCTTGCGGTAGGTGTCGACGGCCTTGTCGATGACGAGCGGATCGACGACGCAGCCGATCTCGCCCACCTCGCCGAGAGGTTCGACACCGTGGCGGCGGGCCTCACGGTCGAGCAGCGTGAGGTCGTAGGGCGCGTTGTAGACGACCAACGGCACGCCGCGGGCGAAGACGGCACGGATGGCCGCGACGATCTCGGCCACGACCTCGGCGGCCGGTCGCCCCTCGGCTCGGGCCCGCTCGGTCGAGATGCCGTGGACGGCGCTGGCCTGCTCGGGGATCTCGACGCCCGGATCGGCCAACCACTCGCCGTGTGCGACCGTCGCACCGGTGGCGTCGATCAGGCCGACGTGCGCGGTGACGATCCGGGCCGTCTCGACGTCGATGCCCGTCGTCTCGAGGTCGAAGACGCCGAGGACCTGCCACCAGGCGGCCGGCGGCTCGCCCACGGCCGCGAGGTCGGGGGCGGTGCCGGTCGTGTCGGTGTCAGTCACTCTGTGAGCTTAGGAGGCGCCACCGACAGCGGGTGCCGCCGCCACGGGCACGTCGCCGACGTGCAGCCAGAAGAACGCCTGCGTGCCGAGGGTCAGGGTGACCTTGCCCTCGTCGTCGAACGAGGGGAACTGCGCTCCGCCGAAGAGGTCGACCAACGTGCGCCCCGCGAACTGCGGGGCCACGATGTCGACCGAGGTCGGGTTGTGACCGAACGAGAAGACGCAGAGGATGTCCTCGGCCGAGTCGCCGAACTGCGTGCCGGCCCCCTCGTAGGACCGGACGAACGACAGGACCGACTCCTGGTTCGTCTCGAGCACCTCGAGGGTGCCGAGGCCGAAGGTCGGGTGGGCCTTGCGCACGTGGATGACGTTGCGGACCCAGTGCAGCAGCGACCGCGACTGCGCCAGCTGGCTCTCGACGTTGACCAGGTTGTAGTTGTAGACGAGCGACTGGACGACGGGCAGGAAGAGCTTGCCCGGGTCGGCGGTCGAGAAGCCGGCGTTGCGGTCGGGCGTCCACTGCATCGGCGTGCGGGACGAGTCGCGGTCCGGAAGCCAGATGTTGTCGCCCATGCCGATCTCGTCGCCGTAGTACAGGAACGGACTGCCGGGCAGCGAGAAGAGCAGCGCGTGGACGAGTTCGAGTTCGGCGCGCGAGTTGTCGAGCAGAGGAGCGAGGCGACGACGGATGCCGATGTTCGAGCGCATGCGGGGGTCGTAGGCGTACCAGCCGTACATCGCCTGCCGGTACTCCTCGCTGACCATCTCGAGGGTGAGCTCGTCGTGGTTGCGGAGGAAGACGGCCCAGGCCGCGCCCGGGGGCACCTCGGTCGTCTCGGAGAGGATGCGCTTGAGCTCGTCGGCGCTCTGGGCGCGCAGCGAGTAGAAGATGCGGGGCATGACCGGGAAGTCGAAGGCCATGTGGCACTCCGGCTCGTCCTCGGTGCCGAAGAACGCCGCCGTCTCGGCGGGCCACTGGTTCGCCTCGGCGATGAGCACGCGACCCGGGAACTCCTCGTCGACCATGGCGCGCAGACGCTTGATGAACTCGTGCGTGGCCGGTTCGCCCTCGCCGTTGCCCTCTTCGGTCTCGAACAGGTACGGGATCGCGTCGAGGCGGAGCCCGTCGACGCCCATCGCCAGCCAGTGACGGACGACGTCGAAGACCGCTTCCTGGACGGCGGGGTTCTCGAAGTTGAGGTCGGGCTGGTGCGAGAAGAAGCGGTGGAAGAAGAACTGACGACGCACCGGGTCGAACGTCCAGTTCGACTCTTCGGTGTCGACGAAGATGACGCGGATGTTCGAGTATTCGTCGTCGGTGTCGCGCCAGACGTAGAAGTCGCCGTAGGGACCCTCGGGGTCTTCGCGGCTCTGCTGGAACCACTCGTGCTGGTCGCTGGTGTGGTTCAGCACCATGTCGATGACGATGCGCATGTTGCGCTCGTGCGACTTCGTGACCAGGTCGCGGAACTCGTCGAGGGTGCCGAACTCGGGCAGGATCGCCTTGTAGTCCTGGATGTCGTACCCGCCGTCGCGCAGGGGCGACTGGAAGAACGGCGGCAGCCAGAGGGCGTCGACGCCGAGCCACTGCAGGTAGTCGAGGCGGGTGAGCAGACCTTGGAGGTCGCCCGCCCCGTCGCCGTTGCTGTCGACGAACGACCGCACCATCACCTCGTAGAACACCGCACGGCGGTGCCAGTTGGGGTCGAGGGTCAGTCCGGGCTGCTGGATCGGGGCAGTGAAGCTCACCCGCCCACCCTACGGGCGCGCGCCCCGGGACGCGCACTCCGACCAGCGCGTCGCTCGTAGACTCGGGCTCGTGATCGTCCGACCCCCGCGCGTGAAGTCGCCCTACCGTGCCCGCCTCGACGCCCGACCGGTGCGCGACGACGCCGTCGAGGTCGCCGGCAGCCTCACCCGCTACTGGACGTACGAGCCGCCCGAGGGGCAGGAGGCGCGGGTCACCGTCGTCGCGGTGCACGGCTTCCGGGGCGACCACCACGGTCTCGAACCGGTCGTGGCGCACCTCGACCACGTGAGGGTGGTCATGCCCGACCTGCCGGGCTTCGGCGAGTCGACCCCGCTCGACGGCGAGCACAGCGTCGCGGCGTACGCGCGCTGGCTGACCGCGTTCGTGGCGACCCTCTCGCTCGGTGACGACGTCGTGGTGCTGGGGCACTCGTTCGGCTCGATCGTCACGTCGGCCGCGGTGGCCGACGGGCTCCGCGCCTCCCGGTTGATCCTGGTCAACCCGATCGCCGCCCCTGCCCTGCAGGGCCCGCGCGGCGTGGTCACGCGTCTGGCCGTCTTCTACTACTGGGCCGGCGCGGCCCTGCCCGAACGTGCCGGCCAGCAGGTGCTGCAGAACGCGGCCGTGACGAGGTTCACCAGCCTCGCCATGGTCAAGACCCACGACCGGGCCCTGCGCCGGTGGATCCACGACCAGCACGACAGCTTCTTCTCGCGGTTCTCGGACCGTCGCGTGGTGCTCGACGCGTTCCGCGCATCGGTCTCGAGCGACGTGAGCACGTACGCCGCCCGCATCAGCGTGCCCACCCTGCTCGTCGCCGCCGACCGCGACGACATCACCGCCCTGCCCGCCCAGCACCGACTGCAGGCGCTCTTTCCCGACGCCACGCTCGACGTGATCGAGGGCGTGGGCCACCTGATCCACTACGAGAAGCCGCGCCAGGCCGCCGCCGCGATCGAGGCCTTCGTCCGATGAAGATCGTCGTCGACTGCCGCTACGTCCGCGTCGGACGCCACGACGGCATCAGCCGCTTCAGCGCCGGCGTGGTGTCGGCGCTGACCGAGCGCCACGAGGTGACGATGCTGGTCAGCGACCCCCGCCAGCTCCACGCGTTGCCCGACGCACCCCACCTGCTCGTCAGCGCGCCCACGAGCGTCCTCGAGCCGCTCGTGGCCCGGCAGGTGAACACGCTGCGCCCCGACGTCGTCTGGTCGCCCATGCAGACCATGGGATCCGCCGGACGCCGGTACCCGCTCGTCCTGACCCTGCACGACCTGATCTACTACACGAACCGCACGCCGCCACCCGAGTTCGCCTGGCCGATCAAGCTGCTCTGGCGGCTGTACCACCTGGCCTGGTGGCCGCAGCGGGTGCTCCTGAACCGGGCCGACGCCGTCGTCACCGTGAGCCGCACGACGCGGGACGAGATGCGTCGTCACCGCCTGACCCGGCGCCCCGTGACGGTGGTGTACAACGCGGCCGACCCGGTCGACCCCGTCGAGCCCCGCACCGCGCCGGTGAGCCGCGACCTCGTCTACATGGGGTCGTTCATGCCGTACAAGAACGTGGCCGCGCTGGCCAGGGCACTGCCGTTGCTCGACGGGTACCGACTGCACCTGATGAGCCGGGTGTCCGGGGCCGAGCGCGCCTCCTTGACGGCCCTGGCACCCGCCGGGTCGTTGGTCTTCCACGACGGGGCGAGCGACGACGAGTACCGCGAGACCCTGCTGGGGGCGACGGCCGTCGTGACGGCCTCGCGTGCCGAGGGCTTCGGCATCCCGCTCGTCGAGGGCATGGCACTCGGCACGCCGGCCGTGGTCAGCGACATCCCGATCTTCCGCGAGATCGGCGGAGACGCGGCGCTCTACTTCGACCCGTCGTCGCCCACGTCGATCGCCGCCGCCGTCCGACGACTCGAGGGCGAGTGGGAGGCGCGCTCGGCCGCGTCGGTCGAGCAGGCCGCCCGGTTCAGCTGGCGTGACTCGGCCGACGTGCTGCTGCGCCTGCTGGCCGACGTCGCCGCAGCGGGCGGCCACCGGCGTCGACGCCCGGGACGCTGACCCACCGGCGCCCGGGACGCTGACCCGTCGGCGGCCGGGGCCGGCGGCTCAGGCCGGTTCGGCCGCGTCGCGCTCGAGCGGGTTCTGGTACTCGAACGAGTAGGTGCCGGCACGTTCGGACTCGACCTCGATCGGGTCGTCGAACTCCCGCAGCGTCAGGGCGTCGCCCGTGAACTCGAACGAGTGGACGGACCCGTTGCGGATGGGCACTCCCAGGTGCGCGTCGGTGTCGGGGGAGACGTGGTTCACGACCGCCCGGATGACCGCGCCGTGCGTCGCGACGACCACGGACGAGCCGTCGCCGTGCCGTGCCGCGATCGCGGCGAGGGCGGGCAGCACCCGTGCGACGAGGGCCCCGCGGCTCTCACGACCGGGCACCGGGGTGCCGTGGGGGAACCGTGCCTCGACCTGCTCGCCGGTCAGCCCCTCGGCGTCGCCGTAGCGACGCTCGGCGACCTCGGGGACGAGCTCGGGCGCGGCCAGGCCCAGGCGCTCGGCGATGAGGGACCCGGTCTCGGCCGCGCGCGACAGAGGGCTGGCGACGACGGCGTCGAACCGACGCCGGGCGAGCAGGTCGCCGGTCTCTCGGGCCTGCGACCGACCGAGGTCGTTCAGGGGGATGTCGGTGGAGCCCTGGATGCGCCGGGCGCGGTTCCAGTCGGTCTCGCCGTGGCGGACCAGGTACAAGAGCGTCATCGTTCCTCCGGTGGGCACGGCCCGGGGGTCAGGCGCCCAGGTGCTCGGCCAGGGCCGCCAGGGTCTCCGACGTGCCGGCGTCCAGCTTAACCGTGGCCCGCGAGTCGCCCTTGGTGACGCCGCGGTTCAGGACGACCACGGGCAGCTTCCGGCGCGTCGCCTGGTCGAGCAGGCGGATGCCGCTGTTGACGACGAGCGAGGAGCCGGCGACGAGCAGCGCCTCGGCGCCGACGACCATCGAGCGCGCCTCGGCGAACCGCTCGGTGGGCACGAACTCGCCGAAGAACACGACGTCGGGTTTGAGCAGGCCGCCGCACACCGTGCAGGTCGGCACGACGAACGCGTCGATGTCGTGCACCTCGACGTCGCCGTCCGGGGCGAGCCGCACCTGGTCGGGCTCGTCGATCCAGGGGTTCTCGGCGGCGAGGCGGGCCGCCACCATGTCGCGGGCGAACGCCTGCCCGCAGGTGAGGCAGACGACGCGGTCGACGGTGCCGTGCAGGTCGACGACCCGGCGCGACCCGGCGCGGACGTGCAGGTTGTCGACGTTCTGGGTGATGACGCCGTTCGTGACGCCGGCGGCCTCGAGCCGGGCCAGCGCCCGGTGCCCCTCGTTGGGCCCGGCGGCACGGAAGGACTTCCAGCCGAGGTGGCTGCCGGCCCAGTAGCGCTTGCGGTAGCTCTCGCTCGAGAGGAACTGCTGGAAGGTCATGGGGTTGCGGGGCGGAGCGCCCTCGCCCCGGTAGTCGGGGATGCCCGAGTCGGTGCTGACCCCCGCCCCGGTGAGCACGGCCACGCGGCGCCCACGGAGGGCCTCGACCGCGGCCTCGAGGGCCTGCTCGTCGGTGGGGGCCACGGGGGCGTTCGACACGGGTGGGGCTCCTTCGGGTGCGGTGACGCTAGCCTAAACGCGTCCCCCTCCGATTCGATTCCAGCGGTCGCCCGTCCGCCGGGGCCGTCCCCCGTGGAGCACCGTGCACGTCACCCGCATCACCGACCTCGACCACGAGGCACTCGCCGACTACAACCGGCTCACCGACGTCGCCCTGCGGCGCGTGTCCGAGCCGGAGGGCGGCCTCTACATCGCCGAGTCGACCAAGGTCATCGAGCGGGCGCTGCGGGCGGGCCACGTGCCCCGGTCGGTGCTGATGACCGACCGGTGGTTGCCCGACATCGAACCCCTCGTGGCCGACCACGAGGGCGAGATCTTCGTCGGCGACGCGGCCCTGCTCGAGACGCTGACCGGCTACCACCTGCACCGGGGGGCCCTCGCCGCCATGCACCGTCCCGAGCTGCCGACGGTCGAGTCGGTGCTCGACGGCGCGCGGCGCGTCGTCGTGCTCGAGGACATCGTCGACCACACGAACGTGGGCGCGATCTTCCGGGCCGTCGCCGGCCTGGGGGCGGACGCCGTCCTGATCACCCCGCGCTGCGCCGACCCGCTCTACCGGCGCAGCGTCCGCGTCAGCATGGGCACCGTGCTGCAGGTCCCGTGGACGCGCCTCCCCGAGTGGCCGGCCGGTGCCGGGCTGCTCCGCGAGGCGGGGTTCGAGGTGGCCGCCCTGGCGCTGAGCGACGACGCGGTCACCCTCGACGCCTACGCGGCCGCGCCTCCGGACCGCGTCGCCCTGCTGCTCGGCACCGAGGGCGACGGGCTCAGCCGGGCCGCCCTGCGGGCCGCCGACACGGTGGTGACCATCCCGATGCTGCACGGCGTCGACAGCCTGAACGTGGCCGCCGCCTCGGCCGTGGCCCTCTGGGCCCTGCGTCTGCCGGCGGACGGGTCGGCGGCGGTCGCGTGACCGGTCGCGTGACCGGAGTCGACGGGCGTCGTCGACCCGGCGTGGTCCGGAGGCGCGTGGGCGTGGTCGCGCTGCTCGCCCTGGTCGTCGCGGTCGGCGGCTACGTCCCCCTGGCACTGCTCAGCCCGCTGGCGCCCGCCGCGGCGGACGTCGCCTCGTACGCCGCACCGGCCGAGGAGGCTCCCGACCTGACCTTCCCCGCCTACGGCGCGACGGCGGTCGAGGCGATCGGCTGGGACGACAGCCTGACGACGAGCGGCGACGAACGACCCCGTCCGATCGCGAGCATCAGCAAGGTGGTCACGGCCCTCGTCGTCCTCGACGAGAAACCCCTCGACGGCGGTGACGGCCCGTCCCTCACCTTCGGCCCGGCCGAGGCGGCCCTGGTCGACGCGTACCGCGCACGGAACGGCAAGGTGGCACCGATGGCGGCCGGGCAGGTCCTCACCGAGCGGCAGGTGCTCGAGGTCATGCTGATCGAGTCCGCCAACAACTACGCCGAGGTGCTGGCCCGGTGGGCGTTCGGCAGCGACCAGGCCTTCGTCGACGCGGCGCGGTCCTGGCTCGACGGCCACGGCCTCTCGTCGACCACGCTCGTCGAGCCCACCGGGTTGTCGCCGCAGAACACGAGCACCTCGACCGACCTGATCGCACTCGGCCGACTGGCCCTGGCCGACCCCGACGTCGCCCGCACGGTCGGCACGGCGACGACGTCCGTGCCCGGCATCGGCGAGATCAGCAACAGCAACGAACTGCTCGGGCTGGACGGCGTCGTCGGAATCAAGACGGGGACGCTCGACGAGGCCGGCGCCTGCCTGCTGTTCGCGGCCGACTACACGATCGGCGGGCGACGGGTCACGGTCGTGGGCGCCATGCTCGGCGGCGTCGACCACGACCAGCTGGACCGCGACGTGCAAGCCCTGCTCGCGAGCGTCGCGGAGGGATTCCGGACCATCACGCTGACCAGCCGCGGCGACGCTTTCGCCGAGTACGAACTGCCCTGGGGCGACGAGGCCCGAGCGGTGGCCGCGGAGGACGCCACCGTCCTCGTCTGGGGCGACGAGACCGTGCAGGCGTCGGTCGAGACCGACGACGTGGGCGCGGCCCCGGTCGGGACGCGCGTGGGCGACGTCACCTTCACCGTCGACGGAGAACGGCACGTCGTGCCCCTCGAACTCGACGCGGGCATCGGCGAGCCGGGCGCCTGGTGGCGCTTGACGCATCCCGACGAGGTGTTCTGACCCGAGCGTCAGTCGTCGGTGCGGTGGACCACGGTGACGGCGTCCGGTCGCTTGGCCCGGACCAGGTCGCCCGACGACTGGTGCCGGATGCGCCGTACCACCCAGGGCACGAGGTACTCGCGGGCCCAGCCCATGTCGTCGGCCCGTGCGTTGCGCCAGGGGCGACGCTCGAGCGGCTCGGGCTCGTAGGGCGCGAGGTCGTTCTCGACCGCGAGGGCCTGCAGGACCATCCGCGCGATCGTGTGGTGGCCGAGGGGACTGAAGTGCAACCGGTCGGGCGCCCACATCCGTGGGTCGACGAGCTGACGCAACGCCCACATGTCCGCGACCACCGCGTCGTGTCGCAGCGCGATGGCGTGGACGTGCTCGTTGTAGATCGCGACCTTTCCGCGGAGACGACCGAGGACCGGGGTGAGGCCGATGTCGGGCCCGGTGAAGACCACGACCGTGGCACCGTCGGACCGCAGTCGTGCGACCAACCCCTCGAAGCCCGCGGCGACCTCGTCGGGGTCGGTGCCGGGACGGATGATGTCGTTGCCCCCGGCCGACACCGAGATGAGGTCGGGCCGCAGGGCGAGCGCGGCCTCGGACTGCTCGTCGATGATCTGCTTCAGCAGGCGGCCCCGGACGGCGAGGTTGGCGTAGGCGAAGTCCTCGGTCGAGGAGCCCAGCACCTCGGCGACGCGGTCGGCCCAGCCCCGGTGCCCCCCGGGGGAGCGCTCCTCGGGGTCGCCGATCCCCTCGGTGAACGAGTCGCCGAGGGCGACGTAACGGGACCACGGGTGTTGCTGACTCATGCCACCAAACTACTCTCGACGCGTGCCCGCACCGAAGCCCGCCCCTCCGTCCGACCCGACCCGCGCCTCCTGGTCGCCCGGCGAGCTGCTGCCCGACGAGCTGCTCGAGCGCTTCCGGGGGCGGGCCGCCGACCACGACCGCGAGAACACGTTCCCCCACGACGACCTCGCCGAGCTGCGCGAGCGCGGCTACCTGAGGGCGTTCGTCCCGGAGCACCGAGGAGGCGCGGGTCTCGGACTCGAGCAGGTCGCGTCCCTGCAGTCACGCCTCGCGGCGGCGGCCCCGGCCACGGCGCTGGCTGTCAACATGCACCTGGTCTGGACCGGGTGCGCGGCCGTGCTGCACGCCCGGGGCGACGACTCGCTCGACCTCGTCCTCGAGGACGCCGCGCACGACGAGGTCTTCGCCTTCGGGGTGAGCGAGCCCGGCAACGACCTCGTCCTGTCCGACTCGGTGACCTCGGCCGAACCCACGGGCGACGGCGGCTACCGGTTCACCGGCACCAAGGTCTCCACGTCGCTCTCGCCGGTCTGGACGCGCCTCGGCGTCTTCGGACGGGACGACTCCGACCCGGAGGCGCCGGCCCTCGTCCACGGGTTCGTCCACCGCGAGCAGCCGGGCCACGCCTCACTCGGGGACTGGGACACCATCGGCATGCGCGCCACGCAGAGCCACACGACCCGGCTGACCGGGGTCGAGGTGCCCGCCTCACGGGTCGTCCGTCGACTGCCCGTCGGCCCGAGCGCCGACCCGTTCGTCTTCGCGGTCTTCGCCGTCTTCGAGACGACCGTGGCCGCCGTGTACCGGGGCATCGCCCGCCGGGCCCTCGAGCTCGCCGTCGAGTCGGCACTCGGGACGACCTCGCGGCGTGCCGGGGGAGCGGCCAGGGCGCTCGACCCCGTGGTCCGCTGGCGCGTCGCCGACGCCGGACTGGCGGTCGACGGACTCGAGCCGCAGGTCGACCGGGTCGCCCGCGACGTCGACGAGCTCGTCGACCACGGGGCCGACTGGCCGCGGCTCGTCGTCGGGCTCAAGACGCGCGCCACCGGGACGGCCCGCGCGGTGGTCGAGCAGGCGGTCACGGTGGCCGGGGGGTCCTCGTACCGGTCGTCCTCCGAGCTCGGGCGCCTGCAACGGGACGTCCTCGCCGGACGCTTCCACCCGTCGAACACCGACTCGGCGCACGCGACGATCGCGGCGGCGCTCCTCGGACCGGGTTCCTGACGGGTCGACGCACGCGGCCGCATCGGGGGCCGCGCCCCGGGCGACGACGATGTCGGTGGCGCGTGTGAGGATGCTCCGGTGAGCAAACAAGACGGCAGCGGGCGGATCGTCACGACGGTGCCGACCGACGACGCGACCGCGCCGATCTTCCACGTCGACATGGACGCCTTCTTCGCGTCCGTCGAGTTGCTCGACCACCCCGAGCTCCGGGGCCGACCCGTGGTCATCGGGCACCGCTCCGACCGGTCGGTCGTCACGGCCGCCACCTACGAGGCCCGCAAGTACGGCGTCAACTCGGCGATGCCCATGGCGATCGCACTGCGTCGCTGCCCGCAGGCCGTCGTGCTCGAACCGCACTTCGAGAAGTACCAGCACTGGTCCTCACGAGTCATGTCGATGTTCGACGACGTCACGCCGCTGGTCGAACGCCTCGGCATCGACGAGGCGTTCCTCGACGTCAGCGGCTCGATCCGCCTGATGGGTTCGCCGTTCGAGATCGCCACGGCACTGCGTCGTCGGGTCCACGCCGAGACGGGGCTGCACTGCAGCATCGGGGCCGCGTCGACCAAGTTCGTCGCCAAACTCGCGTCGAGCGTCGCCAAGCCCGACGGGCTCCTGCTCGTACCGCACCGCCACACCCTGGCCTTCTTGCACCCGCGGCCGATCAGCGCGCTCTGGGGCGTGGGCGGCAAGACCGAACAGGTGCTGCTCGACCGCGGCCTGCGAACGGTCGGCGACGTCGCCTCGGCCCCTCTCGACATGCTCGTCCACGCGGTCGGGCCGGCAGCGGGCGCGAAGCTGCACGACCTGGCGTGGGGCCGCGATCCCCGCAGCGTCCACACCGAGACGGCCGAGAAGAGCGTCGGCAACGAGAACACGTTCGGCACCGACGTCGTCGACCCCGTCGTCGTCCGACGTGAACTCCTCCGCCTGAGCGACAAGGTCGGCACCCGTCTGCGGGCCGCGGGCGTGAGCGGTCGCACGGTCGTGCTCAAGTTGCGGACGACCGACTTCGTGACGATCACGCGGTCCCGGACGCTCGCCGACCCGACCGACCTCGGGCGACGAATCTACGACGAGGTCGTGTCCCTCTACGAGGCCACGGGCAAGCAGCACGAACGAATCCGGCTCGTCGGCGTGCGCGTCGAGCAGCTCAGCGAGGGGACGGGCGGTGACTCGCTCGGCCTGTGGGACGACGACGCCGACTGGCGCGAGGCGGAGTCGACCATGGACGCCCTCCGGGCCAAGTTCGGCTCGGCCATGCTGACGCCGGCCTCGCTGCTCGGCACCTCGCGGCGTCGACCCGGCACCTCCGGTCGAGATGCGGGTACCGCGTCCGTCGACGACGCCGGTCGAGGGTAAACTCGGTTCGAGTGAGCACCGCCAACGCATCCGACCCCGCCGGGGGTGAGCAGCACCTCGACGGCCTCTCGTCCGACCCTCTCGACGTCGGCGTCTCGGCAGGCAACTCGGCCGCCGAACACCTCTCGCCCGCGTTCCCCGAGCGGGCCGCCTGGGGCACCGCCAGCAAGTTGCGCGCGTGGCAGGCCGACGCCCTCGAGCTCTACTTCTCGACGATGCCGAGGGACTTCCTCGCGGCGGCCACACCGGGCGCCGGCAAGACGACGTTCGCCCTCCGCCTCGCCACCGAACTCCTGTCCCGCGGCGAGGTCGACCGCGTCGTGGTCGTCGCCCCCACCGAGCACCTGAAGCGCCAGTGGGCCGACGCCGCCGACCGGGTCAACCTCCGCCTCGATCCGATGTTCAAGAACGCCGACGGCACCTTCGGGCGGCACTACCACGGCATCGCCGTCACCTACGCCCAGGTCGGCATGAAGCCCGAGGTGCACAAGGCCATCACGACGGCCGGTCGCACCCTCGTCATCCTCGACGAGGTGCACCACGGCGGCGACGCGCTCAGTTGGGGCGACGGCATCCGCGAGGCCTACACCGGTGCCACCCGCCGTCTCTCGCTGACGGGCACCCCGTTCCGGTCCGACACGGCTCCGATCCCGTTCGTGCAGTACGCCCCGGACGAGCACGGCATCCGCACCTCGAGGGCCGACTACTCCTACGGCTACGGCCGTGCCCTCGCCGACGGCGTGGTGCGACCCGTCCTCTTCATGGCGTACGCCGGTCAGATGCGCTGGCGCACCCGGATGGGCGACGAGATGAGCGCGTCCCTCGGCGAAGCCGTGACCAAAGACATCACGGCCCAGGCCTGGCGTACGGCGCTGTCGCCGCAGGGCGACTGGATTCCGGCCGTGCTCTCGGCGGCCGACAAGCGCCTCACCGAGGTGCGCCGGGGCGTGCCCGACGCGGGTGGTCTCGTCATCGCCACCGACCACACCGCGGCTCGGCAGTACGCGGCCGTGTTGCAGAAGCTCACGGGTGAGCGCCCCACCGTCGTCCTGAGCGACGAGAAGGCCGCCTCCGACCGCATCCAGGCCTTCTCCGACGGCGACAGCCGCTGGATGGTCGCGGTCCGGATGGTCTCCGAGGGCGTCGACGTCCCGCGTCTCGCCGTCGGCGTGTACGCCACCTCGGCGTCGACGCCGCTCTTCTTCGCCCAGGTCGTGGGACGGTTCGTCCGAGCCCGCCGACGGGGCGAGACCGCGTCGATCTTCCTGCCGAGCGTGCCCAGCCTGATGGCCCTGGCCAACCAGCTCGAACTGCAACGCGACCACGCGCTCGACCGGCCCACCGACGCCGACGACGGCCTGTTCGCCCCCGAAGAAGACATGATGGCCGCGGCCAACCGCGACGAGAAGGCGTCGAGCCTCCTCGAGCAGCAACCGTTCGAGGCCCTGGACTCGCAGGCCTCGTTCGACCGGGTGCTCTACGACGGCGGCGAGTTCGGCACCGGAGGCGAGATCGGCAGCCTCGAAGAACTCGACTTCATCGGCATCCCCGGTCTGCTCGAGCCCGACCAGGTCCGCGACCTGCTGCGGCAGCGGCAGGCCACCCAGGCGCGACGGGCTCCGAAGACCGGGTTGCCCACGACCGCTCCGGTCGACGAGGCCCGACCCCTCTACCAGACCATCAAAGAGCAGCGGCAAGAGCTCAGCCGGCTCGTGTCGATCTGGTCGCGGCACTCGAACGAACCACACGGGCTGATCCACGCGGACCTCAGGCGCATCAGCGGGGGCCCGTCCGTCGCTCAGGCCAGCACCGAACAGATCCAGAAGCGCATCGACGTGTTGCGCGGCCGCCTCGGCCAGCGCGCCTGACCCGGGTACGATCGACCGATGCTCGACGAGAACGTCCCCGACCGGTGGACCGTGCGCGCCGACCCCGAGGGGGCACCCGAGGCGGTCGTCGAGCGCTTCGGCGGCGGCTACCGACTGAGCCGGTGGAGCCCGACCGACGCCGAGCCGGCCCGCCTGGGCGTCTACACGTCCCCCGAGCTCGCCGAGACCGCCTGGTGGCGACTCGTCGACCGCGAGCGGGGTCAGGGCAGGCGGACGATGTCGACCAGGCGGACGGGCCTCGAGGACGCCTGAGGGACGCCGTCCGGGGCCGGGCGCACCCTGGTGCCCCCGCTCGGGCCGAGCGTCGAGACACCCTCGTCGCCGCACAGCAGCACCGGTCTGACCTCGAAGGGCCGTCCTCGCCCGAGCGCCCGGAGGCCGTCACCCCACCGGCGGTCCGAGGGACGGGGCGACGCGGCGCCGACCCTCTCGAGGACGAACGCCACGGTCGCGGCGCCGAACTCGGTGGCGACGGCGGCCAGGGCATCGCCGTAGTGGTCGAGGGCGGCGGTGTCGGGCACCTCGGGGATGCCCTCGAGGGGCACCATGAGAGGGAGGGGGACGTCGTCGTCGTCGAAGAACAACGTCCAGAGCTGGCGACGCACCGCCGACGGGACGATGGCCTCGACGTGGCGGACGAGGTCGTCGACGTCCTGGACGGGCGCGTGCGGATCGGGGACGCGTCCGGGATCGGACGCGGCGAAGGCTGCGACCGGGTCGGCGGGAGGGCGGTCGAGGGTGGTGTCGAGGACCGAGGTGAGTGTCATGGGTCGAGCATCTCGGGCCGCCACCGATCCCGGACGGTTCTCCCCAGCCGCATCGATCGACGAGGATCGACGCGGGGCTGGGGAGGACCGATCAGCCTTGGAGTCGCACGGAGTCGCCGACGGCGACCGTCTCGCCGCCCTGGCCCGGCGCCCCGGACAGTGCCCGGAGCGCCCTGCGGAGCACCGTGCTGGACGTGCTCATGGTGTACGGGAAGTAGACGACCTCGACCCCGACCGCCCCGAACTCTCGCTCGAGCCGGAGGCCCTTCTCGGTGCCCCGCCAGTCGTCGCCCTTGAAGAAGACGTCGAAGCGCAGCTCGCGCCAGACGTCCATCTTGTCGGGCACGGTCTCGGCGTGGACGCCGTCCACGACGTCGATGTGGCGGACGATCTCGAGCCGTTCGGCGAGCGGGACGACGGGGGAGATGCCCTTGGTCACCTGCAACATCTCGTCGGACACGACGCCGGCGATGAGGTGGTCGCACTGCGCGGACGCGTGCCGCAGCAGGTTCAGGTGACCGATGTGGAACAGGTCGAAGGCACCGGCCGCGTAGCCGACCCGGCCCGCGCCTCCTCGTCCGCTCCCGCCGTCGACGGGGTCGAGGGCGAGGCCGGTGGCGGGGGTGGGGATGACGTCCACGGGTGTGGTCCTCTCGTCGGGGTGGTGCTCGGAGGTGCTCACGACAGGGCACCGGGCCGGCGTCGGAGGCGGGGGAGGTCCTGCAGCGGGCGGGCGGCGCCCGCGTGGTCCACGAGGTCGGCGATGCTGAACGAGGGCGCGGGTTCCTCGACGGGGTGACGGACGTCGTCGTCGAGCCAGGTGGCGCGCACCAGGACCCGGCGCCACGGGGGCACCCCGGTCAGCACGACGCCCACGGGTTGCACGTCCAGGCTGACGAGCTCGGCGCTCAGGCTCCGGAGGGACTCGACCGTCGTGACCCCGGACCGGACGACCAGCAGCACGCCGTCCACCTCGTCGGTCACGCTGCGCAACGCGAGCGGGTGCGAGTCGCTGGAGGCCTGGACGACGGAGACGTCGTAGTCCTCGCGCAGGGCGGCGAAGAAGGCGTGGGTTCCCGAACGGACCAGGTGACGGGACGACGCGACGACCCCGTCGGACACCGGCACGCGGTCGTAGCCGTGCCGATCGGCCTCGACCTCCTCGGGCACGGCGCCCACGGGCACCGTCGAGGGACGGGACAGCGTGCGGGTGTCGAAGTCGGACTGGACCAGGGCGCACGTGGCGCCGAGCTCGACGACGGCGCGCGCGAGGCCGCCGTCGACGCCCACCGCCTCGCGGACCGAGTCCGTCCGGGCCAGCAGGAGCGTGGCGGGCAGCGAGCCACCCCGGAGGGCCCTCGTGTTCTGGACGACCTCGCGCAGGGCCGTACGAGTCCGGGCGGACGACGCCCCGGTCACCGGGTCGTCGCCCTGCCGGAGGGCCCCCGGGAGCTGGCCCACGACCGGCAGCCCCGTGATGCGGCGCACGTCGTCGACCGTGTCGACCGTGGGCCGGGCACGGGCCAGGACGAGCGCGCCGGCGAGACCGACCGCCAGGCCGGCGAGGAGACCCGAGAGGACCGTCAGCGCGAGGCCCGGTTCGTCGGGCGTCGTCGGGACGGCCGCGGGGGAGGTGAGGTCGAGCGCGACGGTCTGACCGTCCGACCCGGCGTCCGATTCGGCGCGATCCACGACCGCCGAGAGGCTCTCGGCGACGTCGTCGGCGAGCGAGGCGGCCCCGTCGGGCGTTCCGGCCGTCGTCTGCACGCGGAGGACCGCGGTGCCGTCCGGGTTGACCACCGAGACCCGCTCGGCGAGCTCGTCGACGGGCAGGCCGAGGTCGGCCGCGACCGGTCCGAGGACTTCCGGGCTCGTGCCGAGCTCGGCGTAGGACGCCACGCGCTGCTGGGCGAACTGCCCGCGGGCCGCGAGGCCCGAGCCCGGGGACTCGACCCGGACGAGGAGCGTCGCCTCGGCGCGCCAGCCGGCCGGAGCGAGCTGAGACGCGCCGACGCCCGCGGCCACCCCGAGGAGCGCCGCCACGCCGATGAGCGCGGCATGGCGCGAGACGGCCCGACCGAGACCCCCCGCGACGGCCCGACGGGCCGGGGCGACCTCGTGGCTCACGACCTCGAACCGATCGACGGGGGAGTCAGGGACTTCAGCTCGCGGAACCACTTCGGCAGGGCGAGGACGAGATAGCCGGCGTTCGCGACGAGGAGCGCCAGGTAGACCACCGTGAACGCCGGCGGCCAGGCCAGCAGGACGAACGCGAGGCACATCAGGCCGTAGTCCGTCGGGACGACCGCCAGCGAGTAGAGCAGTCCCGTGCGACGTCCGACGGGCGCGGCGACGCCGGTCCGGGCCGCCTCCGCCCGGCGGAGCTGGTCGGTCAGGACGATGGCGAAGAACGCCACCGTCGCCACGACCTGGTAGACGAGCGGCGCGGCCAGCAGGGCTTCGCGACCCTCCGGTTCACGGAGCCACGACGCGAAGACCGCCAGGTGCAGCACCGCGATCTTGGTCGCGTCGATGACATGGTCGAGCCACTCGCCCGCGGGGCTGCCGCCGCCCCGGAGGCGCGCGACCTGTCCGTCGGCCGAGTCGAGGGCGTAACCCACGACGAGCAGCAGGACGACGGCCAGGGCCGTCCCGATGCCGGACGGCGCGAAGGCGAGTACCGCGATGCCGGCGAAGGTGCACGCGGCGCTGAGCGCCGTGACCTGGTTCGGCGTGGCACCCACCGTGTAGGCCACCGCGGCGGCCCATCGACCGAGTCGGCGGTTGACGAAGCGCGAATAGGCGGGCGCACCCGTGGACGGCTTCTGGGCGGACGCGAGCGCGGCGAGGGCAGGACGCACGGCGCGGGGCACGGCGGGCCGGGCCGAGGTCCCCTCGGTGGTCGTGGGAGCGTCGGTCACGAGGCCACCGCCAGGGAATCGACGTCGGCCGTGTGCAGCTCGCGGGTGACGACCGCGCCGATGCGGCGGCGCATGCGCTCCGGTGTGAACCGCTGGAGGTAGGCCTCGCGGGCGTGGCGCCCGGCGACGGCCAGGGTGGAGACGTCCATCGACGCCAGGATCTCGGTCAGGCCGTCGACGTCTCGGCGGTCGAAGAGCCAGCCCGTGTGACCCTCGTCGACGACTTCTTCCGGGCCGCCGGAGCGGCTGGCGATGACGGGACGCCCCTGGCTGAACGCCTCGAGCGTGACGAGTCCGAAGCCCTCGAGGGTGTCGGTCGGCAGGATGACCGCGTCGGCGTCGCGGAGGTAGGGCGACGCGTCGTCGACCTCTCCGACGACGGTGACCGTCTCGGGTCGCGAGACGATCGCCGCGACCAGGCCGGGCACGTCGACGGAGGAGCCGACGGCCGGCGGGCCGCCCAGGATGACGAGCTGGCCGGGGCAGCCTGCCGCGTTCCAGGCCGTCAAGAGCGTCGCGTGACCCTTGTGGCCGTTCCAGCGACTCGCGACCACGTACTGGGGCGCGCGACCCTCGGCACGGTCGGTGACGGCGATCGAGCGGTCCGACACGCCGTTGTGGACCACGACGGCGCGCGAGTCCTCCGAGAGGCCGGACGAGTCGAGCACCGACCGCGACACGGCGACCAACGAGGTGCAGGCGCGGGCCAGGGGACGGAGGCCTCGACGGTCCCCGTCGCTCCAGGGCTCCTGCAGGTGCCCCACGACGCGGCGGACGCCCATGGCCCGGGCGACGGGCGCGACGATCAGGCAGGCGCTCGTGGCGCAGTAGACGAGGTCGAAGTGGCGCCCGGACAGTCTCAGCGCCGTGCGGGCCGCGTCGCGGGCCAGGCGGACGAGTCCGAGCGGTCCGAGCCGGGTCCGGCGCAGGATCGGGAGGGGCGTGCGCTCGACGCGCGCCCCGAGCTCGCGCAGCCTCGGGCCCAGGGGCCCGACGGACACGTCGGAGGGCAGCCAGACCGTCACGTCGAGGTCGTCGCGGGCGGCGAGCTCACCGACCACCTCGAGGACGATCCGGTCCGAGCCGTACATCTCGTCGGACGAGTGCACCAGCAGCACCCGGCTGCGCCGCGATCCCCTCCGGCGGCGGGGGAGTTCGGGCAGGTCGACGCCCGTCCGGGCGTCCTCCCGCAGGATCGGTGCGGCGGTCGTCGCCGGTGCGGACTCGCGGTCCCGGTAGTGCCTGATGTCGACGGACATGCTCTCTCCCCTGTCGTCGTGAGCGTGGTCCGGGCCCGTGAACGGCCCGCGGTGGTCTCGGATGCTGCTGGTGGGGGTCAATACGCTCCCCGGTGCTCGAAGAGGACCCGGACGGTGCGCCACATGATGACGAAGTCGACCGTCAGCGACCAGTTCTCGACGTAGTAGAGGTCGAGGCGGACGCTCTCCTCCCAGCTGAGGTCGCTGCGTCCGTTCACCTGCCACATGCCCGTGAGTCCGGGCTTGATGTACAGGCGTCGGTGGACGTGGTCCTCGTACCCCTCGACCTCGCGAGGGAGGGGCGGCCGGGGCCCGACGACGCTCATGTCGCCTCGGACGATGTTCCACAGTTGGGGCAGCTCGTCGAGCGACCACCGACGGAGGACGGCACCCACGCGCGTGACCCGCGGGTCGGACTTCATCTTGAAGAGCAGGCCGGCTCCCTCGTCCGCCTGCGCGAGGCCGGCGAGCCGACTCTCGGCGTCGACGACCATGGAGCGGAACTTCAGCATCTCGAAGGTGCGCCCGTCACGGCCGACCCTGCGCTGACGGAACAGCACCGGGCCGGGACCGTCGAGCCGCACCGCGAGGGCGACGACGGCGAACACCGGCGCGAGGACGACGAGCGCGGCGGACGCCAGCGCGAGGTCGGACAGACGCTTGAGGGCGTGTCGCGGGCCGTCGAACTGCGGCAGCTCGACGTGCATGAGGGGGAGACCCTCGACCGGGCGGTAGTGGATGCGGGGCCCGGCGACGTTCGTCAGTCGCGAGGCGATGACGAGCTCCGTCGCTCGTCCTTCGAGCGACCATCCGAGGTCGCGGAGGTACTCCCGGCCACGACCCGGTTCGCCGGCGACGATCACGCTCTCGGCGCCCAGGCGCCAGACAGCACGCGGGACGCCGTCGAGGTCGGCCACCACGGGGACGGTGCGGCCTCCCACGACGATGCCCCTCGGGTCGGCGTCCGGGACGGCCGCCCCGACGACGTCGTACACGGCACCGCTCGTCTTGTCGATGCGACGGACGACGTCGGCGATGTCGTCGCGCGATCCCACGATGACGGCTCGCGACAGGTAGTGGCCCTTGGCCCGCTGGCGTTCGAGCCAGCGCCGCATGGTCCACCGGCCGACGACCAGGCCGGCACCGCCGACGGGCAGCGCCACCAGGAAGTAGCCCTCGCCGCCGATGTGGCCGACCGAGGCGAACCCGATCGCCACGACGGCGAAGGCCCAGACGCTCGCCGTGAGGAGGCGCTTGTACTCGACGACGCCGCTGCCGACGACCGCGAGGTCGCGGGTGCGGTGCAGCGTGAGGCAGAAGGTCCAGACCAGCCCGACGACGACGGGGAGCACGGGAGAACCCACCGACTCGATCAGGGTGGACGCGTCCGAGCCCCGACCGGCGGCGATGGCCCTCGCGGCGTCCACCACGACGGCACCGACGATGCTCAGGGTCAGGACGGCCGTGTCGACGAGGCGGAGCCGGCGCCGGTAGCGGCGAGCCCAGGCGGCGCCGGACTCGGCGTCGTGCGTCGCGGCGGGCGACGCGAGGGGGCCGTCCGACTCGGTCAGGTCGAACGGGGGGTCGATCCGTCGGGGTGACGACGGTCCGACCAGGAGTGAGCGGAGTTCGCTCTGCGTGCTGGACATCGGGTCTCGGGTTCGGGTAGGCGACGGCACGCCCACGTCGGTGGTGACGACGGGGGCGGTGGCGGGCGGTCGATCGAGGTTCGGGTTCGATCGACCGCCCAGGCGTCGCGCCGGAGCACGGACGTCACGATGGTGCGCGACGTCGGCCGGGCGGCGACGGGCGCGCCGGGCAGCGGGTCTGCTCGACGCACGATTCGGGTCGGTGCGGTGACGGGAGCAGATGCTCCCGGTGGAGAGGGTCGGGTTTCTCGGTTCCTGGCGATTTCGGGTCGACCAGGAGGATGCTGTGACTCTAGTTCGGGGGACACCCGCCATAGGAGTCTAACAAGACCCCCCGTTCGGGGGCGATCGTGTCCCCCCTGTTGCCGACACCCGAACGGGTGACCCTCGGACCCCGCGATGTCACCCGTGCGGGGGTGACAAGAAGCCGTGAAAAGCGCGGCCACGGCGCGTCCCGTTCCAGGCGGAGGGTGGCCCGCGGCGTGAGACACGCAAAAGGCCTGTTCAGGCCGGTGACACCACGTCCGGACCGAGGGTCGACACGCCGCCGTCCGTGCCGTTCATCACCCCGACAGGTGTCGTTCATCTCTCGTCGCCCCTGGTGTCTGCAGCGCAGGTGGGGTACAGACGGACAGCGCCCCCCGGCCCTTCGGCCGGGGGGCGCATCACCCGTCACAATCACCCTCGTCCGCGTGTCACGGACGGGTGACGAATCCTTGCTCGACCATCCAGTCGAAGGCCACGTCGGCGGGCTCTTCGCCCTCGACGTCGACCGCCAGGTTGAGTCGTCGCATCTCGGTGTCCGTGAGGGCCGGCGAGATCTCGTCGTACACCTCGGCCAGCTGCGGGTACTCCTCGAGGGTGGCCGTCGAGAGGACGGGTGCCGCGTTGTAGGCGGGGAAGAAGCCCTGGTCGTCCTCCAGCACGGCGAGGTCGAGCGAGTCGATCCGGCCGTCCGTCGTGAAGACCTCGCCGAAGTTGCAGCTGCCCCGGTCGGTCGCGGTGTAGACCGTGCCCGTGTCCAGGATGCTCACGTTGCTCGTCGGCACACCGTCGGCGGCGCCGAGTTCGAGCCCGTACGCCGCGAGCATGGGGGCGAACCCGTCGGCCCTCGAGTTGAACTCGGCCTCGACGCAGAAGGTGCGCTGCTCGACGGGCAGGTCGGCGATCTGGGAGAGCGACGTGATGTCGCCGAGCTCGGGAACGGCCTCGGCCCGGACCGCCATGGCGTAGGTGTTGTTGAGGGGCGCGGGCTCGAGCCAGGTCAGGCCGTTGTCGGCGTCCGCGTCGCGGACGGCCTCGTACTGCTCCTGCTGGTCGGGGATGCCCTCCGCCTCGGCGAGGTAGGTCAGCCAGGCGGTGCCGGTGTACTCGTAGGTCATGTCGGCCGTCCCGTCGAGCATCAGCTGTCGCACCGCCACCGACCCCGGCACGTTCGTCATGTCGGTGACCTCGAAGCCCGCGGCCTGCGCGGCGAGCACGGCGATCTTCCCGAGGATCAACTGCTCGGTGAAGTTCTTCGCCGTCACGGTGATCGCCGCGTCGTCGGGCAACCCCTCGACGGCTCGGATCGAGCCGGGCGCCACGGCGGGCACGAACGCCGTCGCCGGCTGCAGGCCGCACCCGGTCAGGGCGAGCGTCGCGGCGCCGACCACGGCGAGGGACGAGGAGGCGCGACGCAGTCGTCGGGGGAGGCGGGAGACGGTCATGCGCGGAGTCCCTTCGGACGGGCGACGTACTCGACCACACGGCCCAGCCAGTCGATCAAGAGGGCGAGCAGGGCGATGAGCAGGGCCCCGGAGACGAGGACCCGCGGCAGGAACAGGTTGACCCCGGTGGTGATCAGCAGCCCCAGGCCGCCGGCACCGATGAACGTGGCGAGGGCCGCCGACCCCACGAGCAGCACGAGGGCCGTGCGGATGCCGGAGAGCATCACGGGGACGGCCAGCGGCAGCTCGACCTTGAGCAGGACGGACGACGCGCTCATCCCCATGCCCCGACCGGCCTCGACGAGGCGGGCGTCGACGCTCTGCAGTCCGATCATGGTGTTGCGCAGCACCGGAAGTGCCGCGTACAGCACGAGGGCGACGACGGCAGCCCAGAACGTGAAGCCGAGCCAGAACGCGAGCAGCACGATGAGTCCGATGGCCGGCGCGGCCTGGCCGAAGTTCGCGAGGACCAGGACGGGACCGCTGATGCGCACGAACGGCCGCCGGGTGAGCAGCACGCCGAGGGGGATGGCGAGGACGAGGACGATCGCCGCGGAGACGAAGGTCAACGCCAAGTGCTCGCCCGTGTAGGCCAGCAGGTCGGAGGGGTTGAGGGTGGTCCGTTCGGCCGTCGTCAGGTCGGCCGTGGTCAGCCACACGACGAATGCCGCGAACACGGCGAACACGGCCACGGGTTGCACGAGCAGTCCGAGCCACGCCGGGCGGGGCCCCCGCCGGCCGGACGAGCGTCCGTCGACCGAGGCCGGGGCGACCGAGGCGGTCACGCCGCGTCCTTCTCGTCGACGGGGGCTCCCGGCACGACGTCGAACGAGCCCGTGTTGGTGCCCACCGGAGCGTCGTGGTGGGCCTCCGCGGCCGACGCGCGCGCCCGCGTGATGGCCTCCATGACGACCTCGACCGTGATGACGCCGATGAAGGCGTCGCGTCGACCGGTGAC
Source organism: Frigoribacterium sp. VKM Ac-2859 (assembly GCF_013204925.1). NCBI lineage: Bacteria > Bacillati > Actinomycetota > Actinomycetes > Micrococcales > Microbacteriaceae > Frigoribacterium > Frigoribacterium sp. VKM Ac-2859. Next base: position 265,890 of record NZ_JABMLC010000001.1, on the reverse strand, counting down.
CAGGGCCGCACCCGCACTCGAGACGAGCATCGTGTCCAGGGCGTCGTTGAGGGTGGCGCCGCTGCCGATGACCGGCAGGTCGGCGTCGGGTGACGAGCCCAGCACGTCGAGACGGCCGAGCTGGCGGCGCGAGGGCCACGAGACGGGGCGCTCCCGGTCGTCGACGACGACCGCGTGGCCGTGGCCGGCCGCCTCGACCCGGGCGAGGACGTCGGCGGCCGAGTCGCCCGCTCGGGCGACGACGGCCTCGGCGAGGTCGACGTCACGGACGCGCGTCAGCGTCAGCTGCTTGAGGCCGGCCCCCGACCCGATGAAGTTCTCGACGAACTCGTTCGCCGGCTCGGCGAGGATGCGCTCCGGGGTGTCGTACTGCACGATGTGCGCGCCCTCGGAGAAGATGACGATCCAGTCGCCGAGCTTCACGGCCTCGTCGAAGTCGTGGGTGACGATGACGATGGTCTTCTGCAGCTCGTGCTGGATGTTGATCAGCTCGTCCTGCAGGCGCTGGCGGGTGATGGGGTCGACGGCACCGAAGGGCTCGTCCATCAGCAACACGGGCGGGTCCGCCGCCAGTGCCCGCGCGACGCCGACGCGCTGCTGCTGACCACCCGAGAGCTCACGCGGGTAACGGTCGCGGTACGTGGCCGGATCGAGCGACACGAGTTCGAGCAGCTCGTCGACGCGGGCGGCGATGCGCTCCTTCGACCAACCGAGCATCTTCGGGACGATGGCGATGTTCGCCCCGACGGTCATGTGCGGGAACAACCCGCCGGCCTGGATCACGTAGCCGATGCGGCGGCGCAACTCGTCGCCGTCGATCGAGGTGACGTCGTCGCCGTCCAGGACGATCCGCCCCTCGGTGGGCTCGATCAGCCGGTTGATCATCTTGAGGGTCGTGGTCTTGCCGCACCCCGACGGTCCGACGAGCATGACGATCTTGCCGGCCGGGATCTCGAGCGTGATGCCGTCGACGGCCGGCTCGGCCTGGCCGGGATACCGCTTGGTGACCTGGTCGAGGGTGATGCTGCGGCCCGAGACCTCGTCCGAGGGGGACGAGGAGGCGCGGGTGGGGTCAGTTCTGGACACGGATGCCTCTCGAGATGGTCAGGCGGCCGAGGCCGACGAGGAGGAGGTCGAGGACGAGGGCGAGGAGGACCACGCCCACCACGCCCGTGACCACGGAGGCGAGCGCGTTCGCGCCGCCCAGTCGGGACAGGCCCGAGAAGATGAAGCCGCCGAGGCCCGGGCCGAGCGCGTACGCCGCGACCGCGGCGATGCCCATCACCATCTGCGCGCTGACGCGCACGCCGGTGAGGATGATCGGCCAGGCGAGGGGCATCTGGACGGTCGCCAGGGTCCGGAAGCGCCCCATGCCGATGCCGCGAGCCGACTCGACGAGCGAACCGTCGACCTCGTGCAGGCCGACGACGGCGTTCCGCAGGATCGGCAGTGCGGCGAAGAACGTGACGACGATGACCGACGGCGCCACGCCGAACCCCGCGAAGGGGATGAGCAGGCCGACCAGCGCGAACGACGGAAGGGTCAGCCCCACGGCCGACACCCCGTTGGCCAGCGCGTAGAGAGTCGGGTTGCGGTGCACCAGGGCGGCGAGGCCGACCGAGACGACGACCGCCAGGACGAGGCACTGCACCACGAGCGAGAAGTGTTGCCATGATGCGAACCAGATCTGGCTCCACCGGTCCACCACGAAATCCCACGCCAAGCAGACCATCTCCTCTGAGCAACGACCATCAGTCCGAATCGTCGCTTCCCCGAGAGGCGACCGGCGTCCACACTAACCACGGCCCCCACGCCGCGTCATGTCGCCGACCACCCTTCCGGGAGCCTTAGAGTCGCCTGCCGTTATCAAATCCGACGAACGAAAGCCCCGATGGGAACGGCGTGTCGGCCTTCGTCGACACGCCGTTGTAACAATCCTCAGATCCTCGCCCCGCAGGGCCTCCGTCAGCCGACGCGGGCTCCGGTCGAGATCTTGTACCGCGCCCCGTGGTGCTCGTCCGGCAACCGGTCTCCGCGCCCGAACAGCTTCTGCCGCAGCGTGCCCGGTTCGTACTCGGTGGGATAGACGCCCCGGGCCTGGAGCACGGGGATCACGTGCTCGACGACGTCCTCGAACGTGCCCGGAGTGATGGCGTAGGCGAGGTTGAACCCGTCGACGTCGGTCTCGTCGACCCACTCCTGGAGCTGGTCCGCGATCTCCTCGCCGGACCCGACGATGCGGGGCCCGAGACCGCCGATCCCGGCCGCCTCGGCGATGTCGCGGATCGTCCACTCCGCGCCCGTGTCACCCGCCTGCGCCTGGAAGTTCGCGAGGGCCGACTGGATGGCGTTGCTCTCGACGTCACCCACGGGGTCGTCGAGCGAGTAGGTCGAGAGGTCGACGCCCATCCACCCCGACATGAGCGTCAGGGCCCCCTCGTGCGAGGCGTATCGCCGGTACTCGTCGTGCTTGGCCCGGGCGGCCTCGGGGGTGGCGTCGGTGATGATGGTCAGCAACGTGTAGATGCGCGCCGAGTAGCGGTCGCGGCCCGCGGCCTCGAGCGCGTCCCGGATCTTGCCGACCGTCGCGGCCAGGCGTTCCTTGGTCGGGGCCGCCACGAAGATCGACTCGGCGTTGCCGGCGGCGAAGCGGATGCCCCGCGGCGAGGCACCCGCCTGGTAGATCACGGGGGTGCGCTGAGGGCTGGGCTCGGCGATGTGGATGCCGGGCACCTTGTAGTAGGTGCCGTCGTGCCCGATCTCGTGCACCTTGGCCGGGTCGGTGAAGACGCCGGACTCACGGTCGCGGACGACCGCGTCGTCCTCCCACGACCCCTCCCACAGCTTGTACAGGACCTCGAGGTACTCGTCGGCCTGGTCGTACCGGGTGTCGTGGTCGAGCTGGTCGTCGGCACCCATGTTGCGGGCGGCGCTCGGCAGGTAGCCGGTGACGACGTTCCAGCCGATCCGCCCCTCCGTCAGGTGGTCGAGCGTCGACATGCGCCGGGCGAACGGGTAGGGGTGCTCGTAGGCCGTGCCGGCGGTGATGCCGAAGCCCAGGTGCTCGGTCGCGGCGGCCATGGCCGAGACGAGCAGCACCGGGTCGCCGACCGGGGTCTGGGTGCCGTTGCGCAACGCCGCGTCGTGGTTGCCGCCGTAGACGTCGTACGTGCCGAGCACGTCGGCGATGAAGAGCCCGTCGAAGACGCCCTTCTCGAGGAGGCGCGCGAGAGAGGTCCAGTAGCTCAGCTTCGTGTAGTCGGCCGAGCGGTCGTCGGGGTGCCGCCAGAGACCGGGGGACTGGTGCCCCACGCAGTTCATGTCGAAGGCGTTGAACCGGATTCGTCGAGTCATGAGGCCATCATCACGACCCGGGCCCGTGCTGTCGTCCTCGCCGACACACGAGGTCACACTCCACGCCCCGTAGCCTGTGTCGGTGCTCCCGTTCCGCCGCCACGTCACCGACGTCGACCGCCCCCGTCTCACCCGCGACGTCTACGTCCTCGGCGTGATCGCCTTCTTCGTCATGGTCGGCTTCGGGGTGGTCGTCCCGGTCCTGCCGGTCTACGCCCGCAGCTTCGGCGTCGACCACGCCCTGGTGGGTGCCGTCCTCTCGGCCTTCGCCCTCATGCGCCTCGTGGCGAGCCCGTTCGTGGGTCGACTCATCGACCTGATGGGCGAGCGGGTCGTGCTCTCGGTGGGCATCGGCATCGTGGCGCTGTCGAGCGGACTCGCCGGGCTCGCCCAGACCTACCCGCAGCTCCTCCTGCTCCGGGGGGCGGGCGGCATCGGCTCGGCCATGTTCAGCATCGCGGCGATGACGTTGCTGCTCGGCGCGACCGACCCGTCGCTCCGGGCCCGGGCCGTCGGCTTCTACCAGGGCGGGTTCCTCGTCGGCGGCATGGCGGGTCCTGCCCTCGGCGGGCTGCTCGCGACCATCTCGTTGACGGCGCCGTTCTTCTTCTACGCGGCCACGCTCGCCGTGGCCGGCCTGGTCGGCGTCGTGCTCCTGCGCCGGGCACCGCAGCACTCCTCGACGACCGTCACCGCGCCTCCGGTGCCCCTCGGGGTCGTGCTGCGCGACGTGCGGTTCCGGACCGCGTGCGTGGCCAACTTCGCACAGGGTTGGTCGTCGCTGGGGGTGCGCAGCGCCCTCGTCCCCGTCCTCGTGGTCGAGGTCCTGCGCGGACCGACGGCCTGGACGGGGTTGCTCTTCGCCGCGTCGGCGGTGGCCCAGACCATCGCGTTGGCACCGGCTGCGCGCTTCGTCGACACCGTCGGCCGTCGACCGGCCGTGATCGGTTCGTTCGCGGTGGCGGCCGTGACCCTGTTCGCGGTGTCCCTCGCCCCGGACGTCTGGACGCTCGGCGCCCTGCTCTGCCTCTACGGCGTGGCGACGGCGTTCATGGGCACCGCGCCCGCGGCACTCGTCGGCGACGCCGCGGGGGCCCGCGGTGGTCGTCCCGTCGCGATCTTCTCGATGTGCTCGGACGTGGGGGCGATCGCCGGGCCGCTCGTCGCGGGCCTGCTCGTCGACACGGTCTCGTACCCCGCGGCGTTCGGCGTCGCGGCCGTCCTGCTGGCCGTGGCGGCCGGGGCGGCGATCCGCCTGCCCCGGACCGCCACCGGCACGCCGACCCCGGCCTGATCAGCCGAGGTGCACGGGCGCCTCGGTGGGCAGCAGGTCCTCCTTGCGACCGCGGATGAGGAAGAACGAGATCGGCGCGGCGAGCAGCATGGCGACCGCGGCGGCGAGGAAGGCCACCGAGTAGCCGTCGACCAGCGGACCGAGCGGCCCGCCCACCGTCGACGTCGAGGACGCGACGGCCCCGGCGTAGAGGTTCGTGAAGACGGCGAGACCGATCGATCCGCCGATCTGCATCATGGCGTTCGAGGTCGCGCTGGCGGCACCGGCGTCGTGCGGGGCGACCCGACTGAGCGCCAGGTTCTGCATGGGCACGAAGACGCCGGCGAGGCCGACGCCCATGACGAGCAGGGCCGGCAGCACCTGGACGGCGTACGAGCCGTCGGCCGTGATCTGCGTGGCGAGCCAGAGCAGCCCGGCCCCCGCGACGAGCGGCCCGACGATCATCATCGGGCGGGGGCCGACGACCGGCAGCGCCTTCGTCAGCAGGGGAGCGCAGACCATGATGACCAGCGTCATCGGCAGGCTGGCGAGCCCCGCCTCGAGCGGGCCGAAGCCGAGCACGATCTGCAGGTGGAAGGTCAGGTAGAGCAGGGCGCCGATCATGACGCTCCCGACGATCAACTGCACCAGGAAGGCTCCGCCACGGACGCGGTCGGCGAGCACGCGCATCGGCAGCAGCGGGTGGTCGCTCCGTCGCTCGACGACGACGAACAGGGCGAGCAGACCGGCCCCCAGGGCGATGAAGCCGATGACGACGGCCGAGCCCCAGCCGTCCTCGGCCCGGGTGAAGCCGTAGACGAGGCTGGCGAGGCCGGCCGCGACGACGATCGTGCCGACGACGTCGAGGCGGTTCCGCCCCTCGGCCCGGCTCTCGCTCACGACGAAGGCGGCGGCGACGATGGCGACGAGCACGATCGGCACGTTGACGAGCAGGCACCAGCGCCAGCTGACGAACTCGGTCAGCACGCCGCCGAGCACGAGCCCGACGGCCGCGCCGGCGCCCGAGATGGCGCCGAAGACGGCGAAGGCGGTGTTCCGGTCGCGACCCGACGCGAAGGTGGTGGTGAGCACGGCCAGGGCCGCGGGGGCGAGCAGGGCCGCGAACACGCCCTGCAGGCCGCGGGCGAGGATCAGCTCACCACCGGTCTGCACGAGCCCGCCGAACGCGGAGGCGGCTCCGAAGCCGACCATCCCGACGATGAAGGTGCGCTTGCGGCCCCAGAAGTCGGCGATCCGACCGCCGAGCAGCAGCAGCGCGCCGAAGGCGAGCGCGTAGGCCGTCACGACCCACTGGCGGTTCTCGTCGCTGAGGCCGAGGTCGGCCTGGGCGTCGGGCAGGGCGATGTTGACGATGGTGCCGTCGAGGACGACGACGAGTTGCGCGAGGGCGACGATGACGAGCACCCACCAACGGCGCGACGAACGCGTCTCGGTGGGGGCGGGGGCGACGGTGGTCACTGCGGTACCTATTTCTCTTGGGGACGACGAACTACCCTACCTACTAGTTGGTTGGTCCGTAAGTCGGCTACGGTGATCCGATGCGAACCGATGCCGCCGAGACCCGTCGAGCCATCCTCGAGGCCGCGACCGCGGAGTTCTCGCGACACGGGTTGGCCGGGGCGCGCGTCGACCGCATCGCGGCCGAGGCCGGCTGCAGCAAGGAGCGTCTCTACGCGAACTTCGGTGACAAGCGGTCGCTCTTCACGACCGTCCTGAACGGCACCTTCGAGACCATGGGCGAGGCCGCGTCCCGCCCTGCCGCGAGCGTCGAGGAGTTCGCCCTCGCCGTCTTCGACCACATGCAGGCCCACCCCGACCACAACCGGCTGCTCGCCTGGGCCCGGCTCGAGGGCGAGCACGACTGGGAGGCCTCGGTCCCCACCCTGCGCTCGGTCCAGGACGCCGCCCTGTCGCAGCTCGACCGCCTTCGCCGCGACCCCGCCGTGACGGTGTCCTGGAGCAGCGACGACATCTTCGCCCTCGTCATGTCGCTCGCCTGCGCCTGGCAGAACCTGCCCGGTCTCGGCGAGGCGCATCCGGGCGTGGTGCTCGACCCCGCCCTGCAACGCGAGATCGTGCACGAGGCCGTGCGGCGCCTCACCACGGCCTGAGCCGGGCCCCGGGCCGCTCCACCGCACCGACGACGAAGGAGGCGCGCCCCGGTCACCCGGGACGCGCCTCCTTCTCGAGGTCGGTCGCGACTACTTCTTCGCGTCGACCTTCGGCGTCACCTTGAGGAATCCCGCGCGCGGGTCGCCGAGACCCACCAGCGGGGTCGTGTCGCGGCCGCCGACGAAGTTCGTCACCCATCCCGACAGGATGCGGAACTTCCGGTTCAGCGTCGGCATCGCGTACAGGTGGTAGCCGCGGTGGGCCATCCAGGCCGGCACGTTCTTCAGCTGGAGGCCGAACATGCTGGCCGCGCCCTTGCCGATGCCGTAGCTCGCCACGGTGCCGAGCGACTCGTGGCGGTACTCCTTGACGGGCTCGCCCGACAGGGTCGCGATGACGTTGTCGGCCACGGTGACCGCCTGGCGCACGGCGTTCTGCGCGTTCGGCGGGTAGTACGCCGGCTGTTTCTCGGCCAGCAGGTCGGGGACCTGCGCGCCGTCGCCGAGGGCCCAGACGCCGTCGAGCTTCTGGCCGTCCTCGGTCTGGACCTGCAGGGTCGCGCTGACGTTCACGTGCCCCTTCGGGCCGAGGGGGAGGCCCATGTCGCCCAGCACCGGGTTCGGCTTGACGCCGGCCGTCCAGACGATCGTGCCGGCGGGGATGGTCTCGCCGTCGCTCAGCACGACGTCGCCGTCGACGCACGAGGGCATCGTCGTCTTGAGGCGGATGTCGATGCCTCGACCGCGCAGCTGGCCCAGGGTCCACTTCGAGAGCTCGGGACCGACCTCGGGGGCGACGCGGTCCAGGGCCTCGACGAGCACGAAGCGCAGTTCGTCGCGCGACAGGTTCGGGAACGTGTCGACGGCGGAGTTCGCGGCGTCGGACAGTTCGGCGAGGGCCTCGACGCCGGTGTAGCCGCCACCGACGAAGACGACGGTGAGGAGCTTGCGGCGAACGGCCGGGTCCTTGACGCTCGCCGCCTCGGCGATGTTGCCGAGGATGCGGTCGCGGACGTACTGAGCCTCTTCGACGCTCTTGAAGCCCACGCCGTTCTCGGCCAGGCCCGGGGTCGGGAAGGTCCGGGTGACGGCGCCGAGGGCGACGACCAACTGGTCGTAGGCGATGTCGCTGGACTCGCCGTCCGCACTCGTGACGGTGACCTTCTTGGCCTCGCTGTCGAGCCCGGTGACCGACGCCTCGACGACCTTGGTGCGCTTGAGCGTCTTGCGCAGCGGCACGGTGACGTCGCGCGCGGCGATGTGGCCACCGGCGACCTCGGGCAAGAACGGTTGGTAGGTGAAGTACGGGGCCTGGTCGACGAGGGTGATGCTCGCCGCCTGGGGTGGGTGTCGCTTCTGCAGTTCGAGTGCAGTGGTGAGCCCGGCGGAACCGCCGCCGAGAATTACGATTCGCTTGGTCATGTATGTGTTCCTCCCTCAGACGACCGTACCCCCGGGGCAGCCTGCCGGAACGCCACACGCCGAACGGCCCGGCACCCCTCGGGGGCCGGGCCGGGCACGGCCACGCGTCGGCCGGTGGGGTCAGCGACCGCCGTCGATGTCGCTCTGCGTGAACGACCCGTCCGGTTCGCCGTCGTGGGGACCGCCGTCGGCGGCCGGCTCGTCCGGGACCTGCGCGTCGACGTACGACCCGTCGCCCTCGCTCGTGCCGGCCTCTTCGGTGTAGGTGCCGTCGGCCTCGCCGTCGTGCGGCCCGCGCGTGCGGGCGCCGCCGTCGAGGTCGTCGTCGACGTACGAGCCGTCCTCGCCCGAGGTGGGTCCGCCGGTGCTCGGCCGGTCGTGCTCGTGGTGGTTGGCGTCGCTGCCCATGGGTGCTGCCCTTCGTCGAGGTCGGTCGGCGTCGTCGCCGCCCGTGCGGCTCACCCTAGACCGACGTGGTGCCGGTCGACCGGGCGGGACCGTGTCGTCAGAACCCCTCGTTCTCGCGGGTCACGTAGGGCGACTCCAGCGCGTCGAGCTCGTCGTCGGTGAGCCACAGGTCGACCGAGGCCACGGCGTCGTCGAGGTGCTGCATCTTCGTGGCGCCGACGATGGGGGACGTGACCGCGTCCTGCTGCCGCACCCAGGCCAACGCGACCTGCGCGCGAGGGACGCCCCGCGCCTCCGCGACGTCGGCGACGGCCTGCGCCACGAGGCGGTCACCGTCCTCGCGCTGCTTGTAGAGCGTCTGACCGAAGCGGTCGGTCTCGGTCCGGGCCGTGGTGGCGTCCCAGTCCCGGGTCAGCTTCCCGCGGGCCAGGGGCGACCAGGGCAGCACGCCGACGCCCTGGTCCAGGCAATAGGGGTGCATCTCACGTTCTTCCTCGCGTTGGATCAGGCTGTACTGGTCCTGCATCGAGACGAAACGCGTCCAGCCCCCGAGGTCGGCCGCGTGCTGCATCGAGGCGAACTGCCAGGCCCACATGCTCGAGGCGCCGATGTAGCGGGCCTTGCCGGCCTTGACGACGTCGTGGAGCGCCTCCATCGTCTCCTCCACGGGCACCTCGGGGTCGAAGCGGTGGATCTGGTACAGGTCGACGTAGTCGGTGCCGAGCCGGCGCAGGCTGTCGTCGATCGCGCTCATGACGTGCCCCCGGCTGAGCCCGGCCCCGTTCGGACCGGGACGCATCCGGCCGTGCACCTTGGTCGCCAGGACGACCTCCTCGCGGGTCGCGAAGTCCCGCAGTGCCCGTCCGACGATCTCCTCGCTGGTGCCGTCCGAGTAGACGTCGGCGGTGTCGAAGGTCGTGATGCCGAGCTCGAGCGCCCGCGAGATGAACGGGCGGCTCTCGTCCTCGGGCAGGCTCCACTCGTGCGTCCCGCGGTCGGGCACGCCGTAGCTCATGCACCCCAGGGTCACCGCCGAGACGGTCAGGCCGCTCGTGCCCAGTCGTGCGTACTCCATGTGTGGCACCTCTCGTCGTCGAGGCGGGGCACCGACGCCCGCGCCGACTGAGACCCTACGCGCGGGGCGGCGCGATCCGGCCCGCGATCGACGGGTCCCCGCGGATCACCGAGGCGGCGTGTCGGAGCGCCCGCCGCGCCTCCGGGGTCCAGGGAGCGCCGACGAAGTCGTGGAAGGCACCGCGGTACAGCCGCAGCTCGACGCGTCCACCCGCCGCGGTCACGCCCGCGGCCAGCCGCTTCACGTCGGGCGTCAGCAGATCGCGATCGCCGGCGTAGGCGAACACGGGCGGGAGACCCGAGAGGTCGCCGCGCACCGGGCTGACGACGGGGTCGGCCGGATCACGGTCGCCGGCCCACCACCGACCCGCGGCGACGAGACCCTCGCGGGCGAGCATCGGGTCGAGCGGTGCGACCTCGTCGATCGCGGGGGAGTCGAGCAGGGCGTCCACCCACGGCGAGAAGAGCACGAGCGCGTCGGGTGCCGGTCGGCCGGCGTCGCGTCCCCGCATGGCCGCGACGAGGGCGAGCGCCCCGCCCGCCGAGTCGCCGGCCACGACGACGCGGGACGGGGAGGCGCGGCGCACGTCCGCGAGGACGGCGTCCAGCAGCGGCAGCGCGTCGTCCACGTCGTGGGCCGGGGCGAGACCGTAGAGGGGCACCGTGACGACGGCCCCGGAGGCGCGGACGAGACCCGCGAGCAGGTTCCAGTGCGTGGCCAGGACGGGGTGCACGTAGGCACCGCCGTGCAGGTAGACCACGTGGACGCCGCTCGGGGCTCGACGCGGACGGAGCGTGACGACGCGCTCACCACCGACCCGCGCCTTCTCGACGGTCGCGACGCGGTGCACCGCTCGCGTGACCGGCGCGGCGGAGCCCTGACGGGCGACCGAGCGGACGAGCGAGTCCTCGGACTCGGTCGAGCGGGGGCGGAGGCGGAGCCGGAGGCGCAGAAGAGCACGCGTGGCGGCCATCGAGAGCGACATGACCCGACCCTACGGGCGCCGGGGACGACCAGGGGAGGCGGGGGCTACCGGACGGGAGGCGAGGGGGCTAGCTTGTCCCCCGAACGGGTCACCCGACCCCGACGTCGCCGGTGCCGTCATCTGGGAGCGCGCACCGACGGCACACCTCGCTGCACGAACACACCCGAAGGAACGACGATGTTCGACACACGCTTCATCAGCAGTGCCATCTCCCGGAGCGCCGAGACCCCGATCGATCGACGACGGCTGCTCGCCGCCGCCGGGGTCACGGGCCTCGGCACGGGGCTCGCCGCGGTCGCCGCGACGCTGCCCGCCCAGTCCGCGGCCGCCGTGTCGCCCTCCGACGAGGTGATCAGTGATGCGACGATCCTCAACTTCGCACTCAACCTCGAGTACCTCGAGGCGGAGTTCTACCTCCGGGCCGTCACCGGCTCGGGGCTGCCCGCCGACCAGATCACGGGCATCGACCCCCAGGGCGGCGTCGTCGGCGGCGCACCCGTGCCGTTCAAGACCACGATCGTCAAGCGCATCGCGCAGGAGATCGCGGCGGACGAGAAGGCGCACGTCTCCTTCTTGCGGTCGGCACTCGGCGGCGCGAAGGTGTCGCGACCGGCGATCGACCTGCAGAGCAGCTTCACGGCGGCGGCCCTCGCGGCGGGGGTCATCACACCGGGCCAGACCTTCGACCCGTTCGCCTCGGAGGAGAACTTCCTGCTCGGGGCGTTCATCTTCGAGGACGTCGGCGTGACCGCCTACAAGGGCGCCGCGCCCCTGATCTACAACAAGACCTACCTCGGCGCGGCCGCCGGCATCCTCGCGGTCGAGGCGTACCACGCGGGCATCATCCGCACCACGCTGAACGCCAAGGGACTGCAGGTGCCCGCGACGAAGATCTCGGACGCCCGCGACTCCCTCGACGGGTCGACGGACGACGACCAGGGCCTGACCCTCGGTGGCGTCCAGAACCTCGTGCCGACCGACGCCAACGCCATCGTCTACGGACGGACCGCCGAGCGCGTGCTCAACGTCGTGTACCTGACGCCGAACCAGATCGACAAGGGCGGGTTCTTCCCGCAGGGCATCAACGGCTCGATCGTCGCCAGCGGCAACCCCGGCAGCGCGGTCTGACGACCGACGAAGGCCGGAGAACCAAGGAAGGCCCGCACACCGGGGTGTGCGGGCCTTCCGTCGCTTGCGAACAAGCATCTGTCTCAACACAGATCTGATGAAACCCACTCTCGAGAGAGAGTGTTTCGAGTGTCCGAGGGGGGACTTGAACCCCCACGCCCTATACGGGCACTAGCACCTCAAGCTAGCGCGTCTGCCATTTCCGCCACCCGGACTGGATGGTGCCGACCGAAGCCGACACGAAAGATTAGCACGGCTCGGAGGGCCCTCGTGACCACGGCCACGTCCGTCGGCGTGAGCGGCGCGGCAGGTAGCGTGGGGCGCATGACGACGACCCCCACGAGCACCGGCCCGACCGAGCCCGAGCTCGACGAGACGGCCCGCATCGCCCGCGACCTCATCCGGTTCGACACGTCGAACTACGGCGGTGGGCGGTCGAACGGCGAGGCGGATGCCGCCGAGTACGTCGAGGCGGCCCTCCGCGCCCTCGGTCTCGAGCCGCAGCTGTTCGAGTCCGAACCCGGCCGGGTCAGCGTGATCGCCCGGGTCGAGGGCGCCGAGCCGGCGAAGCCCGGACTGGTGGTGCACGGCCACCTCGACGTCGTGCCCGCCGACCCCGCGAACTGGTCGGTCGACCCGTTCGGCGGCGTCGTCCGCGACGGCATGCTCTGGGGGCGCGGCGCCGTCGACATGAAGAACATGGACGCCATGATGCTGACGGCCGTCGGCGACATCCTGCGGGCGGGCGAACGACCGGCCCGCGACCTCGTGCTGGGCTTCCTCGCCGACGAGGAGGCCGGGGGAGTCCTCGGCTCGCACTTCCTGGTGAAGGAACACCCCGGGTTGTTCGACGGCGCCACCGAGGCGATCAGCGAGGTCGGTGGCTACTCGACCTTCATCGACGGTCGACGCTCGTACCTGCTGCAGACGGGCGAGAAGGCCCTGATCTGGATCAAGCTCAGGGCTCGGGGCACCGCCGGCCACGGCTCGCAGATGATCGAGGCGAACGCCGTGACGCGCCTGGCCGAGGCGGTGGCCGTCCTCGGCCGCCAGCAGTGGCCGATCGTGCTGACGGACACGACGACCGCCCTGCTGGGCGAGGTGGCCCGCATCCTCGACGTCGACGTGCACGAGGTCGCACCCGACGAACTGGTCCTGCGCACCGGCACCGCCAAGGGCTTCATCCGCGGCTCGCTGCGCACGACGACCAACCCCACGATGCTGACGGCGGGCTACAAGCACAACGTCGTGCCCGACACGGCCGAGGCCCTGGTCGACATCCGGTGCATGCCGGGGCAGGAGGCGGCGGTGCTCGCCGAGGTCCAGGCCCTGATCGGCGACGACGTCGAGATCGAGACGATGCACACCGACATAGGGCTCGAGACGCCCTTCTCGGGGCCCCTGGTGGACGCCATCACCGCCACCCTCGACCGGCACGACCCGGGGGCACCCGTCCTGCCCTACCTGCTCTCGGGCGGCACCGACAACAAGGCCCTCAGCCTGCTCGGCATCGCCGGGTACGGCTTCGCCCCGCTCCGGCTCGACGAGGGCATGGACTTCCCGGCCATGTTCCACGGCGTCGACGAACGGGTCCCGCTCGACGCACTATCCTTTGGCAGTCGCGTCCTGCGGGACTTGTTGTCGACGTACTAGCAACCCCCGCACCAGAAGGGTCACCCGCGTGGAGCATCTCCTCCAGGCACTCCTGCTCGGCCTCGTCCAGGGCCTCACGGAGTTCCTCCCCGTCTCGTCGAGCGCCCACCTGCGGCTCGTCGGCCTGTTCTTCAGCGATCCCGGGGCGGTGGCCGAGTTCGACCCGGGCGCCACCTTCACGGCGATCACGCAGCTCGGCACCGAGCTCGCGGTCGTCATCTACTTCCGGCGCGACATCACCCGCATCGTCTCGCGCTGGTTCGCGGGCGTGACCGGCAAGATCCCCCGCACCGACCCCGACGTCCGCATGGGCTGGCTCGTCATCATCGGCACCGTCCCGATCGTGCTCGTGGGGTACGTCGCGCAGGAGTACATCCGCACGGTGTTCCGCTCGCTCTGGATCGTGGCGATCGTCCTGATCGTGTTCGGCGTCCTTCTCGGACTGGCCGATCGTCTCGGCAAGAAGACCGAGCGCTTCGAGGACATGCGCTACGGCCACGGCATCGCCGTCGGCGTCGCCCAGGTGCTGGCGCTCTTCCCCGGCGTCTCGCGGTCGGGTGCCACGACGACCACGGCACTCGCACTCGGCTACACGCGCCCCGCCGCCGCCCGGTTCTCGTTCCTGCTCGCCGTGCCCGCCGTCTTCGGCAGCGGTCTCTACGAACTCGTCCAGAGCTTCAGCGACCCCGGGCCCTACTCGCTGGGCGAGACCCTGGCCGCCACGGTCGTCGCGTTCGTCGTCGGCTTCGTCGTCATCGCGTTCTTCATGAACTACATCTCGCGCCGCAGCTTCGCCCCGTTCGTGGCCTATCGCATCGTGCTCGGCGTCGTCCTGCTCGTCCTGCTCGGCACGGGCGTGGTGGCCGCATGAGGTCCTGGGCAGAACCCGACGTCCCGCGCCTCCCGGGCCTGGGAGACCTCCCGGCGCTCCACGACACGTCGACCGGCACGGTGCACCCGACCGAGGTCGACGGGTCGCGGGCCGGTCTCTACGTGTGCGGCATCACGCCGTACGACGCCACCCACCTGGGTCACGCGTCGACCTACCTGGCCTTCGACACCCTTCTGCGCGTCTGGCGCGACGCCGGGGTCGAGGTGGTCTACGCGCAGAACACGACCGACGTCGACGACCCGCTGCTCGAGCGGGCGACGGCCACCGGCGTCGACTGGCGAGAGCTCGCGGACGGCCAGACCGACCTCTTCCGCAGCGACATGCAGCACCTGGCCGTGGTGCCGCCGACGCACTACGTCGCGGTGACCGAGGTGGTGACCGACGTCGCCGACGCCGTGGCGCGCCTCCTCGACCGGGGTCTCGCGTACCCCGTGCCCACCGATGCCTCGACCGCCGGCGACGACCTGTACTTCGACGTCCGGGCCGCCGAACGCGACACCGACTGGCACCTGGGGCTCGAGAGTCGCTACGACGCCGAGACGATGGCCCGGTTCTTCGCCGAGCGCGGCGGCGACCCCGATCGCGCCGGCAAGCGCGACCCCCTCGACCCGCTGCTCTGGCGCGCGGCCCGCGACGACGAGCCGTCGTGGCCCACCACCGTGGGCGCCGGCCGACCCGGTTGGCACATCGAGTGCACCGTCATCGCCCAGCAGCACCTCGACGTGCCCGTCACCGTCAACGGCGGCGGGAGCGACCTGGTGTTCCCGCACCACGAGATGAGCACGGCGCACGGCACGGCCCTCACCGGCCGCCCCTACGCCGTCCACCACACGCACACCGGGATGGTCGGCTACCAGGGCGAGAAGATGAGCAAGTCGCTCGGCAACCTCGTGAAGGTCAGCGAGCTCGTCGCCGCGGGCCGCGACCCCCGCGCCATCCGGCTCGCCCTCCTGGCGCACCACTACCGCTCCGACTGGGAGTGGTTCGACGCCGACCTCGTCGCCGCCGAACGTCGTCTCGAGCGCTGGCTCGCCTGGGCCGCCACGAGAGCAGGAGGCGCGGTGCCGGTCCCGGCCCCCACCCCGTTGGTCGTCGGCCTGCGCTCGTCGCTCGCGGACGACCTCGACACGCCCTCGGCCCTCGACGCCGTCGACGCCGTCGTGGCCCGGGGAACGGCCCCGTCCGAGGTCGACGTCGACGCCGTGCAGGCGCTGTTGGGCATCGACCTGCGCGCCTGAACGCCGCCGACGGCGCCGAGGCGATCGGTCCGCCCCGTCACCCGGACGAAACGGGTCGTCCATCCCCTCCATGCGCATGCATGAGTCTTCCTCAATCAGCACGCCCGTCTGCCCTACGATGGTCGGCGTGGAGACGTCGACGACCGCCCCGGCCCCGGCCGCGACGCCGGGCGACGCCCGCCGGCCGCTCACCCGACGCGACACCCGCGTCGACCTCTGGATCACCGCCCTCACCGCGGCGCTCGGCCTCGTCACGCTCTGGCTCAGCGCCGTCATCGTCGAGGACGCCGACGGGGCGGGTTCGCCCTCGACCCTCGAGAGCGTGCTGTGGCTCCTGGGCCTCTGCGCCCCGCTCGCCTTCCGACGTCAGCGTCCCGTGGCCGTCCTCGTCGTCGTGTCGGCCGTGTTCCTGGCCGCCCAGCTGAGGGGCTACCCCGACACCCTCACCCCGTCGATCGTCGAGTTCGTGGTCATCTTCACCGCGAACGCCTGGGCCGCCCGGCGCGCCCGTGCGCTCGTCGTCAGCGTCGTCGTGACCGCGGTCATGTTCGTCTGGCTCGGCGTGTGGCTGCACTCCGTCTACGTGTCCGACGCCGAGGCACCCGACCCCGTGACCCTCGCCACGATCGCCTACACGCTCGTGTCGAACGGCATCGTCCTCGTCACGGCCATCGCGTTCGGCCGGGCGGCCCGCGTGTCGGCCACCCGGCTCCACGCCCTCGAACGCACGGGGGTCGAGCTGCGCGCCGCCCACGAGCTCGTCGCCGATCGGGCCATCAACGAAGAACGCACCCGCCTCGCCCGCGAGCTGCACGACGTGGTCGCCCACCACGTGGCCGTCATCGGCATCCAGGCGGGCGCCGCCCGGCGGACGCTCGACCGGCCCGACATCGCACGAGGCGCCCTCTCGGCCGTCGAGGGCACGGCGCGGACGACCATCGACGAGCTCGACCGCCTGCTGTCCGTCCTGCGGTCGCGGGACGGCGAGGCCGGGTCCGGCCCCTCGGGCCTCGGCGCCCTGCCCGAACTGATGGCCGACACGCGAGCTCTGGGCCTCGAGGTCCGGTTCTCGGTGCACGGCGACGCCCGCGACGTCCCCGAGAGCATCGGGGTCACCCTGTACCGCATCACCCAGGAGGCCCTGACCAACACCCTCAAGCACGGCAACGCCTCCCTCGCGGAGGTGCACCTCCGCTACGGCGACCGGACGATCGAGGTCGAGGTCGTCGACGACGGTCGTCCCGGCCCCACGCCCTATCCCGGCGCGGGAATCCCGCAGGGATCGACGGCGACCGGCCCCGGACTGGGCCAGCGGGGCATGCGCGAGAGGGTCGACCTGCACGGGGGTGAGCTCCAGCTCGGCCCCCGCCCGCGCGGGGGCTACCGGGTGTGCGCGGTCCTGCCCGTGAACGCCTGCACCGACGCCCGCCCCCTCCACCACGTCACCGCCGCCGATCCCACCGAGAGACCATGACCGACACGACCGCCCCCGTCTCCGTCCTGCTCGTCGACGACCAGGACCTCGTCCGCACGGGTTTCCGCATCATCCTCGACACCGCACCCGACGTCCGCGTCGTCGGCGAGGCCTGCGACGGGCTCGAGGCCGTCGACCTCGTCCGGCGGCTCCGCCCCGACGTCGTCGTCATGGACATCGAGATGCCCGTCCTCGACGGGCTCGAGGCCACGCGTCGCATCCTCGCGCAGTCACCCGGGGGTGGGCCGGCGGTCCTCGTCCTGACGACGTTCGGCCGGGACGACTACGTCTTCCGGGCCCTGCAGGCGGGGGCGAGCGGCTTCCTGCTCAAGACGGCCACGCCCGAGGACCTGATCGAGGCGATCGCCGTCGTCCACCGCGGAGACGCCCTGCTCTCGCCCCAACTCACCCGGGCCGTGGTCGAACGCGCCGTGGGCGACCCCGGGACGACGCGTGTCGTCGTCCCCAGCCCCGCACTGGCGACCCTCACCGAACGCGAACGCGAGGTGCTCGACCGGTTGGCCTCGGGGGCCTCCAACGCCGAGATCGCCCGCCGGCTGTTCCTGGGCGAGGCCACGGTCAAGACGCACGTCTCCAACGTGCTCGGCAAGCTCGGCCTCCGCGACCGGACGGCGGCCGTGGTGTTCGCCTACGAGAACGGCGTCGCGGTCCCGGGCGGGCCCGCCACCTGACCGGGGCCGTCGTACCGGGCCCCACCCCGCCCCTCCTGACGGGTCGCCGGCGGACCGGTCAGGGGACCGGGGGGTACCGCGGGTCGTCCGGTCGTCCGTCCCCGCCCTTGCCGTCGCGACGACGGAGGTACCGTTCGAACTCCTGCGCGATGGCCTCGCCGCTCGCCTCGGGGCTGTCCACCGTGTCGCGGGCCTGCTCGAGCTGCTCGATGTAGCCCGCCATGTCCTCGTCGTCGGCGGCGAGGGCGTCGACGCCGGACTCCCAGGCCGTCGACTCGGCGGCGAGCTCGCCGCGGGGGATCGTCACGCCCGAGAGCTCGTCGAGCTTCTCGATGAGCGCGAGCGTCGCCTTGGGCGACGGGGCGTTGTGGACGTAGTGGGGGACGGAGGCCCAGATCGACAGGGTCGGCACGCCCGCGGCCTCGACGGCGTCGGCGAGGACCGACAAGATGCCCACCGGCCCCTCGTAGGTGCTGCGCTCGAGGGTGTACTCGTCGCGGACGGCCTCGTTCTCGCTGCTGACGAAGACCGAGATGGGCCGCGTGTGGGGGACGTCGGCGAGCATGGCTCCGAGGAACACCACGCCCGTGACGTCGTGCACGTCGATCAGGTCGACGATCTCGGCGGCGAAGCCGCGCCAGCTCCGCGACGGTTCGGCACCGAGCAGCACGAGCACCTCGGTGGTGGGCGACGACGGGTCGCGGGGGAGGACCGTCGCGGCGTCGGCGGCCGCGTGCAGCTGGATGCGCGGCCACACGAGGGTTCGCACCCCGTCGTCGTCGAGCCCCACCTGCGGGCGGTTGAACTGGTAGTCGATGTACCGTTCGCCGTCGAGTTCGGCCACCGGTTCGAGCGAGAGGGTCTCGACCAGGCTGCGCGCGACGCCGCTGGCGGCCTCGCCGGCGTCGTTCCAGCCCTCGAAGGCGACCACCAGCAGGCGTCCCGCAGCGAAATCCGACGTGTTCGTCAACCTGAGTCCTCACCGTGCCGGAAGGGCGTCCGGCGCTTGACCCTCCACGATAGACCGTGACCGCCACCAGGAGGCGCGGGACGGGAGGCCACGTCGACCAGGCCCGGTAGACTCGTCCGCCGTGACCGAAACCCTGCCTGCCGCCGTCCTGTGGGACATGGACGGAACCCTCGTCGACACCGAACCGTACTGGTTCCTCTGCCAGGTCGAACTGGTCGAGTCGTTCGGCGGCACCTGGAGCCGCGAGGACGGCGACGCCATGATCGGGAGCGGCCTGTGGCAGTCCGCCCGGGTCCTGCAGTCCCACGGGGTCGACCTGACCGAGGACGAGATCATCGACCGCCTGACCACCGCGGTCCTCGAGCGGGCCGCGGTCGAGATCCCGTGGCGCCCCGGGGCGAAGGAACTCCTCGCCGAGCTCCGGCGAGAAGGCGTCCCGACCGCCCTGGTCACCATGTCCATCCGCCGCATGGCCCAGTTCATGGTCGACGCCATCGAGTTCGAGGCCTTCGACGCGATCGTCGCCGGCGACGACGTCGAACACGCCAAGCCGCACCCCGAGGCCTACCTGCGGGGTGCCGCCCTGCTGGGAGTCGACCCCGCCGACTGCATCGCCATCGAGGACAGCACGCCCGGCCTGGCCTCGGCCGTCGCCGCCGGCACCGTCGCGATCGGCGTCGAGCACCACGCACTGCTCGCCGACGACGGCCCCTACATCCGCCGCGACACCCTCGTCGGCACCACGGTCGACGACCTCCGCGCGTTGCACCGGGCCGGCCGTGCCGTCCGCGACCAGGCGACCTCCGACTCCTGACCCCGGCGCGCACGCCGCGCCTCCTGCACCCCTCGGGGTGCGACCCGATCGAAAGCAGCACCCTCGCATGACCGCGTTCCGCCGCCAGTCCGGCCCCTTCGTCGAAGGCGACAAGGTCCAGCTCACGGGCCCCAAGGGCAAGATGAACACCATCGTGCTGACCCCGGGCGCCGTGTTCCACACGCACCGCGGCATGATCGCGCACGACGACGTCGTCGGGTTGCCCGACGGGTCCGTCGTCCCCAGCACGACGGGCGACGAGTACCTCGCCCTCCGTCCGCTGCTGAGCGACTTCGTGATGTCCATGCCCCGGGGCGCGGCCATCGTCTACCCGAAGGACGCCGCCCAGATCGTGGCGTTCGCCGACATCTTCCCCGGCGCGACGGTCGTCGAGGCGGGCGTGGGTTCGGGTGCGCTGTCGCTCTGGCTGCTGCGGGCCGTCGGCCCCGAGGGTCGCCTGGCGTCCTTCGAGCGCCGACAGGAGTTCGCCGACGTCGCCGAGGGCAACGTCGCGAGCTTCTTCGGTGCCGAGCCCGAGAACTGGACGGTCACGGTCGGCGACCTGGCCGACGAGTTGCCCGCGGCGATGCCCGACGGGACGGTCGACCGGGTCGTGCTCGACATGCTCGCGCCGTGGGAGAACGTCGACGTCACGGCCGACGCCCTCAAGCCGGGCGGTCTGGTGATCTGCTACGTCGCCACCGCGACACAGCTCTCGCGCACGGCCGAGGCCCTGCGCGCCTCCGGGGCCTTCACCGAGCCCGACGCGTCCGAGACGCTCGTCCGCGGCTGGCACGTCGAAGGCCTCGCCGTCCGCCCCGACCACCGCATGATCGGGCACACCGGCTTCCTCCTCACCGCCCGCCGGCTGGCACCGGGAGCGGTGCTCCCGCAGCTCAAACGACGCCCCTCGAAGTCCGACTACAGCGATGCCGACGTCGAGGCCTGGACGCCCGGCGCACTCGGCGAGCGGTCGGCCAGCGACAAGAAGCTGCGCAAGACGGCACGCCAGGCCCGGACGGCGGCCGAGGCCGCGATCGCGGCGACCGAGGCCGTCGACGGCACCACCGACGGAGCCGGCGCCGACGGCACGTCGACCGGTTCCGCCCCGGCCTGAGCATCGTCGAGGGCTCCGACCGCCCCCGCTAAGCTGTCCCCGCATCCGAACGACCCGACCGGTCGCCCCACACGACCCCCCGGTCGCCTCCACGAAATGAGTCCCCGTGCGCAAGATCCCCGCCCTCGTCGTGACGGTCGGCCTGCTCGCCTCGATGACGGCCTGCTCGAGCACGGCCGGCCCCGGCTCCGCCGGCTGCCCTCCCACGGGTGACGCCGCCTCGGTCGTCACCGCGACCGGCGACTTCGGCACGAAGCCCGACGTCGACGTGCCGACGCCGATCGTGACCAAGAAGACCGAGGTCTCGACGCTCATCGAGGGCGACGGTCAGCGACTCGTCGACGGCACCCCGGTCGTCATCGACTACACCCTGTTCGACGGCAGCACGGGCCAGGAACTCGAGGACAGCGGCTACGACGGCTCGACGAACGTCCCGTTGACGGTGGGCGGGCAGACGCTCGCCCCGCTCGTCGACGCGTTGGAGTGCTCCACGGTGGGGTCGCGCGTCGCGGTCGCCGTCAAGGCCAGCGACCTCTCGGCATCGATCAACGGCGCCGCGTCGACCCCGAACGACGATCCCGACGCCGCCTACGTCGCCGTCGTCGACGTCAAGCGGGCGTTCCTCGCGAAGGCCGACGGGGCCCTCCAGCTCGGCGCGGACGGCCTGCCCGCGGTGGTCACCGCCCCCGACGGTGCACCCGGCATCACGATCCCCGCGGGTGACGCCCCCACCGACGAGGTCGTGCACCTCGTCCGCAAGGGGCACGGTCCTACGTTGACCGCCGACGACTCCGCCGTCGTGCAGTTCACGGCCGTCACCTGGAGCCAGCCGTCCACGGTCGCGGGGTCGACCTGGACCAACGGCGGCTCGGCGACGCCGGTCGACCTCGGCGACGAGCAGATCCCCGACGACATCCGCTCGGCCCTGGTGGGCCAGCAGGTCGGCTCGCAGGTCATGGTCGTGCTCCCCGCGACGTCCGACAGCGGTGGCTCCGCCTACGTGTACGTGTTCGACGTGCTCGGGGCGATCCGATGACCCGGCCCTGCTGAGCCGGTCGCCGTGCCCACTGCCCGCACCCCCCGCGTCCCCGTCGAAGAGCGACTGTTCAGCCTCGTGTTGGCCCTGCTCGCGACGGACTCCGGGTTGAGCAAGACCGAGATCCTGTCGACCGTCCAGGGGTACCGCCAGAGGTACTCGCGCTCGGGTGACAACGCCGCGCTCGAGCGGCAGTTCGAGCGGGACAAGGACGACATCCGCGAACTGGGCGTCCCCCTCGAGACGATCGACGACCCGGCGGCGGCAGGCAACAACCAGGCCCTCCGCTATCGCATCCCGCGGGGCGCGTACGAGCTGCCCGAGGACATCTCGTTCTCGTCCGAGGAGACCGCCCTCCTCACCTTGGCGGCGATGGTGTGGCGCGAGGGGTCGCTCTCGCACGAGTCCCGACGGGCACTCCTCAAGTTGCGCTCGCTCGGCGGCGCGGCGAGCGTTCCCGAGCTCGAGTACGCCCCTCGGCTCCGTTCCCGCGACGCGGCATTCGAGCCGCTGCGGACGGCGCTCGACCGGGGCGTCGTCGTCCGGTTCGACTACCTGAAGCCCGGTGACGAGTCCGCCCGCCGGCGCGAGGTCGCCCCGGCAGCCTTGGTGCAGCACCAGGGCCGGTGGCTGGTGTCGGCGGTCGAGGTCGGAACGGGGGCGCTCAAGACCTTCCTCCTGTCCCGTGTCGTCGGCCCCGTCCAGCTGACCACCACCCCGTACACGAGACCCGACGACGCCACGGCCGAGCGCGCCCTGGCCGACCTCGAGCAGGTCTGGCGCGATCGCACCGCGACCGTCCGCGTCGAGCCCTTGTCCGACGCCGAGACCCGACTCGTCAAGCGCCGTGGCACGACCCGTCTCGATCCCGACACGCTCCTCGTCCACTGGACCGACGACAACCTGCTCGCCGACGAGCTGGCCTCCTTCGGTCCCGAGGTCACCGTCGTCGAACCCGACGGACTCCGTGCCCTGGTGCGCACCCGCCTCGAGGCCGTGCTCGCCGCCCACACCACCGGCCCGGTCGACGGGGGTGCCCGTGGCTGAGCCCCGCGGTGCCCTCCACGCGGCCGACAAGCTCGCCTTCCTGCTGTCGCTCGTCCCGTGGCTCATGGACCACGAGCGAGTCAGCGTGGCCGAGGCGGCCGCGCACTTCGGCGTGAGCGTGGGCGAGATCCGGCGTGCGGTCGAGCTGATCGCCGTCTCGGGCGTCCCTGGCGAGACGACGCAGTACCAGCACGGCGACCTCTTCGACATCGCGTGGGACGACTTCGAGCAGAACGACGTCATCGTGCTGACCAACCTCGTCGCCATCGACGACTCGCCACGGTTCTCCGCCCGCGAAGCGGCCGCCCTCATCGCGGGCCTGCAGTACCTCTCGTCGCTGCCCGAGAACGCGGACCGCGCGGCCATCGCCACACTGATGAGCAAGCTGTCGCGTGGGGCGTCCAGCGAACCGAGCCAGGTGGCCGTCGACCAGTCCGAGACGAACGAGGTCCTGGGGCTCGTCGGCCGGGCGGTCGAGGCGGGCGTCCAGCTCGAGTTCGACTATCGCGGCACCCGGGGGGTCGCGGAACGACGGCGGGTGGATCCGCTGCGTGTCGAGTCGGTCGACGCCGACTGGTACCTCAGGGCCTGGGACCACCTGCGCGAGGCGCCCCGGACGTTCCGACTCGACCGGATCGCCTCCCCGGCGCTCACCGAGACTCCGATCGCTCACCGGGCCGACGACGTCACCCTGCCCGAGACGCTGTTCGAGGGGTCTCCGGACGACCTGGTCGTGGTGCTCGACCTCGACGCCGCCGCGGCGCCGCTCCTCGCGGACTACGGTCCCGACGAACCCGAACCCCTCCCGCACGACCGCGTGCGCCTCAGGTTGCGCGTCAACCGACTCGGCACGCTCTGTCGCCTCGTGGCGGGACTCCCGGGTCACCCCGAGGTCGTCGGGCCCGAGTCGGCGCGCTCGGCCGTGGCCGACTGGGCGCGTCGGGCGATCGAGCGTTACGACGTCGACCCGTCCGTCACTCCCTGAACGTCCGGCTGCGGCACGCCCTGTGCATCGCCTGCGCCGTGCCTGCCGCAGACGAGGCCGCACGGTAGAGTGGATGTCACCCTGCCCCGCAAGGAGACCCCATCATGTTCGGAAACGCGCTCTCAGGCTGGCACCTGATCATCATCCTGGCGATCGTCCTGTTGCTCTTCGGTGCGCCGAAGCTCCCGGCCCTCGCGAAGAGCATCGCCCAGTCGATGCGCATCTTCAAGAACGAGGTCAACAGCGACAAGAAGGAGTCGGCCGTCGACGACGACCTCGACGACCGTCCCGTCCGTCGTCCGGACGACTCGTCCGCCCGGTACACCGACGGTCCGACCGCACGCCGCGTCGACGACTCGTACCCGTCGCCGAACCGCGACGTCCCGCCGAAGTCCTGACGCGTGGCCACGACGACGACTCGTGGCGACAGCACCCAGGGAAGGGGCACGGGCCGCAGCCGAGGCCGCGACGGCAAGATGTCCCTCGGGCAACACCTGCTCGAGTTGCGCAAGCGACTCTTCATCTCCGCCCTGGCCCTCATCCTGGCCGCTGTCGCCGGTTGGTTCCTCGCGCCCTTCGTCCTCGACGCCCTGAGGTCGCCGGTCGAGGCGATCGCGGCGGCACGCACGGGTGAGACCACCCTCAACTACTCGAACATCACGGGCGCCTTCGACCTGAAGCTCCAGATCGCGGTCACCGTCGGGGTCGTCATCTCCAGTCCCGTCTGGCTGTACCAGGTCTGGGCCTTCATCGTTCCCGCCCTCGTGCGCAAAGAGAAGCTCTACGCCGTCGGCTTCATCGGCACCGCCATCCCGCTCTTCCTGGGCGGCTGCCTGGCGGGATGGTACGTGCTGCCCCACATCGTCGAGGTCATGACCGGCTTCGTCGACACCCAGGACGCGACGATCATCGAGTCGAAGGTCTACTACGACTTCGTCCTCAAGCTGGTGCTCGCCGTGGGCATCGCCTTCGTCATGCCGGTGTTCCTGGTGCTGTTGAACTTCGTGGGCGTCGTCTCGGCCGCCGCCATCGTCAAGGGCTGGCGGGTGGCCATCCTCGTCATCGTCCTGTTCACCGCGATCGCGACCCCGTCGGCCGACATCTTCTCAATGTTCCTCCTGGCCATCCCCATGATCGTGCTGTTCTTCCTCGCCGCCGGCGTCGCCTGGCTGCACGACCGCCGGGTCGCGAAGCGGGCGGCCGCGCTCGACGCCGAACTCGCGGCGGGGTGACCCGGTGAGCCCCGACCTCAGTCCCGCGGAACGCTTCGCTGCGGCGAAGACGCGAGACAAGACCCCCAAGCTCCAGGCCTTCCGGTCCCGTCTCGGCTTCGCGCTCGACCCGTTCCAGCTCGCCGCGTGCGCCGCCCTCGAAGCGGGCGACAGCGTCCTCGTCGCAGCACCGACCGGCGCCGGCAAGACCCTGGTGGCCGAGTACGCGATCCACCTCGCCATGCAGGACCCGCGGGCCAAGGTGTTCTACACCGCACCCATGAAGGCACTGAGCAACCAGAAGTTCCAAGAGCTCGTGGCCGAGTACGGAGCGTCCGAGGTCGGGCTGCTCACCGGTGACACGAACGTGAACTCCCGGGCGCGCATCGTCGTGATGACGACCGAGGTGCTCCGCAACATGATCTACGCCGGGTCCGAGATGCTGACCGACCTGCGGTACGTCGTCCTCGACGAGGTCCACTTCCTGGCCGACCGGTTCCGCGGTGCGGTCTGGGAAGAAGTCATCATCCACCTGCCGCTCGACGTGCGGCTCATCTCCTTGAGCGCCACGGTGTCGAACGCCGAAGAGTTCGGCGACTGGCTCCAGACGGTCCGGGGGAGCACCGAGGTCATCGTCTCCGAGGACCGTCCCGTGCCGCTCGACCAACACGTCCTGGTCGGGGGCAAGTTCCTCGACCTCTTCGACTCCTCGGGGCAGGCCGCGACGAACCGGGTCAACCCCGAGCTCCTGCGCGCGACCTCGCTCGGCCGACGCGGCGGGCGGAGCGGTGGTCGTCGAGACGGCCACTCCGCGGGTCGGACCGGCCCCCGGGGCCACGTCGTTCCGCCGACGCAGGGCGGTCCCGGTCGCCTCGACCGCTGGAAGATCGTCGAGATGCTCGACGACCAGAACCTGCTTCCCGCCATCTTCTTCGTCTTCAGCCGGGTCGGCTGCGACCAGGCCGTGTCCCAGGTGCTGAGGTCGGGCATCCGTCTCACGACCGCCGACCAGCGTCGCGAGATCCGCGAGATCGTCGAGGCCCGTTGTCGCACCCTGCGCGACGAAGACCTCGCGGTCCTCGGCTACTGGCGGTGGCTCGACGGGCTCGAGCGAGGTGTGGCGGCCCACCACGCCGGCCTGTTGCCGGCCTTCAAAGAAGTCGTCGAGGAGCTCTTCCAGAAGAAGCTCGTCAAGGTCGTCTTCGCGACCGAGACGCTGGCGCTCGGCATCAACATGCCGGCCCGCACCGTCGTGCTCGAGAAGCTCGAGAAGTTCAACGGCGAGGCTCGGGTGCCCATCACGCCCGGCGAGTACACCCAGTTGACCGGTCGTGCCGGTCGCCGGGGCATCGACGTCGAGGGCCACTCGCTCATCCAGTGGCAGCAGGGTCTCGACCCGCAGGCCGTCGCCTCGTTGGCCTCGCGGCGCACCTACCCGATGAACAGCAGCTTCCGGCCGACGTACAACATGGCCGTCAACCTCATCGAGCAGTTCGGACGATCCCGCACCCGCGAGGTGCTCGAGACGTCGTTCGCCCAGTTCCAGGCCGACCGCTCGGTCGTCGACCTGGCCCGCAAGGTGCGATCGCAGCAGCAGTCACTCGACGGCTACGCCGCGTCGATGGCGTGCCACCTGGGTGACTTCGGCGAGTACACGATGCTGCGTCGCGAGGTCGGCGACCTCGAGAAGCAGGGGGCGGCCCGGGCCGACTCGCAGTCGCGGGCCGAGCGCGACAAGCGTCAGCGCCGCATCGGCGAACTGCGTCGGCAGGTGCGGACGCACCCCTGCCACGCCTGTCCGGAGCGTGAACAGCACGCCCGCTGGTCCGAGCGCTGGTTCAAGCTGAAGAAACAGACCGACCAACTGTCGGCGCAGATCCGCAGTCGGACCGGCGCCGTCGCCAAGGTCTTCGACCGGGTCACCGACGTGCTGCTCGACCGCGGCTACCTCGTCCCCACGGGCACGAACGCAGGAGGGGCGGGTCGCGTCCCGCGGGACGCCGAGGTCACCGTCGCCCCGAGCGGTCGCACGTTGCGTCGCATCTACGGCGATCGCGACCTGCTCGTGGCCGAGAGCCTCCGCCTCGGTGTGTGGAACATGCTCGACGTTCCGTCCATGGCGGCCATGGCGGCCACCCTCGTGTACGAGCCGCGTCGGGACGAAGGCCAGCTCTCCGAGCGGTTCCTGCCTCGCGGCGAGTTCCGTGCCGCGCTCGACGCCACGCAACTGCTCTGGGCAGAACTCGACGACCTCGAGCACGAGCACCACCTTCCGGGCAGCCAGCCCCCGGCACCGGGTCTCGCCCTCGCGATGCACCGTTGGGCCCGGGGTGCCGCACTCGATTCTGTGCTCGACGACGCCGACCTCGCCGCGGGCGACTTCGTCCGCTGGACGAAGCAGACGATCGACCTGCTCGACCAGCTGTCGGTCGTGGGGGACCTGCCGGTCGGTCCGACGGCCCGGCAGGCGCTCGACGCCGTCCGTCGCGGCATCGTGGCCTACACCGCGGTCGGCCCCTGACCCTCCTCCCCGACGAGGCCGGACGTCCGCCGAGGACGACCGGCCTCCCAGACGCCGCCACCTAGAATCACGGGGTGTCTTCCCGAGCGACCGACGTCCGACTGCCCCTCTGGCTCGCCCTGATCGTCGCCCTCGGTGCCGGCGCCGTCCTCGACGGTGGCTTCCCGGACGGCGACGTCTGGCCGCTGACCTTCGTCGGCATCGGGTTCGTGCTGGTGGCCCTCCGGGGCCGGTCGCTCGGCGGTTCCTTCCTGGTCGGCCTCGTGGCGGGCCTGTCCTTCTACCTGATCCACATCTCGTGGGCGACGCTCTTCCTCGGTGTCGTGCCCTGGGCCGCGCTGTCGACCCTCGAGGCGCTCTTCTTCGCCGCCGGGGCGATGCTCATCACCCTCGCGTACCGCTGGGTCCCGCTCATCTGGCCCGGCACCCTGGGCCGCACGGTCCTCCTGCCCGTCGTCGTCGGGGGGCTCTGGACGCTCCGTGAGTTCGTCGCCGGCAACTGGCCCTACGGCGGCTTCGCCTGGGGTCGCGTGGCCCTCAGCCAGTCCGAGAGCCCGTTCGCCGGTCTCGTCGCCTGGCTCGGCATCTCGGGGCTGTCGTTCCTCATGGTGGCGATCGTCGCCGCACTGATCCAGCTCGCCCTGCAGACGACCGTCCGGGGTTCGACCCGCGTGCTCGCCGCTGCCACGGTCGTGGTCGCCGCCCTCGCGGTGCCGCACTGGCCGACGCACTCCTCGGGCACCGCCACCATCGTCGCCGTCCAGGGCGACGGCGACGCCGGCTACTTCGCCGACCGGCAGTACGGCGACCTGACCAACGCCCAGGTCCTCGCGATGAGCGACTTGCAGGCCCAGCTCGCACGGCTGCCGGAGGACCAGCGCTCCCTCGACATGATCGTGTGGCCCGAGGGAGGCAGCGACCGTGATCCCACCCGCGACGCCACCGGCCAGTACGTCTTCGACGCGATCTCCCGTGGCTACGACGCCCCCCTCGTGTCGGGTGTCATCACCGAGAGCGACGACGGTGAGACCGTCCACAACTCGTCCCTGCTCTGGTCGGGCGGTGGGGTGACGGACCAGTACGACAAGAAGCACCCGGTCCCGTTCGGGGAGTACGTCCCCGACCGCGCCTTCTGGCGGCCCTTCGCTCCCGACCTGATCGACCTCATCGGGCGGGACTACACGCCGGGCACGCGGGACGAGGTCTTCGACCTCGGTGACTTCCGTGCCGGGATCTCGATCTGCTTCGACATCGTCGACGACCAGCTCATCACCAACATGATGGACGAGGGCGCGCAGGTCATCATCGGCCAGACGAACAACGCCGACTTCGGGACCCGTCCCGGGCAGACCGACGAGAACGAGCAACAGCTCGCCATCGCACGCCTGCGGGCGATCGAGACGGCGCGTCCCCTCGTCAACGTCTCGACCGTCGCCTCCACGCGGGCCATCGACGCCTCGGGCCGTACGACGGCGAGCATCCCCGACTACGAGCCCGGAACGATGGTGGCGGTCGTCGACCTCGGCACCGGGACGACGCCCGCCGTCGTGGCGAGTCGGGCGATCGAACTCCTCGTGTCGTTCTTCGGTCTCGCGCTGCTGCTGCTGTCGCGCCTCTTCATCGGGACCCGGCGTTCCACTCGTCGACGCCGGCTCGACGAGGCACCCGATCCGGTCCTGCCGCGGTGGCGGGTCGTCGACTGACGGTCCGGCCCCGCCGAGACGAGAGAAGGCCCGACCACCGTGAGGTGGTCGGGCCTTCTCGTCGGATCGCTGCCGGACGGGTCGTCAGGCGCCGATCTTGTGCTGGCCCTTGCGGGCCCTGAGGAAGTCGAGTCGTTCTTGGAGGAGCTCCTCGAGCTCGTCGCGGCTGCGTCGCTCGAGCAACATGTCCCAGTGGCTCCGGGGGACCTTCACGTCTCCGGCGTCGATCTCGACGGGCTTGCCGTCGGCCGAGAGCAGACGACCCTCTTGGCCGCTCTTGGGTGACTGCCAGATGTCGGGGATCTCGGCGTCCGCAGCGAACACCATGTCGAACGTCTGACCGTCGGTCGTCTGGTAGACGGCCTTCTTGCGGGGCGAGAACTCCACGCCCTCTTCGCTCTGCAGGCTCTGGCTGCCGAGCCTCATTCCGCGCAAACTGCGATCTGCCATTGTGTGGTCTCCTCTCGCGTTGCAATCACCCGTTGTAACCCGTTCTGGACCTCCGCCGTTCCGAGCCGTGCGATTTCACAGTCCCTTCACAGTGCCCGGGCAGTCTCGGGCCAGGGTCACACGGCGCGCCGACGCACCTCGTCGAGCGCCAGGTCGGCGCGATCGGTGACGATGCCGTGCACGCCCAGGTCGAGCAGCCTCACCATGTCGGCAGGCTCGTTGACGGTCCACACGTGCGTCTCGACGCCCAGGGCCGCCCACTCGGCCACGCGCGCAGCCGTGACGATGCGGACCGGGCCCTTGCGCTCAGGGACCTGGACGGCCCGGCACCCGACGAGGGCGCGCCGCACCAGCGATCGCCGGAGGCGGGGGAGCGGGACGAGGCCTCCGGCCACCGCCGCGACGATGCCCCGGGACGAGGCCGACGTCGCGACTCCCGGCAGCGCCCGGACCGCCCGCAGACGCCTCCGGTGGTCGAACGAGGTCACCAGGACGCGATCCGTCGCCCGGACGCGGGCGATCGCTCGGACGGCCGGCGCGACGGCTTCGTCCGACTTGAGGTCGATGTTGAACCGGGTCTCGGGGAAGGCGTCGAGCGCCTCGTCGAGGGTGGGGATCTCGTGCTCACCGTTAAGCCGGACCATCTTGACCTCCGCGAGGTCGAGGTCGAGGAGGCGCTGCTCGCGTCCCGCGAGCCGCGTCAGGTCGGGATCGTGGCTGATCACCGCGATGCCGTCGCGCGTGGCGTGCACGTCGGTCTCGACGTACGCCGCCCCGGCCGACACGGCGAGGGCGAACGCCAGCATCGTGTTCTCCGGGGCGTCGACGGCCAGGCCGCGATGCGCCAACACCCGGGGGCCGGCCGGAGCGAACCAGCCGGCCGAGATCGGGGGAGCGGACGGCACTACGAGGTCGCAGGAGGAGTGGTCGGCCCGGTGTCCGACGCGCCCGCCCCGGGGGCCGGCCGCTCGGCGCCGGCCGCACCCGCGCCTCCGGAACCGACACCGGAGCCGGTCTCACCGGGCGTGGTGACGGTCGGGAAGCCGAGGTCCGGTTCGGCCTCGAGGTCGACGGTCGATGCGAGGTCGGGCGTGACGTCCATCTCGGAGACCTTGGGGGCCTCGGTCGGGGTCCATCCGGGGGCGTTCGGGTCGCGCGGGGCGAAGAAGCCCTGCCCGATGCCCTTCAGGGCCTCGGTCAACTCGCTCGGGATGATCCACATCGTGTTGGCCGAGCCGTCCGCGATCTTCGGCAGGGTCTGGAGGTACTGGTACGCGAGCAGCTTCGGGTCGGGGTCGCCGGCGTGGATGGCGTTGAAGACCGTCGCGATGGCCTCGGCTTCGCCCTGTGCCCGCAGCACCTGGGCCTTGGCGTCGCCCTCGGCCTTGAGGATCGACGACTGTCGCGACCCCTCGGCCTCGAGGATCTGGGACTGCTTGGTGCCCTCGGCGGTGAGGATGGCGGCGCGACGGTTGCGCTCGGCACGCATCTGCTGCTCCATCGAGTCCTGGATCGACAGGGGCGGATCGATGGCCTTCAGCTCGACGCGACCGACCCGGATGCCCCATTTGCCGGTGGCCTCGTCGAGCACGATGCGCAGCTGGCCGTTGATGTTGTCGCGACTGGTGAGGGCCTGCTCGAGGTTCAACCCGCCGACCACGTTGCGCAGCGTGGTCGTCGTGAGCTGTTCGACGGCCCCGAGGTAGTTGGCGATCTCGTAGGTGGCCGCCCGGGCGTCGGTCACCTGGAAGTACACGACCGTGTCGATCGAGACGACCAGGTTGTCCTCGGTGATGACGGGCTGCGGCGGGAACGAGACGACCTGCTCGCGCATGTCGATCAGCGGCCGCACGCGGTCGATGAACGGCACCAGCAGGTTGAGCCCGGGGGAGAGGGTCTTGTGGTACCGCCCCAGACGTTCGACCACGCCGGCACTCGCCTGCGGGATGATGCGGACCGAGCGGAAGAGGATGACGAGGACGAGCACGACGACGATCGCGACGACCACGATCGTGACGACGGTTCCGGCACTGATGGTGTCCATGGCTTCAGGACCTCTCTGCGGGGGCGACGAAGGCGGTCGACCCCTCGATGGCGGTCACGACGACCGGGGCCCCGGTGTCGAGTGCGAGGTCGGGGCCTGCCGACGTCGCGGGGGAGGACAGCACGCGGGCCGTCCAGGTCTCGCCGTTCGACAGCTTGACCTGGCCGGGGTCGGAGCCGATGGGCACGACGACCGTGCCGCGCAGCCCGAGCAGCGCCTCGACGTTGCTGGGGGTCGGATCGCCCCCGCGGCGGAGCGCCCGCAGCAACGGCGGCCGCACGGTGAACAGCAACAGGACCGCGAGGACGGCCGCGATGATCGCCTGCAGCCACCACGGGGCACCGAAGAGGCCGGCGAGCAGCCCGCCGACGCTGCCGATGGCGAGCATGAGGAAGGTGAACTCGAGCGTCGTCACCTCGACGATGACGAACACCAGGATGAGCGCGATCCACGCGACCCATGCGTAATCGTTCAAGACGTCCACGTCGACCTTCTCTCGTTCCCCTGTTATGAAAACTATCACCCGCCCCTGACGATGACGAGGGGGATTGGTAGGGTCGAGTCCGGTCCACGGGCCGATCGATCCCCGCACAGTCTGGAGCACGCCTTGTCCAACCCCCTCGCCGCAGAGTCCCTCGCCGGAGCCCGAGTCCTGGTCACCGGATCGTCCCGGGGGATCGGTGCCGACACCGTGCGCTACTTCGCCGAGGCCGGAGCCAAGGTCGTCGTGAACTACCGCAACAAGGAGAAGCGCGCACTGCAGCTCGTCTCGACCATCGAGCAGGCGGGCGGCGAGGCGATCGCCATCGGGGCCGACCTCACCGACGAGGCCAGCCTGGCGGCGATGTTCGACACGGTGCGTGACGCCTGGGGCGGCCTCGACGTGCTCGTGATGAACGCCTCGGGCGGCATGGAGACGGGCATGGCCGAGGACTACGCGCTCAAGCTCAACCGCGACGCCCAGGTGGCGCTGTTGACCGCGGCCCTGCCGCTGCTCGCCCCGGGGTCGCGCGTCGTCTTCGTCACGAGCCACCAGGCCCACTTCATCCGCACGACCGAGACGATGCCCGAGTACCTCCCCGTCGCCCTCAGCAAGCGTGCCGGCGAGGACGCCCTGCGCGAGATGCTGCCGCAGCTCGAGACCGCGGGCGTCGAGTTCGTCGTGGTCTCGGGGGACATGATCGAGGGCACGATCACGGCGACCCTGCTCGAACGCTCGAACCCCGGTGCCATCTCGTCACGGAAAGAGAGCGCGGGCAAGCTGTACAACGTCGCGGAGTTCGCCGCCGAGGTCGCGTCGGCCGCCGTCGATCCCGTCCCGGCCGACCACACCCGCCTGGTGGGCGACACCAGCGACTTCGCCCCGATCGTCTGAGACGGGCCCCTTCGTGACCGAGCGCATCGTCCGACCGACCTCGCGCCTCCTCGTCCTCGACGACGACGACCGCGTGCTGCTGATGAAGACGGTGGCGCCCGACACGAGTCGCTTCGCTCGCTGGATCACGCCGGGTGGCGGGGTCGACCCGGGCGAGACCCATGTCGAGGCGGCGATCCGCGAGTTGCACGAAGAGACCGGACAGGTGGTCACCGAGGTCGGTGACGTCGTGCGCGTGGACGACTTCGAGGTGTCCTGGGACGACGCCGACCACACGCACGGTCACGCCGAGTTCTACGTCGTCCGCCTTCCGCACTTCGAGGTCGTCGACGACGACTGGACCGACGACGAGCGCAGCGACATCGTCGAGTCGCGCTGGTTCACCCTCGACGAGCTGGCGACCACCGACGAGCCGGTCGAACCCGGCGACCTGGCCGAGCTGCTGCGTCGGGTGCTGGCCGAGTCGTCCGGGGCGTGAGGGCGGGGCGCCACCCGAGCCACCGTGCACCCCTTCCGGCGTCATCTCTGTGTGACTGATAATGCGCATTATGTCAAGTAACATCGAGAGGGGCGACGGAAGCGCTCCCCGCTGACGCACGCCGCGCCTCCTCGGAGTTTCCTGGTCGCATGACGACCGACACGACCCCCACGCCGCCCGACGACGCGCATCGCCGACCCCAGGGGCTCGACGACGACACCGTCGCTGCCCTCGGTGAACTCTCCGCCGCGCTCGAGATCGTCGAGCAGGCCCGTGGATTCCTCTACGGATTCCACCGACTGACGGGCAAGGCCGACCTCGCCCTCGGCGATGCCGTGGAATCGCTTCGCCGAGCCGGGCACGACGAGATCGCCGACCTGCTGGACCGGGACCTCGTCGGTCGCAACGTCGTCGAGGGACACTGGACCTACCAACTCGTCGAGGACTACGACGACGGCTACTACGCCGCCTTCCGCGACCATGAGAAGAACGTACGTGATTCCTTGGCGGACGGCAAGAAGCACCTCTTCGAGGCCGAGATGAAGGAGGCGCGGCGCAGCCACGGACGGCGCCACCACGAGGCGCTCCCCCGCGAGACCGCCGTCGACCTCGGGAGCAGCACGGACGGCGCGGTCGGCCCCTCCGCCTGAGAGGATGGTGCGATGACTCCTCCGCCGATCGACGGGCCCCGCATCGAGGCCGCCGTGCTCGAACTGCTCGCCGCGATCGGTGAGGACGTCGACCGGCCCGGGCTCGAGTCGACCCCCCGACGCGTGGCCGACGCCTACGCCGAGTTCTTCTCGGGGCTCACGGTCAACGCGGCCGAACTCGTCCGCCAGGCCACCGTCCCGGCCGAAGCGCACCAGCTGGGCGAGGTCGTGATCGTTCGCGACATCTCGTTCCGGTCGGTGTGCGAGCACCACCTGCTGCCCTTCGTCGGCGTCGCTCACGTGGCCTACGTCCCGGGCGAGACGATCGTCGGCTTGGGTGCGCTCCCCCGCGTGGTCGACGCGGTCGCCTCGCGCCCCCAGCTCCAGGAGCGGCTCGGCGAGGAGATCGCCGAGGCCGTGCAGACCGGCGCCCGCCCCGACGGCGTCCTCGTGGTGCTCGACGCCTCGCACGGATGCGTCACGACCCGGGGCCCCCGTCAGACGGGCAGCACGACGGTGACGCTCGCGAGCCGGGGCGTCCTGTCCACGCCGTCGGCGCGGGCCGAGGCGGTCGCCCTGATCGGCACCTCCCGTGGCTGAGGCGGCCGCTCCCTCCCCCGCGGCCCACCCCGCCGGATTCGCCGTGCCGCCCCTCCTCGTCCCCCGCCGTCGCATCGGGTCGCGGACCTTCGACTTCTCGCACCAGGTCGCCGTCATGGCGATCGTCAACCGCACGCCCGACTCGTTCTTCGACCGTGGCGCGACCTTCGCCCTCGACCGCGCCGTGCAGGCCGCCGTGGACGCGGCCGAGGCGGGCGCCGACTGGGTCGACATCGGGGGCGTCCCCTTCGCGCCCGGGCCCGAGCTGTCCGCCTCCGACGAACTCGACCGGGTGCTGCCCGTGGTCGAGGCGCTCGCGAGCCGGTCCGACGTCGTGATCTCGGTCGACACCTTCCGCCCCGAGGTCGCGGAACGCGTCATCGGCGCCGGGGCGCACGTCGTCAACGACACCACGGGGCTCCACGATCCGCGCCTGGCCGACGTGGTCGCCGACGGCGAGGCCACGCTCGTCGTCACCCACAGCCTGGCGGCACCACGGCGTCCGCACCCCCGTCCGCACTACGGCGACGTCGTGGCCGAGGTCGTCGAGTTCCTCGCACGACGGGTCGACGTCGCCCGTGCCCACGGCGTGCCCGACGACAGACTCGTCGTCGATCCGGGGCACGACCTGAACAAGACGACCCGGCACTCGCTCGAACTCACCCGGCGCCTGTCCGAGGTGGCGGCCCTGGGTCACCCGACGCTCGCCGCGGTGTCCAACAAGGACTTCGTCGGCGAGTCGCTCGGTCGCGACAAGCCCGACCGCCTGGCGGGCTCGCTCGCGGCGGCCACGGTGAGCGTGCTGCAGGGCGCACGCGTCGTCCGCATGCACGACGTCCGGGCCAGCGTCGACGCCGTCCGGATGGTCGAGGCCATCCTCGGCTGGCGGGACCCCCTCGTCGAGCGCCACAACCTCGACGAGGACGCCTCGTGACCGCGACCACCCTCGTGCAGCTGCACCCCGCTCCCCCGGTCGGCCGCGACGCACTGACGATCGACGACCTCGTCGAGCTCCACCGGCCCCACGACCGGACGACGCCGTCCGTGCGGGCGAACTTCGTCGCCAGCGTCGACGGATCGGCGACGGCGGCCGGCAGGACGCGCGACCTGGGCGGGCCGGCCGACCTGCTCGTCTTCGACCTGCTGCGCCGACTCTGCGACGTGGTCGTGGTCGGGGCGGGCACGGTCCGCGACGAGGGCTACGGCCCGATGCGACTCGACGACGAGGCCGTCGCCTGGCGTCGGGCCGCGGGCCTGTCCGACCACCCCGTTTTCGCCGTGGTCTCGAGCGGACTCGGCCTCGACCCGGCGAGCGGCGTGTTCGCGGACGCCCCGGTCCGCCCTCTGGTGCTCACCCACGACGCGGCACCTCGCGCGGCTCGGGCCCGACTCGACGAGGTCGCCGACGTCGTGTCGTGCGGTCGCGACCGGGTGGACCCGCGCCTCCTCGTCCGGGTCCTGGTCGAGCGAGGGCTTCCCCAGATCCACACCGAAGGAGGCCCGGCGTTGCTCGGCGACCTCGTCGCCGCCGACGTCGTCGACGAGCTGTGCCTCACCGTGTCGCCCAACCTCGAGGGCGGAGCCGGCCCGCGCATCGTCGCGGCCCGCGACGAGATGGCCCTGCGCGGCCTCGCCCTCGACCACGTCCTGTTGTCGGGCGACATGCTCCTCACGAAGTGGTCGCGACGGCGCTAGGTCGCGACGGCGCTGGGTCGCGACGGCGCCAGGTCGCGGCCGCGCGACGCGAGGTCAGGAGGCGCGGGCTCCGCGGGCGATCAGCTCGCCTTCTCGCCGAAACCGCCTTCGATCAAGGCGATGAGGTCGTCCACGGCGGCCGCGGCGTCGGGACCGGTCGCCATGACGGCCACCGTCGAACCGACGCCCACGTTCAACCCCATGATGCGGAGCAGGCTCTTGGCGTCGACACCGTTCACCGTGACGTCGGCCTGGAACCGAGACGCGTGCGTGACGAGGTCGGCGGCGGGACGGGCGTGCAGCCCCGACGCGTTGACGAGGACGGCCGAGCGCTCGACGGCGTCGCCACCTCGGAGGTCGCGCTCGTCGGCGTGCGCGTCGGCGACTCCGGTGGCCGTCCGGGCGGCCGCCGCCACGGCCTCGAGGTCTCCCCCGGTCTCGGCGGACACGGCCGCGGCGACCGTTCCCTCGACCAGTGGCGCGTCGGCGATGAGCACCCGCTGCTTGTCGGCGTCGTCGAGGAAGTCGACGGCCGTCTCGCTCGTCAGGATGGCGGAACCGAGGTCGCAGAGCACGACCGCACCGCCGTCCCGCCCGGCCTCGGCCAGGGCGGCGGAGATCTTGTCGAAGCTGGTGCCGATGGACCCGTCGTCCGTCCCTCCGGCGGCCACGAGGGTGGTCGTGGGGGCCATCTGGCGAGCGAGGTCGACCACGCCCTCGGCGATCTTGACACTGTGCGAGACGACGACGATTCCGATGGTGGGCATGCTCAGGACTCCTTGCTCGAGCCGTCCGCGGCGTCGGCCGCGGCGGCGATGATGAGGGACGACGACTGCGCGCCGGGATCGCGGTGACCCACGGCACGCTCGCCGAGGTAGCTGGCTCGGCCCTTGCGGGCGACGAGGGGTTCGGTCGAGGCGGCACCGGTCGCCGCGGCGTCCGCTGCGGCACGGAGGACGCCTGCGGGCGAGGCACCGTCCGCAGCTGCGGCGGCTGCTGCGTCGACGGCCGGGGTCCACGCGTCGATCATGGTCTTGTCGCCGACCTCGGCCTTGCCCCTCAGCACGACACCGTCGCGGGCCGCGGTCAGGAAGGCGACCAGCGCCTCCGCGTCCAGCTCCGTGGCGTCGCCCAGGGCCGCCGACCCTTTCAGGTACGCCGTGCCCAGCAGGGGGCCCGACGCGCCGCCGACCGTCGAGATGAGCGTCGTGGCGACGAGTTTGAGGGCTGCTCCGGGCGTCGCGTCGGCGGGGAGGTCGGCGAGCCGGGCGCGCACGGCGGTGAAGCCGCGGGACAGGTTCTCGCCGTGGTCGCCGTCGCCGATCTGGCGGTCGAGTTCACTGAGGGCCGTGTGGTGGGCGGCGACGACGTCGGCCGTCCGGTCGATCCAGGCCCGGGTCCAGGTGGCGTCGAGTGTCATGCGGTGGTCGTTCCTCTCATCGTGCGGTGGTTCGGTGATGCGGCGCGGCGTGCCCTGCTCTCGGCATCCACGCGGACGCCTACCGGCCCCGGCGCAGGGCCGCGGTCTCGACCGGGGCGTCCCAGAGCTCGGCCAGCTCGTCGTCGAGGCGGGTCACCGTGATCGACATGCCCTGCATCTCGAGCGACGTGACGTACGAGCCGACGAGGCTGCGGTACACCTCGACGCCTCGTGCTTCGAGGGCCTCGGCCGCACGACGGTAGGCGATGTACAGCTCGACGAGCGGCGTACCGCCCATGCCGTTGACGAAGAGCAGCACCCGTTCGCCGGAGGCGAGTCCCAGATCGTCGGTGACGGCGTCGAGCAACCGGTCGACGATGGCGTCGACCGGTTCGAGCGGGATGCGCTCCCGCCCCGGTTCGCCGTGGATGCCGATCCCGATCTCGACCTCGTCGTCGGCCAGCGTGAAGCTCGGCTCACCGGCATGGGGGACGGTGCCCGCGGTGAGGGCGACGCCCATCGACCTGGTCGCCGCGTTCGTGCGCCGAGCAACCTCGGCGACGGCGTCGAGCGAATCGCCCCGCTCGGCCGCGGCGCCGGCGGTCTTCTCGACCACGACCGTGCCGGCGACGCCTCGGCGACCGGCCGTGTAGAGGGAGTCCTTGACCGCGACGTCGTCGTCGACGACCACCGAGCGCACCGAGATGCCCTCGGCCTCCACGAGGTCGGCAGCCGTCTCGAAGTTGAGGACGTCGCCCGTGTAGTTCTTGACAATGTAGAGGACGCCCGCTCCTGCGTCCACGGCCTGCGTGGCGGCGACGATCGGATCGGGCGTGGGCGACGTGAACATCGGACCCGGCACGGCGGCCGAGAGCATGCCGAAGCCGACGAAC
Organism: Frigoribacterium sp. VKM Ac-2859; assembly: GCF_013204925.1. Taxonomy (NCBI): domain Bacteria; kingdom Bacillati; phylum Actinomycetota; class Actinomycetes; order Micrococcales; family Microbacteriaceae; genus Frigoribacterium; species Frigoribacterium sp. VKM Ac-2859. The sequence goes on along the minus strand of NZ_JABMLC010000001.1, from coordinate 227,155 downwards.
CCCGCGTGCAACGGTTCGTGACCGCTGCCGCCGCCGCTCACGATCGCGACCTTGCCGGCCACGGGAGCCGCCGATCGGCGGACGAACGTCGGGTCGTGCGAGACGACCACGAGGTCGGCGTGAGCCGCGCCGAAGCCGGCCACGGCCTCGGCGACGACGTCGGACGGATCGTTGATGAGCTTCTTCATCGAAGTCCCTTTCTCGGCGCCGGGAACGGTGCTCTGGTGCACCAGGCTGCCGCTCAACCTACTCCCGGCACCCCCTGATGCACATATGTGCAATCACCGGATCTTTCCTTCTCATCACGTGTGATCACCGCACTAAGGTGTTGACACACGCTCACCGCGGGTGCACTGTCGCCCCGCCGTACGACAAGGAAGGTCGACGTGAACCTGGGATTGATTTTTCTTTCAGAAACGGTGGGCACCGCATTGCTGCTCACCCTCGGTGGCGGAGTCGTCGCCAACGTCGCCCTCACGAAGACGAAGGGCTTCAACGGCGGCACGCTCATGGTCAACTTCGGCTGGGGTCTCGCGGTCTTCGTCGGCATCCTGGCCTCGTACTCGTCCGGGGCGCACCTCAACCCGGCCGTCAGCATCGCCCAGCTGATCCTCGGCAACATCACGTTCGCCGCGTTCCTCGTCTACGTCGCGGCGCAGATGGTCGGTGCGATCATCGGTGCGGTCGTCGTCTGGCTGGCCTACAAGCAGCACTTCGACGAGGAGCCCGACCCGGCCACCAAGCTCGGCGTGTTCTCGACCGGCCCGGCCATCCGCAACTACGGCTGGAACCTCGTCACCGAGATCATCGGCACCTTCGTGCTGGTCTTCACGATCATCGCCATCACCAACGGCGCCTCCCCGAACGCCGCGAACCTCGGCCCGCTCGGCGGCCTGGCCGTCGCACTCCTCGTGGTCGGCATCGGCGCCTCGCTCGGTGGTCCCACGGGCTACGCCATCAACCCGGCCCGCGACCTCGGCCCGCGCATCGCCCACGCCTTCCTGCCCATCAAGGGCAAGGGCGGCAGCGACTGGTCCTACGCCTGGGTGCCGGTCGTCGGCCCCCTCGTCGGCGGTGCCCTCGCGGCACTGCTGTCCTTCCCGCTCCTCCCCCTGGCCGCCTGACCCGGCGACCCGCTGATCGGCCGAGGCCGGCTCCCCCGCGCCGTCCGACGCCCATCGATCCACCCGCTCCCCGCAGAGGCTCGGGCCCGTCCGCTCCACTGGACCGACCCGGGCCTCCGTGCGAGCCGCATCCATCAACGACGAAGGAGTTCCACCCGTGAGCGACACCGACTACATCCTGGCCATCGACCAGGGAACGACCAGCACCCGCGCCATCATCTTCGACCACTCGGGCTCGATCGTGGCCACCGGCCAGAAAGAGCACGAGCAAATCTTCCCCCGTGCCGGCTGGGTCGAGCACGACCCCGCCGAGATCTGGGAGAACACCCGCGAGGTCATCGGCCAGGCCCTCTCCCGGGCCGACATCACGCGCCACAACATCAAGGCCGTCGGCATCACCAACCAGCGCGAGACCGCCGTGGTATGGGACAAGACCACCGGCAAGGCCGTCTACAACGCCATCGTCTGGCAGGACACCCGCACGCAGTCCATCGTCGACCGCCTGGCCGCCGACGGTGGCGTCGAGCGCTTCAAGCCGATCGTCGGCCTGCCGCTCGCGACCTACTTCTCGGGCACGAAGGTCGTCTGGATCCTCGAGAACGTCGAGGGCGCCCGTGAGAAGGCCGAGGCGGGCGACCTGCTCTTCGGCACGACCGACACCTGGGTCCTCTGGAACCTCACCGGCGGCACCGACGGCGGCGTCCACGTCACCGACGTGACGAACGCCTCGCGCACCCTCTTCATGGACCTCGAGACGCTCGAGTGGCGCGACGACATCCTCGAGGCCTTCGACGTGCCGAGGTCGATGCTCCCCGAGATCAAGAGCTCGTCCGAGGTCTACGGCACGGTCGAGGCCTCGAGCCTGCTGCGCGAGGTGCCCATCGCCGGCATCCTCGGCGACCAGCAGGCCGCCACCTTCGGCCAGGCCGCCTTCGACCAGGGCGAGTCGAAGAACACGTATGGCACCGGCAACTTCCTGATCTTCAACACGGGCGAAGAGATCGTCCACTCGAAGAACGGGTTGCTCACGACGCTCGGCTACAAGCTCGGCGACGCCGCACCCCACTACGCCCTCGAAGGGTCCATCGCGGTCACGGGTTCGCTGATCCAGTGGCTGCGCGACAACCTGGGCATGATCGGCTCCGCCCCCGAGGTCGAGGAGCTCGCCAAGACCGTCGAGGACAACGGCGGAGTGTACTTCGTGCCCGCCTTCTCGGGTCTGTTCGCGCCCTACTGGCGGTCCGACGCGCGTGGCGCCCTCGTCGGCCTCACCCGCTACGTCAACAAGGGCCACATCGCCCGCGCCGCCCTCGAGGCGACCGCGTTCCAGACCCGCGAGGTGCTCGACGCCGTCAACGCCGACTCCGGCGTCGACCTGACCGAGCTCAAGGTCGACGGTGGCATGACCGCCAACGACGCGCTCATGCAGTTCCAGGCCGACATCCTCGACGTCCCGGTCGTCCGTCCCGTGGTCGCCGAGACCACCGCGCTCGGAGCGGCCTACGCGGCCGGTCTCGCGGTCGGCTTCTGGGAAACGCTCGACGACCTCCGTGCCAACTGGCAGGAGGACAAGCGCTGGACGCCGAACATCGACGCCGACGAGCGTGACCGCACGCTGCGTCTCTGGAAGAAGGCCGTCACGAAGACCTTCGACTGGGTCGACGACGACGTCAACTGATCCTCCGCGCGAAGGGCCCGTCCGATCGGACGGGCCCTTCGTCGTCCGCCCGCCCGAGGACGAGGAGGCACGGTTGGTCTCAGGAGGCGCGGGTCGCCGCCACCCACTGGTCCAGTTTCGCGATCGCCGCCCCCGAGTCGACGGCGCGGGCCGCGACGTCCAGCTGCTCCCGAAAGCGGGCGAGGAGCGGCCGTTCGCGCTGGCCCGGGTCCGCGGCCAGCCCGTACGAGACCAGTCCGGCCGCCGCGTTGAGCAGCACGATGTCGCGGACGGGGCCGCGCTCCCCCGCCAGCACCTCGCGAGCGACGGCCGCGTTGTACGCCGCGTCGCCGCCGACGAGGTCGGAGATGATCGCCCGCGGGATGCCCAACTCGAGCGGGTCGAGGTCGTGCTCGGTCACCGACCCTCCGGTGACCTCCCAGATGTGACTGTGACCGGTGGTGGTCAACTCGTCGAGGCCGTCGTCGCCGCGGAACACGAGCGCCGTCGCGCCCCGGGTCTGGAACACGCCCACGATCAGCGGCACCTTGTCGAGCGACGCGACGCCGACCGCACTCGCCTCGGGTCGTGCCGGGTTCACGAGGGGCCCCAGGAAGTTGAAGACCGTCGGGACGCCGATCTCACGCCGCACGGCGGCGGCGTTGCCGAAGCCCGGGTGGAAGGCGGCCGCGAAGGCGAAGGTCAGCCCGGCTTCGCGCAGGACCTCGGCCACACGGTCGGCGCCGATGGTCAGGTCGATGCCGAGGGCCGACAGGACGTCCGAGGAACCGGACGACGAACTCGCCGCCCGGTTGCCGTGCTTAATGACGGGCACGCCGGTGGCCGCCACGACGACGGAGGCCATGGTCGAGACGTTGACCGTCCCGAAACGGTCTCCGCCCGTGCCGACGATGTCGACGGCCATGCTGTCGACCGGCAGGGCCACGGCGTGGGCGAGGACGGCGTCGCGGAATCCCACGATCTCGTCCACCGTCTCCCCCTTGGCCCGCAGGGCCACGAGGAAGGCCCCGAGCTGGGCCGGGGTGACGTCGCCGGTCATGACCTGCTCCATCGACCACGTCGCCTCGCTGATCGAGAGGTCGCGACCGACGAGGAGCGCGTCGATGATCAGGGGCCAGGTGAGCTCGGAGGTCATGCGCCCAGGCTACCGGCGGAGCACGGGCGGCCCCGATGTCTCGGCGTCAAGGGAAATTCCCGACCCGGGGTTTCGAGCGCAAACCCAAAGCGACTTACCAGGCATAATGGACCTCGTGACAAGTACCTCTCTCTCGAGACCTTCTGGCGGCCCCGTCGTCAATCGACCCAGCACGGTTGCCGTGGGCACCATCGTGTGGCTCGGCAGCGAGGTCATGTTCTTCGCCGGCCTCTTCGCGATCTACTTCACGCTCCGCTCGACGTCTCCGGGCCTGTGGGCCGACCAGACGGCGCTGCACAACGTGCCGTTCGCGCTGACCAACACCATCACCCTGGTGCTGTCCTCGGTCGCCTGCCAGTTCGGCGTGTTCGCGGCCGAGCGCATGCAGCCGCACCGTACCGGCCGCCTGTTCCAGGTCGGCCGCTGGGGCATGGTCGAGTGGTTCTTCCTCACCTACGCCATGGGCGCGGTCTTCGTCTGCGGCCAGGTGTTCGAGTACGCGACGCTGATCTCCGAGCACGTCACCCTCAGCTCCAGCGCCTACGGCTCGGCCTTCTACATGACGACCGGCTTCCACGGCGCCCACGTCATCGGTGGCCTCATCGCCTTCCTGCTCACCATCGGTCGTGCCTACGCAGTCAAGAACTTCGGTCACAAAGAGGCCACGACGGCCATCGTCGTGTCGTATTACTGGCACTTCGTCGACGTCGTCTGGATCGGCCTCTTCATCGTCATCTACCTCCTCAAATAGGCATTGGATCGTCTGCACAGCATGTTCTCCAGAACCTCGTCCTCCCGACGCACCAAGAAGGCCGGCCGTCGCGGCCCCGTCGCCACCGCCTCCCTCCTGCTCGTCGGTCTGCTCACCACGGGCGGTGCCTACGCGCTCTTCTCCTCGACCGCCTCGGCAGACGAGAGCAGCGCCACCGCCACGTCGCAGCAGAGCATCGACGAGGGTCAGAAGCTCTTCGCCTCGAACTGTGCGACCTGCCACGGTCTGAGCGCCGCCGGCACCGACAGCGGTCCCAGCCTGATCGGCGTCGGGGCGGCCTCGGTCGACTTCCAGGTCGGCACCGGTCGCATGCCCATGGCCGTGAACGGTCCTCAGGCCGAACAGAAGCCCACGCAGTTCTCCGACGAGCAGGTCGCCGCCATGGCCGCCTACGTCGCCTCCCTCGCCCCGGGTCCGGCCATCCCCGACGAGTCGCTGCTCCAGGCCGACGGCGACACGACCAACGGCGCCGAGCTGTTCCGCATCAACTGCGCCATGTGCCACAACGTGGCCGGTGCGGGTGGCGCGCTCACCCAGGGCAAGTTCGCCCCCGCACTCGACGGCGTCACCGCCCACCACATCTACGAGGCCATGCAGACGGGCCCGCAGAACATGCCGGTCTTCAACGACCTCAACCTGTCGCCCCAAGACAAGGCCGACATCATCACGTACCTCAAGTACGTCGAGAACAACCCGTCGCCGGGTGGATTCGAGCTCGGGAGCCTCGGCCCCGTCGCCGAAGGTCTCTTCATCTGGATCTTCGGGCTCGGTGCGATCGTCGCGATCACCATCTGGCTGACCGCCCGGTCGAACTGACCCGCGTTCTCTCCGTACTTCACGAAAGGCAGAATCAATGGCAGAGCACGACGACGAGGCCCCCACGGCGGGCTCGGCTGTCGAGAAGCGCGAGCCTCGACAGGTCTCGGCCGGCACGGCGGTCGTGACGTCCGACGTGTTCCAGAACCCGGGTGAACCGCCCCACCGCGACCGCGTCACCGACATCGACCCCAAGGTCGAGAAGCGTGCGGAGCGTCAGGTCAGCCTGTTCTTCTTCCTGTCGATCGTCGGCAGCATCGCGGCCATTGGCGCGTACGTGGCCTTCCCGATCACGTCGGGTGACTCCGGCTCGGTCCGCCTGAACAACCTGTTCCTGGGCCTCGGGATCGCCCTCGGTCTGTTGTCCGTCGGAATCGGTGCGGTGCACTGGTCCAAGACCCTCATGCCGGCGCGAGAGATCACCGAGATGCGCCACGACACGCGTGGCTCCGAGCCGACGCGTGAGAAGGCCGTCGAGGTCTTCGCACTGGGCAATCACGAGAGCGGCTTCGGTCGTCGTTCGCTGATCCGCAACAGCCTGATCGGCGCTCTCGTCGCGACGCCCCTCCCCGCCGTGGTGCTGTTCCGCGACCTCGCACCTGCGGAAGACCCCAACGCGGTCCTCCGCCACACCTTGTGGGAAGAAGGCATGCACCTCGCCGCCGACCCCTCCGGGACCCGCATCAAGGCGTCGGACGTCACCCTCGGTTCCGTGTTCCACGTCATCCCCGAGAACCTCAACGAATCAGAACACCTGCTCGAAGAGAAAGCCAAAGCGGCCGTCCTTCTCATGCGCCTGAAGCCGGAAGACCTCAACCCGGCCGAGGGACGCGAAGACTGGCAGTACGACGGAATCGTCGCCTACTCGAAGATCTGCACGCACGTCGGGTGCCCCGTGGCCCTCTACGAACAGCAGACACACCACCTGCTCTGCCCCTGCCACCAGTCCACGTTCGACGTGACGAACAACTGCGAAGTCATCTTCGGGCCCGCCAAGCGCCCCCTGCCGCAGCTGCCCATCACTGTCGACGCCGACGGGTACCTCGTCGCGCAGAGCGACTTCCACGAACCTGTGGGCCCGAGCTTCTGGGAGCGCGAAAAGTGATCACCACCACCCCGGCACACGGTGCCGAACCGGCCACGTCCGAGAACATCGGCAAGGCACCTGCCTTCGCACCGACGAAGACCAACAAATTCCTCGGCGCGACGGCCAACTACATCGACGAGCGCACGAGCATGTCCGGCTTGGTCAAAGAGGTGGGTCGAAAGATCTTCCCTGACCACTGGTCGTTCATGTTGGGCGAGGTCGCTCTCTACTCGTTCGTCGTGATCCTGCTCTCGGGCACGTTCCTCACATTCTTCTTCCAGCCCTCGATGGCTGAGGTCAACTACAACGGTTCGTACGTTCCGCTCAAGGGCCTCAACATGTCGGCGGCGATGGCCTCGACGCTCGACATCTCGTTCGACATCCGTGGCGGCCTCCTGTTCCGCCAGATCCACCACTGGGCCGCACTGCTGTTCGTGGCCGCGATCATGCTGCACATGCTGCGCGTCTACTTCACCGGCGCTTTCCGCAAGCCCCGCGAGATCAACTGGGTCGTGGGCTTCACGCTCTGGATCCTCGCGATGGCCGAGGGCTTCACCGGGTACTCGCTTCCCGACGACCTCCTCTCCGGCAACGGTGCCCGCATCATCGACGGCATGATCAAGGGCATCCCCGTGATCGGCGTCTGGATCTCGTACCTCGTGTTCGGTGGAGAGTTCCCGGGTACCGACATGGTCGGCCGGTTCTACTCGCTGCACATCATGCTGCTCCCCGCACTGTTGATCGCCCTCCTGGGCGTGCACCTGCTGTTGCTCATCATCAACAAGCACACGCAGTTCGCCGGCCCCGGCAAGACGAACCAGAACGTCGTGGGCGTGCCCGTCATGCCCGTGTTCGCGGCCAAGGCCGGTGGATTCTTCTTCATCGTCTTCGGTGTCATCGTGTTGATCGCCTCGCTGTTCACGATCAACCCCATCTGGAACTACGGCCCGTACGACCCCTCCCCCGTGTCGGCAGGTACGCAACCCGACTGGTACATCGGTTTCGCCGACGGTGCCCTTCGTCTCGTTCCTCCGGGCTGGGAGTTCGTCGCCTTCGGCTACACGGTCTCGATGAACATCCTCGTGCCGATCACGGTCCTGGGTCTCTTCATCGTCGTCGTCCTGCTGTACCCGTTCTTCGAGGCCTGGGTCACCGGCGACAAGCGCGAGCACCACATCCTCGACCGTCCTCGCAACGCTCCGACGCGTACCGCCATCGGCGCCGCCGGCATCGTGTTCTACGCCAGCCTCTGGGCAGCGGCGAGCTCCGACATCATGGCGACGCACTTCCACCTGTCGTTGAACTACGTGATCCATGCCTGCCAGGCAGCCCTGATCATCGGGCCGTTCATCGCCTTCTGGGTCACGAAGCGGGTCTGCCTCGCCCTTCAGAAGAAGGACCGTGAGATCGCTCTTCACGGCTACGAGTCGGGACGCATCGTTCGCCTGCCGGGTGGTGAGTACATCGAGGTGCACGAGCAGCTCGACGAGTACGAGCGCTGGCGCTTGCTCGACTTCAACGAGTACGAGCCCCTCATGGTCCGACCGAACGCCAACGGCAAGATCACCGCTCTGCAGCGGGCCCGAGCATCAGCGTCGTCGTTCTTCTTCGAGGACCGCATCGCCCCGGTGAAGCGTTCCGAGATCGAGGCATCGCACCACGACGAAGGACACTGACCTTCGTTAGCCCCTGGGCCCGGTCGCACATCGTGTGCGGCCGGGCCTTCGGCGTTCCCGGGGTGGCGAACGGCAGTTCAGTCGGCCCACGCTCGCGCAGCCGACGAGTCCAACCGTTGGGTGAGATGGGATCTCCGGCGACAACCCTCTGGACGTCATCGGATCGAGTGTCGAGACGCCGCGACAGCATCTCCCTCAGAACCGTCGAGGCTGAGACATCCCGGCCGACCGCACGAGCGGGCCTCCTCCGAAGGATGCTGCGTGGTACCTGACTATGATGACTCCTCCAGTCCTGCACCGGAGTTGACACAGTGATCCCGGCCACGGTGATCGGGACATCACCGCGGCCTGCGGCCAGCTCCTCAGCCACGACGTCACACCCTCGGTTGAGCGCATATAACGGTCGGCAGTGGCGATCACCGTCCGGACTCTTCCTCGTGTCCTCCCTGTGTCCACTCCACGCGAACCCTAGGATGACTCTGCCTTGCTCGCCCACCACTCGCTCCGGGCGAGGAGGACCGACGTCAGCTCCGTCGAGGGGCGTGCTCACCATCCCCAGCCGGCGACCGCGTGAGTCCGTCACGATCGACCACACAGGCGCTGTCGTCCCCAGCGACAAGGCCCACGTTCCCCGTCAGGACGGCAACCCCCGAGGAAGCCTGTATACGTCCCTGAGCCGCCTCTCCCTGGCCCGGACAGCCGACGATGCATCGGTCGCTTTACGAGATCCAGAGCCACACCCGGCTCGGCGAGAACGGCAACCGTGGTTCGGGCAGCACTCCCCCAGCCTCACTCACGTCGTCCGGAGCCTCATGGCCATGGCGCCCACCTCCCACTCCTGGCCGCGTCCCCGCGCCTCAGGACCGCGCGTCGACCAGCACCAGGAGCGACCGCAACCCCGGTGGACACCGTGACGACCAAAACCCGGCCCTGCGACCGAACCCAAGGCAGCCGTGTGGAGCAAGGACTCCGGTACCGCCGGTGCCGTCGCCACCGGGACGGACGCATACGGAGCCAGAGTGACAGCACAGGCGCAGGCCCGGGCCAGGCCCAGGCACTGCCACGGGAAGGCTACGGCTACCGGCGCTTGTACACCCGCGCTCGGCACCGACCAGCGGCAATTGGCCGAAGGCAGCGGCCAGCGGCCCGTAGAGGCAGCAACCCGTGGCCCGTAGCCAGCGGAGCGGCTCGTGGGCAGCGGCCAGCGGACGGCGGACAGCGGCTGACGCATGGCTCACACGATCACCAAACTGGTCGTCTGGGCCGGCCCAGGGCGTCCTGTCCCGCACGTGGGAACGAGAGGCCCAGTGGCCACTCATCAGTTCAGATCTGCAGTCCTCGCCTCTGGCCACAACACCCGTGGCGAACACGACGAAGGGCGCCGGCCCGAAGACCGACGCCCTTCACACTCGAGGGACCAGTGATGTCAGTGTGCGAAGTTTCCGCGGTAATACTCGTAGACCCAGCCGACCAAGGCAACGGCCGTCAGGGCCGCACCGATGTAGATGATCCACATGCCGACGGCCAGCGCCAGGAAGATCAGGCTGCAACCGGCGGCCAAGATGATGGGCCACCAAGACCAGGGGCTGAAGAAGCCCATCTCGGGGTCACCGTCGTCGATGTTGGCGTCCAGACGGTCCTCGGGAAGCTCGCCTCCCTGGGTCGCGTGCGAGCGACCCATGTAGAACGCCAGGAATGCTCCGAGCATGCCGGCCAGACCGATGCCGAGCGTACCGGCCCATTCGACCTGACCGGTGTCGAGGAGGCTCCAGAGCACGTAGACCGCACACATGAGGAAGAAGAAGATCGCGAGGATCCAGAACAGCGTCGCGTTGGTCTTCATCAGGTCTACTTCACTTTCTCGCTGGACGCGTCGTACGTGGGGGCGTCAGGGGCATCCTTCACCGGCCCGATGCCGACGGGCAGTCCGGCCTCTGGGTGGTTGAGGTCGAATGCCGGCGACTCCGAACGGATGCGCGGGATCGACGTGAAGTTGTGTCGCGGCGGCGGGCACGAGGTGGCCCACTCGAGCGAGCGAGAGTAACCCCAGGGATCGTTGACCTCGACCTTGGGCGCACGCCGAGCCGTGATGTAGACGTTGTAGAGGAACGGCAGGATCGAGACACCGAGCAACATGGCACCGATGGTCGAGAGCTGGTTCATCCACGTGAAGTGGTCTTCGGGCTGGTAGGTGGCGTAGCGACGGGGCATGCCCATCACGCCGAGCCAGTGCTGCACGAGGAACGTGGTGTGGAAGCCGACGAACAGCATCCAGAAGTGGATCTTGCCGAGACGCTCGTTGAGCATCTTGCCGGTCCACTTCGGCCACCAGAAGTAGAACCCGGAGAACATCGCGAAGACGACGGTACCGAAGACCACGTAGTGGAAGTGAGCCACGACGAAGTACGTGTCGGACACGTGGAAGTCGAGCGGGGGCGAGGCCAGGATGACGCCGGTGAGACCACCGAAGGTGAACGTGATGAGGAATCCGATGGCCCAGAGCATGGGCGTCTCGAACGTCACCGAACCGCGCCACATGGTGCCGATCCAGTTGAAGATCTTCACGCCGGTGGGCACCGCGATGAGCATGGTCATCAGCGAGAAGAAGGGCAGCAGGACCGAGCCGGTCACGTACATGTGGTGGGCCCACACGGTGACGGACAGGGCGGCGATCGAGATGGTGGCGTAGACGAGCGTCTTGTACCCGAAGATCGGCTTGCGGCTGAAGACCGGGAACACCTCGGACACGATGCCGAAGAACGGCAGGGCGATGATGTAGACCTCCGGGTGACCGAAGAACCAGAACAGGTGCTGCCAGAGGATGGCGCCACCGTTCGCGGGGTTGAAGACCTGGGCGTCGAAGACGCGGTCGAACCCGAGGCCGAAGAGTGCGGCCGCCAGCACGGGGAACGCCATGATCACCAAGATGGAGGTGATGAGGGTGTTCCAGGTGAAGATCGGCATGCGCCACATCGTCATGCCCGGAGCACGCATCGAGACGATGGTCGTGATGAAGTTCACCGAACCGAGGATCGTGCTGAAGCCGGTGAGGCCGAGGCCGAAGACCCACAAGTTGCCGCCGAGCCCTGGCGAGAACGTCGTGTCACTCAGCGGTGCGTAGGCGAACCAGCCGAACGATGCAGCACCCTGCGGGGTGAGGAAGCCGGCGACGGCGATGATCGAGCCGAACGAGTACAGCCAGAACGCGAAGCCGTTCAGACGGGGGAAGGCGACGTCCGGTGCACCGATCTGCAGCGGCATGAGCACGTTGGCGAATCCCGAGAAGAGCGGGGTCGCGAACATGAGCAACATGATCGTGCCGTGCATGGTGAAGAGCTGGTTGTACTGCTCTTTCGTGGCCACGATCTCGAGGCCCGGTGCGAAGAGCTGGGCACGGATGATGAGCGCCATCACCCCGCCGAGGCAGAAGAAGAGGAACGACGTGATCAGGTACATGTACCCGATCGTCTTGTGGTCGGTCGACGTGATCCAGTTGACGACGACGTTGCCCTTGCGGCCGACCTTCGTGGCGCCGAAGTTCTGACCGGACGAGGTCCCGCCGGTGGTGGGACGGGTGGCGGTGGCTGAGCTCATCGAACCGTGCCTTACTTCTCGGAGTCTTCGGTGCCGGCGGCGTTGGCGGGAGCCTCGGTGCCGGGCTGGTTGGTGTTGGTGTTGTACTGGTCGCCCAGCAGGCCGGTGTTTCCCTCGGCATCGAGCGTCTGGATGTACTGGTCGTACTCGGACTGCGACACGACCTTGACGTTGAACAGCATCAACGAGTGGTACTCGCCGCACAGCTCGGCGCACTTGCCGCTGAACGTGCCCTCTTTCTCGGGCGTGAAGTACATCGAGTTGGTCTTGCCGGGGATCGTGTCCTTCTTGTAGAGGAAGTCGATGATCCAGAAGGAGTGAGCCACGTCGCGGGACTTGAGGTCGATCTGCACCGTCTTGCCGACGGGGAGGTAGAGCTCGGGGAGCTGACTCTCGTCGATCGTGCCGTCACCCAGTTCTTGCGCCTGGATGCCCTGGTAGTAGACGCTCTCGTCTTCGTTCTGCTGGTCGATGTAGTTGAAGTCCCACGCCCAGCGCTTGGCGTAGACGTCGATCTTGACGTCGGGGCTCGCGGTGGGTGCCTCGATGGCGGCCTGGTCGCGGGCCGTGAAGGCGAAGAAGCCCAGCACGAGGATCAGGGGGACGACGGTGTAGAAGATCTCGATCGGCATGTTGTAGCGAAGCTGGACCGGGAGGCCGGTCTGGCCCTTGCGACGCCGGTAAGCGACGCAGACCCAGATGATCAGGCCCCACACGATCACGCCGACGATCAGCAGGACGATCCACGAGGTGACCCAGAGTCCGATCACACGGTCCACGTGGTTGGTCGTGCCCGCGGTGGTGGGCAGCCACCCCTGGAGCTGGTCGGTGGTGCACCCCGCTAGCACGAGAGCCAGGACGACTGCCATGGGGGCGGCAGCCCAACGAAGACGGCGGTTAGAACGCACTGTTACCTCTCGGATGACACGACAGTGGGGGTGTTCCCAGTGTTGACGGGGACCTGCCTAGCTTACTCGCAGGTTCGCCTCCCCAACGCACGGCACGCGCCGGAAGCCTCTCGACGTCGAGCGAGAACCGTCGTGGTACGACCGAGGGGACCACCCTGTCGGATGGTCCCCTCGGTGACGCCGGCTCCCCCGCGACGGACGGCCCGGAGTCGTCCTTCGACGACCGGAGCAGCCCCTCGACGATCAGTGGAAGCTGTCGCCGCAGGCGCAGCTGCCCTGTGCGTTGGGGTTGTCGATGGTGAATCCTTGCTTCTGGATGGTGTCCTCGAAGTCGATGGCTGCGCCGTCGAGGTAGGGGACGCTCATCTTGTCGACGATGACCTCGACGCCGTCGAAGTCGACGGTGGCGTCCCCGTCGAGCATGCGCTCGTCGAAGTAGAGCTGGTAGATGAGCCCCGAGCAGCCACCGGGCTGGACGGCCACGCGAAGGCGGAGGTCGTCGCGCCCCTCTTGCGTGAGCAGGCTCTTCACCTTGTCCGCGGCGGTGGACGTGATCGTCACGCCGTGCGCCTTCGCGTCGACGGGAGCGGTTGCGATGTCGGTCATGGTGCCTCCTTCGGGCCGGGTCGAGTGCGGGGCACTCGTCGTCGACCAGTGTAAGCAAGCGAAGCCTCGTTTTGTTCCGGACCCGCGCCTCCCCGGGTGTCGCCGGTGGTGGGGAGGCGCGGGCGGACCGGTCAGCCCCTCGCGTCGAGGCGCGCCAACAGGATCGCCTCGCTGAGGACGGCCCGGTGGAGGACTCCGAGGTGCTGGGACTCGTTCGGGCTGTGCGCTCGGGTGTCGGGATCCTCGACGCCGGTCACGAGGATCTGGGCTTCGGGGAACGTGCGCACGAGGTCGGCTATGAACGGGATCGACCCGCCGATGCCCGTCTGGACCGGGGCCTCGCCCCACCCCTCGGTCATCGCGACGGTCGCGTCGGCGATCGCCGTGCCCGTGGTGTCCACCAGGAAGGGGTCGCCCCGGTCGACGTCTTCGATCTGGACGTGGGCGCCGAACGGTGCGTGCGCGCGCAGGTGCGCGTCCAGGGCGGCGTAGGCGTCCTCGGCGGTCTGCCCGGGAGCGATGCGGGCGCTGATGCGGACGGACACCTCGGGACTCAGGGTGTTCGACGCGTTGGCGACCGACGGAGCGTCGATGCCCGTCACGGTGATCGACGGTTGCGACCACACCCGGCTCAGGATCGGACCCCGACCGATGGGGGTCACCCCCTCGAGCAGGCCGCTCTCGTCGCGCAGCTGCTGCTCGCTCTGCTCCGGGTGGTCGGCCTCGCGGCTCGTCAGCCCGGCGACCGCGACGCTGCCCTCGTCGTCGTGCAGGGTCGCGAGGAGCTTGACCATGGCCAGCATGGCGTCGGGGACGGCGCCGCCGAGCATGCCCGAGTGGGAGGCGTGGGCCAAGGTGCGGACGGTCAGGCGGAAGGTCACGTTGCCGCGCAGGCCCACGGTGATGGCGGGGACGGTCGTGCTCCAGTTGTCGGAGTCGGCGACGACGATGACGTCGGCACGGAGCTCGTCTTCGTGCTGCACGAGGAAGTCGGCGAAGGAGCGGGAACCGAACTCCTCCTCGCCCTCGATGAACAACGAGACGCCGACACCGAGGTCGTCTCCGAGCACCTCGTGCACCGCGCGCAGCGCCGCGACGTGCGTCATCACGCCGGCCTTGTCGTCGGACGCCCCACGCCCGTACAGCCGGTCGCCCTTCACGGTCGGTTCGAACGGAGGGGTGTCCCAGTCGGCGTCGTCGCCCTGCGGCTGCACGTCGTGGTGGGCGTACAGAAGGACGGTCGGCTTGCCCTCGCGGGCCGGGCGTCGGGCGAGCACGGCGGGCTGGCCGAGGGGGCCGCCCTCGCCGATCGGCGCCCGGCTCACGGTCACCTCGTCGAAGAGGCCCGTCCCCTCGACCAGGGCGGCCACGGCCTCGGCACTACGTCTCACGTGCTCGGGGTCGAAGGCGTCCCACGAGACGGAAGGGATGCGCACGAGGGCACCCAGGTCGGCGATCGTCGCGGGCAGACCCGCGTGCACGGCCTCCGCGAGTTCGCTGACAGTACGGGGATCGGTCGGTCGGACGGGATGCTGCGAGTCGCTCATGCAGGTAATCTTAGGAACTCGGACAACCCTGAGGATCTCCCGTGGCCAAGCCAGACAGCAAGACGACCGAGACGACCGCCGTCGCCGAGCCCGAGTCGACCGCGGTCGGCAAGGGTCGCCCGACGCCCACGCGACGCGAGCGCGAAGCCGCCAACCAGAGGCCCCTGGTGGCCTCGGGCAAAGAAGCCCAGAAGGCCCAGCGTGCCCGTCTCGCCGAACAGCGCGACCGCGCCCGCGTCGGCTTGGCGAACGGCGAGGAGCGCTTCCTGCCCGACCGCGACAAGGGGCCGCAGCGCCGCTTCATCCGCGACCACGTCGACGCCCGCTACAGCGTCGGCGAGGCCATGATCCCCATCATGGTCGTCGTCATCGCGATGACGCTCGTGCAGTCTGCGGCCATCCAGTCGATCACCCTGCTCGTGCTGTGGGGATTCTTCGCCCTCGCCGTCGTCGACTGCCTGATCGTCGGCCGGAGCGTCAACCGCAAGCTGGCTGCCAAGTACGGCGCGGAGAACGTCCGGAAGGGCAACCGCTGGTACGCGGCGATGCGGGCGATGCAGCTCAAGCCCATGCGCCTGCCGAAGCCGCAGGTCAAGCGCGGCGAGTACCCGACCGCGTAGCCGACGCGGCTCCCCGTACGACGAACGGCGTCACCCCCGGTGGGTGGCGCCGTTTCGCGTTCTCGACCTCGCCGACCGCGTGGTTCGTCAGGTGGCGCGTCGACGCCGATCCAGGGCGACGAGCCCCCGGTTGACCTGTCGGGCCCAGAGGGGCCCTCGGTAGAGGAACGCCGTGTAGCCCTGCACGAGCGTGGCCCCGGCCCGGAGCCTCGCGTCGACGTCGGCGGCGCTCGAGACCCCACCGACCGAGATGACGCACATGCCGCTCGGGACGGACTCACGGACCAGCTTGAGGACCTCTAACGACCGGACGGCGAGCGGGGCACCCGACAGACCGCCGGCTCCGGCGGCCTCGACGACCGCCCCCTCGGTGGCGAGGCCTTCCCTGGACACCGTCGTGTTGGTCGCGATGACGCCCGCGAGGCCGAGCTCGGTGACGAGGGCACCGATCCGGCGTACGCCGTCGTCGTCGAGGTCGGGAGCTATCTTGACCAACACCGGAGTGTGCCCGGCGGCGTCGCGCACGGCCTCGAGGAGTGGAGCGAGCCTCTCGAGCTCTTGCAACCCGCGGAGCCCCGGGGTGTTCGGCGAGCTGACGTTCACGGCGAGGTAGTCCGCCAGAGGAGCCAGGAGGCGCGTGCTGGCCAGGTAGTCGTCGATCGCGTCGTCGACGTCGACGACGCGGCTCTTCCCGATGTTGACGCCGATCACCGGCCGTGACGGAGCCGACCGAGCCCGGCTGAGTTCGAGGGCCGCCGCGTGGGCCCCGGAGTTGTTGAACCCCATGCGGTTCACGATCGCGAGGTCGGGAACGAGTCGGAAGAGACGAGGTCGTTCGTTGCCGGGCTGCGGTCGAGCGGTCACCGTCCCCACCTCGACGTGCCCGAACCCGAGAGCGCCGAGGCCGGCGATGCCCTTGGCGTCCTTGTCGAAACCGGCTGCGACACCGAACGGCGAGGGGAAGTGGAGTCCGAGCGCGTCGACCGCCAGGGACGGGGCCGGGGCCGTGAAGCGCCCGACAAGGCCGGCGAGGCCCAGCTTGGGGATCGCCTTGATGACCCGGAAGGCGAGGTGGTGGGCGTCCTCGGGGTCCATCTTCGCGAAGACGACGTCGAAGAGGACGCGGTACGGGGTCCTCACTCGTCGACCGATCGGGTGGAGAGCGGCCGGGACGCGTGCTCTTCGCGCAGCTGTCCGATCGAGGCCTCGAAGTCCTCGAGCGAGTCGAAGGCCTGGTAGACGCTCGCGAACCGGAGGTAGGCCACCTCGTCGAGGTCGCGGAGCGGAGGGAGGATGGCCAGACCGATGTCGTTCGCCTCGATCTGCGACGCACCGCTCGCCCGGACGGCCTCTTCGACCTTCTGTGCCAGCACGGCGAGATCGCCGTCCGTCACCGGGCGCCCTTGGCAGGCCTTGCGGACACCCGAGATGATCTTGTCGCGACTGAACGGTTCGAGGACGCCGTTGCGCTTCACGACGTTGAGGCTCGCGGTCTCGGTCGTGCTGAACCGACGACCGCAGTTGGGGCATTGCCTCCGACGTCGGATCGACGTGCCGTCGTCGCTGGTCCGGGAGTCGACGACTCGTGAGTCGGGGTGGCGGCAGAAGGGGCAGAACATGGTGGGGCCAGATTATCGGACGGCGGGCTCGACGTCGGACGCCAAGGCCACCCGAGCACCGGATCGCGGAGGCCCCGCCCGGCTCAGGGGCGCGACAACCGGGCCGCGACGGCCTCGCCGTGGGCGGGCAACAGCTCGGCGTTCGACAACGCCACGAGCCGCTCGGCCACGGCACCCAGGGCCTCGGCGTCGTACCGGACGATCTGCTGCGGTCGGAGGAACGTGAACGCCCCGAGCCCCGACGAGAAGCGCGACTGACCGCTGGTGGGCAGGACGTGGTTCGACCCGGCGAGGTAGTCACCCAGGCTGACGGGCGTGTCGGGCCCCACGAAGATCGCTCCGGCGTCGGTGATGTCGGCCAGGACCGCGTCGTCGTCACGGGTCTGGACCTCGAGGTGCTCGGGGCCGTAGGCGTTGCTGAAGGCAGCAGCCTGCTGGAGGTCGTCGACGAGGACCACCGCCGACTGCCGACCCGAGAGGGCCGTCCGGACCCGGGCGGCGCTGAGGGTGCGGGGCACGAGCCTGGTCAGTTCGGCGACGACGGCCTCGGCGAAGGGCGCGGAGTCCGTCACGAGGACGGCCGAGGCCTCCTCGTCGTGCTCGGCCTGGCTGATGAGGTCGACGGCGACCAACGTGGCGTCGGCCGAGTCGTCCGCGATGACGAGGATCTCGGTCGCACCGGCCACGGAATCGATGCCGACACGACCGCGAACGAGTTGCTTCGCGGCGGCGACGAAGTTGTTGCCGGGACCGGTGATGACCTGGACCGGCTCGAGCTCGAGCTCGGGCACGCCGTAGGCGAGCGCACCGATCGCTCCGGCGCCCCCGATCGCGTAGACCTCGTCGATGCCGAGCAAACCGGCGGCACCCAGGATGACGGGGTGGACTCCCCCGCCGTGTTCGCGCTGCGCCGGAGAGACGAGGGCGATCGACGACACCCCCGCGACCTGAGCCGGGACGACGTTCATCACCACGCTGGAGGGGTACACGGCCTTGCCGCCGGGGACGTACACGCCGGCCCGCGTGACGGGCTGCCACCGCTGCTCGATCGTCGCCCCCGCCGCCGGGCGGGTCGTGGTGGGCGCCGGGACCTGGGCGCGGCTGGCCTGGGTGACGCGCGCGATCGACTCGACCAGCGCCTCCTTGACCAGCGGGTCGAGGGCCGCGACGGCCTCGTCGATGGTCTGCGTCGTGACGCGCAGGGCGTCGGGACGGACGCCGTCGAAGCGCGCGGCCTGGTCCCGCAGTGCGGCCGCGCCCCGCTCGCGGACGTCGTCGACCAGTCGCCGGGCGGCGTCCGTCGCGGCGCCCACGTCGGCGTGGGACCGGGGGACGAGGTCGAGCAGCTGGGCGTGGGTCGGCGCGAGACCGCGCAGATCTGTGGTCTGGATCATGGCTCGTCCAGCCTAGTCAGTAGGGTCGGGAGCATGACGGACGACAACGCGGCTGCTCCGCGGCCCGACGACTCTCTCGAGGTGTTCAAGGAGGCCTTCCGACGACACGCCGCGGGCGTGGCCATCGTCACGGCGCGTGACGACGAGGGCACACCGGTCGGGTTCACGGCGACGTCGCTGGCGTCGCTGGCCGCCGTGCCGCCCCTCGCGACGTTCAACATGGCCAGGACGGCGAGCTCGTGGCCCGCCGTCTCGGAGACGGACCAGGTCATCGTGCATCTGCTCGGCCTGCGCAACCGCGACCTCGCCCGCCGCATGGCGGGACCCGCCGCCGAACGCTTCGCGGGCGACCACTGGACCGACGGTCCGAACGGGGTACCTCTGCTCGCGGGCGTGACCGCGTGGATGGCCGGGACGATCGTCGAGCGGGTGCCCGTCCACGGCAACGCCGTCGTGGTCGTGCGCATCGGAACCGGCGGGGTGGGCGAGGACGACGACGCCCTGCTGTACCACGACCGTCGGTACCTGAGACCGGTCCACCTCGAGGACTGACGCCGAACGGATGCCGGGCGCCGGAACCGGTCGGGGCACCAGGACCCGCCGGAGCACCGGCCACCTCAGACGAGGCAGCCGGGGCCCAGCAGGCTCTTCAGTTCGCCGAACAGGTCGGCCGTGACGTCGACCGGCATGGGGATCTCGAAGACCCGTGCGGCTTCGCCCTTGACGAGTCGGAGACGGACTTCGGTGCCGCCGGCGTGACGCCCGAGCACCGCTGCCAGCTCGGTGACCGTGTCGTGCGTCGCCCGGTGCTCGGGCATCTGCAGGAGCAGCGGCCCGTGGTTCACGCCGACACCGAGGTCGGGCATGAACATGCTCGCGGCGTGCATGTTCATGCCGTCGTCGCGGACGCTGACCCGACCCTTCAGGACGATGATCGAGTCCCCGACGAGCGACGGCCCGAATTCTTGGTAGGTCTTGCCGAGGAACATGGCGGAGATCTCGCCCCCGAAGTCCTCGACGGTGATGATTCCGTAGGGGTTGCCCGAGTTGCGTGCGACCCGGTGCTGCACGCTGGTGATGAGCCCCGCGATCGTGACCGTCTCGCCGTCGATGGTCGCGGGGTCGCTCGCCAGGATGTCGGTGACCGTCGTCTGGGCATGCTTGGCCAAGGGGAGCTCGAGGCCCGCGAGCGGGTGGTCGGAGACGTACAGGCCCAGCATGTCGCGCTCGAAGGCCAGCTTGTCGCGCTTGGACCACTCAGGACGTTCGGGCACGTGCTGGACGTCCTGCGGCTCGTCCCACAGGGAGTCGAAGTCGAAGCCGACCTGACCGTTCGCCTCGGCCCTCTTCTCGCTGACCGCCGCCTCGACGGCGGACTCGTGGATCTCGACGAGGGCACGCCGCGTCGACCCCAGGGAGTCGAATGCGCCGGCCTTGACGAGCGACTCGACGGTGCGCTTGTTCGCCACGGGGAGCGGCACCTTGCGCAGGAAGTCGTGGAACGAGGTGAACGCCCCCTCTTTTTTGCGCGCGGCGATGACATGGTCGACGACGTTGAAGCCGACGTTGCGCACGGCACCCATGCCGAAGCGGATGTCGTCGCCGACGGCCGCGAAGAAGCCGATGGATTCGTTGACGTCGGGTGGCAGCACCTTGATGCCCATGCGGCGACACTCGTTGAGGTAGAGACCCAGCTTGTCGCGGGAGTCCCCCGTGCTGGTGAGCAGGGCGGCCATGTACTCGGCCGGGTAGTGGGCCTTGAGATAGGCCGTCCAGTACGAGACGACGCCGTACGCCGCGGAGTGCGCCTTGTTGAAGGCGTAGTCCGAGAAGGGCAGCAGGATGTCCCAGAGCATCTTGACGGCATCGGGCGAGAAGCCGTTGTCGAACATGCCCTGCTCGAACCCGGCGTACTGCTTGTCGAGCTCGGACTTCTTCTTCTTGCCCATGGCCCGCCGGAGGATGTCTGCCTGACCGAGCGAGAAGCCGGCGACCTTCTGCGCGATGGCCATGACCTGCTCTTGGTAGATGATCAGCCCGTAGCTGGTCGACAGGATCTCTTTGAGCGGCTCTTCGAGCTCGGGGTGGATCGGGGTGATGTCTTGCGCGCCGTTCTTGCGGAGCGCGTAGTTCGTGTGCGAGTTCGCGCCCATGGGCCCCGGGCGGTACAGCGCGATGACGGCCGAGATGTCTTCGAAGTTGTCGGGCTTCATCAGCCGGAGGAGCCCGCGCATGGGCCCGCCGTCGAGTTGGAACACCCCGAGCGTGTCGCCGCGACCCAGCAACTCGTAGGCCCCCCGGTCGTCGAGCTCGAGGTCTTCGAGCACGAGGTCGAAACCGCGGTTCGTCTTGATGTTGTCGAGGGCGTCGTTGATGATCGTGAGGTTCCGCAGCCCCAGGAAGTCCATCTTGATCAGGCCCAGCGACTCGCAGGCCGGATAGTCGAACTGCGTGACGATCTGCCCGTCCTGCTCGCGCTTCATGATCGGGATGATGTCGATGAGCGGATCGCTCGACATGATGACGCCTGCCGCGTGCACGCCCCACTGACGTTTCAGGCCCTCGAGCCCCAACGCCGTGTCGAAGACGGTCTTGGCCTCGGGGTCGGACTCGACGACCGTCCTGATGTCGCCGGCCTCTTTGTAGCGCTCGTGCTGCTTGTCGAAGATGCCGGTGAGCGGGATGTCCTTGCCCATCACGGCGGGGGGCATGGCCTTGGTGAGCTTCTCACCCATGCCGAAGGGGAACCCGAGCACCCGTGAACTGTCTTTCAAGGCCTGCTTGGCCTTGATGGTGCCGTACGTGACGATCTGGGCGACGCGTTCGTCTCCGTACTTCTCGGTGACGTACTGGATCACCTCGCCGCGACGACGGTCGTCGAAGTCGACGTCGAAGTCGGGCATGGACACGCGATCGGGGTTGAGGAACCGCTCGAAGATCAGACCGTGGCGCAGAGGATCGAGATCGGTGATGCGCATGGCGTAGGCGGCCATCGAGCCGGCCCCCGAACCACGGCCCGGACCGACCCGGATGCCGTTCTCCTTGGACCAGTTGATGAAGTCGGCGACCACGAGGAAGTAGCCGGGGAAGCCCATGCCGGTGATGACGCCGATCTCGTATTCGGCCTGCTTGCGCACGTCGTCCGGGATGCCCGCGGGATAGCGGTACACGAGCCCCTTCTCGACCTCTTTGATGAACCAGGTCTCTTCGGTCTCGCCCTCGGGCACCGGGTAACGCGGCATGTAGTTGGCCGAGGTGTTGAACTGCACGTCGCAGCGCTCGGCGATGAGGAGCGTGTTGTCGCAGGCCTCGGGGTGGTCGCGGAAGAGGTGCCGCATCTGCTGGGCGGACTTGAGGTAGAACTCGTCGGCGTCGAACTTGAACCGGTTGGGGTCGTTCAGCGTCGAGCCGGACTGGACGCAGAGGAGAGCAGCGTGGCTGGTCGCGTCGTGCTCGTGCGTGTAGTGGAGGTCGTTCGTCGCGACGAGGGGCAGGTCGAGGTCTTTCGCCAGGCGCAACAGGTCGCCCATGATCTGCCGCTCGATGCCGAGCCCGTGGTCCATGATCTCGGCGAAGTAGTTCTCGCGGCCGAAGATGTCGCGGAAGTCGGAGGCCGCCTTGAGCGCTTCGTCGTACTGGCCGAGCCGCAGGCGGGTCTGGACCTCGCCGCTCGGGCAGCCGGTCGTCGCGATGAGGCCCTCGGAGTACTGGGAGAGCAGCTCGCGGTCCATGCGCGGCTTGAAGTAGTAGCCCTCGAGCGAGGCCCGGGACGAGAGCCGGAACAGGTTGTGCATGCCCGTGGTGTTCTCGGACAACAGCGTCATGTGCGTGTAGGCACCGGAGCCCGACACGTCGTCTCGTCCACCGTCGCCCCAGCGCACGCGAGTCTTGTCGCCCCGGTGCGTGCCCGGTGTGATGTAAGCCTCGGTGCCGATGATGGGTTTGACGCCCGCCTCGGTCGCCGTCTTCCAGAAGTCGTACGCACCGAACACGTTGCCGTGGTCGGTGACCGCCACCGCGGGCATGCCCTGGGCGGCGGCCTCGGTGACCAACGGTTTGACCCGGGCGGCGCCGTCGAGCATCGAGTACTCGCTGTGCACGTGCAGATGGACGAATGAGTCTTTGCTCGAGGCCACGGGGCTCCTCGTCTGGTGGTGGATCTGGCGACTAGGGGAACAGCCTAACCGTGACGGAGGACGTCGAGGGCGTGCTGCAGGTCGCTGGGGTAGGTCGAGCGGTAGACCACCGGCTCACCCGTACCGGGGTGTCGGAATCCGAGCTGGACGGCATGCAGCCACTGCCGCGTGAGACCGAGGGTCGCCGACAGCGTCGGGTCGGCTCCGTAGGTCGCGTCACCGACGCACGGGTGTCGCTGGGCGGCCATGTGGACGCGGATCTGGTGGGTCCGACCCGTCTCGAGGTGGATCTCGAGCAACGACGCCGACGGGAACGCCTCGACGGTCTCGTAGTGGGTGACCGACGGCTTGCCGTCGACGACCACGGCGAACTTCCAGTCGGACGACGGATGCCGCCCGATGGGTGCGTCGATCGTCCCGGTCAACGGGTCGGGGTGGCCCTGGACGACCGCGTTGTAGATCTTCTCGACGGTGCGTTCGCGGAACGCCTGTTTGAGCAGGGTGTAGGCCCGCTCGGTCTTGGCGACGACCATGAGGCCGCTCGTTCCGACGTCGAGGCGGTGCACGATGCCTGCACGCTCGGACGCGCCCGAGGTCGACACGGTGAAGCCCGCGGCGGCGAGTCCGCCGAGCACCGTCGGTCCCGTCCAGCCCACCGACGGGTGTGCTGCGACTCCGACCGGCTTGTCGACGACCACGATCTCGTCGTCGTCGTGGACGACCGCCATGCCGGGCACCTCGACGGCGACCACGGCCGGTGCCTCACGCGGTGACCATGTGACGTCGAGCCACGCACCGGCCTCGAGCCGGTCCGATTTGCCGACCGTGCGCCCGTCGACCGTCACCCCGCCCGAGGCGGCGACCTCGGCCGCGAAGGTCCGGCTGAAGCCGAGCAGCTTGGCCAGGGCGGCGTCGACACGTTCGCCGGCGAGCCCGTCGGGGACCGGGAGGGCGCGCGTCTCGCTCACGAGGCGCTCCGGTGATCGGCAGGAGGCGTCGTGTCGACGGGACCGCCGGGCTCGTCACCGGACGTGCCCGGGTCGCCGACGGCCGTGGAGCCGGCCACTTGAGGGTCGCCGTCGCGACCGTCGCCCGCCGGTCGAGCCGACTTGCCGGCGCTCGGCGTGCGCGTGCCGTCGAGCCCGATGCCCAGCAGCGTGAGCAGGAGGAGCAATCCCATGCTGGACACGATGAAGACGTCGGCGACGTTGAAGATGGCCGGCAGCAGGGAGGGGAAGTAGATGAAGTCGACCACGTGCCCCTGGCCGAACGACGGCTCTCGGAGCAGGCGGTCCGTCAGGTTGCCGAGGGTGCCGCCGAGCAGCATGCCCAGCATGATCGACCAGGCCAGCGATCGGATGCGTCGGGCCACGACCAGGATCGCGACGGCGACGCCGGCGGCGGCGATCGAGAAGATCCACGTCGACCCGCTCGCGAACGAGAAGGCGGCACCGGGGTTCTTGACGAAGTGCAACTGGAAGAACTCGCCGACGACGTCGACGGAACCTCCTTCGACGAGAGTCCGGGTGACCAGCAGTTTGGTGCCCTGGTCGAGGCCGTAGGCCACGACAGCGACGAAGGCCAGCGTCGCGAGAACGCGGACGCTGGCCTTCGTGGCGGGCTTGTCGCTCGACAAGTCCTTAGTTCGAGCCGAAGCCCTGGGCGCTGGCCGGAGTGGGCCGACCGGCCTCGCCGGTGCCCTCGCCGTCGAGCTCGTGCAGCTGACCCTCGATGTAGCTCTTGAGCTTGGAGCGGTAGTCACGCTCGAACGAGCGCAGGTCGTCGATGCGACGCTCGACGCTCGACCGCTCGGTGTTGAGGCGGTCGAGGATCTCGCGCTGCTGGGTCTCGGCGGCACCGATGATGTCGCGGGACTTCGTCTCGGCCTCGGCGACGACCTCACGCTGGCGGGCCTCGCCCTCGGACACCAGACGGGCCGCGGTCGCGTGGCCTTCGGCGATGAGCTGGTCGCGCTTCTCGACGCCCTCGCGGACGTGTTCTTCGTGCAGACGGCGAGCGAGCTGCAGCAGGCTGTTGGTGCTGCTGGTCTCGTCGGCCTCGGACACCGCGGGGGCGGAGTAGGCCGGAGCGGACGCGACGGCGGCCGGGGCCGCGACGACGGGCTCGGACTCGACGACCGGCTCGGGCTCGACGGCCTCGGGCGCCGACGCGGGAGCCGGTGCCGACGCAGGAGCCGGCGCGCTGGCCACCGGAGCCGAGACGGGAGCGGCTTGCGCCACGGGGGCGGAGTCGCCGGACGAGAGGCGCTGACGCAGCTCGTCGTTCTCCTGGTTGAGACGTCGCAGCTCGGCGACGACCTCGTCGAGGAAGTCGTCGACCTCGTCTTGGTCGTATCCCTCGCGGAACTTCGTCGGCTGGAACCGCTTGTTGACTACGTCTTCCGGCGTCAAAGCCATTGCCGTCACCTCGTGCATCTGTTGGATCGTGTGATCGTGGTCTGGGTCGTTCTTCTACACCGTAGAGGAGCGGGGCCCGGTCGGGCCGGGATCGTGCCGTTCGGGCGCTGCAGTGAGCCTACCCTGTCGTCCACGGACGACGTGGTCAGCCGAAGGTGCGGAGCCCGGAGGCGACGCTCATCAGGATGATGACGGCCAGCATGATGATGCTCCAGCCGAAGTCGAGCGCGACCGATCCGAGCCGCACGGGGGGCAGGATCTTCCGCACGCGGCGGATGGGCGGGTCGGTCACCGTGTAGGCCACTTCGGCGATGACGAGCACCGGCCCCTTGGGGCGCCACCCGCGGCTGAACGACTGCGCGAGGTCGAGCACGAAGCGGGCCCACATGAGCAGGAAGAAGATCAGCAACGCGTAGTACGCGATCGTGGCGATCAGGTAAGTGATCATCGGGGGGTCATCAGCTCACACGAGTCGGCGCGAGGAGACTCGCGGACGGGCAGGTCGTCACGTCGACGCAGAGGAGCCGCGACGACGGACTCGTCACGACTGGGCGAAGAACGACGCTTCGATGTCGGATTCTACCTCAGCCTGATCACCGCTCACCGCGATGTGCGCCGGCGACAACAGGAAGACCTTGTTGGTCACGCGCTCGATCTTGCCGTACAACCCCTGCGAGAGACCGCTGGCGAAGTCGACCAGACGACGGGCGTCCGCCTCGGTCATCTGCGACAGGTTGATGATCACCGGGATGCCGTCACGGAAGCTCTCGGCGATCGCCTGGGCGTCCTTGTACTCGCGGGGGTGGACCGTCAGGATCTCGTTCATGTCGTGGGGCACCGTGTTCTTCGGGGTCGAGGAGCGACGCAGCGGCGTCACGGGGGCGCGGGTGGGCGCGGGGGCGGCGGGAGCCGAGTGGACCGGGGCGACGGGAGCCGGAGCCTGGGCGGCCGCCTGCGGTCGCGGCGACTGCTGGGGCTGCGCTCGTTCGTGAGGCTGCTCGTCGTACTCGAGCTCTTCGTCGGCGAGGCCCAGATAGACCATCGTCTTGCGCAGCGGGTTGGCCATGGTGTTCCTCCGAGTCAGTGGATCGTCAGGACCGACATTAACGAGCATCGGGGCGAGAACCCGTGATTGCCGTGCCGATCCGTAGGTGTGTCGCGCCCTCGGCGACGGCCTCGACGAAGTCGGGAGACATGCCGGCCGAGATCGCGTCGGCAGTGGTCTCGAGGGACCGCACCCTTTCGGAGACCGCACGGAGGCGCGCGAAGGCCGGACGCGCCTCCTCACCCAGGGGGGCCACGGCCATGACGCCGCGCAGTCGCAGCCCCGGGGTCGAGAGCACCCGCTCGGCGAGCCGCTCGACCTCGTGCTCGGCCACTCCCCCGCGGCCGGGGTCGTCGGTCAGGTTGACCTGGACGAATCCGTCGACGAGGGACCCGGAGTCGTCCGAGAGCGCGTCGACGACCGAGTCACGGTCGAGCGAGTGGACGGCGTCCGCGTAGCGCCGGGCCTGGCGCGCCTTCTTCGACTGCAACTGGCCCACGAAGTGCCACCGGAGTCCGTCGAGGTCGTCCAATTCGACGGCCTTGGTCTGCGCCTCTTGGTGACGGTTCTCGCCGACGTCGCGGACCCCGAGGGCGTACAACGCCCTGATGAGGCCGGGCGGATGGAATTTCGTGACGACGATCGTCGTGAGCTCGCCCGGAGAGCGTCCCACAGCGGTGCAGGCGTCGTCGACGGCCGCGGCGACCCGGGCGAGACGCTCGCCCAGGTCGCCGTCGACACTCTTCGGATCGGTCACTCGTCGTTACTTGAGGAAGTCCGGGACGTCGAGGTCGTCGTCACCGTCGTCGAAGGCCGGGTCGACGGCCTGGGTCGCGGGCTCTTCGGGCCGCTTCCACGCCGCGGGCTCGTGCGTCGCACCGCTGTCGGCGATGGCCGAGACGCCGGCGACCGAGGTCGCCGTGGGGCCGTCGGAGTCGACGAAGCTCGACCGGCGATCCTTCACCTTCGTCGAGGGCTCACCACCGTCGAACCCCGCCGCGATGACCGTCACGCGGACCTCGTCACCGAGGGTGTCGTCGATCACGGCACCGAAGATGATGTTGGCCTCGGCGTGGACGGCCTCTTGCACCAGGCGCGCCGCGTCGTTGATCTCGAAGATGCCCAGGTTGGAACCGCCCTGGATGGACAACAAGACCCCGTGTGCGCCGTCGATGCTCGCCTCGAGGAGCGGAGACGCCACGGCCAGCTCGGCCGCCTTGATGGCGCGGTCCGCGCCCCGCGACGATCCGATGCCCATGAGGGCCGAGCCGGCACCCTGCATGACCGACTTGACGTCGGCGAAGTCGAGGTTGATGAGACCGGGCGTGGTGATCAGGTCGGTGATGCCCTGGACACCGGCGAGGAGCACCTGGTCGGCCGTGCCGAAGGCCTCCACCATGCTGATGCCGCGTTCGCTGATCTCGAGCAGGCGGTCGTTGGGGACGACGATGAGGGTGTCGACCTCGTCCTTCAGGGCGGCCACGCCGGCTTCGGCCTGGGCCTGACGGCGCTTGCCCTCGAAGCCGAAGGGCTTGGTGACGACACCGATGGTCAGTGCGCCGATCGACTTCGCGATGCGGGCGACGACCGGGGCCCCGCCCGTGCCGGTGCCACCGCCCTCGCCGGCCGTGACGAAGACCATGTCGGCACCCGCGAGGGCTTCCTCGATCTCTTCGGCGTGGTCCTCCGCCGCGCGGCGCCCGACCTCGGGGTCGGCACCGGCGCCGAGGCCCCGGGTGAGTTCGCGACCGACGTCGAGCTTGACGTCGGCATCGCTCAGCAGCAGCGCCTGGGCGTCCGTGTTGATGGCGATGAACTCCACCCCGCGGAGCCCGAGTTCGATCATGCGGTTGACGGCGTTGACGCCACCGCCGCCGACACCGACGACCTTGATCACGGCTAGGTAGTTATGGTTCGTTGTCACGTCCGGGCCTCCGCTTGAACCTTAACTCTGCAGTTGAAGGTTAAAGTTGTACATGGTATGCAAGTTCTGCAGTCACAAGGTATGGGTGCGCCGCAGGCGCTGTCGCCAGGGTGGCCAGCGTGTCGCGAACACACCCTCTCATCTCGTCCTGATGATCCCGTTGTCGGGCGCGGACACGTCGTACTCGACGCTCGCGCCCGGGTCGCGCCGGGCCTGGTCGGCGATGAGTCCGGTGAGCACCTGGGCCTTCTTCGCCGACTCGTCGGCGCTGCCCCACACGACCCGCTCACCCGAGGTGAGTTGCAGGGTCACGTCGTCGGCCGTCGACGCCGTCACGGTGTCGACGGTCGAACGCAACGTGACCGGCAAGGCCAGCAGCACCTCGGCCACCGAACGGTACGCGGGGCCGTCGAGGGCTGCTCCCCCGACGTCGACCAGGGGTACTCCCTCTTGCCGGGCGTCGAGCGTCTGGACCACGACGCCGGCCGGGTCGACGAGGTCGAACCCCTCCCCCGCGGCGACCGTGGCGACAGGCTGCCGCTCCTGGATGCGCACGACGAGCGTGTGGGGCGGAGCGGTCTCGGTCACGTAGCTGGCGATCAGGGGGAACGCCCCGAGCTCGCGGGTGACCTCGTCGAAGTCGATGAGGGCGAGGGGCGTGCCGAGCTGCCCGTCGAGGGCGGTCTGCACGGCCGCGGCGTCGACGCGGTCCGTCCCCTCGACACGGATGGTCTGCAACGACAGGAGCGGCGTGAACACGGCGACCACGACGGACGCGACGAGGAGGAGCACGACGGCCCCGAGCGACACCAGGGTCGCCCGACGGTGTCGGCTGCGACGCGTGAAGCGACGGACCTCGACGCGCTCGACGCGCCTCCGTTCGCTCGATGCCCGACGCGCCTGCCGGCGTGCCGCGACGGCTCGTGCCTTGGCCTCGGCGGCCGTGCCGTCGGGTGCCTCGATGCGCGGAGGCTCGGAGCCCCGAGGTGCGACCCGCCCGGGGTGATCGCTCGCGTCGGAGGTCGAGGGCTTCGTCAGGCGGTCCCGCCAGGCCGCGGGGGCTCCGGTGATCGACTCGAGGCGGCCCTTGAGCGACGACGGGGACGACGGATCGGATGCGTCGGCGTCGGCCGCCCGCGAGTCACCGGCAGCACCTCGGGGAGGCCGCGAGGCACCGACGACGGGGACGGGCCCGGTGGCCTCCGGGTCCCGTCCCCGACGGCGTCGGTTGGGCGCCGCCGGAGGAGTCGGGGTGTCTTCTGGTTCGTCGAATCCGTCGGGCCGCTTCATCGGAGGGCCCCCGACACCACGGACCTGTCGTGACGAGTCACTCCGCGGAGTCCTCCGCGACGGCGACGACGGGTTCGTGGGCCGCGTCGAGTGAGCCGAGCAGTTGCGGCACGATGCGGTAGACGTCGCCGCAGCCGAGCGTGATGACGAAGTCGCCCTCTCGAGCGACCTCGGCCGTCCGGTCCGCCGCGGCCTGCCAGTCGGACACGAAGTCGACGCGGTCGGGGTCGGCGAAGCGTTCGGACACCAGCGCGCCGGTGACGCCGGGCTCGGGGTCCTCGCGCGCGCCGTACACGTCGAGCACGATGGTGTGGTCCGCGAGTCGCTCGTAGGTCTCGGCGAACTCGCCGGCCATCATCCGCGTGCGGCTGTAGAGGTGGGGTTGGTGCACGGCGATGAGGCGCCCGTCGCCGACCACGGAACGCGCCGCCTGCAGCGCGGCGGCGACCTCGGTGGGGTGGTGGGCGTAGTCGTCGTACACGCTGACGCCCCGCACGACGCCGTGCAGTTCGAACCGCCGCTCGGTGCCGCCGAAGGTCTCGAGACCCGCGATGGCGGCCTCCGCGTCGACGCCCAGGCCGACGAGGACCGCGAAGGCACCGGCGGCGTTGACGGCGTTGTGCCGCCCGGGCACGCGCAACTGCACGGGCCACGAACGACCCTGGGCGTGCAGGGTGAACGAGACCGGACCGGTCGTGGCGACGTCGCTCAGGCGGACGTCGGCGTCGGCGGCCTCGCCGAAGGTCACGACGCGCGGGTGGTCGAGGCGTTCGGTGACACGGACGGCACCGTCGTCGTCGCTCGAGACGACGACGAACTCGCGCGCTGCCGACGCGAACCGGACGAAGGCGTCGTCGAACGCCTCGTGCGAGCCGTAGTGGTCGAGGTGGTCGGCGTCGACGTTCGTGATCAGGGCGACCGAGGTGTCGTAGAGCAGGAACGAGCCGTCGGACTCGTCGGCCTCGACGACGAACAGGTCGTCGTCACCGCCACGGGCGCTGACGCCCAACGACTGGATGACCCCGCCGTTCACGAAGCTCGGGTCGTGCCCCGCGGCGAGCAGGGCGGTGACGATCATGCCGGTGGACGTGGTCTTCCCGTGCGCCCCGGCGACCGAGACGAGCCGCTGCTGCCCGACGAGCCAGGCGAGCGCCTGCGAGCGGTGCAGGACGGGCAGTCCCTTCGACAACGCGAGCTGGTACTCGGGGTTGTCCTGCCAGAGGGCGCCGGTCACCACGAGCGTGTCGGCGTCGCCGACGTTGGCCGCGTCGTGGCCGATCACGATCTCGGCGCCGGCCGCCCGGAGCGACTCGACGGCCGCGCTGTCGCGGGCGTCCGACCCGGTGACACGGTGGCCGGCGGCGAGGAAGACCCGGGCGATGCCGCTCATCCCGGAGCCGCCGATGCCGACGAAGTGGACGGCACCGAGTTCGGCGGGGATCGGCTGGTCGAGGTCGGGTTTGATCATGATGTCTCGCTGAGGTCGGGGTTCGGGGAGGACGAGGAGGCGCGGCCCACGGCGTCGAGGACGAGGTCGACCGTGCGGTCGGTGCCGTCGCGCACCCCGACCGAGGCGGCGCGGACGGCCATGTCCGCCACGACGGCCCGGTCGAGCAGCAGGGGGACGAGCGTGCGCTCGACCCAGGCGGGCGTGAAGTCGGCGTCGGCGACGAGCAGTGCTCCCCCGGCACCGACGACGTCGGTGGCGTTGTGTCGCTGTTCGCCGTTGCCCACCGGGTACGGGACCAGCACCGAGGGCAACCCGAGCGCGGTGAGCTCGCTGACCGTGGCCGAGCCGGCCCGGGAGACGACGAAGTCCGCCGCCGAGAGCGCGAGGTCCATGCGGTCGCAGTACCGGAGGAGGTGGTGGCCGTCGAGGTCGGTCGAGGTGAGATCGGACTTCTCACCCGTGATGTGCAGGATCTGCCAGCCGGCGCCGAGCACGCTGACGGCCGCCCGCGACATGGTCTCGTTCAGCCGCCGCGCACCGGTCGAACCACCCGTGACGAGCAGGGTCGGCCGCGCCGGGTCGAGGCCGAAGGCCGCGACGGCCTCGTCGCGGTGGGCCCGTCGGTCGAGGGACTCGATCTCGTCGCGCAACGGCATGCCGACCTGCCGTCCGCCCCGGAGTCGGGTGGAGCGGAAGACGACGCCGACGTGGGACGAGAGGAACGAGCCGAGGACGTTCGCCATGCCGGGTTTCGCGTTGGCCTCGTGGACGACCACGGGCACCTTCGACCGCCAGGCCGCGACGTAGGCCGGGGCGGCTGCGTAGCCGCCGAATCCGACGACGACGTCGACGTCGTGCTGTGCGAGCAAGGACCGGATGCCGTCGATCGCGCCGGCGAGTCGGCCGGGGAATCGCAGCGCCGCCGCGGAGGGCTTGCGGGGGAAGGGCAGCCGCGGCACGGTGAGCAGTTCGTACCCGCGTTGCGGGACGAGCCGTGCCTCGAGCCCCTCGGCGGTGCCGAGCACGAGCACGGTCGCGTCGGGCTCGCGCCGACGGAGCCGATCGGCCACGGCGAGGAGGGGGTTCACGTGCCCGGCGGTGCCACCGCCGGCGAGGAGATACGTCGTCACCGCAGAGACCCTACCCGCTGTCGCGGGAGCCCCTGCGGCGTCGCGGACTCTTCGGGCACCCGGGCGAACGAGAGCACGACGCCGATGGCCACGAGCGTGACGATCAACGCCGATCCACCGGCCGAGATGAGCGGCAAGGGGACGCCCAAGACGGGCAGCAGCCCCAGGACGACCGCGATGTTGACGAGCGCCTGACCGATGATCCACGCCGTGATGGCCCCGGTCGTCACACGGACGAAGGGGTCGTTCGTCCGGCGGATGATCTTGACGAAACCGACGGCGAGGACGATGAAGAGGGCCAACACGACCATCGCTCCGATCAATCCGAGCTCTTCGCCGATGATGGCGAAGATGAAGTCGTTGTCGGCCTCGGGCAGCCAGGACCACTTCGACTTCGAGTTGCCGAGACCGACGCCGAAGAGTCCCCCCGAGGCCAGCGCCCACGTTCCGTGCAGGGTCTGCCAGCACTCGGCCTGGTACTGGCTCGAGTCCGAGCAACCCGACAGCCACGCGGCGATGCGTGAGTTGCGCGAACTCGACCCCTGGGCGATCAGGGGCACGACCACCGCGAGGAACGCGAGGGGCGCCAGCAGGTAGCGCAGCCGGACGCCGGCGAACCAGACGGCCGCGAAGACGAGCAGGAGCATGATCATGGTCGTCCCGAGGTCGCCACCGAGCACGACGAGGCCGATCGCGACGCCGGCCACGGGCACGAGCGGGATCGCCAGGTGCTTCCAGTCGTCGAGCAGGTCGCGCTTGACCGAAAGGATCATGCCGAGCCAGATCGCCAACGCGAGCTTGACGGCCTCGGAGGGCTGCGCCGTGAACGAGCCGAGGTCGATCCAGTTGCGGTTGCCGCCGATCTCGTAGCCGAGGGGCGAGAAGACGAGCAGTTGCAGGACGATGGTCGCCCCCAGGACGTGCCACGCCCAGCGCTTGAGGAACGACACCGGCAGCCGGGACACGATGAGCATGAGCGGGATGCCCACGGCCGCGTACGTGCCCTGTCGGATGAACGCGCCGAAGAACGACGTGTGTCGTGACGAGATGTACTGCTCGACCGAGGACGACGAGAGCACCATGACCAGCCCGAGCACGACCATGAACAACGTCGTCCCGAGGATGACGAAGTACGAGCCCGTCTCGGCGGCGAAGAGCTTCTTGACGCGGACGACGGCGCCGGCGGTGCGCTTCGAGGACCCCAGGCCGCTCGAGGCGTCGTCGCTCGGTCGGACGGGCCCGCGGCGCGTGCGGCTCGACTCAGTCGGCCGACGGCGCGGGAGGCTGGACGGCGGGTTGGCCATCGACGTCACCCCTCAAGTGTTCGTGTACGGCCTGGGCGAAGGATCGCCCTCGGGCCGTGTAGTCGGTGAACTGGTCCATGGACGCCGCCGCCGGGGCGAGGAGCACGGTGTCCCCGGGACGGGCCACGCTCGCGGCGAGGCGCACGGCCGTCGGCATCACCTGCCCAGTGTCGGTGGCGTCGACCTCGAAGACGGGGATGCCGGGCGCGTGTCGGGAGAAGGCCCGGCGGAGCGGCTCACGGTCGACGCCGACGAACACGGCCGCCCGGACGGCGTCCGTGGACTCGAGGACGAGTGGCTCGACGTCGACGCCCTTGAACAGGCCTCCGACGATCCAGACGACCGACGGGAAGGACGTCAGGGAGGCGCGCGCGGCGTGCGGGTTCGTCGCCTTGGAGTCGTCGACCCAGGTCACGCCGCCGGACTCGGCCACGACCTCGGTGCGGTGGTGGTCCACCGCGAAGCCGGCGAGGGCGTCGCGGATCGAGACGGGAGCGACGCCCACCGCACGCACGAGCGCGGCGGCCGCGAGCACGTCCTCGACGAGGTGGTCGGCGCCGAGGCCGACGCCCTCGAGGGCCTCCCGGGTGGTCAGTTCGAGCGCTCGCGTGTGGCGCTCGGCGAGGAAGGCGCGGTCGGCCAGGACGGAGACCCCGTCGCCGGTCACGATGCCGACCTCGCTGGGCCCCGGGGCGTCGAGGCCGAAGCCCACGGCGCGGCAGCCCTCCTCGACGTCGGCTTCCTCGACCATGCGCAGGGTCGCCTCGTCCGCCTTGTTGTAGACGCACGCCACGACCGTGTTCTCGTACACCTTGGCCTTCGCGGCACGGTAGGCGTCCGCCCCGCCGTGCCACTCGAGGTGGTCCGCCTCGAGGTTGAGACAGACGGAAGCTCGGGGCCGGAGGGCACCGGCTCCCCCGGTCGGCAGGTAGTGCAGTTGGTGGCTCGAGAGCTCGACGACGAACAGGTCGAAGCCGTCGGGGTCGCGCACCGCGTCGAGGACGGGTACGCCGATGTTGCCGCAGGCCGCCACGCGGCGACCGTCGGCGCCGGCCATCGCCGACGCCAGCTGCGTCGTCGTGGTCTTGCCGTTCGTCCCGGTGACGAGCACCCACTCGGCCACGCGCTCGACCTTGTCGCGTACGCGCCAGGCCAGCTCGACGTCACCCCACACGGCCCTCCCCGAGTCGACGGCCCAGCGGACCAGGGGGTGGTGCGGGGCGAAGCCCGGGCTGGCCACGACGAGGTGCGCGTCGAAGGCCGTGAGCGTGGCCGACGGTGTGTCGGTGGACTCGACCTCGTCGAGACGGGCCCCGATCAGTTGCAGCAGCTCGGCCCTGTCGGCGTCGACCGCGGGGGCCACGACGAGGACGTCGGCGCCCAGTTCGGCCAGGGTGTCGGCCACCGAGAAACCGGTCGCGCCGAGCCCGAGGACGGCCACGCGCAGACCCGACCAATCGGCGTGCCAGCTGTCGAGCCCGGCGAGCCGCTCGGCGAGGGGGGCGGTGCTGCCGTCGCTCATGAGGTGCGGAGGATCCATTCGAGGTAGAAGGTGCCGACGCCGGCGGCGACGAAGAGCCCGGCGATGATCCAGAACCGGACCACGACGGTCACCTCGGCCCAGCCCTTGAGTTCGAAGTGGTGGTGCAAGGGGCTCATCAGGAAGATCCGCTTGCCCTTCGTGATCTTGAAGTACGCCCGTTGCAGGATCACCGAGCCGGTGACGACGATGAAGAGACCACCGATCAGCACGAGCAGGAGTTCGGTGCGGCTCAGGATGGCCAGGGCGGCCAGCGCCCCGCCGAGGCCCAGCGAACCGGTGTCGCCCAGGAAGATCTGTGCAGGCGAGGTGTTCCACCAGAGGAACCCGATCAGGCCACCGCAGATGCAGGCGGCGACCACGGCCAGGTCGAGCGGGTCGGCCACCTGGTAGCAGGCCGCCCGCGTGGCCTCGTCGAGGCGCACGCTCGTGCAGAGCTGGTTGTTCTGCCAGAAGCCGATGAAGATGTACGACGCGATCGCGAGGATGGAGGCGCCCGTGGCGAGACCGTCCAGGCCGTCCGCGACGTTCACGCCGTTGGAGGTGCTGACGGTGATCAGGACGACCCAGATCAGGAACAGCCCGCCCCCGACGATGGTGCCGAAGAACATGAAGTCGAGCCAGGGGATGTCGCGCAGGCCCGAGATCATCGTCGACGCGGGGGCGAGCCCGCGATCGTTCGTGAAGGAGAGCGCCAGGACGGCGAACACCGCCCCCACGACGACCTGCCCGGCGATCTTCGCCCACCCGCCGAGCCCGAGGCTGCGCTGGTTGCGCACCTTGAGGAAGTCGTCGAGGAACCCGACCACGCCGAGGCCGACCATCATGAACAGCACGAGCATGCCGCTGAGGGTGAGCTCGTCCCCGCCGACCAGGTGACCGATGAAGTAGCCGAGCACGGTGCCGATGATCAGGACGATGCCGCCCATGGTCGCCGTGCCGCGCTTGGTGTGGTGCGACTGCGGGCCGTCGTCGCGGATGAACTGACCCCACCCGAGACGGTGGAAGAGCTTGATGAACGCCGGCGTCATCAGCAGCGTGAAGGCGAGGGAGAACCCGCCGCCGATCAGCAGCGCGATCATGCGGTCACCCCGGCCAGGCGGTCACCCAGGAGGCGCAGGCCGGCCGATTTGGACGACTTCACGAGGACGACGTCCCCGGCTCGCAGGGTGCCCTGCAAGAAGTCGTACGCCTCGTCGATCGTGTCGACCAGCACGCTTTCTCCGTCCCACGAGCCTTCGAGGCCCGCCGCCATGTGGATGTGTCGTGCCTCGTGGCCGACGACCACGAGTTGGCCCACGTTGAGCCGGACGACCAGGCGGCCGACGCGGTCGTGCTCGTCACGCGCGTACTCGCCGAGCTCGGCCATCTCGCCGAGCACGGCCACCGATCGGTGGTCGGGGCCGGTGATCTGGGCGAGGGTCTTCAACGCCGCGGCGACCGAGTCGGGACTCGCGTTGTAGGCGTCGTTCACGACCGTCACGCCGCCGGGGGCGTCCAGGACCTCCATGCGCCAGCGCTCGGCCCGTGTCACGCCCTCGAGGACCGTCACGGCCCGATCGAGGTCGACGCCCCATTCGCCGACGACGCTGAGGGCCGCCAAGGCGTTCATCACGTGGTGCTCGCCCAGGATGCGCAGCGACACCCGGCGGCTCGCGTCGCCGTGCTCGAAGGTGAAGGAGGTGCCCGACGCCGAGACGTCGATGTCGGACGCCCGGTAGTCGGCCGAGGCACCCTGACCGAAGGTGACGACCCGTGCGGCCGTCACGGACGCCATGCCGGCGACGCGGTCGTCGTCGGCGTTGAGGACGGCCGTCCCCGTGGCGGGCAGGTCGGTCACCATCTCGGCCTTCGCCGCACGGGTGCCCTCGATGCCGCCGAAGCCGCCCGCGTGGGCGAGGCCGACCTTGAGCACGACCCCGGTGTCGGGACGGGCGATGTCGACGAGCCGGGCGATCTCGCCCGGGCCGCTCGCACCCATCTCGACGACGAGGTACTCGGTGGTCTCGTCGATGCGCAGCATCGAGATCGGGGCACCGACGTGGTTGTTGAACGACCCCTGGGGGGCGACGGTCGGCGCGACGTCGCCCAGTACCGCGCGGAGCATGTTCTTGGTGCTCGTCTTGCCGTTGGAACCCGTGACGCCGACGACCTTCAGGCGTCCGAGGCGCCGGACGTGCTCGACGACGGCGGCGGCGAGTCGGGACAGCGCGACGACCCCGTCGTCGACGACGACGAGCGGCGCGGTCGTCTCGAGTTCGCGCTCGGCGACCACGAGGGCGGCGCCGTTCGACGTGGCGGCCTCGACGAAGAGGTGCCCGTCGGTGACCTCGCCGCGCAGGGCGAAGAAGATCGACCCCGGGGTGACCAGACGCGAGTCGGTCTCGACCGTGCCGTCGACCGGGGTCGCGACCCGCGCCTCCTCGGGGTGGACCAGGCGCCCGCCGGTGATGTCGGCGATCTGGCGAGGCGTGAGCGCGATCACTCGGACCACCCGGCCTCGCGCAGGGCGGCACGGGCCTCGTCGCGAGCGGAGTACGGGGTGCGCTCACCACGGATGTCGCGGTAGTCCTGGTGGCCTGGACCGGCCCAGAGGATCGAGTCGCCTTCTCGGGCCAGGGCCACGGCCGCCCGGATGGCCGCCTCGGGCGGGCTCACCTCGTGGATCTCGTGCTCGGGGTACGCCTCGCGGGCGGCGTCGACGAGCGTCTTGCGGATGGAGGCCGGGTCTTCGAAACGGGGGTGGTGGTCGGTCACGACGAGGATGTCGGAACCGGCCGCGGCCACCCGGGCCATCTCGCCGCGTTTCGTCGTGTCGCGGTCGCCGTCCGCGCCGAACAGCATGATGACCTTGCCGGGTGTGAAGGTGCGCACCGCGGCCAGGGTGGTCAGGAACGCGTCGGGGCTGTGGCCGAAATCGACGTAGACGCTCGGGCCGGTGTCGCCGGACACCCGCTCGGTGCGCCCGGGCAGGTACGCGACGATGCCGCCGTCGGCGTCGAGCGCCTGGCCGATGGCCTCGAGCTCGAAGCCCGCCTCGACCAGCATGACGATCGCCAGGGCCGCGTTCGCGACCATGTGCCACCCGATCAGCGGGACGCGCGTCACGAGCGAACGCTGCTCGGGGCCCGACAGACGGAACTCGGTGTAGGCGGCCTGCTCGTCCAGGATCTGGACCGTCCAGTCGGCCTCGACGTCGGGGAGGATCGTGATCGTCGTCAGGGGGATGCGCGCGTTGTCCACCACGCGCTGTCCGTAGGGAGAGTCGAGCGAGACCACGGCACGACGGGCACGGTCGGGCTGGAAGAGCGGCAACTTCGCCTGGAAGTACTCCTCCATGTCGGCGTAGTCGTCGAGGTGGTCGTGGCTCAGGTTCGTGAAGGCGGCGACGTCGAAGACGAGGCCGTCGACGCGGTTGCGGCTGAGTGCCTGGGCACTGACCTCGACGGCCACCGCGCGCACCTCGCTCTCGCGCATGCGGGCCAGCAGGGCGTGCATCTCGCTGGCCTCGGGGGTGGTGAGGCGGCTGACGACGGTGAGGTCGCCGATGTGGCGCTCGGCGGTGCTGCTGAGGCCGGTGACGAGGCCCAGCTGTCGCAGGACGCCTTCGAGCAGGTACGAGGTGCTGGTCTTGCCGTTGGTGCCGGTGACCGCGAGGAGGAGGGGTGCGTCGTCGCTGTCCGTGCGGTAGATCCATGCCGAGAGCTCGCCGAGGGCCGCCCGGGGCGAGTCGACGAGGACGACGGGGAGACCGCTGGACCGGGCCAGCTCGGCCCCCGCGGCGTCGGTCAGCAGCGCGACCGCGCCGCCGTCACGTGCCTGGTCGGCGAACTCGGCTCCGTGCCGGTGCGCGCCGGGCACGCCCACGTACAGGTCGCCGGGGTGGAGGTCCGCCGTGCTCAGCGTGATGCCGGTGATCTCGATGCCGTCGAGGGAACCCTCGTGCTCGAGTCCGAACTCGCTGACCAGTTGGGCGAGTGACCTCGCCGACGGATGTTCCGGTCGAAGGACCGGGGGGATCCGGGCGCTCAAAGAATCCTCTTCTCTCACCAGGTCTCGGGCAGGCTGGGTGCCGGCTCCGTCGACGGAGGGACCCGATACATCTCGAGGACCTGGGACATGATCTTGTTGAAGGTCGGCGCCGCAGCGGCCGACGTCTTGATGGTACTGGGCTTGGTGAAGGTCACGACGACGACGTACTGCGGGTTCTCGGCCGGAGCGATGCCCGCCACCGAGACGATGCGGTCAGAACCGTAGCCGGTTCCGTCGGACCGCGCGACCTCGGCGGTGCCGGTCTTGGCCGCGACGCGGTAGCCGGGGATCGACAGGACGTCCTTGAGGTCGCCGTCGCTGACGACCTTCTCGAGCATGTTGACGGTCGTGTCGGCGGCCCACGGCGAGACGACGCTCGTGCCCTCGGCGGAGGGCGCGTCGGTGACGGTGCCGTCGGGGGCGGTGCACCCGGCGACGAGGTTGACCGGCAACCGGGTGCCGTGGTTGGCCAGCGTCTGGTAGATGCTCGCGATGTGGATGGCGGTCGTCGAGACGCCCTGTCCGAACATCGTGTTGATGCTCGTCTGCTGGTCCCACTGGGAGGCCGGCCGGATGCCCGTCGTGGGTTCTCCGAGGAAGGCCACGCCGGTCGGGTCGTTCAGACCGAACTTCAGCATGTAGTCGTGACGTTGCTGGGCCGAGAGCGACTGGCCGAGCAGGGAGATGCCGACGTTCGACGAGTCGCGCAGGATGCCCGTCAGCGTGAGGTTCTCGGTCGGGTGGAAGGTGGCGTCGTGGATCTCGCCGCCCCAGGGGAACGTGCGGGAGTACGGCACCGTCGCCCGCGTCGCGGGATCGGCCTTGCCCGAGTCGAGCAGCATGGCGGCGGTCATCGCCTTGAAGGTCGAACCCGGCTCGTACGAGTAGGTGAAGGCCTTGCTGCCGAGGTCGTCGACGGCGGTGCCGTTGACGTCGTTGGGGTCGACGGCCGGGTAGTCGGCGACCGCGAGCAGCGAGGCGTCGCTCGCCTTCATGACGACGGCCGTGGCCGACTCGGCTCCTATGGCCTCGGCCTGTTCGCCCAGCGCCTGCTGGGTCATGTACTGGAGGTCGCTGTCGACCGTGAGACGGAGCGTGCCCCCGGCGACCGCTTTCTTGGTCGTGACGGTGCTGCCGGGCAACTGGACCCCGTCGGCTCCGCGCTCGTAGGTCTCCGAGCCGTCGGTGCCCGCCAGGCACGCGTCCTGGCTGAGCTCGAGTCCGGCCTGCGGCCCGTCGGTGCCGATGAAGCCCGTGAGGTTGCCCGCCACCGCGCCGTTGGGATAGGTGCGCGCGGCCTGGCGCTGGAAGTACACCCACGACACGTCCATCTCGCGGACCTCGCGGAAGGCGTCGACGTCGACGCCCTTGACCAGGTACGCGAAGTTCGCCTCGGGGTCGGTGGTCAACGCCTTCGTCATGGTCGCGGCGTCACCCCCGGTGATCTCGGCGATGCGTTCGACCACCTGGTCGACCGTCATCTCGGTGGTCGTGCCGTCGTCGCCCTTGACCTTGGCCGTCGTGGCGAAGGCCGGAGCGGCCGTGATGTTGTACCGGGTGACGCTGCCGGCGAGCACGGTGCCGTCGACGTCGGTGATGTCGCCACGATCGCCGTAGGTCGTCTGCACGATCTCGCGCTTGTTCTGGGACTGCTCGTTGAGCTCGGCCGCCTGCACGAGTTGGATGTCCGCCAGGCGCACCACGAACACGCCGACGAGCGCGATGATCAGCGCCATCGCCAGCGTCGCGCGGAGACGGCGGCTTCGGGGAGCTGCTTTCACGAGAGGTTCCTCACCGCGGCCGGGCGCCTGCCCGACCCGCTGTCGTCGTTCGATGTACCGGTGACGGCACGCCGCTAGCGGGTCTGCGGAGCCGCCAGCTCGTTCGCGCCCGACGCTACCGACTCGCCGGCCGATCCCCCGTCCGCCGCGCCTGCGTCGGTCGGAACGGCCGCGGCGCCCGCCGTGGTCGGAGCACCGACCGACGAGGCGGCGGGGTCGGTGGTCGCCGTGCCGTCGGCGGCGGTCGCGGGGGCCTTGGTCGTCAGCGGGACACCCTCGAGCAGGGTGTTGGGGATCAGGTTGCCGGACGTCGCCTCGTCCGCCCCCGCCGCCGGGGCGGGCGAGCCGTGGACCGCGCCCGTGGCCAGATCGAGGTAGACGGGGTTCGAGTTGCGGACCATGCCGAGTTCGTCGGCGTTGGCGGCGAGGTTCTGCGGCGAGGACAGCACGTCGCGCTGCTCGCTGAACTTCTGCTGGTCGCGGACGAGCTCGGTCTTCGCGGCCTGCAGGTCGGAGATCTTGTAGGCGCCGTCGCTGAGGGCGATGCTGATCGCGAGCTGGGCCAGCAGGAGGACGAACAGCGCCGCCGTCGCGATGAGCGCGTAGGCGATCTTCGGACGGGCCCGTCGCTGCGACCGACTCGTGACGATCTCGACCGGGCGCGCCGTCGGGGTCGACGACGGCTGCGGACGGCTCGACGGGGTCGCGATGGCCAGGTTGCTGCTCATGCTTGTCTCCGGATTCGTTCGGCGGCGCGCAGTCTCACGGGCTTGGCTCGGGGGTTGAGGTCGCGTTCGGCGTCGGAAGCCAGCTCGGCCCCTCGGACGAGGAGGCGGAAGTCGGGACGGTGCTCCGGCAACTCCACCGGGAGGCCCTGCGGCGCCGTTGAGGTCGTCCGAGCGGCGAGTTCCCGCTTGACGAAACGGTCTTCGAGGGACTGATAGGCGAGGACGACGATCCGCCCGTCGACGGCGAGACGGTCGAGGGCGACCGGGACGGCCGCCTCGAGCGAGGCCAGCTCGCCGTTCACCTCGATGCGGAGCGCTTGGAACACGCGCTTGGCGGGGTGACCGGCACGTTGCAGGGCCATGGGCGTCGCCGCGATCAGGAGGTCGACCAACTCACCGCTGCGGGTGAGCGGCGAGTCGGCCCGGTGCTCGACGATCCGCCGGGCGTAGCGCGGAGCCAGCTTCTCTTCGCCGTACTGGTAGAAGATGCGCCGGAGCTCGCTCTCCGGGTACTCGGCGAGGACGCGCTCCGCCGTGACGGGCGAGGTGGGGTCCATGCGCATGTCGAGGGGCGCGTCTTTGGAGTACGAGAAACCGCGCTCGACCCGGTCCAGCTGCAGCGACGACACGCCGAGGTCGAAGAGCACCCCGTCGACGGTCTCGAGATCGAGGTCGTCGAGCGCGTCGGCGATGCCGTCGTACGTCGTGTGCACGAGGCGAGCCCGGTCGCCGAAGGGTGCGAGCCGCTCGCCGGCGAGGGCGAGTGCCTCCGTGTCGCGGTCGAGGCCGACGACGGTGAGCTCAGGGAAGGCCTGCAGCATCGCTTCGCTGTGGCCACCCATGCCGAGGGTGCAGTCGACGACGACGGCGCCGGGACGCGAGACGGCCGGGGCGAGGAGTTCGAGGGTCCGCTCGAGGAGGACGGGGGTGTGGATCTGATCGGCCATGACGACACGGGCTGTGCTCGTCGGCCCTGATCCCCATCCGTCGGGACCTGGCACCGGGGAAGGTGCGCCAGGGCTGACGGCTGAGGGTCGGGGCCCACGGGCTAGAAGAGCCCGGGGATCACCTCCTCGGTGGTGTTGGCGAACTCGGCCTCCTGGGCCTCGTAGTAGGTGTTCCAGGCGTCGGTGGCCCAGATCTCGGCACGGTTTCCCGCGCCGATGACGGTGAGGTCTCGGCCGAGGCCGGCGTACTCGCGCAGGGTCGCCGGGATGGTGACCCGGTGCTGCTTGTCGGGGATCTCGTCGCTCGCGCCCGAGAGGAAGAGGCGCATGTAGTCGCGGGCCTGCTTGCTCGTGACGGGCGCCTGACGGATGCGCGAGTGCATGTCTTCGAACTCGCGCTGGCTGAAGACGTAGACGCACCGCTCTTGCCCACGGGTCATGACGAGGCCGGAAGCCAGTTCGTCACGGAATTTCGCGGGGAGGATGATGCGCCCTTTCTCGTCGAGCTTGGGCGAATAGGTGCCGAGGAACATGCGCCCGTCTCCCCTCGCCCCGCACCCCGTCTGTGGCACGTACCTCCACTTTACTCCACAACCCACCACCAGACAATGAAAAGGCGGGTCCTCCGCCGCGTGTCCGGCCTGCGATCCGCTCCAGTTCGGGGGCCACACGGGTGGAGGACGGTGGAGGGAAAGGACCACGAGGAGGCGCGTCCTGCGTGTCGCGCGCCTCCCGCAGGGTGGACGGGCGCACGAAAATGGGGCCGGCCCGAAGGCCGACCCCTGAGGTCGTGGTGCTGGTGGCGCCTAGGAGCGCTCGTCGCCGTCCTGGCGGCGGTCCCACCGGTCGTTGAGCCGATCCATCAGGCCCCCCTTGGCGGGATGCGCGGGGCGGGAGGTGGAGGAACGGGGAGCCGACGGCATCGAGGCCGTCGAGGACCCCTTCCGCTTGGGGGGCGCGATGGCGAACAGCACGCCGGCGAGCATGACCACGAACCCCGCCACGCCGATCAAGGGCTGGCGGAAGATGACGCCCGCGACGATCACGGCGATGCCGACGAGCGCCCCGAGGACCCCGACCACGACCAGCGTGTAGTTGGGTCTGGCGCCGCGGGTCCCGACCGTCGCCACGAAGTCGGAGTCGTTGTTGTAGAGACTCCGCTCCATCTCTTCGAGGAGCCGCTGCTCCTGTTCGGAAAGTGGCATCTTGGTGTTCCCTTCGAGCACGGGCTCTCAAGCGCGAGGCGGGAGCCTCGGGATCGACGCGATGAGTAGCTGCGAGTGTATGCCTGACAGCTATC
The DNA here is from genome assembly GCF_013204925.1 of Frigoribacterium sp. VKM Ac-2859. NCBI lineage: Bacteria > Bacillati > Actinomycetota > Actinomycetes > Micrococcales > Microbacteriaceae > Frigoribacterium > Frigoribacterium sp. VKM Ac-2859. The sequence goes on along the minus strand of NZ_JABMLC010000001.1, from coordinate 183,555 downwards.
GCTAGGCTAGGCAGCGTGGCTGAGAGTACGCGGTTAGTGGACGTCGTTCAAGAGCGCATCGATCGGTTCCTCGAGCGTCAGCGACCGGCCCTCATGGGCATCGCTCCCGACCTCGATTCCTTCTCCCTCTACTCGGGCGATCTGCTCCGCGGCGGGAAACGCTTCCGGGCTCTCTTCTGCTACTGGGGCTGGCAGTCCGTCGCCGGGCTCGACACCGGATTCGATCCCCTCGGGGAGCCCCGCGACGAACGCGAGATCGACGCCGTCATGACCGCTTCGGCGGGGCTCGAGTTCTTCCACGCCGCCGCGCTCGTGCACGACGACATCATGGACAACTCGGACACGCGCCGCGGACTCCCGGCGGCGCATCGGCGCTTCGAGTCCCTGCACCGCGAGGGGGCCTGGCTCGGGTCCCCCGAGGCGTTCGGTCGCTCGGGAGCCCTCCTCATGGGAGACCTCCTCCTGGCGTGGAGCGACGAGCTGCTGAGCGAGGCCCTGGACTCCCTCCCGTCCCGTGACGCCGCCCGCGCGGCCCGCCTCGAGCTCAACCGGATGCGGACCGAGGTCACGGTGGGCCAGTACCTCGACATCCTCGAGGAGAACGCCTGGCGGACGGTCGACGAGGTGCAGCTGTTGCCGCGTGCCCAGCGCGTCATCGTCTACAAGTCGGCGAAGTACAGCGTCGAAGCCCCGCTGACCGTCGGCGCGGCCATGGCCGGGGCCGACCGGCCAGCCCTCGAGTCCCTGCGGCACTTCGGGCTGCCCCTCGGCATCGCCTACCAGCTGCGTGACGACCTCCTCGGTGTCTTCGGCGATCCCTCGGTCACGGGAAAGCCCGCGGGCGACGACCTCCGAGAGGGCAAGCGCACCGTCCTCGTGGCGACGGCCCGCCGAGCCCTGCCCCCCGGGGCCGTCCGCCTGCTGGACGAACTCCTCGGTGACCCCGAACTCGACGACGACCAGATCAGCATGCTCCAGGCGACGCTCCGTGACAGCGGTGCCGTCGACGCCGTCGAGCAGACGATCACCGATCAGGTGGAGCGTGCCGTCCACGCACTCGAGAGGTCGGGACTCGCGCCGTCGGCCCGGACGCAGTTGACGCGACTCGCCGAGACCGTCACGCGCCGCGCCTCCTGACGCCCTCTGCGCCAGGGCAGCCGAGGACCGGCAGCCGCCAGAGGCGCGGATCGGGGCTAGAGGAGGCTCTGCGCGATGCGCCGGACCTCGGCTTTGCGTCCGGCCTGGAGGGCGGCGACGGGGCTCGTGCCGAGGGCCTCGTCGTGCGACAGCATCCAGTCGAGGGCCTCGTCGTCGTCGAACCCGTTGTCCGACAGGACCGTCAGGGTGCCCCGGAGGTCGTGCCTCGGCTCGGAGCCGTCGAGGAAGACGGCCGGCACCTTGGTGACGCCGTCCACGCGGGTCCCGACGAGGACGTGCTCCTCGAGGAGGCGCCGGACGCGGCTCACGCCGAGGCCGAGCCGCTCGACGAGGTCGGGCACGGTGAGCCATTCGGTGTCGGCGAACCAGGGGCGTTGAGAGAGATCGGTCACGCCACAACCTTGCCACGGGTTCGTGGCCCTCGCTGCGCCTCCTCGTCTCCCTCACGTGGGTCGAGTCACATGCGCAACATCCGTCACGCTGATTGACTTGGATATCCACGTGTGCCAACTTTGGACGACGTGGCACCGCGGCTCACCGATCACCCAGCGACCGTGTCCCCGCCCCCGAACCGAGGATCAGCCCATGAACGACGTCAGTTCCGCCCGCCCCGACTCCGAGTCCGTGACGACCCAGGACGCCCGGTCGACCAGCGCCTTCGGCCCCCTCGGTGGCGGAGACGAGCGCAAGCCCCTCTCCCGCATGGCCCGGTCGATGCTCAACACCGTCCCGATCGTCCTGGCGGGCTCGATGGCCCTCAGCATGGGCGTCACGGGCCCCGTGTTCGCCCTCGACCAGAACCCGACGAAGAAGCCCGACGCGTCACCGCGTCCCGTGCTGCCTCCTCGACTGTCCGCGCCCGAGCAGAAGACCGCGGCCACGGTCGAGACGGCCGCGACCTCTGCCACGGTCTTCGGCGCGGCCCCCGCCACGTACACCGTCAAGTCGGGCGACACGGTCGCGAGCATCGCCGGCTCGTTCGGCCTGAGCACCGCGTCGGTGCTCGCCCTCAACGGCCTCAGCTGGAAGTCCACCATCTTCCCGGGCCAGACCCTGAGCCTGAGCGCCGCCACGAGCGCCGCAGCCAAGCCGTCCCCCGCGCCCGCCCCGGCCAAGGCGACGGGCGGCCGGTACGTCATCGTCCGTGGGGACACGCTGAGTTCCATCGCGCGTGCGCACGGCGTCACGACCAGCGCGCTCATCCAGGCGAACGGGCTGGGACTGTCGAGCATCATCTACCCGGGCCAGACCCTGACCGTCCCGACGGGCGCCTCCGCCGCCGCCCCGACACCGGCCCCCGCCGGGGGGCCCGCGGTGGGCAGCTACGTCATCCAGCGGGGTGACACCATCGCCTCGATCGCCTCGAAGTCGGGGACGAGCGTCAAGGCCCTCCTCGCCGCGAACGGCCTCTCGTTCACCAGCACCATCTACGCCGGCAAGACCCTCACCCTCCCCGGTGCCTCCGCGCCGACCGCCACGACCGTCGTCGCGTCGACGTCGGCCGCACCCCTGGGCGTCAGCGCGACGTTGACCGCCGAGCAGGCCGCCAACGCCCGGATCATCATCTCGGTCGGACGCCAGCTCGGGGTCGGAGACCGTGCGATCGTGATCGCCCTGGCCGCGGCCGCCCAGGAGAGCAGCCTGCGCAACCTCGACCACGGCGACCGTGACTCCCTCGGCCTCTTCCAACAGCGTCCGAGCACGGGGTGGGGCACCCCCGCCCAGCTGCGCGACCCGGTGCACGCGACCAAGCTATTCTTCGGTGGCGCGAGCAACCCCAACACCGGCAAGACGCGCGGCCTCCTGGACGTCAAGGGGTGGCAGTCGATGTCCCTGACGAAGGCGGCCCAGGCCGTCCAGTACTCGGCGTTCCCGGATGCCTACGCCAAGTGGGAAGCTCCGGCCACCACCTGGCTCGCGACCCTGCGCTGAACCCCGGACGACCCACCTGCCGGGCGGTTTCCCGCCGTGCGGTGAGTTGGGACACCCGCACGGCCCTCGGTCCGTAAAATCACGAAGGTGAGCGTGAACCAGACTGACCCGATGATCGGCCGTCTCATCGAGGGCCGGTACGAGGTCCGTTCGCGCATCGCCCGAGGTGGCATGGCCACCGTCTACCTGGCCACCGACCTGCGACTCGAACGTCGCGTCGCGATCAAGATCATGCACGGCCACCTGGCCGATGACGCGTCGTTCAAGGAGCGCTTCATCCAGGAGGCGCGCTCGGCCGCCCGCCTGGCCCACCCCAACGTCGTCAACGTCTTCGACCAGGGCCAGGACGACGAGTCGGCCTACCTGGTGATGGAGTACCTGCCCGGCATCACGTTGCGCGAACTCCTGCAGGACCACAAGGTGCTGACGCCCGAGCAGGCGATGGACATCCTCGAAGCCGTCCTCGCCGGTCTCGCCGCCGCCCACCGCGCCGGCATCGTGCACCGCGACCTCAAGCCCGAGAACGTCCTCCTCGCCGACGACGGACGCATCAAGATCGGCGACTTCGGCCTGGCGCGGGCCGCGACGGCCAACACCGCCACGGGTGCCGCGCTGTTGGGGACGATCGCGTACCTCTCCCCCGAGCTCGTGACCCGCGGCATCGCCGACACCCGCAGCGACATCTACGCGCTCGGCATCATGATGTACGAGATGCTCACGGGCGAGCAGCCCTACAAGGGCGACCAGCCCATGCAGATCGCCTACCAGCACGCCAACGACACGGTCCCCACCCCGAGCTCCGCCAACCCCCGCGTGCCGGTCGAGTTGGACGAGCTCGTCCTCTGGGCGACCGCTCGCGACCCCGAACAGCGACCGAGGGACGCCCGGGCCCTGCTCGACCAACTCCTCGACGTGCAACGGGTGCTGGCCGATCCCTCGGGACCACCCGCGAACCGGACGATGGTGCTCCCGGCCGCGGGCGCGACCTCCGTCCTGCCGTCCGGCGGCACGGGCGAGACGCAGATCCTGCCCAAGGCACGACACCGGACCGGGCCGGTCCAGGCCGCACCCGACGACGCCGCCACGACGCTCGCGGCCGTCGCCGACCGTCGTCGGCGGCGGGGACGGGTGCTCATGGCCGTCGTCGTCGCGGTCGCGCTGCTCGCCGGAGGGACCGGCTGGTGGTTCGGCTCGGGTCCCGGGGCGCAGGCGTCCGTCCCCGACGTGTCAGGACGGGCACCGGACGCGGCGACGGCCGCCCTCACGTCGGCCGGCTTCGTGGTCGCCCCCGATCCCCAGACGGACTTCTCCCCGGTGGTGCCCTCGGGCCAGGTCGCGCGCACGGACCCCGACGCCACGACCCGAGTGCAGAAGGGGTCCACGATCACCCTGGTCGTCTCCCAGGGGCCCCGGCAACTCCCGGTCCCGACCGTCGTCGGCGACACCGAGACGGCGGCCACCGAAGCGCTCTCGGACTTCACGCTGCAGCCGACGTCGAGCCAGTTCGACGAGTCGGCCGCCGGCACCGTCCTCGGGATCAGTGGTGTGGACGACGCGGGCACGCCGGTCGATCTCGCCGGAGCAGCCCAGTACGGAGAACGACGACCCGTGACGCTCACCGTCTCGCTCGGTCCCGTCCCGGACGTGGCGGGCCTCTCGGTGGCGGACGCGCAGGGCGCTCTCGCGGGGGCACAGTTGACGGGTGTGGAGAGCGGAACGGAATTCAGCGATGCGGTCGCCTCCGGGGAGGTCATCCGGTACGAACAGCAGGCCGAGGGGCCGCTCCGACAAGGCGACACGGTCAACCTCGTCGTGTCGAAGGGTCCGCCGCCCATCACCATCCCGGACGTCCGAGGCAAGACCATCGACGCGGCCACGTCCCAGTTACAGGGTCTCGGCTTCCGGGTGAGCTACCCGACCTGCACGGCCTTCACGTGTGCGTTCTACGACTGGGAGGCCCGCCTGCCGGTCACCGAGACGAACCCCGTCGCCGGCCTGACCGCGACCAAGGGTGCGACGATCACGCTCACGTACCGGGTGGAATGAGTCCCGGCCTCCCCTGAGGCCGAGGGCACCGACGAGCCCTGAGGTCGAGGGAACCGACAGGGCGACGGCCCCGGGACCGAGGGTCCCGGGGCCGTCGTCGTGTCGACCGGGCTCAGTCGGCCGCGAGTTCTTCGGCCACCAGGAAGGCCAGTTCGAGCGACTGCATGTGGTTGAGGCGGGGGTCGCAGAGCGACTCGTAGCGGGTGGCGAGCGTCGCCTCGTCGATGTGCTCGGAACCACCCAGGCACTCGGTGACGTCGTCGCCGGTCAGCTCGATGTGGATTCCGCCCGGGTGGGTGCCCGCGGCACGGTGTGCCTCGAAGAACCCCTTGACCTCGTCCATGATCTCTTCGAAGCGCCGGGTCTTGTAGCCCGTGGGCGTCGTCAGACCGTTGCCGTGCATCGGATCGCTGACCCACAGGGGCGTCGCGTCGGCCTTCTTGATGGCCTCGAGGAGGGGAGGCAGGGCATCCCGGATGGTGCCCGCCCCCATGCGGGTGATGAAGGTCAGGCGCCCGGGCTCACGCTCGGGATCGAGCTTGTCGATGAGGCGCAACATGTCGTCGGCTGTCGTCGTCGGGCCGAGCTTGACGCCGATCGGGTTGCGCACCCGGGAGAGGAAGTCGACGTGGGCACCGTCGAGGTCGCGGGTCCGCTCGCCGATCCACACGAAGTGCGACGACAGCACGTACGGCGTACCCGTGCGCGAGTCGATGCGGGTCAGGGGGCGCTCGTAGTCCATGAGCAGGCCCTCGTGGCTGGTGTAGAACTCGACGCGCTTCAGTTCGTCGAAGTCGGCCCCCGCCGCCTCCATGAACCGGATCGCCTTGTCGATCTCGCGGGCGAGGTGCTCGTACTCGGCGTTGGCCGGGTTGCGGGCGAAGCCTTGGTTCCAGCTGTGCACCTGGCGGAGGTCGGCGAACCCACCTTGCGTGAAGGCCCGGATCAGATTGATGGTCGAGGCGGAGGTGTGGTAGCCCTTCACGAGCCGCGAGGCATCCGCACGTCGGGACTCGGGGGTGAAGTCGTATCCGTTCACGATGTCACCGCGGTAGGCCGGCAGGGTGACGCCGTCCCGGGTCTCGGTGTCGCTCGAGCGCGGCTTGGCGAACTGGCCGGCCATGCGGCCCATCTTGATCACGGGGACGGACGCGCCGTACGTGAGGACGACGGCCATCTGCAGGATGGTCTTGACGCGGTCGCGAATCTGGTCCGCGGTCGCTCCCGCGAAGGTCTCGGCGCAGTCACCACCCTGCAGCAGGAACGCCTCGCCCCGGGCCGCCGACGCCAGCCTGGTGCGCAACGTGTCGACCTCGCCGGCGAAGACGAGCGGAGGCAGGGTGGACAGCTCGGCCGAGGCGGCCTCGACGGCTGCACCGTCGTGCCAGGTGGGCTGCTGCTTGATGGGGAGCGTGCGCCAATGGTCGAGACCGTCGATCACGTCGGGATCGGTGACGACGAACGGTTCGGTGAGCTGGGCCACGGTCTTCCTTGCCACTTGACGGTCTCGAGGCCGAACGACCTCGACAGGCGAGCCTACCGTGAAAGGGTCGGGCGCTTCTCTTTGACGCTGGTCGCGTAGACGTCGCTGTACTGCTGGCCACTGAGGGCGTTGAGCTCGTACATGATCTCGTCGGTGATGGACCGCAGGATGAAGCGGTCGCCTTCCATGCCCTCGAAGCGGCTGAAGTCGAGGGGTTCACCGAACACGATCCCGACCCGGTGCAGGCGAGGGATCTTGGTACCGGTCTTCATCACCTTCTCGGTTCCGATCATGGCGACGGGGATCACGGGCACGTGACCCTCGAGGATCATGCGCGCCACGCCCGTCCGACCGCGGTACAGCTTGCCGTCGGGGCTGCGGGTGCCCTCGGGGTAGATGCCGAGTTGCTCGCCGCGACGGAGGACGGACAGGCCCGTCGCCAGCGACGCCTCGGAGGCCTTGCCCCCGGACCGGTCGATGGAGAGCTGACCCGTGGCCGTGAAGAACAGTCGGATGGCCCACCCCTTGACGCCCTTGCCGGTGAAGTAGTCGCTCTTGGCGAGGAAGGAGATGCGCCGATCGAGGGCGAGCGGCAGGAAGATCGAGTCGACGAACGAGAGGTGGTTGCTCGCGAAGATGACGGCACCCGAGGCCGGGACGTGCTCGCGACCGCTGACCCACGGTCGGAAGATCGACAGGACGAGCGGACTCGCGACCATCGTCTTCAGGAACCAGTAGAGCATCGGTGCTCCTCTCGTCGGGGCGTCGGGAGTCTAGCGGTCGCCGGCGTGGAGGCGGGCGAGGTCGGCGGCGCCCACGACCCCCGCGTCGTTCACCAGCTCGGCGATCACGAACTCGGGCTCGGGGTGGTAGCCGCGAGCGGGCAGGTGCTCGAGGTAGGCCGCGCGGACGGGTGCCAGCAGCAGTTCGCCCGATTGCGCGACCCCGCCGCCGAAGACGAACACCTGCGGATCGAGGATCGCGCTCAGCGACGCGGCGGCTTGTCCGAGCCAGGTCCCGAGGCGGCGCAGGGCCTCGACGGCACCGTCGTCACCGGACTGCAGCAACAAGCTGACGTCGTGACCGGAGAGCTCGCCGCCGTTCGCCGTGCGGACGTCCGCGAGACCGCGGCCGAGGCCGCCCTCGTCGGCCACCTCACCGGCGATGCGCAGCAGTGCGCGCCCCGAGCCGTACTGCTCGATGCACCCACGGGCCCCGCAGCCGCAGGGCAGACCGTCGGGCACGATGCGCATGTGGCCGAGTTCGCCACCCGTGCCGAATCCTCCGCGCAGGAGGCGGTCCTGCGCCACGATGGCACCGCCCACCCCCGTGCCGATGGTGAGCATGGTCATGTCGCTGGCGAGACGACCGGCCCCGAACCGGAACTCGGCCCAGCCGGCGGCGTTGGCGTCGTTGTCGATGGTGATGTGCAGGTCGAGCCGTTCGGACAGCCGGGCCCGGAGGGGCTCGTTGCGCCACGCGATGTTGGGCGTGTAGTACACGGTCGACTGTGCGGCGTCGATGAAGCCGGGCGCCGCGACACCGGCGGCGGCGACGTCGGGGTGGCGTGCCTGCAAGGAGGTGACCATCTCGACGACCGCGTCGACGATCGCACCCGCGTCGCCCGCGGGCGTCGCCACGCGCTCTTCGTCGACGATCTCGCCGAACTCGGTGACCACCCCGCCCGCGATTTTCGTCCCACCGATGTCGATTCCGATTGCCTGCACGAGGATCGAGTCTATCCTCGACGACCCTCCACCTCGGGCACCCGCTCCTGCGAGGCCGCGTTAGGGTGGTCGGACCATCGTTCGGTACCGAAGGAGCTGCCGTGAACGAACACATCGTCCCCCCCGCCGTCCCCGCCGACCCGTCCGCGAACGCCACCGACCTGTTGCTCGCGCGGGCGGCGGCCACGCCCGACGAACCACTCTTCTCCGTGCCGGACGGACGAGGTGGCTGGCGCGACATCACGGCAGCTCGGTTCCTCGAGCAGGTGCGCGCACTCGCGAAGGGCCTGATCGCCGCGGGCGTCGAACCGGGCGACAAGATCGGCCTGATGTGCCGCACGCGCTACGAGTGGACGCTCATCGACTTCGCGACCTGGTTCGCAGGCGCCCTGCTCGTCCCCGTCTACGAGACGTCGTCGCCGGCACAGGTCCACTGGAACCTCAGCGACTCCGAGGCCGTGGCCGTCATCGTCGAGACCGCGGACCACTTCTCGCGGTTCGACGAGGTGCACCCCGAGTTGCCTGCCGTGACACGGGTCTGGCAGGTCGACCTCGGAGACCTCGACAAGCTGGCCGCGTCCGGTGTCGACGTGTCCGACGACGAACTCGAACGCCGCCGGAGCGCGGCCGTCGCCGCGGACGTCGCGACGATCATCTACACGTCGGGCACCACCGGCCGGCCCAAGGGCTGCGTGCTCACCCACGCCAACTTCGTCGAGACGAGCCGGAACGCCGCCGTCGCCATGAGCGACGTCGTGGCGCCCGGCTCCTCCACCCTCTTGTTCGTGACGACCGCGCACGTCTTCGCGCGCTTCATCGCCGTGATGTCGGTCCACGCCGGCGTGAAGGTGGGGCACCAGGCGGACACCAAGCAGTTGCTGCCGTCGCTGGCCTCGTTCAAGCCGAGCTTCCTGCTCGCGGTCCCCCGCGTCTTCGAGAAGGTCTACAACTCGGCCGAGCAGAAAGCCGAGGCCGGGGGCAAGGGCGGCATCTTCCGGCAGGCCGTGGCCGTCGCGATCGCCCACAGTCGCGCGCTCGACGAGGGCACCGTGCCCCTGGGGCTCAAGCTCCGCTTCGCACTGTTCGACCGCCTGGTCTACAGCAAGCTCAAGAAGGCCATGGGCGGCAACATCCGCTACGCCGTCTCGGGTTCGGCTCCGCTCGGCACGCGACTCGGTCACTTCTTCCGGAGTCTCGACATCCGCATCCTCGAGGGGTACGGACTGACCGAGACCACGGCGCCTGCGGCCGTCAACCTCGTCTCCAAGTTCAAGATCGGAACGGTGGGCCCGGCGCTCCCCGGCGTCGGCATCACGATCGCCGCCGACGGAGAAGTGCTCGTCAAGGGCGTCAACGTCTTCGCGGGGTACTGGAAGGCCGACGAGGCCACGGCCGAAGTCCTCGACGACGGCTGGTTCCGCACCGGCGATCTCGGCTCGCTCGACGCCGACGGTTACCTGACGATCACCGGTCGCAAGAAGGAGATCATCGTCACCGCCGGAGGCAAGAACGTCTCCCCTGCGGCCCTCGAGGACCCGATCAGGGCCAATCCGCTGGTCGGCCAGGTCGTCGTCGTGGGCGACCAGCGGCCGTTCGTCGCGGCCCTCGTCACCCTCGACACGGAGATGCTGCCGGTGTGGCTGAACAACGCCGGTGAAGCAGCCGACATGCCGTTGGCCGAGGCCGCCCGGCACCCCAAGGTCCGCGCCGAGGTCCAACGAGCCGTCGACGGTGCGAACGCCGCCGTGTCGCGCGCCGAGTCGATCCGCAAGTTCGAGATCCTGCCGGTCGAGTTCACCGAGGCCGGCGGGCATCTCACGCCCAAGATGAGCGTCAAGCGTGCCGTCGTCCTGAACGACTTCGCCCAGCAGATCGCCGACATCTACACCGCCCACCCCGACACCGAGTCGGTGCGCACGGTCACCGCACGGGGACGGTGATCAGGCGCGCCACCAGTCGGCGGCGCGGATCTCTCGCATGGCCTCGCGCTTCGTCTCGGGTTCGAGGGTGAGCACGTAGAGCGTGCCGTCGAGGTGGTCCGTCTCGTGCTGGAGGGCCTGAGCCATGAGTCCGGTGCCCTCGAGCACGACCTCCTGGCCGTCGAGGTCGACCCCTACGACACGGGCGTACTCGTAGCGGGGGGTGGGGAACCAGAACCCCGGCACCGAGAGGCACCCCTCGTCGACGAGGGTCTTCTCTCCGGACATCTCGACGACGACGGGGTTGAGGACGTATCCGACCTCACCGTCGACGTTGTAGCTGAAGGCTCGGAGCGACACGCCGATCTGGGCGGCCGCGACCCCGGCTCGTCCCGGCTCGCGAACGGTGTCGAGGAGGTCCTCGACCAGGGACGCGAGCCGAGGATCGCCGACCGTCACGGGGTCGGACGCCGATCGAAGGACGGGATCGCCGAACAGGCGGATGGGTCTCACGCTCACGGCGCGCCTCCTGGGGTGGGTCGGGGTGTGGTGCGGACGACGGGTCGCGACACCGTGACGACGACGGGTGGGCTGGTGCTGTCGCTTCGCAGAAGCCGACGCACGCCGCATCGACGTGGCTGTTGGGTGATTCAACAGTAGTGAAGGTATCGTCTGTGTCGTGCATGTACTCAGCGTCAGCTCTCTCAAAGGGGGCGTCGGCAAGACGACGGTGACGCTCGGACTCACGTCGGCCGCCTTCGCCAAAGGTCTCAGGACCCTCGTCGTCGACCTCGATCCCCAGTCCGACGTCTCGACCGGCCTCGACATCACGGTCTCGGGCCACCTCAACGTCGCGGACGTCCTCGCGTCGCCCAAAGAGAAGACGGTCCGGGCGGCGATCGCCCCCAGCGGGTGGACCAAGGGCCGCCAGGGCAAGGTCGACGTCATGATCGGCAGCCCCTCGGCCATCAACTTCGACGGTCCGCACCCGTCGATCCGCGACATCTGGAAGCTCGAAGAGGCCCTCGCCAACGTCGAGGCCGACTACGACCTCGTCCTGATCGACTGCGCCCCGTCGCTCAACGCCCTCACGCGCACGGCCTGGGCCGCATCCGACCGCGTGACGGTCGTCACCGAACCGGGTCTGTTCAGCGTGGCCGCCGCCGACCGGGCGCTCCGGGCGATCGAGGAGATCCGTCGAGGCCTGTCACCGCGCCTCCAGCCCCTCGGCATCATCGTCAACCGGGCCCGGGTGCAGTCCCTCGAGCACCAGTTCCGCATCAAGGAGCTGCGCGACATGTTCGGCCCCCTCGTCCTGTCACCCCAGCTGCCCGAGCGTACGTCGCTGCAACAGGCACAGGGTGCCGCCAAGCCGCTGCACGCCTGGCCCGGTGAGAGCGCCCAGGAGATGGCCCGCAACTTCGACCAGCTCCTCGAACGCATCATGCGGACGGCCAAGATCGGCGACTACGCCGAGCCTGCTGCCCGCTGACCTCCGCGGTCCCAGCTGCACACGACGAAGGCCCCGCACGATCTCGTGCGGGGCCTTCGTCGTCCTCGACCGCCACTCGCGGTCGAGGTGTGGTCAGCTGGCTCGGGTGCCGCGTCGCGCCGCGAGCTCGTCGGAGGGATCGGCGGCGGGGGTGCTGTCGATCTCGACGAGACTCGACTCGACCTCGCGGAGGACCTTGCCCACGGCGATGCCGAACACGCCCTGACCGCGGCTGACGAGGTCAATGACCTCGTCGTCCGACGTGCACAGGTAGACGCTCGCACCGTCGCTCATCAGGGTCGTCTGGGCGAGGTCGTTCACCCCGGCCTCACGGAGCTGGTTGACGGCCGTGCGGATCTGCTGGAGCGAGATGCCCGTGTCGAGGAGGCGCTTGACGAGTTTGAGGACGAGGATGTCGCGGAACCCGTAGAGGCGTTGCGAACCGGAGCCGGCCGCGCCGCGGATGGTCGGCTCGACGAGTTCGGTGCGGGCCCAGTAGTCGAGCTGGCGGTAGCTGATGCCGGCGGCCTTGGCCGCGACGGTACCGCGGTAGCCGCTGTCGGCGTCGTGTTCGGGCAGGCCGTCCGTGAAGAGCAGACCCAGCTCGTAGCGGGATTCCTCGGAGGAACCTGACTCACTCATGCTGTTGCCTTCCACGTTCTACTTCCGGAGCTCAACGTTCAACATCGGGTTGATGGTTGTACAGGACTCACGGTACCCACAACGGGGAGCTGCCTGGGCGACATTCGCATCGACGGGTCGGCGTGTCGAGGATATTCGCCCGGAGGGCAGACGTCTAGGCGTCGAGTCGCCCGAGAGCCGACCGGACGAGCCCCGACCGGACGACGTCGACCTGCGCCGCGAGCTCACGGGAGAGCTCGGCGACCCGCGCCCGGGAGGCCGCGTCGTGCTTCCGGGCGAGTGGCGCGAGGGCCGTCTCGATCAGGCCGAGTTCGCGATCGACCGAGGCCCGGACCGTCCGGAGGTGACGAGGCTCGATGCCCGACCTGCCCAGCTCGACCAGGGCCGACAGCACCGAGATCGACTCGTCGCCGTAGTGCCCCGCCGACGGGAGGAGAGACGCCGAGACGGCCTCGTCGAGCAGGGCGGTCGTGGCGCCGGTCTCGCGGAGCAACTCGTCGCGACCGAGTCGCCGACCGTGGGTCAGGATCGAGACGGGCGCCGCCCCGGACGGCAGCGACGCCGGTCGGCCCGCGTCGAGGTCGGCGAGGTGTTGCCTGATGACCTTGAGCGGCAGGTAGTGGTCGCGCTGCAGACCGAGGATGAAGCGGAGCCGCTCGACGTCCGCCGGTGAGAACTTGCGGTAGCCGGACGGGGTGCGCACCGGGGTGACCAACTCGCGCTCTTCGAGGAAGCGCAGCTTGCTGTTCGACAGGTCGGGGAACTCGGGCTTGAGCCGTGAGAGGACCTGCCCGATCGTCAGCAGGTCGGACGGCCCGGTCTGCGACGACCGGGCGGTGGCGGTGCGGGGCACGACTACTTGATCGCCAGGTTCGCGAGGTCGACCCGCGATGCGTAGAACGTGAGGCGGAACTTGCCGACCTGGACCTCGGCTCCGTCGGAGAGCCGGGCCTCGTCGATGCGGACGCCGTCGAAGTAGGTGCCGTTCAGCGACCCGAGATCGCGCACGCTGAAGGTGCTGCCCTCACGACGGAACTCGGCGTGCTTGCGGCTGACCGTGACGTCGTCGAGGAAGATGCCGGCCTCGGGGTGACGTCCGGCGACCGTGACGTCCGAGTCGAGGAGGAACCGGGCGCCGATGTTGGGGCCACGACGGACCACGAGCAGCGCGGAGCCCGAAGGCAGTGCGGCGACGGCGTCACGCTCGTCGGTGGACACGCCGCTCTCGAGAGCGGCCAGTTGCGCCTGGAACTCTTCGTTGAAGCTGAGGGTCGTGTCGACCTCGCGAGGGGCGCCGGGAGCGCGGTCCTGCTCGCCGGGTGCCGGGTTGGCGGGCTCTGCCATCGTGGACCTCCTTTGGCGTCCCAGCGTATCGGAACTCCGACCCTCGTCGGGAACCGATTTCGGGGACCGACCCGCGCGGATCGCGGTGCACGCGATGGTGAGGCGATCTCGGCTCCGTTCACCGCGCCTCCTCATGGGACTCCCCACCGCCTCACGGTCCGGTCATAGGGATCTCTTGGGGTCACGCCGTTCCATGGACCCCACGTCACCACCACCGCCACAGGAGGCACACCATGAACGACCGAGACGGCGACAACACGACCGGCACCCCGAACGACGCCACGCCCGTGACGCCCTCCCCGTCGACCGCCCCGCCTGCCGGCGAGGGCGTCGAGCAGCCCGCCGAGGCCCACACGCTGCCCCACGTCACCGGCGCGTCATACGCACGCTACGTGTCGGCGGCTCCCACCTGGATGGCCCGCGACGACGCCCACCAGGCCTACGACGCGGCGGCCGGCGCGTCGACGGTGCGGGGTGGCGACGGCGCTGACGGCACGGTGCCCCCGGCCTTCGGCGGCGCCCAGAGACCGCGCCGCTCGAAGAAGTGGCTCGCCCTCACCGGCGCGGCCGCCGCCGTCGTCATCGTCGCGGGTGCGGCGGGCGGCGGCGCCTACGCCGCCGGTCGCTCCGCCGGCACCGCGGCGGCCCAGGCGGCGAGCGAACGCCAGGCGCTCGAGCTGCTCCCCCAGCTCACGCGGCCGGGAGGTGGATCGAGCGACCCGGCATCGCCCTTCGGGGGTTCGAGCCCCCAGGACGGGTCGTCGCAGGACGGTTCGTCGCAGGGCACCTCGACCCAGACCAGCGCCACCGCGGCCACCGCCGAGGAGACGGCCGGCGTCGTGACCATCGTGTCGACGCTGAACTACGACGCCTCGTACAAATCCGCCGGCACGGGCATGATCCTGACCTCCGGAGGGCTCATCCTGACGAACAACCACGTCGTGCAGGGCGCGACCAGCATCCAGGTGACCGTCGAGTCGACCGGTACGACCTACACGGCCGACGTCGTCGGCACGGATGCCACGAACGACGTGGCCGTGCTGAAGCTGCAGGACGCGACGGGCCTCACCCCGGTGAGCTTCGACGCGTCCGGCGACGTCGCCACAGGGGACGTCGTCCACTCGACGGGCAACGCCGAGGGCACGGGCGACCTCGTCACCGCCCAGGGCACCGTCCTCGCCACGGACCAGTCGATCACGGTGAAGAGCGAGTCCGGATCGGGAACCGAGTCGCTGTCCGGTCTCATCGAGGTCGATGCCGACGTGGTGTCGGGCGACTCCGGCGGTCCCCTCCGCGACGGTGACGGCGACGTCGTCGGCATCGTGACGGCCGCCTCGCAGGGATCGTCGACGGTGACCGGCTACGCCATCCCGATCGACCACGCCCTGGCCATCGCCAAGCAGATCCAGTCGGGCACGGGGAGCTCGACCGTGCAGATCGGCCTGCCCGCCTTCCTCGGCGCGCAGATCTCGAGCACGGCGACCGGCACCGCGGGCGGCGTCACGATCGCCGGCACGGTCGAGGGCAGCGCGGCGGCGTCGGCCGGCCTGGTCGCCGGGGACGTGATCACCGCGATCGACGGCACGGCCGTGGCGGACCCGTCCGCACTCACCGCCGCGATCCAGGCGCACGACTCGGGTGACCAGGTCTCGGTCACCTGGACCGACACGACGGGCGCGTCCCACACCGCGACCGTCACGCTGGGCGACGGACCCGCCGCCTGACCCGGGACCGGACGCGAACGGCCCGCTCCACCGACCGGTGGAGCGGGCCGTTCGCCCGTGTCAGTCGAGGCCGACCGCGCGGCGGAGGGCGCCCGGACGCACGAGCGTGGCCCCGAGGGCTCCGACCCGATCGGCGAGGCCCCGGTCGGCGGTGACGACGACGACGCGCGGCGCCACGCCGGGCACGTCCCGCAGGTCGTGCACGAGGGCCACGATCGCCGAGTCGCCGTCGGCCTCGGCCCGGACGACGGTCAGGCCGGGGAACGACCCACCGACGGCACGGGCCTCGCCCTCGACGACGGCCGTCACGTCCGGCCACCGCCAGGTGGGCGCCCCGGGAGGCTCGCCGGTGGAGCCGTCCGCGAACGCCGCGGCGTCCGTCGGCGAGTCGTCGGCGTCCGGCCGACCCGTCGCCGCGGGGGTCCCGCCGCCACCGGGTGCGACGAGCGCCTCGGCCACTCCGTCCCGGGCACCCCGCGAGAGGGCCTCCAGGAACCGAGTCGTGGCACCGACCCGATCGCGCCACCACCCGTCGGGACGGGAGCCGAGGACGTTCGCGACGTCGACGACGACGTGCACCCGGCCCCCGAGTTCGGATCGGAGCCTCGGCCACGACGCGGCGAATCCGGGATGGAGCGGGAGGTCGGCCACCTCGTCGACGGGCACCCAGCTCAGGGCGATGCTCTCGGCGTCCGAGACGACGGGCTCGAACGGGCGCACGGCCCGGGCCACGACGGTCGTGTACGACCAGAAGCCGAGGTCGAGCTCGGCGGCGAACAGCAGGCGCAGTGCGTCGGCCGGCACGGCCGCCTCTTCGCCGCTCTCGCGCAGAGCGCCCTGGACCGCGCTCTCGTCGTGGTGGCGGGCTCCGCCGGGGAGCCCCCAGGTGCCGCCGAAGTGGCTCCAGTCGGCCCGGTGCTGCAACAGCACCCGGTCGTCCTGGTCGAGGACGAGCAGGCCCGCGGCACCGGCACGGCCCCAGAACCGACGCCCGTCGGGGGCCTCGACCCAGCCGTCCGCGGGCTCGTGCGTGTTCACACGGTCGAGCTTGCCACAGGGACGAGGAGGCGGTGGCCGCGTCGTGCGCACGACGTCACGTCGACGGGTCGACCCGATGGCGGGCGACCAAACCGATGGGTGCGGCAGTTCCGAAGGCACACCTGGGGCTGGCCCGGAACCCGATGTCGGGCCAGCCCTCCCCCGGGTCCGGCACCGCGCCTCCCCGGCTCGCGCGTCGGACCGGGCGATCAGGGCTGCTGGACGGAGAAGACGTTGCCCGCCGGGTCGGTGAACCAGGCGATGTCGGGGCCCAGGTCGACGCTGCGCCCCCGCATGACGCCCCGCTCGTCGGAGTACCCGCCGAGGTGGAGCGGTTCGAGGCCCCGCTCGGCCAGCGCGTCGAGGGCGGCGTCGACGTCGTCGACGACGAGGTTGAGGACGGTGTACGACGCGGGGGCGTGGTCGGGCTTGCCGTACACGAACACCCACGCCGTGCCTCCCGGGAGGCGGAGGCGGAACATCTGACCGTCGACGAGGACCTCGATCTCGAGGCCGAGGACGTCGCGGTAGAACGACGTGGCGGCCGCCACGTCGTCGACGCTGAACCCGGAGTAGCCGGACCGAGGACGGAACACGGGTGGCCCCTCTCTGACGCGCGAGGCCGACGGACGCCGGCGTCTCGCCCCCAGCGTGGACCCTGCCGGGCCCGGGCGCCAGTCCCGGTCAGACGAACCGGATGGCCTGCTGCAGTCGGGCCCGGACCTCGAAGACGTCCGAGATGCTCGTGCGGTCGCCGAGCTCGGGACCGTGACGCAGGACCTGCGGCAGCAGCGAGCGGCGCACGACCCAGGTGCCCCCGGCACGACGCCCGACCTTCTCGAGGGCGGGCCCGAAGTCGTCGTCGGGCACCACGATCAACTGGGCCGTGAACGACACGCGGGTCTCCCGTCGCACGGCGCGGGCCTGACGCGTGAGGTCGCGGACGGGCTCCTCGTCGGCGGGGATGCCCCTGCCGACGAGCTCGCCGCGCGACACCTGCACCTCGCTGCCCCAGTCGGAGGACTGGATGGCGAAGAGGCCCGACGGCCCCAGCACGACGTGGTCGAGCTTGCCCTCGACACCCGCGTCGACGTCGCTCCAGATGGTGAAGCCGATGCCGAGGTCGGTGACGGCCGCGACGGTGGCCTCTTCGGCCATCGCGTCGGCGAGCACGTGACGGATCTCGGGAGGCGCGCTCCGGACGAGGCGCTCGTCGTACGGATCGTCGAGCGGGACTCCCCGACCGACCCACTCGCGCATCAGGCCGAGGTAGCGCTCGCGGTTCGCACCACCGGGGTGGCCGTGCACCCGGGCCTTGGGCTTCGAATCGGTGCGAGCCGGCTCCCGGGGCGGCGGTGACCAGCCGGGGGCGCTCGAACCCGCGGACCGCGCGCTGCCCGAGGGGGCGGTGCTCCGGGACGCCGACCCCTGGTCGTAGGAGGCGCGAGCCTCGGGCGTGCCCACCTGCTGCCACGCGTGCTGCACGTCGCGGAACGCCTGCGCGGTGCCGCCGAGGTCGGGGTGGGTCTGGCGGGCCAGCCGTCGATAGGCGCGACGGAGGTCGTCGGTCGACGCCGTCGACGGCACGCCGAGCACCTCGTAGGGCGTGGCGGAGGCGGGACTGGGCGTCACGACGGCGACTTTACCGAACGTGCGCTGGACGTCCGGTCGACGGCCGCCGGGACCGTGTGGGCCCGATGGTTCACCGCGACGGGGCGGCCGAGGGCTTCACGGTCGACGCCCGCCGCGCCGACCGGGCGACCCGCCACGCCCGCCACCGGAGACGGGCGCGGCCGACGAGTCGACGCACCCACAGGGTGATGCGGTGGGCGGCCGGGAACTCCGTGCCCAGCACGGCGACCCCGAGGAAGACGACGAGCCAACCGGGTCCGGGCAGCGGGACCAGGATGAGGCCTACGACGACGATCAGGGCTCCGAGCACCCCGACGCCGATCTTGTAGAGCAACCGGAGCCGAGGGTGCGCGTCGAGCCTCAGGCGCATCCTCGCGTGACCGTCGCGCAGTGCACGGCGCCGAGCACCGCGGTGCGGACCGGCCCCGCGACGCTCGTCGAGGGGCACGCCGTCCGGGCTCTCGGGCTGCTCGTCCATGACGGCGACGTTAGGGGGCGTTCCTGTGAGCAGCACGGCCCGGGAGGGGGTAGCCAGGGAACATGGATTACACACACCTCGGACGCACAGGGTTGTCCGTCTCACGGGCCGTCCTCGGCACGATGAACTTCGGGCCCCAGACCACGGAAGACGACTCCCACGCGATCATGGACCGGGCCCACGAGCTCGGCGTCAACTTCTTCGACACGGCCAACGTCTACGGCTGGGAGAAGGGCGAAGGCATCACCGAGCAGATCATCGGTCGGTGGTTCGCCCGTGGGGGCGGGCGACGGGAGAAGACCGTCCTCGCCACGAAGCTGTACGGCGACATGGGTGACTGGCCCAACGACGGCAAGCTCAGCGCCCTGAACATCCGTCGGGCGCTCGACGCGAGCCTGACGCGTCTGCAGACCGACCACATCGACCTCTACCAGTTCCACCACGTCGATCGCGAGACGCCCTGGGACGAGATCTGGCAGGCGATGGAGGTCGCGGTCCAGCAGGGCAAGGTCCTCTACGTCGGCAGCAGCAACTTCGCCGGCTGGCACATCGCGCAGGCCCAGGAAGCCGCCAAGGCACGTCACTTCAGCGGCCTCGTGAGCGAACAGTCGATCTACAACCTGATCGTGCGGGACGTCGAGCGCGAGACCCTGCCCGCCGCCCGTCACTACGGTCTCGGGATGATCCCGTGGTCGCCGCTCAACGGCGGTCTGCTCGGCGGCGTCATCGAGAAGACCGAAGAGGGCTCACGACGACTCGAGGGGCGGAGCGCGGAGTACGTCGCCGAACACCGCGACCAGCTCGAGGCCTACGAGGCGTTCGCCCGCGAGTTGGGCCACGCGCCCGGCGAGGTCGCCCTCGCCTGGCTGCTGCACCAGCCGGGCGTCACCGGGCCGATCACGGGCCCGCGGACCATGGCGCAACTGGAGTCGGCGGTCGCCGCCGTCGACGTCGAGCTGGACGAGGCCGCGCTGGCGCGGCTGGACGAGATCTTCCCCGGGCACGAGACGTCGCCCGAGGACTACGCGTGGTGAACCGGAGGACGACATGAAGACCAGGACAATCGGAGACGTGACGGTCAGTGCGATCGGCCTGGGCGGCATGCCCCTGTCGATCGAGGGCCGACCCGACGAGAAGCAGGGCATCGCGACCATCCACGCCGCACTCGAGCAGGGCATCAGCCTGATCGACACGGCCGACGCCTACCACCAGGCGGGCAAGGACGAGGTCGGGCACAACGAGTTGCTCATCGCCAAGGCGCTGAAGAGCTACCACGCCGACACCGACCAGGTGCTCGTCGCCACGAAGGGTGGACACCTCCGCCCCGAGGCGGGGGCGTGGGCGCAGAACGGCGACCCGGCCTACCTCAAGGAGGCCGCCAAGGCCTCCGCGAAACGGCTGGGCGTCGAGACGATCGGGCTGTACCAATTCCACCGACCGGACCCGGCGGTGCCCTACGCCGACTCGATCGGCGCCTTGGTGGAACTACTCGACGAGGGCGTCATCCGCATGGCGGGCATCTCGAACGCCACGCCCGACCAGATCCGCGAAGCGAACGAGGTGCTGGACGGCCGACTCGTGTCGGTGCAGAACCAGTACTCGCCCGCGTTCCGGTCGAGTGAGGTGGAGCTCGCGCTGTGCGACGAGATGGGCATCGCGTTCCTGCCGTGGAGCCCCCTCGGAGGCATCACGAACGCCGGAGAGCTCGGAGCGAAGCACGCCGTGTTCGCCGAGATCGCCAACGCCCGACGGGTCACGCCGCAGGTGCTGACGCTCGCCTGGGAGCTCGCCAAGTCCGAACTCGTCATCCCGATCCCGGGGTCGACCCGACCGCAGACGATCATGAACTCGGCGACGGCGACGTCGATCAAGCTCTCGACCGACGAGATCCAGCGGCTCGACGCCGCCTGATCGCACACCCGGTGCGCCCGCCCCTCGGGGCGGGCGCACCGTCACGACCATCCCCGACGAACAGGAGACAGCCATGGCCGACGCCAACCTGACCCGCCCCTACGACATCATCGGCATCGTGCCCGGGTTCGAGCTCTCGAGCACGGACCTCACCGACGGGGGTGAGCTGCAGCGCGCGCAGGTGAGCGGCATCATGGGCCCGGGCGGAGACGACGCCAGCCCCCAGCTGAGCTGGTCCGGCGCCCCCGAGGGCACCAAGAGCTATGCCGTGACGGTCTACGACCCCTATGCCCCGACGGGCTCGGGCTTCTGGCACTGGGCCGTGGCCGACCTCCCCGCCGACACGACGTCGTTGCCTTCCGGTGCGGGTGACGACCAAGGCTCGGGCCTGCCCGAGGGGGCCCTCCAGCTGAAGAACGACGGTGGGCTCGCCCGCTACGTCGGTGCGGCACCGCCCGAGGGCCACGGACCGCACACGTACTTCGTCGCGGTGCACGCCCTCGACGTCGAGAAGATCGGGGTGGACGAGACCGCCAGCCCGGCGTACCTCGGCTTCAACCTGCACTTCCACACGCTGGCCCGCGCGGTGATCTCCGCGACGTTCGAGGTCCCCGGGGCCTGAGCCCGGGGCCTGAGCCCGGGGCCTGAGCCCGAGGCCTGAGCGGTCGCACGCCGAGCCGACGCACGACGACGCCCCGCCACGATCTCGTGGCGGGGCGTCGTCGCATCGGGCGACGGCCGATCAGGCTTCGCGGCCGGCCGGCATCTGCGTCTTGCGCGGGTCCGTCTCGGCGAGGCCGTCGAAGATCGACTCGATGCGCGACAGGACGTCGGCCTCGAGGGTGACGCCCGACGCCTTCGCGTTCGACTCGACCTGTTCGGGACGCGACGCCCCGATGATCGCCGAGGCGACGTTCTCGTTCGACAGCACCCACGCCAGCGACAGCTGCGCCTGGGTCAGCCCCAGGTCGGACGCGATCGGCTCGAGCTGGGCCACGGCGTCGAGGACGTCGTCGCGCATCCAACGTTCGATCATGCCCGCACCGCCCTTCTGGTCGGTGGCCCGGCTGCCCGCGGGCAGCTCGGCACCGACGGTGTACTTGCCGGTCAGGACGCCCTGGGCGACGGGAGACCAGACGATCTGCGAGATGCCGAGTTCGGCCGAGGCCGGGACGACCTCGTCCTCGATGACGCGCCAGAGCAGGGAGTACTCGGGCTGGTTCGAGACGAGCTGGATCTTCAGCTCGCGAGCCAGGGCGTGCGCCTCGCGCAGCTGCTCGGCGTTCCACTCCGAGACGCCGATGTAGAGCACCTTGCCCTGGCGGACGAGGTCGGCGAAGGTCTCCATCGTCTCCTCGAGGGGCGTCTCGACGTCGTACCGGTGGGCCTGGTAGAGGTCGACGTAGTCGGTCTGCAGGCGCTTCAGCGACCCGTTGATCGACTCGGTGACGTGCTTGCGGCTGAGGCCCGTGTCGTTGTGGCCCTTGGGCCCGGTGGGACCGTAGACCTTGGTGAAGATCTCGAGCGACTCGCGCCGCTCGCCCTTCAGCGCCTCGCCGAGCACCGTCTCGGCCTGGGTGTTCGCGTAGACGTCGGCCGTGTCGAACGAGCTGATGCCGACGTCGAGCGCCGCACGGACGCAGCGCGTCGCCGTGTCGTTCTCCACCTGGGACCCGTGGGTGAGCCAGTTGCCGTAGGTGAGCTCGCTGACCTTGAGCCCGCTGTTGCCGAGGTACCTGAACTTCATGGACGACCTTTCTCGGTGGTGCCGCCTCGATGCGGCACGCCGTCGACGCTACGCGCCGCCCCCGCGCCGTGACGCGTCGTCCGACCGCACCCGCGCCTCCGGCACTCGGTACGCTCGCCCCGTGTCGGTGATCGGGGAGTTCTTCGGCGGTGTGGGCCTGCTCGGCCGAGGCCTGCGCCTGTGGGCGACCTCCCCGCGGCTCATGCTGCTGGGCGGGGTGCCCGCCCTCGTCGTGGGTGCGGTCTTCGCCGCGGCCCTCGTGGGCGTGGGCCTCGCCGCCGACGACCTGGCCCGCACCCTGACGCCGTTCGCCGACGGGTGGCCCGAGTGGTCCCGCACCCTCGTGCGTCTCGGCGGAGCTCTGGCCGTCGCGGCCCTGGCCGTGCTGCTCGCGGTCGTCGCGTTCACCGCCGTCACGCTCCTCGTCGGCGATCCCTTCTACGAGCGCATCTGGCGTCGCGTCGAGGAGCGAGAGGGCGACCCGCCGGCCGACGTCGACCGGGGCTTCTGGCGCGGGCTCGCCCGGAGTGCCGGCGACTCGCTCCGACTGCTGCTGGCCACGGCCGGCGTGGGCGTCCTCCTGTTCGTCGGCGGGTTCGTCCCGGTGCTCGGCCAGACGGTCGTCCCGGTGCTCGGCGCCCTGACCGGCGGATGGTTCCTGGCGGTCGAGCTCACCGGGTACGCCTTCGACGCCCGGGGCCGCTCGCTCGCCGAGCGCCGCCGTGGCCTCGCCGTCAACCGGGCGCGCACCCTGGGGCTGGGCACCGCCACCTACCTCCTGTTCTTCGTCCCCCTCGGGGCCGTGCTCGTGATGCCGGCCGCCGTCGCCGCGGCCACCCTGCTGGCCCGCGAGGTCACGACGGGCCCGACCACGGCAGGCCCGGCCACGCAAGGCCCGACCACGACGGGCCCGACCACGGCAGGCCCGACCAAGGCGGGGCCGGCCACACCCTCCCCGCGTGACGACTACCATCCCCCGGCATGACCACCCCCGCGACACCGACCAATCCCGCCGTCGCCCTGCCCGACGGGCGCGTCGTCCCGGCCCTCGGCCAGGGCACCTGGAACATCGGCGACGACCCACGGCGCCGCGCCGACGAGGTCGCCGCCCTGCGGGCCGGCCTCGACGCCGGCCTGACCATGATCGACACCGCCGAGATGTACGGCGGCGGGCGGTCCGAACAGCTGGTCGGCGAGGCGATCGCGGGCCGGCGCGACGAGGTGTTCCTGGTGAGCAAGGTGCTGCCGGGCAACGCCTCGCGCCGGGGCACGGTCGAGGCCTGCCACGCCAGCCTCGAGCGCCTGGGCACCGACCGCCTCGACCTCTACCTGCTGCACTGGCGTGGTCGCCACCCGCTCGCCGAGACCGTCGAGGCCCTGGAGGCGCTGGTCGCCGAGGGCGCGATCGGCGGCTGGGGCGTCAGCAACTTCGACGTCGACGACCTGCACGAGTTGCTCTCGGTGCCCGGTGGCCAGAACGTCCAGACGAACCAGGTCCTGTACAACCTGGCCCGTCGCGGACCCGAGTTCGACCTGCTGCCCTGGGCGCGCGAGCACGGCGTGCCGCTCACCTCGTACTCCCCCGTCGACGGCGGCGAGCTACTCGGTCACCCCGTGCTCGAGCAGGTCGCGACCGATCTCGGCGTCTCGTCGGCGCAGCTCGCCCTCGCCTGGGTGCTGCGCCTCGTGCCCGACCTCATGGTCGCCGTCAAGGCGGGCACGGTCGGGCACACCCTCGAGAACGCGGCCGCACTGGCCGTCGACCTCGACGACCAGGCGTTCGTGCAGCTCGAGCGCGCGTTCCCCGTGCCGACGACCAGGGTGCCGCTCGAGATGCGCTGACCCGCGCCTCCCAGGCTCGCCTCGCGCCCGCGCAAGCGCCCGACGGGCTCGCCTCGCGCTCGTGCATGCGCCAGAGTGGAGGGACCAGCCCGGGTGACATCGACGTCACCCGGACGCGAGCTCCAGAGGACACCGCATGATCATCGACAGAGCCGACGTGATCGTCACCAGCCCCGACCGCAACTTCGTGACGCTGAAGATCACGACCTCCGACGGCGTCACCGGCCTCGGCGACGCCACCCTGAACGGGCGCGAACTCGCCGTCGTCGCCTACCTGACCGAACACGTCGTGCCCCTGCTGATCGGGCGGGACCCGGCTCGCATCGAGGACACCTGGCAGTTCCTCTACCGCAGCGCGTACTGGCGGCGCGGGCCGGTCACGATGGCCGCCATCGCCGCGGTCGACGTCGCCCTCTGGGACATCAAGGCCAAGGTCGCCGGCCTGCCCCTCTACCAGCTGCTCGGCGGAGCCTCGCGCACGGGGTTGCTGACCTACGGCCACGCCTCGGGGAAGGACCTCGAGGAGCTCTTCGACAGCGTCCGCGACCACCAGGAACAGGGCTACAAGGCCATCCGCGTGCAGACCGGGGTGCCCGGCCTGAAGTCGATCTACGGCATCGCCTCGAACGCCACCTTCGACGCCAACAGCGGCGTGCGCTACGACCACGAGCCCGCCCAACGCGGGGCCCTGCCGAACGAGGAGGACTGGGACACCCGCTCGTACCTGCGGCACGTGCCCACCGTGTTCGAGGCGGTGCGGAACGAGTTCGGCCCCGAGATCCCCCTGCTGCACGACGGTCACCACCGCATGACGCCGATCCAGGCGGCGAGGCTCGGCAAGAGCCTGGAGCCCTTCGACCTCTTCTGGCTCGAGGACGTCACCCCGGCCGAGAACCCCGAGGCCCTGCGACTCGTCCGGCAGCACACGACGACCCCGCTGGCCATCGGCGAGATCTTCAACACCGTGTGGGACTACCAGCAGATCATCCGCGAGCAGTTGATCGACTACGTCCGCAGCGCCGTCACGCACACGGGCGGCATCACCCACCTCAAGAAGGTGCTCGAGTACGCCTCGCAGTACCAGATCAAGTCGGGCATGCACGGTCCGACCGACATCTCACCGGTCGGCATGGCGGCCGCGATGCACCTCGGACTCGCGATCCACAACTTCGGCATCCAGGAGTACATGAAGCACGGCGCGAGGACGGACGAGGTCTTCCAGCAGAGCTTCACGTTCGAGGACGGCATGCTGCACCCGGGTGAGCAGCCCGGCATCGGGGTCGAGCTGGACGAGCGGGCCGCCGCGGCGTACCCCTACGCGCAGGCCTACCTGCCCTACAACCGCCTCGCGGACGGGACCGTCCACGACTGGTGACGAGGAGGCGCGGCGCGGGCGAGCGCGTCGGTCACCCCTCGTAGGCCGCCGCCAGCTCGGCGATGACCAACCGCGTCATGCCCATCATCGCGGTCATGGCCCGGGCGGCGCCCTCGGGGTCGGGCCCGCCGAGGTAGCGGTCCATCACCGACGGGACGACCTGCCAGGAGAAGCCCCAGCGGTCCGTCACCCAGCCGCACCGCCCCTCCTGTCCGCCGTCGGCCGCGAAGGCGTCCCAGTAGTGGTCGAGCTCGTCCTGGGACTCGACCGAGATCGAGAACGACGTGGCCTCGGTCGGCCTCGGCCCTCCGTCGCCGCCGTTCAGCAGGCGGTAGGGCTGGCCGTCGAGTTCGAGGTCGACGACGAGGGCCTGACCGGCCATCGCTTCGTCGGGGAAGTCGTCGGGATAGCGCGACACGTCGGTGACGCGCGACGACGGGAACAGGGTGACGTAGAAGTCCGCTGCGGTCTCGACGTCACGACCGAACCAGAGCGTGGGGGTGATGCGGGGCATGACGCGCCTCCTCGGGGTGGGCTGGCGGCGCCGTCGCCGCCTGCTGCCGGTCAGCGTACTGCGGAGCGGATCGCCGCACGAGACCTCACGACGTGCCGCGCGCCCGGAACGCCGAGCGGCCCGTCGTGACGTCCCGGTGGACGCCTAGCCGATCAGCGCCTCGATCGGGCCGCGCACGAAGTAGACCAGGAACCCCGCCGCGACGATCCAGAGCAGCGGGCTGATCGTGCGCGCCCTGCCCGCGAACGCCCGCACGACAACCCAGCTGACGAAGCCGACGCCGATGCCGTTCGCGATCGAGTAGGTCAGCGGCATGGTGATGATCGTCAGGAACACCGGCAGGGCGACCGAGAAGTCGGTCCAGTCGATCTGGCTGATCTGCGACACCATGAGCGCGCCGACGATCACGAGCGCCGAGGCGGCGACCTCGAGCGGGACGACCTGGGTCAGCGGCGTGAAGAACATGGCGAGCAGGAACAGCGCACCGGTGACGACCGAGGCGAAGCCCGTCCGGGCGCCCTCACCGATGCCCGAGGCCGACTCGACGAACACGGTGTTGGACGACGAACTCGTCGCACCGCCCGCGACCGCGCCGACCCCCTCGACGATCAGGGCCGAGCGGAGGCGGGGGAAGGTGCCGTCGGCGTCCGCGACGTCGCCGGCCTTGGCCAGGCCGGTCATCGTGCCCATGGCGTCGAAGAAGTTGGTGAAGACGAGCGTGAAGACCAGCATGACCGCCGACAGCACGCCGATGCGGGCGAAGGCCCCGAAGCTGAACTGGCCGACCAGCGAGAGGTCGGGCAGGGCCACGATCTGGGTGGGCAGCACGGGGGCGTTGAGGTTCCAGTCGTCGAGGTTCTGGCCGTTCGACGGCGGCACCTGGAAGATCGCCTGCAGGGCGATGGCGATGACGGTGGACGCGACGATGCCGATGAAGATGGCCCCCCGCACCTTGCGGGCCATCAGCACGCCGATGACGAGCAGGCCGATGACGAAGGTGATGGTCGGGAGGGTCGCCACCGAGCCGGAGTCACCGAGCTGCAGCGGCGGCGACGACGTCCCGCTGGTGCGCACGAAGCCCGAGTCGACCAGGCCGATGAACGCGATGAACAGGCCGATGCCGACCGTGATCGCTGTCTTGAGCGCTGCGGGCACCGCGGTGAAGATCATGCTGCGCAGACCGGTCACGGCGAGGATCGTGATGACGAGCCCGTTGATCACCACGAGACCCATGGCCTCGGGCCAGGTGACGTCCTGCACGACGTTGACGGCCAGGAACGAGTTGATGCCGAGTCCGGCGGCGAACGCGAACGGGAGGCGCGCGACGGTTCCGAAGAGGATCGTCATGACGCCCGCGGTGAGGGCCGTGACCGCGCCCACCTGACCGTTCTGCAGCCAGTTGCCGGCGACGTCCTTGGCGGCCTGGTCGGCGCTGAAGCCGCCGAGGATCAACGGGTTCAGGATGACGATGTACGCCATCGTGACGAAGGTGACGACGCCGCCCCGGATCTCGCGGGCCCAGGTCGAGCCGCGATGGGTGATCTCGAAGAACCGGTCGAGGGTGCCCCCGACTCCGGGTCTCGGCGGGGTGGTGACGGGGGCGTTCGTGGCCATGGCGATGCGTCTCCGGTGAGATCGGATGTCGAGGGGGAAGAGAACAGGATAGGGCGTGCCCAGGGTGCACCCAGCAACGGCCCCGCCCCGCGACCGCGACGCGCCCGGACGCCTAGGAGGCGCGGTGCACGCCGAGCGCGCGCGTCACCAGGGGCACCTGCAACGGCAGCCGCACGAGGGTGACGGCCCGGCGAGCCGTCGTGGCCCGCTCGCTCGTCAGGGCGCGGAGGGCCATCGAGACGTTGGCCGGGAAGACGGCCACGAAGAGCGCGGCGGCGGCGAGGCCACCGGCCGGACGCGTGCGCGGGGCGAGGAGGGCGGCGGCGATGCCGACCTCGGCGAGACCCGAGCCGATCGTCCAGAACCGCGCGGGGCCGGGGACGCTCCTCGGGACCACCGCGTCGTAGACCGCGGGTGTGGCGAGGTGCAGGAGGCCGGAACCGCCCAGGATCGCGGCGAGGACGCAGGCGTCCCGACGGGCGGCGGACTTCTGACGGCGTGTGGGGCGGTGACTCATGCGACCATCTTGCGCGCGCCGCCCGGGGTGGGGCGGGGGCGGCGCGCCGGAGCGGTCGGACGACGCTGCCGGACCGGGTCAGACGGCGCGGCTGACGCCCCGGCTGGTGATGGCCGACATGAGGGCGTCGACGGGCTCACGGGCGGCACCCGGGTTGGCGACGAGCACGTAGTCGACGTCGCCGAGGGTGGGCAGCGAGAACCGGTCGCTGACCTTGACGAGGTCGGTGGGGATCAGCGAGAAGGGGAACACGGCGACCCCCATGCCGGCCCGCACGGCGGCGAGGACGCCGTTGACGTCACGGGTGTTGCAGGTGATCCGCCAGGTGCGGCCGGCGCGCTCGAGGGCGTCGATGGCCATCTGCCGGCTCAGGCTGGGCGCCTGGTAGGCGATGAGCGGCACGGGCTGGCCGGGTTCGACGACCAGCTTCTCCTGGCCGATCCAGACCATGGCGTCGCCCGCGACGCGCGTGCCCTCGTCGGACTCGCCCGCGGTCTGCTTCACGAAGATCAGGTCGAGGTGGCCCGCGGCCAGACGACGGCGCAGCGGCGCGGACTGGTTGACGGTCAGCTCGAGGTTGATCTGCGGATAGAGCTGGCGGAAGTGGCGCAGGATGCGCGGCAGCTGGGTGATGGCGAGGTCGTCGGCGGCGCCGAAGCGCAGGCGGCCCCGCATGGCCGAGCCGCTGAAGTAGCTCTCGGCCGCGGCGTGCGCGGCGAGGATCGTGCGCGCGAAGCCGGCCATGGCGTCGCCGTTGTCGGTCAGTCGGACGTCCCGGGTGTCGCGGGCGACGAGCGTGCGGCCCGCGGCCTTCTCGAGCCGGCCGACCTGCTGGCTGACCGTCGGCTGGCTGATGCCGAGGCGCTGCGCGGCCCGGGTGAAACTGCGCGTCTCGGCCACGACGAGGAACGTCGCGAGCAGCGTGGGGTCGTACACCGCGCCTCCTCCGTCGAAGGGTCTCGGGCCTCGTCATTCACGAAGCCAATGTGATTGATCATCCCCCACCGGGGTCCGAATGACCAGGCCGGCCCTACCGTTGGTGCAGACCGTGAACCGAACCACCAGCGCAGGAACGTGATGTCCGCCCCGCCCCGCACCGACTTCCCCCCGACCGCCCCGCTCCCGATCAGCACGACCCGCCCGCCGTGGCGACACACCTTCATCGCCCTCAGCGTGCCGAACTTCCGTCTCTGGACGGCCGGCAACGTCGTGGCGATGACCGCCGGGTGGATGCAGCGCATCGCCCAGGACTGGCTCGTGCTCGAACTGACCGGCAGCGCGACCGCCGTGGGCATCACCGTGGCGATGCAGTTCGCCCCGATGCTGTTCTTCGGCCTGCTCGGCGGGGTCATCGTCGACCGCTTCTCGAAGCGCGCCCTCATGCTCGTCACGCAGAGCGTGTTCGCCGTGCTCAGCCTGGGGCTCGCCGCCCTGACCCTGGCGGGCGTCGTCGAGGCCTGGCACGTCTTCGCCATCGCCTTCGCCACGGGCCTCGTCACCGTCGTCGACAACCCGGCCCGACAGGTGATCGTCACCGAGCTCGTCGGTCACACCCACCTCCGCAACGCGATCAGCGTCAACTCGAGCGTGTTCCAGCTGGGCGGCATGGTGGGCCCCGCGATCGCCGGCGTGCTGCTGCTGGCGGTCGGCGCGGGGTGGGCGTTCGTCGTCAACGGCGTCGCCTGCCTCGTGGTCGTCGTGATGTTGACGATGCTGCGGACCGCGCAGATGACCCGGGTCGCCTCGTCGGCACGAGGCCGCGGCCAGCTACGGCAGGGCCTCGCCTACGCCCGCTCGAAGCCGACCATCGTCGTGCCGGTGCTGCTCGTCGGCGTCTACGCCGTGTTCGGCCTCACGATGCCCGTGCTGCTCGCGTCGTTCGCGGCGGACGTCTACGACGTGGGCCCCGGCGGGTACGGCCTCTTCAACTCGATGATCGCCGTCGGGGCCCTGACCGGCGCCCTGCTGTCGACGCGGCGCGCGACGATCCGGCTGCGCACCATCGTGCTGGGCGTGCTCGTCACCGGCGTGCTGCAGGCCGTCGCCGGCTCCATGCCCTCGCTCGTGCCGTTCGCCGTCGTCCTCGTCGGCGTCGGGCTCGCGTCGTTGCTGTTCTTGACGGCCGCGAACCAGCTGGTGCAGATGTCGAGCAACATCGCGATCCGGGGGCGCGTGATGTCGCTGTACATCCTCGTGCTGCTCGGCGGCCAGGCGATCGGCGGACCACTGATGGGCGTGATCGTCGAGACCTTCGGCACGCACGTCGGCATGATCGTCTCGGGCGGCGTGCCGGCCGTCGCCGCCGCCGTGACGGCCTTGGTGCTCGCCCGGCGGGGTCAGCTGACCCTCCAGGTGCGGACCCGCTGGCACGTGCCCGTCGTCACGATCGAGCAGCGCTAGGCCGGGCGGGCGTCAGGGGGTCACGCCGCGGGTGAGGGCGGCGACGACGTCGCCCATGACGTCGCCGGCCGCCTGCTCACCCGTGGCGGGCCAGTCGAAGGCGACGCCCAGCGTGATGCAGATGAGGACGCGGGCGAGCGTCCGCGGCTCGAGACCGGTCACGGGGACGGTCTGCCCCTGGAAGACCTCCTCGACGAGGCCGTGCAGGGCGTCGAGCACCTCGCGGCGCTGACGGACGAAGTCGGCCATCACCTCGGGGTGCGAGAGGGCGTGCGCGCGGAACTCGCTCATCAACGCGAAGTCCTCGACCTGCCCGGGGCCGTAGGGCGCGAACGCCGTGCCGATCTTCTCGGGCAGCTGGTCGAGCGAGGTGCCCGGGAAGAACATGCCCTCGAGGGCGCCGAGCGCGCCGTCGGTCTCGCGACGCATCAGGCTGCGGACCAGGTCGTCCTTCGACGAGAAGTTCGAGTAGACCGCACCCTTGCTGAACCCGGCGGCCCGCGCGACGTCGTCCAGGGTGGTCGCGTGCACCCCGCGTCGGGAGAACAGCTCGGCCGCCGCGTCGAGCAGCCGCTGCTTGACCTCGGCTCGTGGGATGCGGGGAATCGGAGCCCCGGAGGTGGTGGCCATGCTGCGACCCTAACGGGTGCGGGTGATCCTCAGAAGTCACCCGCGCCGCCCCCGGAGAAGGCGCATACCGACGGGTATCCAGGCGCTACCATCGTGATCGCCTGGTGAACCCGAAGCATCAGGAGACCGCGCGGTGCGCGACCGTCCGACCCTCACCACGTCCCCAGGCCGGTCGCGCACCCCGCACCCCACCCGTCGTCGGGGGCCGTCGAAGGGGCACGACCCGCGCCTCCCGGCGTCGACCGCGAGCCGCGTCAGATCGCGGTGCGCCGCGCCGATCCGCCGAAGCCGATCGAGACGTCGAGGCGCCAGGCCTTCGGCTCGCCCGAGACGTGCGTGGTGCCCACGAAGCGCAGCCGGTCGCCGGCACCGAGGCTGAGCACCCCGTGCACGTCGAGGTTCTCGCCGAGCCGGAAGACGATCTCGTGCTCGTCGAGCAGGTCGTCGTCGACCGTGGCGCCGAAGGTGGCACCGTCGAACTTCACGGGCACGTCACGGAACACCAGCGACGGCGGCTCGTCGGACCAGTCCGCGACCTCGGGCACCCGACCCGCGACGATGCGGGCGTCCACGACGCCGTCGTCTCCGAGCATGACCGAGGAGGCGCGCAGGTCGATGCCGAGGTCGTCACCGTCGATGCGAAAGCGGTTCTCCACGGCACCACGCTACCCAGCACGGCCGCCCGACGGAATGGCCGGGCGACGTCGGGGGTTCGCCCGGTCATGAAGAAGCGCATCGGGTTCCTGTCGTTCGGCCATTACCAGGACGTGCGGGGCTCGGCGACGCCGACCGCCCGGGAGGCGCTGGTCCAGTCGATCGAGCTGGCCGAGGCCGCGGAGGAGATCGGCGTCGACGTGGCCGCCGTGCGCGTGCACCACTACGTGCGCCAGGCCGCCAACCCGTTCCCGCTGCTCGCGGCGATGGCCGCGCGGACGACCCGCATCGAGCTCGGCACCGGCGTGATCGACATGCGCTACGAGAACCCGCAGCCGACTAGTTGAGCTGCCAGCAGGTTCATGCCCCAACCAACACCTTCTCAGTACGCTTTCATGGTATCCTGTTCTAACTGCGTCGTGGACTCGGCAGCAGAACATATAAACGACCGGTCAGCGACCGAGTCAGAAAAGGACTAAAAAATGGCAAACTATGCCAGCGTTATTATTCATGCGCCCATCGCCCGTCGTTTCCCGGCGCCGAAGGACTCACCCAGCGACTTCGCGGGCGTTGAGACCGTCGTGATGCGTGTCAAGGCCAACGAGATGCCGGGTGGCATCCCCGACGACGCCAACCCGCGCGAACCTAACTTGAATCGTCAGGTCTATCGCAAGGTGCGCGCCTCGCTGTCAGGCAGCGAAGGCTCCGGCTCTTTCCACTTGAAGCATGGCGGCATCGTCGTCATCGCCGATCGGGTCGAGAAGCTCGATGCAGACAATTATCGCGTCTGGTTCGACCTGGACATCAAGCAGGGCGTTGCCAACGGCAACCACAGCTACCAGCTCATCTTGGAATCTCAGGCCGACGGCGCAATCCCCGGCGATCAGTACGTTGAGATCAAGGTTCATACCGGTGTTCCAGTTGCTGCGGTGGCCGATCTCGCGGATGGACTGAACACGTCCATGCAAGTTCGTGAGGAGTCTCTCGCCGACTTGCGTAATCAGTTTGACTGGCTGAAAAATGTCGTAAATACGCACGTCAATGGGCTCGATGCCATCGCTTGGCACGAGGGTGACGACGGCGAATACGACGTCAGGGAGGTCATCGCCCTCCTCATGGCCCTCGACCCTTCGCGCTACCCCCTCGAAGACCCCGTAGGTATTGAGAACACGTACGCACGCCTGTCGTCCGTCTTTCGGTCCTACCTCCGTGAGCCCGAAAAAGTAGAAAAGTTCTCGTCGCTTGCCCTGGAAGCAATGGAATTGTACGAGTACATCCGCAGCACGGCTCCTACGGTTTGGAACGGACGCTTCCGTACCACGAAAATTGCGGACGTCAGACCTGCGGGCCTCTTCAAGTTCCCCTTCCTTCTCGATGCCAGCGGCCGCGCGACCGGAGCCGACGTGCGACTCACGAAGGCTGCCGCGGTCCCGAGCTTTGCGGCGTTCCGTGCACTCATCACGGTGCCCGAGGATGGGGGCGAGGCGTCCTGGCGCTATCCGTTCGAGGAGGTAAAGGCAATGTGGGACCAGTACGGCGCTGAAGTACTCCGAGAAGTCCACGACTCGGTCATGCGCCAGCACAACGGCAACACGCACTACGCCGGCAGGTCGGTCATGCTCTACCGCGCGACGAGCCGCACGCTTGAGCTCGCTGATCTGCGGCGTCGCGTCGCCGAGTAACTAGAACGGCGGCGGGGGCCAACAAGTTCTCGCCGCCGTTCGCCACACTTTGACGGCAGCAGCCGCGTATTCGGCAACATCGATGATTCTGCGCGATGACGTTTGTCGTCTTCGACCCGACACTACGAGAACCCGCTCTCGATGGCCGAGCAGGCGGCGGCCGCCGACCTGATCAGCGCAGGGCGCCTGCAGCTCGGCGTCAGCCGCGGATCACCCGAGCCCGCCCTGCGCGGCTGGGAGGCCTTCGGCCACGTCCCCCTCGAGGGCGAGAGCGACGCCGACCTCGCCCGCCGGCACACCGAGGCGTTCCGGGCGGCGATCGACGGCGCCGACGTCGCCGAGTCGGACCCCAAGATGACCGGCTGGTCGCACGGGCTCTCGGTCGAGCCACACTCCCCCGGCCTCGGCGAGCGCATCTGGTGGGGTTCCGGCAGCCGGTCGACGGCCGTCTGGACCGGCGAGCAGGGCATGAACCTGATGAGCAGCACCCTCTTGACGGAGGACACGGGGGTGCCCTTCGACGAGCTGCAGGCCGAGCAGATCGCGCTGTACCGGGAGGCCTACCGCGCCGCCGGGCACGCCCGTGAGCCGAGGGTGTCCGTCAGCCGCAGCGTGATCCCGATCACCACCGACGAGGACCGTCGCTACTTCGGCGTCCGCGCCCAGGCCGACTCGCAGGACCAGGTCGGCCTGCTCGACGGCGTGCAGTCACGCTTCGGCAAGAGCTACGTGGGCGAACCCGACGTCATCGCCGAGCAGTTGGCCGCCGACGCCGCAGTCCGGGACGCCGACACGATCCTGCTGACGGTGCCCAACCAGTTGGGGGTCGCCTACAACGCCCGTCTGCTGCAGACGGTCGCCGACCACGTCGCGCCCGCGTTCGGCTGGGTGCCGAACCTGGCCCGCGCGAGCTGAGCCGCGCCTCCTGCACCGCGCCTCCTCGGCTGTCGTCGCGGGCTGCGGTAGACAAGGGGGCATGTTCACCGACCTGCCCGAACCCGCCCTGCGGGAGTACCGCAGCACCCAGACCGACCCCGACGACTTCGACGAGTTCTGGGCGACGACGCTCGCCGAGACGCGGGCGCACCCGCTCGACCTGCGGGTCGACCGGGTCGACACGGGGCTGACGACGGTCGACGTGTACGACGTGACGTTCGCCGGATGGGCGGGTCAGCCCGTGCGGGCCTGGTTGCGCGTGCCCGCCGGGGCGGAGGGACCGTTGCCGGCGGTCGTGCAGTTCGTCGGCTACGGCGGCGGTCGCGGCGCCGCCGTCGAGAACCTCTTCTGGTCGTCGGCCGGCTTCGCTCACCTGCAGATGGACACCCGCGGCCAGGGCTCGGGGTGGAGCCTCGGCGCCACCCCCGACCCGGACGGCTCGGGTCCCGCTCACCCCGGCGTCATGACGCGGGGCATCGACTCGCGGGAGACCTACTACTACCGCCGGGTGTTCGCCGACGCCGTCCGCGCCGTCGAGGCCGCGCGCGGCCTCGACGTCGTCGACGCCTCCCGGGTGTCCGTCGTCGGCGGCAGCCAGGGCGGCGGCATCGCACTCGCCGTCGCGGGACTCGTCCCCGACCTCGCCGCCGTCGCGGCGTACGTGCCGTTCCTCTGCGACTTCCGGCGCGCGACCGTCATCACCGACGCCGACCCGTACAAGGAGATCGGACGCTACCTGGCGGTCCACCGGCACCGCGCCTCCTCGGTGCACGACGTCCTCGCGTACTTCGACGGCGTCAACTTCGCGAGGCGGGCCACGGCCCCGGCCCTCTTCACGACGGCACTGATGGACCCGACCTGCCCGCCGTCGACGGTGTTCGGCGCGTTCCACGCGTACGCCGGGGCGGCCGACGTCACGGTGTGGCCGTACAACGGACACGAGGGCGGTGGGTTCGAGGACGACCTGCTGGCGCTCGCCCTGTTCCGCGGCGCCGGGTCCTGAGCCGGCCCGCGCACCACACGACGCCGTCGAGTGGGCACGACACCGTGACGTGCAGCGGTGCCGTGTCCACTCGGTGGCGTCCCGGGCGGGAACACGGCGGGGCCGGGTCTGGTTGGCTCCGGGCATGAAGTCGATCGTGTACTCCGAGACCGGACCCGCCCCCACCGTGCTGCAGCTCGTCGACCGCGACCTGCCCGAACCCGCCGCCGGCGAGGTGCGGGTGCGCGTCGTGTTCTCGGGCGTCAACCCCACCGACTGGAAGTCCCGCGCAGGCGGCGGGCCCGGCGAGTCGCTGCCGTTCCCCGAGGTCACGCCCAACCAGGACGGCTCGGGCGTCGTCGACGCCGTCGGCGAGGACGTCACCGGCCTGACGGTCGGCGACCGCGTCTGGACCTACCTCTCGGCCCACCAGCGCCCCACCGGCACCGCGCAGGAGTACACCGTCCTGCCCGCGTCCCGCGTCGTCCCGCTGCCCGAGGGCGTCGGCCTGGACGTCGGCGCGAGCCTCGGCGTCCCCGCCATGACGGCCCACCGCGCGCTCACCGTGTGGGAGGACGGCCCGAGCCGCCTGACCCCCGGCAGCCTCGACGGCGCCGTCGTCCTCGTCGCCGGAGGCGCGGGTGCGGTCGGTCACGCCGCCATCCAGCTCGCCCGCTGGGCCGGGGCCACCGTCGTCACGACCATCAGCAGCGACGAGAAGGCCGCCCTGGCCACGGCCGCCGGTGCCCACCACGTCGTCAACTACCGCACGGACGACGCCGCCGCCCGCATCCGCGAGATCGCCCCCGCCGGCGTCGACGTCGTCGTCGAGGTCGCCATCTCGCAGAACGCCGACCTGCTGGCCGACGTCGTCGCCCACCGCGCCTCCGTCGCGATCTACGCCGACAACGGCGGCGACACGACGACCATCCCGATCCGGGCGAACATGATCACGAACACCCGGTTCCAGTTCGTCCTGCTCTACACCGTGGGCGAGGAGGCGCTGCAGGCCGCCGTCGAGGACGTCACCGCGGCCCTGCGCGACGGCGTGCTGCCGGTCGGCGAGGCCGCCGGCCTGCCGCTGCACAGCTTCCCGCTCGCCGACACGGCCGCCGCCCACGAGGCCGTCGAGGGCGACGTGGTCGGCAAGGTGCTGATCGAGGTCTCCGCCGAGTAGACGACGGGCTCCGCATAGTCCGGCGCCGCGTCGACGACGGGCTGCGCATGGCCCGACGCCGCCTCGACGGACGCGGGGCGGCGCGGGCGGCGCTGGCTAGGCTCGCGGGGTGACCGACGCCGCCAGCCGACCCGCGCCTCCTGCCCCTCCCGTCCCGCTCAGCCCCGTGCAGGCCGACGCCGTCCGTCGCGGCGCGCTGCCGCCCGTGGAGGAGATCCGGCACGGCGTCTGGTCGGTCGCGTTCGAGTTCGGCGACGGCATCGACGACCACTCGTTGGGCTACGTCGTCGAGGGCTCCGACGGCGCCCTGACGGTCATCGATCCCGGGTGGGGAGTCGAGGCCAACCTCGACCGCCTCGAGAGCGCCCTCGCCGACGTCGACCACTCGCTCGCCGACGTCGAGCTGATCGCCGTGACCCACCTGCACGCCGACCACCTGGGCGGAGCCGAGGCGCTGCGCCGGGCCTCCGGCGCCCGGATCGCCCTGCACGCCGCTGAGCAGCGCGCGCTGGGCGATCGGCCGTCCGACGCCGCGGCCGCCGACGCCGACATCGCCCGGTGGGGCGCGCCTCGGGACGACCAGGAGGCGCTGGTCGCGTCGTGGGGGTCGGGTCGCCACCTGCCCGCGCTCACCGCCGACCTGCTGCTCGGCGACGGCGACGTGCTGCCCGTCGCGGGACGGCTGCTGCGTGCGGTGCACACCCCGGGCCACACGGCGGGCCACCTCTGCTTCGTCGAGCCCGAGCAGCGACTCGTCTTCACGGGCGACCACGTGCTGCCGCGGATCAACCCCGGCATCGGCCTCGGCGGGCGCACGGGAGCGAACCCGCTGACCGACTACCTCGCCTCGCTCGACCGCATGGTGGCGCTCGACGTCGCCGGCCCCGACGCTCTCGAGGTGTGCCCCGGCCACGAGTACCGCTTCGTCGGTCTCCGCGCTCGGGCCGAGACCCTGATCGCGCACCGCGCCGACCGCAGCCGTGACGCGGCCGCCGCCCTGGACGCGCTCGAGCGGCCGACGGTGTGGCAGGTCGCCGAGCGGATGTCGTGGAGCGGCGGCATCGCCTCGTTGCACGGCTACCGGCTCGGCTCGGCCCTCGCGCAGACCGAGTGGCACGTGCAGGACCTCGGCCGCGCCGACGAGCTGCGCGCCGCCTGACACCCGCCCGAGGACGTGGCGAGGTGACCGGCCTAGTGTCGAGCGCGGCCCCGGGGGACGCACCGCGCCTCCTGCCCGGACCGCCACCACGACCGAGGAGAGACATGAGCACGACCACGACCCCCACCCGCACCGCCCTCGTCCTGGGCGGTGGCGGCATCACCGGCATCGCTTGGGAGCTCGGCGTGCTGTCGAGGCTGCTCGAGGCGGGCGTGCCCGTGGACGAGGCCGACCTCGTCGTCGGCACCTCGGCCGGATCGGTCGTCGGGACGATGGTGCGGCTCGGCCGCGTCGACGAGGGCCTGCGGGAGCAGTTCGAGGCCGTGACCGAGTTGCCGTCGGGCTCGATCGACCCCGAGGTGTTCCAGCAGACCCTCGGGCAGGCCCTCGCGGGGGCGACCGATCAGCAGGAGGCGCGGGCCCGCATCGGTGCCCTGGCGCGCGAGACGCCCGTGGTCGCGGACGAACCTGAACTCGTCACGGCCATGCGGGAGCGCTTCGGAGGCGTCGCCTGGCCCGACGCCGCCCTGACCGTCTGCACCGTGGACGCCACCGACGGCTCGTTCCGTCCGCTGGACGCCGGCTCGGACGTCGACCTCTACCGGGCCGTGGCCGCGAGCTGCTCGGTGCCCGTCGTCTGGCCCACCGTCGACGTCGACGGCCGCCCGACCATGGACGGCGGCGTGCGCTCGGGCACCAACGCCGACCTCGCCGACGACTACGACCGGGTGCTCGTGCTGTCGTGCGGACCCGAGCTCGACGTCTCGCCGCTCGGGCCCACGCTGCCGCAGGTCGTCGAGGCGCGCCGCACCGCCGGCCGGGACGTGCTGGTCGTCCAGGCGGACGCCGAGTCCCTGCAGGCGTTCGGCACCGACGTCCTCGCGACGACCACCCGCCGCCCCGCGGCGGAGGCCGGTCGCCGACAGGCCGAGGCCGTGCTCGACGACGTCCGGGCCTACTGGGCGGGCGGGGTCGCCTGACCGGCGACGCGCAGACCGCGGGGGCGGTGGGCCGGTACCCTCGGGAAGTGACCACCGCCTCCTCCCCGCTCCGCATCGCCCTCGTGTCGTTGCACACGTCCCCCGGTGCCGAGCCCGGGTCGGGCGACGTCGGCGGCATGAACGTCGTCGTCCGCAACCAGGCCGAGGCGCTCGGCGCCGCGGGCCACGAGGTCGAGATCCTGACCCGCCGGTCCTCGCCCGACGAGCCCGCGAGCCTGGCCCTCGCCCCCGGCGTCACGCTGCGGTTCCTCGACGCCGGCCCGGCCGAACCGGTCACGAAGGGGCGCAACGAGCTCTACGTCGACGAGTTCCGCGACCGGCTCGCCGAGCTCGGCCCGTGGGACGTCGTCCACTCGCACCACTGGTTCTCGGGCATGGCCGCGCTTCCCGTCGCCCGTGCCCTCGGCGTGCCCCACCTGCAGAGCTTCCACTCGATCGCCGCCCACGACTCCACCCCCCTCTCGCACGGCGAACGCGCCGAGTCCCCCGGCAGGATCGCCGGCGAAGAACGGCTCGCCCGCGAGTCCGACGCCGTGGTCGCGATCAGCCACGCCGAGGCCGGGACCGTCACCTCCCGTCTCGGCGGCTCACCCGACCGCGTCCACGTCGTCCTGCCGGGCGTCGACGGCGAGCTCTTCCACCCGGCGGAGGCGGGCCGGACCGCCCCGGGCCGCCCGTACGTCGTCGTGGCGGGGCGACTCGAACCGCTCAAGGCACCCGACCTCGCCCTGCGCGCGGTGGCGGCGGTCCCCGCCGAGGTGCGCCCCGACCTCGTCATCGCCGGCGGCGCCTCGACCGAGTTCGCCGGGTACGAGTCCGAGTTGAGCGCCCTGAGCGACGACCTCGACCTCACCGTGCACTTCCTGGGCCCGCGATCGCGGCCCGGCCTCGCCGCACTGCTGCGGGACGCTGCCCTCGTGCTCGTGCCCTCCCACTCCGAGACCTACGGGCTCATCGCTCTCGAGGCCGCGGCCAGCGGGGTCCCGGTGATCGCGGCGGCGTCGGGCGGCCTCCGCGAATCGGTGGTCGACGGCGTCACGGGCATCGTGCTGCCGCAGCGCGACCCGCAGGCCTGGGCCCGGGCGATGACGCAGGTGCTCGCGGACGCCGGGCTGCGCGACCGGCTCTCGCGCGCCTCCCGGTCCCACGCCCTCGACCACCCGTGGTCGCGTTCGGCCGACGACCTCGTGGGCGTCTACTGCGGGTCGCTCGCCCGCCAGGGGTCGCCCTGCGCCGCGGCCTCGGCCTGACCCCTCCCGACGCCACCAGCCCGTTGACGGGGGCCGGGCCTAGGCTCGGGTCGTCCCGCGACGGCGCGCCGCCGCGCGCCCGTGCCGACCCACCAGCTCGCCCGACCACCCCAGGAGGCCACCGATGACCGACGACACCCTGCTCCAGACCCTCATCGAACAAGAAGAGCGCCTCGTCTTCCGGCGGTTCACCCTCGACGTCGCCCTCGACCTGGGCGCGCATCTCCTGGCCGAGGCCCGACGCCGCGACCTCGCCGTCGCGGTCACCGTGCGGCACGGTCGGCAGCGGGCGTTCCACGCGGCCCTGCCCGGCAGCAGCCTCGACAACGACGAGTGGCTCGACCGCAAGGCCCGCGTGGTCGAGCGCTACGGGCAGAGTTCGTACCGGGTGGGCGAGTCGTTCCGGGTGCAGGGCGGCACGTTCGACGAGAAGTCGCGCCTCGACACCGGCCTCTACGCGGCGCACGGCGGGCTGTTCCCCGTGCGGGTCACGGGCGTCGGCGTCGTCGGCTCGGCCGGCGTCTCCGGCCTGCCGCAGGCCGACGACCACGCGTTCGTCGTCGACGTGATCGAGGACTTCCTCGACCACGGCTACGACGCCTGAGCCCACCGCCCGAGCACCACGTGGACGACCCGATCGCAGGAGGCGCGGTGCCGGCCCCCGAGTCCCCGTCCGACGACGAGGCGGCCGCCTCGCTCCGCGCCCTCGTCGAGCAGGCGGCCGCCGACCTGGCCGCGCGCGGGGCGCGCACCGAGGCCCTCGCCCGCCACAAGCCCGCCCGGCGCATCGTCGTGGTGAAGACCGCCGAGTCCCTCGAGCCCGCCGGGCGCGCCTGGCGACTCGGCGTGCTGTTGCTCGGCACCGACGGCCGCGTCTTCGAGACCGGACGCATCACCCGGGCGGTCACGCCGACCCGTTCCCAGCACCTGTCCGCCCAGGTCGAGCAGCGCAAGGCCGAACGGCGGGCGGCCGTGCGCGGCCACTTCGACGAGGGCGAGGTCGTCAACTACGGGTACGAGACGGTGGACCTGTCGACCGCGGCGTTGCAGGGCGGCGAGCAGCGCCTCCTCGTCCGCGACGGGCACGCCCTCGTGCGGTGGGGCACGGCGACCGGCGAGGTCCGCGACCTCGCCGCGTACCTCGCCGATCGGGCCGAACTGCTCTAGCGCGCGGTCCTCTGCGAGGACGACGCAGCGGACGCGGTCGTCGCCGCGGGCTCGTCAGGCTCGGCGGGGTCGACGGGCTGGGCGGGCTCGGCGTCGAGGAAGGGCAGGTCGCCGAGGTCGATGTTCGGGTTGGCGTCCTGCGTCTCGACGAGCTCGTGCGCCTCGGCCTCGGTGGCCACGCTCGGCATCGAGCCGGGCAGCGGGCGCTGCGACGACTCCTTCATGAACCACACCGCGACGGCTCCGACCAGCGAGGTCGCCATCAGGAAGAACGCCGGCACGAGCTCGTTGCCGGTCGCCTGCAGCAGCGCCTGGATGATCAGGGGCGTCGTCCCGCCGAACACGGCGATCGCGACGTTGTACGACACGCCCATCGCGCCGTAGCGGCTCGCGGTCGGGAAGAGCGCGGGCAGCGACGACGCCTGGCTCGACACCCAGAGCGCGACGCTCACGGCGAGCAGCGACAGCCCGGCGAGGGTCGTCGCGATGCTGCCGACGCCGATCAGGAGGAACGCGGGCAGGGCGAGCAGCAGCACCGATGCGGCACCGAGCCACATGACGGGACGTCGGCCGATGCGGTCGCTGAGGCGCCCGGCGACGGGCAGCAGCAGGGCGAGCAGCACGAGCACCGGGATGGTCAGCAGCGTGCCGTGCAGCGGGTCGTAGCCGAGCGAGTCGGTCAGGTAGGTCGGCATGTAGCTGGTCAGCGCGTAGCCGACGGTGTTGGAGGCGGCGACGAGGCCGATGGCGATGACGATCGGACGCCAGTGCTGCCGGACGAGGGCGAGGGTGTTGCGCGGACGGCCCTGCGCGTCGGCGATCTCGCCGACCTTGTTCTCTTGAGCGTCCTGCGTCGCCTGGAACGCGGGCGACTCCTCGATCTTCAGGCGGAAGTAGATGGCGACGACGCCGAGCACGCCGGCCAGCAGGAAGGGCAGGCGCCAGGCCCAGTCGAGCATCTGCTGCTCGGTGGTCAGCAGCTGCAGCACCGACACGACCGCGGCGCCGAGCGCGAAGCCCAGGTAGCTGCCGAGGTCGAGGATGCTCGCGAAGAACCCGCGCCGTTTGTCGGGTGCGTACTCGCTGACGAACGTCGTCGCCCCGGCGTACTCACCACCGGTCGAGAAGCCTTGCAGCAGCTTGAGCACGACGAGGGCGATCGGGGCGAGGGCGCCGATCGCGGCGAAGTCGGGCAGCACGCCGATCAGGAAGGTCGCGCCCGCCATCAGGATGAGCGTGGTCGCGAGCACCTTCTGACGTCCGACCCGGTCGCCGAGGCGGCCGAAGACGACCCCGCCGAGCGGACGCGCGACGTAGGTCGAGGCGAAGACGCCGAGGCTGAAGAGGATCTGCAGCGACGGGTCGGCCTCGGGCAGGAAGACCCGGCCCATCGTGACGGCGAGGTAGCCGTAGACGCCGACGTCGTACCACTCCATGGTGTTGCCGACGACGGTGCCGCCGATGGCGCGCTTCATCATCGCCGGGTCGACGACGGTGACGTCGTCGACGCGCAGACGCCGCGGGCGCCTCCGTCCGGAGGCGCGGGTCGGGCGGTCGGGACGGGTCTCGCGGGTAGGGGTGGGTGGGGTTCCCATGAACGACGTTCCTCTGGATCTCGGGCGCCGGTCGCAGGAACGGGCGCCGCGGCGATCGAGCTGCGGAGGGGCGGTGCCCGGCTGCCGCGGCCCGAGTGGTCGGGTCGACGGCGGGCAACGTTACCGGCATGTCGGCGGCGGATTGCCAGGGCATTCGGAGGGAGGCACACCCACCCCCCAGCCGACGCGGGACGAACTGCCGAGCGGATCGCCTATCCTCGACGACGACTTCCGTGCCGGTCGCCGCCCACTGATCGCCACCCCACCCGACCCCCAGGAGGCCCGCCGTGCGCCGCGTGCTGATCGCCGTCTCCGTCGTGTTCGGCGTGGGGCTCGTCGCCTTCGTCGTCGCCGTCGCGATGGTCGTCTCGGCGCTCACGGCACCCCGCGACGAGGACGTCACGGCGATCACGTCGACGCCCGTGCCGGCCTGCCCCGAGGTCGACCCGGTGATGGTCGGCGACATCGAGGTGCCGGCCGGGCCGGTCGCCGGGTACTGCCAGGACCGGCTGGTGAACGCCGCGTACATCATGCTGGCCGCCCGGGCGCAGGGCATCGGGGAACACACCCAGGCCAT
Source organism: Frigoribacterium sp. VKM Ac-2859 (assembly GCF_013204925.1). Lineage (NCBI taxonomy): Bacteria > Bacillati > Actinomycetota > Actinomycetes > Micrococcales > Microbacteriaceae > Frigoribacterium > Frigoribacterium sp. VKM Ac-2859. Next base: position 140,210 of record NZ_JABMLC010000001.1, on the reverse strand, counting down.
CGGGGTGATGACCGCCATGGGCGAGTCGAGCCTCCGCAACATCGACTACGGCGACGCCGTCGGGCCCGACAGCCGAGGGCTCTTCCAGCAACGGGACAACGGCCAGTGGGGCACCTACGAGCAGCGGATGGACCCCTACACGGCGGCGACCAGCTTCTTCACGAAGCTCGTGGCCATCCCGGGCTGGAAGGACCTGACGCCGACCCAGGCGGCTCACGCCGTCCAGGTCAATGCCGACCCCGACCACTACACGAAGTGGTTCCCCGACGCCGAGGTGGTCGTGGCGGCGCTGTCGAGCTGAGCCGCGCCTCCTCGGGTCGGCCGGTCGGCCGGTCGGGGGCCGTCGGGGCCGACCGTGACTACTTGGCGCGGCGGCCGATGCTGCGACGGTCGCGCCAGGCGCCCGTCGACCAGAGCGACAGCAGGACGAGCAGCGGCTGGAAGACCAGGCGGAAGGCGCGCTTGCCGTCGGTGTCGAGGCCGAACGCGTCGGTGTGCGTGACGAGCTGCGAGATGTTGCCGGGGAAGATCGCGGTGAAGAACGCCGCGGCGACCCAGCCGACCGTCACGCGGTGCTTGGGGGCGACGACGAGGGCCGCGCCGATGCCGATCTCGACGACGCCGGAGGCGAGCACGACGAAGTCGTCGTCGAGCGGCAACCACTCGGGCACCTGGGCCTGGAACGGCTCACGGGCGAACGTGAGGTGGCTCGTGCCGGCGAAGACCAGGGCGCCACCGAGGGCGATGCGGCCGAGGGTGCGGGCGAGGGACGTGGGGCGGGGGCGGGGTCGTCTGGACATCCGTCCAGTCTCCTCCTGTCGGGGCCCTCGTCCCTACCAGCCCATCGTGCCGGGTGCGCCCTTGAACGGGCCGACCAGGTTCGCGGTGATCCAGCCGCCGTAGAAGTCGCCCTCCTGCGCCTGGACCACCTCGCCGTCGATCTCGCAGGAGTCCATGGCGCCCGGGTACAGCGCGACGTGGTCGACGAGGGACTCCTAGCCGGGCCAGGGCTCGGCGTAGGACCAGCCGGCGCGGCGCGCGACGACTCCCCCGCCGGTCACGTCGAGGTAGCCGGCCTGGCCCTTGAACTCGCAGAGGCTTCGCCCTTCGGCGCGCGACAGGGCACCTGCGGCGAAGTCCGAGCGGGGCAGGTAGTAGACGGGCGGGTGGCTCGTCTCGAGCACGCGGATCGCGGCCGTCGTGTCGGCCACCACGACGCCGCCGAGACGGACGACGACGCGCTCGGTGCGGGGCTCGACGTGTGGCGGGCGGGGGTAGTCCCACACGGACTCCTGCCCGGGGCCGGGCTCGACGCGGACGGGGTGGGGCGGACGGGAGGGGCGGCGGAAGGCGGGCATGGCCTCATGATGCGCCGCGGGGCTGGGACGCCGCACCGGGTCGCCCGCAGCCGTCGCCCCCGTGGCCGGTTGGGGTGGCCGGACGAGCCCCGACTCCACCACAAGGCTGATGCTCGACGGCCGAACCGCACCTACCCCCGCTGCACGATCGACTGACGGACGCCCTCGTGCCGCTGTGCCCTGGGAGCGACGACGGCTTCCCAGAGGATCTCGTCGTCGACGACCGTCGACGTGGGTACGAGCCCGAGCCGACGGGCCACCCGAGCTGACGCCTCGTGGTCGGGGTGGACGTAGGCCTGAAGGCGCCCGACACCCAGCGAGGTCAGCCACGTCACGACGGCTGTCGCCGCCTCCCCGGCGAGACCGCGACCCTGTTCCGAGGCCGTGACCAGCCACGCGAGATCAGCGACGAGGTCAGCGCCCTCGCGTGTGAGCGTCGCCTGGACGAATCCGACGGCCGGCCCACCGCCAGCAGATCGCATGATCCAGTTCAGCCACCCGGCACGTCCCTCTTCGGACTGACCCGTCGACTGACGGCGGTAACGCGCTTCGAGTTCCCATCGACACGCTGTGGCTACCCGCTCGTCGCCTCATCCGCGGCGGCACGGGAGAGGGGATAGGCGCGGTCCAGGCGGGGGCTGAGGACGACGAGGAACAAGAACATCGACAGCAACCACCCGGCGATCCAGTAGGCGGGAATCGAGAAGATCACGACGTTCGGCACGACGTCGGTGGCGACTGCGACGACCACGGCGATCGTGAAGAGCACGCCGACGCCGTAGTACAGGGCTCGGAAGCCCTCCTCGACCCGGCCCCGCCGATCCTGCTGGCGAGTCGTCCGCTCGTCGAGGGCCGTGACGGAGCGGCCGTAGTCGTCCTCGGCGACGGTGACGAAGAGGTCACGGACTGGTACGCCGAAGGCCTTCGCCACCCGCGACAGCGTGTCGAGGCTCCCGTCATTGCCTGCCTCGAGCCTCTGGACGGTGCGGACGGTCACGCCGCTCGCGTCTGCGAGGCGTTCCTGGGTCCAACCCATCTGGGTCCGGAGATCGACGATCCGTGTCTCGTTCATGCACCTCACACTAAGAACGACCAGCCCCGAGGTCCACGACACGGACCCGACAAACAGCCGACACCCTCACGACAGAACACCTCGGGGCCCCAGTCCCGATCATCACCTCCACCGCAGCAGACCTCGGTCTCAGATGGGGTCCGATGAACGATCGTCCATCCGGACGGCTGGCCGCCCGGTCAGAGCTGCACGTGAGCCAGTCAGCTGTCGAGCACGAGGACCCAGAGGGCCAGGACGACACCGGTCGCAACGAGCAACGCGATTCCGGACCAGAACCACGGAGCGCTCGGACCGCGCTCCGCCCTGGCCCGCGCGATGCCGTCTCGGCGAACGGCCATCACACAGGCGCGTCCGATCAGCCCGAGTCCCCCGAGGGCGACGATCACGAGCCCCGACCAGGACCACCACGAGAACTGCATGTGATGAGGATGGCCCAGACGACCAACTCCTGTGCGCGGGCCACTTACCGGCAGCCACCTCGCCGACCGCGTGCCGCCCCATGGAAGGATCGCGCCGTGACCGACACCGACTCGACGCCACCGCTCACGCTGGCACCCGGCGGGTCCCCTCGAGCGCAGGCCCTCCTCGACCGGTGGAATGTCCAATGGCAGGGCGTGCTGCCCTGGGGGTGGGCACCCCGAGAAGCGCGGCCGGAGGCATGGGTGCGCTTCCACACGCTGACAGAGGGCAGGCAACAGATTCGTCACCGTCGTGATGCCCGGGCGGTCCGCCGTCGCTTCCGACGAATCGTCCGCGCTGTCGAGGAACTGACGGATCTGCCCGCCATGGTGATCGTGTTTGCCGACGACCCGCGGCCCGGGCCTTTCCGCGATCGGGCGCTGTCAGTCCTTCCCCACCTCGAATCATGGGTCACCGACCCGCCCATGGATTTCGGGACCGACGTGGACTGGCAAGACTCCGACCCGGACGAGGACGGGAAGGAGTGGCCGCTGCCGACGCACTCGTTCACGACAGGCCCAGTCGAGGATCGCCTCCTCGACGCCTTGGTCATGCTCGCCCACGAACAAGACGACGACTTCATCGTCTTGGCCGAGGACCTCAGCAAGGCGATCAGTGCTTACGACGGCGGCGTCGACGTCGTCATGTGCGACCCGGACGACGCTGCGACCCTCGCCGATTGGCTTGCACCCTGGCTTCCTCCCAGCGGCTGGCCGGGCGCCCATTCATGGAGCCGAAGTGCGACAGCGCGCGAGATGCGTCAAGGCTTGGGTGTCGTCGACTTCGACGACGAAGACGGGAACGAGCAAGAGGACCATGTCGGAGAGGACACGACGCCGACGTGACCGGCAGGTCACCCTTGTGTGGGCAGAAGCTCACGCCCCGACCGCGAGAAGACCCGACGGTGGACCACAATCGAGGCATGGTCGATTCTCGAGGTGACGCCTGGTCCGAGTTGTCGAGACTCATTGCCACCTCGCCCCTGAATGTCATGGTGTGCCCGCCACACGACGCCTCAGCCACCGCGGCGACACTGGGACTTGGCACAGGCTCCTTTCTCGGCGCGTTCGCTCGCAACACTTCTGGCGTCATGGTGGACGACGGGTGGCTGCGCCTCCTCGGAGGTAGTTCCAGCGCCGATGGCCTGCCTGGTCTCGACCAGGCCAGTGCCGCCACCACGGGGCTGCTGGTGATTGCGATCGACGTATTGGGCGGCGTCTTCGCCCTGGACGGGGGTGCCCTCGGCACAGGCAACGGCTCCGTCCACCACTTCTCGGTCGACTCATTGAGTTGGGAGGACCTCGAGTTGGGCCACGCGGCCTTTGTGACCAGGATGCTCGCTGGTGCGACCACGAGCTTCTACGAGTCCCTCCGGTGGCCGGGGTGGCAGGCCGACATCGCCACACTGCAGCCGAGGCAAGGCTTATCTCTCTACCCTTATCCGTTCACGGCAGAGGGAAAGGACGTCAGCAGCGCCAGCAAGCGGGCCGTGCCCATGGCGGAGTTGCTCGCCGTGCACAACGACATCGCCACTCAGTTCGGAACCGATCGCGGCGTCCAAGCGACGTGGCCCTGAATCGTCCCCACCGTGCCGGAAACCGATCATCCATCGGGCACACGACGGCCCCGTGCTTGCCCGGCAGAGCAACTAAGACTGCACGAACCAAGCGACCATGCAAACCAGCCCCACAACAGCGATAGAGACCGTGAGCACAGCAGAGCGGATGCGACGCTCTTTCGACATCGCCTTGCCACCACTGACATGAGCGGCCGTGACCACGTTCATCCCCACGGCGATTACGACGCACACGAGCCCGATCGACAGGGAGGAGGCCTGCGGGTGCCATGGCACTCATCTTGCCCTCCTACCTCGCGTGACCTCGCGTGTCCGTCCTCGTTCCACCTGCTTCTAGCTCACCTCATCGGCGCATAGCCCGGCAGGCGACCGGCTACCGGGCAGTCTCATCGATGTCATCAGACGGCGATCTAGGCCTTTTGCTCACGAAGAACGTCGCGAAGCCGAGCAGGCCTGACGCGGCGGCGAGCACACCCACGAGAATCGCGGCCTCGTCGCCGTCCGCTAACGCAAAACAGAAGGTCGCCAAGACCAGACCCATACCCGAGACAACGACCCCGAGCCGTCTCAGCTTGCCGACACCTCTCACGCGCTCAGGCTAGTCACCGGACCTCGCCCCGGTGGCCGATCGTCCACCGGGATGGCTCGACAAGACTCAGCTCAGCGACGTCCACGACCGCACCGCTTGGCATGTCCGTGTAGTAGTTCTCGCGGAGCTGTGCTGCGAAGAGCGTCATGTCCGTTCCCGGAGGCTCGTGAGCCTGCTCCGCTGTGAGCTCGTCGAGGCGGTACCGGCGGACCGCGACGACCTGCCCGGCGATCGGCTGCAGTCGGATGATCATCGAAGACGAACGTCGCGGCTCCGACGCGCACCGACTCGCCCCAGCGGACGGTGGTCACTTTCTCGCCAGCGATGATCGCGTCGTAGTGCTTTCGATGGAAGTGGACAACATGGCGAGCTTCGTCAGTCACCGGACCAGCCTGCCGCAGAATCGTCCGTCCACCGATCACCTACTGAGACGATGCGTACAACAGCTCCGCGTGCTCTCGCGGCATGAACTCGTGGGCGAACTCGCGTTCGTTCGGCACCCAGACGTCGGTCCACAGCGCCTCGTGGCGTCGACCCAGCGCCCTGTCGCGGGCCATGCCGCGGCTCACAGCGACGTCGAGCTCGACGTCGCACCAGATCGTGACGTCGAGAGAAGGCAGGGCCTCAGGGTGGAAGAGCCCGATGAGATCGACGACGAGGACGTCGGCGCGAGGAACCGGCTCCGGAACGCCCAGTGCCCGTGCCGCCCAGTCGTACCGTCGAAAGTCGCCCTGCTGCTCGCCGCGGAAGGGTTCCAAGACACTCGAGACGAGACGTCGCCGGTCCACTCCGTCCCAGTCCGCAGAGCGGAGGTGAGAGCGTGCAGGATCGAGGAAGTCGTCACCGCGCATCCTCACAGCGCCGGGTAGAGCCGCGACCATGTGGCGCGCAAGCGTGGACTTCCCCGACCCGCAGTAGCCCGAGATGCCGACCACAACCGGGCGGCCGGCCGACCGAGCCCTGAGGGCCACATGCTCGAGGACTTCGCCCTGATCCATGCATCGACCCTACGAGGTCGCCCCGATGACGATGCCCTGACGGACAAGATGTGGAGATCGCCAGGAGGCCTTTCTGGGAACACGACCTCGTGCTCGATTCGAGCGCGCCGGTCGCCCGAGCAGGGCTAGCTCGTCATCGGTCGTATGAAGAGCCCTCGCCGCGCGAGGCTGTCCGATACCGCCCAGGGGGAAGTGAACGTTCGCGGCTGAAAGCTCGGCTGAACGCGTACACCGACGTGTAGCCGACGCCGGCGGCGATCTCGTCGAGCGAGTCGTCGGTGTCGCGGAGGCGGTGCGCGGCGAGGTCCATCCGCCAGCGGGTCAGGTACGCGCCGGGCGTGGTCCCGGCGAAGGTCGCGAAGCGGCGGACGAGCGTCTGCTTGGACGTCGCGACCTCGCGCGCGAGGGCCTCCGTCGTCCACGGGCGCGCCGGGGCCTCGTGGATCAGCGTCACGGCGCGCAGGAGAAGCGGGTCGCGGAGGACGCCCCACCACGATGCGTCGACAGGCGGGGCGGAGGCCAGCCAGGTACGGAGGACCTCGATGAGGAGAACGTCGACCAGGCGGTCCAGGAGGAGGTCCGTCGCGAGACCCGGGCGGGCGATCTCCCTGCCCAGGAGCCGGACCACATCGGTCAGGGTCGCATCGAGCTGCGAGGCGCCGAGGTGGACCACCGGCGGGAGGAGCGCGAAGACGGGCGTGCTCCCGGCAGGGTCGTGGGAGTAGGAGGCGCCGAGCACCTGGGTCTGCACGTCACCGTTCCCCAGGCGCAGGTCGCCGCCCTCGCGGCGGGCCTCGGCGGCGGCGGCCACGTCGCACGAGTGGACGTCGGCCCCGGGCTCGCTCGAGAGGGAATGCGCCGCGCCCGTGGCGAGGATCACGACGTCGCCGGTCATGAGCAGGCGCGGGGCCTCCCCGTCGAGGGTCAGCCAGGCGATGCCGGCGGTGACCGCGTAGACGACGGCGTCGCGGTCACGGAGCCACTCGACGCCCCAGTCGCCGCCCGCCGCGATCCGCGCACCGGCGCTCCCCCGCACCCCGGACACGTCGAGCACCTCGGAGAGAACGTCCATCCCGTCACCCTACGGCTGATCACGCGAGGCACCCATGCTGGAGGCGCAATTGGTACTCACGGACATCTTCGTGGACCTCACGCGCATTGAGTGCGCCACCGGTCGCCCCTACCGTGAATCCCACCCCGAGCGGATGCCGGGCGAGAAGACACGAGAGAAGAAGGCACCATGAGCACCACCGACGACACCGTCCCCGACGGCCTGATGCCCGCCGACGTCCTGGCCTCGACGACTCCGGTCGCCGTCTACGGTTTCGCCCGCGCGAAGGCCGGCAAGGAGCGCGAGCTGGAGGCCGCGATCCGGGCCATCATCCCGGCGGTCCGAGCCGAGCAGGGCTACGAGCAGTACGCGGTCCACACGACCGAGGAGGCGCCGGGCGCGTTCGCGTTCTACGAGCGCTGGTCCTCCGGCCCGGACATCGCCCGCCACGTGCAGCAGCCCCACATGCAGGACTACTTCGGCAAGCTGGGCGACCTCGTCGAGGGCGACCTCGAGGCGCAGTGGCTCCGGCCCCTGAGCGACTGAACCGGACAGTCCACCCCGCGAGTCGCCCCCTGCGGCTCGCGGCGGTGGGCACCCGAAAGGCTCGTCCACCCGTGCTTCATCGCAGAAACCCGTTCGGGTAGCGATCGCCTATCGGGACGATATTCGATGCCGGATCACGTCGTGGGGCATGCTCGTCCCATGAGCAACGAAGAAGGACTGCCGCAGGCTCGCCCCGTCGAAGCAACTGCAGTGACTGAGCGCCCGACGCCGTGGCTTCCGGCGAGAACCGTCCTCCTCAACCTCGTCTTGATCTTCGTCGGCGGTGGGCTTTTCTGGTTCCTCATCGACCGCGTCCAAGCGCCCATGTGGGTTGCCTTCGTCGCCTACGCCGTCATCTTCACAGCCGGATCACTCGCCATGCGCCTCATTCGAAACGCCCGGGCCGATCGCATTCATAAGTGACGTTGGTGGCCGAGCGACGCGATCCGGTAGGCGATTCCCTATCGGGCACTAAGTCGGGTCTGGGCAAAACGCGTTTGTCAGGGACTCAATCGTCGTCCCATTCGTCGCGCATCTCTTTTTTAAGAACTGCGACCTGAACCGTCAGTGCCCCAAGAAGTTCTTCGCGATTAAGCCTGTTCGTAGTCCTATATGCCCACGTCGCTTCCCCGTCGGCATTCAGTGTCTTCACGGGTAGGAACGCCTCAATGGCCGTCTCGCCTTCCTCCAGTGGATGGACCTCTAAGCCCGCCAGAGCCTGCTCGATCGGGACACGATGCTCTCCTGATGCCGGAATCCCGGAGTGACTACCCATGCCACGAGTAAAACCCATCCCCTGATCCGAGCGGTCGCGTCCGATGGCTGATCGGCTATCGGGATGCCTCGAGATCCATGGCCACGTCCGCCCTCTAACTAGTCCGAGACCTGCGATCGGCTCTCTTCGAACTGCAAATAGGCGATCGCTTTAAGATGAAGAGAGAGTTTCAGCAAGAACGATGCGACCGCGGCTCCCAAGGCCGAGCCGATGAACATCCACCACAAGCCGTTGATCAGACCGGCCACAGTCACCAGGCCAGCGAGGGTGACGACCGCACTGAAACAGATGTAGGCGATCTCACGGGGCAACATCCCCCAAACTCTGATGCCCTCAAGCACGTTCATCTTGTCTCCTCGTACGCATCCCTAGAGGGGTTCGCCTCACTGTAGATGCGGCAAAGCTCCAAGCCCGGCAGACGATGGGCTATCGGGACGCTCCCCGATGGTCATGTTCGGCCCTAGGGAATGCCCTCTTCGAATGCCAGGAAAGACCACGACTCCAGACCATAGGTCTCCACGTCGGCGCTGGGGATCGACCGGGGCGTGCCGAACTCACGGGCTGCGTAGTCCAGCAGGTTTGAGCCGTAGATGATGACGTCCGCCTGGTGAACGGAAAAGACCGGGGCCCCAGGACCTGAGGGCGCGGCCGGCAGATAGCGGTGGCCGTACAGAGGCACGAACTGCGGCCATTCGTTGACCTGACCCTTCACGATCTTGAAGCGTGCCGCCACGGAGTCTGGCCGCTCACCCCACGACGCAGGCCAGAAGACATTGTTCTCGACATCGAACAAGACGCCCTCGAAAGGCCATCGAATAGCTCTGCGGACATGCTCGTCAGCTCTTGCGCGCCAGTTGAACCACCTATCGCCCACCGGCAGTGCGAGGGCTAGGAGCTCGCGGTGGTCCTGGGCGAAGCGGACGCCCGTAACGGCGTTCAGCCCGAGCCAACTCAGCCTCGGAGAGCCCTGCCTCGAAAACGACACGTCGTTCTCGAAGGAGCTGGACGACCTCGGCAGCAGACACGTCGTCAGCATGGATGCGACCCGTCCGACAGCTGATCGGCAATCGGGCACTTTCTCGTGAAGCTACGGGGGCTTATCAGCAACGCTGTGAATTCGTCTAGGCTCCGGTCATGATGACCACGGAGCCGCTGGCGGCTCCGCGCCCCTCGACCAGGGTCGACGCGGGCGCGATCTTGGTGCTGATCGTCGGCTTCGCAGCGACCTTGGTCGTCATCCTCGTCGCAATTCTCTGGCGCGACATCATGGGCGACAACTTTTTCTGGGCCAGCCCCGCGCTGGTAAGCATGCAGTCGTCGCTGTGGCTCTTGGCCGCCGTCCTTTCCTGGCGTCGCATGCTGGGCGGCCGCCCCGCACTCGTTCCGACTCTCTCGCTAATTGTGGCTGCTGCTGTGGCCTTCCACGTGAGCATGTTCCTGCTCACAGTCAGCCTCCCCTGCCCGTCTCTCTGCTGAGGGTTGAACCGACCAGACACCTGCGGCATGGGGGCCTCCCGCACGACCGCGGAGCGATCCCTCGCCGGGCAGCGCGCCTCAATCGCGAACGAACCACCTGAATGGCCACCGAGCTGAGCGAGCCCTCCGCCGCGCGCGTCGAGCCGCGTCCTGCTGTGCCGTTGCATGAGCTCGTCGAGCTCGAGCCATGATTTCATCGCCACGAGTCAGCCGTGATGCCGCCCGCGTCGGGTGAGTGAAAAGACCCACACCTAACCACGCGAACAGCCCACCAGTCGTGACGACAGAGAGCGGGTGACCTCGGGCGGTGTATTCGAGATCACCTGCGAGCCAAGCATCTGTGAGCCAAAGGCCCACCACCAGCGTGGCAATCCCCAGAACAGCGACGCAACCGCCCGACACACGCCACTTCCACATGCCCCCAACGCCTCTCTCCGCGCCCCATCGCGGCGCATGTCTCAGGCATCCAAGTAAAGCTGACCCTGCGCCCATAACGCCACGCGTGATCATCTACTGAAGCTGAGCCGCGGAAGTGCCTCCTCGACGGGATGGTCGTGACCATCGAACTAGCCGGCCCGCTTCAGCCGTCACGTCGCCCCCGAGGCGAGCGCGCCCTGTGGTCCATCGACTAACGGGCGGACGCGGCTTAGTAGCTAATGGCGCAGTCGGTAAATCCGGTCATGCCAAGGAAAGCCGCGTAAGAGGCGATCGAGTAGACGGAGGCGGACGGGTTGAGGCCTGTGCTCGTAACGGGGAGGGTCGCCACGATGATTGACGTCGTTCACCGAGTCGGCGGGCCTGAGCGCTCTCGCGTCTGCCTCGGCAAACCACCCGCGTTCCTCGAACATGACGACCTCCGCCGGTTCCGAGAAGCATCCCAGCGGAATGGTTCGCGGTCAAGGATCGTCTAATGAGACGGGGCAGAGACGCTTCCCGTGGCCGACCCTTCACTAATGCAGGTTGGATGACCCCGTGAAGCGCAGCGAGGCCCCCATCATGATCGTCCTGGGCCTCGGAGCTCTCGCCGTCGCCGCCACGCTCTTTTTCACGTCAGCCGATCTCTCTGTCGCAAGCAGGGGCTACGCCGGATGGCTTGTCGTCGGAGCATGTTCCATGGGTGGGCTCGGCTGCCTCATCTACGGCATCATCGCATCCCGCCGCGGCCGGTGACCGATGGGTTACCGGACTGGCTTCGAAGCGGATCGTTGAGCCTTCGGCGAGCTCTACAGGCATGGGCAACCCAAATAGGAGGCGCGTGACGGCCGATCGGATCGACATCGCATTCGTTAAAACCCATGCCCGCACTCTGCCGCGGGGGCTCCTGCACTGGGGGCGGTCTCGCTACTCTCGGTTGGGCATGCTCGACGAAGCGACGAGACCAGGGGAACAGTGCACTTACGCGACGCGATGATCGGTACTGAGGGGCAGGTGTACGGACGCGGACGGTTGTCATTCCCGGGGATGGATCGGATCACCACTGAAGCGACGACGATCGAAGTCTCCGGGGACGAGTCTGCCGCCCAGTTCTTCACGGCCGCCTCGGCCGACAGAGACCAGCAATCGGGGTACCTCACCTCCGTCGGTGAAGGCGCCACCTTGCGTCTGCCAGTCGGCGTCGGGAGCCTGATCGGTAACGTGTTGCACTCCGCCCGCTCGGCCCCCTTGTCCCTTTCCGCCGATGCGCCTGGGAGTGTCCGGCTACCGGGGGGTGGCTCGGAGTACGGGGTGTCTGACTGGCGCATCGAGGTCACCGCTGTCGCAGATGACGCCGCCGTTGATCCAGGCGTCGTCCGGATCGACCTCTCGGCGGCACTACGACCTCACCCCGCCGACTCCGGCCCCCGCAGCGAGTGGCCTTCCGATGTAGCTGATTCGCGGCTGTTCTTGGAGTGCTCCCTTGACCCAGCCACCCGCGCTCTTGCCTACGACTCGTTCTCCTCGACGCTCTACAGCGATGCACCAGGAGAGGCACCTTCGCGGTCGAACCAGTCGACAGCAGCGTCGATACGGCTCGCCGCGACGCCCGTCGGCCCCAACGGCGATCTCTTCGCATGGACCGATGACGGGCGACTCGCGAAAGTCAGCTACTTCCTCTCGTTTTTCGGGTTCTGTGCGCCGTTCCGAGAGACCCGCTCGAGCATGGGATTCGTCGAAGGACACGACGATCCGGTGAGGGTGAGCTTGCGTGGCGTCAACCTCGAGATGGTGCGCGATCTGCTCACCAGGAGTCGCCAGACAGTCGTCGAGCTCATCTCCGACGACGTGGGGCACGTCCAGTACGCGCGCGACAACGCAGATTGGTTTGGCGAAAGCGACCGCGTGGTGCAGGCACATCTGGCGTTCGAGCTTCGAGATGAAGGACTCCGACTTGAATACACGATCTACCCTCGCGAACACGGCCCGTTGAGCGGAGCGATCACCCTCCCCTGGGAGATCCTGATACTTCGACGGTGGACCGGCTCGTATGCGCGAAGCAGGGTGCTAGCTGAAGGCAACTGATGCACACGCCTCTCACCATGGGCACCGGCAAGAGGTCTCTAAGTGGTCAGACTCAGCACAGCCCGAACGTGGTCTCGATGGTGGATCGTCTATCGGGCGCCGCGGAGAAGCCTCGTCGACGCTCGCCCACGTCGACGGTTAAACAGATAGGAAATGAGCGTTCCATCCAGCATTCTGTTCCCATGACCACACGATCGGACGCTGACAGCAGCGTTGTACTCTGGCGGCCCACGGGCCCGGAGGAACTCGAACTCGTCAAGGCGAGTGGCTGGTCGCTGTGGCCCCCGAGACTGCCGGATCAGCCAATCTTTTACCCGGTACTGAACGAGGACTATGCCGTGCGCATCGCCCGAGACTGGAACGTCAAGGCCTCGGGCGTTGGCCATGTCACTCGGTTCTCGGTGCGTCGGAGCTTCCTCGAGGGCTTCGACGTCCAGCAGGTCGGTGGGCGAAGCATCCTTGAGTACTGGATTCCGGCGGAACGCCTCGATGAACTGAACGCGAATCTCATGGGGCCCATCACACTCGTCAGCACGTTCCGTCGCGATGACGCCGACGGCGAGATCAAAGAGTTCCGCGAGGAGTGGCCCGCCCGTAGCGCGCCGTGAGGCAGTGCCCGGGGAGCGATTCCTTGTCGGGACGGAGCACCTCGCGTTGAGTTGCGTGGTCTTGATTAGCGTGGCGCAGGGCCTACGGGCGTGGGGTCCACCCGGACCAACGACCTTCGGACAACTCAGTCAGACGCTCAGCCCAGAGGCCTCGCTCACGCCTGCGAACGCCCTTGAGCGGCATGACGCCTGACCAGTCCCTGCTCGAGTTAGTCAAAGACCACCGAGCTTGTCCAGACCGCCCCGGCTTAACACTCTCAGCGACGCCACCGCGGGCCAGCTGCAGGAACACTTCCTCCAGGGCGTCGGCGACCTCCTGCCAGGTCTCATCGCACAAGTCACAACCGCAGAACCACATGTCGAACTGGCTGAAGAGCCCGGCGAACACAGAGATGACTCCTGGCGTCGAACCGAATACCAGCCACACCGTGACCTCGCCGGAGCGACGCGACGAGATGCGAACAATGCGTGACACGTCGTGGCCGAGCCAACGTGCGTGTGTGGGCGGCAGCGCGACCGGAGCATCGATGACGACGTCGTACTCCCGATCGACATACTCGATGAGAGCCTGCGCAACAGCGCCAACGGGGCGGAACCGCTCCCCAGAATCCCAGGTTGGCTGGTCGCCTATGTTGTGGGAACGCTCCCCTTCGCGGACGCCTGCGAAGACAGGACGGGCGTACTCGTTCACGTCGGAAGAATAGCCCTCGAGAGCCCACCGTCGAGGCCGATGATCCAACGCCCTCCAATGGCCCCTAATCGAGGAAGCGTCCCCAGGACTGACCGTCCTCACGACGGCATAGACCACGTCCCTCTTGGCGATCGTCTATCGGGCGCTAAACCGCCCCTAAGTTCTCGATCCAAGCCCGACACAGCCACAAATCCTGGCCTCGCAAGCAACGCCAGAACAAACGACGCTGTAGAAGGGTCGAGTGATTGATTTAGCCGAGGTTCGTTCTCTCGAACTCGTCACTCCCAAGACCGTGGACGACGCGAGCCAAGTTCTTGCTAGGTGGCTTGCCGAGAAAAGCCTTAAACCGCGAGAGGCAAGCGCAGAAGGCGCCTTGGATCTGGGCTCGCGGTTTGCGTACCGGATGTGGGGCGCTAGCCGGCGGGGCCAGGCAAAGCTTCCGATGCGATTGACTTGGCGTGTGAGCGCAAGCGGAAGTGGGAGCACCGTCGGGCTACACATGCGCAGCAACGAGGGCCGGTACCTCGTCCGCACCTATCAACATCACCTCATCTACGAGCGCACCTTCGATCAGCTGGTCAGAGAGCTGCACGCCGTGTTTGAGTAGCCGATCCCCTAACGGGCATTAGCGTTCTGCTATGACGCCTGTGGTTTTCGTCCTAGTTGCAATTGGCTTCGCCGGATTCGGGTCGGCTGTCATCTACGAACAGGTTCAGCACCGCAAGACGGGCGGAAGACCCTTCGAGGGACGCAAAGCCATTGTCTTCCCGTGGATCGTCACTTCTTGGCTAGTCTTCGGCGTCGGATTCGTCATCCTCGTCGTAAACGAGAACTAAAGACCTGCCCGCCGACCGTCAACCGAGCGGCTATCGGGCATCTCCGGCGATGTCCTAGCCTGGTCGAATGACCAACCACAGCGCACCGGACACGGAACGCCGGTCTGTCTGGACAGTAGAACATCTCTACACGGCGACCGTCTCTAGCTATGAAGAGGTCGAATTCCCTCGCGTGTTCGGTGTCTACTCGACAGAAGAACGAGCGAACGAGGCCCGCGAGAGGGCCCGGCTCCAGCTCGGCTTCGACGGCCGCCTCGGGCCGGTGGACTCCCAGGAGGAGCTCACGGTGTACCGGTACGGCCTCGACGACGTCGCATGGCGTGGAGGCTTCTTCTCTTATGACGCTGAGGGCCGAGAGGAATGAAGGTCTACTCCGTGACACACCTCCGCCCCCGAGGGCAGAACACCGAGTGGCCAATGGTCAACCTCAAACAGATCGGCTACTTCACCTCCGAGAATGAGGCACGACGCGCAATCAGGAGCCTCCGCCTCGATCCCGGTTTCCGCCGGTTCCTCGACCAGTTCCGCATCGACATCGTCGAAGTGGACGTCGACCTGTACGAGACAGGCTTCAACCACGAGGACGACCGAGGACTTGTGCGGGTCGACTGACGCCACTACGGGGACCGCCCGATGGTCGATCCCCTAACGGGCATTAGCGTTCTGCTATGACGCCTGTGGTTTTCGTCCTAGTTGCAATTGGCTTCGCCGGATTCGGGTCGGCTGTCATCTACGAACAGGTTCAGCACCGCAAGACGGGCGGAAGACCCTTCGAGGGACGCAAAGCCATTGTCTTCCCGTGGATCGTCACTTCTTGGCTAGTCTTCGGCGTCGGATTCGTCATCCTCGTCGTAAACGAGAACTAAAGACCTGCCCGCCGACCGTCAACCGAGCGGCTATCGGGCATCTCCGGCGATGTCCTAGCCTGGTCGAATGACCAACCACAGCGCACCGGACACGGAACGCCGGTCTGTCTGGACAGTAGAACATCTCTACACGGCGACCGTCTCTAGCTATGAAGAGGTCGAATTCCCTCGCGTGTTCGGTGTCTACTCGACAGAAGAACGAGCGAACGAGGCCCGCGAGAGGGCCCGGCTCCAGCTCGGCTTCGACGGCCGCCTCGGGCCGGTGGACTCCCAGGAGGAGCTCACGGTGTACCGGTACGGCCTCGACGACGTCGCATGGCGTGGAGGCTTCTTCTCTTATGACGCTGAGGGCCGAGAGGAATGAAGGTCTACTCCGTGACACACCTCCGCCCCCGAGGGCAGAACACCGAGTGGCCAATGGTCAACCTCAAACAGATCGGCTACTTCACCTCCGAGAATGAGGCACGACGCGCAATCAGGAGCCTCCGCCTCGATCCCGGTTTCCGCCGGTTCCTCGACCAGTTCCGCATCGACATCGTCGAAGTGGACGTCGACCTGTACGAGACAGGCTTCAACCACGAGGACGACCGAGGACTTGTGCGGGTCGACTGACGCCACTACGGGGACCGCCCGATGGTCGATCGGCTATCGGGACGTGCGATTGCAAACGGTGCATTACGGTCGAGCCGTGATTCTCGTCTGTTGGGCCATCGCCATCCTTCTTGCGTTGATCGCAGTCGCGTTCGCCTTTGCGGACCGGCGTGCCGGACGAGCATTGTCTCGACGGGCGTACATCACGCTGGGCTGATCCGTTGTGGTCGCCCTGGTCGGCACTGCGTCCGTGTTCATCTGACCTAACACCGCCGCGGGAGCCCGGACGACCATCCCGATCGGGCGCCAAATCGCCCCAGAGTTCTCGATCCAAGCTTGTGCATCGCCCTCGGGCCAGCCCGCCGCGTCAATCGTCAGTGGGCAAGCTGAACATGCCGTGCGGGCCATCGATCGGCGTGCACATGGCCGTCTCGGTGACGTTCAGGTCAATAACGGACTCCGGCTTCACTAGTGCCTCCTCGACCGTCGAACTTGAGCTGCCGCGAGCTCCTGAACTTCCCGCTCGACGGCGCTGGCGTCCGGCGTGGCCAGAACACGTCCATCCTCGTCTTGCGACCTGAGCAAGTGACGGAGATGGACGACAACCCGCAGCAGCTGAGCCTCGGTGTCGAGCGACACCTCTAGGTTTCGCGTCCCCAGTGCGAACGACGGGCTGTGAAGTTGGATCATCTTGACGGCTGTGCTCATGAAGGCAGTGTTGTACCAGTTCAAGAGGCCCGCATACGGAACAATTCGAATTTCACGGAGGACGGCGTAGGGAATAATCCGGGTCGAGAACCAGTCGGTCACGAGCAAGCCGTCCTCGCGGGCGACGATCCCGACACGCATCGATCGCAGGGCCACGATCCCAGGGATCAGGGCCACACCGAGGGGAGGCAGAAGGTCGCGCGGGGTCACTTTCAATTCACCATCGGCCCCCAGGATGCCCAGGATGCACGAAGCGACGATGATCAGCGCAAAGGTAAAGGCTAAAGCGCGCGAGGGGTACCCGACCCGCCTCAACGGCCTTGAGAGGGCAGGATTCGCCTTAGTCATGCGTACGATCCCCTCCCTCGTTTGTAGTTTCGGCCCGGTGCCATGACTGCTGGGCTGTGCGTGTATCCAGTCGCCTCGGCCGCGCCCGCAACGCCTGCGCCATGCGGCCTTGAGCGTCCTTTCCATCTGGCCTGAAACTACCTCACGACCTCAGCTACAGGTTGTTTCGTCAATGACTCCCTGAGCGCCTCGGCACCGGTTACCTGTCACGCTTGTTCCCCGCGCTGGACGGCCCGGTAAACCGTTGAGCGGGCGACCCCGAAGAGCTCGGCGATTTCGCTGGTCGTGTGAGCGCCGGTGCGGTGTAGCTGCACGAGGTGCTTCTCCTGCGAGGCGGTGAGCTTGGGCTTGCGGCCGCGGAACTTGCCGGCCGCCTTGGCAATCGCCATGCCCTCACGGGTACGGGCGCGAATCAGGTCAGCCTCGAACTCAGCCACCATGCCGAGAACATTGAAAAGCAGCCGCCCAACCGGGTCGGTGGGGTCGTAGACCGCTCCCCCGAGGTTTAGGGCGACCCCCTTCTTCGTCAGCTCATCCGCGATGTCCGTCGCATCGCGCAGCGATCGAGCGAGACGGTCGAGCTTGGTGACGACCAAGACATCGCCGGCACGGCACGCCGCCAGGGCCTCGCGGAGCCCGGGCCGGGCTCGAGTCGTACCCGACAGCCCGTGGTCAACATGGACGTGTTGATGGTCAATACCGAGCGCTGCAAGACCATCACGTTGTGCTGCAAGATCTTGTCCCGAGGTCGACACACGGGCATATCCGATGAGCATCCGACGACTGTAGCGTTCAGACCCCCCTCACCGGGCATTTTTACGGGACAGGCATACGCGAATCCGCAGGCCAGGCGCCACTTGACTTCAGCTAGCCGAGACGCGGCCCGACAGGTGTCCCGATGAACGACCGGCGACCGGGCGCCGGCGACACGCACGACGCGCCGCGCACCCGACCTGCGTAGGATTTCTCATCATGAAGCTCGCCGAAGCCCTCCTGCAACGGTCCGACGCCCAGCGCCGGGTCGACCAGCTGCGTGACCGCGTCACCGCGAACGCCCGCTACCAGGAGGGCGAAGAGCCCACCGAGGACGCCGCCGAGCTGCTGCGCCAGGCGGTCGACACCCTCGCCGTCCTCGAGTCGCTCGTCGTGCGCG
The DNA here is from genome assembly GCF_013204925.1 of Frigoribacterium sp. VKM Ac-2859. NCBI lineage: Bacteria > Bacillati > Actinomycetota > Actinomycetes > Micrococcales > Microbacteriaceae > Frigoribacterium > Frigoribacterium sp. VKM Ac-2859. The sequence continues at coordinate 122,010 of NZ_JABMLC010000001.1, read as the reverse complement.
TCAACCTCACCAACGCCCGCACGCCCCTCGGCGACGGCAGCACGATGACCGCTGCCCTGGCCCGCCGCGAGACCCTGCGCGCCACCCACGCCCTGCTCGTGACCGCCTCCGACGCGGCCCGCGGCGCCTCCGGCGGCTACCGCCAGCTCCGCAGCGAGCTACGGATGTTCTCGGCCCTGCCGGTCGCCGAGCTGCGGGGCCGTGCCGACGCCGTCGCCAAGGACCTCCGCGAACTCGACGTCGAGATCCAGAAGACCAACTGGGAGGCCGAACTGCAGAACTGAGCTGCGCGGTGAGTCGGTAGACGTCACCGGGGCGAGCACGAACCGAGACCGGCGGTCATCCCGGTCACCCTGCAGGCGCGGAGGGCAGCGCCACGACTCACGTCGTCACCACTCAGCCCCGCACCGATCACCGGTGACCGCGCACCCTGCATCGTTCATCACCGTGTGCTGACCGGAGACGTCGAGGGCGGGATCGGGGACCTCACCGCGCCTCCTGGGGCTGCCTCCGTCGGCAGACGTCCGCGTCGCGGTCCGTCCCGCGGCGGGTGCGACGATCGGTAGGCTCACCGGGTGACGGATCAGGCAGCCCGTGGGGCGTTCATCGTGTTCGAGGGCATCGACGGGTCGGGCAAGTCGACGCAGGCACGCCTGCTCGCCGCCCGCCTCCAGGACGCCGGGGTGCCCGTGCACCAGACGGCCGAGCCGACCAACGGCCCCGTCGGCACGTTGATCCGCAACGGCTTCAACCGCCGGGTCGACCTGGACGACCGCGTCATCGCGTCGCTCTTCGTCGCCGACCGCCTCGACCACATCACCAACGCCCACGACGGCATGCTCGGCATCGTCGAGCGGGGCACGACCGTCCTCTGCGACCGGTACCACCTGTCGTCACAGGCCTACCAGGCGTCCGACGTGGGCAGCGAGTGGATCGCCTCGTCGAACTCCATCAGCACCGACCTGATGCTGCCCGACCTGACGATCTACCTCGACGTCTCGCCCGAGGTCGCCCTCGAGCGCCTCGCCAGCGGACGCACGACGACCGACCGGTTCGAGGTCGACGAGCGGCTCCGGGCAGCCCGCGAACGCTACGCCGAGGCGATCGAGCGGGCCGACGAGGTCGTCGTCACGGTCGACGCCGACCGGTCGACCGACGAACTCGCCGAGGCCGTCTGGCACGAGGTGTCGACCCGGCTCGACCTCGGGTCGCTGGCGCGTCCGAAGGGCTGACACCGCGCCTCCTCGGGTGACCGAGCCGTCACGACGTGCCGCTCACCTCGGCACGTGAGCGACACCCCGACGGGGTCAGGAGGCGCGGGCCGCGTCGACGACGGACGGCGCGTCGGCTGCTCCCCCGGCCCCGTCGCGCGTGATCTCGGCCCAGATGTCGTCGAGCGACACTCCGACGACGGCGGCGATCGCGGCGATCGTCGAGAAGGCCGGGGTCGCCACGCGACCGGTCTCGATCTTGCGCAGGGTCTCGGGCGACAGCCCGGCGTCCAGGGCGACCTGCAGCATCGGCCGGGAGCCACGGACCCGCCTCAGCAGCACCCCGAGGCGGCGACCGCGTTCGATCTCGGCGGGCGTGAGCGGCAGACGGACCATGCCCCGAGCGTAGTGCGCCGGAGGCCCGAGTGGGATACCTTTACCGGGATGATCTTCGGCACGCGAACGGCAGGACACCCATGATCGAGATCTTGAACCCCTCCGAGATCGAACGGGCCCGGGCGACCGGCGCACTCGTCGGCACCATCCTGCAGACGCTGCGCGACCGGGTGACCGTCGGCACGAACCTGCTCGACGTCGACTCGTGGACCCAGACGATGATCGACGAGGCCGGGGCGGTCTCCTGCTACGTCGACTACGCGCCGTCGTTCGGCCGGGGCCCCTTCGGCCACTACGTCTGCACGGCCGTGAACGACGCCGTGCTGCACGGGCTGCCGCACGACCGACGACTCGTCGACGGCGACCTGCTGACGCTCGACCTCGCCGTCGTGCTCGACGGGGTGGCGGCCGACTCGGCGGTGAGCTTCGTCGTGGGCGACTCGCGTCCGGCCGAGAGCGTCCGCCTGATCGAGACGACCGAGCGGGCGCTCGAGGCCGGCATCGCGGCGGCCGGGCCGGGGGCGCGCATCGGCGACCTGTCGCACGCGATCGGCTCGGTGCTGTCGGACGCGGGCTACCCGATCAACGTCGAGTTCGGCGGCCACGGCATCGGCTCGACCATGCACCAGGACCCGCACGTGTCGAACACCGGGCGCCCGGGGCGGGGCTACCGCCTGCGGCCGGGGTTGTTGCTCGCGCTCGAACCGTGGGTGATGACCGACACCGACGAGCTCGTCACGGACGCCGACGGCTGGACGCTGCGCAGCGCGACGGGCTGCCGGACGGCCCACAGCGAGCACACGATCGCCATCACCGAGGACGGCGCCGAGGTGCTGACGCGACGCCCCGTCCGCTAGCCCGTCCGCCAGCCCCTCCGCACGGACCGGCTCAGCCCTCGACGGCCGGCTGGCCCTGCCCGGTCAGGCGCAGGAACCCGCTCAGCAGCCCGAGCCCCGCGATCGAGGTGGGCAAGCCCGTCGCGAGCAGCGGGGAGTGCACCAGGAACGCCGCCCACTTCGCCCGCGACAAGGCCACGTTCAACCGGTTCGGCATCAGCAGGAAGTCCAGCCCGCGCGGGATGTCGGCGGCGCTCGACGCCGCCAGCGAGACGACGGCCACGACGGCCTCCTGCCCCTGGAACAGGTCGACCGTGCCGACGGGCGTCTCGTCGAAGCCGGCCGCGTCGAGGTGCTCGCGCAGCACGGCGCCGTGGGCGTTGTACGGCGCGACGACGATGACGTCGGCCGCGGTCAGGGACCGGGTGCCGTCGGCGTCCGACCAGTCGAGCCCGACGACCGACCGCACGATCTCGACGACCGCCCGGGCCTCGTCGACCGACGAGGTCGTGTTGCCGACGTGCGTCACCGGTTCGACGTGCAGGCCGGGTGTGACGCCCTCGAGCCGGCGGTCGGACGCATGGGCGGTCAGGGCCCCGCCGTAGGACAGCTCGCTGACCGGGGCGCACAGCGCCGGATGCATGCGCCAGGTGGTGGCGAGGAAGTAGCCGTACTCGGCCGGCAGCACGTCGTGGCCGTCGGCCAACCAGCCGAGGGCCGACTCGTCGACCGGCTCGGGGTGGCTGCCCTGGCTGACCTGCGGCAATTGCTGCGGGTCGCCGAGCAGCAGCAACCGCGTCGCGGCGACCGAGGCCGCCACGGTCGAGGCGAGGGAGAACTGCCCGGCCTCGTCGACGACCAGCAGGTCGAGGGAGGCGCGGGCCACCTTGTCGGCGTTGGCGAACCCCCAGGCGGTGGCCCCGAACACGGCCCCCACGGCCTGCCCGCCGCCGTCGACCGCGGCACCGCCCGCCCCACCGTCGGCCTCGGCGAGGAACGCGGCCTCGCCGCCGGACTTCAGGGCACGCCAGGGCTGCTCGTCGGCCTGCTCGGCGGTCGTGCCCGACTTCGGCACCTTGCCCACGCGCTCGGGATCGACCCCGGCCGTGATGGCCGCCCGCAGGACGTTCTCGACCACGGCGTGCGACTGCCCGACGACCCCGACACGCCAGCCGTGCTCACGCACCAGCCGGGCGACGACCCGCGAACCGACGTAGGTCTTGCCCGTGCCGGGAGGGCCCTGGACGGCGAGGTACGACCGGTCGAGGTCGAGCAGGGTCTCGACGACGGCCGAGACGGTGTCGTTCCCGACCACGGGTGCGGGCCCGCCACCCGACCGCCGACGCGGCGGCTGCCGCCGCAGCAGGTCGAACGCCGGGTCGGGCAGCATCTCGGGCAGGGCGTCGAGCACGTGCCCACCCCATTCGGCGATCGCCTCGGGCTGCGGAGTGGCCCGGGGAGGCGCGGCGGGCGTCAGCGCGACCGGGAACGCGTCGTGCCGGTCGTCGTCGCCGGTGACGCGCTCGAGCAGCACGACCTCGTGCCGGTCGCCGTTCGGGCCGGCCTCGACCACCGTCGACCCGACGGCACCCCGCAGCCCGGGGCCGAGCGAGGCGACCCCGGGCGGGACGGGGGCGTCGTAGACGGCGTAGGGCGCGCCTCCTTCGCCCAGGCGACTGCCGGGCGCGAGGCGGCCGCGCAGCCGCACCTCGCGGCTGAGCTTGCGGGCCCGGGGCAGCTTCTGCCACTCGCGCTCGACCGACGCCGTCTCGACCACGAACACGTCGCGGGTGTCGGCCCAGTCGTTGACCGGGTTGCGGAGGCGGTCGAAGTGCTCTTGCCAGAACGTCTTGGCCTCGCGGCGGTGGTAGTCGATGGCCGACGCCGCGAGGGCGATGGCCGTCTGGTCGGGGGTACGGTCGAGCGGGTCGACGTCGGCCACGTGCGCCGCGAGGCCCACGGCGACCGGGTTCGGCTCGCGGGGCACGCGGGCGAGTTCGAGCGGGTCGGGCGCGGTCGGGCCGTCGGGGTCGTCGCCCCGGGTGCCGTGCCGGTCGGCCAGCTCGAGCAACCAGTCGCGCAGCCGCAGGGTCGACCGGCAGTCGTACTCGTTGTAGTCGCGGACCTCGTCGAGCATCAGGTCACCCCGCGCCGCGTCGCCCGTGGTGCGTTCGGCGATGGCGTCGACGTACATGGTGATGCTGGCGGTGGCCGTCTTGACGTCGCTCTGCCGGAGGTCGTCACCCATGTAGAGCGGCTCGAGCTTCTTGAGCGAGTAGCTGTGCGACCCGACGAGCAACGCCTGCCGCACGACCGGGTAGAGGTCGACGAGCACGCCGTCGCGGAGCAGGTCGTCGACCGCGTCCTCGCCGACGCCGTGGCGCGCCGCCAGCGAGAGCAGGTGGCTGCGCTCGTACGAGGCGTAGTGGTACACGTGCAGGTCGGGGAATCGCCGGCGACGCTCGGCGAGGTAGTCGAGGAAGTCGATCAGCGCCTGCCGCTCGCCCGCGAAGTCGTGCGCCCAGAAGGCCCGGAAGGTGCCGTCGGCCTCGACCAGCCCGAAGAGGTAGTCGAGGCCCCAGGCCCGCCCGTCGCCCTCGGTGTAGAGCGGGTCGCCCTCGAAGTCGAAGAAGACGTCGCCGGCGTCGGGCCGCGGGATCGTCCGCAGGGCGTCGGCGTCGACGACCTCGACCGCGGGCGCGCCGGTGTGGTCGCGCTCGGTGGCGAGCTGCACCCGGGCCTGCCCCCGCAGGCGGGCGAGGGCCGTCGCCCCGATGCCGGCGACGGGCCCGTCCGACCCGGCGAGCTCGTCGATCGTGGCGACGCCGGCCAGGTGCAGCCGCTGACGTTGCTCGCCGCGCAGGCCGGCGACGAGCACGAGGTCGCGGTGCTCGTCGACCTGGGCCTGGCAGGCCGTGCAGCGCCCGCAGGCGGTGACGCCCGGGTCGCCCCAGGCGAGCGGCCCCTCGGCGGCGAGCCGCTCGGCGAGGGCGGCCCGCAGCCGGTCACGCTGGACCAGGTAGACCGGCAGCACGTCGGCGACGTCGTGCACGCTCTCGCTGCCGTCGCCGAGCACGAGGCGCACGGTGTCGGCCGACGGCAGCCCGAGCGCCCGGATCTGGTCGGTGTAGGCCGCGACCTGCAGCAGGGCGGGGATCTTCGCGTGGCGGGCGAGCTTGGTGTCGTAGACCTCGTAGGTGCCGTCGTCGGTGCGCACCACGAAGTCGCTGAAGCCGATGAACGATCCGTCGAAGAACGTCGCCTGGAAGAGCACGTCGGCCCCGGAGGACATGGCGAGCCGCGCCTCCTCGGCGGCCGCCGCGTAGCCCGACGGGGCCGGACGGTCGAACTCGACGACGTCACGGGTCGCCCGCAGCGCCTCGAGGTACCGCAGCTCGTGCGCGTCGCCGAGCCGGGCCGTGCGGTCGAGCATGTCGTCGGACGCGTCGGCGACGGCATCGACCCGGCCGAGCTTCGCGTCGAGCCGTCGGAGGAACGACCACTCGCACGCGGCCCAGGTCGTCAGGTCGGACGGGCTGGTGACCACCCGGTCGTCGTCGAGGTACACGCGGACTCCTTCTGTCGGGACGCGGCCTGGACGCCCGCCCCGAGCCTAGGAGGCGCCACCGACACCCCGGGACGCCTCATGCGGGCGAGCCGGGCGCGGTCCGCAGGTGCAGCCGCTCGCCCTGCCGACCGAACAGGCTGAGCACCTCGACGGCCCGGTCGTCGGCCCGGCCGAACCAGTGCGGCGTGCGCGTGTCGAACTCGGCCGCCTCGCCGGCGGGCAGCACGAGGTCGAGGTCGCCCAGCACGAGCCGGATGCGTCCGCGCAGCACGTACAGCCAGTCGTAGCCCTCGTGCGTGCGGAGCACGGGTTCGCTCCGAGGCGAGTCCGCAGGAATCACCATCTTGAAGGCCTGGATCGCGCCGCCCCCGCGCGAGAGCGGCACGACCGTCATGCCGTGCTGTTGCCGCGGCTTGAGGTGCACGCGGGGGTCGCCGGTCTCGGGCGCGCCGACGAGGTCGTCGAGCGGCACCCCGTGCTCGCGGGCGAGCGGCAACAGCTGTTCGAGGGTCGGCCGCCGGAGCCCGGACTCGAGCCGGGACAGGGTGCTGACCGAGATGCCGGTCCGCTCCCCCAGTTCGGCGAGGGTCACGCCGCGCCGCGCGCGCAGGGCACGGAGGCGCGGGCCGACCGCGGCGAGGACGTCGTCGGTGCTCGGGGCGTCGGCACCGGGGGCGTTCGTGGGGTGGTCCATGCCGGCCATCTTGCCACTTCGGCAACGTAGATTGCCAGCCCGCTGACCCAGGTCGCAGGATCGGGTCAGGAGGTCACACCATGAACCAGAACACCCACCCGGTCGGCGCCGTCCACGACGTCGTCGTGATCGGCGGCGGTCCCGCCGGACTCAGCGGCGCCCTGTCGCTCGTCCGCGCCCGCCGCACCGTGCTCGTCGTCGACGACGACCGGCCCCGCAACGCTCCCGCCGAGGGCGTCCACGCGTTCCTCACCCGCGACGGCGTCGCCCCGCGCGAGCTCACCCGCCTCGGTCGCGCCGAGGTCGGGGCGTACGGAGGCGCGATCACGTCGGGCACCGTGACCGGCGTCCGTCGCGACGACGACCCCGGCGCCCCCTTCGTCGTGACCGTCACCGGCAGGGGTGGTGACGCGTCCGAGGTGCGCGCCAGGCGCCTCCTGGTGACGTCCGGCCTCGTCGACGAGCTGCCCGCCGTCGACGGCCTCGCCGAGCGCTGGGGCCGCGACGCCGTGCACTGCCCGTACTGCCACGGCTGGGAGGTGCAGGACCGCGTGATCGGCGTGCTGGCCACGAGCCCGTTCGCGATGCACCAGGCCCTGCTCTTCGGGCAGTGGAGCCGCGAGATCGTCCTGTTCACCAACGCCTCGTTCACGCCCGACGACGAGCAGGCCGAGCAGTTGCGGGCCCGCGGGGTCACCGTGGTCGACGGCCCGGTCGCGCGCCTCCGGGTCGAGGACGACGCCCTCACCGGCGTGACGCTCGACGACGGTCGCACGGTCGACGTCGGCGCCCTGGCCGTCATGGCCCGGGTGCGCTCGCGGGCGGACTTCCTCGCCGACCTCGGACTCGAGGCGACCGAGCACCCCGCCGGCGTCGGCACCCACCTCGCCACGATCGAGCCGCTCACCGGCCGATCGGCCGTGCCGGGGGTCTGGCTCGCCGGCAACGTCACCGAGCCGATGGCGCAGGTCGTCGCGGCGGCCGCGGCGGGCACGATGGCCGGCGCGGCGATCAACATGGACCTGGTGACGGACGAGGTCGCGGCGGCCGTCGCCGCCCTGCGCACCGGGGAGACGATCGACGCATGAGCGAGGCGGAGCGAGGGCAGCAGCAGCACCACGAGCACGAGCAGGAGCAGGAGCGACACGGGAACGGGCACGCCCACCCCGTCTTCGACCGCGACTACTGGGAGGACCGCTACGGGCAGCCCGGCCGCGCCTGGAGCGGACGCCCCAACGCCGCCCTCGTCGCCGAGGTCGCCCAGCTGGCGCCCGGTGGCGCACTCGACGTCGGCAGCGGCGAGGGCGGCGACGCCCTCTGGCTCGCCTCGCGGGGCTGGCGGGTCACGGGCGTCGACATCTCGCAGAACGCCCTCGACAAGGCGGCCGCGCTCGCCCGCGAGCAGGAGGACGTCGACCCGGCCCACCTCACCTGGCAGCAGGCGGACCTGACGGAGTGGAGCCCGACCCGCGCCTCCTTCGACCTCGTCACGGCGCACTTCATGCACCTGCCGCCCACCGACCGCGAGCGGCTGTTCCCGGCACTGGCCGACGGCGTGGCACCGGGCGGCACCCTGCTGATCGTCGGCCACGACGTCGACGCCCTGCCGGGCGGCGCCGGGAAGCACGGCGACCCGGGCATGCTCTTCACCGTCGGCGAGGTGGTCGGCAGGCTCTCCCCCGACTCGTGGCGGGTCGACGTCGCCGAGGTGCGCCCGCGTGACATGACGGGCCCCGACGGTGAGGTCTGGCACGTGGCCGACGTGGTCGTCCGCGCGACGCGCCGGGACGGCTGAGGTCGGCGCCGCCCGGGCGGCACGCGGACGCGGCCGCGCGCAGGACGGGCGGGTCCGTCCGGCACGGGCGTCCTGAGACGCCCGCCCGGCACGGACCCGCCCGTCCTCGGCGGGGTCGGCCCGCTACAGCGCGCTGAACTTCAGGCGCAGCTGGTGGGCGCCCGGACGCAGCACGTGCCGCGACGCGACGTCCGGCCCGCACGCCCGCGACCCGACGCCGTGCTGGGCGGCGTCGAGGTACAGGTGGGTGCGGTCACTCGCGGGCAACTCGTGCGGGTGCTCGGCCACGCCGATCTGCTGGGCCGTGTGGCGGCTCAGCGTGAAGCCGGGTCGTCCGCCCGTGGCGCTCGGCACCGCCTCGACGCGCAGCCACGGCCGACCGGCGGGGCCGAGGTCGAGCGTGCGCAGGTCGCTGCGGTGCCCCGTCTCCTGTGGGCGGGCGTACCCGGCCGACAGGTCGTCGATGCCCGACTCGTAGCGACCGACGAACGCCGAGTGACGGCTGTCGGGGTAGGACTCGCGCGGACCGGTGCCGAACCACGAGGCGTGGTCGACGTCGCCCGGCAGGTCGAAGCGCACGCCGACGCGGGGCCAGACCATGTCCCACCACCCCGTCGGGACGATGTCGACCGACAGCCAGAGGTCGTCACCGACGAGCTGCCACTGCTCGTCGGTCGTCACGGCGTTGCGCGTGTCGGCCGCGGCGTAGCGCGTCCGCACCCGGACCGAGTCCGGCGCGACGCTCACCGACTCGACGCGCGCGGTGAGCCGGTCGAGCCCGGCGAGCAGCCAGGTGTCCTGTGAGCTGGGCAGCACGCCGACCTCGTACAGGTCGACGCGGTGGCGGTTGCGCATCACGTCGCGGTCGCGGTCCTTCGGCGTCAGCCACTCGCCGCGGTCGTTGTCGGTCGGCGCGCGCCACAGCTCGAGACGGGCGCCGTCGACCGGGCGCCCGGCCAGCGAGACCAGCCGCCCGTCGTCGAAGACGGCCGGACCGAGCTCGACGCGCCCCGAGGAGGCGCGGGCCACGTGGTCGCGCACGTCACCCACGACTGCGGGGCGCGGTGTCGCGACCCGCACCGGTGCCGGCGTGAGGTCGAGCTGCTGGGTCGAGAGCACGTGACCCGCGTCCGCCCACACGGTGGCGTCGGCCAGTTCGGCGGTGACCGTGAACCACGTCTCGCCGGTGCCCGACACGGGCACCTCGGGCAGCGGGACGGCGACCGTCTCGTGGGCGGCCAGGGCGCCGCCGTCGAGGCCGACCACGTCGAGCGTGCCCGAGCGCACCTCCTCGCCGTCGTGTGAAGCGACCCAGCGGAAGACGACGTCGGAGGCGTCGGCCGAGTGCCGCAGGTTCGACACGACGAGCACCGGTCGACCGTCGACGGTGGGCGTCTCGAAGCGCAGGCGGATCGGGGCCACGACCTGGGCCCACTCGTACAGGCCCGGTGACGGGGTATCGTCGCTCAGCACCATCCCGTCCATGACGAAGTTGCCGTCGTGGACGACCTCGCCGAAGTCGCCGCCGTAGCCGAAGTACTCGACGCCGTCGGCCGTGTGCGTGCGCAGGCCGTGGTCGCGCCACTCCCAGACGAAGCCGCCATGCAGGCGCGGGTAGGCGTCGACCAGGTCCTCGTACTCGTCGATCGCGCCGGGGCCGTTGCCCATCGCGTGGACGTACTCGCAGAGCAGGAACGGCTTGGAGCGCTGGCGCGCGGCCTCGGCCGGCGTGCAGCCCAACAGCGGGACGGACTCGTCGCCCGACCCGATGGCGCGCGTCTCGTCGATCCACGAGTACATGCGCGAGTAGACGTCGGTGTAGGCGCCCGTGTAGTCGCCCTCGTAGTGCACGGGACGGCCCCCGTCACGGGCGTGGGTCCACGCCGCCATCGCCGCGAGGTTGTGACCCGTTCCCGCCTCGTTGCCGAGCGACCAGAGGACGATGCTCGGGTGGTTCTTGTCGCGCTCGACGGTGCGCACCATGCGGTCGACGTAGGCGTCGTGCCAGTCCGGGTCGTCGCTGGGGTTGCCGATCCACTCCTGGCGTTCGAAGGCGTGGGTCTCGAGGTCGCACTCGAGGACGACCCAGAAGCCCAGCTCGTCGGCGAGGTCGAGGAGGCGCGGGTGCGGCGGGTAGTGCGACGTGCGGATCGCGTTCACGTTGAACCGCTTCATCTGGGCGAGGTCGCGGCGCGACCACTCCTCGTCGAAGACGCGGCCACGGTCGGGGTGGGTCTCGTGGCGGTTGACGCCGTGGAACACCACGCGGCGGCCGTTGACCTCGAACTGGTCGCCCACGATGCGGACCGTGCGGAAGCCGAGGCGCAGCGAGACGGTCTCGGCGCCGCCTGCGCTCGTGACGGTCGCGTCGTAGAGGCGCGGGGTCTCGGCGGACCACGGCTCGACCGCGTCGAGCGCGACGGGCGCGACGTCGGCCGGGGTGGCCCAGGTCACCTCGACGCCGAGCTGGGACACCGAGAGGGTGACCGGGTAGGCGGCCTCGCCGGCGGTGATCTCGGGGACGATCGCCGCGCCTCCTTCGCCCTGACCGGCCGTGCCGTGGAACGGCGTCTGCAGCCAGACGTCGTCGAGGCCGCCGACCGGGCGGGCCTGCAGCGTGACGCTGCGGAAGATGCCGGGCAGCCACCACTGGTCCTGATCTTCGACGTAGCTCGACGCCGACCACTGGTGCACGCGCACCGCGATCACGTTCTCGCCCGGGTGCAGGGCGTCGGTGACGTCGAACTCCTGGGCGAGGCGGCTGCCGACGCCCATGCCGATCTCGACGCCGTTCAGCCACACCACGTAGCGCGACTCGACGCCGTCGAACCGCAGCAGCACGCGATCGGCGCCGTCGAAGGACGACGGCAGCTCGAACGTCCGGCGGTGGTCGCCGGTCGGGTTCGCGTCGGGCACGAAGGGCGGCTCGGTCGGGAACGGGAACTGCACGTTGGTGTAGATCGGAGCGCCGCGCGAACCGTCGCCGCCGAGCACCCAGTGCGACGGCACCTCGATCTCGCCCCAGGACGACTCGTCGAGGTCGACCGCGCCGACGCCGTCGACGGGCTCGCCCTCGGGCAGCACGCCGCGGCCGCCCAGCGTGCCGGGGGCGCCGGGCAGCAGGCGGAACGACCAGGTGCCGTCGAGGGACAGCGTCGGGGCGTCGGTGTGCAGCCACGACCGCGCCGGGGTGCGGGCACCCTGACCCGGGCCGGTGTCGGTGAGGTAGTCGGCGGAGACGGTGGACGGTGTGGTGCTGGGGGTCACTTGACGCTTCCTTCGGTGAGGCCGCCGCGCCAGAAGCGCTGGAGGACGACCATGGCGATGACCAGCGGGATGATCGACAGCAGCACGCCGCCGGTCGTCAGCTGGTAGAACTCGGGCAGGCGGTCGGTCTGGCTGAGCCAGTTGTTGAGGCCGAGCGTGACGGGGAACTTGTCCACGTCGCTCAGCATGACCAGGGGCAGGAAGTAGTTGTTCCAGATGCCCACGAGCTGGAACAGGAACACCGTGACGAGCGCCGGGGTGAGGATGCGCAGTCCCAGGGTGTGGAAGATGCGCAGCTCGCTGGCGCCGTCGAGGCGGGCGGCCTCCATGAGCGACGTGTCGACCGTGGCCTGCGCGTAGATGCGGCAGAGGAACAGGCCGAACGGCGACACGAGCGACGGCAGCAGTACGCTCCAGTAGGTGTTGGCGATGCCCATCTGGCTGAACAGCAGGAAGAGGGGCAGGGCCGTGGCGGTGCCGGGCACGAGCACGCCACCGAGGATCGTGCCGAAGACGACGTTGCGTCCGCGGAACTCGTACTTGGCGAGCGCGTAGCCGCCGGCCGCGGCGAAGTACGTCGCGATCAGGGCTCCGACGCCGGCGTAGAGCACCGAGTTGAGCACCCACCGCACGAAGATGCCGTCGCCGTAGGTCAGCACCTGACCGAGGTTGTCCCAGAGCGAGAAGGTCGGGGCGAACCAGAAGCCGAACGTGCCGAACAGGTCGGGCGTGGTCTTGGTCGCCGCGACGACGACCCAGTAGACCGGCACCAGGAAGTACAGCGCCACCACGACCAGGACGGCCGTGACGATGATGGTGGACGCCTTCGAGCGTCCGGCCGTGCGGTCGGGGCCGGCGCTCCGGGCGCGGCGGCGGGGGGGCTTCTCGGCACCGCGGCCGCGACCCTGTGCCGTCACGATGGACTCGGTCTCGGTGGCGTGCTCGGTGCCCTTCGTCGAGAGGCTCATTTCTGCTTCCTGTTCGTGATGCTGAGGAACGTGATCGACAGCGCGAACGCGACGAGGGCGATCAGCACGGACTGGGCGGCCGCGACGTTGTAGTCGTTGTAGGCGAAGGCCGTGGTGTAGGCGCTGAGGTTGGGCGTGTACTGGCTGTCGATCGCCGGCGAGACGCGTTGCAGCACCTGGGCCTCGGCGAACAGCTGCAGGGTGCCGATGATGGAGAAGACGGCGGTGAGCAGCAGGGCCGGACGGATCAGCGGCAGCTGGATGCTGAACGCGACGCGCAACGACGACGCACCGTCGACCTTGGCGGCCTCGTACAGCTCGACCGGGATCGACTTGAGCTGGGCGATGATGATCAGCATGTTGTAGCCGGTGTAGCTCCAGGTCACGATGTTCGCGATCGACCACAGCACGGTGTTCGCGCCGAGGAAGTCGGGGGTGACGCCGAAGACCTCGCCGATGTCGATGATCGGGCTGAGACCGGGCACGTACAGGAACGACCAGAGGATGGTCGCGATGACGCCGGGCACGCCGTACGGCAGGAAGTACGCGGCGCGGAACACGCCCGGCCACTTCGCCGACGCCGACTCGAGCAGCAGCGCGAGCACCGTGCAGAGGATCAACATGACCGGCACCTGGACGATGCCGAACAGGAACATGCGGCCGATCGAGGCGACGAAGTTGGGGTCGCCGATGACCTGGGCGTAGTTGTCGAAGCCGGCGAAGCCGCTGGTCACGCCGCCCTCGCCGAACAGGCCGCTGCGGGTGACCTTCGTGAAGCTCGAGAAGAGGGCGATGACGATCGGGATCACGAAGGTCAGGGCGAAGAGCGCCAGGAACGGCGCGAGCAGCACCCAGGGCGCCCGCTTGACGGCGCCCTTCGAGCTGCTGCGGCGGGGACCCGAGGAGGCGCGGGTCGAGTCGGTCGCCGCGTCGGGCCTGGTGTCGGTCGCGGCGCTCATGCGTTCGCCTTCCGGATGGTGAGGCCCTTGTTCTGGAAGACCGCCATGATGTCCTTCTCGGCCTGGGCCACGGCGTCGACGAGCGTGCCGCCCGACGCCTTGCCCCGGAACCCGTCGCTCAGGATGTTGAAGGACTGCTGGGTGATGGGCCACCAGCTCCAGTCCTGGTTCTGCGAGGACTCCTTCGTGGCGGGCACGAAGACCTCCTGGTTGTAGTTCTGACCGCTGAAGAACGGGCTGGGCTGCTCGCGCAGCGAGCCGACGACGTCACGGGCCGGCGACCAACCGATGCCGCAGAACTCGATGAGGGCGTTGATGCCCTCGGGGGTCGTGGTCATCCAGACGGCGAAGTCCAGCGCCTCCTGGGGGTGCTGGCTGTTCGCGAGGATCGCGGCGGTCGAGCCGCCGAGGAAGCTCGACGCGTAGCCGGTCTGCCAGGTGGGCAGCGGGGCGCACTTCCACTTGCCCTCGGCGCCGCTGACGCCCTCGATCAGGGCGTCACCCCACGAGCCGGTCGCGACGGAGGCGATCGTGCCCGCGCTGGCGGCCGAGAACCAGGCCGGCGTGTAGGCGCCGTAGGCGGTCGTGACGATGCCGTCGTCGATCGCCTTGTCGAAGAACCGGGCGACGGTCAGGGTCGCCTCGTCGGTCATGTCGATGACCCAGCCGTCGTCCTCGGCGCGCAGCCACGAGGCACCGGCCTGGGTGGCGTAGGCGGCGAACAGCGAGGCGTCGGCGAGGGGGAAGGAGTCCATCAGCACGCCGGCCCCCTTGAGCTCGGTGCCGACCGCGGCCCATTCGTCCCACGTGGCGGGGACGCCGGCGCCGACTGTGTCGAAGACGGCGGGCTGGTAGAACATGCCCATCGGGCCGCTGTCCTGCGGGATCGCGTAGACGCCGTCGGTGTAGCTGACCTGGTTCCACAGCGTGGGGTCGTAGAGGTCGGCGTACTGGTCGGCGCCGTAGCGCTTGAGGTCGACGACGCCGTTGGCGAGGAGGAACTCGGGCAGCGAGCGCAGCTCGACCTGGGCGATGTCGGGCCCGGCCCCCGCGGCGAGCGCCGAGTACAGCTTCTGGTAGCCGCCCGCGTTGCCGCCGGGGATGAAGACGGTCTCGACCTGGACGCGCGACTGGCTCTTGTTGTACAAGGCGGTGACCTGGTCGAGGCCCTTGAGCCAGGCCCAGTACTGGAGCTTGACCGGGCCGTCGGCCGCGGGGATGGTCGGCAGGGAGTTCACGGAGGTCGTCCCGGGCGTGGCGCAGCCGGCGAGCATGGCAGTGGCGCCGGCGGTCACCCCCAGGCCGAGCAACTGCCGTCGGGAAATCGGGCTCATGTTCATCTCACTTCGTCGTGGGGCCGTGGCGTCAGCGACGCTAACACAAATTCGAGTGGTCGCTCGAATTTCACGGGCGAGGTGTCCGCGAGGTCGTAGAGTGGCCGATCATGACGACGACCGGCTCGACGACGAGCGACCCAGGAGGCGCGCCCGCGGGTGGTGCCGACGGTTCTCGTCCCACGCGTCGCGGCCCGTACGCGAAGTCGGCCGAACGCCGGCTCGCGATCGTCGAGGCGGCCTTCGAGGTGTTCTCCACCAAGGGCTACGTCGGGGGGTCGCTCCGTGACGTGGCGGACGTCGTCGGCATGAGCCAGACGAGCCTGCTGCACTACTTCCCGTCGAAGAGCGCGCTGCTGCTCGCGGTGCTCGAACGTCGCGACACGGTCTCGGACCGTTCCGCCGAGCCTCCCGACCGAGGTGACCTTATCGGGACCGTCCTCGGGCAGGCGCGACACAACGAGACGGTGCCCGGACTCATCGCGCTCTACGCGGTGCTGGCGGGCGAGGCGGTCACGACCGGCAACCCCGGCAGCGACTACGTGCGCGAGCGCTTCGAGCGTCTGCGTGCCGAGTACGGCGACGCCCTGCGAGCGCTGGAGGCGCGGGGTCGGTTGCGCCCCGGGGTCGACCCCGACCGGGCGGCGTCCGGGCTCGTGGCCCTGTGGGACGGCATCCAGCTGCAGTGGCTGCTCGACCCGGACCGCATCGACGTCGTGCAGCAGTTGCGGGACCACCTCGACCTGCTGGTCCTGCCCGATGACGCGGTCGACGGGGCATGAGCCGCCTACTCGCCGCCCCGGGTGGCGGGACCGACCGGCTCCCCGTGCCCGTCCGCTGGTACGAGCCGTGGCCGGTGTCGACGGGTTCGCCCGGGCCGACGCTGCTGTGGCTGCACGGCGGTGGGTTCTTCCGCGGGGGGCTCGACCAGCCGGAGGCGCACGACGTGGCGCGGTCGCTCGCCGCGCGCGGGGTGAGGGTCGCCACGGTGGACTACCGCCTCGCGCCTCCTCCGGGTCTCGGTCTCGTGGCCGGGCGGCTGATGCCGTCGCGCAGCCGGTACCCGGGGGCACTCGACGACGTGGCGACGGCCTACGGCGAGGTGACCGACGGGTCGCCCGAGGGCGTCATCGTCGGAGGCGCGAGCGCGGGGGCGTGCCTCGCCGCGGCGGCCACCCTCCGCACGATCGACGAGGGTCGCCCTCCGGTCGGCGCCGTCTTCGCCTACGGCTTCTTCCACCCCGCGCATCCCCCGATGGCGGAGGCACGCCACCGGTCGGGTGGACACCGGGGACTCAGCCACGCGAGGTGGGCGCTCGACGTGATGAACCGCAACTACGCCGGCTCGCCGACCGCGCTGGCCGACCGTCTCGCCTTCCCCGGAGGTCACGACCTCTCGGGATTCCCCCGGACGCTCGTGGTGGCCGCCGAGCGCGACAACATGCGCGCCTCGGGCGACCTCTTCGCCGGGGAGCTCGCCGACGCGGGGGTCGACATGCGGCACCACGTCCTGCCGGGCACCCGCCATGCCTTCCTGAACCGGCCCCGGCTGGCCGAGTACGCCCACACCGTCTCGCTCGTCGCGGAGTGGACCCGCGGCGGCTGACCTGCCCGGTCCCCGGGAACGCGCCCCGCGCCTCCTCGGCGTCGCCGTCAGCGGAAGTCGCCGACCTGACGGTCGACGGGCACGGTGCGGTCGACGACGACGTCACCGGTGTGGGCCGTCGTGGTGGTCTCGATCAGCACGATCTCGACCTCGTCGTCGGCCACGGGGTTGTGTGGCACCCCCCGCGGCACGACGTGGAACTGCCCGGGGGTGAGGACCACCTCGCGGTCGTCGGGGAGCTGGATGCGCAAGGTGCCCGAGACGACGAGGAACATCTCGTCCTCGGCGTCGTGCGCATGCCAGACGAGCTCGCCGAGCAGCTTCGCGACCTTCACGTACTGGTCGTTCACCTGCCCGACGACCCGAGGCGTCCAGTGCTCGGTCACCTGTCGGAGTTCGGCCGCGACGTCGATTCCCTGGAGTGCAGTCATGGGGCCATCCTCCCCGTACCGGGCCCCTCGCGGACGCCGGGGAGGGATGACAGCATGGAGGATGACCTCGAATCCCCCGCCCCCGACGGGCCGCACCACGTGGCGCGTCCTCCTCGCCGTCGCCGTGACGATCGCGGCGGCCTCGATCGTCCTGATCGTCCTCGATCCGGGGAAGTCGGGGTCGTACTTCACGCTGATCGGCATGCTCTGCCTGATCTGGCTGAGCGTCACCAACCTTCGACGACTGAGGTAGATCGGGTCAGAACACGGCCACCGTCATGCCGGCGGAGGTCGCCGGTCGGTCCATGGCCGCCACGGCGTCGGGCAGGTCGTCGAAGGCGATGATCCGACCGATGGACTCCTGCGGACGCAGTCGGCCCGCGACGACGTCGTCGAGCATCGCGGCGTACTCGCCCACCGAGATGCCGTGACTGCCCAACAGTTCGAGTTCGTCGGCGATCACCCGCCCCATCGGGATCACCGGGGCGGCGTCGTCGTCGAGCAGCAGGCCCACCTGGACGTGTCGACCCCGCGGACGGAGGGACGCGACGGACGCGACGGACGTCACCCGGCTGCCGAACGCGTCGAGGGCGACGTCGGCGCCTCCCCCGGTGAGGGCTCGGACCCGGTCGACGGCGAGGTCGTCCATGGGGACGGTCTCGGCACCCAGGTCGGCGGCCCGTTCGAGGGCGGCGGGCGAGATGTCCGACGCGACGACGCGAGCACCGGCGGCCACCGCCACGGCGACCGCCGAGAGACCCACTCCGCCGCAGCCGAAGACGGCGACCCACTCACCCGCCCGGACGCGGGCCCGGGCGTGCAGGGCGTGGTACGCCGTGCCGAAGCGGCAGCCGAGCGCCGCCGCCTCGACGAAGCCGACCTCGTCCGGCAGGGCGATGACGTTCACGTCGGCGTGCGGGACGACCAACGACTCGGCGTACGAGCCGGGAAGGGTGAAGCCGGGCTGCTGCTGACGCGAGCACACCTGTGTGGCACCGGCACGGCACTCGTCGCACGTGCCACAGGCGAAGACGAACGGGGCGGTCACGCGGGTGCCGACGGCGACCCGGGAGACGTCGGCACCCACCGCCGTCACCACGCCCGCGAACTCGTGGCCCGGCACGTGGGGAAGGCGCACCGAGTCGTCGTGACCCTTCCAGGCGTGCCAGTCGCTCCGGCACACCCCCGTGGCCGCGACGCGGACCACGACGCCGTGGGCGGGCGGCACGGGTGCCGGGAGGTCGACGATGGTCGGGATCGACCCGAACTGGTCGTACTGGACGGCGCGCATCCCCCGATCCTGACACGAGCGGGCGGACCGGACGCTCCCCGCCGCGGACGGCGACGGCCCACACCGGGTAGGAACGGTGCATGAGCCTCGCATCCACCCTCCTCCGCCTGACCGTCGGCGGCTTCTTCGTCGGCCACGGACTCCAGAAGCTGACCGGCGCCTTCGACGGTCCCGGACTCGCCGGCACCGAGCAGATGATGGCCGGCACGGGGATGCACCCCGCCGCCCGCAACGCCCGTCTGGTCGCGGTCACCGAGACCGCCGGCGGTGCCGCCCTCGCCCTCGGCGCGGCGACCCCGCTCGCCGCCGCCGGCATCGTCGGCACGATGGTCACCGCCGTCCGCAAGGTGCACCTCTCCAAGGGCCCGTGGGTGACCGAGGGCGGCTACGAGTACAACGCCGTCCTGATCGCCGCCGCCGCCGCCCTGGCCTCGGGCCCCGGCGGGCCGTCGGTCGACCAGCTCTTCGGCAAGAAGTCGTGGGGTGCCGGCGGAACGGTCTTCGCCCTCGTCGCCGGCGTCATCGCCTCGTTCGTGGCGGTCGAGCTGGGCAAGCGGGCCACTCCCCCGGCCGAGCCGGGCTCGGACTCCTCGGCGGGCTGACCCGCCTCCCTCGTCTCGTCCCCAGGGCGCGACCCCCGACGTCGGGTGGTCGCGCCCTCCGTCCGTCCGGCGGGTGACGGTGGCCTCTGCGAGCATGGGGCCATGACACCGACGAGCACCGCGACCGACATCGACGCCGAGGCACTCGACCTGCTGCGGGCGCTCACCGGGCGCGACGACGCCGTCTTCCACGACGGGCAGCTCGAGGCCATCCGGGCGCTCGTCGCCGATCGTCGCCGAGCCCTCGTCGTCCAGCGCACCGGCTGGGGCAAGTCGGCGGTGTACTTCATCGCCACCCTGCTGCTGCGTCGACGCGGCACCGGCCCGACGCTGCTCGTCTCCCCCCTGCTCGCCCTGATGCGCGACCAGGTCGCCGCCGCCGCCCGGGCCGGGGTCCGGGCCGTCGCGGTCAACTCGGCGAACGCCCACGAGTGGTCCGACGTCCAGCAGCAGCTCGTCGACGACGAGATCGACGTGCTGCTCGTCTCCCCCGAACGACTCAACAACCCGCGGTTCCGCGACGAGCAGCTGCCCGTCCTCATCGCCCGGCTCGGCATGCTCGTCGTCGACGAGGCGCACTGCATCTCCGATTGGGGCCACGACTTCCGGCCCGACTACCGTCGCCTCGCCGACCTCATCCGCACCCTGCCCACGGGCGTGCCCGTCCTGGCCACGACGGCCACGGCCAACGCCCGCGTCGTGGCCGACGTCGCCGAGCAACTCGCCGTGGGGCCGGGCGACGAGGTGCTGACGATCCGGGGGTCGCTGGCGCGCGCCTCCCTGCGTCTCGGGGTGCTGCAGCTGCCGACCTCGCGCGACCGACTCGGCTGGCTGCTCAGCCACCTCGCCGACCTGCCCGGCAGCGGCATCATCTACACGCTCACGATCTCGGCCGCCGACGACACCGCCCGCCTGCTGCGCGAGGCCGGGCACGACGTGCGGTCGTACTCGGGGCGCACCGACCCCGAAGAACGCGAACAGCTCGAACAGCGCCTCAAGGGCAACGACCTCAAGGCACTGGTCGCCACGAGCGCCCTCGGCATGGGCTTCGACAAACCCGACCTCGGCTTCGTGATCCACCTCGGCGCGCCGTCGTCGCCCGTCGCGTACTACCAGCAGATCGGCCGAGCGGGTCGCGCCACCGACAACGCCGACGTGCTGCTGCTGCCCGGCACCGAGGACGCCGAGATCTGGCAGTACTTCGCCACGGCCTCGATGCCCTCCGAGGCGCGGGCGGCGGCCGTGCTGGCCGAGCTGGGCGAGACGCCGCTGTCGACGCCCGCCCTCGAGGCGCGGGTCGACGTCAAGCGCACCCCGCTCGAACTGATGCTCAAGGTGCTCGACGTCGACGGTGCCGTCCGCCGGGTCCAGGGCGGCTGGGTCAGCACGGGCGAGCCCTGGGTCTACGACGCCGAACGCTACGACCGCATCGCCGCGGCCCGGGTCGCCGAACAAGAGTCCATGCTCGCGTTCGAGCGCGGCCAGACCTGCCGCATGCAGATGTTGCAGGTCGATCTCGACGATCCGGCCGCCGAGCCCTGCGGGCGGTGCGACGTCTGCGCGGGCACCTGGTATCCGACCGACATCGCCGGCGAGGCGGCGACCTCGGCCGCGAGCACCCTCGACCGGGTCGGCGTCGAGATCGACCCCCGGGCCCAGTGGCCCACGGGCGCCGACCGGGCCGGGGTCGCCGTCAAGGGCAAGATCCCCGAGGGCGAACGGGTCGAGCCGGGTCGGGCGCTCGCCCGACTGACCGACCTGGGGTGGGGCAACACCCTCCGCGAGGTCTTCGCGGCGACCGCCCCCGACGCTCCCCTGTCGAAGCACCTGCTCGACGGGGTCGTGCGCGTCCTGAAGGAGTGGCCGTGGGCCGAACGCCCGGTGGGGGTCGTCGCGATGCCGTCGACGTCACGGCCGCAGCTCGTCGGGTCGCTGGCCGAGGCGATCAGCACCGTCGGGCGGTTGCCGCTGCTCGGCACGCTCGGCAGCGCCCGCCCCTCGGCCGGCCGCGGCCAGGGCGGCAACAGCGTCTACCGTCTGGCCGACGTCTGGCAGTCCTTCGAGGTCGGCCCCGAGTTGGCCGCGGCCCTCGCCGACGTGTCCGGGCCGGTGCTGCTCGTCGACGACCTGGTCGACAGCCGCTGGACGCTCACGGTGGCCGGACGCGACCTGCGCCGCGCCGGGGCTCCCGCCGTGCTGCCCTTCGCCCTCGCGGTGGTCGGCTGAGTCGTCCCCGGCGGGCCGCCGCGTCGTCGCCCGGCGGGCCACCGCGTCGTCCGACGCGGGACCGCCGGGGCTCGCTCAGCGCTCGAACCGCACACCGTCCCGGGTCAGGGTGCTGTGCCGCATCAACCAGACGTCGCGTGGGTAGTTCTGGTGCATCCGCCACGGTGACCGCGATCCCTGCCGGGGCATCAGGTGCACCCCGCGCGACACGTACCCGCTCGTCAGGTCGATCAGCGGGCTCGTCGGTCCCGGCCGCTCCGGCGCGATCGGCACGGCCGACCGGTACCCGTGACGGTCGGCGTGACGCAGCAGCCGGGCGACGTAGTGCACGACGAGGTCGATCTTCAGCGTCCACGACGCGTTCGTGTACCCGATGGCGAACGCCAGGTTCGGCACCCCCGAGAGCATGAACCCCTTGTAGGTCAGCCGGGTCGCCGGGTCGACCTCCACCCCGTCGACCGACAACCGCATGCCGCCGAACAGCAGCAGGTTGAGCCCCGTCGCCGTGACGACGACGTCCGCGGGCAGCTCGTGCGCCCGCTGGCCGTCGCGACCGGCCACCCGGACGCCACCGGCCGTGAACGAGTCGATGTCGTCGGTCACGATCGACGCCGACCCCGAGCGCAACGCCCGGAACAGCGCGCCGTCCGGGGTGATGCAGAGACGCTGGTCCCACGGGTCGTAGCTCGGCTGGAAGTGCCGGTCGACGTCGAAGTCGTCCGGCAGGCGCCGGGCCACCTGCGCCCGGAGGAAGGCCTTCATCTTCTCGGGAGAGCGCCTGCTCGTCTGGAAGCTGAGCAGCGCCATGCCGATGCTGCGCCACCGGATCAGCCGGTCGTCGACGGCCTGCGGCAGCAGTCGACGCCAGGCACGGGGCTCCTTCCGGCGCGAGGGAAGGGACAGCACGTAGGTCGGCGAACGTTGCAGCATGGTGACCTGCTCGGCGCTCTCGGCGAGGGCGGGCACCAGGGTCACCGCCGTCGCCCCCGATCCGATCACGACGACGCGCTTGCCGCTCACGTCGAGGTCCTCCGGCCAGTGCTGGGGGTGCACGACGCGTCCGGCGAACGAGTCCTGCCCCGGGAACGCGGGCGACCAGCCCTCGTCGTAGCGGTAGTAGCCGGAACAGACGAACAAGAACGAGCACGTGATCGTGACGCGACGAGCCGCCGGGGCGGCACCCGCGCCTCCTGCGCTCGGCTCCTCGCCGGCGGCGGATGACGCGTCCGCTGCCACCGCGCTCGCGACCTCGATCGTGACGGTCCACCGGGCCTCGGCGGAGGACCAGTCGGCCGCGACCACGCGGTGCCCGAACCGGATCAGCCCGGCGACGCCCGTCTCGTCGGCCGTGTCACGGACGTACTCCCTGATCGCCTCGCCCGGGGCGATCGCCCGCGCGTCGCGCCAGGGTCGGAACCCGTAACCGAGGGTGAACATGTCGCTGTCCGATCGGACCCCCGGGTAGCGGAAGAGGTCCCAGGTGCCGCCGATCGCCGCGCGGGCCTCGACGACGGCCAGGCTGCGACCGGGGAAGTCCCGGCGGAGCTGCGCCGCCACGCCGACACCGGACAGGCCGGCGCCGACGACGAGCAGGTCCACGTGTTCGACGCCTCCCACGGCGGGGCGGTCGTCACCACCGGCGGGGCGGTCGTCACCCTCGCCCGGGACCGAGGAGGCGCGGGTCGCGTCGCTCACGGGACCAGCACGATCCGGATCGGGTCGCCTTCCTTGCGTTCGAGCATCTGCACCGCCCGCTCGGCCTCGGCCAGCGGCACGGTCGCGCTGACCGACTTCGCGAAGTCGAGCCTCCCCCGGGCCGCCAGCGCGACGAGCGTGGTGACGTCGGCAGGCTCGGAGCCGTAGTGGCCGAGGACCTGCTGCTGCAGGAAGCTGAACTTCGTGCCGTCGGTGATCGTGATCGGCTGGTCCGACAGGCCGACGAGCGTCAACCGTCCCCGGTATCCGAGGCAGGCGATGGCCTGCTCGCGCACGGCGGGCACCCCCGCGAAGTCGAAGGCCCGGGCGAGTCCGCGGCCACCGGTCGCACGGCCGAGTGCCGCGGCGAAGTCCGGGTCGGCGGGATCGAGCGCGAGGTCCGCACCGAACTCGAGCGCCCGGGCCCGGGCACCGGGCAGGGGGTCGACCGCGACGATCGGCGCGGCGCCGAGCAGGGAGAGCAGCTGGACGGCGTGGGCGCCGAGGCCGCCGACGCCCCAGACGCCGACCGCCGTGCCGGGCCGGGTGTCGGCGGTCGTGGTGAGCGCGGCCCAGGGAGTCGACACGGCGTCGGGGATGAAGCAGGCCTGCTCGAACGGCAGGGAGTCCGGGATCTTCACGACCGTGTCGGCGCGGGCCACGGCGAACTCGGCCCACCCGCCGTCGTAGTCGACGCCACGGGTGAAGACCTGGCCGTCGCGCTCCTCGCCGGCCTGCAGCAGGACGCGGTCGCCGACGGCGACGTGCCTGACGCCGTCGCCCACCTGGTCGACCGTGCCGGCCACCTCGTGGCCGAGGGTGACGGTGTCGCCCGGCAGGTGCAGCGGCGTGAGCGACCCCTGGATCAGGTGCACGTCGCTGAGGCAGACGCCGGCGGCGGCGACGGCGACGCGCACCTGCCCCGGGCCGGCGTCGGGGGTGGGTACCTCGGTGACCGAGAAGTGGCGGGTGCTGACGTCGAGGCGTCCGGCGAGCATGGTGGCTCCGTCCTGCGGGGCCCGGTCGGTCGGCTCTGACCGCGGGGCGTGACCGCACATCGGGTGCGACGGTACGCCTCCCACACGGATGTTGCACACTGCACCCGCCGCGGGTCGGCGGGCGGACGGCGAGACCCCGGGACGTCGCCGAGACCCCCGCGCACGCACGGGGGTCTCGGCGACGATCCGGGGTCCGAGGCGGGCCCTACCCGCGACGGGGCTCGTCGTCCGCGGCGGCGTCGGCGAGGTGCTCGTCCGCCCGCCGACCGTCGGTGCCGACCATGGCGTGCAGCGAGCCGGTCGAGATGCGGTCGGGCGAGGTGCCCTCGAGCGAGCCCAGCCCACCCGCGCGACCGTCGAGCAGGCGCGCGGCGGCCGGGCCGGCCGAAGCGGAGTCCGACCCCGAGCCCGAGTCCGACCCCGAGGAGGCGCCGTGACCGTCCGCGTTCATGGTCGCCTCGTCGAAGGGCGCACGACCCGACAGCACGGTCTCGACGCGGTCCTTGTCGATCTGCTTCGTCCAGGTGCCGACGAGGATCGTCGCGACGGCGTTGCCCGTGAAGTTGGTCAGGGCGCGCGCCTCGGACATGAACCGGTCGATGCCGACGATGACGCCGACGCCGTCGACCAGGTCGGGCCGGTGCGCCTGCAGGCCTCCCGCGAGGGTGGCGATGCCGGCACCCGTGACCCCGGCGGCACCCTTCGAGGCGATCATCATGAACAGCAGCAGCGAGACCTGCTCGCCGACGTTGAGCGGCGTGCCCATGGCGTTGGCGATGAAGAGCGACGCCATGGTCAGGTAGATCGCGGTGCCGTCGAGGTTGAACGAGTAGCCGGTCGGCACCGTGATGCCGACGACGGGCTTCGAGACGCCGAGGTGCTCCATCTTGGCGATGAGGCGCGGCAGCGCGACCTCGCTCGACGAGGTCGAGACGATCAGCAGGTACTCGCGTCCGAGGTACTTCATCACCCGGAAGATGTTGACGCCCGTGACGAGCTTGAGGATCGTGCCGAGCACGACGGCGACGAAGAGGATGCACGTGATGTAGAAGGCGACCATCAGGGTCCCGAGCGCCACGATGGCGGCGACTCCGGTCTCGCCGACCACCGCGGCGATCGCACCGAACGCGCCGATCGGGGCGACCCACATGATCATCGCGAGGATGCGGAACACCAGCACCTGCAGGTTGCGGACGCCCTCGAGGATGGTCGCGCCGCGATCGCCCATGCGCTGCAGGGCGAAGCCGACGAGCAGGGCCACGAACAGCGTCTGCAGGATGGAGCCGCTGGTCAGCGACGACACCAGCGTCTCGGGGATGATGCCGAGCAGGAAGCCCGCCGTGCCACCGGCCTCCTCGGCGGCGGGCGCCTCGTATCCGGTCGAGCCGATCATCAGGCCCTCGCCCGGGTGGATCAGGTTGCCGACCACGAGGCCGATGGCCAGGGCGAAGGTCGACATCGCGATGAAGTAGCCGAGCGCGAGCCCGCCCACCTTGCCGACGGTCGCGGCCTTGGCGATGGAGCCGACGCCGAGCACGATCGTGCAGAAGATCACCGGCGCGATCATCATCGAGATGAGCGACACGAAGGCGGTGCCGATCGGTTTCAGCTGCACGGCGACCTCGGGTGCCGTGAGGCCGACGACGATGCCGGCCGCGACGGCCACGATCACCGCGATGTAGAGCCAGTGCGAGCGGTCGATCCGACGCCGGGCGCGGACGCCGCCCGTCGTCGTCGTTCCGCCGGGGGTGGGGGTCTGCGGGCCCTTGTGCGTCTTTGCCATGGGGGTCTTCCTCGAGCTCGTGACCGGCGGCGTCGTCGTCGACGGTCGTGCGGGGTTCGTCGCCGTGACTCTCGTCGGTCGCCGGGTGGGCGTCGACGTTGTGGTCATACTGGTCGCGCCGGTGGTGCGTCATGATGGACCCCGGCCGCAGCGCAGCGAGGAGCCCGCCCGAGATGACCGTCGACCCCACCCGGTGGAGCATCGCCACCCGGCTGTTCGCCCTGCTCGTGGTCTTCGTCGTCGCCGTGACCCTGCTGGCGACGGCCTGGACGATCCGGTCGGCCCGCGACGACGCGGATCGCTCGGCCGCACGGGCCTGCCTGGCGCTCGCCACCTCGATCGCCGACAACCCCTACGTCGTCGACGCGCTGGGGACGTCCGACCCGAGCGCCCGTCTGCAGCCCTACGCCGTGGCCCTGATGAGCGACACGTCGACCGACTTCGTCACCATCATGCGGCCCGACCGCACGCGCCTGACGCACCCCGACCCCGACGAGATCGGCCGCCCGTTCGTCGGCACGATCGCCCCGGCCCTCCGCGGGGAGTCGTTCACCGAGACCTACGCCGGCACCCTCGGCCCGTCGGTGCGCGCGGTCGTGCCGATCGAGGGCGACGGCGAGGTCGTCGCCCTCGTGTCGGCCGGCGTCACGGTCGACACCATCACGCAGTCGGTCGGCGAGCGGCTGCCGCTCGTGTTCGCCGCCGCGGGGGCGACCGTGGTGCTCGGGGGCGTCGTCTCGTGGCTGCTCAGCCGGTACCTGCGGCGGGTGACCTGGGGCCGCGGCCCCGAGGAACTCGCCCGGATGTTCGCGTACTACGAGGGCGTGCTGCACTCCGTGCGCGAGGGTCTCGTGCTCGTCGACGACCGCGGCCGGCTGACGCTCTACAACGACCAGGCGGCCGAGCTGCTCGACCTGCCGCCCGGGGGCATCGCCGCTCCCGTCCCGCTGACCGACCTGCAGCTGCCCGACTCGCTCCGCGAGCTGCTCGCGTCCGGACGCCGCGCCTCCGACGAGGTGCACGTGACCGACGATCGCGTGCTGGTCGTGAACCAGGAGGTCACCGAACCCACCGAGGGCCCGTCCCACCCGTCGCCCTCGACCGGACGAGGAGGCGCGACACCGTCAGGAGGCGCGGCACCGGTCACCGGCGCCACCCGCCCGCGCTCCCGCCGCACGCTCGGGACCGTGACGACCCTGCGCGACCACACCGAGCTCACCCACCTCACCGGCGAGGTCGAGACCATGCGCACCCTCTCGGACGCGCTGCGCTCGCAGACCCACGAGTTCTCGAACCGG
Organism: Frigoribacterium sp. VKM Ac-2859; assembly: GCF_013204925.1. NCBI lineage: Bacteria > Bacillati > Actinomycetota > Actinomycetes > Micrococcales > Microbacteriaceae > Frigoribacterium > Frigoribacterium sp. VKM Ac-2859. The sequence continues at coordinate 95,052 of NZ_JABMLC010000001.1, read as the reverse complement.
TTGCACACGATCGTGTCGCTGATCGAGCTCGGGCGTGGCGACGAGGCCCTCCGGTTCGCGGCCGACGAGCTCGACCTCGGCCAGCGGCTCGCCGACCGGGTCGTGGCCGCGATCGACGAGCCGACGCTCGCCGCCCTGCTGCTCGGCAAGGCGGCACAGGCCCGCGAACGGTCGATCGACCTGCGCGTCGACGTCGAGCCCGACCTGGGGACGATCGACGTCGAGCCCGGGGACCTCGTCACGATCCTGGGCAACCTCGTCGACAACGCCTTCGACGCGGTCGCCCCGACCCTCGACGCCCCGGCCCCCTCCCCCGATCCCACCGGCCGCCCGGCCCGCCCGCCCCGGGTCGAGGTGACCGTCGCCCGGGTCGAGGGCGGCGTCCAGCTCGACGTCGAGGACGACGGCCCGGGGCTCGGCGACGTCGAGCTCGCCTTCCGGCGGGGGTTCAGCACCAAGCCGACGTCGGCGGGCGGACGCGGCATCGGCCTCGCGCTCGTCCGTCAGGCCGTGGGTCGGGTCGGAGGTCGGCTCGACGTCGCCACGGGACCCGACGGGACCACCTTCTCGGTGCTGCTGCCCGACCGGCGGCCGGACGACGTCGACACCACCGCCCGACGTCGGGGTGGGGTGCGGTCGTGACCGGCGCCTCCTCGTCCGTCGACCGGGTCCGCGTGCTCGTCGTCGAGGACGAGCCCCTGACCGCGGAGGCGCACGTCGCGTACCTCGACCGGCTGGACGGCTTCGAGGTGGTCGGCCGGGCGCGGGACGGACGCGAGACCCTCGACGCGGTCCGCGCGCTCGGCGGCCCCCACGGGCGGGGTCTCGACCTCGTGCTGCTCGACATGAACCTGCCCGACACGCACGGTCTGCAGCTCTGCCGGGCCCTGCGGGCGGCGGGGTCGAGCGTCGACGTCATCGCGATCACGGCCGTACGGGACGCCTCCGTCGTGCGGACCGCGGTGTCGCTCGGCATCGTCCAGTACCTGATCAAGCCGTTCACGTTCGCGACGTTCGCCGACCGGCTCGGGGCCTACCGGGCGTTCCGCGAGTCGCTGGCGACCGGGCAGGGGCAGGTGACCCAGTCGGACGTCGACTCGGGGTTCGCCACCCTGCGCCGGGCACCGGCACCGACGCTGGCCAAGGGCCTCGCGCCGGCCACGCTCGAGCAGGTCGTGGCGGTGCTGCGTCGCGGCGGGTCACCGTCGGCGGGCGAGGTGGCGGACGCCGCCGGGGTGTCGCGGGTGACCGCCCGCCGGTACCTCGAGCACCTCGCCGACACGGGGGCGGCGACCCGCGAGCCCCGGTACGGCAGCCCGGGCCGACCCGAGCACGGCTACCGCTGGAACTGAGCGGACGGCCTGTCCTGCGGGTCAGTGCCGGACGAGCCGCGCGATCTCGGGCAGCGCCGCGAGGGTGCCGGATGCCCCGTGCTGGTCGGGGTCGAGGGCGAGACGCCGTAACCCGGCACGCGTGTAGGTGCCGACGTCGGCCACGAAGTCGGCGGGCGCGCGCCAGACCAGCCGGTCGGCCGACGACGCGTCGAGGCCGCGGGCGAGGGCGGCGTCCCGAGCGCGCTCGGGCGAGGTGAAGGCGAGCAGGGTCGGGGTGCCCTCGTCCACGACGGCGAAGGGCCTCGAGGCCCCCACCGTGCCGCGGTCGACGAACCACCAGGCCTCGAGCCGGAACGCCGAGCGCCACAGGGCGACCGGGTCGTCGACCACGACGGCCGTGGTCCGCACCGGCGTCGCGTCGACCACAGGAGGCGGCACGACGACCGGTGCCGCGCTGCCGGGGGCCACCCGAGGAGGCGCGGGCCGCGTCACCGGCAGCGGTCCCGCCGGCGGGGCCGCCCGGTCGACGACCTTCTCGAGCCGGGCTCGACGGCGCTGTCCCAGACCGATCCTCACGAGCACGATGCCGCCGGCGACGAGGACGGCGACCACGGCGAGGGCGACCACGACGTCGACGGACGACTGCCGACCGGGCGCCACGAGCCCGACGAGCAGCACCGACGCGCCGATCGGCGACCCGACGACGGCGATCGCGAGCAGCACGATCCCCCAGGTGAGTGCTGCGGTGCCCGACGGGCCGCGACGGCTCGACGGACGGCGGGGGTCGGACGGGTCGGGGCTCGGCATCGGTCCAGCGTAGGGCGGCCGGCCGGGTGAGGCCCGGGTGCGGCGGCGGTGCCCCCTGCGACCCCGACGCGGCTCCTCAGCGGCCTGTCGCCTACTCGACCGCGCGGGACCAGCCGAGCCCGCGGTCCTCGACCAGGCGCTGCAACACGCCGGTCATGGCGGCGAAGTCGGTCGACCCGAGGGCGTCGGTGAGGACGACGTAGGCGTGGGCGGCGTCCGCCGGCAGCGACGGCGTTGCGCGGGTCGGGTCGACCAGTCGCGTCGTCCCCTCGCTGCCGGCGTGCCGACGCACCTCGTCGTGGTCCCGCAGGTGGAAGTTGACGAGCCGCTTCCCGTCGCCGATCGCGAACAGACGGGCGACGATCGACAGCCGTCGCACCGACCTCCCGCCCGCGCCGGCCAGGGGGCCGGCCGGCCCGTCGACCCAGCTCACCCGGGTGACCGAGTCCCACGGCACGACGACGCTGCCGTCGATGACGATCGCCGACGCGTGGACCGACAAGGACGGCCGGCCACGGCGGCGCACGGCTCCGACGTACTCGGAGAACGTCGCGATCGGCAACAACGTCGGCAAGATCCAGAGGGCGACCACGAACCAGAGCAGCGCGGTGCTGGTGATCGCCCACGTCACGAGGGCGGCGAGCAGGGCGAGGGCGAGGAGGACTCCGATGCCTGAACCGACCAGCTGACGCCGGAGCCGCCGACCGTCGTGGGCGACCACGAGCACCGGCGCGTCCGTCGGGCGGGCGAAGCGGTCCGGACCGGCCGGCGGCGTGGACGTCGAGCCGTTCGAGTCTGCTGTGCGCCGCGCCCGCCGATCGACGCCGAACCTCCGCATGGCGTCGAGTGCACCCAGGGGTGCATAGGGTCCCTTCCCCTCGACGTCGAAGAGGACGCCGAACACGCCGGTGCGCTCCCGCGCGACGGCATCGTCGACGAAGCCCCTCGACGGCAGGGCGAGGAGCCGGCCGGCCTCCTCGTCCGACAGCCCTCGCGCGAAGCCGTGCTGCCGCGCCCGCTCGGGCGACGTGAAGGCCAGGACCATCGGACGTCCGTCGACGTCGGCCACCAGGGGCTGCACGTCGGGCAGTTCGCCACGGGCGATGAACCACCAGCGGTCGAGGGCGAAGAGGGCGTCCCAGAGGTCGGCCTGGGCGTCGGTGTCGTCGATGCCCCGCAGTTCGGACACCCGGGTCAGCTCGTCGATCCGTTCGCTCGTCGCCCGCATCTCGTCGGCCGAGGGTGGCGGGGGCAAGGGGACGCCGCCCGAGCCAGGCGGAAGGGTCTGTTCACTCACTGGCCCAGCGTAGGGGGACGACGCAGGTGGGCGAGAGATCCTCATGGTCCACTGCCCCCGGGTGATCGACGGAGCCGTCCGTCGGCACTACGCTCCGACCATGGCCGACACGCGTGGACCCCAGATCGTCCGAGGCGACCCCGAGGTGACCCGGGCGACGCTCGACCTGAAGCTGCCGGTGGCGATGCTGCCCGGCCTCGTGCGTCGAGCACTGCAGGCGAGCCCCACGTTCTCGTTGCGCGACGCCGACGAGACGGGGGCCACGCTTCTGCGTCGATCGGCGTCGGCCAGCGGCACGGACACCGTGAGGCTCGACTTCGCCACGTCCGACAAGGGCAGCCGGGTCTCGGCCGAGGTCCACTCCCCCGGCGGCACGATCGGCACGTCGGTCAAGCGCCGCGACGACGACACGACCGCCCTGTTCGAGGCGATCGCGAAGGCCGCCGGGCCCTTCTGACCGGTGACGGGGCACGGGCCGACACCGCGCCTCCCTCGGGGACGCCGACGAGTCAGACGCCCACGATCCAGGTGTCCTTCGCGCCCCCGCCCTGCGACGAGTTGACGATCATGCTGCCCTCGGGCGCCACGCGGGTCAGCGCCAGGTCGGCGAGCACGCTCTCGCCCGCCCCGGTGCCGGTGAGGTACACGAAGCAGCGGAGGTCGACGTGCCGCGGCTGTAGCCCGGTCGGGGTCAGGGTCGGGTGCGACGACAACGTCACCACCTCCTGCGCGACCCAGCCGGACGGGTCCCGGGCGATCTCGGCCCGACGCTCGGCCACGACCGCCGCGCTGGCCGACGGGCCGATCAGGACACCGCGACCCCCCTCGCCGTCGACCGGCTTCGTGACGAGCTCGCCCACCCGGTCGAGCACCGCGAGCCGCTCGGCCGGGTCGCCCGTCCGGTAGGTCGGCACCGACTCGAGCAGCGGACGCTCGCCCAGGTAGTACCAGATGAGGTCGGGTACCGCGCAGTACATCGCCTTGTCGTCGACCAGCCCGTTGCCGGGGGCGTTGGCGAGCACGACGCCGCCCGCCGCCGCCACGTCCATCAGGTGCTCGCCGAGCAACGGGTCGTGCGGCGCGTGCACGTCGACCAGCTCGCGGTCGAGCCGCAGGTAGAGCGCGTCGACGACGGTGCCGGTCCTGCGGTCGACGACCCGCGCCTCCCGCACCTCGACGTCGTCGGCCTGCAGCAGCAGCAGCCCCGCGCCCTCGGCGAGGGTGCGGTGCTCGTACCAGGCCGGGCTCGCGGGGCCCTCGCTGAGGACCGCGCCGACCGGCTCGCCTCCGCCCCGAGGAGGCGCGGCGTGCGCCAGCAACGTCGCCCTCAGCACCGAGAACACGCTCGTCGGGTCGAGCAGCCCGGCCGGGCGCGGAGCGTCCGGCACCACCTCGTCGAGCAGCCGTCGCACGGCGATCGAGAACGCGGCCCCGCTCGGTGCCCGGACGTTGTCCTCGAGCACGCGCCAGCCACCGAGCTCGTCGCGCACGAGGTCGAAACCCTGCACCGCGGCGCGCACGGCGTCCGCGGGCAGCCGGGTGGCCTCGGTCCGCCACCCCGCCGCGCCGACGACCTGCTCGTGGGTCAGCACGCCGTCCGCGACGACCCGGCGCTCACCGTAGGCGTCGCGGAGGAACGCCTCGATCGCCCGGGCGCGCTGGGTCAGGCCGGCCTCGAGGCGGCTCCACTCGTGCCGCGTGACGATGCGGGGCACGAGGTCGCAGTGGAACGCCCGGTGGTCGCCGCCGACGCCGAACCCGAGACCGGCCCGCTCGCACCAGGCGTCCCGTGCGACGGCGCGGGCGCGGGCCTCGATCGCGCCGAGCTGCTGGAAGAAGCCGGCGACGTCCCGGTAGGCCGGGCGGGGGTGGAGTCCCGGGCCGATCGCCTCGTCGCCGGCACGGAACCGGTACCCCACGAGGGTCGGCGCCGGGTCGTCGAGCCCGGCGGCGGGGCCGTGCGTCTCGCGGACGACCAGGTCGACCACGTCGTCGAGCCGTCCCCTCTCGGCGAAGGCGGCGCGCTGCCGGTCGGCCGAGTTGCCCCGGGCGAGCGTGGCCTCGGCGAGGTCGGACACGGTCTGCCAGTCGCCGAACTCCTCGAGTTGTGGTCGCAGCCGGGTCACGAGCTGCCGGACGGCCTCGGCCGCGGGCAACCGCGAGGGGTGCTGCTCGAGGTCGAGCAGCTCGCCGGCGAGCCCGCTGCGCGCCGCCTGCCACATCGCGGCCCGGTGCAGCGGCGCCGCCCGGTGCCGGGCGGGGCGGCCGGCCTCGACGTCCGTCTCGGCCCGGCGCACCGCGGCGCGGTAGAGGCCGGCGATCAGCACCGCGTCGTCGACCAGCGGGCAGGCGTCGCAGGTGCGCAGCTCGAGGGTGGGCGCGTGGCTCGAGGGCCGGACGTCGAAGTAGGCCATGCCGCTGTCGGCGATCACGCCCGACCCGATGAGGTCGGCGAGCAGCTGGTCGTACTCGGCGGCGTCGACCATCGGGCCGGTCGCCCCGGCGCTCGGCCACCGTTGCCAGATGAGCGAGCGGATGCTCGCGTAACCGGTGTCCTGGCCGTTGAGGTAGGGCGAGCTGGCGCTCAGGGCGAGCAGGGCGGGCAGCACCGGGGCGATCCGCCCGGCGACGTCCACGGCGAGGTCGCGGTCGGCGACGCCCACGTGGATCTGCAGGCCGCAGATCAGCTGCTCGTCCACGAGCAGGCGGTACTGCTCGTGCATGCGCCCGTAGCGCCCGGTCGTCGTCAGTTCGAAGTCGGCGACCTCGCTGCGCGGGGCCGTGCCAACGGCGCCGATGGCGAGCCCCTCGGCGGTCGTCACCTCGACGAGGTCCCGACGGAGGGTCAGGATCTCACGCCGCAGGTCGTCGAGCGTGGTCACGACCGGGACGTTGGTCTCGATCGTGGTGCGCTGCAGTTCGGCCCCGTAGCGGTCGGCAGGCAGCCGGGCGAGGAGGTGCGGCGCCCTGGCCGACAGACGCCCCGTCTCGAGGTCGATCAGGTGCAGTTCTTCTTCCGCCCCCAGCGTCAGCTCTGCGCTCATGCCTGCACAGTACGGGCGTGGCCCGGTTCTGCCCGCCTCTTCATGAGGATTTCACATGAACGGGTCACGAGGAGGCGCGGCCCCGTTGGCCTCGGAGTCAGACCCGAGCGGTCTGGCGCACCCCCGCGGCGGGCAACAGCACGCCGTCGATGAGCCCGACGAGGTAGTCGCGGTCGACGGGCTTCCGGAGGACGAGCACCCGGTACGACACCATCGACGGGGTGACGAGGGCGAGTGCCTCGATGTCGGTGTCGGCCGCGATCTCGCCTCGCTCGAGGGCGCGGCGCAGCAGCAGGCGGTTGGCCTCGGCACGGGGTTGGACGATCGCGGCGTCGACGGCCTCGGCCAGCTCGGGCGTGGTCGAGAGCATCGTCACGACGCCCGCCATGACCCGCATCTTCTTCTCGGCGTCGTCGATGCTGTGCGGCTTGATCATCGCCAGGAGGTCTCCGCGCAGCGTGCCGGTGTCGGGCAGGCCGTCGAGGTCGACGGCCCCCTGCTTGAGGCAGGCCACCGCGTCGACGACGAGCTCGCCCTTCGAGGCCCAGCGGCGGTAGAGCGTGGCCTTGCCGGCCTTGGCGCGCGCGGCCACCATCTCGATGGTCATGCCCTCGAAACCGGTCTCGGCGAGCACGTCGATGGTGCACCGGAGGATCTCGGGGTCGCGGCTGTGGTCGCGCTTGCGACCCGGTCGCGAGGGGGTCGCGGGGTCGGTCTCGGCGGGCGTCGTCGCCACGCCTTCCCTGTCGGTCATGGGGGCGACTCTACATCGGATGTTTACGAAACTGCCTGTATCCGAAACTCGCGAGACTCGTATATGCTCGCGCTCATGTCTCAGGCCTCCACCTCCCCTGACGGCGCGACCCGCGCCTCCTCGCCCTCTGCCACCCCGCCGCCGTCCCGGCGCTGGTGGACCCTCACCACCGTCGCCCTCGCCCAACTGATGGTCGTCCTCGACTCGACCGTCGTGAACATCGCGCTGCCCGCCGCCCAGACCGACCTCGGCTTCTCGGACGGCGACCGGCAGTGGATCATCACCGCCTACTCGCTCGCCTTCGGCAGCCTGCTGCTCGTCGGCGGCCGCGTCAGCGACCTGATCGGCCGCAAGCGCACGTTCATCATCGGCCTGATCGGCTTCGCCCTCGCCTCGGCCCTCGGCGGTGCGGCCGGCACCTTCGGGCTGCTCGTCTTCGCCCGCGCCCTGCAGGGCGCGTTCGGCGCCCTGCTCGCCCCGACCGCCCTCGCCGTCTTGACCACGACCTTCACGATCCCGAAGGAGCGTGCCCGCGCGTTCGGCGTGTTCGGGGCGATCGCCGGTGCCGGCGGAGCCATCGGCCTGCTGCTCGGCGGGTTCCTGACCCAGTACGCCTCGTGGCGCTGGAACCTCTACATCAACGTCGTCATCGCCGCCGTCGCGATCGCCGGGGCCGCGATCTTCGTGTCGCACGTCACCCGCACCGGACCGCGACCCAAGCTCGACGTGCCCGGCACGCTGCTCGTCTCCGGCGCGCTCTTCTCGCTCGTCTACGGCTTCTCGAACGCCGAGACGCAGGGTTGGGACTCGCCGCTGACCTGGGGCTTCCTGGCGGCGGCCGTCGTGCTGCTCACCTCGTTCGTCGCGTGGCAGCGCCGGGCCGAGCACCCCCTGCTGCCCCTGTCGATCGTCCTCGACCGCAACCGGGGTGCCGCCTACGCGTCGGTGACCATCGCGGGCGCGGGCATGTTCGGCATCTTCCTGTTCGTGACGTACTACCTGCAGACCTCGCTCGGGTACACGCCGACCAAGACCGGCCTGGCCTTCCTGCCCATGATCGCGATGCTCGTCCTCGCGGCCCAGCTGTCGACGAACATCTTCGTGCCGCGCTTCGGGCCCAAGATCATGGTGCCGTTCGGCATGACCCTCGGCGTGGTCGGCATGCTGCTGCTCACCCGGCTCGACCTCGAGAGCATGTACGCCGCCAACGTGCTGCCGGCCCTGATGGTGTTGGGCTTCGGCATGGGCTCGATCATGCCCGCGTCGATCCAGACCGCCACGCTCGGCGTCGACCGCGGACACGCGGGCGTCGCCTCGGCCATGGTCAACACGAGCCAGCAGGTCGGCGGGTCGATCGGCACGGCACTGCTCAACACCCTGGCGGCGACCGCGGCCGCGAACTACGTGGCCGACCACCTGCCCGCGACCGGGGCCGTCGCGGCCGAGGCCGCCGTGACCGGCTACGCCACGGCGTACTGGTGGGGAGCAGGGTTCTTCGCGGTCGGCGCGGTCATCGCGGCCCTGCTGTTCCGTCGCCGCGTCCCGCAGTCGGACGACGTGGACGCGTCGGCCTCGCCCGCCGTGGACGCACCGGTCCCGGTGCACTGACGCGACCCCCTCGCCCGGACGACCCGCGCCTCCTCAGCCCTCGGGGCCGGGGAGGCGCGGGTCGTCCGGGCGACGGACGTCGCGTCGGTCAGGACGCGGCTTCGTCCTCGTCGTAGCGGTCGACGCTGATCGTCGGGATGGACGCCGTGATGACGGAACCGTCGGCGCGCATCAGCCCCCGGAGGTCGCTCGTCGTGGGGACGCGCGTCGTGATGCGCGGCCCCTGGCCCTCGAGGGCCACCCGCACCGGAGCCTCGGGGGTGACCCGGAACTCGTCGCCGCGGACGGACAGCGTCACGGCGTCGCCCGTCTCGACGGTGAAGACGATCTCGTGCTGGGCGAGGTCGACGCGCACCCGGCTGCCCTTGATCGCGACGCGGAACGAGAGCTCGTCCCAGTCGGCCGGCAGGCGCGGGTCGAAGGTGATCGAGCCGAGCCAGTCGCGCATGCCGCCGTATCCGTTGACCAGCGCGCTCCAGATGCCGCCGGTCGACGCCACGTGGACGCCGTCGGACGTGTTCTTGTGCAGGTCGGCCAGGTCGACGTAGAGGGACGACAGGAAGTACTGCTGCGACAGCTGGTGGTGGCCCACCTCGGCCGCGATGATCGACTGCACGACGCCGGACAGGGTCGAGTCGCCCGTCGTCAGCGCGTCGTAGTACTCGAAGTTGCGCAGCTTCTGCTCGGGCGTGAACTCGTCGCCCTGCAGGTAGAGCGCGAGCACGACGTCCGCCTGCTTGAGCACCTGGAAGCGGTAGATCACCAGCGGGTGGTAGTGCAACAGCAGCGGTCGCTTGTTCGCCGGGGTGGCCTCGAGGTCCCAGAGCTCCTTGTCGAGGAACTGGGCGTCCTGCGGGTGGATGCCCCGGTGGTCGTCGTACGGGATGTGCATCGCCTCGGCGGCGAGCTGCCACCCCGTGATCTCGTGCTCCTCGAGGCCGAGGCGGTCGACCATCCGGTCGAACGCGACGGGAGAGTCGTCCTTCAGGCGGGTGACCGCCCGGACGGCCGCCCGCAGGTTCGCGCGCGCCATGACGTTCGTGTAGAGGTTGTCGTCGACGACGGTCGTGTACTCGTCGGGCCCGGTGACGCCGTCGATGTGGAACCGCTGGTCGCCGTTCGAGCGCCAAAAGCCGAGGTCGGCCCACAGTCGCGCCGTCTCGACGAGGATGTCGACGGCACCTCTCTGCAGGAAGTCCTCGTCGCCGGTCGCCTGGACGTACTGGCTGAGGGCGTGGCTGATGTCGGCGTCGATGTGGTACTGGGCCGTGCCGGCGGCGTAGTACGCGCTCGACTCGAGCCCGTTGATGGTGCGCCACGGGAACAGCGCGCCGCGCTGGTTCAACTCGACGGCCCGGTCACGGGCGGCGTCGAGCATGCCGAGACGGAACCGCAGGGCGTTGCGGGCCACGTTGGGCGAGGTGTACGTCAGGAACGGCAGGACGTAGATCTCGGTGTCCCAGAAGTAGTGTCCGCCGTAGCCCGACCCCGTCACGCCCTTGGCCGCGACCCCCTGACCGTCGGTCCGGGCCGTCGCCTGCGCGAGCTGGAAGAGGTTCCAGCGGACGGCCTGCTGGATCTCGGGTTGGCCGGCGACCTGGACGTCGCTGCGCTGCCAGAAGTCGTCGAGCCAGGCGCGCTGGTGCTCGAAGATCTCGGCCGTGGGCGTCTCGGCGGCCCGGTCGAGGGTGCGGTCGCACCGGTCGGCCAGTTCGCGAGGCGGCACGCCGCGACTCGTGTGGTAGGTGATCGTCTTGGTCAGGCGGACCTTCTGGCCGGCCTGCGCCTTCACGCGGTAGACGTGCTTGGCGATGTCGTCGTCGATCTGCGAGGACTGGTCCCACTCGGCGTCGGTCTCGATGCGGTGCTCGGCGCCGACCGCGATCGTCATGCCCGAGTTCGTCGTGCGGTAGCCGAGCACGGCCCGCGTGCCGCCGTTGCGGTTGAGCACGGGCTGCAGCACCCGGTCGTCGAACGACTCGGCCTTGCGCGGGTCGAACGCCTCGGCCGCGGCCCGCATGCCGGCGTGGTACTGGTCGCCCATGTCCTGACGGTTGAGGATCTGGCTCGAGATCAGCAGCGACGCCGACGAGTCGAGCATCGTGACCTCGTACTCGATGACGACCAGGTGGCGGTCCTCGAAGCTCACCAGACGGCGGCTGGTCACCAGAACGCGCTTGCCCGAGGGCGTGCGCCAGTCGATCTCGCGGGTGAGGACGCCGTCGCGGAAGTCGAGGCGTCGCGTGTGGCGGAGGATGTCGGCCTCGAAGAGCACGAACGGTTCGTCGTCGACGTAGAGGCGGATGACCTTCGCGTCGGGCACGTTGACGATCGTCTGGCCGACCCGGGCGAACCCGAAGGCCTCTTCGGCGTGCCGGATGGGCCAGGTCTCGTGGAACCCGTTGACGAAGGTGCCGAACGAGTGACCGCCGCGCCCCTCGTCGGGGTTGCCGCGGAGGCCGAGGTACCCGTTGCCGACCGCGAAGACGGTCTCGGTGAGGCCCTCGTCGCCCTGGATGTACTCGTCCTCGACGAATGCCCACTCGTCGACGGGGAACCGCGAGCGGTCGAGCGGGTCGGACGTGATGTGGTTCACGACTGTGCCTCCGTGGTGCCGGTGGTGCTGCTGCTGGTCGAGGGGGTGCCCGGTGTCGCCTGGTCGGGATTCGGAGCCGAGGAGGCGCGGGTTCGGTCGAGCGCCTCGACCAGCTCGCCGAGGTCGTCGACCACCAGGTCGGCCCCGAAGTCGAGCAGGGTCTGCGCACCCGTTCCGCGGTCGACCCCGAGCACGAGGCCGAAGGAACCCCGGCGACCGGCCTCGACGCCGGACTGCGCGTCCTCGACGACGACGCAGTCGTCGGCGGTGAGGCCGAGGCGGCGGGCGCCCTCGAGGTACGTGTCGGGGGCGGGCTTGCCGGCGATGCCCTCGGCCGCGGCCACGACGCCGTCGACGATCACGTCGAAGCGGTCGCGGAGGCCCGCGGCCTCGAGCACCGGCACGGCGTTGCGCGAGCTGGAGACCACGGCGACCCGGACGCCCTCGGCGAGGGCCCGATCGAGGAAGGCCACCGACCCCGGGTACGGCGTGACGCCGTTCTCGGCGAGCTCGGCGGCGAAGGCCGCGTTCTTGCGGTTGCCGAGACCGCACACCGTCTCGGCCTCGGGGTCGTCGTCGGGTGACCCCTCGGGCAGGACGACGTCGCGGGCCGCGAGCATCGCCCGGACGCCGTCGTAACGGGGCCGACCGTCGACGTGCTCGAAGTAGTCGGCCTCGGTGTAGGGCGCGAGGTCGTGCGCGGCGAAGTAGTCGCCGAAGAGGCGGGCCCACGCGCGCATGTGGACCTCGGCGGTCGGCGTCAGGACGCCGTCCAGGTCGAAGAGCAGGGCGCGGAGGTGCGAGAGGCGCGAGGCGTCGCGGGGCGTGACGATGGACACGGGGTGCCGATCCCTTCGAGCGTGCGGGCAGGGTGAGAGGCACCGGGGCGACGACGGCTCGGTGCCGGTGAGGCGGGAACGTTTCGGGCAGGACGATGACGCGGGGCGACGGGACGAGCGGGATGGTGCGGGCCAGCTGCTGTGCCGACGGGGTGGTGCGGGGTGGGCCCCACGGGTCAAGTGTGGCACCGCTGCGCCCCGACACCTAGCCACGCGTCCGGGGGTGTGGACGACGCACGCCCTGGGGGCGGGACGACGGGGGCCGGCGGACGATCCCGGGGAGGACCACGACACCTGGGGAGCGAGCCGGAGGTGTCGGCGGCGGCTGACATCATGGGCGGCATGGACCTGGGCGACGAGTTCGACGTGCACGACGGCTTCCCGGCCGGTGACGGCGACGCCGACGGCCCCGTCCACTCGACGGCCGTGCCGATGGTCGACGCCGTCGACGTCATCCGGCTCGTCGGGCCGCGCGCCTTCAACCGGGCGAAAGAATACGTCCGCGACGGAGCCGTGCTCGACACCGCCTGGCACCCGGCGGACGAGCGCCTCGAGGGCACCGTCCGAGGGGCCGAGTCGACGCCCTACCAGGTCGTCGTCGACCTGCGGGCGACTCGCGGCGAGTACAGCCGCCCGGTCCGCAGCCGCTGCACCTGCCCGATCGGCAGCGACTGCAAGCACGTCGCGGCGACGCTGTTGCAGAGCAACTCCCGGGCCGTGGCCGATCGCAGCGCCCCGGCCCCCACCGTCGACGAGTTGACGACCGGGGGCGTGACCGCGCTCGGGGCGGCCCGGTCCGGCACGGGAGCGAGCGACTGGCGGTCGACGGTGGGGGCGATCGGGCAGCCGACCCGCGCCTCCTCGGTCCGGACGACGCGAATGGGTCTGCTCTTCGAACTGCGCGACCGGGCGCACTCGACCCGGGGGCGCGCGGTCGCGCCCTCGGCCCGGCGGCAGGGCGGACCGACGGTGCAGCGACTCGGCGTGCGGCCGGTCACCCTGAGCGGCACGGGCAACTGGGTGCGCGGCAACCTGACCTGGACGTCGCTGCCGTACCAGCTCAACCGGCTGGCCATCGAGCCCGATCAGCACGCCTGGTTCGGCCAGTTCGCGGCGCTCCACCGGTCGGCGGTCTCGACCTACACGCCGGGCGACGCCGACTGGTTGTTCGTCGACGACTTCGCCAGCCCGTTGCTGTGGCCGCTGCTGGCCGAGGCCGGTCGCCTGGGCATCTCGCTCGTGACGGGCAAGCGCGCGACCGACGTCGTCGTCGGCGACGAGGCCCGCGTTACGGTCGACGCGGTGCGGGGCGACGACGGCTCGATGCTGCTGACCGCCGGGGTCACCGTCGACGGCGTGGCCCGTCGCGCGGAGTCGACCGGCGTCATCGCCGACCACGGGGTGTGGTGCGTCGCCCACGAACCCGCACCGACCTTCACGCTCGCGCCGACCGCGGGGCCGCTCGACGACGAGCAACGGCGGTTGCTGACCATCACGCCCGAGGTCGTGGTCCCGGCCGCCGACTCCGACGAGTTCCTCCGCGACTACTACCCCGCCCTCCGCCGGCGCGTCGACGTCGTCAGCTCGGACGCGTCGATCGAGTTCCCGACGATGGTGCCGCCCGTGCTGACGCTCACCGTCGGGTTCGAGAAGGGGCAGACCATCCGCCTGACCTGGCGGTGGACGATCGACGGGGCACCCCGACCGCTGACGGCCCACTCCCCCGTCCCCGACCTGGCCGAGCTCGACGTCGTCCCCCGCGACCAGGTGCTGAAGGGGGTGACCGCAGCCGAGTTCGCGACCGGCACGCTGCAGGCACTCGAGGCGCGACCCGACGTACAGGTCGACCTCGTCGGCACGCGGCCCGACTACCACGAGCTGACCGACGAGCCCCGACTGACCATCACCACGATGCCGACCGACAAGCGCGACTGGTTCGACCTCGGCGTGCTGGTCACCGTCGAGGGACGGACCGTGCCCTTCACGCCGCTCATCACCGCCCTCGCGAAGGGGCGCAAGAAGTTGCTGCTGGTCGACCACTCGTACCTGTCCCTCGACCACCCGGCCTTCGACGAGCTCAAGAGGCTCATCGACGAGGCGTCGGCACTCGACGAATGGGAGGTCGCGCCACGCATCAACCGCTACCAGGCCAGCCTCTGGTCCGAGCTCGACGAACTCGCCGACGAGACGGTGCCCGCCGCCGAGTGGCAGCGGTCGGTCGGCGGACTGCTCGCCCTGGCCGACGCCGGCGGCCTCGCAGCCGCCACGGCGACCCCCGTGCCGGCCACGGTCGACGCGACCCTCCGCCCGTACCAGCACGAGGGGTTCGCCTGGCTCGCCTTCCTCCACGAGCAGGGGCTCGGCGGGGTGCTGGCCGACGACATGGGCCTCGGCAAGACCCTGCAGACGCTCGCCCTCGTCGCGCACGTGCGCGAGACCGAACGGATGCGGGCAGGCGGCCCGGCAGCCGCCGCGGGCCCGGCAGCGGCCCCAGACCCGCTAGCGACCACGGCCGAGGCGGCCCCGGCCGCGGCCGACGGTCCCGGCGCTCCTCCCGCGCCCTTCCTCGTCGTGGCCCCGACGTCGGTCGTGTCGAACTGGCTGGCCGAGGCCGCCCGCTTCACACCAGGGCTGACCGTCCGCGCCGTGACCGCCACGCAGGCCAAGGGCGGACGCGGTTCGGTGCACGACCTCGCCCGGGGTGCCGACGTCGTCGTCACCTCGTACGCCCTGTTCCGCCTCGACTTCGCCGCCTACCAGGCCGAAGGGTGGGCGGGGCTGATCCTCGACGAGGCACAGTTCGTCAAGAACCGTGCCTCGCAGGCCCACCGGTGCGCGGTCGACCTCGACGTGCCGTTCAAGCTCGCCATCACCGGCACGCCGCTCGAGAACAGCCTGACCGACCTGTGGTCCTTGCTGCACGTGGTGGCGCCCGGACTGCTCGGCAGCAGCGTCCGCTTCGCCGACGACTACGTCAAGCCCATCGCCACGGGCGAGGCGCCCGACCTGCTCCAGAAGCTCCGCCGGCGCATCCGACCGCTGATGATGCGCCGGACGAAAGAACAGGTCGCGTCCGACCTGCCCGCCAAGCAGGAGCAGGTCCTCCGCGTCGACCTCGACCCCGCGCACCGCGACCTCTACGACGCCTTCCTGCAGCGTGAACGACAGAAGCTGCTCGGCCTGATGGACGACCTCGACCGCAACCGGTTCATCGTCTTCCGGTCGCTCACCCTGCTGCGCCTGCTCTCGCTCGACGCCTCACTCGTGGACGAGGCCTACGCCGACATCCCCTCGGCGAAGCTCGACCAGTTGCTCGACGAACTCGAGGACGTGGTCGCCGAGGGGCACCGCGCCTTGATCTTCAGCCAGTTCACGACGTTCTTGCACAAGGTCGCCGCCCGGCTCGACCAGCGTGGCGTCGCGTTCGAGTACCTCGACGGGTCGACCCGACGTCGGGCCGAGGTGATCGACCGGTTCAAGACCGGCGACGCACCCGCGTTCCTCATCAGCCTGAAGGCGGGCGGGTTCGGGCTCAACCTGACCGAGGCGGACTACGTGTTCATCCTCGACCCGTGGTGGAACCCGGCCACCGAGGCCCAGGCGGTCGACCGCACGCACCGCATCGGGCAGACCGACAACGTGATGGTCTACCGGATGATCGCGAACGACACCATCGAGGAGAAGGTCCTGGCCCTCCAGGCCCAGAAGTCGCAGCTCTTCGACGCCGTGATGGACGACGACGCCGTGTTCAGCGCGGCGCTCACCGCCGACGACATCCGCGGCCTGCTCGACGCCTGACCCGAGCCGGGCCGGGCCGAGGCGGGCGTCAGGCCAGCGACACCGTCTCGGTGAAGGTCCGCGTGGTCGGCGGCGCGAGCAAGACCTCGGGCAGGCGGTTGGCCCCCTCGGGCGTGGCGCGCCAGGCGACGTAGGCGTCGTGGTCGGCCGACGAGGCCCACGTCTCGACGACGATCATGACCGACGGGTCGGCGTCGTCGATCAGCACCTCGAGCCCCTGGCAGCCGGGCCAGGCGCGCGTGGCGACGAGGGTCTCGCGGGCGATCTCGTGGGCGAGGTCGAGCCGGGCGGGGTCGACGTGCAGTTCGAGGTGGACGGTGGTGGACATGGTGGTCCCTTCGATCGGGCGGCGGCCCCGGGAGCGGGCCGCGCGGCGGACGGGCCGCGACCTCCCACCCTGGCACCCGCGCCTCCTCGTCCGCCGGGTCAGGCGACCTCGACGGTCACGCGGTGCCAGCCCTCGGCCCCGTTCGGAGCCGGCTGGACGTACTGCTCGCGCTGCCAGGTGCCGTCCGCGCCCTGCGCCCGAACGTCGATCGTGTGCGACCCCGAGCCCGCGGCCCCGGCGTCCCAGCGATGGACCCACTGGCGCCACGTGTCGGCCGAGACCGAGTCGGCCAGGGTCGCGTCGACCCACGAGCCGCCGTCGATCCGTACCTGGACCGCCTCGACGCCCGTGTGCGGCTGCCAGGCCACCCCCGCGATCGAGACCGTCCCGGCGTCGACGGAGGCCCCGTCGCGGGGCACGTCGATGCGCGACTCGAGCTTGACCGGCCCCAGGGCGTCCCAGCCGCGAGGCGTCCAGTAGCCCTGGGCGTCGGAGAACCGCGTGACCTCCATCTCGACGACCCACTTGGTCGCCGACACGTAGCCGAACAGGCCGGGCACGACCATCCGCACCGGGAAGCCGTGCTCGATCGGCAGCGGCTGGCCGTTCATGCCGACCGCGAGCAGGGCGTCCGTGCCGTCGTCCTGCAGCACGTCGAGCGGCGTACCGGCCGAGAAGCCGTCGATGCTGCGCGACAGCACCATGTCGGCGCCGCCGTTCGGCCCCGCGCGCTCGAGCAGCGAGCGGATCGGGTAGCCGAGCCAGAGGGCGTTGCCGATCAGGTCGCCGCCGACGTCGTTCGAGACGCAGCTGAGGGTCGCCATGTGCTCCTCGAGCGGCAGGGCGAGCAGCTCGTCGAACGAGATCGTCACCTCGCGATCGACCAGGCCGTGGATGCGCAGACTCCAGTCGGCCGGGTCGATCGACGGCACCTGCAGGGCCGTGTCGATGCGGTAGAAGTCGGCGGCGGGCGTGACGTAGGGCGTGATGCCCTCGACGTCCAAGGAGGCGCCGGCCGGGACCGCGGCCTCGGTCACGCTCGCGCGGGGCAGCGTCAGGGCGCGCCGCAGGGCCGCGGCGTTCGCCCGGCCGGCGTTCACGACGCGGGCCCCCGTGCCGACGACGACCGCGGCCACGC
Organism: Frigoribacterium sp. VKM Ac-2859; assembly: GCF_013204925.1. Classification (NCBI taxonomy): domain Bacteria; kingdom Bacillati; phylum Actinomycetota; class Actinomycetes; order Micrococcales; family Microbacteriaceae; genus Frigoribacterium; species Frigoribacterium sp. VKM Ac-2859. The sequence continues at coordinate 77,509 of NZ_JABMLC010000001.1, read as the reverse complement.
CGGCCACGACCGTGTACGTCAGGAACGACCGGCGTTCGAGCCCGGGCCCGCGCAACGGCGGGACGGGCTGGGTCTGCTCCGCCCACCCGGCCGACGTCGAACGGACCCACCGACGGAGGCGCGAGGCGAGCTTGTCGACCAGCAGCACGGCGGCGAAGGTGCCGACGAGGCTCGGGATGGCGTCGACCTGGCCGGCGTCCGCGCGGGTCAGGACCGCGATCACGGCGAGCGCCCCGCCCGCCACGAAGGCGATCTTGCCGATCGGCTGGCGGCGGTACTCGCCGTAGCCGGCCGCGCCGGTGATGACGACGAGCAGCACGCCCATCAGCACGAAGAGGGCGACCTTGTCGCCGGTGCCGAACAGGGACACCATCGCGTCCTTCACGCCGGCGGGGGCGAGGTCGACGACGGCCGAGCCGACGGCGAAGAGCGGGCTGCCGGTGGGCCCCGTGACGAGGGCGACGACCTCGGCGGCGGCGAGGAACGCGGCCATCGACACGATGCCGGCGAGGGCGGCCCACAGCCCGGCGGCGCGGGGGGTCATCGGGTCGGCGGGGCCGGGCGTCGGTGCGGGGCCGGACGTCGACGACTCGGGTGGGGACAGGCGGACCGACATGGGCTCAGGGTACGACGCGTGGCTCGGGAACCGCCTGCGTCCCGGCGACCGGGGACGCGCCTCCTGGTGTCGGGCGGACGCCGCCTCTGTGTCGGGGGTGTGACGATGTCCGGCCGCCTCTTCCGCTGCCGCTCCGGCGGGAGCAGGATGACCGGAACGCCCGAGACACACCGATGCGCCCCGGAGGTCAGCATGTCGACGACGAACCAGCAGCCCCCGAACCCCCGGTCCGCGAACCAGGCGCAGCCGCCCACGACCGACACGGGCGAGAGCCCCACCGAGCTGAAGCGGGCGATCGGTCCGAAGCTGCTGCTGCTGTTCATCGTCGGCGACATCCTCGGCACGGGCGTCTACGCCCTGACCGGGCAGGTCGCCGCCGAGGTCGGCGGTGCGGCGTGGTTGCCGTTCCTGATCGCGTTCGCCGTGGCCCTCGTGACGGCGTTCTCGTACCTCGAGCTCGTGACGAAGTACCCGCAGACCGCCGGTGCGGCCCTCTACGTGCACAAGGCGTTCGGCATCCACTTCGTGACGTTCATCGTGTGCTTCGTGGTGATGTGTTCGGGCATCACGAGCGCGTCGACGGCGTCACGGGCGTTCGCGGCCAACCTGGCGGCGGGCATCGGCGTCGAGCTGTCGAACTCGGCGGTGATGCTGATCGCGATGGCGTTCATGCTGCTCGTGATGGCCGTGAACTTCCGCGGGGTCAGCGAGAGCGTCAAGGCGAACGTCGTCCTCACCCTGATCGAGCTGTCGGGCCTCGTCATGGTGATCCTGATCGGGTTCTGGTTCATCGCCGGCGGCAACGCGGACTGGGGCCAGGTGGTGCTCTTCGAGACGCCGGGCGACAAGTCGCTGCTGCTGAGCGTCAGCACCGCGACGTCGCTCGCCTTCTTCGCCATGGTCGGCTTCGAGGACTCGGTCAACATGGCGGAGGAGACCAAGGACCCGAGCCGCGTCTTCCCCAGGGTCATGCTGACCGGCCTCGGCATCACCGCCGTGATCTACGTGCTCGTCTCGATCTGCGCCGTGGCGATCGTGCCGATCGGCGACCTGGCCGACAACGAGACCCCCCTGGTCACCGTGGTGAACACCGCCGCCCCGGACTTCCCGATCGGCGGGCTGCTGCCGTTCATCTCGATGTTCGCCGTCGCCAACAGCGCCCTGATCAACATGATGATGGCGAGCCGGTTGCTCTACGGCATGAGCAAGCAGGGCGTGCTGCCGGGCTTCCTCGGCAGGGTGCACCGGAAGCGGCAGACCCCGTGGGCGTCGATCGTCTTCACGACGGCTCTCAGCCTGGTGCTGATCGGCTACGTCTCGCTCTCGCCCGAGTCCCCGATCGTGGCCGTGCTCGGAGGCACGACGTCCCTGCTGCTGCTGACGGTGTTCGCCCTGGTCAACGTCGTCGTCCTCGTGTTGCGTCGCGACACGGTGTCGCACGGACACTTCCGCGCGGGCACGGTCCTGCCGATCGTCGGCGTCGTGGCCTGCCTCTGGCTGGTGCTGCCGGTGTCCTCCGGTCGCGGCGCCGAGCAGTACACGATCGCCGGGGGCCTGCTCGCGATCGGCGTCGTCCTCTGGCTCGTGACCTTCGTGTCGCGGCGGGGCAAGCCGGTGCCGAGCGACGCGATCGCCGACGCCGAGCGCGCCGACCCCGGGGCGTAGACGGCAGGAGGCGCGGCGCCGGTCTCGCCACCGGCACCGCGCCTCCTCGGCGGTTCGGGGCCTATGGGATCAGGCGGGCGGCGCGGTAGCGCTCGAACAGGTCGACGAACGCCTGCTCGGTGCGGCGGTACCGGGTGAACCCGGCGTCGCGGGCCTTGCCCATGTCGGTGACGACCTCGATGTCGCGGCCGAGGTCGCCGTCGGTGTGCCACCACGAGGCGACGCGCGACAGGTCGGGCTCGGCGAGGTCGTGCTCGGCGACGAGGTCGCGCCACTCCTGCTCGAGGCCGACCATCTGCTGCTCGAGCGGACGCGGCTCGCCCTCGAAGCCCTCGACGAGTGCGGGGTCGATGCCGAGGTGGCCGGCGAGGCGGGGCCACAGCCAGCGCCAGCGGAACACGTCGCCGTTGACGACGTTGAACGGCTCGTCGGCACCGGCGGGGTCGGTCGCGGCCCAGATCATCTGCTCGGCGAGGACGCCCGCGTCGGTGACGTCGACGAGCGAGTTCCACTGCGTTTCGCTGCCCGGGAACCTGAACGGACGGCCGAGGCGCTTGCTCAGCGCGGCCTGCACGGCGATGGTCAGCCCCATGTTCATGGCGTTGCCGACGGCGAACCCGATGACGGTGTGCGACCGGTGCACCGACCAGGTGAACCCCTGGCGCTCGGCGGCGGCGAAGAGTTCGTCCTCCTGCGCGTAGTAGAAGTTCGGGTAGGGCAGGCGCTCCTCGTCCTCGTGGAACGGCGTGTCGGGCATGTCGCCCGTGCCGTAGGCCTCGAACGGGCCGAGGTAGTGCTTCAGCCCGGTGACGAGCGACACGTGTCGCACGGGGGCGTGGTCGAGGGCGGCCAGCAGGTCGCGGACCATGGCGCCGTTCACCGCGATGTTCTCCGCCTCGGTGTCGCGCTTCTGCCAGGCGGCGAAGAACACGTGGGTCGGCTTCGCGTCCGCCAGCGCCGTGCGCAGGCTCTCGGCACTCGTCAGGTCGGCGGCGATGCCCGTCACCCCGTCGGACGAGGAGGCGCGGCGCGAGAGGGCCAGGACGTCCCACCCCTCGCGCGTCAACTGCTCGACGAGGGCGGTGCCGGTGATGCCGCTGGCGCCCACCACGAGGGCGGTGCCCGGAACTGTCGGGGCGGCGGGCCGGGTGCTGTCGGTCTGGGGGGTCTCGGTGGTGCTCATCCGTGGTCCAAGCCGATCGCGCCTCCCGGCATTCCCGGCCGGCGCGTCCACACCGACGTACCCCGCCCCTCCCGCCTGACAGGCCCCACGCGGCCCGGGCGTACGGTCGGCCCATGGATCAGGACACGAACGAGCCCACCGGTCGCACGCCCGAAGACGAGGCGGCGGCCCTCGCGCTCGCCATCGTGTCCCAGGCCGCGGCCATCACGCAGGGTGACCCCGAGGCCGTCGAGGCCAGCGACGAGAACCTCCGCGAGGTCGTCGCCGAGCTGACCGACGAACCGCTGACGCCTCGACAGGAGGACGTCATGGCGACCCTCGGCACCGCCGGCGGCAGCCTCGCGGCCGGCCTCACCGCCGCCCTCGCCCACGAGAAGGGAGTCGACCCGGGAGTGATCCTCGGCTCGACCTCGCAGGCCATCGTGGCCCAGACGCAGTCGCCGTTCGCCGGCGGGCAGGACGACATGGACGACGACCCCGAGCTCGTCGCGCAGGCCGAACGCGACGCCCGGGCGCACGCCGCCGAGCGGGACCGCGACGACGCCCCCATGCGCGCGGACCACGGTCACCGTGACATGGCCGACGCCGGTCGCGAGCGGGGCGACGCGGGCGAGGCGCGGGCCGAGCGCGGCGACGACGACGACGCCGACCACGCGTCCTAGGGGCGACGACCTGCTCGACGCGTCCGGACCGGACGTCCGGCACCGCGCCTCCTAGACTCGACGGACGGGTCCGCGGGGACCGCCTCGGCGGTGCCCCGGCCCGCCGGTCGTGAGCGAGGAAGAGGTCAGCGTGTCGGACACCAGGCGCCCTGAGCGGCCCACCCCGGTCAAGCCCCGACCGCCGCGGGTGCCCAAGGCCCCGAAGGGCAGGCCGAAGGGGCCCGCCCAGTCACGACTGGTCAACCAGCACGAACTGCGCGACGTCCGGGCCCGACTGCGCGGCACCATCTACGAGGGCACGACGCCCGAGCACGGCATCGGCGGCGACCTCTACTCGCCCCGTCAGATCGTCGACTTCTGCCTCGACCTGGGCGACGTCATGCTGTCGTCGGGTGCCGACGTCCGCAGCACCGAGGTCGCGATCGTGGCCGTGAGCACCAAGTGGAACCTGGCCCCGCTCGAGCTCGACATCACGGGCACGGCGATCACCATCCAGTACGCCCCGGCCGGCGTCAACCCGTTGGTCAAGACCCGGGTCATCTACGCCGAGGGCTCGAACCTGCACCGGCTGTCGAGGGTCTACCAGATCGTCGACGACCTGCTGCACGACGACCGCGACATGACCGAGGCGGTGGCCGGCCTCGTCGAGGTCTTGAAGTCCCCGCCCCGGTGGCCCTCATGGATGACCGACCTGGCGATGGGCCTGCTCGGCGTCTCCGTGACGCTGCAGGCCGGCGGCACGTGGCAGGCCGCCGTCGGCGCCTTCGTGGTGATGATCGGCATCATGACGTCCGGCCGGGGGCTGACCGCCCGCGGCATCCCCCAGTTCTTCGTCATCGGCCTGCAGGCCGCGTCCACCGCCGCACTCGGCACGCTCGGCATCTGGGCGGGGCTGCTGACCCCGGGAGGCGCGGCGGCGTTGGTCGCGGCCGTGGTCGTCCTCGTCCTGCCGCACCCCACGATCGTCACCTGGGCCCAGGACGCGATCTCGGGCTTCCGGTCGATGGCGGTCGGGCGCGCCCTGGTGATCGGGCTGATCGTCGCCGGGGTCGTGTGCGGCATCCCGGCCGGACTCGCCGTGACCGCACGGTTCGCGGACATCGAGGTCGACCCGACGAACATCACCCTGCAGGCCCTGCCGCTCTGGCTCTCGCTCATCTCGAGCTTCGCCGCCGCGTCGGCCAACTCGATCGCGCAGGGGTCGACCGCCCGCATGATCCCGATCACGATCGGCGTCGCCCTGGTCGGCAACCTCTCGCTCTTCACCCTGCGCCAGCTCGACCTGCCGCTCATGGGGGCCACGTTCGTCGCGGCGACCCTGCTCGGAGCGCTCTCGACCGTGGCCGCGGCTCGTCTGCGGACGGCGGCGACGGTCATCGCCGTGCCGGCGTTCTGCGGGTCGCTGCTGCCGTCGCTCGCCGTCGCGTCGTCGCTGCTCAACTTCATGGCCGGCAACGACGGCGCCGAGGTCGACTTCGTGTTCTCGATGCTGACGACCCTCGCGATCGGCGCGGGACTCGTGCTCGGCAGCCTGCTCGCGACCCCGGGCGCGCGCCGGTGGTTGCGCCGGGCCAAGCGCGTGCGGGTGCAGTCGGTCCACACGGACACGACGCCGATCAGCATCATCGTCCCGACGGTCGCCGCGGAGGCACCCGTCGCTGAGCCGTCGGTCGGGGTGCCCGCGCCCACGCCCACCGCACCGATCCCCGTGGTGCCGTCGGCCACCGAGACGGTCTCGAAGCCGAGCCCCACCCCTGAACGCCCGCGCCTCGCGGACCCCACGGCACCCCGCCTGCCCGGGGTCGCTCTCTCGACTCCGGTCCGATCCGCAGAGCCCCCGGCAGACGCGGCGACCTCGAACGGCTAGCGCTCGGCCCCGGCAGTCACCCCGCGCCCGGCGTCGCCACGGCCCGTGTCGCCGCGCCCCGTGTCGCCGCGCCCCGGCAGCTCGACCTGGGCGTCCTCGCCCTCGAGGCGGCGGATGATCGGCTGGACGTCGCCGATCTCGGCGCCGACCCAGTGTCGGTGCATCTTCTCGGCCACGGCGTAGGTGGTGCCCGACCCGCCGAAGGGGTCGAGGACGAGGTCGCCGGGCTCGGAACTGATGGTCAACACGCGCTCGAGCAGCTTCTCGCTGAGCTCGTTCGCCCCGCGGGTCTTCGTCGCCCGGTGTCGCACGGGCGGGATGTCGAGCCAGACGTCGGTCAGGTTGATCCCGTCCGGGTGCAGCTTGCTGCGGTGGCCGCCGTAGTCCTTGATGTCCCGGCCGCAGTGCCGGCACACCTGGATCGGCAGGCGGGGACGGACGAAGCGCGACGGCTTGCCCTTGCTGTAGTAGAGCAGCGAGTAGTGCGACGGGTAGAGCTTGTTGGGGATCGGCAGACCGTACTTGATGTCGACCGCGACCCAGTGACGGAAGGTCATGCCCTCGCCGTTCAGCACGTGGCCCAGCTCGATGTTCCAGCGAGGGAGGTTGAACAGGTAGAAGGAACCGCCCGGCCGGAGCACGCGGACGCATTCGGCGATCCACCGACCGCACCAGGCCAGGTAGGCGTCTTCGTCGAGCGAGTCGTCGATGCCCGCCCCGTAGACCTTGCCCAGGTTGAACGGCGGATCGGCGAACACGAGGTCGACGGACTCGTCGTCGAGCTCGGCGAGGACCTCGAGGCAGTCGGCCTGGAAGAGTCGACCGCTGGCGGTGCGGTACGTCGGTTGCACATCGTCCTTCGGGGTGTCGCGGGGCGGGATCGGTCGTCGAGAAGACTACTTCGGGCCGCCGACACGGAGGCCCGTCCGTTCGACTGACGACCGGTAGGCTAATGACCGTGTCACCCCCTGCGAAGGAGCAGAAGCCGGACTCGCGGCAACCCCGTCCGGTCGACGAGGTGATCGTGCTCCGCCGTCGGGGCCGACTCCTGCTCGACGACACCCTCGACCCCGGCGACCCGATCCTCCGCCCCCGGCGTCCCCCTCGACGAGGCCCGCCGAGCGTCTCCGTCCACCGCGAGCCGATCCCCCACCAGCCCGCACTCGCGCTGGCCCTGTCGGCGGTCGCCGCCGCCGGGTACGTCGCGTGGGGCTGGGGCGAGCTGGACGAGGGAGCCACCGGGTTCCCGTTCGGCCTCGCTCGAGGTCGCCGGGCGTCGACGCCCGTGGTCGGCCTGACCTCGGCGGCCTTCGCCGTGACGGCCCTCGTGTCGGCCACGGTCGGACGACGGCCGGGCCGGTCCCGGGCCCTGCGCCGACTCGCCGTCGCGACCTCCGCGCTGACCACGGTGGTCGTCGTGACCACGCTCGTCGCGACGGTGCTGCCCCTCGCACCGACCTGACTCGGCCCGCCTCGCGGGCGGGAGCAACAGCAGAGGGCCTGGACAAGCTACCGTTGCACCATGAGTGACACCACCGAGCAAGCCCCGAGCGACGCCACAGAGCAAGCCGACACGACGCCGACGTTCGCCGATCTGGGCTTGAGCGACCAGGTCCTGAAGGCCATCCGCGAGATCGGCTACGAGACCCCTTCGGCCATCCAGGCCGCCACGATCCCCACCCTGCTCGACGGCCGCGACGTCGTCGGGCTCGCGCAGACCGGCACCGGCAAGACCGCGGCCTTCGCCCTGCCCATCCTCTCGCGCCTCGACGTGTCGGCCAAGAAGCCGCAGGCCCTCGTGCTGTCGCCGACGCGCGAACTCGCGTTGCAGGTCTGCGAGGCGTTCGAGCAGTTCGCCTCCGGCATGCGCGGGGTCCACGTCCTGCCCGTCTACGGCGGCCAGGCGTACGGCGTCCAGTTGAGCGCGCTCCGCCGCGGCGTGCACGTCGTCGTCGGCACGCCCGGTCGCATCATGGACCACCTCGCCAAGGGTACCCTCGACCTCAGCGAACTCAAGTACCTGGTGCTCGACGAGGCCGACGAGATGCTGAAGATGGGCTTCGCGGAGGACGTCGAGACGATCCTCGCCGACACCCCCGACGACAAGCAGGTGGCCCTGTTCTCGGCCACCATGCCGCCGCAGATCCGTCGCATCTCGAAGCAGTACCTGAACGACGCCGAAGAGATCACGGTCAAGGCCAAGACCACGACCTCGGTCAACACGACCCAGCGCTACCTGATGGTGTCGTACCCGCAGAAGGTCGACGCGCTCACGCGCATCCTCGAGGTCGAGAACTTCGAGGGCATGATCATCTTCGTCCGCACGAAGAGCGAGACCGAGACCCTCGCCGAGAAGCTGCGCGCCCGCGGCTACTCGGCCGCAGCGATCAGCGGTGACGTCGCCCAGGCCCAGCGCGAGCGCACGGTCAACCAGCTGAAGAGCGGCAAGCTCGACATCCTCGTGGCGACCGACGTCGCGGCCCGCGGTCTCGACGTCGACCGCATCAGCCACGTCGTCAACTACGACATCCCGATCGACACCGAGTCGTACGTGCACCGCATCGGCCGCACCGGGCGTGCCGGTCGGAGCGGTGCCGCGATCAGCTTCGTCACGCCGCGCGAGCGTCGTCTGCTGGGTGCGATCGAGAAGGCCACCCGCCAGCCGCTCACGCAGATGCAGCTGCCGACCGTCGAGGACGTCAACAGCACGCGCCTCACCCGCTTCGACGACGCGATCACCGAGGCCCTGTCGCAGGACAGCCGCATCTCGGCGTTCCGCGACATCATCAGCCACTACGTCGAGCACCACGACGTGCCCGAGGCCGACGTCGCCGCCGCACTCGCCGTGGTCGCCCAGGGCGAGACGCCCCTGCTGCTCGACCCGAAGGACGAGCGCCCGCAGCGCGACGAGCGGCCGCTGCGCGAGCGCGACGACCGTGCCCCGCGCGCTGGTCGCGACGACGACCGGGGCGAGCGCCGTGAGCGTGGCCCGCGGACGTCGAAGCCGATGACCGCCTACCGCATCGAGGTCGGTCGCCGCCACCGTGTCGAGCCGCGTCAGATCGTGGGTGCCCTGGCGAACGAGGGCGGCCTGAGCCGCGACGACTTCGGGGCGATCCAGATCCGCCCCGACTTCTCGGTCGTCGAGCTCGCCTCGGACGTCTCGAGCGACATGCTCGACCGCCTGAGCGACACCCGCATCAGCGGCAAGCTCATCGAGATCAAGCCCGACCGCCGAGGAGGCGCGCCCCGCCGCGACGACCGCCCCGACCGGTCGCAGGGTGGCGAGCGGCCCGCCCGCAAGCCCCGCTACTAGACACCCGGCCGCACGGCCCACGACGCCGACCCGGCTCCCGCCTGGTCGGCGTCGTCGTGTCCGGGCGGTTCGTCGGCGACCAGCGGTCGCGCACGGGCGAGTTCGTCGTCCCCGGTCCGCCTGAGTCGCCCGTCCACCACGAACTCGCCCGTGAACCCACCGTCCCCGCCGAACGGAGTCCGATGAGCACCCCGCCCTCACCCGGTGGCACCGACGCCTTGTTCGGCGTCGTGCAGACCTCCCTCACGATCGGCAGCGCGATCCCGTTGGTGCTGTCGGTCGTCGCGCTCGTGCTCTTCGTCCGGATGAGACGTCGACTCTCGGCCGGCCTGCCGGGAACGCCGGGCACGCGCCGCCTCGCCGACGACTCCCGCCGACTGCACGACCTGGCCCGGGTGAGCCTCCTCGGCTCCGCGTTCGGCCTCGTGCTGCTGGTGATCGGACAGCTCGTCGTCGGCCTCGGCACGACGCAGGGGCTCGCGGCGGCGTTCGCCGGGCCGCTCGCACCCGTGACGATCGGTGCGGTCGTGCTGACCGGCCTCGCGGCCGTCGCGTTCGCGACGTCGCCGGCGCCGCCCGCGCCTCCTGAACGCCGCTGACCCCGTTCCGCGTCGGCGCGGGTCGTGCTCGTCGAGTGGGCAAAAACGGTCCCTCCCGGCCCGACGAAGGACCATTTCTGCCCACTCGGACGGTGCTCACCCGGGCGGGCACCAGGGACGGCTCACCCACGGCCCGGGGTGACGCGCGGCCCCGGGTCGGTACCGTGGCTGGATGACGTCGTCGACGGAGCTCGGCGATGTCGACGAGACCGGCGCTAGGCCGGGGTCGCGGCGTACTCCGCCGCCAACACCTCGCCCAGCCACGCGGCGAGCGTCGCGGCGGCCGACACCGACGACGACCGCTCGACGTCCGGGTTGTAGTTGGTGTTCGTGTTGACGTCGTAGGGCACGAAGCGGCCGTCGACGGTCTCGATGAACTCGATGCCGGCGACCTCGATGCCGTGCTCGGCGACGAAAGCCTCGAGTCGCCGTACGAGCGGGTGCTCCGCGGTGACCGACGGGCGCACCGCGAACGGCGCGAACGTGGCCGGGTCGGCGCCGTCGGGCACGACGCACGCGTCGGCGGGGCACAACTCGAAGCTGCCGGCCGAGGTGTCGACGCGCACCGCGTAGACGAAGCGTCCGCCGACGAACTCGACGCGCGTGTTGAAGGGCTCCTCGGCCTGCAGGAACTCCTGCAGCAGGGTGATCCCGTCGACCGGCACCTCGAAGTCGGGCCCGTCGACGTACGCGTCGAACGAGTCGAGGTCGTCGAAGCGCCGCACACCGAGGCCCTTGCCGCCCTCGTTGTGCTTCGTGATGAACGGCAGCGTCTGCTCGCGTGCCCGGGCCTTGAGGTCGGCGGTGCCGAACACGGCGGTCGTCGCGGGGACGTCGAACCCGGCGGACGCCAGCGCCAGGTACTGCGCCACCTTGCTCACCTCGAGTTCGACGACACCGCTGCCGTTGATGGTCCGGCGCCCGTGCCGTTCGGCCCAGCGCAGGGTCGCTCGCGCGACCTCCTTGGCCGTCCCCCGGCCGCGCGTGTGGGCCGAGCCGCTCAGCCGCGACCAGAACACCCCTTCAGGAGGCGCGGCCGCGAGGTCGAAGGACGTCCCGTCGAGCAGGTGCTCGCGGTGGGGCACCCCCGCGGCGTCGAGCGCGGCGACGAGCGGCGGCAGCCACTCGGCGTTGTCGTGCAGCACGTGCACGACGGGTGTCGGGTCGGCGTGGTCGATCGGCGAGGTCATCGTCCGATCGTGCACCCTTCGGGCCCGGGGTGCCAGCACCGAGCATCACGCACCCCATGCGGACCGGACGATCGCGCACAGTGCTGCGTCGTCGGCGGCGAGCGTCGAGCAGTCGCTCGTCGCCCCCTGGCCGACCGTCTCGGTGACGAGGTCGGCCGCCCCGCGCACGTCTCGCCGGAACGTCACGACGGTCCCGGCCGGTGCCGTCCGAACCGCGCCGACGACGTCCGCCAGGGCGGCGTCGGTGTCGTCGTCGTCGTCGAACTCGATGCTGAGGCGGCCTTCCGTGGCGGTCACGGCCACGCCCTCGATCCGGGGTGCGGCCACGATGGCGCCCGTGACGGTGGCGAGCACGGCGAGTGCCTCGGGCCGGCCCGAGAACGAGAGTCCCCGACGGTCTGCTCCACCGGACGAGACGCGGATCTCGTCCATCCCGGACACGGCCGCGGAACCGCCGATGGCCTGCATCGCGGGCACGGCGCCCTCGAGCCCCGACGTCCATACCTCGACCGACCGGGCGCTGATCGCCGAGTAGGTGACCGTGTCGGGTGCGACGACGTCCACCAGCGACTCGGCGGCGGACAGGTCGCCGTCGAGCTCTCGCCGTTCGTCCGGTGACGAGACGAAGCCGATCGAGGTGCCGGGCACCTCGGACATCCCGACGAGGACGCCGGCGATCCGTGCCGCTCGCGGGGACGCCTCCGCCACCTCGTCGCGCGAGTGGTGACCCGTGACGCTCGGTGTGTCGAGGTCGACCCGGATGCCCTCCGGCAGGACCTCGACCCGCCCGGCCCCGAGATCCGCAGCCCCCACGGCGTCGAGCAGACGGGCCTGGTCGGCGGCGTCGAGGACGACGTCGGACGTCGCGGGATCGTCGAGGACCGAGGGGAACCCGGAGACGTTCTCGGTCACGAACCGGCGGGTGTCCGGGCTCCACGCCGTCACGTCGACGTCGGCCAGCTGGGCCGCGGCGTCCCGAAGGGAGCGTGCCCGCTGCCAGGCCGAGACGACGTCCGACGAGTCCGAGGGGACCACCGTGATCCCGAACCCTCGCCGAGGCGAGTCGTCCCCGGTCGCCCCGTCCTCGCCGAACGCGTGCGTGGCGAGGGACACCTCGGCGAAGACCGCGTCGTCCGCGACGCGACGCGCGAGGTCGAGCTGGGCCGCCGTGTCGCCCTCGTCGGCGAGCACCTCGAACGAGACGGTGCCTCGCCGGACATCGACGAACCGCCAGTCGGAGGAGTCACCGACGTTGCGGGCCACGAACGGCCTGATGCGCTCGGCGACGGCTTCGAGGTCGTCGTCGGAGAGGTCGTCCTCGACCACGACCGTGGCCTGGGCCTCCGCGACGCCGAGGGGAGAGTCGGTCCCGGCCGTCTCGATCTCGACCACGCCGCCGACACCGTCCATGAGCGACTCGAACCGTTGGAGCAGGTCACTCGAGCTGGCACATCCGGCGGCGAGCGCGAGGACGGCCACGACGACGGTCGCCACGACGCCCCGACTCGACCTGATGCCCATCCCCATGCCCATCCCCATCCCCCCATCCTGGCCGCTGCGGACGAGGAGCGACACCGTCGCCGAGCGGAGCGTCACCAGTTGGTATCGTCGTCCGACGACTGCCGGAGGTCTTGCTTGGTGAACCACCCGTCGGGGCACGACGACGCCCTGAGCCGCGACGACGTGCGCGCGGCGTACGAAGACGACCCCACCTGGGCCCTGCTCCGCGGCTACAACGCCCGCTGGATGCTGCCGCTCTTCTCCCGCCACCTCGAACACGCCGAGGGTCCGGTGTCGGCCGACTGGTTCCACCGACAGGTCGCCGACGCCCTCGAGCAGAACGCCGCCGAGCAGGCGGCGTCCGAGCAGGCCGCACTCGAGCAGGCGGCGTCCGAGCAGGCCGCCCCCGAGCACCCGACGTCCGAGCGGGCGACGACCGAGCAGGACCCCGAGGAGGCGCGGCCCGCGTCCCCGACGCCCGTCGCCACGCCGGCCACCGCCGAGCAGAAGACCACCCCGGCCGAGTACTGCCGCAGCTGGGTCGAGAGCCGTTGGCTCGTCCGCACCCGCGCCTCCGGACCGGACGCCCGTGCCGAGTACCGCCTGTCGCCGCACGCGCTCAAGGCGCTGCGCCTCGTGCGCGACCTCGTCGAGCGCGACAACGCCGTCAGCGAGGCCCGCCTCGGCAGCATCGCCCACGCCGTCGGGCAGCTCGCGGGCCTCGCCGACCCCAGCCGCGAGTCGCAGCTCTCCCGGCTCGACGAGCAGATCGCCGAGCTCGAGCGCCGCAAGGCCGAGATCGAGCGGCACGGCACCGAACCCACCGCTCCCGACGTGCTGCGCCGTCAGGTCCGCGAGGTGGTGCGTCTGACCGCGTCGCTGCCCGAGGACTTCCGCCAGCTCGGCGCCATGGTCGAGCAGCGGCACCGCGAGGTCGCGCGCCGGGCCTCGTCCGAACACGTCGGCAAGGGCGCGCTCGTCGACCAGTACCTGCGCGACAACGACCTGCTCGAGCAGACCCCCGAGGGACGCGCCTACCGCGGCTTCGCCCAGATGCTGTCGTCGCGCGGGATCGATGTCATGCGCGCCGACATCGAGAAGGTCCTCGCGCAGCCCGACGCGGCCGCACAGCTCACCGAGCGGCAGCGCACGCAGCTCGAGTCGCTCATCTCCTCGCTGCTCGCCGAAGAGCAGAGCGTGCAAGAGACGTACGGCCGGTGGACGTCCTCGCTGCGGCGCTTCCTCAGCCGGTCGGGCTCCGACCAGCAGCAGCGTCTGCTCACCCTCGCCGACCGGGCGCTTCACGCGGGCGGCGTCTGGGCCGAGCGCCGGCCGGGCCACGCCATGCTGCCCGTCGAGCACGGCGACGGGCTCGGCCTCGGGGCGCTCGACGTCCGTGACGTCAGCCAGGTGCAGCTGCACACGGATCGCGCGCGGCCGACGGTCGACGTGCAGGTGACCATCGGCGACGCGACCCTGCCGGAGGCCGACCGGGCCGCCCTCCGCCTCACCTCGGGCACGAGCACGGCGGCCGTGTCGGCGACGATCGACCGGCTGCTCGTCGACCGCGACGAGGTCACGAGCGTCGACGTCTACCAGGCGACCGAGCCCGGGTTCCGCCGCCTCGCGCTCGTCCTCAGCATGCTCGACCTCGCGCTCGAGCGCGGCGTCGTCGGCGACGACACCGAGACCGTCGAACTCGTCGGCGATCCCGCCGACCCGACGACGTCAGGAGGCGCGGGTCGGCAGGTCACGCTGCCCCGCCTCGTCTTCCGACGCGACCCCGCGGGTCCGCCCGGGGCCGAGCCGGGCGCCGAGCCCGACGCCCCCGACCTCACGACCGGCACGACCAGCACGAAGGACCTCGCATGAGCCCCGCAGCCCCCTCGGACGAGACCGGCGTCGACGAGGCGACCCGCGCCTCCTCGGCCGAGGCGACCGCCACCTCCGACGACGACTCGGCGCGCACCTCCCGCGACGCCTTCGACGACGGCGACGCCGACGACGCGTTGCCCGGTGGCGTCACGGACGCGCTGCCGCTGGCCGGACGCAAGGCACTCGTCACGCTGCTGACCCACCGGTTCGTGTCCCGCGCCCGGCAGCAGGAGGCCTGGGCCGGCCTGCTCGCCCACGAGCCCGAGATCCGGGCCCGGCTAGAGGAACTGTTCCTGGTGCTGGTCGTCGACCACGACCACGAGGTCGCCTTCAAGCGACAGGGCGGCGAGGACGACGTCCCCGTTCTGCTGCGCCGCGAGAAGCCGCTGTCGCGCGACGCCTCGCTGCTGATGGTCTTCGCCCGCCGGGAGCACGCCTTCACGGACGGGCAAGACGAGGCGGTCGTGATCTCGAAGGACGCCGTGGCCGAGTTCCTCGGTCGGTACCACGACGACTCGGGCTCCGACGAGGTGCGCGCCCGCCGCCGGGTCGACGCCGCGATCGCCGCGCTCGTCGCCCGCGACCTGCTGACGGCCGAGCCCGACGACCCCGAACTGTTCGTGGTCTCGCCCGCGATCGTGCCGCTGATGACCGCCGACCGACTCGCGCACCTCGAGCGGGTGTACCTCGAGGCGGCAGGCGTCGAGGGCGACCCGACCGATGGGGACGAGGTCGGCATCCCCGTCGATGCGGACGCGGCCGGAGCGGAGGTCGACGCCGACATCGATGCCGACGCCGACGCCGATGCCGACGTCGACGTCGTCGAGCCCGAGGTCGAGGTCGAACCCGATCCCGCCGACGCCGGCCCCGCCGACACGGTGGAGGACACCCCCGACGCCGAACCCGACCCGACCGCCGTCCCGCTCGACCTCGACCTCGACCTCGAGCCCGCGCCCGCGCACGACGCCGGCACCGACACCGACCCGGAAGCACCCCAGGCATGAGCATCGCCGACACCCCGCCCGACCTCGGCATGTTCCACTCGGGCCAGTACCGCATCGAGCAGGTGCAGCTGCTCAACTGGGGCAGCTACGCCGGCCTGCACCGCATGCCCGTGGGTCGCGGCGGCATCGCCATCCTCGGCCCGACCGGCCGCGGCAAGTCGACCGTGCTCGACGCGATGGCCGCGGTCATCATGCCCAACCCGCAGGAGTTCAACCGCGCCGCCCGCGACGACAGCCGACAGCGGTCCGAGCGCACGGTGTACAGCTACGCGCGCGGCAAGACCGACGAGGTCCGCGACGCCGCCTCCGACCGCACGACGACGCGGTTCCTGCGTCCGCTCGGCCAGGCGTTCCCGAGCGGTGCGGCCATCACCTGGTCCACCGAACTCGGCCAGACGGTCACGGCCGTCCGCGTCGCCTGGATCGGCGAGGACACCGCCAGCCAGGACGACGTCACCCAGGCGAGCGTCTACCTGCTCGTGCAGGGCCGCTTCGACCTCAGCCGCCTGGCCGAGGTGACGCGCGAGGGCACGAGCCAGAACCCCCTGACCCGTGGCTCCCTCGCCCGCCTGCTCGACCCCGCCCACGATCTCGCGACCTCGTCGCAGCCGGAGCTGCGGGTGCGGTTGTGCGGTCAGCTCGGCATCGGCGGCAGCGACGAGTCGCAGCTCAAGGCGCTGACCCTGCTGCGTCGGGCGCAGGCGTCCAAGGGCGTGTTCTCGATCGACGACCTGTTCAAGCAGTTCGTGCTCGTGCAGCCGCAGGCGCTCAGCCGCTGGGAGACCACGCTCGCCACCTACCGCGAGGCCTCGGCGCTCTACGACGTGTTCGAGACGACCCGCAAGAAGCTCGACGTGCTCGAGGCCGTGCCGACGCTCGCCGACCGGTACGAGCTCGCCGGACGCGACGGCTCGGCCAAGCGCCGCCTGCTGGTCGACGACGACGGGCCCAGCCGCCTCCGCGTCTGGTTGGCCGAACGCGTCGGCAGCTGGGTCAGCGGCGAGGTCGACCGCGTCACGACCGAGAAGCGCGAGCAGGGCGAACGCCGGAGGCGCGCCCAGGCGGACGAGCAGCTCGCGTTCCGGTCCCGTGAACAGGCCCTGGCGCGGATCAGCGAGCTCGGGGGCGACCCCACGCAGTCGCTCCGCGAGCACGTGGCCGCCGCCGAGGCCGAGCTCGCCGCCGTCGAGCGCACCCGCGGCCGGCTCGCCGCCGCGCTCGAGGGGACCGGTGCGTCCCTCCCCCGCGACGACGAACAACTCGTCGCGCTCGGGCAGCGTGCCGACCGCCTCGCGGCCGACGACGCGGCCGCCCGGGCCGCGACCGCCGACGCCCGCAGCGACCTCGCCGCCCGCATCGGCGAGACGAAGCGCTCGCTGGCCGCCCTCGAGAAGCAGAAACGGTCGTTCGAGCAGCGCCGCAGCAACGTGCCCGACGACGCGATCGAGCGACGCCGGCGCATCGCCGAGGGGGCGGGCGTGCCGGTGTCGGAGCTGCCCTACGCCGGCGAGCTGTTCGAGGTCGCGCCCGAGCACGCCGGGTGGGCCGTCGCGATCGAGCGCGTGCTCGGCGACCTCGCCACGCACCTCCTCGTGGACCGCGCGCACTTCGACGCCGTGCGCCGCTGGGTGGACGAGAACGACGTGCGGGGACGCGTCACGCTCGTGCCGGCGACCACCGGGGCCGATCCGACGCTCACCCCGGTCGACCGCACCGTGCCCGCCATGGTGCGGCTCGACCCGGCCAGCCCGTTCCGTGGCTGGCTGCACGACGAGCTCGTCGCCGACCGCAGCGTGCTCTGCGTCGAGGGTCCCGACGACCTCGGCGGCCCGCGCCCGTCCGGCACCCGCGGTGCCGTGACCCGGCGCGGCCTCCGCACCGGCTCGCGCGACCGCGTGATCAAGGACGACCGGTCGACCCGTTCGTGGATCGGGCTCGACAACGCGGCCCGGATCGCCGAGCTCGGCGACGAGATCGTCGACCTCGAGGCCGTGCTGGCCCGGGTCCGCGGCGAGTACGACGCGATCGAGGCCGAGGCGGTCGAACGCCGCCGCGTCGCCGACGCCGTCGCCCGCGCGAAGGAGTTCACCTGGGACGAGCTCGACACCGCCCCCGCGCAGGCGAGGCTCGACGACCTGCGCGCCCAGCTGGACCGCATCGCCGTCGAGCGTCCCGAACTGGCCACGTTGCAGGCCGAGGCCGCGCAGCACGACGACGACCGCTCGGCCGCGACGCGCCGCCTGGCCGAGATCGACCAGGTGCTCGCGCAGCTCGACGAGAAGCACGCGACGCTCGTCGACATCGAGGACGAGTTCGCGGACGCCGCCGACGCCGACCCCCTGACCGACGACGAGCGGGCACTCCTCGCCCCGCTGCCGTTCGCGGCACCGCGTGAGGCGACCGACGTCGTGCGGCTGTACCGGGACGCGGCGTCCCAGCTGCGGGCCCAGGTCGACGCGCACGACCGCGACCGGGCGAACGCCGAGTCGACGCTCGTCGTCGTCTTCGAGCGGTACCTCGAACTCGACCGCACCGCGGGCATCGACGCCACGATCGAGAGCCTGCCGGCGGTCCGGGCGATCCACCGGCAGCTCGTCGAGGACGACCTGCCGCACGCGAGACAGCGCTGGCTCGAGAGGGCCGGCAGCGACGTGGGCGACAGCCTTCGGGCGCTGCTCGTCCAGATCGAGGAGGACGGCCACGTCATCCGCCGCGGCGTCCGCCCCATCTCGCAGGCCCTGCGGTCGATCGAGTTCCGACAGGGCTCGACGCTCGACATCGAGCCGCGGCCGGTGTCGAACGGCGACCTGCTCGAGTTCAAGCGGACGCTGCGCGAGCACACCGGCGGGGCCGGGAGCGGGGGCACGTCCGAGGCACGCTCCGCGGACGGACGGGCCCCGGAGGCGCGGGACGCGTCCGAGGTCGAGCGCCGGTTCCTGAGGCTCCGCCGCGACCTCGCCCACCTCGAGGAGAAGTCGAAGGTCGGTGACGCCTGGCGCCGGCGGGTGCTGGACGCGCGGGAGCACTACCAGTTCCGGGCGATCGAGACCCGCGCCGACGGAACGCAGATCGTGCACGAGGGCGTGGCCGGCAAGTCCGGCGGCGAGGGGCAGGAGCTCATCGCGTTCGTGCTGGGGGCCGCCCTGCGGTTCCGGCTGGGAGACGGCACCGACCGGGTGCCGACCTACGCGCCGATCGTCCTCGACGAGGGCTTCGTCAAGGCCGACGCCGAGTACACCGGCCGGGCCCTGGCGGCACTGACCTCCCTGGGCTTCCAGCTCGTGGTGGGCGCGCCGCGCGACAAGGTCAACGCCTTCGAGCAGCACGTCGAGAGCGTGGCGTACATCTCGAGCGATCCGTCGAACCCCGAGCTCTCGCGCATCTACCCGCTGACCATCCGGCAGGCCATCCAGGTCGAGCAGCACGGTCTCGACCCCGCGGCGCTCGCCTGACCCGCGCCTCCTCGTCCCCCCTCCGCCCGAGTGGGCAGAAGATGTCCTCCGCACGCGGGGGAAGGACATCTTCTGCCCCCTCGCGCGCAGGGAGGGGGCGCTACGCGGCGCCCGGCGCGAGGAAGCCGGTCTCGTAGGCGAGGATCACGAGCTGCGCCCGGTCGTGGGCGTCGAGCTTGGTCATGATGCGGTTGACGTGTGTCTTCGCGGTGTGCGGCGAGATGACCAGGTCGCCGGCGATCTCGGCGTTGGCGCGACCCCGGGCGACGAGCAGCAGCACCTCGCGCTCACGGTCGGTCAGGTGGGCGAGCCCGGCCGGCACGGCCGGCGACGACGCCCCCGACGACGACTCCCCTGACGACGGCGTTCCCGAGACCGATCCCGCCCCGCCACCACCCGGCAGCACGTACTTCTCGATCAGGCTGCGCGTCGCGACGGGCGACAGCAGCGCCTCCCCCGCGTGCACGGCCCGCACCGCCCGGACGATGTCGTCGGGCTCCGCGCCCTTGCCGATGAACCCGCTCGCGCCGGCGCGCAGGGCCGCGACGAGGTACTCGTCCTCCTCGAACGTGGTGAGGATGAGCACCTTCGTCCCGGCGAGCAGCGGGTCGGCGCAGATCTCGGCCGTCGCGCCGATGCCGTCGAGCTCGGGCATGCGGATGTCCATGACGACCACATCCGGCCTCAGCGCCGACGCCCGCATCACCGCCTCCCGGCCGTTCACGGCGTCGCCCACGACCTCGACCCCGTCCTCGCCGTCGAGGATGTCGGTCACGGCCTGACGGATCAGCGGCTGGTCGTCGACGACGAGCACGGTCGTCACGAGGCTCCCCCGCTCCCACCGGACGAGCCGGACGAGCCGGCCGAGCCGGACGAACCGGCCACGTCGACCCCACGGGTCACCGGCAGCACGGCCGCCAGCCGGAAGCCGCCCGGCGTCGGCCCGGTCTCGACGACGCCCCGCACCGAGGCGACGCGTTCGCGCAGACCGAGCAGCCCGTACCCGCCACGGACGTCCACCGCTTCGGGCGCGTCCTTCGACGCCGGCACGGGGTTCGTCACCACGACCGACACCTCGTGCTCGTCGACAGCGATGAGCACGTGCGCACGGTGTTCGGCACCGTGCTTGCCGGCGTTCGTCAGCCCCTCCTGCACGACCCGGTACGCGACGAGGTCGACCGCGCCCGTGACCGCGGCGAGCGGGCCCTCGACCCGCGTGCTCACGACGAGGCCCGCGTCGGCGAACCCTGCCACGAGCTCGTCGAGTCGTGCGAGGCCCGGCTGCGGCGACGCGACCCGCTCGGAGTCCCCGGCGCGCAGCACCTCGAGCAGGTCGCCGATCTCGCCGAGGACGGTCCGGGAGGCGCGGCGGATGGTCGCGAGGGCCGTCACCGCCTTCTCGGGTCGCGTCTCGATCGCCGACGACGCGACGCCCGCGTTGAGGCTGATCACCGAGATCTGGTGGGCGACGGCGTCGTGCAGGTCGCGGGCGATGCGCAACCGCTCCTCGGCCACCCGGCGCGAGGCCTCGGCCTCACGGGTGCGTTCGGCTCGCTCGGCGCGTTCGGTGACGGCCTCGATGTACTCCCGTCGGGAGCGGCTGGCGTCGCCCGCCGCGGCGGCGAAGGCGACCAGGAGCGTGAACTGGACCACGGGCAGGTCGACGACGCGTCCCCCCACCCCCAGCAGGCCGAGCAGGGCGACGGCCAGGACCGTGGCGACCGTCACGACGATGGTGCGGCGGCGCGGGGTCCGCGCGGCCACGGCGAAGACGGCGATGCCGGTGGCGAGGACGACGCCCGGTGCGAGCGTGCCGAGCAGGGCGGCGATGCCGAACAGGCCGACGATCGCGGCGAGCACCGGGACGGGGCGTCGACGACGGAACGGCAGCAGGACGACGGGGGCGAGGACGACCGCGACGGCCAGCCCGCCGGTCGGCCGGAACCCCGCGACGGGGAAGGGGGCGAACGCCGCACCGACGACGAGCACCGCGGCGATCGTGTCGCCCAGCCACCAGGGGACGCGAGGTCGCGGGTAGGCGGGCTCGCGCCTCCTGCCGTCCGTCGTCGTCATGACCCCATCGTGCCCTGGAACGGCGGTGGCCGAGTCCCCCTCTGGCCCGACGTCGCGTACCGCAGGTGCGGTACTCGACGGCCGGCAGGTGTCCGCGGTGGGGGGACGACGCGGTCGGCGCGGCCCGCGAGGGTGGGTCTCGGCCCCGGAGACACCGGGGCCGTCAGCGACAGGAGCACCATGGCGCCGATCATCTCGGTCCGAGACGTCCACCGTTCGTACGGGCGCGGCCCGAACCGGTTCGAGGCCCTGAAGGGGGTGAGCTTCGACGTCGCCGAGGGCGAGAGCGTCGCGATCGTCGGCAAGAGCGGCTCGGGCAAGTCGACCCTGATGCACGTGCTCGCCCTGCTCGACGCCCCGACGACCGGCACCGTCGAGCTCGAGGGGGTCGACACGAGCACGCTCAAGGGAGGGCGCCTGAACCGGACGCGCAACAAGACGTTCGGCTTCGTGTTCCAGCAGTTCTTCCTGACGTCGAGCTCGTCGGTGCTCGAGAACGTCGTGCTGCCCATGAAGATCGCGGGCGTGCCCCGCGGCGAACGCCGTCGTCGCGGCCTGGCGGCCCTCGAACAGCTCGAGCTCGCCGACAAGGCGAAGAACAAGGCCCTGAACCTGTCGGGTGGTCAGAAGCAGCGCACGGTGATCGCGCGCGCGCTGGTCAACGACCCGCGCATCATCTTCGCCGACGAGCCCACCGGCAACCTCGACACGGCGACCGGGGCGGTCGTCGAGGACATCCTGTTCTCGTTGAACCGCGAGAACGGCATCACGCTGATCGTGGTGACGCACGACGAGGAGCTCGCGGCGCGCTGCGACCGGCGCATCGTGATCCGCGACGGGTTGATCGTCGACGACGAGGCCGAGGTGGCCGCATGACGACCCTCGACCTGCTGCTGACCGCCGTCTCGAACACGTTCCGGTCGAAGACGCGGACGATCCTGACCGTCCTGGCGATCTTCGTCGGCGCCTTCACGCTGACGCTGACGAGCGGGCTGGGCACCGGCATCAACGCCTACATCGACGACACGGTCTCGGCCGTGGGCTCGTCCGACACGATGACGGTCACGAAGGCCTCCGACGACGCGCAGGGTCTCGGCGGGGCGAACTCGGGCCCGGCCGAGTACGACCCCGACACCGTCGCCGCGGGCGGGTTCGGTGCCCCCGGGGCGACCGTCGTCGCCCTGACCCCGGACGACGTGACGACCCTCGAGGGCGTCGACGGCGTGCTGGCCGTGCAGCCGACCGAGTCGCTCGCGACCGACTACGTCGAGGGCGAGAGCGGGACGAAATACGTCGTCTCGGCGAGCGCCCTCGCGCCGGGACAGCAGCTCACCCTGACGGCGGGCGCCCAGCCCGACGACGACACGACCGACCTGCAGGTGGTCGTCCCGACGTCGTACGTCGGTCCCCTGGGGTTCGCGGACGACGAGGCGGCCGTGGGTCGGTCCGTCACGCTGGCCGTGACCGACGCCACGCGCACGCAGCACACGGTCACCGCGACCGTCGTCGGCGTCGCGGAGGAGAGCATCGCCTCGCCCGCCGGAGCGGCGGTCACCCCGAACGCGGCGCTCGGCACGGCCCTGTTCGACGCGCAGAACGTCGGGCTGCCCGCCGACCAGGTCGACCGCTACGCGCAGGCCACGGTGCGGTTCGCCGCGGACGCGTCCGACGGGCAGGTGAGCGACATCAAGGACCGTCTCGCCTCCGCCGGCTACACCGGCACGACCGTCGCCGACCAGCTGGGCACGTTCACCACGGTGATCGACGGCATCGTGCTCGTGCTCAACGCCTTCGCGATCATCGCCCTGCTCGCGGCGAGCTTCGGCATCGTCAACACGCTGCTGATGAGCGTGCAGGAGCGCACCCGCGAGATCGGCCTGATGAAGGCCATGGGCATGGGCAGCGGCAAGGTGTTCGGCCTGTTCAGCCTCGAGGCCGCGTTCATCGGGTTCCTCGGCAGCGCGATCGGCGTGGGCGTCGCGATGATCGCGGGCAGCGTCGTCAGCGCCACCCTGGCCGGGTCGCTGCTGTCGAACCTGCCCGGGCTGACGCTGATCGCGTTCGACCCCGTGTCGATCGCGCTGATCATCGTCGTGGTGATGGTGATCGCGTTCCTGGCCGGCACGCTGCCCGCCGCGCGCGCCGCGAAGGCCGACCCGGTGGAGTCGCTGCGCTACGAGTGAGGCCGAGGAGGCGCGGGTCAGCCCCGGAAGGACGCCCCGGTCTCGTGCTCCAGCAGCGTCCACATCCAGTCGAGCGCGAGGCCGGGCGTGAGGCCGGGGGCCTTCTGGGCGAGCTGGGTCGCGAGGCCGTCGCTGTAGGCGGCGAGCTTGAGGGCGAGCGCCGACGGGTCGGCCGTCACGAACCGGCCCTGCTCGATCCCGCGGCGGAGCGTGCGGGTCAGGCAGGCCTCCCACACGCGGATGCGCTCGACGTACTCGGCGGCGACCGCGGGCTTGCGCGCCACGGCCGTCCAGTAGTCGGACCAGAGCCGCCAGTGCTCGTCGGTCGCGTCGGTGTCGGCGAACAGGGGCTCGACGAGCATCCGCACCCCCACGACCGGGTCGGGCTCGACGTCGACCGCCTCGATGATCGACGAGTAGAACCGGGCGGTTTCGAGCACGACGACCTCGTTGAGGATCTCGGCGACGCCGTCGAAGTGGTAGGTCACGGTGCCGACCGAGACCCCGGCCGCCGCGGCGATGTCGCGAAGCCGGGTCGCGCCCATGCCCTCGCGGACGATCACCTCACGGGCGGCCTCGACGATCGACGCCCGCCGGACGACCGGCTTCTGTCGCACGCCCGCGCCGCCGGTGGCCACGCCGCTCACGCCGCCGCCGCCCGCGCCGCTCACGCCGACGTCCGGGGCACGAGCTCGTCGAAGGTCCGGTCGGCGACGAGCACCGTCTCGGCCCCGGGCCCGCCGTCCCGGGCCCAGGCGCGCACGGTGTTCTCGACCCGGAACGCCTCGGCCGAGGCCGTGACGCGCGACGTGGTCTCGAGCCACGCCTTCCAGGTCGGCTTCTCGAGTCCGATCGCCCAGCGCGACTCGGCCGACGCCGACAGCGGGTCGCCGTCGACGATGCGGTAGGTCTCGCGGCTGTCCTCGGTGAAGACCAGGCCGTCGGGGTACTCACGGCCACCGCCGTAGCCGGGGTCGACATCGAGCACCCACTCGCCCGTGCCGACGTCGTGCGAGACGCTGCGCTGCGGCAGGTCCGTGGCCGGCGGCAGGGCGCGGACGGCCAGGGGCTCGGCCCGCTCGGGCGCCTCGAACGCGACGCCGTCGTCGACCGGGTGCTCCGCCGACCCGTCGCCGGGCCCGCGCGTCCACGCGGGCAGCGTCACGCTGCTGCGCGTGGGGTCGAGCGTGAGGGTCGCCTCGACCGTATGCGGCCAGACCCACGGCCAGTAGGCGCTCGACACGGCGATCCGGAGGCGGTGGCCGGCAGGGAAGGAGTGCCCGGTCGAGACCAGGGCGACGCGCACGACCTGCTCGACCCGCGCCTCCATCGGGTCGTCGGCGCGGTCGCGTCCGTTCCGCTTGTTGAGGTTGAGCACGCCGCGGGTGACGAGCGTCGACGAACCGTCGGGGGCGACGTCGCAGAGGCGCACGACGACGGTGCCGTCGGGCACGTCGCTCGTCAGGGCGAGGTCGACCACGACACTGCCCAGGACGTCGAGCGTGGCGTCGACCGGCACGTCGAAGCAGACCGAGCGGCCGTCCTCGGCGCGCTGGTCGGGCGGCAGGTCGGTCGCGTTGCCGAACGGGAAGAAGCGTCCGGCATCGAGGCCGGTGCTCTGCGGCGAGCGCACGACGACGGGGCCGTCCGCCCCGCCACGCAGCGAGACCAGCGGCACGATGCGCGCCTCGGTCGAGGGCGACGGCCAGGTCGAGGCCGCGACCCAGCGCCCGGTCCGCTCGGCGTAGTACGTCGCCGGCGGCTCGGAGTCGTTGATCCAGGCCCGCAGCGCGGGCTCCGCGTCGACGCCGTTGGGGCAGTCGAGCAGCCAGCGGTCCCACCAGCGCAGGGTCTCCTGCAGGAACCCGATGCCCGGGCCGGGCGCCAGCCCGCGGTCCGGGTACTGGTGCGACCACGGCCCGATGATGCCCTTGACCGGTGCGTCGACGTTCTCGACCAGCCGCAGCACGGCGTCGCGGTACGGGTCGGCCCAGCCGCCCACGGCGAGGACGGCGGCCGTGATCGACGAGTAGTCCTCGCAGACGCTGCCGTGCCGCCAGTAGTCGTCGCGTTCCTGGTGCGAGAGCCAGGTCGTCGTCATCGGTCGGTTGTGTTCGAGCCGCTCGCGCCAGCGGGCGACCCAGTCGGCGCCGACGACCTCGGGCCTCGGCGGGCGCGAGTTGAACGCGAACATCGTGCCGCCCCACGACGCCATGTCGATGCCGAGCACGGCGCCGCCCATGTAGTGCACGTCGTTGTCGTAGCGGTCGTCGGTCGAGCAGACGGTGACGATCGCCTTGAGCGCCGCCGGAGCCCGCCCGGCGAGCTGCAGCGCGTTGAACCCGCCCCACGAGATGCCGAACGCGCCGACCGCGCCGGTCGACCAGGGCCGGGCGGCGAGCCACTCGATCAGGGCGATGCCGTCGTCGAGCTCCTGCACCGAGTACTCGTCGTCGAAGAGGCCGTCGCTCGACCCCGTGCCGCGGATGTCGACCCGCACCGACGCGTAGCCGTGCGCGGCGTACCAGGGGTGCCGCTCGCTGTCGCGCGGAGCCGTCCAGTCGTCGAGCCGGTAGGGCAGGTACTCGAGCAGCACCGGCACGGGCTCGTCGACCACGGGGGCCCAGATGCGGGCGTGCAGTCGCGTCCCGTCGGGCATCGGCACCCATTCGTCGCGCACCTCGACCTCGAGCGGGCCGCTGCCGTGCGGGCGGTCGGAATCCTGCCGCCCGGGGGCGTCGGCGAGGTCGGCGCGCGGGGCTCCGAGGGTGCGGACTCCCCCGGCCCACGCGGGCTCCTGCAGGAGGCGCGGGTCGCCCAGGAGGCGCGGGTCGCGTGCGCCGTCCCCCCGCTCGTCGCCTCGGGGGCCCGGGTCGGGTCGGCCGCTCGTGCTCACATCGCCTCCCAGCGCTTCACGTGGTGTCCTCCGCCGTGGTCGTCCCAGCCGTCGGCGTCCCGCCAGCGGGGCCGTGCGTCGCCGACGTCGGGCAGCTCGGTCGTGCCCGGGTCGAGCGTCGCGTCGAGCAGGGTGCGCGTGTACGGGTGGTTCGGCCCCTGGAAGACGCGTTCGGTCGGGCCCACCTCGACGATGCGGCCGCCGGTCATGACGGCGACCCGGTCGGCGACGCCGCGGACGACCGCGAGGTCGTGGCTGATGAAGAGGCAGCTGAGCCCCTTCTCGTCGCGGAGCCCCGCGAGCAGGTCGAGCACCCCGGCCTGCACGCGGACGTCGAGCGCCGTCGTGATCTCGTCGGCGATGATCAGCTCGGGTCCGGCGGCGAGCGCCCGGGCGATGCCGACGCGCTGGCGCTGGCCGCCCGAGAGCTGGGCGGGCAGGCGTGAGGCGAACTCGGGGGGCAGGCCGACCTCGACGAGCAGCTCGGCGACGCGCTCGGGGCTCGACTCGCCCGTGAAGAGCTTCAACGGTCGGGCGATCGCGGCGCCGACCGTGCGGCGCGGGTTGAGCGAGGTGTCGGCGTTCTGGAAGATCAGCTGGATCGATCGGCGCAGCGTCGCCGTGCGCCCGGCGACGGGCCGCGTCAGGTCGCTCTCGACCCCGTCGGCCCCGTGGAAGCCGAACCGGCCCGACTCGGCGGGGATCAGCCCGGCGAGGGCCGTGGCGAGGGTCGACTTGCCGCTGCCGGACTCCCCCACGACGGCGAGCGTCTCGCGGCGGCCGATGGTGAACGAGACGCCGTCGACCGCGGCGGGCAGGCCACGCCCGTACCGGACGACGAGGTCGCTCGCCGTGACGACCGGCCCCGTGGCGGGTGCGGCGGGTGCCGCGGGTGCGGTCCTCGGGTCCTGCGCCGCGCCTCCTGCGGGTGCGTCGTCCGCTTCGCGCCGCGTTTCGTGCTGCACACCCCGACTGGTCGCGGTGCCGTGCACGGAACGCGGTGCGGTGACGTCGGTCACCACCTCGCCGAGCGCGGTGCCGGGTGCTGTCCCCGGTTCCTGCGCTGCGCCTCCTGCTGCTGCGTCCTCCGCGTCGCGCCGCGTTTCGTGCTGCACACCGTGACTGGTCGCGGTGTCGTGCACGGAACGCGGTGCGGCGGCGTCGGCGTGCACGCGCGGGATGCTCGCGAGCAGCTCGCGGGTGTACTCGTGCTGCGGGTCCGCGAAGAGCGACGCGGTCGGCGCGTGCTCGACGATCCGGCCCTCGTGCATGACGGCGATCTCGTCGGCCATGGTCGACACGACGCCGAGGTCGTGGCTGACCAGCACGATCGCCATGCCGAGTTCGACCGCCAGGTCGCGGATCAGCTCGAGCACGGCCGATTGCGTGACGACGTCCAGAGCGGTGGTCGGTTCGTCGAGCACGAGCAGCTTCGGCCGCGCGGCGATGGCCATGGCGATCGCGACGCGCTGCTGCTGCCCGCCGGACAGCTGGTGCGGGTAGCGCCGCACGATCGTCTCGGGGTCGGGCAGACGCACGTGGCGCACGAGTTCGAGCACGCGGTCGTCGCCTCCGGGCAGGCCGTGGCTCTCGAGCGCCTCGCGCAGCTGGCGTCCGACGCGCATCGACGGGGTGAGCGCCTGGCCGGCGTTCTGGGCGACCAGGGCCGCCGTGCCACCGCGCAGGGCCCGGCGCGCCCGCTCGTCGAGGGCGAAGACGTCGTCCCCGGCGACGCGGACGCTGCCCGACACGACCCGCGACCCGCGCCGCAGGTGCGCGAGCAGGGTGCGGGCGACGGTGGACTTGCCGCTGCCGCTCTCGCCGACCAGGCCGAGGGCTCGTCCGGCGCCGACCTTGAAGCTCACGCCCCGCACGACCGGCACCTCGCGGCGACCGGCGGCGTACGAGATGGAGAGGTCGTCGACGCGGACGACGGGATCGGGGGCGACGTCGACGGGGCGACCCGCGCCTCCTGCGGTGGTGCCGGTGGTGGTGAGGGGCTCGTTCACGAGACCGCCCCCTTCTGTGCGCGGTCGACGCCCAGCGACTTGCTGAGCCCGTCCGCGCTGAGGTTGAGCCCGATGACGAGCGTGGCGAGGGCGACGACGGGGGCGAGCGTGCCCCACGGGACGACGGTGAGGGCGGTGCGGTTCTCCTGCACCATGAGGCCCCAGTCGGGCGTCGGCGGGTTGGCGCCGAACCCGAGGAACGACAGGGTCGAGATGAGCAACACGATCCAGGAGGCGCGCATCGCGTACTCGACGAGCACCACGTCGGTGACGTTGGGCACGATCTCGCGGAACACGATGCTCAGCGGCTTCTCGCCGCGGGCGCGGGCGGCGGTCACGTAGTCCTGCGTGATCACGGTGCGGGCGGCACCGCGGACGACGCGGGTCACGGCCGGCGCGTAGATCACGGTGACGGCGAGCACGATCACCCAGAGGCCCGAGTCGAACACGGTCACGACGACGAGCAGCGCCAGGATCGACGGCACGCTCAGCAGCGCGTCGACGATGCGCATGACGACCTCGTCGAACCAGTTGTCGGCGTAGGCGGTGACGCAACCGAGCACGGTGCCGATGCCGACCGCGATCGTCGTGGCGAGGAAGGTGACGACGAGTGCGTACCGGCCGCCGTTCAGCGTGCGCGACAAGATGTCGCGGCCGTACTGGTCGGTGCCGAGCCAGTGGGCCCAGCTGGTGCCGGTCAGGGCGGCTCCCGAGTCGGTGGCGACCGGGTCGTGGCCGGTCAGCACCGGGGCGAGCAGCGCCAGCAGGACGTGCAGCGCGATCAGGCCGAGCCCGATGCTCAAGGCCGAGGAGGCGCTGAGGCTTCTGGTCAGGGACGTCGCGCTCGCGCGCAGTCGCCTCGGCCAGCCGCCCGCGGCCTGCGGTCCGGCCGATGCCGGGCCACCGACCTGCGCGCCCGGGGTGGCTGGGTCCGCGGTCGTGGCGACCCGCGCCTCCTCGGCGGTGTGGTGCCCGATGTCGCCCTGGCCGCTGTCGGCGGGCGGGGTACGGTCGCGTGCGGGGCTCATGAGCGGGCCTTCCGTCGGGTGCGCAGCCTCGGGTCGAGGGCCAGCGCGATGAGGTCGGCGGCGAGGTTGCACACCACGTAGACGAGGGCGCTGACGACCGCGATCGCCTGGATCGTCGGCAGGTCGCGGTTGAACACGGACTCGAGCATGAGCTTGCCCATGCCCGGGTAGTTGAAGACGTTCTCGACCACGACAACGCCGCCGAGCAGCCACGCGACGTTCAGCGCGACGACGTTGAGCGTCGGCAGCAGGGCGCTCGGCACGGCGTGGCGCCAGACGACCTGACGCGTCGACAGGCCCTTGAGCTCGGCCGTCGTGACGAACTCGCTCGCCATCACGTCGATCGTCGACGAGCGGGCGGTCCGCACGATGTAGGCGGCCATGGCGAGGGTCAGCACGATGACGGGCAGCCAGATGCTGGGCAGCAGTTCGGCGACCGTCGCGTCCTGGCCGCGCAGCACGACCGCCGGGAAGATCGGCAGCGCGATGGCGAACAGCAGCACGAGCACGGTGGCGACCATGAACTCGGGCACGCTCATGACGACCAGGCTGATCAGCGAGATCGCGTGGTCGCTCGGACGCCCGCGGCGCACCCCCGCGATGACGCCGAGGGTCAGCGACAGGGTGACGCCGACGATCATGGCGGGCAGCGCGATCAGCATGCTGTTGCGGAAAGCGATCAGCAGGTCGGGGCCGACCGGCAGGCCGCTGACCAGTGAGACGCCGAAGTCGCCGTGCGCCGCACCGAGCAGCCACTGGCCGTAGCGGACCCAGACGTTCTGGTCGAGGCCGAGCGTCTCGCGCAGGGCGGCGACGGCGTCGGGGGTGGCGTCCTGACCGAGCAGTTGCTGCGCGACGTCGCCGGGCAGGGCCTGCACCGCGAAGAAGACGAAGAACGAGGCGAGCAGCACGGTGAGCAGAGCGGTGCCGACGCGGCGGGCGACCACGATCAGGGTCGCGGCGACCGGGGACGTGGGGTGCGGGCCGCCGGCGCCCGGGCGGCTGGCGGTCGTGCCGCCGGCGGCCGGGCCGCTGGTGCTCGGGCGGCTGGCGGTCGGTGTGGGGCTCATGCGCGGAGTCCGATCTGCAGGTAGTCGAACTCGAAGCCGAACTCGCGGTAGTTCAGGACGTTCCGGGACAGGCCGACGAGGCGGTCGCCGAACATGGGGGTCATGTCGGCGGAGTCCTCGACGACGATGCGCTGGGCGTCCTGGTAGAGCGTCATGCGGCGCGTGTCGTCCATCTCGGCGCGGGCGTCGTCGAGCAGCCCGTCGAAGGTCGGGTTCGACCAGGCGCTCTCGTTGTACGACGAGCCGGTGCGGAAGATCTGGTTGAGCAGCTGGTCGATCGGACGGCCGGTGAACCAGTAGCTGACCATGAGCGGCTTCTGCATCCAGATCTGCGTGTAGTACGAGTCGGACGAGGCGTTGCGGACGGTCAGGTCGATGCCCGCGTCGCGGACGGCGTCGCGGTAGGCGACCGCCATCGGGGTGAAGACGGATTCGTAGCTGGAGGTGTAGATCTCGGTCTTCAGCCCCTCGCGGCCGGCCTGCTTGAGCAGGGCGCGGGCCTGGTCGGGGTCGTAGGCGCGTTGGTCGTCGAGCCAGACGGCCTGCGAGGGAGGCACGGGGTTGTCCCAGCCGGGCGAGCCGGTGCCCTGCAGGGCGGTGGCGACGATCGCCTGCGGGTCGTAGGCGAGCTTCATGGCCTGGCGTACGAGCGGGTCCTTGAATTCGGCGCTCGTGGCGAGCATCGGGATCGTGTACCACTGGGCGTCGGGCGCGCGCGCGACGGTGGCGCCGGCCGAGGCGCTGACGACCTGGGCGGTGGCGAAGTCGAGGTTGGTCTGGCTGATGAGGTCGATCTGGCCGGCGAGGAGGGCGTTGACGCGGGCGGTGGTGTCCTGGATCGAGAAGAAGTCGATGCCGTCGAGGACCGGACGGCCGGCGAAGTGGTCCTCGAACGCCTCGACGCTGCCGGTGCCCGCGGGCTCGAAGCTCGACAGGCGGAACGGCCCGGTGCCGATGCCCGTGCGGCCGATGCCGCCGCCCTGGCTCGGGTCGGCGCTGCCCTCGGGGACGATGTAGCACTGGTACGCGGTGAGCAGCGAGGGGAACTCGGCGTTCGGCGTCAGCAGGTCGAAGCGCAGGGTGAGCGGGTCGACGGCGGTCATGCCGCCGGGGCCGATCATGGCGGCGAGCACCTCGCCCTGGGGTGAGGCGGTGTCGGGGTCGAGGATGTGCTCGATCGAGTAGATCGCGTCGGCGGCGGTGAAGCGGCGGCCGTCGTGGAAGCGGACGCCTTCGCGGAGGCGGAAGGTCCAGCTCGTGCCGTCGGCGTTCGCGGACCAGTCGTCGGC
Source organism: Frigoribacterium sp. VKM Ac-2859 (assembly GCF_013204925.1). Lineage (NCBI taxonomy): Bacteria > Bacillati > Actinomycetota > Actinomycetes > Micrococcales > Microbacteriaceae > Frigoribacterium > Frigoribacterium sp. VKM Ac-2859. The sequence continues at coordinate 46,032 of NZ_JABMLC010000001.1, read as the reverse complement.
GAGGTCGGGCACGGTGACGCCGGCGTCGTCGAGCTTGACGAGCCGGTTGTAGAGGGCGCCGAGGTACTCGTAGGCCGAGAGCGAGCTGGCGGAGTCGAGGGTCTCGGCGGCGGAGGCGGCCGGGCGCGCGATGCGCAGGCGTCCGCCGCGGGCGGGGGTGCCGGTGGCGGCGGCCTCGGGGATGGTCGGGGTGCTGCGGGCGGGCGTGCAGCCGGCGAGGGTGAGCAGGCCGAGGCCGGCGAGCCCTGCGGCGCCGGCGAGGACCGTGCGGCGGCTCGGGCCCGTGCTGCGGTCTGCGCGGCCGTCGGTGCCGCTGCCGGCGCGGCTGTCGGTGCCGCTGCCGGCGTCTCGCGCCGGGCGGAGCGCGTGTCGGTGTTCGGGGACGATCGGTGTCATGCGGGGATGGCCTTCCGTTTATCGTTCGGGTGAACGATAAGGGAGGTTCGCGGCGGCGGCCAGCTCGCCGGAGCCCCGGAGGCGCGGGTCGGCGCTCCCCCGTAGCCCCCGTTCTCCGCGCCCCGCCGCGGATGCGGGCGTGCTCGTGCGGCAGCGTGCACGGGCTGCAGTCTTCACCCACTCGTTACACGAGCGCGCCTCGTCGACGCGACCCGCGCCTCCTCGGGTCCGCCCTCTCGTCTCGGTCGAGTGGTCCCCAATCGTCCCTCCCCGCCCCACGAAGAACGTTGTCGGACCACTCGATCGACTCGCCGGGGCGACGTCCGAGCAGGAGGCGCGGTTCGGCCCGCCCGCGCCCGTCACCCTCGCGGCGGCTCGAGTGGGCAGAACCTGCTCGTCGAGGACCGCCGGGCAGCACCTTCTGCCCACTCGCCCGGCTCGTTCGGCCCCGGAGAGCCGGCCTGCCCCTCGAAGCGGGGCTCAGTCCGGAGCCGGGCCGCGCCCTAGTCTCGGCACATGGCCACCCCGACCACGCCCCGCCTCGCGCTGGGGCGACCCGCTCTCGCCTTCGGGCTTCTCGGGGTGTTCGCCTTCCTCTCGGACACGGCCTTCAGATGGTGGACGTTCACCCGTCCGTCCGCTCCGTTCAGGTACGTCGTGGCCTCGTCGACAAGCGGCTTCGACGGATTCAACGGGGTACAGACGATCGGCGGACCGTTGCTGCTCATCGCGCTCCTCTCGATCGGGTTCGCGGTGGCGCTGCTGGTGGTAATGCTCGTGCACCGGCTGGTGAGCGCGCGTCCCGATCGCGGTGGTCGCGCCTCCTGATCGTCCGGTCTGGTGGTGACACGGCCGAGGATCTAGCCTCAGCAGATGGATGCTTCGTCTCCCGCCAGGCGTCGTCGCCGCCTCGGCCGTCTCGCCCTCGTCTTCGGCATCGTGGGCGTCGCCGCCGCCGTCGGGTTGATGGTGATCAACGAGGTGGCGCCCGGCATGAGCGGTGCCGCCCGCTATACCACCGCTCCGGCGATCGACTGGTTCACGATCATGCTGACCCTTGGCGGCCTGCTGTGGGGGCTCGCAGTCATCGCCCTGCCGACGGCACTCGTGCTCGGGCTCATCGTTCTCGTGCGGTGGATATTCGTCGACTGACCGCCTCGACCCTCCTGATCGGATTCCCGTGATCAACCTCGTCGCCCTCATCCCCGCATTGTTCACCGTGGCCGCTCTCGCAGTGGCCTGGTCGTCATCGGGCGGAACGACGACCCGGGCGCGCCGGTGGAGTGCCCGCGCTCTGGCGGTCTGGGCAGCCGTCGCCGTGGTCGCGCTCGCCGCGTTCCTCGTCGGCCTGCACCTGCAGCACGCCGACCTCGCCGTCTGGTCGGCGTTCGCACTGATCGCTGCAGCTCTTGCCGCCGTGACCGCGGCGGCCGCCCGCGTGGTGTCATCGCTCGTGCGGTGATCCGGTACGTACCGGATCACCACGGGCGGCCTTGCCGTCTCTGGGCCAAGGCCTCAGGGCCCGCGGCTGAGGGCCCACGGCGCAGGGCACCTACCCGAAGGTCGAGACGACCGTGCTCGTGACCGTCGCCACCACCGCGATCGCGACTCCCCCGCTCGTCCCGAGAATGCCGAGCGCCGTGCCCAACCGCCACCGCCGCCGACGGCGGGCCGCGTCGTCGATGTCACGACGCAGGCGCTCGAAGCGGTGCTCGTGACGGAGCGTGTCCGTCAGCACCAGCGCCTCCGTGTGCCAGGTACCGCGTTCTTCGGCGACCATGGCCAGGTAGGCCAGCGCCTCGGGCGAGTGCACCCGCGGCCCGTTCATCAGCCACTTGCGCAGGCGGGCGGCCACGACCACCGAGACCGTCGGCGCCTTCTTGCCGACGGACAGCGAGGCCTCGCCCACGAGCACGATGACGGGCGTGACGACGATCTCGAAGTCGGCCGCCCTCGACATCAACCGGGAGGCGCGGGCCGCCTCGTGAAGGGAGTTGCGAGAGTGGTCGGTCCGGTGTCCGCCGACCGTCACCAAGCCGCCGCCGACCCAGACCTTCTTGCCGGCGTGGTGCTTCGTATTGACGGTGAAGACGCCCGTCGGCCCGATGACGACGTGGTCGATGTCGGACTCGCCCGAGCCGACCGGGACGGAGTGCAGCACGGTCCACTCGGGCCCGAGCTCGGCGAGCACGCGCGCGACCTCGATCTCGCCGAGGGCGCCCTGGTACCAGCTGCGGGCGTCGGCGCTCAGGGGCGTGTGCCCGAAGAGGCGCTGCCGCCGGGTCAGTGCGGGCGCCTCGGCCTGGACGCGCAGGCACTCCTGCATCACCGAGTAGGCCGGCCGCCGGGCCTTCAACGTCATCGCCACGCTTCCGCGCGCCACGGTCTCGCTCATGTTTCCCCCTTGCCCACACGGTAGGGCGACACGTGACGTGCAGACGAGCCCCCGTTGGGAGGCCAGCTCGCGCCCCGGGTCGACAGGCTCGATCGAGTGGTCAGAAAACGTCCTTCCGCCGCGCGGGAAGGACAATTTCTGACCACTCGACCCTTGTCAGGAGGCGTTTCTGGCGAGCGCCTACCGGTCGCAGGCGATCCCATCGCCGTCGCGGTCGAGGTCGTAGACGTCCGAGCCGACGACGGTGACCGGCCCCTGGACGTACGCGGGGCCGTTGCCGCTGCCTCCGGCGCAGTCGACGTCCGAGGCGACGGGGACGCACGCCCCGGAGTAGTTCGAGTCGCACCCACCCGCAGCCGGAGCCGGTGCCGGTGCCGGTGCCGGTGCCGGTGCGGCGACGGGTGCCGGGGCGACGTAGGGCACGCGGGTTCCGACGCTCGTGACCTGCGGCACCGGGGCGACCGTGACGGTCTCGCTGACGAGAGAGCGCGCGGTCTCGATTCCGTCAATGGTCGTCACCTCGTAGGTGTGGACCTTCGTGCCTGCCTGTCCGGTGGTCGTCACGGCGCTGGTGCCGACGTCGCGGTTCGGGTCGTCGACCGAGACCGACTCGAACGGAACACTTTCGCTCTCGTCGACGCGGGTGATGTTGACGACCGGGGTGGGCGTCGGAGTGGGGGTCGGGCTCGTGGTCGCGTCGACGGCAACAAAGGGCCGCGCCGCGCCGTCCGGGCCAGCGGCCTGGCCTGCCCCGGAGAGTGCAGCCACGGCGGCCGCGTTCGCTGCACCTCCCACAACTAGAAGGAAGGCCATGAACCCACACGCGATCAATACGCGACCCGTATTCGTAAGCCTGTTCCACCACAGCGTCATCTTCGTTCCCCCTCGAAGTCAGGCCGGAATCGACCTCGCACAGTGTCGGCGGTGGCCCGAGCTCGGAGGCAGCCCCCGTCCGGGGGTAGAACGGTGGATTTCACCTCCGGGTCACCACGCATCCAAGGCCAGCCATCCCCCAGGCCACCTGGCGGTGAATGAACATCACTCATGAGGTGAAATTGACATCTGTTGTCGAAAACCGTTTCCCGGGGTCGACTCCCACCCATAGGGTCCTGAGGATTGCTCTGCACCCGAATGCAGGGCCTCTCCACCGTCGAGAACCCGCAGAAAGAGACACACGATGTCCCGCGCCACGAAGATCACCACCGCCCTCGCCGCCGCCTCCCTCATCGGCCTGACCCTCGCCGGCTGTTCAGGCAGCCCGGCGACGGGAACGAGCGGCGAAGCCGCGCCCAACATGACCCAGGTCGCCGCGGCCGCATCACAGAGCGCCGCACCCGCGACGGAAGCCGCCAAGACGACATTCACCTTCGGCGAGACTGCAACCTTCGACGGCCTCACCCTCGGCATCAGCGCCCCGGAAGCCTTCACGCCGAGCCAGTACGCCCTCACGGGATCGCAGCCCAGCAACGTGAAGTTCACGATCTCCATCACCAACACGAGCACCGAGGGCTACGACCCGTCGCTCACCTACATCAGCGCCTCATCGAGCAGCCAGGAAGCCGAGCAGATCTTCGACACTGAGGGCGGCCTCACCGGCTCGCCCTCGACGACGATCCTGCCGGGCTCGTCCGTCAGCTACGTCGTTGGCTTCAATGTCGCCGACCCGGCCCAGATCGTCATGGACGTCACGGGCGGTTTCGACTACGAAAAGACCACCTGGACCAACTGATCGTCGATGACGTCGCCCTTCCCCACCGCGGGAAGGGCGACGTCATTGTTTTGATCCTTCTGGCTCAGCTCCCCAGTAGGTCCGTCGCCGCCTGATCCGCCCGCCACGCCCCGACGAGCGTGCCGAACAGCAGCGCGACCATGCTCCCGATCGCCCAGATGGCCATCGCGTCCTCCGACGGGCCCATGAGGAGCGGCACCACGATCGACCCCACGGCGAGCGCGCACCCCACCGTCACCGGCACGAGTGCTGCCCGGTGCCCGGCCCGCCACGCCTCGGGCGACGCCATCACGTGCCGGAACCGGATGCCGGCGAGGTGGTTCACCCCGAGCCGGCCGCGGGCGGCGGCAAGCGTCGTACCGAAGACGAGGGCGCACCCGGCGAACACGATGAGCGGAACGACGACGAGCATCCCTCCAGGCTAGGTCGGCACCTCCGGACGCGACTCCCCCGCGCGGCCCGTTCTGAGCCGCCCTGGCCCACCCCGGCATGAACGAGTGGGCAGAAAGTGTCCTTCCGCCGCCCCCGAAGGACACTTTCTGCCCGCTCGAGCCTGCCGGGCCCACCCGGGCCGACTCGAGCCCGGCGAGCCCGACAAACCCGGCGAGCCCGACGAGCCCACCGAGCCCCAGGAAGAATGGCCCCATGCCCCTCGTCCCCATCGCCCCGACCGATGCCGACGCCGATGCCGACGCCGACGCCCGAGCCGACCTCCGCGCCTTCCTCGCCGCCGCCGACCTCACGCTCGGCGGTCTCGACTCCCCTCACCGCGCCTCCGGCTCTGGGTCGACCGTGACGCCATCGGCACGGTCGTCGGCAGCACCGGCTACGAGCTGAGCGCCGACGGCGAGCACGCCCTCATCCGCAGCGTCGCCGTCGCCCCCGCCGCCCGCACGCGCGGCGCGGGCTCCCGTCTCGCCCGCCACGCCCTGGCCGACGCCGCCGCGCACGGAGCCCGCCACGCCTGGCTCTTCTCCCGCCGATCCGGACCGTTCTGGCAGCAGCTCGGCTTCGCCCCCGCCGACCGCGACGCCCTCGCCGCGGCCCTCCCCGACACGCACCAGGTGCAGCTCTTCCGAGCCTCCGGCCAGCTCGCCCGCGAGGTCGCCTGGTCACGCCCCCTCGCCGACCTCCGCCCGACGACCCCCTAGGAGGCGCGGGTCGGTCCACGCCCGCCCCACCGGTCATCGAGTGGTCTGGAATCGTCCTTACCCTCCGCGCGAACGACGATCCGGGACCACCCGACCCCACCCCGCCGAGAGTGACACCCCGTACGATCGCCCCGATGGTCGATCTGCAGCCGCACGCCCCCACCTGGGCCGACGACTACCGCCGTGAGGCCGAGCGTCTCGCGGTCGCCCTCGGCACCCGGGTCGACGCTCTCGAGCACATCGGCAGCACGGCCGTCCCCGACCTCCTCGCGAAGCCGATCATCGACGTCGCCGCCCGCACGTCTCCCGGCACCGACCCGTTCGCCCTGGGTGCCGCCCTGACCGACCTCGGCTACGAACGACACGCAGCGGGCCCGAAGACCCATGCGGTCTACGTCCGGCGGGACGGAGCACGACGCACGCACATCCTCCACGTCTTCCGCCCCGACCAGTGGGACGCCTGCCACCAGCGACTGTTCCGCGACCGCCTGCTGCGCGACCCGGTCGCGCGACAGCGCTACGCGACCCTGAAGGAGGCGCTGGCCGGCCTCGACGACGGACGCGCCTACACAGCCGCCAAGACCGCGCTCATCACCGAACTCGTCACCGATGAGCGGGCGGCTCGTGGTCTCCCTGCGGCGCCGGTGTGGGACAAATGATCCACCCCTGTTCGATCGCCCCGGCCCGCCGCGCCCGTTAGCGTTGACGCGATGAGCACCCGCACCCGGATCGAGCTGGGCCGCCGCGCTGACCTCGGAGCCGACTGTGCGAATTGCTTCGGCCTGTGCTGCGTCGCGCTGGCGTTCACGAAGAGCGCCGACTTCCCGTTCGACAAGCCGGCCGGTGATCCGTGCACGTACCTCGACGAGCACGACGGATGCCGCATCCACCCGCAGTTGCGTGAGCGAGGGTTCAAGGGCTGCACGGTGTTCGACTGTTTCGGGGCGGGGCAGAAGGTCAGCCGGCAGACGTTCGCCGGGCGCTCGTGGCGTGACGACACCGCGACGCGTGAGGCGATGTTCTCGACGTTCCCGCTCGTGCGGCGGCTGCACGAACTGCTCTGGTACTTGGACGAGGCGATCGCGCTGGTCCAGCGCGGGCGCGGGCGCGAGCGCGAAAGCACGCACGACGGCGAGCACGCACCCGCCGCCGAGCCCGGCCGCACCCCCGGCACCACCCCAGACCCCGCCCCGTGGCTCACCGCCTTCGAGCACGTCCGGCACCTCACCGACGGCACACCCGACGAGCTGGCCGCCCTCGACGTCGATGCCGAGTACGACGCGGCGCGCCCACTGTTGGTGCAGGCGAGTGAGGTCGCCCTGGCGGCCGTACCCGCGCCTCCTCGGCGGTCGAGAGCCAAGGGGCCGACGCTCGAGCCGGGGAGCGACCTGATGGGAGCGGCCCTGGCCGGGGCGGATCTGCGGGGTCGGACGCTCCGCGGCAGCATCGCGATCGCGGCGGACCTGCGCGGGGCCGACCTCGACCGGTGCGATCTGCTCGGTGTCGACCTGCGGGACGCCGAGCTCGGTGGGGCGGACCTCTCGGGGCGATCTACCTGACGCAGATGCAGGTGAACAGTGCCCAGGGCGATGCGGCGACGCGCCTGCCCGAGGGCTTCACGCGGCCGACGCACTGGGCTGACGAGCGGTAGGACCCGCGCCCCTGGTGGCGTCTGCGTCGCAGGGCTATCCTCCCCGGCATGAGGACGCTCACGTACTCCATCAACGTCACGCTCGACGGTTGCATCGACCATCGTGAGGGCCGGCCGGATGTCGAGGTCCACCAGCTCGCCGCGGAGGCTCTCGCCCAGGCCGACGGTCTGTTGCTGGGCCGGGTCACCTACGAGCTGATGGAGCAGTCCTGGCGTCCGCCCGCCTCCGACGCGTTCCCCGACTGGATGCAGCCCTTCGCGCGGACCATCCACGAGATCCCGAAGTACGTGGCGTCGACGACGCTCGAGAGCGTCGACTGGAACGCCGAGCTGCTCGGCGGAGACCTGCGCGAGGCGGTGCGAGAGCTGAAGAGCCGTCCCGGGGGCCCGCTTCGCCTCGGAGGTTCAGCCTTCGCCACCGACGTCGTCGGCTGGGGCCTGGTCGACGAGTACGAGTTCACCGTCCACCCCTGGGTCGCCGGCCACGGCCCCTACCTACTCGCCGGCCTCCCCCACCCCCTCGACCTCACCCCGACCGCCCGCCACGACCTCGCCTCCGGCGCCGTCGCGACCACGTACCGGCCACGCGCCTGAGCCTCGCTGCCGTCACTTCAGAGAGGGCAGCCACCCGGAGGAGGCGCGGGTCATCCCGGTGATGCACGTCGCCTTGCTAGGTTCGCGACATGTCCCGACAGATGGCCGATCCTGCGTTCCACGCTGACCAGACCGCACGGGCCTTCACGGCGCCCCACATCGCCCCGATCAACGCCTTCGTGGACAGCATCCGAGATCGCGACGGACGTGGCTGGGTGCCCTACGTCCCGCCTCACCACGGCGGCATCGATGCGCGGGTGATCAGCATCTTGCGCGACCCGGGCCCGGCCACTCAACTCGGAACCGGCTCCGGCTTCATCAGTCTCGAGAACGACGACCCGACAGCCGAGCGAATGGCTCACCTCTTCGATCGCTACGGCATCGCTTCGAGGGTTGTCCTGCCGTGGAACGCATATCCCTGGTACATCAACGCGGCGCCGAACGCAGCGCAGTCAAAGGCTGGAGCGCTGGTCTTGCTCGAGCTCTTGGAGCTCTCACCCGACGTCGATGTTGTGCTCCTCCAGGGCCGGGATGCGGAGAAAGCCTGGCGACGGGCCGTTGCGCTCGAGCCCCTCCTCGATCAACGTTTGTCGGTTTACGCCACGATTCACCCGGGGCGGCAGGCACTCTTCCACCCCGACCCGGTCGAGCGACAACGCCGAGTCGCCCATCAAGAGCACACGTTCAAGATGATCGCCGGGCACCTCGCAATCTAACGACGATGACACCTTTCAAGCGTGGAGACCCCATCGGACGTTTAGCCCCCTGGACCACCACGGCAACTCATGTCATTGAAGCCACCGAGGTCGCGTCGCTGTCCTTAGGCGGCTAAGCACCTCGCTATAGGCCTGGAGGTAGGACGAAGCATGTCGGGCCTTTGAAAGTACGAGGGAGGCGCGAATGGAGAGGAAGAGGAACGCCGCCACCCCTGCCCCAGCCATTCCGAGCACGATGGTGGCAAATGCGGCATACCAGGATTCTCCCTCGAGGGCATCAAGGGGGCGGATGACAAGACTCGCCATGACGGCATACAAGGCCAGGGTCGCGGTGAGGAGAGCAAATTCGTATGTGGCTCGGAGCTCCGCAAGTTCCCGCAACTCGCCCATGACCTTCTGACGAAGTTCATCGTTTGCCTTGATCGCTCGTCGAAAATGATCGACTTCTTCGTGTTGTGGAACACCGCCATTTCCCCTCTTGGGCATGAAGTCCTCCCACGTGACAGCATCGCGGTGAACCTGACGAATTGATCGCATGTGTATCTCCTATCTTCAGCGCTCGCTACTTGCGTCAGCTATCGACGCCGCTCACTACGACGTAAGCGCGCGGACGGGTCCACGGGTCGAAGGGTCCACGGGTCCACGGGTCCACGGGTCCACGGGTCCACGGGTCCACGGGTCCACGGGTTTAAGGGTCGAGGGAAATATGGCGATCCGCCCTAAGCCGGGTAGTTGTCTTCCCCCAAGCAGTCGCGCGGCGCATCTTCCCGTCCGCGGGTCGCCGCCGCTCGGTACCCAAATAGGGGTCAGCCAGCAGACAAACGTGGTCCGCTTGCCTTTTCGTGTCATCTAGTCTCTTGAGAAACCGTCACAAAGGGGACAACGATGGAGTTTGCCGAGCGGCTCGCCGCACTTGCACTGAAGGTCAAGAACCAGCGCGAGGCCATCCAGACAGAAGAGGCGACGAAGAACGCGTTCATCATGCCGTTTATCTCGACGATCCTCGGCTATGACGTCTTTAATCCTCTCGAGGTGGTGCCTGAGTTCACGGCCGACGTCGGCGTGAAGAAGGGCGAGAAGATTGACTACGCGATCATGCGTGACGGCGAGGTCCAGATCCTGATCGAGTGCAAGAAGTCGACCGAGCCGCTTCGCATCGAGCACGCGTCGCAGCTCTTCCGGTACTTCGCCGTGACCAACGCCCGCATCGCCGTGCTGACGAACGGCGAGAGCTACCACTTCTACACGGACCTCGACAAGCCGAACCGCATGGACGACAAGCCGTTCCTCGTGCTCGACCTGTCCGACATCGATGAGACGCTCCTCCCAGAGCTCAGCAAGCTGACGAAGGACGTCTTCGACCTCGACTCCGTCATCAGTGCTGCTGAAGAGCTGAAGTACGTCGGTCAGCTCAAGCGAGCAATCGCCGCCCAGTTCCGTGAGCCGTCGGACGATTGGATCAAGTTCGTCACGACCCGCGTCTACGAGGGTTCGTTCACCCAGAAGGTGCGCGACCAGTTCACGCCGCTGGTGATCAAGGCCTCAAAACAGTTCCTCAACGATCAGGTGAACGACCGCCTCAAGACCGCGCTCGGCTCCCCCAACTTCCCCTCAATGCCGGCCGAAGCGCCCTCGGGTGCGGTCAGCAGCGAGGCCGTCGTCGAGGCCGACCTCGATCGGGACACCGAGACGGAGACGACCCTCGAAGAACTCGAGGGCTACCAGATCGTCAAGGCGATCGCCTGCAGCGAGGTCAAGCCCGAGCGCATCGTGCACCGCGACGCGAAGTCGTACTTCGCGGTCCTGCTCGACGACAACAACCGCAAACCGATCGCGCGCTTGCACTTCAACGGCAAGAAGCAGAAGTACCTGGGCGTCTTCGATGCGGAGAAGATCGAGACCAAGCACGCCATCGAGTCCCTCGACGGCATCTACGAACATGCCTCGGCCATCCGCGAGTCAGTCAAGGCGTACGCGTGATTGACCTTCGCGTGCCAGGCCCGAGGTCCAAACGGTGAATGAACCGAATTGGGCCGAGGTCCTGACCGCTGTATCTGCAGCCATCGTTCCGGCCGTCGTGCTCCTGGTCGGGCTCATGCTCGGCAGAAGACAATCTCGTAGCGAAGAACTGACGAGAGTGAGACTCGAGTACTACAAGTCCTTGGCCCCCAGCTTGAACCGCATCATGTGCTACATGCTTTTTATAGGCACCTGGCGTGATGACTCGCCCGCAGACGTCATTCATTTGAAGCGCCATGTCGACACGACCTTCCACACAGCGGCTCCGCTCTTCAGCCCCGCAACAGCCGCTGCGTACAAGAACATGATGGATTTGACGTTCACCACCTACGGCAATTGGGGCGATGACGCACGACTGAGGACGAGTGCTTTCCGACGGCGACAGGCCTGGAAGGGACAGAGTCAGACACCCTGGGCAGATTCCTGGAACTCGTTCTTCACCGTGTCGGACGACGAAGCGATCACAGAAGAATGGTTTGCCGCGTACCGCAAGGCCTACGATTCGCTTCTGGCACAGATGGTTGACGACATACAACTCAGCAAAAGACGCGACATTTACACGACCGAGACTGTCAGCCTGAACGCCCACAACGACCAACGCCCGCGGGTCACCGGTCGGCAGGAGCGCATCACGGCAAGACAATAGCCCCCTCTAGGCCTGAGAACTATCGCCCGAAGGCGGCTCCCGCACCCGCCACCTTGCCCCTTGCGCTAAGAGCGCGACATGGGGATCGACCGGTCGCATCTATCGAAGCGTGACGTTGTCGTGGTAGCCGGAGTGCGCAGTGACCGTGTCGGTCACGTCGATGTTGTTGATTTTTTCAGGTGCGGGTCGGAAGCCCGTGAGTCCCGCGGCAGTCTTTCCCGCTTGCGCGACGGCGTAAACGTACTTGAGGATGCCATCCTCGGTCGAGTGGTAGTTGTAGACGCCCTTGTCCACCGCGTCCGCAAGACCAGACCAGTCGCCCTTGGCCCCGATCGCCACGCCCAGCAGGTGGAGCGCTTCGACCCGAGGCCCACCCGGTTTGGTCCCCAGCGCCTGCGCCGCGACCACCATGGCTCTGGCACCCAGGCTGTGGCCGACGAGGACGAACGATTCGGTCTCAGTCCGAGCCAGCAAGTCGGCAAGAACGACACCAGTTTTGTCTGCTCGGTTCTTCGCGACGTGCCAAGGGTTCTTGACGATGTCGGCCACGGCGAGCAACGGACCCAACGGTCCGATCTTCGTGGCCGCGGCCCGAGCTGCTTTCGCAGCAGCCTGCTGGAGGGCTGCCCCACCGATGACCTTCGCTGCCCCGGTCCCGCTCATGAGTCCGAGGTGCTTCAATTCACGAGCGCCCCAGTGCACACGATAGACCGGGGAGTCCGGGTATCGGGCAGTCACGATGCTCTTCCACTCGCCCCAACCTCGCGCTGTCTCGGAGAGGAACCCGTTGCAGACGATGACGGGAGTGCCCGTCCCTCCCTGAAGCATTTCGATATGGAACGATTTGTCCTCCTGGACGTACGCGTTGGTGACGGATGCGCTCAGCGCTCCTCCGAGCGCGCCGCCCAAGGCCGTGAGCACCACAGTCCCACCCGCCATCCCGAGACCGCCCGCAGCTATGGCGCCACCCCCGAGGAAAGCGAGACCGGTAGTGGTCGCGGCGGCGCCGGTGTAGCCGCTGATGAGAACGCCGATGGCACCCCCGATAGCCGGTGCAGCGACAAGAGTCGCAGGTACTGCCAAGGCAACACCAGCCAGGCTGAAACCGATGATCTTCGTGACTCGGCTCAGTTTGATCTTGTCGTATTCGAGGAAAGTTGCGTAGTCCCCCAGCGACGCCATCTTCTTATCGATCTTTTCGAAACCAGAGATCTCGTGCCGGTGCTCGGCACAGAACCTCGGCATGGTCAAAGGTCCGCGTCCGCGAGACGCCATGTTGTCGCAGGTGGGGCCGGCGCAGGGAAGTGTCGGTGAACCGCAATTGCTGCAGAGATAGGCCGGCACCTGATTGAACGGTCGATCGGTCTTGACGTGTTCTGCTAGAGCGAAACAGTCGGAACACCAAGCGTGTTCGGTCTCGCTCGTCAGGTCGTCCGTGAGCTCAGCGATCCACTCCGCCATGTCCCGATGAGCCTCGGCACGTTTCGCCGCGGCCTTCTGCTGCTCCTCGGAAGGAAGCTGCACCTTGAGACGCGTGAACTTGGCATGAGCCCAGGCGTTGTCGACCAGGGCCTTGTTTCTTGCCAGAGTTGCGGCCCCTTCGACAACCGGCTCGAGCCCGTCGGACGACTCCGTCAGCGTGATGGATTGCCCCTTGTTGGTGGCGACAGTACACACGAGCATGTCTCCGCCAAGGAGCCGGGCTACGACCTCAGATTTCGGCATAAGAGAAATAGTCTCAGCTTGGCGCGCCGCAATTCGCCAGCAGGAAGAAAGCGGGGAATGGTGAGCAGGCGATTTATCCGTCGCTCTTTGTCACCCTGGATCGGGCTTCAACCACCCACAACGCTCAACACCCCCGTAGCAACCACCGTCACCACCGTCGTCCACAGCACGATCGCGACGACCTGCCAGAACATCATCCAGCTCTTCGACACCCCGGTGCCGAAGAGGGTCCCCGCGGTGAACATCGTCGGCAGTGCGAGCGGTGCCAGCAGGCTCGCGCCGGGCACGCCGAACTTGACCAGCCAACGCTTGAGTCTCTGCTGCCCCTTCTTCTCGGGCTTCGACTCCGGCACCCCATCACGCGACACGCCCCGGGTCGCCGCAGGCATTCCGGCAGCACTCACGCCAGCACCATCGCCAGCATCAGCAGCAGCGCCCGCACCAAGCGACGCCGCTCCCGCATGCCCGTCGACGACCTCACCCGCGCCCGGCTCACCCGCCACCGCACCCGACCCGCCAGCCGGTGCCCCACCCACCCCGCGCCGCCCGCGTCGTTCCACGACCCCCGACCGCACCCACGACCCCAGCCACACCACCGTGGCCACGCAGAGCACGTTGCCCGCGATCGCCGCCAGCGCCGCGACGACCGGGTTGACGCCGCTCAGCACTCCTAGCGCGACCGCGCCCTCCCCCTCGAAGAACGGGATCGCCCCGGCCAGCACCAGAATCGGCGGCTGCGCGAGCTCGGGCACCTGGCCCATCAGCTCCAGAAGCCAGGCGAACGGGCCGCCCGACGAGGCATCGGTCGCAGAGGCCAACGCAGCGGCCGACAAGCGCGACGGGCCCGAGAGGGTGAGTGCGATGGACATGGTGATCTCTCTCGATGGGTGTCACTGAGGTGCGAGGGCACGCCGAACACCGGCGTAGTGAAGCTGGAGCAACGAGGCGGTCCGACGCCGCCGCAATGAGAAGAGCGGCCTCAGTCGTCCCGAAGCCCAGGCAGGCCGACCGTCACGAACAACGCCGTCGAGAGCATCGCCGCAGCCGCTACCGCGATGGCGTCCCCCGCGATCTGTACACCCGACTTGCCCTGCTGCAGCTCGCGCCCGCGGGTGTAGACGTCGCCCGACCACGGGCTGTCCCGATGCATCGCCGGCAGCGCCCCGCTCGCCGACACCAGTGCCGCGAGGGCGGCGGTGCGCACCGACGGCTCGGCACACTCCGCGAGGACGCTCCTCAGCGACGCGCCGAGTCCGCCCCGCCGTCCCGTGCCTCCCGCCCTGTCGGACAGGCGCAGCCGAGTGCCAGGGATGAAGCCGCGCGTGGTCGTCTTCTCGCGGAGCAGCGCACCGCGCGCCACCAGCCGGTCGAGGATCTCCGAGCCCGCAGCGCCGGACCGATCTCGAGCACGAGCGAGTACGCATCCGTCGGCTTGCGCTCGACCCGCTGCCAGGTGCCGAGCAGCAGCTCGTCGGTCGGCGCCGCGGAGGACGTCACCCGCACCTGCGTCCCGCGCAGCGTGGCCTTCCGGTCGATGTCGACGGCACCGGACAGCGCCAGCTCGGTCAGCACCGCCCCGGCCAAGACGTGGAACAGCGGAGACCCCTCGCTGTGGATCGACCCCGATCAAGGGTCGAGCAGCACGAGCAGCAGGTCCTCGGCCAGCGTGGGCGCGAGCGTCGTCGCGCTCATCGAAGGCCTCCCTCGGAGTCGGGACCCGAGGAGGCGCGGCTCGGCCCGGTGCTGCCACCCGCGTCCCCGACATCGGTCGCCTCGCCCCCGATCGACTCGGCACCGCCGGATGTCTCGGCGGCATCAAGTGCCGCCTCGAGCGCGGCAAGCCCGTCGAGCTTGCCCGCACCGATCAGCGACGCCCGGTAGAGCACCTCGCGCTGAGCGCCGTTGTACAGCTCGGCCAGCGCCTCGGCTACGGTCTGCTGCGCAAACGCCGCACCCCGCGGAGCCCGCTCGCCCGGGGCCCCCAACCACTCGTACCGCTGGGTCGCCGCCGCCAGCACGGGAGCGTACTGCTCCCCCAGCCGCCGCCGCGTCTCGCGGTCGGCGTCGTCGGGGAGCTCGTCGAGCTCGACGTCGATAGCCGTCTTGGGCGAGTCGATCAGCATCTGCTTCAGATCGTCCATCGCCCCCTCGTCGAACACCTTCGACCAGATCAGCAGCAGCGACTGATCAGCTTCGCTGAGGTCGCGTCCCGCTTCGGCAAATCCGGCAAGCAAGGAGGCGCTGGTCCGGTTCTCGAGGATCGCCGCCAGCTCGGCGCGGATGCGTTGCAGCCGCTCGATGGTGGCGGCGAGCTCGGCGTCGATCGTGCGGAGGGCACCGGCGGGGTCCTCGACGGACGAGCCGATCGACTCGATCTGGGCGAGCGGGGCGCCGAGGTCGGTCAGGCGGGTGATCTGCAGGAGGCGCACGAGGTGCCGCACCTCGTACTGCTTGTACCCGTTCGTGAGTCGTCCGGGCTCGGCGAGAAAACCGAGCTGGTGGTAGTACCGCACCGACTTGACGGTGGTGCCGGCCAGCTCGCGTGTGCTGAAGGCCACGGTCAGCTCCAGTCGGTCACGCCGACGCAGCGCCGAAGTGCGACCTAGTAAATACCGTGCCCGTGGGGGCAGGGTCAAGATTGAAGGCAAGGTCACCTTGGGTCAAATTTAGGCCGCTCCGTGTCGCCTACGCGAAAAGCCCTATTGAAGCGCAGATGACAGCGACGAGTGAGTCCCGTAGCGGTGTCCCACGTCGATCGATGGGGATTCATCCGCAAAGACATGAGAACTTCTTTTTACCTGCCAGAATCAATGCATGCCCGTACAAGACGATGCTCGTGAGAATGAAATGATTCAGAGATTTAACCTCACAGTGCCTGACGATCGAAAACGTTCCGACATTGATGCACATTTGGCAATGGGCGGAAGCGAGTTCAACTTCGAGCTGAAATCAACGACATCCGGTTCCGTATCTACCGTCCGAGACTTTGGCCCTGATCACATTATCAAGTGGCGAGCAGACCTCCACTGGCTTTTTGCTTTCTACAATAAGGACGGCACTCGTCTCCAGTATTGCATATACGCTTCTCCGGACGACATGGAGCCATGGATTGCCTCAAAAGAGCTGTACATTCGGCCCGACCTCGAGCTAGCAAACAACTTGCCCAGGTCGGTCGAAGCTGAGATGGTTCTCACTTCATTCGGTCCGAAAGACGTGTATTCCTTGCAGGACGCAAAACTAGTCATGAAGAAGCAATGGCGAGCAGCGCAGTACAAGGAGTACCAGGATCTGCCAGGGGGTTACTCGCTGGATCGCATGACCCAGATCATGCAGCTTCGAGCTCGTTATCTCATTTTGCGCGGCTCAACATTGAACAATCCGCACATCGAGGCTGCCTTTTTCGATCGGTTTGAGAAGATCACTGACAATCATGCCGCCCGACTACGCGAACTTGTCACCGACTACTTAAATACGGCACGCACTGAAGTCGCCACTGCATAGGCAACTGGCGGGACAACAGAATTGCCTATTTGCCCAAGCTGCATATACGTAGCTCCGTAGAATTTCCATTCTTCCGGAAAACCCTGGAGAAGAGCGACGTCAGCCACGGCCAGGCGGAAATGGCCATTTTTCGCAATGTACGCGCTTGCGGCCTCCCGATTAGCCGCAACTCCATTGGGCCAAATCCCGAGAGCTTCAAACTTCCGCTGCGCCGAAACGCTACTCAAGATCGAAGTAGTGTGCCTGGGCCCAGACAACCCACTGCGAATGGTGGGTGAGGGACCATCGAAACCAATGTCTTCAAGACCAAGAGCCGCTCGCGCTCCAATAGCCGGTGGGAGATGGCCTGTGGGGTCATCCAGGCGCCGATACTGCGGCTTAGGGGCAACCCATTTCCTGGCTAGAGTTTTGTTGCGGAAGCCAACGAAGACCACGCGTTTCCGAATTTGGGGGACCCCGTATTCGTAGGCCTGGAGCAACACCTTGTGGATCTCGTAGCTCTTGCCGAGTGGCCGTAAAATGTTCTCCTTGACATACTCTGAGAAGGTCGAGCTTGCAAGTGCAGCGACATTCTCTGCCACGAATACATCGGGCCGCACAGCGAGTACAGCCCTAACAAACTCTGGCCACATGTCTCGAGGATCGGAGGCGCCTCGTTGCTTGCCAGCATTGCTAAAAGGCTGGCATGGCGGGCCGCCATGCAGAACGGCGATATTTCCTCGATACGCACGCCAGTCGACACCACGAACATCACCCTCCGAGCCGCCATAAACATCCCAATTGGGTCGGGCTGCCCGCAGTGTCTGAGCTGCGTCGGGCAGAATTTCCCAAGAGCCGGCATGACTAAATCCTGCGCGATCAAATCCAAGGTCAAGCCCGCCCCCTCCACTGAACATCGACAGTGTCGTCAGTTCCTTCAGGTCAAGCTGAGGCATGAGCTCGTTCGGATCAAACGCAGGAGTGTTCACTAGATGGAACGGCTCGCCCCCAGTGCCTGCCGCCGCAGCGTCTTTAGCTAGACGAGCCTCGCGGGCACGAACTCTGAACACTTCCCTCTGGTCAGCCGTAAGCAACCGAGGCTCGTGAAGCGGGTCGGACGACTTGATTCGACTAGGCACGAAGTCACTGCTGAGGCTCACACGTCAAGCTTAACTTGGCCACCGACATTCGCGACTCCGCCCGTGAGGCCTTGGCGCTTGGACCCCTTCGAAGAGACAGTACAGATGCTCTGACAAACAGCTAGGACGGCCTACCTCAGCGTGAGTCGGGCTGCGCCCGGACTGCCCTCGGCCTCCAGGACCACCTGCCTGACTTACGTGCGGCTTTTTTGCGCTCGTCCCCTGCTCCTGTAACGGTGCCGCAGCTTCGCCGCAAGCACCGGCTTGTCCGCAGCCTATACAGAGAGACATCGTCCCCCTGCGTTCCAGCAGATCGCAACTGGGCTCCGTCGAGCTTCCAAAGCCCGACACCTTTTCCGCCTATAGCATCAAGGCCCCCAACGATCTCCCCGGCGAGAAGATGATCCGGATGGCGTCGGTCCATCGTTGCAAGTGGAGGCACAATTCCTACTGGCAGAGGAGCTCGATTTTGGCGTCTTCCGTTTTGAGACCGACTCCTGGTCAGGGGCGCAGGGCCTCACCCTCGACCAGACCGGGGCCCTTGGGCAGGCCTCCCTCGCTAAGGCATTCACCGAACGCGTCAAATTCAAGGTCAGCGAGTGCGCTCGCGCGGGCGAAACCCTCTCCTGTTACAAGCCAGTGCTGATAGTAAAACTATTCCTCGGGCGCCGCAGGCCAAGAACTTGTGCAGGACGCGCAAAACCCCTGATCGCTGTGCGGCTAGGGCTCCCGAATCTTCGGTCAGAACGGGAGGAACGTCACGTGCCTCTAGGCATGACTCGAGCTTCAACCGCGGCCGATGTCCCCCGCGACGTACAACAAGAGGCCCCTGCCGGTATCAACCGAGGACCCCTCTCCATAGTCTTCAATGGTCGGGCTGACAGGATTTGAACCTGCGACCCCTTGACCCCCAGTCAAGTGCGCTACCAAGCTGCGCCACAGCCCGAGATCCGGGTTCGAATTGCAACCCAGGTCTTGGTGTTGCCCCGACCGAGGCAACCCCACAACTATAGCCGATGAATGAGGGTGCCTGAGACCGAGCCCTGGCACGGTGGACCGCAGGGAGTGTTTCGCCCCGTTACACCGCACGGGACGGCAGGCACCCCGCCCACCTACCGTCGTGACATGCCCACCTCGACGACCCGCGCCTCCTCGGCCCTGCCGATCCGTCTGCGCGGCGTCGGGAGAAGCTTCGGCGATCGCCCCGTCCTCAACGCCCTCGACCTCGACGTCGAGGCCGGCGAGATCATCGCCATCGTCGGACCCTCCGGCTGCGGCAAGTCGACCCTGCTCCGGCAGGTGGGCGGCCTCGACCAGCCCGACGCCGGCACCGTCGACATCGACGCCTCCCCCACCCGACCCACCGACCAACGCTGCGCCATCGCGTTCCAGGAGCCGCGCCTCCTGCCCTGGCGCACCCTCCGCCAGAACGTCGAACTCGGCCTGCCGAAGACCAGCAAGCACAGCGAGCGCGCCGAGGCCGGCAGGCGCAGCACCGGCAGCACACCGGGCAAGGCCGCCGACAGCGCCCGCATCACCGAACTGCTCGCCCTCGTCGGACTCGGCAGCTCGGCCGGCCTCCGCCCCCGCCAGGTGTCCGGAGGCATGGCCCAACGCACCTCCCTCGCCCGCGCCCTCGCCCGGGCACCCAAGGTGCTGCTGCTCGACGAACCGTTCGGAGCCCTCGACGCCCTCACCCGCCTCCGCATGCACGACCTGCTGCTCGACATCCACCGTGTCGAACCCACCACCGTCCTGCTCGTCACCCACGACGTCGACGAAGCCCTCTACCTCGCCGACCGCATCGTCGTCCTCGCCGACCTCTCGCAGCAGCCGCCCCCCGGCGCCACGGGCGCGGCCCACACCACCGCAGGAGGCGCGGCGCACGCCGACACCGCAACGGCAGCCCCCAGCATCAAGCGCATCGTCATCGTGCCCGGCGACCGACCCCGCGACCGCGACGACCCCGCCCTGGCCGAGCTGCGCCTCCAGCTGCTCGCCGACCTCGGCGTCCACCGCGTCCACGCGGGCAACTCGACCACCAGCACGCTGACCGCGACGGCCACCGCCGGACACCCCCGTACCGAGACCGCACCCGCACCGACCCCCGCAGACCACCGCACCGCCCCCGACAGCACGGAGACGAACCGATGACCTTCCGCACCTCCCCCACCACCCGCACCCGCGCCTCCTGGGCCGGCGGTCTCGCCCTCGCCGCGGCGAGCGCCCTCCTCCTCACCGGCTGCGTCGCGGGCGAGGACGCCGGCACCGGCGCGGCCGACGCGGCAGGCGGCGCCGGGTCGAGCGACGGCGAGTGGTCGACCGACACCCTCGACATCGACTTCGCGACCTACAACCCGCTCAGCCTCGTCGTGAAGGACCAGGGCTACCTCGAGGACGCCCTCGGCGACGACGTCACCGTCAACTGGACCCAGTCGGCCGGCTCGAACAAGGCCAACGAGCTGCTGCGCGCCGGAGCGGTCGACGTCGGCTCGACCGCCGGCTCGGCCGCGCTGCTCGCCCGCTCGAACGGCTCCCCCATCAAGACGATCGACGTGTACTCGCAGCCCGAGTGGTCGGCGCTCGTCGTCCCGGGCGACTCGACCGTCACCGACGTGGCGGACCTCCGGGGCAAGACGATCGCGGCGACCACCGGCACCGACCCGTACTTCTTCCTGCTGCAGGCACTCGACCAGGCCGGGCTCAGTGCCTCCGACGTGACGATCCAGAACCTGCAGCACGCCGACGGACGCGCCGCCCTCGAGAACGGCAGCGTCGACGCCTGGTCGGGCCTCGACCCGATCATGGCCGCGAGCGAGGCCGAGTCGGGCACGAAGCTGCTCTACCGCAACGTGGACTTCCTCAGCTACGGGTTCCTCAACGCGACCGAGTCGTTCCTCGAGGCGTCGCCCGACGTCGCGCAGGTCGTCGTCGACTCGTACGAGAAGGCCCGCGCCTGGGCGCTCGAGAACCCGGACGAGACCGCCGCCATCCTGGCCAAGGCCGCCGCGATCGACCCCGCCGTCGCCACCACGGTGATCGACCGCACCCACCTCGACATCGACCCCGCCCCCGGAGCCGACCAGCGCACCGTCCTCGACACCGTCGGCCCGATCCTGGTCGAGTCGGGCGACGTCCCCTCGCAGGACGACGTCGACGCCGCCCTCGACTCGCTCTTCGACGACTCGTACGCGAAAGCCGCGTCCACCTCGTGAGCAGCACCCTGACCGCCACCCCCCGAGCCGAGGAGGCGCGGGTCGTCGAGGGCGGACGCCGCGCCTCCTCGTCCGGGTCGCCCGCCCCGCGACGCCCGGGCACCCCGGGCGCGACCCCTCGCCACCGCCTGGCAATGCTCGGGGTGCTCGTGCCGGCCGCCGTGCTCGCCGCCTGGGTGCTCGCCACCACCGTCGGCGGAGTGCCCTCGTACCGCCTGCCGTCCCCCGCGGACGTGGTGCGGGCAGGAGTCGACCTCGCCGCCACGGGTCAGCTCGGCCTCTACGTCGCCATCTCGGTGCAGCGGGTGCTGATCGGGTTCGTGGTCGGGTCCGTGATCGGGCTGGTCGTCGGCGCCGTCGTCGGGTTGTCGCGGGTGGGCGAGGCGTTGCTCGCACCGTCGATCGCGGCCGTGCGGGCGGTGCCGTCGCTGGCCTGGGTGCCGTTGCTGATCCTGTACCTCGGCATCGGCGAGGACTCCAAGGTGACGTTGATCGCGATCGGTGCGGCGTTCCCCGTCTTCACCACGGTCGCGGGGTCGCTGCGGCACGTCGACCCGCAGCTCGTCGAGGCAGGGCGCGCCTACGGCCTGCGGCGGGTGTCGCTCTTCACCCGGGTGCAGCTGCCGGCCGTGCTGCCGTCGCTCGTGTCGGGGCTGCGGCTCGCGCTCGCGCAGGCGTGGTTGTTCCTGGTCGCGGCTGAGCTGATCGCGTCGTCGATGGGCCTCGGCTTCCTGCTGACCGAGTCGCAGTCGAACGGACGCGTCGACCGGATCTTCCTCGCCATCGTCCTGCTGGCGCTGCTCGGGACGCTGAGCGACACCGTGCTGAACGTCGTGCAGCGCGTGGCGCTGCGGCGCTGGCGGTAGGCCGCGGCGGCCGGCGGCCGGCGGGCGGCGGGCGGTAGGCGGTAGGCGACGGGCGGCGGGCGGTCTGCCGTGCTGCCCGGGCATGACGCCAAGCGGTGGTCACTGCGCCAGGACTAAGCCTGGCGCGGTGACCACTTCCTGGCGCCGTGGCCCGCCCCGCCACGAAGTACACACGCCGCCACGACATCGCGTGGCGGCGTGTGTACCTCGTGGCGTGATGCAAGCCGAGCACCTGCCGTCGGCACGCCGCGCACCCTGCCCGGCCCGCGCCTCCGACGTTCGCCCCATCCGCACGCCGCGCGTCCTGTCCGGCACGCGCCTCCTGCACTCGCCCCATCCGCACGCCGCGCACCCTGCCCGGCACGCGCCTCCTGCACTCGCCCCATCCGCACGCCGCGCACCCTGCCCGGCCCGCACCTCCTACCTTCGCCCCGTCCGGACGCCGCGCACCCTGCCCGCCCCGCGCCTCCTGCGCTCCGCTCCCGGCTCCCTAGGGCGCGACCTACCCGGGGAGGCTGTGCCGACCGCCGCAAGCTGTGCTGACTGCCGACCGCCGACCGCCGACCGCCGACCGCCGACTGCCGAATGCGCAAGCCGCTGCAGGGCGTGCTGCCCGCTGCAAGCTGTGCCGCCCGCCGCCGCCCGCCCCCGGCCGCAGGTCGCCCCTACGCCGCGACCCGCCGCCGCCGCTCCCGCCCGCGCATCACCACCACGACCGCGACCATCGCCGCGAGCGCCAGCCCCACGATCGCCGGGGCCCCGACGTCGACGCCGCTCTCGAGCCCTCCGCGGGTCGCCTGCGCGCCGAGCCACAAGGCAGTCGCCCCCTGCACCAAGTAGGCGACGAGATACACGGCCGACAGCGTCCCCGCCCGGTGGTGTTCCGGGGCGAACCGCGACACGATCCCCAGCCCCGACGCGAAGAAGAGGCTGTAGCCGACGCCCGACAGCACGCAGAACGCCAAGAACAGGCCCAACGACTGCTGGGCAGCGGCCAGCACCAGCGCCGTGAAGCTGAGCGCCGTCGCCACCGCCGCCACGATGACGGCGACGACCACCGGGACGCGTCGTGACACCAGCGCCACGACCGCGATGACCACCATCGACAGGGCGATCACCGCGCCGGTGACGAACGCGTTGTCGCTGCCGATCAGCGTCACGCCGATCTCGGCACCGAGCGAGAGGACCACGGCCCCGAGAGCGTAGGAGGCGCTGACACAGACGGCCGCGGCGCCCACCGCCCCGAGGAGCGCGCGCGGCACGCTCGGCCACCGTGGCCTCCAGCGCCCGGCCAGCGCGTCCCGGTCCCGCGGCAGCCGCCAGACGAGGACGAGCACGCCCACCTCGACGACGAGCAGCACCCAGTACGTGAGGTGCAGCGGTTCGGGGGCGTACTGGACGAGCGCTCCGCCGAGCAGCGTCGCGAAGACGAGGCCCACGGCGGTGGAGGCGGTGCTGATGGCTCCGGTGCGCGCCGAGTTGACCGGACCGGCGATGTCGATCATCGCGGCGGTGGCGGGGCTGAGCGACAGGCCGACGCCGAGGCCCATGAACGCGCGGCCGACCAGCACCCAACCGACGTCCGGAGCCAGGGCGAACAGCAGCACACCGACGATGGACGCGCTCACGCCGAGCAGGATGCTCGCCCGCCGACCGATCGTGTCGCTGAGGCTGCCGAAGACGAGGAGCACGACGACGAGGACGAGCGGGTAGACGGCAAAGATCGCGGTCGTGACGAACGGCGTCAGCTGCCAGTCGGTCGCATAGAGCGGGTAGACCGGCGTCGCGGCGCCGCTCGTCCACAAGGCGAGGGCGAGGACGGAGGCGCAGGTCCAGAACGCGAGCCGGTCCGGCCCGTCGGGACGGACGGAGGCAGCGAGGTCACGGGGCATGACGGCGACGCTAGCACCCTGGATACGAAAAGCCTATCGAGGTAGGGTGTCGGCATGGCTTCTCGTGGACCCCTGGACCCGCGCTGTGGCATCGCGCGCAGCCTCGACCTGCTCGGTGAGCGCTGGGCCCTGCTCGTGGTGCGGGAGGCACTGCTCGGGCACACCCGGTTCTCGCAGTTCCGGGCGCGGCTCGGCCTGTCGCCCGACGTGCTGACGGCCCGGCTCGAGTCGCTCGTCGCCGCCGGCGTGCTCGAGCGCTCGACCTACCGGGAAGACGGGGCCCGTGAGCGCGTCGAGTACCTGCTGACCGACGCCGGCCGCGACCTCTCCCCCGTGCTGGCCGCCCTCGCCGTCTGGGGCGACGAGCACGATCCTCACCCCGACGGCGCCGCACGCCGGTTCAGCGTCGCCGGCTCGGGCGAGCCCGTGCGGGTCGCGTTCGTCACGGGCGACGGCCGCGAGGTCGAACCCGCCGACGTCGAGATGGTGCTGAGCGCGAGCGACTAGGCCCCGCCTCCTCGGGTCTGCGGCCGCCCCGCCTGTCAGCGCGGAAGCCCGCCCGGCAGCGCGCCGGTCGCCCGTCGGGCAGCCGGCCCTCCGCCCACCTCCGAACCCGCCACCCGGCAGCGAGCCCTCAGCCCCGCCGGCCCGTCTGCCAGCCCGCCACCCGGCTCCCAGCCCTCCGCCGCGCCCGCCTGCCGCCTGCCGCCTGCCGCCTGCCCGCCTGCCCGCCTGCCGGCCACGAACTAAACACCCCGCCACAGAATCGAATGGCGGGGTGTTTATCTCGTGGCGTGGCGTGGCGTGGCGTGGCGTGGTGACAGGAGTCCGGACTCTCAGCCCGTGCTGTCGACCGCGTCGGGCTTGGCCGGTCGCGGGAAGGCCGCGCGCATGTGGTCGCTGGTGAGCAGGTCGCCGATGCCGATCATCAGCAGCGAGAAGACGATCTGTTCGACGACCATCCACCCGGGGTAGAGCCCGGGGATGGTCGCGATGATCAGCGTCACGATCGGGAAGATGCGGCTGAACAGGCGGAGGCGCGAGTAGGCCCAGTAGTAGCCGAGCTGGGCGCGCCACGCGAAGACGTACAGCGAGGCGGTGATGAAGAGGACGACCGTGGAGCGGAACCACACGGCCCACGGGACGTGTTCGCCTCGGCTGGTGAGGACGGCGGCGATGAAGATGGCGGTGAGCCCGACGACGGTCTCGCCGAACAGGAGCCACCGGATGCCGACGAAGCTACGGACCGTGCGCGGGTGCCGCTGCATGTCCTCGTGGATGACGTAGCCCGAGTGTCGCCCCCCGGCCAGCCGGTCGAGCTGCAGCCGCTGCCACACCCGGTCGGCCGCGGCCGACAACCCCAACCCCGAGGAGGCGCGATGCCACAGCCCAGCGCCCGTCACCCTCGCACCCCGTCCGCTCGTCTCACGAACACCAATGGTGCCCTACTCCGCCCTCAGAAGAGACCACCCTCTGCCTGCCCGGGCTGCAGCATGAAGCACCACGAACTCGACGACACCTGGACCTTCGAGCGGCCCGTCCATACCCTGACCGAGTAACGAGTGCCGTCCTCGCTCATGACAATGAGGCGCTCGCTCTCGCCATCGGGGGAAAGTTGGCGATTGGTACTGAACGCCTCGTTGTCAGCAAGCTCCGCCTCCAGTCCCTCGAAGTAGCCCTGTTCCTCCGGAACGGTCGAGTACTCGACAGTGGTCGAGCCCGTCCACTGGAATCGACCGTCCGAACACGACATCAGGACGCCGTCCGGCGGTTCGAGGATTCCGACTATCTGATCCTCAGGACCCATCGACGCGAAACGTCGCTGGACAGCCATGATGTCCCGTCTCAGGGCCGGCAGGTCGACTCGATCGGTCTCTTCGTCCATGTAGAGCGTCCTTTTCGCGTTGTCATGCATTTCGCTGTTGCAGCCCGATAGGCCGATCAATCCAAAGACGAGGGAAGCTGCCACACACACTCCGCGTCGCCTAGTCATGCTGTTCCTCATAGATCTCGTCCGTGAGCGCATCGCGCACCGGTGCATTGTCGTCACTCGATCGAGCGACGAGCGCATGGTTGTCGTCCAGCTTCCAGACCGGGGTGTAGCTTGCCCCGGTCTGCTCGAGTTCCACGTCATGCGGACTCTGGTAGTACCCACGCGAGTCGAAGTCGTCAGACCGGTTCGGGTTCCGCCCGCCCCAGACACCACCGGTTGACTGAGCCTCCATCAGGAAGTCCCAGTAGCTGTAGTCGGTGTAGGTCGTGCCCGCTCGCGGCTCCCACTCCGGCGGCATCCCGGCACCCGCGAGGGAGATCACCTTGTTGTACGTGGCCCCATGGACCTCGGCGGACGTGATGTTCGCCAACCCCCAACTGTGCCCGATGGCCACGTCGCGGTATCCGGGTTCCGTTCTGATCGGATCCACGGCCAGCCCCCGCTGGAAGTCGTACAGCGCCTTGCTCGTCTCGCGCGCGAATTCGGGGTCGTTGGCTTGCGCGAAAGCCCCGACGAATTCGGCCGGGTTCTTGCTGCCTTCGGCGCCACCCGGGAAGACCCCGTCCTTGAAGACGAACGCCACGGACGTTCCATCCGGATCATTCGCCTCCAGCCACTTCGCCATCTGCTGCAGACTTCCGTTCTTCCCGTAGAACGAGTCCATGTTCGTCAGCGTCCCCGGCACGTAGGTCAGCACCGTCCTGGTCGATTCGTTCCAGTCGCCGATCATCTCGATGAGGCGACTCTTCGTCGGGTCGAAGAGGTACAGCTGAACCGTCGGCGGCTCCGCCACCGCTCGCCCGAGGTACGCGCGTTCGCGCGCCAGTGCGGCCAGCAGCTCATCGTCGCCGTGCAGCCCCCGCCGCCCGATCGGCCCCACCATCTCGTCGATCTCGGCCATCCGCCGCTTCGCGTTGAACACGTTCGCCGCGACCCGTACCGACGGCGGCAGACCGTCGAGGGCCCCGATGATCGCCGGAGCCCCTCGCACCAGTGCCACCTGCACCGCGGTCAGCCCATCAGCGTTCCGCGCACCCTGCTGGCCGAGCTCGTCCCACCAGGCCCGCACCCGCTCGGGATCGGCCAGGAACGCCTCGTCGACCAGTTCGGGGTGCTGCTCGAGCAACATCGTCAGCTCGGTGGCCGAGAGCCCTGCCAGCAGCGCCAACAATTCTTCGGACGACCCCGCGGCCAGGGCCTCCCCGGTGACCTGCGGCAGGGACCCCATCGCCTCGGGGCTCTGCAGCGCGGCGATGCACCGACGATCGGCCGCAGCCCGCTCTTCGACCAGGTCGGCCCACAAGCCCGCGACGACCTCGAGCTCGCGTTGCTCGTCGTCGATGCGACGCTGCAAGGTCGACCGTTCACCCGAGCGGTACTCGGACTCCACGACGATGCCGATCAGGTCGTCCCGCGCCGCGTCCTGCGCCTCACGCATGATCGTCTTCAAGGCGACCCCCGTCGAGAGGATGTTCTGCTCGGCCATCGCGCGCCGCGCCTCCAGGGTCTGCTGAGACCCCTGGATCAACGACACGTCGACC
This sequence comes from Frigoribacterium sp. VKM Ac-2859, assembly GCF_013204925.1. Lineage (NCBI taxonomy): Bacteria > Bacillati > Actinomycetota > Actinomycetes > Micrococcales > Microbacteriaceae > Frigoribacterium > Frigoribacterium sp. VKM Ac-2859. The sequence continues at coordinate 18,884 of NZ_JABMLC010000001.1, read as the reverse complement.
GCGTACGCCTCGAGCGCCGCCGCGTGGTGCTCGAGGCCCCGAGCCACAGCAGTCACCTCGGCGGACACGTCCGTCATGGACGCGACGAACTGCTCGCCCGAGCGTCCCCGCCAGCACTCGGCACCCCAGCTCGCCGCCTCGGCCAACCGGTAAGCCGCCACCTCGAGATCGTCGACCTCGGTCCGCCTCGTCGTCGCGAGCTGCCGGATGCCCTCGACCAACCCGACCCCCGGGCCGGCGTCGGCACTCATTTGGACCCCACCCCGGCCAGCTCGCCCACCGGCAAGCCAGCGGCCAGGTCATACACCGGCAAGCCGGCGGCGAGCCGCGACTCCACCTGCTCGAACTCGCGCACGAACGTCGTCGTGAAGTCGCCCACCGCCTGGATCGCCTCGACGGCCAACCCCGCCCGTCTCACCAGCTGCCCCGTCGCCTCGTCGAGGACCCCCGCCACGCTCGGTGAGCCGACGTCGGCCACCGACCCGAGCGTCAGCGTCGCCGATACCTCGGCGTCGACGGCCGCCGTCGACACCCGCCACGCAACCGACGTCAGCGTCTTCTCGTCCACCACCAGGTCTGCCATGCACCCTCGCCCTCCATCATGCGACATTCACATATCGCTGCCGATGAGAGCCACCCTAGCAATGCAGAACGCCCGGTGTGGAAACGATCCACAACCGGGCGTTCAGTCCACAGGCGGGCCTGCGGGCGGTGCCGATCCGTCGACGGGACGGGCACGGGAGAAGGACTACGGGCGCTTGCGCTTCTCGCGGACGCGCATGTTGACCGTGATGGGCGTCCCCTCGAAGCCGAAGATCTCGCGCAGGCGTCGCGTGATGAAGCGACGGTACTGCGGGTCGAGGAACCCGGTCGTAAAGAGGACGAAGGTCGGCGGGCGGTTCGCAGCCTGCGTCCCGAACAGGATGCGCGGCTGTTTGCCGGACCGCAGCGGGTGCGGGTGCTCGGCGACGAGCTCGGCCAGCAGGGCGTTGAACTTGCCGGTCGGGATGCGGGTGTCCCACGACTCGAGCGCGAGCTCGAGGGCGGGCACGAGCTTCTCGAGGTGGCGCCCGGTGCGGGCCGAGATGTTCACGCGTGGGGCCCACGACACGTGGTCGAGGTCCTGCTCGATCTCGCGCTCGAGGTAGCGGCGACGGTCGTCGTCCAGCAGGTCCCACTTGTTGAAGGCGAGCACGAGCGCGCGACCCGACTCGAGCACGAGGTCGATGATGCGCAGGTCCTGGGTCGAGATCTGCTCCGTGACGTCGATCACGACGACCGCGACCTCGGCCTTCTCGAGCGCGGCCGAGGTGCGCAGCGACGCGTAGAAGTCGGCGCCCTGTTGCAGGTGGACGCGCTTGCGGATGCCGGCGGTGTCGACGAAGGTCCACACGCGACCGGCGATCTCGACCTGCTCGTCGACGGGGTCACGGGTCGTGCCGGCGAGCTCGTTGACGACGACGCGCTCTTCGCCCGCGGCCTTGTTCAGCAGCGAGCTCTTGCCGACGTTCGGTCGACCGAGGATCGCGACGCGACGAGGGCCGCCGATCTCTTGCTTGGCCACGGTCGAGACCGCGGGCAGCTTGGTCATGCACAGGTCGAGCAGGTCGGCGACGTTGCGACCGTGCAGCGCCGACGCGGGGAAGGGCTCGCCCAGCCCCAGCGACCACAGTGACGCGGCTTCGAGGTCTTTCCGGGCGTCGTCGCTCTTGTTGGCGACGAGGATGACCGGCTTGTGCGAGGCACGGAGCATGCGCACGACGGCCTCGTCGGTGGCGGTCGCCCCGACGTTGACGTCGACGACGAACAGCACGGCGTCGGCCAGGTCGACCGCGATCTCGGCCTGCATCGCGACCGAGCGGTCGATGCCGATCGCGTCGGGCTCCCATCCGCCGGTGTCGACGAGCGTGAAGCGGCGTCCGCCCCATTCGGCCTTGTACGAGACGCGGTCACGCGTGACGCCGGGCTTGTCCTCGACGACGGCCTCGCGCCTCCCGAGGATGCGGTTGACCATGGCGCTCTTGCCGACGTTCGGTCGGCCGACGATCGCCAGCACCGGCAGGGCCGGGGCGTAGGTGAGTGCGTCGGGGTCCCAGTCGGCCCCCTCGAGGACGTCGATGTCGCCCTCGTCGAGGTCGTAGTCGGTCAGGCCGGCGCGGAGGGCTCGGGCGCGCTGGTCGGCGTCCTCGTCGGGCATCGTCTGGATGCGGTCGACCATCTGCTCGTCGAGCTCGGGGTACTTGTCGTCGTCTGCCATGGGGCTTCCTTAAGAAATGGGGGTGCTCGCTCGCACGAGCTCGACCACGGCCTGCACGGTCTGGTCGAAGTCGAGTTGGGTGGAGTCGACGGTGGAGACGCCGGGTGCGGCGGTCATGAAGTCGACGACCTTGCTGTCGAGCCGGTCGCGGGTCGAGAGCTGCCGAGCTGTCTCTTCGGCACTCTGCCCGGTCACCTCGGCCGAACGCCTGGCCATTCTAGCGGCTTCGCTCGCGGTCAACAGGATTCTGACCTGGGCATCCGGTGCGACGACGGTCGTGATGTCGCGCCCCTCGGTGACGATGCCCGGCTTGTCGGTCGACGCGATGATGCGGCGGAACAGGTCGACCATGAACCGACGGACCTCGGGCAGCTTGGCCACGTGGCTGACGGCGGTCGTCACGCGTGGCGTGCGGATCTCGTCGGTGACGTCGCGACCACCGATCGTCACCGAGGAGGCGCGGGCCGGGTCGATCCCGATCGCGTAGCGGAACGTCGGCAGCGTCGCGATGACGGCCTCGGCGTCGTCGAGGTCGACGCCGCTGTCGAGTGCGTGCAGGGCGAAGGCCCGGTAGGCCGCCCCTGTGTCCTGGTAGTCGAAGCCGAGCGAAGCTGCGGAGGCGCGGCTGACGCTCGACTTGCCGCTCCCGGCCGGTCCGTCGACGGCCACGACCACGTGGCGGTGCACGGCCTCGGCGGTCTCGGCCCGCAACTCTTCGACGTGGGCCTCGCCGGCGGGACCTCCGACGCCGTGCTCACCCGGCGAGCGCTCGGGGTCGACGTCCGACGAGCCGACGGGGCTCGTGCCGCCCAGGTCGCCGCTCACGCGAACGCCCCCACGACGGTCCAACCCCGGGTCTCGAGTTCGGTGACGAGTCGGTCTTCTTGTTCGGGCACGATCGATACCTCCGCGAGTCCTACCTGCGCACCCGGCGAGTGCTCGAGCCGCAGATCTTCCAGGTTGACGCCGATCTCACCGATCTCGGTGAGCAGGCGGGCCAGTTGCCCGGGAGTGTCGTCGACCATGACGATCACCGAGCTGAACTGGGTCTGTTGCCCGTGCTTGCCGGGCAGACGGGCGACGCCGACGTTGCCGGCGCCGATGCTCTCGGCGACGGCGCGGCGACTGCCCGGCGCGTCGGGTGCCTCGAGGGCCTCGACGACGCGGTCGAGGTCGGCGCGCAGGTCGCGCAACACGACGGCCACGCGGGAGGCGTTCGCCCCCAGGATCTGCGTCCAGAGGGCCGGGTCGCTGCTCGCGACCCGCGTGACGTCCCGGACGCCCTGACCGGCGAGGCCGAGCGAGGCGTCGGGTGCGTCGCGCAAGCGCGTCGCCATGAGGGAGGCGACGACCTGCGGCGCGTGGCTGACGAGGGCGACGCCGGCGTCGTGTTCCTCCGGTGTCATCTCGATCGGGGTCGCTCCGAGGTCGAGCGCCAGGTCTTCGACGGCGGCCGCCCGACGGTACGTGATGTCGTCGTGCCCCGCGATGACCCACGGGCGGCCGACGAAGAGGTCGGCGCGAGCCGAGACGGCTCCCCCGCGTTCGCGGCCGGCCATGGGATGCGAACCGATGTACCGCGACACGTCGGCGCCGCGCGCTCGCAGCTCGGCGAGCGGGGCGACCTTGACCGATGCGACGTCGGTCACGAGCGCCTCGGGCCAGGCGTCGAGTTCGCGCGCGACGATGTCGCTGGTGACGTCGGGCGGCACGGCGACGACGACGAGCCCGGGGGCGTCGCCGTCGGCCGGGGGCCGCCCGGCGCCGTAGTCGACGGCGAGGCTGCGCGCCGCCGGTGACACGTCGTCGAGGATCACGTCGACGCCGTGCTGACGCAGACGCAGACCGATGCTGGCACCGAGCAGACCCGAACCGACGATGCGCACCTGGCCTGCCAGCCGGCGGCTGCCCGCCGTCAGCGCGCCGACCGTCGAAGGGTCGGCCGACGGCGCGTGAGCGAGGAGCGCGTCAGACCCGAAGGCGTCGTCGGACGAGGAGGCGCGGTGCGCGTCGGTCACGACCGTCCGCCCCCTCGGGGACCACGTCCCCCGGCGTCGGGTCGGCCACGGTACGGACGGTCGCCGCCGCGGTCGTCACGACCGCCGCGGTCGTCACGACCGCTACGGTCGTCGCGGCCTCCGCGGTCGTCGCGGCTTCCGCGGTCGTCGCGCGGGCCACGGGCGGGTCCGCCGCGCGAACCCCCGCGGTCGTCGCGTTGCTCACGGCCCTGGTAGCCGCCGCTGCGCGCCCCGTCGCGGCCTCCACGGTCGTCGCGACCCTGGTAGCCACCGCGCGAGTCTCCGCGGTCGTCACGACCTTGGTAGCCGGCACCGCGCGAGCCACCGCGGTCGTCACGACCCTGGTAGCCACCGCGGTCGTCACGCTGTTCTCGTCCCTGGTAGCCGCCACGCGACGCACCACGGTCGTCGCGACCCTGGTACCCACCGCGCGAACCACCACGGTCGTCGCGACCCTGGTACCCACCGCGCGAACCACCACGGTCGTCACGACCGGCACGATCGTCACGTCCACTGCGGTCGTCGCGGCCCTGGTACCCGCCACGCGAGCCTCCACGGTCGTCGCGCGAATCGCGCCCACCCGTGTAGCCACCGGCACCGGCACCGGCACCGGCACGACGGTCGTCACGAGCGCCACGGTCGTCTTCGCCCCGCTCCGCTGCGCCGCGGTCGACCCATCCGCGGTTGGTCGCCTTGCCGCCGGCACGGATGCCCGAGGGGCGTCCGGTGCGCGGGTCGCGGTTGGCGTCGCGGTTCGGGTACCCCGCCGCGCGCTCTTCACCAGGGCTCAGCGGACGGTCTCCGCCACCTCGAGGCGCACGGTCGTCGCGCGAGACGAACCCGCCGCGCGAGCCGCGATCGTCGCGTGACACGAACCCCCCGCGATCGTCACGACCGCGGCCGTCGTCGTTGCGGCCCTGGTACCCCGGTCGTGCTCCACCGCGGTCGTCACGTCCCTGGTACCCGCCACGGGCCGGACGCTCGTCGCGCCCGCGGCCGTCGTCGTTGCGCCCCTGATAGCCACCACGAGACTCGCCGCGGCCGTCGTCGTTGCGGCCCTGGTAGCCACCACGAGATCCAGCGCGGTCGTCGCGTCCCTGGTACCCGCCGCGAGCGGGACGCTCGTCACTGCCGTGGTAACCGGTGCGAGCCGGTCGTCCCTCGCGTCCGCGACCGTCGTCGTTGTTGCCCTGGTAGCCGCGCACGGGACGCTCGTCGCCCGAGCGTCCGTCGTGCCGGTTGCCCTGGTACCCACCTCGGGTCGGGCTCTCGTCGCGTTGACCGCGGCGCGCCTCCTGCTCTCGCCGGACCTGCGCCCGGCGCGAGGTCGACTCGGCCTGGTCGCGGGCCGCGGCACGGCGACGCTCGGCACGGGCATCGGTCGCGGGGTCGTACTCTTCGTCGTCCTCGTCGTAGTAGTCCTTCTCGACCTCGTCCTCGGCGAGGGCCAGCTCGACGACGTCGGCCTCGTCGACGGGGGCGTCGGGGCTCTCGGTGATCGGGGCGGCGTCGACCGTGGAGTCGGCCGTGGCGTCGCGCGAGATGGTGAGGATGGCCCCGAGCTCGACCTTGGTCAGCGAGCGCATGTGGCCGACCTTGAGCGTGCCGAGGTGCAGCGGGCCGAACGACCGGCGCACGAGGTCGATGACCGGGTGGCCGACGGCCTCGAGCATGCGACGGACGATGCGGTTGCGCCCGGAGTGCAGGGTGATCTCGATCAGCGACGAGTCGGACGAACGCGAGAGACCCGCGCCACCGGCGACGAGCGTCGCCTTGTCCGCCGCGATCGGGCCGTCGTCGAGTTCGACGCCGGTCATGAGCTCGTTGAGCACAGCGGGCGTGACGACGCCCTTGACCTTCGCGATGTACGTCTTGGTGACGCCGAACGACGGGTGCGCGAGAACGTGCGCGAGCTCGCCGTCGTTGGTCAACACGAGGAGGCCGCTCGTCTCGACGTCGAGGCGGCCGACGTTGAAGAGGCGCTCTTCGTACTGCTCGGTGAACTGACGCAGGTCGGGCCGACCGTTCTCGTCGCTCAGGGTGCTGACGATGCCGACCGGCTTGTTGAGCATGACGTAACGACGCGTGGCGTCGAGCTGCACGGCGCTGCCGTCGACGACGATCTTGTCTTTTGTCGGGTCGATGCGGCGGCCGGGTTCGGTGACGACCTTGCCGTTCACCGTCACCCGCCCGGCGGCGATCATGTCTTCGCTGACCCGGCGCGAGGCCACGCCCGCGGCCGCCATGACCTTCTGCAGGCGCTCGCCCGAGGCCAGCTCGGAGTCGTCGGAGGAGAGCTGACTACGCGACATCGTCGAAACCCCCCTGGCCGTCCGAGAGCAGGGGCGAGATGAGCGGCAGCTCATCGAGCGAGTTGATGCCGAGATGGGTCAAGAGGAGGCCTGTCGTTTCGTAGTTGATGGCGCCTGTCTCGGGGTCGGTGGACGACTCCGTGATCAGACCGCGACCCAGCAGCGTACGGACGACCGAGTCGACGTTGACCGCCCGGATCTGGGCGATGCTGCTGCGGGTGATGGGTTGCTTGTAGGCGATGACCGCCAGCGTCTCGAGAGCCGCTGAGGACAGTTTCGTCGGGTTCTGCGTCAGCACGAAATCGCGCACGACCGGATCGTGCTCGTCGCGGACGTAGAATCGCCAGCCGCCACCGACCTCACGCAGCTCGAAACCCCGTCGGACCGTGCCGTCGACACCGTCGAAATCGGCCACGAGCGTCGTGATCGCCTGCCGCACAGCGGCCACGGGGGCGCCGACGGCGGTCGCCAGGTCGACGAGCGACTGCGGCTCGTCGGCGACCATCAACAACGCCTCGAGACGACGTGCGACGGCATCGGGTGACGACGGCGATTCGTCGACGGCCTGGACGACGTCGTGGTCGGCCGTGTCGACGGACGAGGAGGCGCGGGTCGCGTCAGCCCTCATAGTCGGCCCCCAGCGCCGCGAGGTTCTCTTCGGTCCAGGTCTCGGCCACCCAGCGCACGCTGAGTTCACCGAGCGGCTCGACCTGCTCGAACGAGATGGACGCGTGGCGGTACAACTCGAGCAGCGCGAGGAACCGGGCGACGACGACGCCCTTCTCGTCGATTCCCGAGACGAGCTCGCGGAAGGTGAGGACCGACCCACGACGGAGCAGCGCCACGACGACGGCCGCCTGCTCGCGGATGCTGACCAGGGGGGCGTGGAGGTGGTCCAGGCCGACCGTGGGTGTCTCGCGCGGCGTCAGCGCGAGGGTGGCGAGCGCCGCGAAGTCGTCGGGCGAGAGCGTCCAGACGAGCTCGGGGGTCGTGACGCGGTACTTCTGTTCGAGCCGCACCGAGCGGGCGTGACGCGCCGCCTCGGCAGCGCCGTGCTGCGCGAACCACTCGGCGGCCTGCTTGAAGGCCCGGTACTGCAGCAACCGGGCGAAGAGCAGGTCGCGCGCCTCGAGGAGGGCGACGTCCTCGGCGTCGACGAGCTCGCCCTGGGGCAGCAGCCCCGCCACCTTGAGGTCGAGAAGCGTCGCCGCGACGACGATGAACTCGCTGGCCTGGTCGAGGTTCTCGTCGGTGTCGATGCGACGGAGGAACGACAGGAACTCGTCGGTCACGGCGCTGAGGGCGACCTCGGTGATGTCCATCTCGCGCCTGCTGATCAGCGAGAGCAGCAGGTCGAACGGCCCGCTGAAGTTCTCGAGCCGCACCTCGAAGCCCGGCGAGACCTCCGGGCCCGCGAGGGCGGTCTCGTCGGCGCCGGCCTCGGCGGTCGCCGACTCAGGCCGCGGCACCACGCGCGATCAGCTCTCGGGCCAGCTGGCGGTAGGCCTGCGCCGCCGGGTGCTCGGGGGCGAACTTGGTGATCGGGGTGCCGGCGACCGAGGCGTCGGGGAACTTCACGGTGCGGCCGATGACGGTCTCGAGCACCTGGTCGTCGAACGCCTCGACGACGCGTTCGAGCACCTCGCGGCTGTGCAGCGTGCGCGAGTCGAACATGGTCGGCAGGATGCCGTCGAGGGTGATCGCGGGGTTGAGCCGGTCGCGCACCTTCTCGATGGTCTCGACGAGCAGGGCGACGCCGCGGAGGGCGAAGAACTCGCACTCGAGCGGGATGAGCACGCCGTGCGCCGCGGTGAGGGCGTTGACGGTCAACAGGCCGAGCGAGGGCTGGCAGTCGATCAGGACGACGTCGTACTCGTCGCTGACCTGGCGCAGGATGCGCGCGAGGATCTGCTCGCGGGCGACCTCGTTGACGAGGTGCACCTCGGCGGCGGAGAGGTCGATGTTGGCCGGCATGACGTCGAGGTTGTCGACGCGGGTGGGCACGATGACGTCGTGCGCGTCCTTCACGGCACCGATCATCAGGTCGTAGATCGTGGCCTGGTCGTGCGACTGCACGCCGAGGCCGGCCGTCAGAGCACCCTGCGGGTCGAAGTCGATGGCCAACACGCGACGGCCGTACTCGGCGAACGCGGCACCGAGGTTGATCGTCGTGGTGGTCTTGCCGACGCCGCCCTTCTGGTTGCAGAGGGTGATGATGCGGGCCGGGCCGTGGCTCGACAGGGGCGCGGGAGTCGGGAACTCGGTGCGCGGGCGCCCGGTGGGGCCGTTCGCGGGGACGGTCGCCGGAGCGCTCTCGAAGAGGGCGGGGGTGCTCGAGGTCGGCTTGGTGCTCACGGGTACGAGAGTACCGGCGCCCCCCGACGCCGACGGGCTGCCGCGCCCGGCCCGTCACCAGGAAGCCTCATGCCTTGCTTGAGGGTTTTGCCTGGTCAGCGCCTGGTCGGGGCCGGGTCGGCCTCGGTCCCCGCCTGGTGGGCCCCGGGTCGTCGTCGGGTCGTCGCCGGGTCGTCACGCGGGTGACGACGCCCACCGGGCACGCGGGTGCGCCGTCGAGTAGACGTCCCGCAGCGCGTCCGCCGTCACCAGCGTGTAGATCTGCGTCGTCGCGACCGACGAGTGCCCGAGCAACTCCTGCACGACCCGGACGTCGGCCCCGCCCTCGAGCAGGTGCGTCGCGAACGAGTGCCGCAACGTGTGCGGCGACACCTCGACGCCGAGCTGCGCCCGGTCGGCCGCCGCCTGGATGATCAGCCACGCGTTCTGCCGGGACACCCGGGCCCCGCGCGTGCCGAGGAACAGCGCGGGCGTCGGGTCTCCCCGCGGCGAGAACACCGGTCGGGCCCTCACCAGGTAGGCGTCGAGCGCCCGGCGCGCGTAGCTGCCGAGCGGGACGACGCGCTGCTTGTTCCCCTTGCCGAACAGGCGCACGACGTCGCCCTCGATCACGTCGTCGACGTTGAGCGACACGGCCTCGCTCACGCGTGCCCCCGTCGCGTAGAGCAGCTCGAGCAGGGCCTTGTCGCGCAGTCGGGTCGGTTCGTCACCGTCCGTCGCGGCGAGCAGCGCCTCGACCTGACCCACCGAGATCGCCTTGGGCAGACGACTCGGCAGCTTGGGCGGCCGGGTGGTGGCTGCCACGTCCGCCGCGACCAGCCCCTCCTCGAGCGCGAAGCGGTGGAAACCGCGCACCGACGACAACACCCGGGCCACCGAGGAGGCGCCGAGCGGCTTCTCGGCGCGGGTCGCCAGAGCCGCGGGGAACGTCGCGACGTCCGCGGCCTCGACCTCGTCCAGGGTGCGCCGTCCGGCCTCCGCCAGGTGCGCTCGCCAGAGGACGAGGTCGCGGCGGTACGCGGCGGTCGTGTTCGGGCTGAGGCCACGCTCGACCGAGACGTGCCTCAGGTACCTGTCCAGCGCCTCCTCGATCGTCACGAGGTCAGGCTACGGCCGGGACCGCCGTGCCACCTCGGCGACGCACGCCTCAGCGGGACGCGACCGCGGCGAGCGCCGCGATGCTGAGGATCGAGTTGTGCAGCCGGCCGGCCAGCACTCCGTCGACGATCTCGTCGAGCGAGACCCAGCGCTTCTCGATGTCGGCCTCTTCGTCGCTCCGCTCGAACGCGTCCGCCGTGGCGCCGACGCCGGTCGCCCGGAAGACCGTGACCATCTCGTCGTTGCCGCCGGGTGTGGTGTGGAACGAGACGAGCTCGTCCCAGTTCGTCGCCTGCAGGTCGGCCTCTTCGGCGAGCTCGCGCTTCGCGGCGTCGAGCTCGCTCTCACCCTCGGCGTCGAGCAGGCCGGCGGGCAGTTCCCAGTCGCGGGAGCGGATCGGGTGCCGGTACTGCTTGATCACGAGCACGCGCTGCTGGTCGTCGACGGCCAGCACCGCCACGGCACCGGTGTGCGCGACGTACTCGCGCACCATCGGCGAGCCGTTGTAGTCGACGGTGTCGCGCTTGACGTTCCAGACCGCGCCTTCGAAGACGACCTCGGACTTCGTGATCGTCGGCGACGCCGGTTCGTCGGCGAGCGGCTCACCGGTCGCGTCGGTCACGCGACGACCTCGGCGGCGTCGGCTTCGTCGGCGAACAGCTTGCTCGCATCGTGGCGCTCGAGCGACGCCGCCACGAGCCCGGCGAACAGCGGGTGTGCGTCGTTGGGGCGGGACCGCAGTTCGGGGTGGGCCTGCGTCCCGATGTAGAACGGGTGGACGTCGCGGTCGAGTTCGACGTACTCGACGAGCGTGCCGTCGGGTGAGGTACCCGAGAAGCGCAGGCCCGCGTCGGCGATCTGCTGACGGTACTGGTTCGAGACCTCGTAGCGGTGACGGTGACGCTCGGACACCAGCTCGGACCCGTAGAGATCGGCGGCGAGCGAACCCGGCGTCAACGCGGCCGGGTAGAGGCCGAGGCGCATGGTGCCGCCCAGGTCACCGTCGGCGATGATGTCGACCTGCTCGGCCATGGTCGCGACCACCGCGTACTCGGTGTCGGGGTCGAACTCGGACGAGGAGGCGCCGGTCAGGCCGGCCTCGTTGCGCGCGTACTCGATGACCATGCACTGCAGGCCCAGGCACAGGCCGAGCGCCGGCAGGCCGTTCTCGCGGGCGAAGCGCAGCGCACCGAGCTTGCCCTCGATGCCGCGGATGCCGAAGCCACCGGGCACGCAGATGCCGTCCACCTGGCTGAGGGCCTTCGCGGCGCCCTCGGCGGTCTCGCAGTCGTCGGAGGGGATCCAGGTCAGCGACACCTTGGTCTGGTGTGCGAACCCGCCGGCCTTGAGGGCCTCGGTGACCGAGAGGTAGGCGTCGGGCAGGTCGATGTACTTGCCGACCAGGCCGATCGTGACCTCGTGCTTCGGCTCGTGGACGGCGGTCAGGACGGGCTGCCAGCCCGACCAGTCGACCTCGCCGGCCTTCTCGCCGAGGCCCAGGTGGTCGATGATGTACGCGTCGAGCCCCTGGTCGTTCAGCATGGCCGGGATGTCGTAGATGCTCGCGACGTCCTTCGCGTTGACCACGGCGTCCTCGTCGACGTCGCACATCAGGGCGATCTTCTTCTTGTTGCTCTCGCTGACCGGACGGTCGCTGCGCAGCACGAGGGCGTCGGGCTGGATGCCGATCGAGCGCAGGGCCGCGACGCTGTGCTGGGTCGGCTTGGTCTTCTGCTCGCCCGACGCGCCCATGTAGGGCACGAGGGAGACGTGCACGAAGAAGACGTTCTTGCGACCGAGCTCGTGGCGCACCTGACGAGCGGCCTCGATGAACGGCTGGCTCTCGATGTCGCCGACCGTGCCGCCGACCTCGGTGATGATCACGTCGGGCTTGGGGTCGTCGTCGGCCTGCTGACGCATGCGCCGCTTGATCTCGTCGGTGATGTGCGGGATGACCTGCACGGTGTCACCGAGGTACTCGCCGCGTCGTTCCTTCGCGATGACGGTCGAGTAGATCTGCCCCGTCGTGACGTTCGCCGACTGACCGAGGTCGATGTCGAGGAACCGCTCGTAGTGCCCGATGTCGAGGTCGGTCTCGGCGCCGTCGTCGGTGACGAAGACCTCACCGTGCTGGAACGGGTTCATGGTGCCCGGATCGACGTTCAGGTACGGATCGAGCTTCTGCATGACGACCCGCAACCCGCGGGCCGTGAGCAGATTGCCCAGGCTGGCGGCCGTCAGGCCTTTTCCGAGGGAGGAGACGACGCCTCCGGTGACGAAGATGTGCTTCGTCGTGCTGGCATCTGGACCCGAGTTCTCAACGTTCACCACGGGATTCCATCCTATGTCACACCGAGCCGTTCCGACAGACCACGCCTGTTACGAACGTGTGTCGGCCGGGGCCGGTCGTCGGGCCGACGAGGCGAGTTCGAGCAGTTCACGGGCGTGCTCGAGACCGCTGGAACTGTCGGGCAGTCCCGAGAGCAGCCGGGCCATCTCGGCGACGCGCTCGTCGCCCTCGAGCTGGTGCACGCTGCTCGCCGTCACCTCGCCCGAGGCGTCCTTGACGACGCGGAGGTGGTTGGTGGCGAACGCGGCGACCTGGGCCAGGTGCGTCACCACGATGACCTGTGCCCGTTCGGCGAGCGCCGCCAGGCGTCGGCCGATCTCGATCGCGGCCGAACCGCCGACGCCGGCGTCGACCTCGTCGAAGACGAAGGTGGGCACGTCGCTCGACCCGGCCATGACGACCTCGAGCGCGAGCATGACGCGCGAGAGTTCGCCGCCGGACGCGCCCTTGCCGAGGGGGCGGGGCTCGCTGCCGGGGTGCGGCCTCAGCAGGAGCGAGACGACGTCGCCGCCGCTCGTCCCGAGCTCGTCCCGAGGCGACACCTCGACGACGATCTCGGCACCGGTCATGGCGAGGGCGCTCAGCTCGGCGCTGACCCGCGTCGAGAGGTCGGCCCCGGAGGCGCGGCGCAGGTCGCCGAGGACGCCCGCCCGTCGTTCGGCCTCGGCCCGCAGCTCGGCGACCTCGTCGTCGAGGTGCGCGAGGCGGTCGTCGTCGCCGTCGAGCTCGACCAGGCGTCGGCTGCCGTCGTCGAGGAGGCGGATGACGTCGTCGAGGGTGGGGCCGTACTTGCGGACGAGCCCGGCGAGGTCCGCGCGCCGGGTCTGCACCGACTCGAGTTCGACGGCCACGTCGGCGTCGAGGGTGCCGAGGTAGCTCGACAGGCGGGAGGCGGATTCGCCGACCTGCACGCTGACCTCGGCCAGCAGGTCGGCGATGGGCTCGAGCGCCGGGTCGTGCGGGGAGACGCGTTCGATCTGACGGCGTGCCTCCTCCACGAGGGAGACGACGTCGCGCGTCCCGTCGACCGCGTCGGTCGAGAGCACCTCGTGGGCGAGACCGGCGGCCAGCCTGAGGTCTTCGGCGTTGCTGAGTCGCTCGGCCGTGGCGTCGAGCTCGTCGAGTTCGCCGGCCACGGGGGCGAGGCCCTCGATCTCGTCGATGGCGGCCCGCAGGGTGTCGGCCTCGTCACGTCGGGCGTCGCGGTCGCGGGTGATCTCGTCCAATTCGGCTCGGGCGGCCAGCCAGGCGTCGTACGCGCCACGGTAGTGTGCGGCGGCCTCGGCGAGGGCGGCCCCGCCGTGCGCGTCGACGGCCGCGCGTTGGGCGGCAGCGGACTTCAGTCGGATCTGCTCGGACTGGCCGTGGACCACCACGAGGTGGTCGGCGAGGTCGCCGAGCACGCCGATCGGGGCCGTGCGTCCGCCGACCACCGCACGGCTACGCCCCTCGGCCGAGACCACGCGACTGAGGAAGAGCTCGCCGTCGTCGACGTCGCCGCCCGCGTCCCGGACGCGCTCGACGATGGCCCCCTCGGCGGGGACCAGCCAGCGGCCGTCCACGACGGCCTGGGGGCTGCCCGAGCGGACGACGCCGCTCTCGGCACGCTGACCGAGCAGCAGGCCGAGCGCCGAGACGACCATGGTCTTGCCCGCCCCCGTCTCGCCGGTGACGGCCGTGAAGCCGGGGCCGAGCGGCAGGGTCGCGCGACCGATCACGCCGAGGTCGCGGATCGAGATCTCTTCGATCATCGGTCGCCCTCGCGGGCCGGATCGGACGTGGTCGGGGTGATGGTGGCCCCGACGGCGACGTCCTCGACGGTGGCCGGTCCGCGCCAGCCCGTGACGGGGAGCTGGAACTTGGCCACGAGGCGATCGGTGAACGGGCCCGTCCGCAGGCGGGCCAGTCGCACGGGCTGGTCGGAGCGGCTGCACTCGACCCGGGCCCCCGGGGGCAGGTCGTGCTCGCGGCGACCGTCACACCACAGGATGCCGCGAGCGTCCGTGCGGCTCAGCACCTCGACGGCGAGCACCGAGTCGGGCCCGACGACGAGTGGTCGGGCGAAGAGCGCGTGGGCACTGAGCGGCACGAGCAGCAACGCCTGCACGGCAGGCCACACCACCGGGCCGCCGGCCGAGAACGAGTAGGCCGTCGAGCCGGTCGGCGTGGACATGACCACGCCGTCGCAGCCGAACGACGACAGGGGACGACCGTCGACCTCGATGACGACCTCGAGCATGCGCTCGCGTGAGGCCTTCTCGACCGTGGCCTCGTTCATGGCCCAGGTCTCGTAGACGACCTCGTCACCGTTGGTGACCTTGACGTCGAGCGCGAACCGCTCTTCGACCTCGTAGTCGGCCGCGAGGACGCGGGCGACGGTGTCGGCCATCTCGTCGCGCTCGCTCTCGGCCAGGAACCCGACGTGGCCGAGGTTGACCCCGACGATGGGAGCGCGGGTACCGCGGATCAACTCGGCGGCACGGAGGATCGTGCCGTCGCCACCCAGGACGATGACGCATTCGAGGTCGTCGCAGGCCACGCCGTCGAACAGGATCTCGACGTCGTCGATGGCGGCCGTGGGCTGAGCCCGACGGATGTCGTCCCACTCGTCGCGGGGAAGGACGGGAACCACACCGGCGTCGCCCAACAACCCGCAGACCTCGAGGGCGGCGTCGATGGAGTCGGGACGCCCCGTGTGCGAGACGACCAGGATGTGTCGTGTCGAAGAGATGTCGTTCACCCTCTCGTCAAGCTGTCGGCCGTGCTGAGCCATTCTGTCGGATTCGTCCCGACCGAGGCCGAGAAGTGCACACAGTACTCGCGGTTGCCCGAGCCGCCGACGATCGGGGACGAGATGAGCCCGGCCGTGCCGAGCCCCAGGTCGTGGGCGGCCCACAACACCGTGGTGACGGCCTCGTTCCGCAGCACGGGGTCGAGCACGAGACCCTCCCGGACGCCCTGTCGGCCGACCTCGAACTGCGGCTTGATCAGCAGGACGAAGTCGTTGTCCACACCCACGCTCGCCACGAGTGCGGGCAGCACCATCGTCAGGGAGATGAACGACACGTCGGCCACCACGAGCGACACCGAGGAGGCACG
Organism: Frigoribacterium sp. VKM Ac-2859; assembly: GCF_013204925.1. NCBI lineage: Bacteria > Bacillati > Actinomycetota > Actinomycetes > Micrococcales > Microbacteriaceae > Frigoribacterium > Frigoribacterium sp. VKM Ac-2859. The sequence goes on along the minus strand of NZ_JABMLC010000001.1, from coordinate 3,395 downwards.
GGTCGTCAACGCCGCGAACCGCTCGGCCGTCAGGTAGCGCGCGTTCTCGCCCTCGACGATCGTGACTCGCGGGTCGAAACGAACCGGGTTGGCCAACTGACCGTGGCCGACGTCGAGGGCGACCACGTGCTCGGCCCCGCGCTCGAGGAGGACCTGCGTGAACCCGCCCGTGGACGCTCCGACGTCGAGGGCCGTCCGGCCCGTGGGGTCGACCCCGAACGCGTCCAGCGCGCCAAGGAGCTTGTGTGCCGCACGACTCACGTAGTGGTCGAGGCCGGCGACGGCGACGTCGTCCGACTCGCCCACCCGAGCGGACGCCTTGACCACTCCCACGCCGTTGACGGTCACCAATCCGTCCGACAACAAGCGGGCGGCATGCGTCCGTGACCGGGCGAGACCACGCCGGGCGAGAACCGAGTCGAGTCGATCCCCCGGCGCTTCGGCGGCCGTCATCGACCGCCCTGACCGATGTCGTCGGTGGTGCCCTCGAGCACGGCGCGGAGCTCGTCGTGGATCGCGGCGAAGGCCTCGGCCCGCGAGGACAAGGGGAGGGACTCGATGCCCGACAGCTGCTCGGCGGACGCCACCTGCGCCTCCTGACGGTCTCCGGCGTCCACGACGTCGAGGTCGGTGTCGCCGCGGACGGTCGCGTCGGGATGGTCGCTCATGGTGCCGTCCAGACTAGCCGCCGCCCCTGACGGTCGGGTCGGGAGCGATCAGCCGTCGGCGTGCAGCTTCGGGTCGACGTCGAGCCCGTAGATGGCCTTGCCTGTCCCCCACACCGCGGCGGCCCCCGCGCGCAGCAGGTCGACGGGGTCGCCTCCGTCGGACAACACCCGCACCACGTGACCGCGGACGGCGACGCTCGCCCCACGGACCGTGACGACGTGCACGTCCTCTTCGTCGTGTTCGACGGTGTCGGGGTACGGCTGGTCCAACTCACGGAGGTCGCCGACGATGAAGTCCGGCCGGGACTTCGCGTCGGCGGCGAGCACCTGCTTCGCGCCGTCGATGCCGGTCAGCACCAGGATCGAGACGAGTCCCGCGGCGTTCGCGCCGACGATGTCGGTGTCGAGCCGGTCCCCGATGAACGCGGCCTTCGTCGCCCCGAACCTCTCGACGGCCGCGGTGAAGATCGGGGTCTCGGGCTTGCCGGCGGTCACGGGCAGGCGCCCGACGGCCGTGTGGACCGCGGACACCAGCGTTCCGTTGCCGGGCGCGACACCACGCTCCTGCGGGATCGTCCAGTCCGTGTTCGTCGCGATCCACGGGATGCCCGTGTGCAAGGCGAAGGACGCCTCGGCGAGCTGCGCCCATCCGACGTCGGGGCTGAAACCCTGCACGACCGCCGCGGGCGCGTCGTCGGCCGAACGGGTGACGACGAAGCCCTCGGCCTCGAGCACCGACGTCAGGCCCTCGCCGCCGACGACCAGCACCGTCGAGCCGGCCGGCACGGCATCGACGAGGAGGCGCACCGCGGCCTGCGGGGACGTCACCACGTCGTCCGCGCCCACCGAGAGTCCGTAACCGGCCAGTTGACCGGCCACCGTCTCGGCGGTCCGCGACGCGTTGTTCGTGACGTACCCGACCCGACGGGTGCGAGCCAGATCCGTCAGGCTCTCGACCGCGTGGTCGATGGCGTGCCGTCCCCGGTAGACGACCCCGTCGAGGTCGGCGAGGACGGTGTCGACGCCGTCGAGAGGCGTCACCGCGTCAGGCACGGTGGTCGTCGACGTGGTCCGTGCCCTGCGGGGCCGTCTCGGGATCGGCAGTCTCATCGTGCTGGCCCTGCTCTTCGTCGTGCTGCTCGTCCGTCTGATCATCCGGACGCTGCTCGGGTCCGTCCAGGTCGTCGGCGCCGCCCTGAGGCTCCGCTGACACCTCGCCGGGCTCGCCGAGTGCCGGCTCACCGGACTCGTCAGACGTCGGTTCATCGGACTCTTCTGTGGTCAGCTCAGCGGGCTCGTCGAGGGCGACGGGTCGTTCGTCGAAGAATTCGACGTCCTCCTCGACGATCTCCACGGTCTCGCCGTCGGCGCCACCGTGTTCGAGGGCCGCGAGAGCGTCCTCGGCCCGGTCGGCGAGTTCGAGCCACTTCTCCCCCTCGTCGGGGCGACCGAGATCCTCGAGGACCGTGCCGTAGGCGGCGAAGAGGGCCGGGCTGTAGCTGAACGCCTTCGTCCGGTCGAGTTGGGGGATCTCGAGCTCGCCGAGAGCAGCTTGGGGTTGGCCGAGGTCGAGACGTGCACCCGACATCGCGATGGCCAGTGAGACGCGCACCTGGACGTCGAGTGTCGACACGTCGACGGACCGCCCGAGCTCGAGCGCCCGCTCGGGACGACCCAGACCCCGTTCACTGTCGACCATGAGAGGCAATTGGTCATCACGGCCCGAGATGCGACGGTAGGTGCGTAGTTCGCGGAGGGTGAGGGCGTAGTCCCCCACCTGGTAGGCGGTGATGGCGATCGTCTCGCGGACGACGGAGATGCGCCCGGCCCGACGTCCTGCCGACAGGGCGTGCTTGTGGGCCTCCTCCGGGTCCTCGTCGATCAGACGACCAGCCATGACCAGGTGCTTGGCCACCCAGTCCGCGTTCTCCTTGCTGAGCGTCTTGAGCTCACCACGGGCGACCTTGTCGAGATCACGGGGCTCGACGTCGTCCGGGACGTGCGCGACCTCTTGCGCCGGACGGACCGACTTGATGCCGAACGGGTCACGGTCTTCCGGGGTCTCGCGGGGCGTCCAGCCCTCTCGACGATCGCCACGTCCCGTCGAACCGGCACGAGGCCCTGCTCCGCGACGATCGTCGCCACCCGGGCGACCGGCGCGCTGCGGACGATCGCCGGACGACGGACGGTCTCCCCGTTGAGGCCGGTCACCATGCGAGGGACGATCCCCGCGCTGCGGCCGATCACCGTAGGACGGTCGATCTCCGCGCTGTGGGCCGCCGCTCGCGGGTCGCCCCCCGCTGGGACGTCCGTTGGTGGGTCGTCCCTCGGAGGGACGGTCGCCGCGCGGGGGACGCCCGCCAGCCGGGCGATCGCTCGAGGATCGACTCCGGTCACCGAACGAGGGCCGGCCTGTGCCCCCACCGCGGTTCGCTCCCCCGCTGCCAGAGCCCGAGGAGGGACGGCGTGGGCCGTCCTTGCGGTCGTCGTCGTCGCGATCAGTCACCGAAGTGCTCCTCTGTTGTTCTCTGCCAGCTGTCGAGTTGTGAAGGGTCGACTCTACCAAAGCGACCACGATTGCAGGAGGCGCGGTTCGGCTGGGCGAGAATCGTCCCGTAACGCAGAAAAGCCGCCCCAACTGGGGCGGCTCTTCTGGTGTTTCGTGTGCTGTTCGCACTAAAAGGAGTCCGGCGGTGTCCTACTCTCCCACAAGGTCCCCCTTGCAGT